>NZ_FNUR01000004.1:0-195870 GCF_900108105.1 Butyrivibrio sp. Su6 | reverse complement strand
CTATGAATCTTTCAGGCAAGATAGACAAAAAGGCACTGCCTCAGGCTGTAATGATGGAAGATGAGATAGTTCCGCCTGAGAATGAAACTCAGGAGAAGATCCTTGAGATTGTTAAAGAAGTTATTGGAGATGTTTCTATCGGTATAAATTCAGACTTGTTTGCATTCGGTATGTCATCTGTAGGATATATCAGGCTGTGCGCCCTTTTGTCAGAGCGCTTTGGAAAAACCATTAAAGTATCGGATGTTTTTGATAACAGTACCATTAAAGCTATAGACAGCATTCTGAAAAATACAGATGAAACTTTAGAATGTGAACTTAGGGAAGAATATCCGCTTTCCATGACCCAGACAGGTATATATATCGAATGTATGCGCTACCCGGGTTCTACCACCTACAATATCCCGGAGCTTTATAAACTTGGAGACGGAGTTGATACTCTGAAGCTGGCCAAAGCCATTGAAAAAGCTGTAGCAGCCCATCCATATCTTTTCATGGAACCTGTAAGTGACAAGGATGGAATCGTACATGCGATAAGAAGGGATGACTATAAGTTTGAAACTCCTGTATTTAAGAAAGATACCATTCCAACTGGAAATGAGCTGGTAAGGCCATTTTACCTTGATACGGGAGAAGTTCTCTTCCGTGCAGAAATCTATGAAACAAAAAATGGTAACTATTTCTTCCTTGATACCCACCACATCGTAAGTGACGGTGAATCTCTTTTTATTTTGCAAAATGATATCGACAGAGCTTATTCAGGTGAAGAAATAGAAAAAGAGAAATATACGGGATATGAGTTTGCTCTTGATGAAGAAGCAGCGAGGAAAAGCGAGCGATTTGAAAAGGCAAAGGCCTGGTACAACAGTTACTTTGCAGGCTGTGGCGGCGAGACACTTCCAATAAAAGATGGAAAGAAAGAAGATGGAAATATAGGTGAAGGGAAGGTTATCGGAGAAACGGATGGAGCTATGATAAGACAGTTCTGTCTTGATAATTCCTGTACACTTAATGCTTTCTTCATGACTGCTTTTGGCCTTGCACTTAAGTCGTATACAGCGTCTGAAAATGCCATATTTACTACAATCTATAACGGCCGAAGTGATGGAAGACTTTCAGATAGTGTATCAATGCTGGTAAAGACCCTGCCGGTATATTTGGAATGTGCTCCGGAAAAAAAGATTTCTGATGCCGTAAAGGAATGTCAGAAATATCTTCTGTCTGCAATGGCTAACGATATATACAGCTTTGCTGAGATAAGGAATGCTTATGATATCAAGGCTGACATCATGTTTGCTTATCAGGGAGAGTACGGGCATGGCGCAATGATTGGCGGAGAACTTGCCAAACTTGAAATGCTGGGACTTTCAAGGGCAAGGGCTGGTATAGGTATAGATGTAAGCCTTGATGGTTCAAAGATTGTTTATGAGCTTGAGTACGATCCGGCTCTTTTCTCTAAGTTTACAATAGAGGGCCTTGTTCACATGATGGATAATATCACCCATGAGTTCATGAATAAAGAACGTCTGGGCGATGTATGCCTTACCACCAAGGCTGATGAAGAGAAGATAAAAATTCTTCATGATAGCGATTTTCCTGTAAAGGAAAGACCTGCTTATCGGCTTCTGCAGGATGCCGCACATAAGAATCCTGACAGGAAGGCTCTTGTTGCCAAAGACAGGACGCTTTCCTACAAAGAACTAAATGAGGAAGCAAATGCTCTTGGATTTATATTAAGGAGCAAGGGCGCGAAAGCCGAGAGCATTGTTGCTGTAATGCCTGACAGGGACAGCTATGCCTATGTCATGAGGCAGGGCGTACTTAAAAGCGGCGGAGCATTTCTTCCGATAGATTCTGAGTATCCTGAGGATAGAATACGCTTTATTCTCGAAGATTCAGGGGCAAAACTTTTAGTGACAAAGAGAGAAATCCTGGAAAAACGCAAAGAGATGTTTGATGTCCTGGCTGAAAGCGGAGTCGAACTTATCTGCGTTGAAGATGCAGTAAAAGAGGGTGAAAAAGACGACCTTAACGAAACTGTTCCTTATGAGGCACTTGCCTATGTCATTTATACTTCCGGTTCAACAGGAAAACCAAAAGGGGTTATGCTCACCAATAAAAACCTCGTGAATTTCGTTGATGATAATGAGAAAAACCACGAGATTTTAGGCTATACAAGGAGAGGACACGTAAGCCTTGCAATAGCAGCACTTACTTTTGACTTCTCTATAATGGAGGAGTTTGTTCCACTTGCCAATGGCATGACGGTGGTACTTGCAACTCATGAAGATATAATGAATCCTGTTCTGCTTGGAAAGCTTATGACCGATAACCATGTTGATGTTATGAGCTGTACACCGAGCTATCTGATGAATATGCTGGACATGGGTGAGTTTACGGATGCCTTTACAGATGCGGTAAAAGGTCTAAAGAGTGTGGATATGGGAGCTGAGGCCTTTCCACCTGCTCTTTTTGGCAAGCTGAAAGATATAAATCCTGATATATGCATAATGAATGGATATGGGCCTACTGAGGCAACCATAAGTTGCACCATGCAGGTTGTTGAGGATACAGAGAACATTACAATTGGAATACCTAATGTAAATGTTCACGTTGCCACCATCGACAGGGAGGGCCGACTTCAGGGACTTGGCGCTCTGGGTGAAATGGTGATAATTGGCGATGGCGTAGGACGAGGCTACATCGGAAGGGATGATCTTACCCAAAAGTGTTTTATTAGGTTATTTGATATGCCTGCATATCGAAGTGGCGATCTTGTACGAATCAAGGAAAATGGTGACATCGAGTATCATGGACGAATTGATAACCAGGTCAAGCTAAGAGGGCTTAGAGTTGAGCTTGGCGAGATAGAGAGCGTAATAGGTTCATATCCCGGAATCAGATCTTCTATCGTTATCGTATTAAAGAAAGAGACTGAGTATCTGGCTGCATACTTCACTGCTGACAATGAAATTGACATTGATGATCTCAAGGCACATCTTTCATCTCAGCTTACTGCTTATATGGTTCCACAGGCTTTTGTGCAGCTGGAGGAGATGCCTCTTACTGCAAATGGCAAGATTGATAAGAAAGCTCTGCCTGATCCCGGAAAGGAAGAGGAAAAGGTTGTGCTTCCTGAGACTGAGTGTCAGAAGTCTATTCTGGAGATTATAAAGAAGATAATAGGTGAAGTTCCTGTTGGGATCACTACAGATCTTTTTGCTGCAGGTCTTTCATCTCTTGGATGTATAAGACTGTGTACAATGCTGGCAGGGGAGTTTGGCAAGAATGTTACCATCGCCGAACTGTTTGAAACCAAAACAGTAATTGACATAGAAAAGCTTCTGGAGACTAAGGAAGAGGGTGAAGAGTTTGAACTAAGAAAAGAGTATCCTCTTTCTATGACTCAGATGGGAATATTTGTTGAGAGTATCCATTACAAAGATTCTACTATCTATAATATACCAATCCTTTATGAGCTTTCTCCGGAAATTGATATGAACAGGCTCCGTCTGGCAATAGAAAAGACATTGAAAGCTCACCCATATCTGTCAATGACTCTTAAGGTGAATGAAGAAGGAGAAGTTTTTGCTGTAAGAAGTGACGAAATAAAGGTGGAAATTTCTGAGGGTACTGTTTTGCCTTCTGATGAGGAACTGGTCAGACCATTTGATCTGACTTTGGGAGAGCCTCTTTGCAGAATCGGGTTGTTTGCTTCCAATGAGGGTAAATACCTTTTCATTGATACCCATCACATCATAAGTGACGGTGAATCTTTAAGTATTTTTATGGAAGACATCAACAGGGCATATTTGGGCGAAAATGTGGAAGCCGAGCAGTTTACAGGATTTGAGGCAGCTATTGTTGAGAAGACGAGAAGAAACTCTGACAAATTTGAAAAAGCCAAAGAGTGGCATGATAGTATTTTTGGCAACTGCAAAAAAGTTACTCTTCCTCCAACAGAAAAGGCAACAGCAACTGATGATGATGGAAACTTAGTTTTGACAGGAAGGATTTCGGCAAATGATATCAGAGCGTTCTGTGAGAAGAATCGTTTTGGTCTAAATGCGTTCTTTACCATGGCTATGGGACTTTCGCTGAAAGTATGTACTGGTTCTGAGAATGCAGTATTTGCCTCAATTTATAATGGCCGAAATGACAGCAGGCTAAACCGTAGTATAGGAATGTTTGTAAAGACCATTCCGGTATCAATAAGTCCTTCACCTCAGATGGATGTATCTCATGCAGTAGGTGAATGCCAGAGTATGCTGTTAAATGCCATGTCCTGTGATATATTCAGTTTTGCTGAGGTATGCAGCACCTATGGACTTAGTTCTGATGTGCTTTTCGCATATCAGGGGGACCAGACAGATGATGCTGTCCTTATTGGAGGAAAAGAGGCCAAGGAGAAGGAACTTGGACTAGGAGCTTTCCAAGCAAAATCGCCATTTGGACTTGATATATATCTTAATGATGATAAGGTGGTCTATGAATTTGAGTATGATATAGAGATGTATGGCAAGACCACAATGGAGCGCTTTTATAAGCTGATGGAAGAGGTGATCCGAGGACTATTAACCTGCAGAACAGTTGAAGATGTGCTTTCTCTTAGCGAGGTAAAAGAATTCCGGGCAGAACAAGAATTAGTTGAGAAAAAAGATATTCCGGATACCGTTACAGATTCTCAGGGGCCAAAAGGAGCTGCAGTAGCTTTTGAAGGATCGAAGCAACTGGAGGCGCTGACAGAACAGATTCTGGAGATATTCAGAAAGACATTGAAAAAAGATGATTTCCATTTGGATGATAATTTCTTTGAATATGGTGGAACGTCTCTTTTGGCGGCCAAGGTAATGATGGCCATAATGGTCAAAGATTATCCTGTAGTGTATCAGGATATATTTAATAAACCAACACCAAGACAGCTTTCTGAGCATCTTTTCTCAAAGATTAAGGATCAGTGGAATGAAGAAACTGTTCAAAATCAAACAGATCAGACGAATGAGGAAAGTGTAACGGTGAATGAGTATGCAAAAGCCCTTTCCCACAACATACCGCAGTATTTGGATAATATAAAAACCGAGGGGCTTGGGACAGTTCTTTTGACTGGTGCTACGGGCTTTTTGGGAATTCATGTGCTAAGACAGCTCATTGATTCCGGAACTATGAAAGTCTACTGTCTGCTTCGTGGTGGTAAAATTGGAGCAATGAGACGACTTAGAGAAAGTTTCTTCTACTACTTCGATGACCTGGATGAGGATTACTTTGGAAACAGGATAGTTGCAATTGAAGGAGATATCACGGATGCACAGAGCATCCAGAAACTTGAAGAATACGACATTAATACACTTATAAACTGTGCCGCTTCAGTCAAACACTTTGCAGATCTGGAGTTTCTTAAGAATGTCAATGTATACGGAGTAGCTAACCTTGTTGATTTGTGCCTTAAAAAGGATATTCGTCTGGTGCATATATCTACGGTTTCAGTATGTGGCGAAAGGAATGTCGGTTCTAACGGAGAGACGACGCTTAGAGAGGATGCCATTGATATCGGACAGCAGGTAGAATCAAATGGCTACGTATATTCGAAGTATCTGGCTGAAAAGCTCATTCTTGATGCTATAGAGGAGAAGGGACTTAATGCTAAGATAATCCGAATGGGTAATCTCATGAGCAGATATGAAGATGGTGAGTTCCAGATCAACTTTAACACTAATAATTTTATGAATACATTAAAGTCTTACGTGGTTCTTGGGTGCTTCCCTGTGCAGGACATGGACGAAGAGGATGAATTCTCACCTATTGATGAAGTGGCCAGAGCTACAGTACTGCTGGCAGGAACCAATAGTGAGTTTACTGTTTTTCATGCCTATAACTCCCATACTATAGAAATGGGAGATCTGGTACAGGCGCTTAATGATAATGACCTGAAAGTGGATGTGGTAGACGAAAAAGAGTTTAATGAAAGGCTGAATAGAGCTCTTATGGATGAGCGTATCAACCGTTTTGTTTCACCGCTTGTAAACTATAAAACCGATAATGATGAGAATATTATCGAAAATGATGTAGATAATAAGTTTACGGTGAAGGCACTTTACAGACTGGGATTCCATTGGCATATTACCGATAATGAATATATCGAAAATGCAATTGCAATGCTAAAAACATTAGGATTTTTTGATATCTGAGAGGAAAAAATTCAATGATGGATTTTAAACCAAAGAAGAAGCTTGGATTTGGGCTAATGCGAATGCCTTTGCTGAATCCTTCAGATGAAGCATCTGTGGATGTAGAGCAGGTTTGCAAAATGGTGGATATGTTTTTGGAAAGAGGCTTTACCTATTTTGACACTGCCTGGATGTACCATGATTTTAACAGTGAAAATGTGGTAAAGGCTGCTTTAGTGGATAGATATCCAAGGAACAGCTTTACCCTTGCCACCAAATTACATGGCGAGTATATAAAGACCAAAGAGGACAGAAATAGGATTTTTAATGAGCAACTCAGAAAGACTGGAGCAAGTTTTTTTGACTATTACCTTATCCATGGAATAGATGAAGAACTACTGGAAATATATGAAAAGTTGGATTGTTTTAACTGGCTTCTTGAAAAAAAGAGGGCTGGACTTGTAAAGCATGCTGGATTCTCTTTTCATGATACTCCTGAGCTATTAGATGAGATTCTGACAAAACATCCTGAGATGGAGTTTGTACAGTTGATGATCAATTACCTGGATTGGAATAGTGAGTGGGTTCAGTCACGGGCGTGTTATGAAGTAGCTGTGAAACATGGAAAACCTGTAACTGTAATGGAACCGGTAAGGGGAGGGACCCTTGCTAATCTACCGCAGGATATAGAAATGCTCTTTAAGGAAAAAGATCCTGCGATGTCAATTCCAAGCTGGGCTATACGATTTGTTGCAAGTCTGGACAATGTAATGGTTGTCCTTTCCGGAATGAGCAGTATAGCGCAGATGGAGGATAATACCTCTTACATGGAGAATTTTAAAGCTCTTTCAGAGGATGAAAAGAAGTTGTGTTTAAAAGCCGGAGAAAAGCTAATAAGTAAGCTTGCCATTCCCTGTACCGGTTGTTCCTACTGCACTTCGGGTTGCCCTATGAAAATTTCAATTCCGAAATATTTCAAGATGTACAACGAAAATACCTTTGATGACCTTGAAGAAAAGGAATGGTCAGTGAAATATGAAGACTATCCGCAACTTTTAGAGAATGGAGGAAAGGCTGCAGATTGCATAGCCTGTGGTCAGTGTGAGGGCGTTTGTCCTCAGCATATAACTATCATTGAAAATCTCAAAATGATAGCAAGACATATTGAGTAGTGAGAGAGATAACGTTTTTTGCAACTTAGACATGATGAAGCATGCAGATGTATCCGACGAGGATTTGAAAGCTAAAAGCACAATTCATCTTCCCGAAGGCGAAGTCCTCTCATGGGACTATCTTGTGTGGGTAAGAAATCATCCTATAGTATGGAATGTACCTACTTATATTTTGTATGGTGAGAAAGATCACTTCCAATCATTAGAAACAATGGAGACATTTGCAGAAGCAATAGGTGCTGATTTATCAGTAATGCCTAATGGAGAGCACTGGTTCCATACAGACGAACAAACAGAATTCAGGAAAAAGTGGCTTAAAAAATATATGTAATATTACATTGTTAAAGATGTTCAACCACGCGTTAAATGCGAAATGCCAATATATATGCGATGATTATTCATGATAGTATTTGACGTTTACAAAGGATAAACAAAAATTATGAATAAAGAAAACGAAATTGTTCTTTTTGAAACTAAAGATAGGGCTATTAAGTTACCAGTTGCCCTAGAAAATGAAATGGTATGGCTTACTGCAAATCAGATGGCTCAGTTGTTCGACAGAGATGAGAAGACCATTCGTAAGCATATAAATAATGTTTTTTCTGAAGGGGAAATCGATAAAGATAACAACACGCAAAAAATGCGTGTTGATGGTGTTAAACAAAGAGTACCAATTTATACCTTGGATGTTATTATTTCTGTAGGATACCGTGTAAAATCCCAAAGAGGCGTTGAGTTTAGGCAGTGGGCTAATTCAGTATTAAAGCAGTACATTGTAAAGGGCTATGCAATAAATGAAAAGAGACTTAAAGCTCTTGAAAAAACAGTTAGTATCCAAACAAGGATGCTGGCAGATGCTCTTGATGTAGAAGAGAAGGACGTGCTAAAAGCAGTTAATATGTATACTGAAGCACTTTCTTTGCTTGATGACTATGATCATCAGTCACTTAAACGCCCCAAAGGTAGTAAACCAACCTATGTAATAACTTATAAAAGATGTTGCGAAATTGTAGATGCCATGAAAACTCAATTTCAGACTGATGTTTTTGGAGTAGAGAAAGAACACGGAAAAGTTGAAGGGATACTTGCTTCAATATACCAGAGCGCTTTTGGTGAAGATGCGTATCCATCATTAGAGGAAAAAGCTGCAAATCTTTTGTATTTCCTTGTGAAAGATCATCCATATAATGATGGATGCAAGCGCATTGCAGCATCATTGTTTTTGGACTTTCTTAGTGGGAATGATATTTTGCTGAAGGATGGAACAAAGAGAATCAGTGATGGAGAGCTTGTTGCGATAACACTTATGATAGCAGAGTCTAAACCAGAAGAAAAAGAGATTATGGTATCTCTTGTAATGAATTTTTTGACATTGTAAGTTATATCGGAAGAAAACTTTACTAACAAAGCTTCTCGGAAACAGAGATGTGGAGATTGTTATAGAAAAATATGAATAAGAATGAGAGCAAATATTTTAAATCAGCAGAGAAGATGCATAATGCGTTGATAACACTCCTTGATAGTAAGGACTTTGAGTATATTACCATTAAGGAAATATGTGAGACTGCAGGAGTAAACAGATCAACATTCTATCTTCACTATGATAATGTAAATGATCTTCTGCAGGAAACTGTGGAAGCCATATATAAAGATTTCTTTGGCCGCTTCGGCGCCGAGGGTGCTGAAAGCATTGATATAGATGATAAAGACGATGAGAAACTGTTTCTTGTTACCCCGGGATATCTGATGCCATATCTGAATTTTGTAGAAGAGAACAGGAAACTCTTTTACCTGATGTATGAAAAGAATGAGATGATGGGCGCCGAAAAAATCTATGAGACATGGTTTAAGAACATATTTGGGCCCATACTTACAAGGTTCGGAGTTCCGGAAAATGAGCAGCCGTTTATAATGGTCTTTTATCTTAAGGGTATTATCGGAGTTATCACTGAGTGGGTACGAGGGGGATGTGCCGAGTCCAAAGACGAGATCATAAGCGTTATACAGAAGTGTATCATCAAGCCATAACGCAGTAAAAACACTATATCGAATTTACAAATCAACACTTTTTACAAAACGTGTCGGGACCTGTACTCCTGAAATCAACACATTTTGCAAAAAGTGTTGTTCTTTTTGTGTGCTCATTTCCCTATAATGACTTCAAGCTCAAAACAGAGAGCAAGAAAACAAATTGAAAATAAGAGAGGAAAAGATAAATGAGCAAAACAAATAAGATGTATCTGGTAACAGGAGCAGCAGGATTTCTTGGAAGCACAGTCTGCAGAAAGCTTGTTGATAGAAACGAAAAAGTAAGGGCATTTGTCCTTGAAGGCGATAAGTCAGCCGCATATCTTCCGGAAGAAGTTGAAATAGCATATGGCGATCTTTGTAACAAAGATGACCTGGAAAGATTCTTTGAGACACCTGAAGATACGGAAGTAATTGTGCTTCACATAGCGAGCATCGTAACAGTAAATCCTGATTACAGTCAGAAAGTCATGGATGTAAATGTCGGTGGAACAGAAAACATCATAGAGATGTGCAAAAAGCACAAAGTATCAAAGCTTGTCTATTGCTCATCAACAGGAGCAATACCTGAGGAAGAGAAGGGAAGCATAAGAGAATGTGAGGGTTCGATCCCGCTTGACCCTGAGAGAATCAAAGGCTGTTACTCATTGTCAAAGGCTATGGCAACAAACGTGGTGCTCAAAGCTGCAAAGGAAGGCCTTAACGCCTGTGTGGTACACCCGTCAGGAATCCTCGGACCTGAGGACTTTGCAATGGGTGAGACCACAAAGACTTTAGTTGATATCATCAATGGAGAGATGCCCGCAGGAATCGATGGAAGCTTTAATCTGTGTGATGTAAGGGATCTGGCTGACGGACTCATTGGGGCAGCTGATAAGGGCAAAAGCGGAGAGTGCTACATTCTTGGGAATGAGCCTGTCAGCTTTAAGGATTTTACAAAGCTTGTTTCAGAGGAGAGCGGATGTAAACAAATGAAGTTCTTTTTACCGATATCAGCAGCAAACTTCATTGCAAAGATACTTGAGAAAAAAGCAAAAAAGACAGGAGAAAAGCCGCTTATGACAACTTTCTCCGTTTATAATCTTGCAAGAAACAACCGATTTGATTCAAGTAAAGCAAGTAAGGAACTTGGTTATACTACAAGATCATACAGAGAGACCATACGTGACGAGATCAGATGGCTCAAAGAAACAGGAAAGATCGCATAAAAAGGACATTCAAGAGAAAAGAAGGAGAAGAATACGATGAACGATTTAGATAAGGTTTATGCAGAAAGTGTTGCAAAGGATTACATGCCAAAGGAAACAAATAAGGTAAGGCAGCTTAAAAAGCTTGATGAAAGAGCAAAGCTTCCGGCATTTATAACAGCCATGACGCTTGGAATTATTGGGACTTTGATCTTTGGAACAGGGATGTGCTTTGGGCTGGGCGTCTTTGGAACAGGAGTAATTTTCATGGTCATTGGGGTGCTTGTTGGAATAGTAGGTGCTGCAATCTGCATCATTAACTATCCTTTATACAAGAAACTGCTGAAAAAGGGCAAGGAAAAATATGCCTTTGAAATTCTGGAACTTGCTAAAGAGATAACAGGAGAAGCATAATGACTGAAAATAAGAATGTAGAAACAATACTTAAGAATGGTGACAAGGCTTTGTCTGGAATGCCTTATTTATACAGATCCAAGGGCCTTCCAAGTGAGGTTTATGATGTCAGGATGAGGGAAGGCATAAATGGTGAACTTCTGAAACTGGCGATAGCAGACACTGTCATCAGATACCCTTACTTTGGCGTCAGATTCATAGAAAAAGATGGAGATTTCTATGCGGTAAGGAATGAAATGAAGCTTGAGGCACATCACAAAGATGGATTTATCCCACTGGGCGGACATAGTAACAACTATCATCTCATGGGAGTTACATATTGGGAAAAGAGCCTTAAACTCTCTTTTCATCACGGACTTACAGATGGAAGAGGTGCAAAGACATTTCTCGAGACATTGCTCAGATTCTACAGTGATTATAAAAATGCTGACATGGGTGAATATGAGCAGATAAGAGAAGAACACCACTTGCTGGCATCTGAACTATCGGTAGCCGAACTTACTGATCCGTGTGAAAAGAAATACGAGCTAAATGGAAAAAGCATGAAGATTGAAGGCCTGTCCGACAAGGGATATAAGCTTCCTGAAACAAAGAATAAAGATGATCATAGGCGTTATGAGATCAGTTTTTCACAGAAGCAGTTTATGGATGCCTGCAAGAGTATCGGCGCATCTCCGATCACATATCTGAGCATACTGATGAGCAGAGGGATAAAAGAGATTTCTTTAGACTGTGATAAGACTATAGTAAGTAATTTCCCTATGGACGCAAGACATATATTAGGTTGTGATGACACCTTCAAAAACTGTGTTAAGAGTATGACTCTGCCTTACGGAAGAGAAGAGGAGAACCTTTCAGACAGTGAAATAGCTGCGAAATATAAAAGGCTTCTCAATGCCCAGAAAGAGCATGATCACTGTGCAAAAGAATTTAATAATATCAATATGCTTCTAAGTGTCATAGGACATTTTCATTCATTTGCAGGAAGACAGAAACTCCTTGGATTCATGGAAAATCTTGCGCTGGACACTTATCTTATAAGTTACATAGGTCAGTTTGATATGCCGGGTGTACTTGTGGATGAGGTACACCTGTATTCAAACTGTTCAAGCGGTCTTGTGCTCAATATGACATGTCAGAGTGGGAAATTTATCATTGATCTGACACAGGATTTTTCGACTGACAAATATGTAAATGCACTTAGGAAGCAGTTTGAAAAGGCAGGAATAGATCTGGTAGTATCTGATGAGATCATATTTGAAACGCCATTTGATGAACTCTCAGAAATCATAACATCACCGGCAGACACTGGGGAACAGGTAAGAGACTGGCTTGATAAGTTTGTTGCTGCTGCAAAGGCCTCATCGCAGGCTGCAAAGGAACGTGCAGAAGCGGCCAGAAATATGAGCCCTCAGATTACTGCGCTATATTATGATGCTGCATCAGGCACAATGAAGAGCTTTGATCCAACTAAGAATACTCAGGAAGAGATGCAGAAACTAGTGGAAAATGCCCCCGCATTGTTTATTTCGTAAATATTCAATAAAATAAATTCAGGAGGATATATGAATGAGCGATGTATGCGTAGTAACAGGTGGTGGCAGTGGTATGGGGCTTTCAGCAGCTCTTCAGATGCCAAAGGATAAGATAATAATCGTATCAGGAAGGACTATCTCAAAGCTTGAAAAGGCTGTGGAACAGCTAAAAGAAGGTGGACATGAAGCATATGCCTGCACATGTGATACGTCAGACCGGGAAAGCGTAAAAAAGCTGGTGGTGTTTGCGGCTTCAAAAGGAACTGTCAGAAATGTTATCAATGCAGCGGGAATGTCGCCGAACATGGCAAAGCCTGAACCACTTCTCAGAGTTAATGCGCTTGGTACAGTTTATATCAATCAGGAGTTTTCAAAAGTGATGCCAAGGGGCAGCGTTATAGTGGATATCTCTTCAAATTCTGCATATGCATTACCGAAGATCCTCCTAAATAAAAAGACCTTTGCCCTTGCTGAAACAGATGAAGCAAAATTCATAGCAAAGTGTATCAAAACAAGTAACCTTGCCAAAACGGATTATCAGAAGTCAGGCTTTGCTTATGCTCTTTCCAAGAGCTTCGTTGTCTGGTATGCACAGAAGTGTGCTTTTGATTATGGGCAGAAAGGAATCCGTGTGTGCTCTCTAAGTCCAGGACTTATTGCGACTGACATGGGCAAACTTGAAGAAAAGGAAGGTGCCAGCATGCTTGAATATGCAGCAGAAAAAAGGATGGGCACTCCGGATGAGCTTGGATTTGCAATTGCGACTGTAGCAGATGAAAGGAACGGATATCTTGCTGGTGTAGATGTGCTTGTTGATGGAGGCAGCACAAACGGAAAGAGCTTTAGAAAATAATAACAAAGATAGAAAAGCGTTATCATAACGGAAAATAATTCTCTTGAGTGAAAGAATTATTAAAAATAAGAAAGGAAAACATAAGTGGCGTGTAGCTTTTAGCGTAAATCCGGCTGATAGCTGCACGCCTCTTTTGTGTGGTGAAAAGGAAATGAATGAAAATGAAAGCAGCTATTATACTGATTTTGCTATCAAGGCATTCAGGATATATCTCTGTATGATGGTATTTGCCTGCGTAAATAAGGCATGCTTCATCTTTTTGCAGGCAATGTGCAAAGCCCTTGAATCAACGATCCTTTCCATGGTCAGAGAGATTGTATTTGGCGTTGGATTTGCGCTCCTGCTTCCTCTTAAGTTTGGACTGGACGGGGGCCTTTATTCCATGCCATTGTCAGAGATCCTTACATTTTTGATAGCAGTATTTTTAATCTGCCAGACATATAAAGAGCTCAGCGTAGATGGCTCAAAGTCGAAGGAGGCATCTGTATGAACAAGGTAATAACAATAAGCAGGGAATTTTGAAGTGGAGGAATATATAAAAGAGCGTGGTGAATATATGAATTTATAATTTAGTGCTTATGCGAGCAAACTCCCAACGCACTAATTACAAATCCATATGCACTGTTCATTACTGCATGACATTCCGTTTTGGAATATCACGATATTCGTTTTATTCATTAGCGAAGAATTCGTCAAGTAAATATAATGAGGATATGGGGATTTTTACGAATCATGACAAGGGAGTTATGGAAAAGATCAGTGAGATGGTACAGAGGATATGATGGGATGATAAGGCTAATATCGTCCGGATCAAGCTGAACTTAAAGAAGTTCGAGAAACTGTTGGATGCAGACAAGCTTTATGACTACATAGAGCAACAGTATGCCAGCGATAAAACAAATTATCTTTTTATTGACGAAATACAGCTATGTGAAGGCTTTGAACGTGTGATCAATAGCATTTATGAAGAAGAAATCTATGATATTTACCTTACCGGGTCAAATGCATTCCTTTTATCAAGTGATTTGGCTACGTTGTTTGGTGGAAGAGTTTATGAGATAAGCTTATATCCATTTTCATTTAAAGAGTATCTTATGTATTATCCATCAAATGATATAGATGAAGCCTTTGATTCTTATGTAAAGAAAGGTGGAATGGCTGGTTCATATCTTTATAAAACGGAGGAAGATGCCAGACAATATGTTAATGGTATCTATAGGACCACTATTACAAAGGATGTCGTTAGAAAATTCAAGATAGAAAACGAAGATCTTTTGATAATGATTGGGAACTACCTTATGGATAACGTTGGTAACCAGACTTCGATAAGAAATGTGGCATCCAAACTAACTTCTGGCACCTATAGAACTAATGATAAGACCGTAGGGGCATATATGAATTACTTTTGCCGGTCATTCCTTTTTTATCCAATCCAGCGTTATGACATAAAGGGGAAAAGATATTTAGAATCAGATAAGAAGTACTACCTGTCCGATTTGGCTTTCCGCTTTTCTGAGATCGGAACAAAAAATGCTGATTATGGGCATCTCTATGAAAATATTGTTGCAATAGAACTTCTCAGACGCGGATACGAAGTATACGTGGGAAAATTATATGAAAAAGAAGTGGATTTTGTCGCAATCAAAGAAGGCGAAAAGGTCTACATTCAGGTATCTGATGATATATCCAGAGAGGATACTTTTAAGCGAGAAGTTTCATCGCTTTTAGGGATTAAGGATGCTTATCCAAAGTTGCTGATAGCCAGGACAAAACATGATGAAAGCCAGCATGAAGGAATAAGGATTATCGATATTGCCAGATGGCTTTCTGATTCGCAAAAATAATAAAAGTTCAAATTTGCGAAATAAATCAAATTGCTGATTGCCGATTATATCATAAGATAACGTAGGATTATGCATAAATGGAATGAACGAAATTCTGCCCATATCAAGGAATTTGCGAATGGTGGCAGTTGATTTATTGTGTGGTATTCTGCCTATATCAAAGGGATAGGGAATAGAGGCAGTTAATTTTACAGCAGTTGTCCTGCCTATATTGTAAAAGAGCGTTAGGGAGGCAGAAAGATATGGCTAAAATTCAATGCCTATATTTATGAAAAGTAAAATATAGGCAGTAACCAGACATTTAAAAGCACTGCCTCTATTTAAGAAAAATATAATATAGGCAGAACCGGACATCTAAAAAGTGTTGAAATCGTAACATGTTGTTGATATACTGAATCTGTTGTAAAAAATATTAAGGAAAGCGAGGTATTCGTGATGAGTGTAAAGAGAATAGAAATTGTAACAGAATATAGTATGAAGACCTCGGTTTGCGATAGATAAATAATTGATCCTTTGGCCGTGGCTTATTAGTCACGGCTTCTTTTTTTCTAAATGCCATTGTCATGGCGATGATCTCAACCTTAGTCTCCATACTGATAACAAAGAAAAAAATATGGAGAAAAAAATGAATAATACAGAAAACAATTTATGTAAAGGCAGAGTTTCTGCGATATACAAGAACAGTTATGTAATAAGGTTTGAAGGAAAAGATATTTCTGCCAGACTAAAAGGAACATTTCAAGAGAAGGCACCTGAGTTTTTCCCTGTTGTGGGTGATTACGTCTCTTTTGTAAATAATCCAATTGGAGATTCTTTGATTGTAGCGGTTGAAGATAGAACAAGCTTTTTGCAGAGGCCTGATCAGGCTAAAACAGGAGTCATGCAGTACATGGTGGCAAACGTGGATTACACGTTGATAGTCACCTCTCTAAATGAGGACTACAGTTACAACAGAATCGCCAGATATGTGAGCGTTGTTCTCCAGGGTAACTCTATTCCAGTGGTGGTTTTGACAAAATCAGATCTGTGCAGCAACTACGGCAGATATGTTCGTGAAGTGGAGAGCATCTCTGATAAAGTCAGAGTTCATGCTATTTCGGCTTTATATGGAATAGGAGTTGATGAATTATATGAATACATGAGGCCGGGCGTGACATTGTGCCTTATGGGATCCTCCGGAGCAGGCAAGTCGACGCTTTTAAATGCCTTTGCCGGTGAAGAAATAATGAAAACCTCGGAAGTGCGAGAATCAGACTCCACAGGAAGACATACCACAACATACAGGCAGCTGATTGAGCTTGAAAATGGCGTATCAATAATAGATACACCTGGCATGAGAGAGCTTGGAATGGCTAACACAGAGCTTGGAATAGATAATACATTTTCAGATATCCTTGCATTGGAGCAATGCTGTAAGTTCAGTGATTGCAAGCATGATACCGAACCGGGATGCGCTGTGAAGGCAGCAATAGAAAGCGGCGAGCTTTCAGCAGAGCGATACATCCTCTATAAGTCATTGAGCGCGGAAAATACCAATAATTACGCTAAGAAAAAAGAGATCTCAAAGTGGGCTAAGGCTGCTAAAAAGCTGAAAAGAGATAATTATAGATTTTGAAATAAGAATTAGCCATTTTGCATTTCACCTCTCAAAAAATGCAAGTCACCGCCAATTTGTTTTTTTCTTGCCTCAAATAAGTTAATATCTGTTTCAGATACAGGAAAACAGGTAACAAGAAAGAGGTCAGATATGAAAAAAGCAATTGAAGTTAGTAATTTGGTCAAACAATACGGCAATGCGACAGCAGTAAACAACATCTCTTTTGAAGTTGAGCAGGGCTCTCTTTTTGCATTCCTTGGAGAAAACGGAGCCGGCAAGTCCACAACCATAAATATGTTAAGTACGATCCTTCCTAAGACCTCAGGCCAGGCCAGGTTAATGGGGTATGAACTTGGAAAAGAAGATGATGCCATCAGAAAGTCTATTGGGATAGTTTTTCAGAATTCAGTACTGGATGGGAACCTGACAGTTAAGCAGAATCTCCTTACAAGAGGCGCATATTACGGGTATGGAAAAAAAGAGATAATGGAGAGGCTTTCGCTCTTTTGGGACGAATTTAATCTGGAAGAAATCTGGAATAAGCGTTACGAGAATCTTTCCGGCGGACAGAGAAGGCGAATAGATATAGCAAGGGCTCTGATACACAAGCCGAACGTTCTTTTTCTGGATGAGCCCACCACGGGACTTGATCCCATGTCCCGCAGGATGGTGTGGGACTACATCAATCACTTAAGGAAAAACGAGAACCTGACTATATTCCTGACAACGCATTACATGGAAGAAACCGCAGAAGCTGACAACGTGGTGATCATGGACAAGGGTAACATAATTGCCGAAGGCTCACC
This sequence comes from Butyrivibrio sp. Su6, assembly GCF_900108105.1. Taxonomy (GTDB): domain Bacteria; phylum Bacillota; class Clostridia; order Lachnospirales; family Lachnospiraceae; genus Butyrivibrio. Next base: position 178,270 of record NZ_FNUR01000004.1, on the reverse strand, counting down.
TGCTGAATTAAAGAGCAGGTATACCGGCAAAAAACTCATTTGGTATACAGCACAGAACGATGAAAATACAAAGATAATCGAAACCTCCAGTGCTCCAAGCTTTAGCTATGAGGCTGATCACTACAATATTCTGATGGATGAAGGAATCATGGAATTTATCTGGAAAAATAAAGATTCTGTCAGGGATTTTGAAGTAATCAAAGGAACAATGGACGACGTCTTTTTAACACTTACAGGAAAGGAAATGGTGGAGTGCAATGGCTAAAATAAGAGGTCTTTTAGGTCTTACAAAAAGAAACATACTGGTATATATGAATAATAAGGGATCAATTTTTTTCTCAATGCTAACACCACTTATTATTCTTATTCTTTATCTATTGTTTTTAAAGAGCACCTTTTTGTCATCGCTTGAGCACGCTGCAACGGGCCTTGAGAAGCTGATATTAGCAAAGGACATGGACCAGTTTGTAAATGGTACATTACTTACAGGTATCATCAGCACTGCACTGATCACCATTCCCTACAATGCCCTTGAAACCATAGTCAGGGACAGGGAAGACAGAGTGTATTTTGATATGATATCAACCCCTGTAAAAAGAGCTGAGATCATCCTTTCATATTTCCTGGCAGCGGTAGTTTCAGCCTTTTTTCAGACCTTAGTGGTTCTGTTTTGCGGAATTGGAGTGCTTCTTTTGAACGGAACCATGTATTTTGAAATTTCAGATATTATAGGTCTTGTTGGAGTGATTTTCCTTGGCACTCTCTCATCGACAGCAATCTTTACTCTTATAATGATGTTTTTTAAGAAAATGGGCACCTGCAGTGCATTTATGGGAATCATTTCTGCAGTGTCGGGTTTTATAGTTGGCGCGTACCTTCCACTATCTGAATTCAGCAAGACAATACAAAACGTATGTAACCTCATCCCAGCTACAGGAATCACTGTACTTATCAGAAATTTCCTGACTGGTGGAGTTTTAAATCATATGGATGAGAGCCTAGGAGGAGTAGACGGCGGCGCATTTCTTCATGCCATGAGAGAGCATTTTTCTTTTAACACACAGGTTGGTTCTTTAACTTGGTCATTGAATCAGACCTGCATATATATAATAATAGTTACAGTGGCATTTATTGCAGCTACAAGAATCATCTATCCAAGAGTTTATAATAAAAGGTAAAGGGGAAAAGCCTTGAAGGTAACGTTTAATAAGATTCCGCAGGGTGAAAGTGAATACGCAGTTGTAAATGCATATGGGCGCACAACTGCTATAGATACTGCGATTGGGCTGCTTGAAAACGGGGAGCAGATCATTATGGGCTATAAGGAAGGCGAGAACATTCCATGCCCGATTTCCAAAATCTATTACATAGAGACAGTAGATGATAAGTGCTTTGCCTATACTAAGGATGACTGCATTGAGCTGCGAAGCCGTCTCTACGAGGTAGAAAAGGCTCTGGATTTCAGGTTCTTTAGGTGTTCTAAGTCCATGCTTTGCAATATCAGAAAGATAAAGAGTGTAAAAGCGGAGACCAATGCCAGGATGAGAGCAGTTCTTTTGAATGGAGAGGTTATTCTTATTACCAGAAGCTATGTAAAAGAGATGAAGAAGAGGTTGGGACTATGAAAAAACTAAAGATAGTAATGGAACAAACAATGCTGGTCAGCTTCCTGGTATTGTGCGCTGTCAGTCTTATCGGATTATTGGTAATGAGGAAAAATGAGTGGTCTTTTGACTGGTATACTCCGGGATCAATCCTTGTTGCCAGCTTTTTATGCAGTCTGGTAACAGTGTTGCTTCTTTATAATGATAAATACGATAAAGAGTTGTCTGCACTAAAGCATAACCTGGTGACGCTTCTGCATTTTTTTCTGATGTACATTATCATCATTACTTTTGGGCATCTTTGTAACTGGTACAAAACTAAAAATGGCTTTGTTCAGATAACTGTGATCTTCGTGGCTGTCTATGCTGCAGCATGGGTAGGCACTGGCATCATGTTCAGACATGATGAGAAGCTTATCTCAGATGCCCTTGAAAGTGTGAGGGATAAGGAGTAATGATTGTAATAATTATTTTTTTAGCTATTTGCATGTTCTTTTATGTTTTTTTCAAAATGTCACCTCTGATACTGGCTATTGTGTTAGGATTATCAATATTTGGCGGGTATCAGGGCATACGTAAGCTACAGAATGGGATAAAAACGGTGGATTATCCAGACCCTGACTTAAAAAATGGAAGAAAGAAGATTATCGTTGCAATTCTGATGCTGATTGTTTCAGTTATAGCCTGCGTTTTTTCTGTACGAGGACTAGCATTTTTTATCTGCTAAGCCAATAGGTCACGTAGACAGATGGAAAGACAAAAATGAAATAGGAAGGAGTATTCAACATGGCGAAAGTTCTTTTACTTAATGGCAGTCCAAAGGCAAATGGCTGCACAGCTACTGCTCTTAACGAGATGATCTCGATATTCAATAAGGAAGGAATAGAGACGGAGATCATTCACGTAGGCAATAAAGATATCCGTGGCTGCGTTTCCTGCGGGTATTGCGAGAAAAATGGAAAGTGTGTTGTTAACGATCTTGTAAATGAAGTTGCAGGGAAGTTCGAAGAGGCAGATGGACTTGTTGTAGGAAGCCCTGTTTACTACGGCTCCCCAAATGGTACAATCCTTTCTTTTATGGATAGGCTTTTTTACAGTACTTCTTTTTCAAAGCAGATGAAGGTCGGTGCGGCTGTCGTAAGCTGCAGAAGAGGCGGCAATACTGCAAGTTTCGATGTTCTGAACAAGTACTTTACCATAAGCGGAATGCCGGTGGCTTCAAGCACATACTGGAATCAGGTGCATGGATTTGATGCCGAAGATGTTAAAAAAGATCTTGAGGGACTTCAGACAATGAGAAATCTTGCAAGGAATATGTCTTTCATGATAAAGGCTTTTTCCGATGCAAAAGAAAAATATGGCCTTCCGGTAGTGGAAAGAGACGCATTCACAAGTTTTCCTGATGGAAAATGATTCATGGAAGTACATTCCAACAAGATAATTGCTAAAAATGTTCCTGATGCTGTAAACTAAATACAGAACTAAATAACGATATAAGCTTTTTGTTTTTGCAATTAGAATGGTGGGGGATTGTATGATGAGGCTTACAAGCGAGCAACAGGAAATCTACGACGGCAAAAAGGGTGAAACTTACGCCAAAATCATGGAGACTCTGGTAAGATACGGAGAGCTCTTTGGGGCGGAGGAAATGGTTGAAGTTACAGGTAAATATGGGCATCTTGTAACTAGTTTTGGTCTTCAGGTAATTAATCCTGTCTACAAATTAATGGATGAACTTATTGGTGCAGGGGTTATTTCCAAGCAGCAATTCACGATGGATCCAAGACCTCTTGATAGGAACGTTCCATCGAATGTTATCCAGGATCTTGTATTTTATAAATTCATGTATTCCGAGCAAAAGAGATATGAAAAACAGCTGTCTAAACTTGGGCTTAAAAGTAAGGACAGTTTTTCGTGTGCCTGCTACTTTGATGAGCAGGGCAACAGGCCAAAGAAAGGCGATATTCTTAGCTGGGCTGAGTCCTCGGCAGTTGTATATGCCAATTCTGTTTTGGGAGCAAGATGCAACAGAAATTCCGGAATCATAGAGCTTTTTGGATCAATTCTTGGATGTGTTCCAAAGTTTGGGCTTCTTACAGACGAAGGCAGAAAGGCCACCTGGAAGGTGGAAGTTAAGACAACTAAGCTTCCGCCCGCGCAGGTTCTGGGTTCTGCCATAGGCATGAAAGTTATGGAAGATGTGCCATATGTCTACGGGCTATCAGATTTTCTGGGAAAAGAACTTACTCCAGAGGTTTGCGATTATTTAAAAAACTTCGGGGCTGCTACAGCGTCTAATGGCGCAGTAGGTCTTTATCATATCGACAAGCTTACTCCTGAAGCCGTTGAGCTGGGAGAGAGCCTTATAGCAGATAATGCCAGGACTTATGTAATAGACGATGCAGAAATCCAAAGAGTAATAGATAGTTATCCGATCATTTGGAAGAACAAAGATGCAAAGCCTAAAATGTGCTTCATTGGATGTCCTCATCTTTCAAAATCTGAGCTTATAGGCTGGATTCACGACATATATGAGGGAGTAAAAGAAAGTGGAAAAAAGACTACAACGATTCCCACCGTTCTTACTGCTGCACCCGGAGTGTTGGATGCAATCAGGGGAAGCAAAGAAGAGAGCATGGCAGAGGAAATCCATCTGACACTTAGTTATATTTGTCCTTTGATGTATTGTGATAATCCGCTTGTTCACTCTGTTCCAATAATCACCAATTCCAATAAACTGAGGACTTACACCTCATGCAGATTCTATGAAGACAAAAAGATCTTACAAATGATCACTGGGAGGGGGAGGATGTAATCATGAAAGAGTTTAAGGGTAGAGTAGTGATACCGGGACAATGCAGTGCAACAGCGCTTGTTTCTCATGGCGGTTTTAATACACTTGCAAGTTATCAGACAAGTTTTCTTACAGGAGACAAAAAGGCAACTTGTTCAGATCAGAACAATCCTGACATATACAAAAAACCTATGGCGGGGGTAGCACTCTGTCTTCCCCAGACCATCGGTTCAACCACTGGTGGCATGATCTTATTTACAGCTGCTGATTACGGAAGGCAGCCCGCCTGCATGCTTTTTGCAAACCCAATTGATTCTATTGGCGCTGCGGGAGTTCTTTTGGCAGATATCTGGACAGAGGCTAAAATGCCAACTATCGATAGCCTTGGCGAAGAATTCCTATCATATGTGAAGACCGGCATGACTGTTAATGTAAAGGATGGCGGCATTGTTGAAGTAGATGATTGATAATACTTTTGATAGAGGTCAAAAAATGATACTGAAAAAAATTAATGCAGTTTTGGGGCTATTGTCGTCCTTCGCCTTGGTGGTGCATATGTTATACAACTGTTTTTCTTATATCACTTTCTATTATAATCCGACGTTAAAACTTGCCACTGCCATGCCGCTTGTGGTGCTGATGTGCGCCCATGCAATCTGTGGCATGTGCTCTGTTTTTCTGCTTGGTGACGGTACAAGGCTTGACATATATCCACAAAAGAACAGGAGGACCATAATCCAACGTATTTCGGCGGCTTTGATTTTTCCGCTTCTTATCGTTCATCTAAAGACTTTCGAAGCTTTGAAAAGTTGCGCGGAAAGCGGTATCTGGATTGGCTTTGCAATGCTGCTTGTACTGCAACTTCTTTTTTACGTGGTTATCACAGTGCACACGTCTATCTCTTTATCCAAGGCATGCATCACCCTAGGTTTACTTGTTGATGAAAAGAAAGTCAGACTCGCGGACAGAATTGTCTGGTGCATGATGACTGCTATGTTGCTTATAACTACATTTGCCGTTATAAAAGGGCAGTTGTCAATGTTTTTACATATTTGAGGTTGGTGCATGAAGGAAATACTGATAATTGGAAATGGTATATCGGGAATGATGTGCGCCATACACTGTGCTGAATTGGGTATGATGGTTAAGCTGATTGCCCCTGGACCTTCGGAGCAGTCCCAGTCTGTAATGGCTGCAGGCGGAATAAATGCAGTTACCGAAAGACATGAGGAGGGCGACAGCGTGCAGTGCCATGTTGAGGATACCCTTAAGGGCGGCGCTTATCTGGCAGGCAGTCATGCTGTTGAAGGGCTTTGCTCGGATGCAAAAGAGATCATTCATTATCTGGAGCGGATCGGAACGGTGTTCTCTGTAGATGAGAACGACCGTCCGGTGCTTAGGGCCTTTGGCGGACAGACTTACAAGCGGACGCATTACTGCGGTTCTTCTACAGGTAAGCACATTGTCTCGGCCCTGGTCATGGAGGTCCGCAGGTTCGAAGCTGCAGGACTTATAACCCGAATCATGAGGCACCACTTTTACTCAGCACTGATACGCGACGGTCGTTGCTACGGCGCCCTTCTTTATGATGAAAATGCAAGAGTGCTTGTGCCAGTATATGCGGACGCCCTTGTAATGGCGACCGGTGGGCAGAACAGCCTTTTTGGCAAGACCACTGGTTCAAACCGATGTGACGGATACGCAGTGGGAAAGCTTTTTTTGCAAGGAGCAGCCCTAAAGAATCTTGAATTTATCCAATTCCATCCAACCACGCTTGAAACGCCACAAAAGAGAATGCTGATTTCAGAGGCTGTCCGCGGCGAGGGTGGAAGGCTCTTTTACAAAGATGGTGATCGAAAGGTCTTTTTCATGGAGGATAAGTACGGCCCCGGTGGGAATCTAATGACCCGCGATCTCATCGCTAGAGAAATCATAGCTACTGGCAGGGATGTGTTCCTGGATATCTCATTTATTGACAAGAAGCTGATCGATTCAAGGCTTCCAGAGGTCCGTGACATCTGTGCCAAATACAGGGGAATAGATATTTCAAAAGAGCCGATTCCTGTGGCACCCTCTGTTCATTATTTTATGGGTGGGCTGGCTGTGCACAAGGACCATTCAACGAATATCCAGGGACTATATGCTGTGGGCGAATGCGCATCCATATATCATGGCGCCAACAGACTTGGGGGCAATTCGTTACTGTCGGCTATGTACAGTGGAAAGATTGCGGCAGAGAGTATTTTGGGAGAAAACGCCTTGGTTGAGCGCGCGAATTTTGATAGCTATATTCAGGCAGAGCAGGAATGCTTTAAAAAGATGCTTGAATCCGATAGCCCATTTGCTGCAATGCACATCCGTGATTTACTAGCGGACACCATGCGAGAACACATGAGCATTGTCCGTTCTGCGGATTCTCTATCTAAGGGCATGGAGGATGTGCGCTATTATCTGTCAGTTGCTGATCGTATACATTATGATTCCAGTGTCTCTGCTTACATCAATTACAGCCTGAAAGGGATACTGACTTTGGCTCTTGCTGCGCTCACCTGTGCCGATGCGCGTAAGGAAAGCCGTGGTGCCCACTATCGAAGCGACTATCCTACGGCCACCGAAGAGTACAGGGCTGCTACGATCATTTCTTATAATGAAGGAAACATGTTGGTAACCTTTGACAGGGAGAATACTTATGAAGATTAGAATTTTACGGCAAAAAGCCCCTGATTCTGAGCCCTACTGGGAGTCTTTTGACTACGAAGGAACCAAGGAAATATCTATTGCCGGAGTACTGGACAAGCTTAATTTCGGCGACGACATCAGAAATGACCGTTGTGAAAAAACAGATCGCATTGGATGGGAGAGTTCCTGCTTGCAGGGCATGTGCGGTGCTTGCGCCATGGTGATAAATGAGACTCCGGCTCTTGCCTGCGAAACTTTCCTCAAAAATCTCAAAGGCGATGAAGTGGTACTTCGCCCCTTAAGGAAATTCCCCGTGGTTCACGACCTGATAGTGGACAGAAGCGTGATTCACGAAACACTAAAGAGCACCAACGTGTATATTGGTGAATACAATCCCAAAGAAAAAGAAGACCACGAGCATCAATATGCTGTGGCAAACTGTTTAAAGTGCGGACTTTGCCTGGAAATCTGTCCAAATTATACAAATGGGAAATCTTTTTATGGCGCTTTTTATGCCAATGACTGCTATCTGGTAAAGGCTCGCAACAGGGAAAAAGCTAAGGATATCACCAGCTCTTACGCTGAACATTTTGCAAACAGCTGCTCAAAGGCCCTTTCCTGTATGGACGTATGCCCCATGCACATACCGACGTTGTCCTCCATTGCGAAGATGAACCGAAAAGAAGCAGATTTGAAGGTGCTCTTAAGAAAAAAATAAAATAATTTTTGCCACAAATTTTTTTCACTCGTATAAATAATCAGAAATCAAAAATAACTGATGCATTTGAGGTGGCGAAGGCTTCACCAAAGAATAGCTAAAAGTTATGAGCGGAATTATAAAAGTTACAGCAAAGATGCTTACAGTTCATCAACGCCAGGGACTTTTAACCAACGATTTCTTATGAGGGATAGAGCAGTTTACGTAGCGTAAGCTTTACGAAAGACGAGCTCACAAGATTGAGATATTCCAGTAATGATGGCTTTTGCTTCATCTAAACTTAGGAGAATCTCAACCACGTTTAAAAATATTTATTCATGAATTCGGAACTCACTTCGATACTCTTTACCGGATCATTGTCAATCCAGTTCATGTGAGTTTCCAAAATAACTGCCATAACACCATTTTCCTTTATGACTTCAGAAAGGCCCTTAAGATTCATATTGCCTTTTCCAAGCTCTGTGGCCTTTTCTTTAAGGATGGGTGTCATATATGGTCCTTTTTGAGCGTTTCCTCTGTCATTAATATGCCAGTACTTAAGACGTGAGCCAAGCTTTTCTATTATTGGATAGACGTCAGCGCCTCCGTCAGTCATCCAATATGTGTCCAGCTCAAAATTCACATATTCATCGTCAGTGTTTTCTATAATCACATCATAAGCTGTCTTATCCGTTGAAACCTTCTGCAATTCACAGTTGTGATTATGATATAAAAGCTTTACGCCGTGTTCTTTCAGAGCTTTTCCTGCAGTATTTAACCGCTCTGCCAGACTCTCAACCTCGTTTATATCGCTATAATCAAATCTGTACATTCCTGTTATAACAACTACGTCTGTGCCATAGCTTTTTGCAAGATTCGCAACTTTCTCAGGATCTGCTTCTATTGCACCGAGATTTGAATGCATACTGCTTACCTTGAGCCCGCTCTCATAAATAAGCGTATGCCAATCCTGATTACAGCTGTTTCCTATGTCCATTCCACCAATTTTTGTCAAAAGCTTTACTATAAAAGGAGATTTTTCTATCATGAAATCATTTATCTCTATATAATCATATCCGGCAGCTTTAACATGTTTCAAAGCGTCAAGCGTAGTGTCGTAATTATCTGATACTGTACCGAGCATAATCTGCTGCACGCCTTTTTTTACAGTATTGTCCTGAGTATTAAGCTGTGTACTGAAATAATCAGCTATTTCTTTTCTTGTAACTTCATAAGGTCCTGCTGTGGCATTTATATATATAGTTCTTATCAAAAAGGCAATAATCATGCACAACACGGCAATTAAGACGGTGAATATCAGTGGCTTTTTTTCCTTTAACTTTCTCATTTTAGATACTTATATTTCCTTTCGGTTTATTTTTGCTTATAATATAATCATCATGTGTTGATTTCAACCGACAAATATTTGACTTCTGTTGATTTCAGAAAAGGAGTATCAATGACAGCCTCCGGAGAGACCAAGATTTTACATACAAAAGAGCGTATAAGAAATTCCCTTATACAAATGCTTGAAAATATCACTATAGAAAAGATAACTATAAAGGAATTATGTATGACAGCCGGCATAAACAGGACAACTTTTTATAAATATTATGGCAGTCAATATGACGTTTTAAACGAAATTGCTTCAATATATATATCTAAAACAACCGCTCTGGTTATGGAGAATTTAGCCGAGGATCGGAAAATAGCTGATGATTTGGTAAATGCACTTCAGTTCATAAAAGACAATGCGGATTTTTTTATCTTATTTCTGGGAAAAGATAACTTAAATCCTATATCAGATAAAAGCTCATTACTACCGGATTTTAATAAATTTGTGCTGGCATCCATGCGTAATTCATCTATCACAGAATATGAAAAAAAATATCTGTCCTCCTTTGTTTTACACGGAAGTGTCAAAATGATAAGTGACTGGATATCTGACGGATGCAGCCTTAGCTGTCAGAAAATGTGCAGTTTAATATTAAATGCATCCGGAAGAGTAATCGGAATATGAATTGCATTCTATGAATTCAAAGATTTTTGCTTTCAGAGTGGAATTGTATGCTTTTCTTATGTCAAAACGCAATACAGGGCTTTTTATTGACTGGAGAAAGATAAAATGGTATTAAATAAGTGAATTTTACAATCATCTACGTAATCATTGGAGAAGAATAGGTCATGAGTGAGGAAAAGAAAAAAGAAATTGTGAGGATAACTAAGTTTGTTTTCTTTTCAATTTCTGCAGGAATAATTGAAATTGTGAGTTTTTCATTGCTTACAGAGCTGTCGACGCTTCCATATTGGCCATGTTATCTGACAGCACTGGTTTTATCAGTTCTTTGGAACTTTACGCTGAATCGGAAGTTTACCTTTCAAAGTGCCAGCAATGTCCCAATAGCGATGTTAAAAGTGGCACTGTACTATGCATTTTTTACTCCTATAACTACGATAGGGGGAAATTATCTGGTAGAACACCTGCATTGGAACGATTATCTTGTTACAGGACTTAATATGGTTCTTAATCTGAGCACTGAATATATTTATGATAGATTTGTCGTATTCAAAGACAGTATTGACACCGGATCATCAAGAGCTGCATGAACGCATTCTTTAACTAAAGCTTTTAGTAGCCTTATGACAGTCGAAGCAGTAGATCAAAAATGGTCTGCTGCTTTTTATGTTCTACCTAAAATGACATTTATTTGAAAAAGAACACTTCCTATGGTATGATAATGTTAACACGACGTTAAATTCTAGTTTTATGTCATGCAGATTACAATTAATAAAAACTAGCTGTTTTGGCTTAATTTACGCATTGGAGAATAACATGGGTAAAGACTCCGCATACTATAAACAATTAACAAAGACAAAATCAGAATACATCAAAGAAATCAAAGATCAGTTACCGGTTCATACACATACGTTCATAGATAACTGTGTTTTGAGCTACCAGATTGGAACAGCTCTTGGATATGCCAGAGATTTGCTGGATTTCTACGAATATCTTCATATATGCAATCCAATAGTTGCAAAAATAAAACTTAATGCAATTCCTCATGAAATAATTGAAAAATTAAACAGCCGCGATATTGATGCTTACCAGACGCACCTGATCACAGCGCGGCAACTCAATGAGCGCTCAACAGCGAGAAAAATGGCTGCTATTCGAAATTATTTTGCCTATGAAACAAGACAGGGATTTCTTGATGAAGATATTACTTTGAAAGCTGCCAAAAATAAGAGAATAACAAAGAAAACAATAACCAGGCTCGATCAACATGACGTAAAATCCCTGGTAAATGCTGTGGAGAATTCCCAGGTAGCTACCGAACATGCCAAAATCTACGCTGAAGCCACCGCTAAACGCGATCTGGCTATTATTACGCTTCTTTTGCATACAGGAATGCGTGTCTCTGAGTGTGCCGGCCTTGATATAGATGACGTGGACTTTAAAGATAATACTTTGAAAATTGTGAGAAAAGGCGGAAACGAGTCCAAACTCATGATAAATGAGCCTATCCGCAATACTTTGCGTGATTACATAATAAATGAGCGCCCCACTCTCGTTGAAACTGACAGTGAAAGCGCCCTTTTTATCTCGCTAAAGCATAACCGTATGTCTGTCCGCAGCATACAAAGGATGGTCGAAAAGTACGGGAAGAGCTCAGGTCTTAATACTACTCTCTCACCCCACAAGCTCCGCAGAACCTTTGGCACCGCGCTTTATAACAAAACAGGTGATATTTATATGGTTGCAGATGTTCTCGGTCATTCAGACATTAACACAACTGCAGCTCATTATGCTGCTATCGATGAAGAACACAAAAGGCAGGCTGCTGATGTAGATTTATATGGAGAAGAGTCCTAATCATCAATTTCAAAATCCAGTATTTCTCCGGTTGCTACATCTATATTGTAGCTATACTCATTAAAACCGACATGGAATTCAACCTCATAAACTTCCTTTCCATCATCATGATCTTTTTTCACTTTAGGAAGTGTTACATCTTTTGTAGTCAATCCAGCATGATCAAGCGCAATCTGAAGTGCCTGATCCTTTGTCACTTTTACGCTGCTATCGGCCTTGGGGGAAGTTTTAGTAGTATAGGTTGAGTCTTCTATATCTTGGTCAAAAGAAATTATTTTACCGGTTGAAGCATCTATGTCATAGTCATATTCAGTACTTCCTGAAACAAACTCTATTTCATATTGAGCTTTCCCATCATCTATCTCTTTTTTATTCTTAACAAAAGTAACCTGCGACTCGCTCAGACCAGCATTTTCAAGTGCGATCTCTTTTGCTCTGTCCAGTGTTATATCTGATGCAAATGAAGTAAGTGAAACAGAACTAAATGTTAATGCTGCTACTGCTATTGCAAAAAATTTTCTTTCCATAATCCACGCCTCCTTTGATTCATTTGTTTCTATCTATTTATACGAATCATTTCGGATTATGTAAAGGCACATCACTTATCTAAAGTGACTCTTTTCTGCCACTATTCTTATTCTTGCAATTTAGGCAGTGTATTTTAAAGGCATAACTCTGCCTCTATTTTACTTTTTATAAATATAGGCAGTGATTTTTAGCCCTATTCTTCTGCCTCTCTAAAGCTTTTTTACAATATAGGCAGAAAAAATACTATAAAATAAACTGCCTATATTCCCTATACCTTTGATATAGGCAGAATACCAATCCAAAAATAAACTGCCCCATTCACAAATTCCTTGATATAGGCAGAATTGCGCCCATTCCATTTATGAATAATCCTGCATAATCCCGGAATATATCTTCTGAAAGGATGGATTCTCCTATTCTACCGGAAAGGCGAAATATGTATCTGGATAGGGCTCATCCGCTAAAGTAAAGTGCCACCACTCTTTTTCGTAGGGACTAAAGCCTGCATATGTCATAACATCACGCAATAGGCATCGATTGGCACGCTGTTCATCTGTAAGGTCGGCGTTCTCAAAATGGCTGATATTACCAAAATAGTCAAAGGGTCCCCCCATATCCACATCACATCCACGAGCCATATCAAATAGAGTCATATCAACCGTGCTACCTCTGCTGTGGCCTGAGTGCTCTGCGATAAAGCCAAGGTCGAAGAGCTTGTCCTTTGAAACTTTCGGATAAAAGACCTTTTTCATCCGCTGGTCTTCTATGTCTTTTGCCCATCTTACGAAATGATCCACTGCCATCTGTGGTCTATATGCATCATAAATCTTAAGGCGATATCCTTGTTTGACAAATTTGTCGCTTGCACGCTTAAGGGCCGCAGCAGCTTCTTTTGTCAAAAAAGCTGTTGGCTTAAGGTATCCGTCTATTCTGTCTCCTATAAAATTGAAGGTTGAATAGTACCGTATTTCCAATATCACATCGGGAACTACATCTGCAATTTCCACAAATCCCGACGAATCCATAGTGCCTATACAATTCTTTTGTTGTTTCATATTATGCTCCCAGAATTGAACCAATGATTATACCAAGCCATGTACCTATCACATAGCCGAAAGTTCCAACAAGCATACAAGGACCAACAAGCCTTGTCCAGCCAAGGGAAATTGCCATTCCCGCTGCAGTGGTAGGCCCACCGATATTAGCGTTGGAAGCCAGGATGATGTCCTCCAGATCTATCCGCAAAAGCTTGCCAAAAACAAAGCAGAAAAGCATGTTAAATACTACCAAAATGAAGCAGAAAACAAAAAGAAGCGGTGCATTCTGAATGATCATGATAATAGAAGCAGGTACACCTATAACAAAGTAGAACAAATAGATAAGCCAGGTCCCGACCTCCTTGGCACCGTGCATCTCTTTTGCCTTATCCTCGAAGAGTGAAGCAAACACCATGGAAACGTTCGTTATCCAAACATACTGGCTTCCGAAAAAAGTATTCAGCATCTTTAATAGCCCATTGTTATCCGGAATAACTCCGGCAAAAAAAGCTGCAATAAGCTTTGAAACAGTGACAACTACTACAGCGTATGCCATAGAAGCCGCTATGTCTTTTAATGAGATGTCGTGACGCTCCCAGTAGCTTGCAGCAAGGGTTTCACCCGCCTTATCAACTCCTGCATTTTCTACTCTATCGATGTGAGGATGGGTGTAATGCTTTTTAAAAAAAGTGCTGGAAGCAATGCCAAGAAGAATCATCAGGTAAACCGCCATGTTCAGGTTATCTGCCACGGTAGTCGCCGAAATAAGACCTCCACTGACGTGAAAAGCATCAGCGATGGCAGTAAAATTCACGCCTCCACCAATATAGGATCCAGTCATCATTGCCGCAACTCCAGGAAGTCCTTCCACCAGATCTGACAAAAGTACTGTTCCAACAAGAGCGCCAACAAATGTCCCTGCCGCACCAATAAGGAATACCACCAAAAGCTTCCCCGTCTCTCGCCATATTTTCATGACATTGGCATCTAAAAGAAGCAGTGGAATCGCTAAAGGAACTGCATATCCCCATACAATATCATCAAAAACAGGAGCACTGGTTGGTATTACCCTAAAATTCGTTAATAGTACAGCTATCCCCAAAGTTATTATGGCACCTGTAAGTTTGGCAGCCCATTTGTACGTTTGCTCAAGGTAAATTGCTAGAAAACTGGACAAAAAAAGTATTGATAAAAGTGCCCAATTATTATCTGGAGCTATTAAAGTGTTCATGACGACATTCCCCTTTTTTACTATTAATCATATTATACCTTACATAAGGTATTTTTTAAAAAATGTAACCCACAGGGACGGGGGCAATTTCTGTCTGTAACTTATGAAAACATCAGCCCAAATATTGGTGATAATATGATCATAATTATCGAAAATGCAAAAGAATTGACTGACATAAGAGTTGCTCTTTGTTCTGATGGTATCATGCTGTTCAGAAAAACATCGGTCCTGACCTGAAGGAAATTGTCTGAAAACGCACCGATAAAGCCTCCCAATATCATCAGGTAATAGTTCCCAGTAAACACTGATGCGAAAGACACTGATACTCCTACCGCGCACAAAACGCCGATCCTGCGGTAGTTCTTTTCATTAAAATACTCCGTTGCCTTGGCTCCTGCAGCTGCGCCTATTCCCATAGCAAAAAGAGCTGGTCCAAGCCACAGTTTGTTGAGTCCAACAGCCGGAAGTTTAGCCTGCAAAAAGAACAATACAAGTACATCAACCGCACCAACCAAGCCAATAAAAAAATCTCCTTAATCTTTAGTGTTTTTAAAGAATAAGGAGATAATGTCTCTTTAATATAACTGCATCGATTCTTATTTTAATTTAACATACTCTTGTCCTGTGTTTCAAGGATTAAATTGATTCCTCAATTACAGCTTTCAACGTCTCCGCAGATTTAAGCAGTGCCTCTTTTTCCTGTTCGTTTAGTCTGATAGGCACAGAACCTTCAACGCCTCTTCTTCCAACTATGGCAGGCATGCTGAGGGCGACACCATCAATGCCGTTTTCACCATGCTGTATGCTGGAGATAGGAAGTATAGATTTCTCATCTCGGATTATTGCTTCGCAGATACGTCGTACACTCATGGCGATTCCATAGTATGTTGCACCCTTCTTCTCTATGATCTCATAAGCACTGTTCTTTACGTTTTCTGCAATCTTTTTCATAGATTTCTCATGCTCAAAATGTCCTCTCATCTCGCAGAAGTCATGGATTGGAATTCCTGAAACGTTTGCACTGCTCCATGCCGCAATCTCACTGTCTCCATGCTCACCAATAATAAAAGCATGTACTGAACGGCTGTCTACATTTAGGTGCTCGCCGAGAAGATACTTAAACCTGGCTGTATCAAGAACAGTTCCGGAGCCAAACACTCTGTTTTCAGGAAAACCACTGAGTTTCGCTGCAGCATAGGTAAGTATATCTACAGGATTAGCCACAATCAGAAGTATTCCCTCTTTATTGTACTTTGCAATCTCAGGAATTATGGATTTAAAGATTCCTACGTTCTTTTTCACAAGATCCAGCCTTGTTTCACCGGGTTTTTGTCCCGCTCCTGCTGTAACAACCACAACTGCCGCATCTTCAGCGTCCTTGTAATCGCCGGAATATATCTGCATAGGTTTCGCAAAAGGAAGTCCGTGACTGATATCAAGAGCTTCGCCTTCTGCTTTTTCTTTGTTCACATCAATCAGCACCATTTCGGAAAAAAGCCCGCTCTCCATAAGAGCGAAAGCTGATGCTGAGCCGACAAATCCACAACCTACTACTGCTACTTTTCTTTCATTAAGTGCTGCCATAATGTGCCTCCTTTTATTTTTCTCTTTATTTCAGTATAAACGTTCTATTTTCAAACTCCTAGAAATTATCTGCTTATTGAGTAATTTACTCAATAACCTCGCCATTTCTTGAAATTGTAATAACCTGCCATGGAAGGAATTTTCCGCTGTTTCTTATAGCATTCTCAGCAGCTCTCTGGAGTCCCCCGCAACATGGAACTTCCATTCTAACTATTGTAACGCCTGCAATATCGTTATTAGCAATAATCTCAGTCAATTTCTCGGTGTAATCGCCTTCATCAAGCTTTGGACAGCCGATCATCGTAACCTTGCCCTTCATAAATTCCTCATGCATGTTTGCATAGGCGTATGCTGTGCAGTCCGCAGCTATGAGGAGCTTGGCGCCATTATAAAAATCTGCCTGTGTTGGCAAAAGCTTTATCTGGCAAGGCCACTGCATCAGCCTTGAGGGATGCGAGCTCATTCTTGAAACCATGTCCATTCCAGGATCCTCATCCATCTGAACACTGCTCTTAAGCTGCATAAACCTTGAACCGGGGCATCCATGTCCCTCAGCATGCTGCATTTCATTCATATCTTTTACCAATCCTTTCTTCTCCTGCATTGCCTTTACTGCCGCTTCATCGTAGGCAGGTGCTTCCCTTTCTTCAAAAGAAATTGCTCCCATAGGGCAGCCCGGCAGGCAATCGCCGAATCCATCACAGAAATTCTCTCTTACAAGCTTTGCCTTTCCATCTACAATATCAATAGCGCCTTCATGGCAGGCACTTGCACATATTCCGCAGCCATTACACTTTTCTTCATCAATCTTTATTATCTTTCTGACCATCTTTTATCCTCTCTTCAATCCTTGTTTTGATGGTGTCAGTATAATATACTATTTTTAACAAGTATGTTGTTTGAACCACATTTTGATATTTTATTTGGATTATGACTCTGAGCACCTACTACAGGAGCAAAAATGGAAATAAAAGACATAGAGAAAAGCAGGCTTTTCCTTGGAATGACGGCAAAAGAGCTGGAATCATGCCTTAGAACTCTTGACGCCCATGAAAAGACATTTGAAAAAGATGATATTATTCTCCACGCCGGAGAACAGACTTCCATGATTGGCATGGTACTTTCAGGCAGCGTAACCATTGAAAGCAACGATGTTTGGGGCAACTGTACCGTCTTAAGCCATGTTGGGAAAAATCAGTACTTCGCCGAAACCTACGCTCTTCTTGGCGAAGTTCTTCTTGTTGATGTCAGGGCAAACAAAGAATGTACTATTCTCTTTTGTAGTATCAGAAACCTTCTTGATAACAGCAAAAAGAGCTCTCCCTGGAAGGAAAAGCTCCTCAAAAATATACTTATTATTTCATCGCAAAAAAATCTTATTCTCTCCGGCCGCAGTTTCCATACATCTTCCAAAAGCTGCCGTGGACGCCTTTTATCCTATCTAAATGCCACTGCACTACAGACCGGCTCCAGAGAATTTGATATTCCCTTCAACAGGCAACAACTCGCAGACTACCTTAATCTTGAGAGAAGCAACATGTCAAAAGAGCTCTCTCATATGAAGGATGAAGGGCTGATCGAATATAGAAAGAGTCATTTCAAACTGCTGGATCACTGACTCCTCCAGATACATATATTTATTCTTTTACTCTTCAGTCTCATCCTTGTGGAATCTATTATCAAAGTCCTCTCGGATTTTAGCCTTAACTGCTTTCTTTATTTTCTTTTTTGCTTTTTTCTTAAGATGATGAATAATACAGAGAGCTATAAATGGCAAAAAGAACAGCAGGATAACACCCGCATGCTTCTTGACTTTCCTTAGAATCCTCTGCATTTTCCTCTTAAAAAGAATCTTTTTTATCCTTTTCGTCATGTAATCCCCTCACTTTCGACGCCAAAAGACGCCTCGGCTTCTTTAATCATCTCGCTCAACTGCACATCGGATATATCAAGGACCCACGCCAGCATTGTGACATTGTGAGCATGCTCTTCCACAGTAAACTTTGGGCATGTAAGATAACTGTCTATCTCATCATTTAGCCTTTTCATGATATCTGCTTCTGATCTCATAAAATCTCCTGATATATCCGCTGAAAAACATTTACAAACAGTCCATATACTAATTATAGTCATTTTTTCAATTAAATAAAATACATTGGTGCCATGAAAACGTTTCGGGCATCCTCATTACTCAACAACTCTTAAGTAACTACTTACGCAATATAATGTCTGGCCATTGTATTCCACCCTGGACCAGCCGTAATCATTATTTATCCCTGTTCTGGTTGCAGTGTCTCCAGAAGATAGTGTTGCAACTACTGTTGAGTCCTCGTCAGTGACACTTGGCTTTGACCTTAGGTTCACCATATCCTTGGCTGTTACTGTTTCATTGCAATCAGCAAATTGAGTCTTGAAGCCGGAAGTAGTAACAGGCTGTTCTGTTTCCTGCTTCGGAGCAGTAAGATCCGTAGTCAAAAAGCTTGATACTGCATAATAAGTGCTTCCTTCAAACACCACTCTTGACCAACCACTGGAGCTGATACCCGTTCTTTGAGCTGTCTGTCCATTTTGCAATGTTACAACCACCTTGCTATCATCGCCCTGACTTGGCTTATCCCTAAGATTCGTGCTGTTTTTTGCAGTAACTGTCTCATCAACAGTGTCAAAACTCATAAGTGCTTCCACATCTGCTGTTGCAGTTGCCCTTTCTGAAGTATCTTTGGCTGTTTCCGTACCGTTATATCCAAAATATGCCACGTCTACATCTACTTTTTTACTTATACCTGCAACGGTTCCCTGATTAGTGTACTGCCACATAGCGCACTGTCCATCATATGCAGGCCCATTCGCAATATTCGAGTTGTTTTGGTTATACCATGCCATCCATATTTTATATGACTTCTCTATCTGTGAAGTGTTCCACTGTGCATCTCCGGCCAGCTCTCCCATTGATGCGTAGAAAATTGGCGTATACCCTGCTTTATAGATCTGATCAAGAAATGCTTCAGCAATACTGCTTCTTTCATCTTTAGTAAGGCTGTACTGTCTGCTGCTTTCCTTGTCGAAACCTTCACAGTTGTACCCTACCGGATAGGTGATCGGATACTGTGCAATATAGTCTTTTACCCAGTTTGCCTCAGCTACCGCCTCATCTGCATTTACTGCTGTGGAAAAGAAATATGCTCCAATCTTGATACCATTTTTTTCTGCTTCCTGCATGTTGAATCTGGCATTGGAATCTGCCTTGATCTCACCTGTAGAAGAATCCCTATATCCGACTCTTATCATTGCAAAATCAATACCACTGGCTGCAACCTGTGCCCAGTCGATGGTACCTTGAAACCTTGATACATCAATACCGTAAGTGACAGACGAATTCTCGCCAACATTACTTGCACTCACAAGATCTGCAATGTCAATATCTTCACCGGTCTCTGCCCCGGCTCCCATCTGAATATCTAATTCCTCTTCTTCAGACGAAGCTTCAACAGCCGCTTCTTCCGGCTGCTCTTCATTTACTGAGGCTTCAACAGATGCTGCAACCACAGGCTCCTCCGTTATGGGCTCCTTTATTTCTTCCAGCTCCAAAACTGAGGCCTGTTCAGCCGCTTCACTCTCAGCATTTCTTTTTGCAAATAATTTAACCAGGAGAATTGCAGCACAGATACAGATTACTACCGCTGCAATAATGATTTTTACGGTCATTCCATCAGGATTTCTTTTCCTGCGATGGTGTCCATAATCCCCATATTTATTTTTCATACACTTCTTGCTCCCTTAGATAATTACTTCTAATATACCTAGCCTTCCCCCAAAGGCATCATGCACAAACCTAATATACACTCTTGAGAAAAAGAGAACAAGACAGGGAATCATGGAATCAGCTCTTTCTATAAACTTCCATATCCAGCTCTTTTGTGAGCTTGGCAACGATGGTTGTAACAACTACGTCACCAAGGCAGTTACTCATACTAAGAAACATGCCAATAAGCGGTCCTATTCCCACTACCATTCCGACAGCTTCAGCGGGAACTCCAAGCTGTTCAAGTAAAAGAGCAAGGCATATAGCAGTTCCTCCCGGGAGTCCAGGGGCCCCCATAGAAAGAAGCACAATTGTAATAGCAAAAGCAATAAGCCCATGGGTGCTAGTGACAACTCCATATACATTGGCAAGGCCTAGCGCAAACACCGCAAGCTGAACGCAGGTTCCATCCATATTAAGAGTAGATCCCAGTGGAATTGCCAGACTACTCGCTCTATGGCTAACCCCCAGTTTTTTTTCACATACTTCCATATTTATAGGTATTGCTGCATTACTCGCTGCTATGGAAAAAACCTGTAGCATAGTTGGGAAATACTTTTTGATGAGAGGTATTGGATCCATTCGGCCGATAAAAGCAATCATGGCTATATATATGATCATCATTATTAGCAGTCCAACAATAAACGTAGCAAACATTCCCATAAGCGAAAGTAACGTATTGGCGCCGGTTGTAATGATAACAGATGTTACCGAACACACTACGACAATCGGCATGAAATTTATTATTATACTGGCAAGTTTCATAAACAGCTCATTAAAAGCATCAAATAAAGGCATAAGAACAGACGAAGAATTTTTGAGCATTCCAGTTGCTATTCCCGTAATAAATGCAAGAATGATCAGCTGTGGCATATTGTTATTAATAAATGGGCTTAAATAATTAGATGGGAACATACCAACAATCATATCCCTTATGGATAGTTCCGGCGTTTCAATTGCAACAGTATTCACAGTTGAAGCCATGCTGACATTTTTCCCGGGTTCAAAAATGTGGAACACACCTATTCCTACTATTACCGCGATAATTGAAGTAATTGTATATAAAAGCATGGTCTTTCTACCGAATTTTCCAAGTTGCCGCAGATCAGTAAAACTACTTATACATGATACAAGCGAAAAGAAAACCACCGGTGCTATGATTACTTTTAAAAAATTGATGTATATAGTTTTACCAGGTGTTAAAACATAATAATCAAGGGCTTTATTAAACTCCGGCGATGCAAACATAGATAGAATGGTTCCCATTAATATGGATATGACCAGAGATAATAACATGATAAAAAAGAGCGAATTTCTAGCCCTGATAAGTGAAAAATCAACCTTGTTATAACCATTCTTATGGACATACTTAAAGTCCTTGATGAAAGTTTTAAGCACAATATTTCTGATAGTATCCTGAGCATCATGCCCATATTCATCAATATTATCTAATTTGGCCATAGAAATATTATCCATAAGCGGATATTCATGTCCTGGGGCAGATATTTCAACAGACACATTACCAAAGACCTTTTTTACCGAAACAAAAACTTTTCCTTTTCCATCCGCCTGAGAGATCAGACTTCCAAGTGCTTCCTCCACAAACATGATGCCTTTAGTCTTGTCCCTTTCGGGAACTTTATATTCATTAAAACACTTACCGACAAACTCTGTTGCTGATGTGATTTCTTCCTGAACCGGATTAAATGAAGCTGCTTTCAGCATAGTTTTCCCCTTTTTTTCATATGATAATTCGCCACAATCACTTTTATGATGCCGCAATTATGTGAATTTATGATTTGTATATAATCAATAATAACATATCGCAATAAACTATAAAGCTCCTATGTTATTTGGCTATTATTTTATGTACTGTATACGGTAGAATATTATTCGTTTTTCTGATATATTATTCTTATGAGACAGCTTACAAATAGGAGTATTGTGATGAATGACACCCATGATTTCCTACTGGAAAAAAGGCTTCAAAACGAGGCACCGGATTTACATAGACGAGTAACTGACAGTGTAGCCATGCTTTATACTATGCTAGAGTCTTTTCTGTCCTGGTTTCCGGATTTTACTGATCATTCATTATTGCATAGTTTAGATGTTCTGGATTATTCTAATAAAATTCTGGGTGACCAGGTATGGGCTCTCAATACGCTGGAGTGCTATGTTCTTGTGATGGCTTGTTATCTTCACGACGTTGGAATGGGAATATCCCGAAAGGATTTTGAGGTTTTTGAAAAAGAACTGGAATCTAAAGGAACTCTTAAAGAAAGTCATTCAGTTAACGAAGCTCAGATCATCAGAGAACAGCATAATGAGCTAAGTGGACTGATCATCAAAAAATACTCCAAGCTTTTTGATATCTTTGACAAAGATACTATGTTTGCAATAATTCAGGTAGCCAGAGGGCACCGAAAAACAGATCTTCTTGATGAATTTGAATATCCAAATATGCAGACAAAAAACGGCGTTATCCGCACGCCTTATTTGGCTGCGGTTATACGCCTTGCAGATGAGATTGACGTCGCATCAAATCGAAATCCGGAACTTCTCTTTGACCTTTCCAACCTTACTAACCAGAAAGATATAGATGCTTTTGGCACTCACCAATCTATTCGTTCAGTAGAAGTCCGCTCTGACCATATCGAACTTATTGTATCTCCTACTGAACCTCGTTTTGTCCCATTAATAGAGAATCTGGCAGAAAAAATACGGCAGACACTTGCTTATTGCCGTGATGTGGCTCAAAAGCGGTCAGACCTTTGTATCTACCAGGAAGATGTAAGGATTACAACAATGTAAAAAAGTCCCAAAAAGTAGTATTATTAATGTATGTAATATAGTTATCATTTTGACTTGCAAACGATTAAAGGAGCATAGATGAATACCAACGAAGCAGTCAACAGTATTACCAAGGGCATAGGACAATTTAACGCTGAAGCCAGTGTCGTAGTAGACGATGCTTCTCCTTTATTTGACATATCTGCATATCCTGATGATCAGCATGAACTCTTAATTGAGTGCAACAGACGAATTGAAGAGGCTAACAACAAATACCGTATAGCCAAATATAAAGAGGATATATTTGCCAAGGGATTAAAAGCCGGTATGTACTTCTGTACATTTGATCGCAACGAAAACCTGCTGAGCTTTGAATTCAACGATGAGACCAGGCAAATGTTGGGCTACGATGGAATTGAAGATCTTCCCAATGAGTTCGACAGTTGGGTCAAAACTCTTGTTCCGCAGGAGCGCGATGACATCGTTAAATTATTCTGGGATTCAATCCGCATTCACCGCGATCTTCCTGATATTACTCACGCAACCTATCGCATGCAAAAGAAAGATGGAAGCATCATCTGGGTCACCGGTGCCGGAAGGTTCATAAGACGTCCCGATGATGGCTCTTTGGAAATCTATATGGGATGCTATCGCGATATTACTGCCCACAAAGCACTCAAAGAACATGTAAAAATAATAGAGGCCTTGGGCAGTATCTTCAACTTTTCTTTATATATCGATGTCAGCGATATGAGTTACCGTATGATCAGCACCAATGAATATGTTGAGAAGGTTCCAAAAGATCCGGACGCTTTCAAATTTTTAAAAGCAAATGTTGACTCCTCAGTTGCAGAGAGTTTCCGCCAAAGTCTGTATGACTGGCTTGATAAGGATAACATCCTTGCCGCTATCAATGAGCATGAATCTACAACAATGGAGTTTTACAGCGAAAGTGCTCATCGCTGGTTCAATGGCGTTTTCATGATAGGTGATCGAAATGAAGATGGCAGCATATCACACATTGTCTATGGTTGCATGGATACCACAGACGCCAAGCTGCAAAATCTGGAGCAGCAGAAAATAATATCAGAATTCGAGTCAGAAATATATATAGATTCCTTATCCAAGGTTCGAAACAGAAAGTTTTTGGATGATAAACTCATATTTAAACCCTGTAAAGCCGTGGTCATGGGTGATATCGATTTATTCAAAAAAGTCAATGACACTGCCGGTCATCAGAGCGGTGATGAGGCCATCGCAAAAGTCGCAAATATTTTGGAGCATTCCGTACGAAAAGATGACGTAGTCATTCGCTATGGCGGCGATGAATTTATGATGGTCTTCTTTGATATCACTAAACAGGACCTGGAAAATAAGCTTTCACACTTAAAAGAGGCTTTAAAAGATGTTACTATCGATAATAATCCTGAAGTCCGTATAACCATGAGTTTCGGGGGTGCCTTCGGAACTGAGCTTGTAGGCAACCTGATCAAAACTGCAGATAAAGCTCTTTATGAATCAAAGAAGGTTCGAAATACATATACCGTGATTGAATTATAAGAGAAAGACATGTGGACGGCCCCAGAACCGTCCACAAGTCTTCTCTTTATTCAAATACCAGTTCTTCAAAAACATTCCCAGGCAGGGCCGGTGAAAAATAATATCCCTGTATCATTTCACAACCGCGGGACTTTAGGAATTCGAGCTGTTCTTCCTGCTCAACGCCCTCTGCTACCACCGCAAGGTTAAGATTTCTTGCAATATCCAGGATAAGCTCTACGAGACGAACATCCTCTTCCCTTACTTGTGCCTCAGCGAGTTTATCAACAAAGCTCTTATCAAGCTTAAGTATGTCCACAGGCACTGATGATAGCATATGAAGAGACGAATACCCTGTTCCAAAATCATCCATTTCAATGACGTATCCCATATCTCGCAATTTCTTAACAGTTCCGAGAAGCTGGTCTGTGTCCTCAGTGTAGGCAGATTCTGTAACTTCAAGATGCAGTTCTTTCCTGTCCAAGCCATTTTGCGCAACAATTCCTTCAAGTGTTTTCACAAGAGAAGGATCAAAAAAGTCAACTCTTGAGATATTAACAGAAATTGGAATTGCTACTCCATGTTTCTTTTTCCACTCACTGATCTGGCGCGCGGCCTCCTGCCATACAAATCTATCTACAAGGCCAATTTGCCCGTGTTTCTCAAAAAGTTCGATAAATTTACCGGGTGGTATCATTCCGATTTCATGGTGTTTCCACCTTACAAGCGCCTCAGCACTCTCAATTACAGGAGGGTCAACCTGCACGTTATACTTTGGCTGATAGTAGACCATAAATTCATTATGCAAAAGAGCTGATTTCAGATCATTAAGAAGACGCTGATCAAGGATTTCTTTATCTCTCATCTCCTCATTAAATACCTTTATCATCTCATGGTTACCGCCGCGTAGTAAGCTGCATGCAGATCTGGCTCTGTCAAACATTTCCATAGGCTCAAGTCCAAAGCTATACGGCATGACGCCCATCCTGATGCGAATACTTACATTCTCGGAAAATATATCAAGCGCATGCTGAAAACGCTTGTAAATAGCATTGTTATCATCTGTGAAAGTTGAAAAGATATTAAACCTGTCCGCGCTGGACCTGCAGGCTATACCGTTGTTTTCATCTATAAAAGCCTTAATCTCGTCACCAAGAGCTTTTAAGACTTTGTCCCCAAACTCCCATCCATAGAGGGCATTTACTACATGAAACTGCTCTATATTGACCACAATTGCATTATATTC
Source organism: Butyrivibrio sp. Su6 (assembly GCF_900108105.1). Taxonomy (GTDB): domain Bacteria; phylum Bacillota; class Clostridia; order Lachnospirales; family Lachnospiraceae; genus Butyrivibrio. The sequence continues at coordinate 152,862 of NZ_FNUR01000004.1, read as the reverse complement.
TTTTTCAGGATCATCCTTATGCATCCTGTTCGCATACTCCAAAAAATAGTTTCTGGTATACAGCTTTGTAAGCGGATCAAGCTCTGTAGCAGATATAAGTTTCTGGCTATCAATTGCCTTTTTATCTGAACGAAGCTTTGTCATCATGAGGAATATCATGGCTGCACAGATAACAGTTGTTATGATTGCAAAAGAAATTGCGTTATCCTCAAGATAATCTCTGAAAGTAACCTTGTGAACATTTCCGGTATACTTTGAAAGGATTGCTTCCATATCGCGCGAATCCATGTTGTTGATTATTTTGTTCATGATCGAATACATCACCTGGTCTTCTTTTTCCAGTGCGAAAGCAAAATCCATGTTGTGACCGGTAGCTAAAAGATTCAGCTTATAGCGCCTTCTTAGCCTGTCATTCTGCGTAATTCTATAGCTGTTCACCATGGCGCAATCCGCTTCTCCAAGTGAAACCGCTTTGTAGCAGGCATAAAGATTATCCTTATGCTCTATTTCCCAATTCGGGTAGTAGTCCTGAACGAAATTATCGAAATTAACATTACCTGAAAGAAGTGCTACTTTAATGCCTTCTCCACCAAGTATATCCTTTGAGCTTTCCGAATTAACTACAGCAAATACTTCTGTATGCATGAGGCTTTCCGAACTAAGATACCCTCTGCGCTCCATCTCATATGGACTTAAGTTGATGGGAAATACGACATCTATTTCTCCGGCATCCATTGCATTTAACGCGTTATCAGTTGTATCGAAAGGCACTGCTTCAAATTCAATTTCAGCATTGCTCATCATACCGCTTGCTTCAGACAAAAAGTCCCCAAGGGCTCCTGTCAGTTTTCCTGCGTTTTCATCGCAAAACGGCATATACTTATTTCTATAACCAACGCGGATTTTCCCATGGTCCTTTAGCCACTTTAATTCCTTGTCCGTCAGATAAGTGTTTGTATTTACAGACCAGATATATTTTTGAAGTAGTCTTTGATTATAATATGGATCTTCATTTTGAATACTCAATAATGCATGATTAAGCTCATCTAACAGATCAGGTCTATCTTTGCTAACTGCAAAATAAAATTCCGAGCTGCCAACAGGACATACGGGAACGATATTTGGCCTGTTTCCATAGGATTCAACAGTAACATAGGCATCGATCTGACCTTTTTCAAGCATCTCAAACCATTCATCAACCGATTTGTCTGATGCAGTCATAAGTTCAAAATTTACGCTGTTTTTACGTGCCCATTCAATGGTAAGCTTTTCCATTATGCTATTTTCTTCTGTGGCAACAACTTTTCCGGAAAAAGAACTGAGATCATCCATTGTTATTTCTGTATTCCCGGCCTTTACAAAAATATAGTAAGACTCTGATCCCATAGGCACACTTGAATAGAGGATTGAATCCTCTCTTTCCCTCATATAGGAAACATCACTTAATATGTCAATTTCACCGTTTTCAAGCATCTGATATAATTCAGGCCATGGAGCCTCCACATATTCGTATGTCCACCCGGTATATGCCACAAGCTTTTGGTGATAATCGTATGCATAGCCCGTGCGCTTTCCAAACTCATCCTCATAGCAATAGGATGACCCATACCAGCCAACGCGCACCACCTTATTTTCCTGCATATTGGCAAAAGACGGAATTTCAGCCACCAGGGCAGCGCAAATAAGCATGCATGCGACCATAACGATTGCAAGCACTCTTGATGCAACTGTGCAGATCCACCCAGATCGTGACCTGTTTTGACAAAAAATGTCATTCTTCCGCATACTAAAATAATAACATTATGTTATAAATTTACGATAAAAACATTATTATATATAGATAAAAAGTTCCCTGACTCTAATTGAATTTTTAGAGCCAGGGGACAGTGTTCCTCTGTTTTATTAGATTAACTGGCCTATTTCAATAAGCTTCTTTAAGTACAACAGACCGACAAATCCATTTTTATCAACGTATTTTGAAAGATCTGTTCCCTTTGGTATGATCAGCCTTGTGAGCTTTCCCTTATACATAAAGTATAATTCAATGTCAGCATCCACACCATTTAATGACTTTAAAAGACCTGGTGTAAGATAATCAAGTTTTCCAAGATTTATACCAATTCTTCCTGTGTCAGTGACAAATACCTTGTCTGTGATCTGATTGCCCTGTCCGTCAACGATGGAATCGCTGATGTATCTGCCGATCTTTATTTCTCCATTCAGATTGTCCTTTTGTAATAAAGAAATGGCGCCAGGAGTAGCATTCCCTGATGTGCTGTCTGTATTGATCTTCTTTAACGTATCAGCATTTATCTTGTCTAAAAGTTCCAGAGCATCATCCAGGTCTTCTTTTACTTCCTTCTCTGTTTCAACGTAGTCTCTTACAGTAGTTCCGTCATCTTCAATAGGCTCATCGATCTCATCCCAGAAATCATCGTCGTCTTCATAGTCCTCATACCAGTCGTCGTCATAATCCTCATCGTCATCATCACCGACATAATTCCAACGGGCATAAAGCTTATAGATGCTTGTGAAATCTGAATCTGCTGTGACTAATGTTCCTCCGTCAGGAGCGGTATACCAGCCTGCAAATTCAAAGTCCTCCATACTTGGTGTTATAAGTTTTCCTGCCTTAAACTGTTCAACTGTAAGAGTATTTCTGACAATTTCATAATCATCTCCCATGTAGAGATTAATTGTATGGAACTGCCACTTTGAATCATTTGGAATATTGGTGTCCTGGGTCATTGATAGCTGCACTTCTGCAAAAGCATTTATCAGTTGCTTGGACGCAAAGCTCATTATTGAAGAGGCATTGAATCCCGGAAGTGCACTTATTGCCTGTATGATACCTGAAGCAGAATTCATTGTTGAAGCAAGTCCATTTACAATTGTAATATACATAGATGTCGGAGAAGTGATATCGGTAATAGCTGCAATCGTATTCTGCCCTTCAGGAGCTATAGAAGTAGATAATATTTCGCCAAGAATAGGATATGTACCTTTCTTGGTCGCATCTCCAACTGCTCCCCATAATGCTTCATTGAGGTACTTTTCAAATGCTTCGCTTTTTAGAAGCGCCTGGTATTTAGCTCTCTTTTCAGTCTGAACAGCCCCTTCATCGCCTCTTGCAAACGCCTGCTGGGCATCAATGGCAATATTCATTCCGGTTGATGTTGGATCATTTGCATCAATAGGTTTTGAAAGCGCATTTATAAGTGCATTGGATAAAAGAGTAACTACTTCCTTTTGAATTGGTGAACTCTTGTAATTGCTTTCCTTCCATCCATCAACATTAAGATAATTATTTATGGCAGTAACCATATTATTTACACCACCGGCAAGGGCGGTAAGGTTAACTTTAAGAGTACCTCTCTCTTCATTTGTGCTGCTTTTTATTGATACATCATACTTTATAATGCTGTCTTCACTGCCGTCGCTTATTCTGTTTGCGGTAATCGACACATTTCCTAGCCAAGGCATATTAAAATCAGTAGCAAACTTATCATTCTTTCTGGCCAATTCAGTAGTCTGATTAAGTGCATAGTCGCCCAATGAGTCCTCGGAGTACTTTATCGTATTCTTGAGGTACGCCTCAGTTCCTCCCGGAGTCTCTGTTATAGAGTAAGCTATCTCTCTTGCGAAATAATCAATAAACGATCCTATGCTTTCCTGCCTGATTCCGGATTTATCATAGCTGTAATCCTGCATACTGCCCTGATAATCATCATCAAATTTCTTAACAGCGCCACCTGTTGTAACACTCCAGTTAGAAGTGTCCACATCCCCAAATTCTTTGTCTATGAATGAGGTATCGATGGAAAAATTGTACACCGCATCTTTTCCACTGCCCGTAATATCAATATTTATCTGTCTCCAGGCAACAGGGTAAGCACAAAGAGCTGCTGTCTGAATATCGTAGAGAACATTTCCGTTTTCAGATACGTACTTTGCAATATCATTTGCATGGGAATGCCCTGTAAGGACTGCAGACATACCGGCATCAGCCAGTGCAGCTGAAACCTGTTCATGGTTACCTATGATATATTCCGACATGTACGCTTGAGTAACCTTAGTATCTATAGAGCAATGGGGCATTATTGAATGATGGCACATTCCGAGAACGAGATTTCCTTTCTCTTTAGCCGCCTGAGTCTGCTCAACAACCCACTTCAAAAGGCCATCAGAAATATATCCCGCAGTTTTCTGTGCGTTTCCATATCTTGAGTTAACAAGATCCTCATAGCTGTAGATGCCTGTATCCATAACGACAAGCGTAACTCCTTCAGCTATTTCCGTAGCATAGGAAAGTCCGCCGTGATTCTGGGCAACAGAAGGATCATCACCCTGAGGATTATATACAGTTCTTGTTCCACCCTCGCAGTGATCGTTTTCTCCGTATCCAAGTCCCGCAAATACTGTTTTAAAGTCTTCAGGTCCAATTCGCTGAGCCTTGGCAATCTCCTCTGGCGTCAAATCAGCAGCATAAGAATTATTGATGTCATGGTTTCCGTTAACAACATAGATGCCAACATCCTCCATGCCCTCTTTGCTCTTTAACGCATTTAGTTTATCTGCAAGAGCCTGAGCTCCCGAGTATTCACCATTACTTGTAAGATCGCCGCAGATCAAAAGACAATCCGGATCAAATTCAGTGACCTGATCCAGTGAGACATTGATGATGCTGTCTATTTCTTCAAGCATTCTCATTTCAGTTACGGCTGTTGTATCCATGTTCTGAATACCATGGCCCTGCTTCTGATCATTAGAAACATAATGAGTATCAGACAGGATTGCAATAGAAATATGCTGTGTTGCAGGCTGACCATTATCCAGTTCCTTGGAAGAACCTGCTTCTACAAATTGCTGAGGCTGAGCAGTTTCGCCTCCGCTAGAATCTGATGTATCTGTTTCAGTAGTTGTAGCATCTGGTGTGTCTGTTTCAGTGGTAGTTGTATCAGGAGTAGCAGCCGTTCCTAGCGCCATCATCCTTGGAGCCGCACTTCTGAGCATCATAGTAGCTACAGGTGCATCGCCTTCACCTGCCTCATCTGCAGATACATTGTCTGTACCTGGCTGGAGTCCACTTGTATCAAGCTCAACTGTATCTTTTTCCACAACTTCCTGAGTTTCTGTATTTGCTTCGCTCTTTTCCTCTAAAGGCGCAGTTTCGCTTGTTTCTTCAGACTCTATTTCTTCGGACTTCTTTTCACCTGTCTCTTCGTCCTTTATTTCTTCGGACGCCTTATTGTCTGAGTCTTCATCCTTTATCTCTTCAGCTTTATTCTCATCAACAGACTTATCATCTGAACCCGCCTCTTTAGTTTCAGACGGAACATCATTTTGCTCAACTGGAATGATATTCTCAATATTACTTACATTTTCGTCCTGCTCATCGGCAGAATCATCCTGCTTTTCTTCTTCATCAGAAGGAATATTTTCATTACTTTCATCAATGTCTTCATTATTGTTGTTTTCATCTACATCATTAGCATATCCGACAATTGAGGCACCCAGAAACATTCCCCATGAAACTGCCATCGCCATAGTCATTTTTACAGCTGTTTTTTTCTTCATAAGAAATCCCTTTCATATATAATCAATACATATACCCATCAATGGTATTATCGACTTATAGAAAGGGATTTTTTACGTCTACTTAATTAAATTTTTCTTAAACTACAATCTGTTTGAAATTTTATTGCATTAGTATTTCATTATTGTTTCCCAATCATCAGAGTCGATTTCTTCAAGAATAATATCCAAAAGCTTTGCACTTGAATACGCTGCAAACGGCCTGATATCTCCTTCAGTAGCAGCTTTATTTCCATCAGCAAAATCCTGGACTGTTTTTATCACCATCCATTTCGTGTTCATAAGATCCGCAGCAGTTGCCAATGCATAAGCTTCCATATCAAGTGCCACTGCATCATCCTGCAACTGAGCTATTTGTTCCATTACACCGGGATCATCAACAACAACTACTCCGCTGGCCATGGAATGAAATGATATATTGACGTCCTTAGGTGCCTTTGGATATCCATCACAGATTTTTTTTACTATTTCTTTATTATCTGCAATCTCACTGCTTAAATACTCTGATAACATATAATCCATTGGTCTGGTCTTAGGTCTTGCAGCAAATTTATCCTCATACTGTTTGCCTTCCGCATAATCAAATACACTGGAAGCTACCACAATATCTCCGAGATTTACCTTGGATGCGCGACCTGCACATATTCCGACCATACATACAAGATCCGGCTTGAATGCCAGGATTGCTCTCGTACACAAACTTGAGCAATAGGTCATTCCCATATATGGTTGCATGACCACAACGATATCCTTATCATTCTTTTTAAATCGATAGTATGAAAAATTATACTTACCAGCCGCATCATAGCATCGCTCAAGCTTTTCTTCACCAAAAGCTTTTAATACGCCTTCCAGTTCCACTGTAACAGCAACCTGAATTACTACATCAGCACCTTCAGGCTCATCATTTCGCTTTTCTAAAGCTTCCGATCCTTTTTCTTGTTTTTTATATCCAACACCCTGTGACGTATCCGTTGCTGCTTTTGCGGTCAACTGTGCAACCTGCAAGCTACTGGCATCGCCAATATTCAAATTCCTCATCTGCTCCGGGGTACACCCTGTCACCAAAAGCATCACAACACAGAAAAAAACACTTACACCTTTTCTAATTATTCTCTTCATAATACGCATCCTTTACTTTTTAACGTATCCGGTAGCTGTCTTATAATTATACGCTATAGTGTATGTTTATGTGCTGTTTTTAGTGATGTTTAATACTTCTTTTATATTTTGTTAAAACTGTCAACCATCTCCTGAAGTTCAACATATCTTTCCATTTTGCGTTCTATTTCAGCATCAACTTCCTCTTTTTCCTTGGTAAGAGCAACCAGTTTAGGATAGTCTGTTGCTGCTTCTACTATCTTTGCTTCCAGGTCAGCGCTCTTTCCCTCGAGCTTTTCAATTTCTGATTCGATATTATCGTACTCTTTCTGTTCGTTATAGGAAAGCTTGGTCTTTTCGCGTGGCGCACGATACTGGGCTTTGGAAGATTTCGGCTCAGATTGAGAAGTCTGTCGTTCACCAACTGAACTCTCTGCCTGCTTCTTGTGCACCAGATAATCTGAGTAACCACCCTCACTCTGATAGAGGCTTCCATCTGCCTCAAATGCAAAAATCCTTGTGACAACACGATCCAAAAAGTATCTGTCGTGGCTGACAGTAATGATTATTCCGGCAAATCCATCAAGATAATCTTCCAATATTCTAAGAGTCTGTATATCGAGGTCATTGGTGGGCTCATCCAAAATGATCACATTAGGCTGCTCCATCAGTACTCTTAATAGATAGAGTCTTCTCTTTTCACCGCCTGAAAGCTTAGAAATTGGAGCATATTGCATATCCGGGCTAAAAAGAAATCTCTCGCACATAACAGATGCAGAAACCAGTCCCTCTGCCGTTCTGATAAATTCTGCAGTATCTTTTATGTAATCAATTACTCTTTTGCTCTCGTCCAAAGCCTCATTTTCCTGACCAAAATATCCAATCTTTATGGTCTGACCGATTTCTACTGTGCCACTGTCAGGCATAACAGATCCTATAATAGTCTTCAAAAGAGTTGATTTTCCGCATCCATTTGGTCCTATGATTCCAATTCTGTCGAGCTTATTGAAGGTATAGGAAAAATCCCTGAAAAGAGTTTTTCCTTCATAGGACTTTGAAATATTGTCAATTATTATTGTCTTATTTCCCATTCTGCTTGGGAGTGAGCTAAGTTCAACCTGTCTCTCCTCCTCCGGGCGCTGCCTGTCACGGAGTTCCTCAAAGCGCTGTATATGAGCCTTCTGCTTGGTAGATCGCGCTCTTGCGCCTCTCAGCATCCACGCAAGATCTTTACGATACAGAGCCTGGGCTTTACGCTCAGCAGCCTGCTCATAGTCAAGCCTCTGTTGTTTTAGCTCCAAAAATCCTGAATAATTAGCCTCATACCTGTAGGCGCTTCCCTTATCTATCTCAAGTATCTGGTTTGTAACTTCATCAAGAAAATACCTGTCATGGGTGATCATAAGAAGCGCACCGCGAAAATGCTGAAGATACTCTTCAAGCCACTCTATCATATCAGAATCCAGATGGTTTGTAGGCTCATCCAGTATCAAAAGATCTGATGGCGTCATGATAGCCGCCACAAGTGCAGCTCTTTTTTTCTGCCCTCCCGACAATATAGAAGGATCACACTCCGGATCATCTATGCCAAACTTGGCAAGATTGGCCTTTATCTCACCCATTTTATCCCAATGATCGCCACCATCATAGATTGTATCAGTTATATTCTCCAAAAGAGTCTTGCTCATATCAAATACAGGATTCTGCGGGAGATACGAGATCCTAAGACCGTTACTGGCTACAATCTGCCCACTATCCGGTTCCACTTTCCCTGCCACGATCGCCAGGAGCGTTGATTTACCTGTTCCGTTAGTTCCTACCACGCCGATCTTATCGGTGTCATTTATTCCTACAGAAATCCCGCTAAGAACCGGTTTTGACATATATGTTTTTGATATGTTTTCAACATTTAAAATGTTCATAAAAAAGCCTCTGTTTCTTTTACTAATTCTATAAGATACACCTCATATTACTGAATCTCAAACTTAAAGTCCATAAAAAATAAAACCTTGACTCTAAAAAAAAAATTGGCGTATACTCTAGAACTAGCGTTTGTAAAAGGAGGAAAAAATACAAATGGATACTATTCAGATACTTAGAGATCTTGTGATCATAATAGTAAGTGCAAAGTTCTTTGGACTTATAGCAAGAAAGCTTCACGCACCGCAGGTTGCCGGTGAGATCATCGCAGGTCTCCTTATAGGACCTACACTTTTTAACCTTGTGGAAGCCGGGGACTTCCTTTCAGGTATGGCTGAGATTGGTGTAATACTGCTTATGTTCAGCGCAGGTCTTGAAACAGACATAGACAAGCTCAAAAAATCAGGTGTAAAGGCAACAATCCTTGCATGCACCGGTGTTGGAGTTCCTCTGGCTCTTGGTACTGTTTTATACATGGCATTTTACGGTTTTGCCGCTCCCGGATCTGCTGAATTTACAAAAGCTCTTTTCATAGGAACTATTCTTACAGCTACTTCCGTTAGTATAACAGTTCAGGTGTTAAAAGAGCTTGGAAAGATCTCCACTGACGTGGGAACAACAATCATGAGTGCAGCAATCATCGATGATGTAATAGGAATCGTCGTTCTTACCGCTGTTCTCGGTCTTAAGGACCCTAACGCAAATCTTGCTGCCGTATGTATCAAGACAGTTGCTTTCTTTGCTCTTTCTGTAGTAATTGGAATTGTGATCTTCAAGATCATGAAGAAAATGGAACAGAGATGGCCACATAACAGAAGAATCCCGATCCTTGGCCTTGCTCTTGCCTTTGCAATGGCTTATGTCGCTGATAAGTACTTTGGTGTAGCAGATATCACAGGTGCTTACGTTGCCGGTATCATATTGAGCTCTTTGGAGACTTCAGATTACATCGATAGAAAGATGGATATCAACTCCTACATGATCTTTGGACCTGTATTCTTCGCAAGCGTAGGTCTTCAGACTAACTTGAGAACTGTTGACATGACAATTCTTGCATTCTCACTTGCTTTTGTTATCGTCGGACTTCTCGGTAAAGTTGTAGGTTGTGGAATTGTCGCTAAATGCCTCAAATATAACACTTCAGATGCATTGAAGATCGGTGTTGGCATGATGACAAGAGGTGAAGTTGCCCTTATCGTAGCACAGCGTGGTCTTAAAGCTGAGATTGTTGATAGCAGATACTTCACAGCAGTAATCCTGCTCATTATATTGAGTTCAATCCTTACACCTATCATCATGAAGGCAATCTATGCTTCAGATGAACGTGCTGCTGCGCAGGGCAAATAAGATTTAGATTTTTAATTTTTTTATCATATTTATTTCACAATTTTCCATTGAAAGGGAAAACCTAATGATGTAATATACATTCTTGTGCAATTTTTTACAAAAGGAAAAAAGGAATTACTTAAATGGAAAATCAATTATACTCTTACGAAGAAGTTTGTAGTCTTATTCAGGATAAAGGTATGATAATGACTATGATGCGCGATGAGGATCTTAATAAGCTCTGCCAGTTTGGAAACCGCGGATCAATCCTGAATGTTAATACTCTTTTATTCAACCGTTACCAGATACACGCTAACGAAAAAGACTATAACTCGATCAAGAGAATGGCAGAATCAGAAGGTCTTGCCATTGTTATAAGAGAAACAGAAAAGGATGAAGTAGAGGATGTAATAACCGGCTATGAAGAAATTGAGAGCAAGGCTATCCTCTTTATCAAAAACGGAAACCGAGTTTTACAGTTAAATGACACAGATAAATCTCTGGCTCACGAAATAGTATTCTTCACAAATGAGAATCTTGATCTTATACTTGAATGTCTTTGTGAGAATGACAGCTACAAGCCAAAGGCTAAAGCAGCTGCTCCTGTAGTTAAGCTTGTTAAACCGGTTGAACCTGAGCTTACTGATGATGAGATAAAAGACATTTTTGCTGAGGGATGCGACGTTACACATAATACATACGGACATGGAGTTGTAAAGTCTGTATTGAACGGAAAGATCACTGTAGAATTTGATGATTCAGTAGAGAAAATCCTTTCTGCTAAGATCTGCTTAAAGAACAAGCTTCTTTCAGTAGTTTGATCTGATAAATATTTAAGCCTGTAGTGGATTACCGCTACAGGCTTTTTGATTTCATGATAAGCGCTTATTTTATGCAGAATTCCACTCTGTTTCCACGCTCTTTTGTATCATCCCATATATATTTCTCGCCCAGAACTACTCTCTTTAGAATCGAAACTGAGATATGATCACCATCGGTGAAAATATTCATCTCTTCTCCGGAATATTCTGCAACAAATACCACTTCATCCTTTTCCTGAGAATACTCAATTGACAGATGGACATCCGGCTTTTCCATCGTACACACAATACATTGATGAATTGCCTCTTCATATGCTCGGTGTATCTTCTTGGTCAGCGCAACAGATATTTGGTTTTTCTGAGCATAATCTTCGATCAGCCTGTGCGTTCCAAGATAATCATAATCTTTTCTGCTTATTTCTATTTCCAGCACTTTCAGGCGCCTTACAAAGCGGCGGGTCTTTTCCTTTTTTGGATTATCAAATACCTCTTCCGGCGTTCCTTCCTCATAAATCTCGCCCTCATCCATATAAAAGACCCTGTTACTGATGGACTTGGCAAAAGACATTTCGTGAGTGACGATCATCATTGTTTTTCCACTTTCAGCCAGCGCTTTTATTACTGCCTTAACTTCGCCAACCATAGTCGGATCAAGCGCACTTGTAGGCTCATCTAATAATATCACTTCCGGATTCATTGCAAGTGTCCTTGCTATGGCTACTCTCTGCTTTTGGCCACCTGATAACTCATCCGGCCAGGACAATGCCTTATCTGCCAGGCCTACTTCACGAAGACGATCCATGGCATTATCGTATGCTTCCTGCGCAGGTTTCCCCAAAAGGTCCATGGTAGGCGCCATAACATTTTCAACTACAGTCATGTGGCCAAAAAGGTTAAATGACTGAAACACCATTCCCATCTTTTTATGTACTTCTTCAATCTTGCAGTTTGGATCTGTAATCTCCGTTTCATCAAGCCACACTCTTCCTGCAGTTGGTTTTTCAAGAAGATTTATGCATCGTATAAGTGTACTTTTACCTGTACCTGAGGGTCCGATAACAGCTATAACATCTCCATCATTTATTGTGGCGTTGACATTCTTAAGGGGAACCACGTTTGGGTATTCTTTTCTAAGATTCTCAATCCTTATCATTTAGTTTTACCCCCTTCAAATAGCCTGCCTGTCCCTTCTTCTTGAAATCAATATTTATTTCCATCTTATTTATCACAGCTCCGAGCAAGGCCTCAAGTCCGAAATATATGATTGCAATAGCTATCAACGGGAAAAATGCATCGTAGGTTCGGCTTCTTATAATATCACCTATCTTTGTCAGATCCTGAACCGCTATGTATCCTACTATTGCGGTAGCTTTGATAAGACCTACTATTTCTCCCTTGTATGCATCAATGACGTGAGGAAGGGCCTGAGGCAAAATGATCTTGAAAAAAATCTTACGCTCTGAATAGCCCAGAGAATATGCTGCCTCATATTGTCCATTATCAACGGCTCCAACGCCTATCCTTAGAAGACCTATCACAGCAGAGGCAAACGTCAGAGTAAAACCAATGATTGAAACGATAATTCCATTAATATCTATACCTGCAAAAACAATGTAGTACAGTATCATCAAAAGAACTACTACAGGCATTCCCTGAATCAATCTCATAGCTCCATTTGTGATGCTATTCGCAATCTTGTAACCCTTTCTGCAGAGGAGATAAACAAAAAAGCCGCATGCTGTTCCCAAAAGAATTGATGAAACCGTGATAAAGAGAGTTGTAATGACGCCTCTTACAAAAAGAGTCCATCTGTTTTCTCGTATAAATGTCTTTTCAAAGCTTGTCACAACTCTGTTAAAAAAGGCGCCTATTGAAGAATCACTTATTCCACTTTTCACGATAATTCCGGCTTTTTCAGTATAAAGATCCTGTGAAAAAGGAAGGGCCTGAGCACGTTCCGGAGTTACATTTAAGTTTGCCATAATGCAGTCTATATCACCGGATGCTGCCGCATTTATTATGGCGCCATAATCATAGACTTTAAATTCAAGATCCGCATTCAGATATTGAGCAAATCTATAGGCCAGCTCTATGTCATATCCGCATAACTCATCGCCCTGATAGAATGTATAAGGAGTTACTATTCCTGAAGTACCCACCACCAGCTTCATTTTCGGTTTTTTTATCTCAGGAAAATCAGGCATCACATAGTCACTCTGAATAACCCATCGGTCATACATATCATCAAGAGTTCCATCTGCACGGACTTCATCAATGAATTCATCAACCATTCCCTTTAATCCGTCAATATCTGTAACAGGCGATAAGCCAATGGCAATATGGACCTCTTCATCCATTGTCTCATCAAGAAGCTTTACTCCTTCGACCCCTGTAGCAAGAGCGATTTGTAGCTGCCTATAGTCATAAACAAAGGCATCTATCTTTCCCTGCGCAAGCGCCGGTAAAGCTTCATTTAATTCGATATATACCAGCTCTGCATTCGGAAACTCCTTCTCAACAAGCAGCATTGATGAAGATCCTACGCCAACTCCTATTTTTACCCCCGGGCTCTTGAGCTGATCCTTCGATGTGATAAGTCCGGTATCATATGCATAAACAGCATGCACAGGCATTAGCACTAATATAAACATCAACAATATATAACCAAGGATTTTTCTCAAAATGATCCTCCTGTCGACCATAAAGCGGTCTGTACTTCGTTTGTTTATGTACTGTTTTATGTATATTTATTTACATTTTACTACCCCTGTTTTGCTTAGTCTCTATGAATAACTACTATTTAATAATAACTTTATACATATGAATAACCTGTTGATTTTATCACTATGCTGTGGTAACGTATTAAAAACAGTAAAAAAAGGAGAGCGTATGGAAACACAAATTGTTATTGGTATTGTGATTGTTTTGTATCTAGCTATGATGATTCTCATAGGTGTTGTCTTTTCAAAAGGGAACGATGATGCCGGAGATTTTTATCTTGGCGGTAGAAAGTTGGGCCCTTTAGTTGCGGCCATGAGCGCCGAAGCCTCTGACATGAGCAGTTGGCTGCTACTTGGTATCCCGGGCCTTGCATACCTTTCAGGTATGGCAGACGCAACATGGACCATTATTGGTCTCGCTATAGGAACTTATCTCAATTGGCTTTTTGTAGCAGCCAAACTCAGAAAAACCACTGAAAAGCTTGGTGCTATAACTATTCCCGAGTACTTTTCTGCAAGATTCAAGGATAAAAATAAGACTATAACGCTTATATCAGCCATCATAATTGTTATCTTCTTTATCCCCTATGTAGCTTCCGGATTTGCTGCCTGCGGCAAGCTTTTTAATACTCTATTTGGTATTGATTACGCCTTTGCCATGATCGTCAGCGCTATTATCATAGCTCTTTACTGCTCACTCGGTGGATTCAAAGCCGTATGCATGACGGACCTTGTTCAGAGCATAGCTATGACGCTGTCCCTTATCATAGTCATTTTCTTTGGAATAAATCAGGCTGGTGGCCTTGGAGCTGTCATTGATAATGCTAAATCTCTTCCGGGATATTTTAGTATTTCTAATGTCTATGACCCTGTTGCCAAGGCGGCAACACCTTATAGCGCCCTTACAGCCTGTTCCATGCTTGCCTGGGGCCTTGGTTATTTCGGAATGCCACATATCCTTGTAAGATTCATGGCAATAGAGGATGAGAAAAAAATATCTCTTTCAAGAAGGGTTGCAAGTGTTTGGGTTGTAATAGCCATGTTTATTGCCCTAGCTATCGGCGTTATAGGTCTTGCAATGAGCGCAAACGGTAAAATTCCTGTACTTGAAGGAAGTGGAAACGCTGAGAGAGTAATAATCTACATCACTAATCTTATGAGCTCTTTTGGCATATTCCCTGCAATAATTGGAGGTATCATCCTTTCGGGTATTCTTGCAGCAACAATGTCTACAGCCGATTCTCAGTTGCTTGCTTCAGCATCAGCCATTTCTTCAGACCTTATTCAGGCAGTTGGTAAAAAGAAACTTGATGATGAAACACAAGTTAAAGTAGCTAAAATAACCGTTGTATTAATATCTATTATTGCGATCATCATAGCAAGAGACCCTGATTCATCAGTATTTCAGATTGTTTCATTTGCCTGGGCCGGCTTTGGAGCAGCATTTGGACCGGTTGTTCTTCTCTCACTTTTCTGGAAGCGTTCAACCCTTCAGGGCGCACTTTCAGGAATGATTGCAGGTGGTGCATTTGTTTTCATCTGGAAATTCGGCATTGCCAAGCTCGGAGGAGGCTTTGCTATCTATGAGCTTCTTCCTGCATTCCTTATTGCTCTTGTTGTCAATGTTATAGTAAGTCTTTGCACTAAGGCTCCTGATATTGATATTTGATTCTTTAAATATAAAAAACGCGCGCAAATGTGCTTGCAACTCAAAAAGACCACTTCGATAACGAAGCGGTCTTTTTATATGTGTTATATAACTTATATGCTATTTACTGATTGTCATACTGGCTCACGTAATCAGGTCTGTTTTCCATGAGAAGTGCCCCAAGCGCATATAGAACAATTCCGGTTCCACCAGACATTGCAAGTACAGCCCAGATGATTCTTACAAGTGTTTTATCAAGTCCAAAGTACTCTGCGATTCCTCCGCAAACACCAAATAATTTTCTATCATTACATCTATATAATTTCTTTTCCATAGCAAAGCCTCCTTCATAATATGTACTGCTTGATTTTTATAAAATCAGTATAGCGCAGCCATATTATGGTTTATATATCTTCTTAAGAGACTTATTTATATTTATCCTGCTTTTTTAGAAAAATATATTTCAGATAGCTGCAAAGCCCTTTTCAAGGTCAGCAATGATGTCATCTATGTGCTCAGTTCCAATTGAAAGTCTGATTGTGCTCTGGCTTATTCCCTGATCCTTAAGCTCTTCATCCGACAGCTGAGAGTGTGTAGTGGTTGCAGGATGAATAACAAGGCTCTTTACATCCGCTACATTTGCAAGAAGTGAGAAAATCTCAAGATTATCGATGAACTTCCATGCTGCTTCTTTTCCGCCTTTTATCTCAAATGTGAAGATTGAAGCTCCTCCATTAGGGAAGTACTTCTCATAAAGTGCATGATCAGGATGATCTGCAAGTGATGGATGGTTAACCTTCTCTACCTTTGGATGATTTTTAAGGAATTCAACTACCTTCTTTGTATTCTCAGCGTGTCTGTCAAGACGAAGAGACAGTGTCTCAACACCCTGAAGAAGTAAGAATGCGTTAAATGGAGATATTGTAGCTCCTGTATCTCTAAGAAGTATTGCTCTGATAAAGGTAACAAATGCAGCCGGTCCAACTGCATCATAGAAAGATACGCCATGGTAGCTTGGGTTAGGGTCCGCAATATTAGGGTACTTTCCGCTTGCCTTCCAGTTAAATTTGCCGGATTCTACAATAATTCCGCCAAGAGTTGTTCCGTGTCCGCCGATAAACTTTGTAGCTGAATGTACAACAATGTCTGCGCCATGTTCAATTGGTCTGATAAGATACGGTGTTCCGAAAGTATTGTCGATAACAAGTGGAAGACCATGTTTATGTGCTATTTCCGCAATTGCATCAATGTCCGGAATATCACTGTTAGGATTGCCAAGAGTCTCCAGATATATTGCTCTTGTATTATCCTGAATTGCACCCTCAACTTCACTTAAGTTATGAGCATCAACGAATGTTGTTGTCACTCCGTACTGCGGAAGTGTATGAGCAAGAAGATTATAGCTTCCGCCATAAATTGTCTTCTGTGCAACAATATGTCCGCCATTAGCAGCAAGAGCCTGAATTGTATATGTTATTGCTGCAGCGCCTGATGCTACTGCCAGTGCTGCGCTTCCACCTTCAAGTGCTGCTATTCTCTTTTCCAAAACATCCTGAGTGGAATTTGTAAGTCTTCCATAAATATTTCCTGCATCTGCAAGTCCAAATCTGTCTGCCGCGTGCTGGCTGTTTCTGAACACATAGGATGTGGTCTGATAAATAGGAACGGCTCTCGCGTCTGTAGCCGGATCCGGCTGTTCCTGTCCAACGTGTAACTGTAATGTCTCAAATCTGTAATCACTCATGTTTTTAACTCCTCCGTTCCTTGTAATTACAGAAATCATACTCCCAAACCTTGGACTTGACTAATACATTAAGCTTATTGGACGCGATAACCGGAAGCTATACCACTTTAAAGTGCTATAACTTTATAGCCCTATTGTAAATTTTATAATAATTTAATATATACATCAGAAAAACTAAATGATTGTGTAGTAGTATAAATGAGAATAGCTACTAGAGGTTTAAGCACTAACGGGGAGGTGCTAATATGGCGATGGAAAAATCTGAGCTTAATGTAAAAGGAAAATGTAAAACTATAGACACAGTCAGCTTTAATGGCAAATATATTGACATAAATATAATAAAAAGGCGTATCATATCAGCGATTGCTATTATTGGTGGTCTTGCATTTGCCGGTGTCGTTTTATTTCTGTGAGTTTTTATTTCCCTAAAAAAGTAAAGCTGAGCGTTTGCTCAGCTTTTTTCTTTGAAAACATCTGTTATTGAAACATCTTTAAACTCCGCACAGGGAGTGCATATCGTGACTTGATAATCCGAAATTTCTTTTCTGATAAGATGAAGTTCTTTAGAATAATACAGGTCATTTTCTGATCTTATATCCAGCTCTATGTTCAAAGGCTCCATTGAAAGCCCTTTTCCATAGTATTTCATAATACTCTCTTTCGCAGTCCAAAGACCTGTATAGAGCATATCAAGATCGCCGCCAATGTGCTCTGCCTGCAATATCTCACTTTCTGAAAAAACTCTTTTGATAAGCCCCGGCTCAAAATGGCTCTTTTCCTGAATATCTATCCCTACCTCTTTGTCAGAGACAGCAATTATAGCCATTTCTCCTGAATGAGAAAGGTTAAAAAACACATCCTCTCGCCCCTTTATATAAGGCTTTCCGGCACCTTTTTCAACGATTTCACAGGAATAGATTCCTTCATTTTTCAGAGCTCTTTTTAGAAGTATTCCTGCAGCCAGCGATAAAAACTTATTTTTCTGAGGTTTAAAAGCATCAATCTTCTTCTTTCTCTCAGGGGGCATCTGGTCATACCAGTACTCATAGGAACCACTATCTATAATGCTATTTATATCTGCTGCATAAATCCTGTTCAAGTCTTACCTTTCTCCCTTATTGCTCCGCTTTCATAAGCTTTTAGCAGATCCTTAAGGTCTGCAATCTGATTTAGAAGGCT
This sequence comes from Butyrivibrio sp. Su6, assembly GCF_900108105.1. Classification (GTDB taxonomy): domain Bacteria; phylum Bacillota; class Clostridia; order Lachnospirales; family Lachnospiraceae; genus Butyrivibrio. Next base: position 134,808 of record NZ_FNUR01000004.1, on the reverse strand, counting down.
CTTTCCTACGTCAGTGTCTCTGACCAGGATTCTCTTCTTTGTCTTTTCCGTGATCTGTATCTCAGGCGTGTTCTCCTGGCCCTTTACAAAAGCTTTATGCTTGGCAAGCGCCAGATGATGAGAGTTAAAGATCAGTGTATATCCGGCAATTCCTGTCTGTTCATGATAGGCTTTTGAGATTCCGCCATCAATTATATACAGCTTTCCTCCAGCCTTAACAGGGCTCTCGCCCTTTTTAGTCTTGACCGGAACATGGCCATTTATGATATGCGCCCATTCAGGGTCAAGTTTAAATTCCCTTAGTATTTTATCAGCATATTCCTCTTTTGCCGAGAAGGTATAATAAGGATTGTGCTTTTCTGCACATAATTCCTTCTCATTTCTCAAAAACAGACGTTCAAATGTTGATATTTTATCCTTTCCGAACAGAGGGGAATTGGGCCCGCACCACAAATACCACATAAGATCAACTGCATCCTGTTTTTTCTCAATATCATCCCTTGGATCAAGGAAATACGCATCATGAATCTTTACATTCAGGTAATCCATAAGCTCTTTTCCGCAAAAACTTCCGTCTCTGGTCTTCATGCAGGTAAAATTGCCCTTTTCATCCATAGGAATGCATCCATGGAAAAGCAGATTATTATTGATCGACCTGTACATGGCCCCATGAGAATACAGGAATTTGACATGCTTTGTAAGAAGCTGAGAATGGATAAAACTAAGGCGAAGAGTTCTTACAAGCTCTTCCTCCCCTTCCGACAACGCATATGGATCTTTCGGGTCTATTGTAGGGAAATTCGTGTCATTTAGCTTATATTTTTTATTTCCTATCTTAACAGTACCGGCACTATAATCTATCTTGTCCAAAAGAAGTCTCTTTTCAAGGCCATATTCCGGATGCTTTTTAATAAGCTGTCCCTCAAGTTTTAACTGGATTATACTTATGGCCTTGTACATCTTTGCCGCAAGTGTCGGATTTACTGAATCATACTTGCTCTCATCAAGGATATGCATTTTAAAGCAGCTACAAGGATCATTTCTATAGATTTCTGCCGCAAACATGGAAAGGGGCCTCAAATTGATCCCATAGCCATCTTCCAGCGCATCAAATGAATTGTAGCTTATACCGATCCTAAGCACATTGGCTATACACGCAGTATTGCCACAAGCCGCTCCCATCCAGTCAATATCATGATTTCCCCACTGAATATCTACATCATGGAAATTCATGATCTCTTCCATAACAAGGTCTGGTCTTGCACCTCTGTCAAAAATGTCTCCTATTATGTGAAGGGAATCTATAGTCAGATTCTGTATAAGTTCGCAGAGAGAAATTATGAACTCATCCGCAAAGTCGATCTCTATTATTCCGCTTATTATCTCGTTATAGTAGAGCTTTTTGTTAGAATCGTTCATATCAAGATGCAAAAGTTCATCTATGGCATACGCATAATCTGAAGGCATCTTTTTTCTGACTTTGGATCTTGTATATTTTGAACTTACAACACGGCAGATTGAAATAAGCCTGTTGATAGTTATCTTCTGATGCTCATGTAACTCTTTGGTACTGATTGATTCGTCTCTTCTGATCTTACCTATTACTTCTCGCGGATAATATATGAGGTTTGCCAGCTCAAGCTGCTCTGCCTCAGACATCATGTTACCAAATGTTTCTTCAATCTTGGCCCTGATAATACCCGAAGAACTTCTTAAGAGGTGCGAAAAAGCCTCATATTCCCCATGAATATCGGAAAAGAAATATTCTGTTCCCTTAGGTAAAGCGCATATAGCCCGCAGATTGATTATCTCTGCAGCCGCTTTCCTTGAGCTTGGAAATTCCTTACTCAAAAGTCTTAAATACTCAATATCTCTCATACTCTCTCCTATAATTCCCCTATTACATAGAAAAGCCGCATATTTCTATGCGGCTTAAATAAATATCTTTATTCGATTGTTAAAATATCAACAAATCCTGTTACTTCAAAGATTTCTTTAATTTCTTCATTGGCGTTCTTCACGACCATCTCGCCCTGCTTATTCATTACTTTCTGGGCAGATAAGAGAACTCTCAGTCCCGCAGATGATATATACTCAAGATTAGCCAGATCAAAGTCAAGCTTTGTAATGCCGTCAAGAGCGGTCTTAAGCTCATCATCGAGCTGAGGTGCTGTTGTCGTATCAAGTCTTCCATCCAGAGCAACAGTAAGTTGTGATCCATTAGCTATTTTGTTAATTGTCATATTAGGCTCCTCTCATAAAAATCATTTATTGTTAAGGGCACAAACAACAGTCATATCTACTCTGTCCCCTTTAACTCCTACAATAACATCCTTCGCAACGCTGGCAACAATGGACTTTTCAAGCTCATCCCATGCCTCTTTTGCGCTTTCACTGGTATCAATACTGTCGGAAAGAGCATTTCTATACTCATACAGTGACCATGATAATCCAGAATCTGCCAAACCTTCTGTGCTTCCGTACATACCCATTGTACCATAGGATATATACCCGCCGCCATACTCCTGCTGTAATTTCATAACATTATTATAACCAAGAATACCGTTTTCAATGACATCTCTGACTTTGTCCATGAAGCCCTTTACTGCTACATTACCTTCAGAGGACATATCAAGCAGCGTACTCTTTTTTTCGGAATCCATGAGCGTTTTAGCTGTAAGCTTCAAACAAGTCTCATTCTTATACTTCTCGAACCATACAACTGCACTATATTCTCCGGTCATCTCTTTTAGCATTCCGATTGTTTCTTCAAATACCAGTTTAAGGTGCATTGCATCTTTATTGCCAAGTCCAAGTACATCTATAGCCTTGTCAGCCCTTCCGTTGGCATTAGAACCCTGAATATAGTCGCTGTCAACAATAATTGGATCGGTGACTATCTGTGGAACACTGGAACCTACTGTGCTTAATGCTTCTGAGAAGTCCTTAATGACCCACATCTTGATCTTGTCTTTATCGATAGAAACAATAATATCATCTGCAAGGTTTGCAACAAGAGACCTTTCCAGATCATCCCATGCTTCCTGAGAATACTTATCTTCACGTCTCTTTTTCAGAATACTGTTTCGATAATCTTTTAATGTCCAGGTCCTTTCTGCAGGAGCTTCAAACAAAAATGCCTTCACCAGTTGTCCAAAAAATCCTGTCTGTGCACTGTTTTCGCCTGTTGTAGCCACTGAAATAAGTTCTTTTTGCTTGTTTGAATCTATATTGTTATCTGCTGAAAGATAGATGTTTGTAAGTTTTGAACCACCCTCAAACCACATCTCTACTGTGGTTTCATCCATTATAGACTTCGCAAGCCTTAGAACTTCCTCCGTAAGAAGTCTAAGTCTCAAAGCATTTTTTCCTTCAAGCTTAACATCAAAGATATAATCGTCCAAAAGCTGATAGGCTCTATCAATATCTTTGTCAATGTTACTGATCCTAACGTGCTCTGATTGCATATTCCCGTCCCCCTTCAGCAAATAGTCTGTTTACAACTATTATATACAAAAAAATATAAAAATAATATGCAAAAAATAGAAAATTACGCTAAAATATCCTGCAGTTTACCTAATGCTTCTCTATGTCTTAGTTTTGTTATACCGTAAGAAAGATTCATTTTCTGGGAAACTTCCTGCAAAGTAAGCCCTTTATAGTACCTGAGCACGATAATATCTCTTTGCTCTTCAGTCAGCCTTAAAAGAGCTGTTGCCAACTCACTTAAAGATTCCTGTGTAAGTACCTCTTCCTCGATACTGCTCTTTGTGTCTGACAGATCCTCCGGGATTTCAGAGTGAATATGATTAGTCCTGTAAAAGTCGATCACCGTATTGCTGGTAATAGAATAAATCCAAGTAGAGATTCTCGCCTTGGATTCATCAAAAGTATCAAGTTTGTCGTAGACCTTTACGAATACATCTGCGCATAAGTCCTCAGCATCTTCCGGTGAATTCACGTGATTCCTTATGTACGCAAATACTTTATCCTTGTAGTCAGTGTAAATCTGTTCCTTCGAAGGAATGCCCCCCATGTTGCCGTTTCTCCTTTATTTATGTCTCATTTTCTTTAGGCCCTTTACTGATGTATGGATCCCCAGCAGCTGCTACGAATTCCAGATCATCATCAGATAATGCCTGTTTATTCAATGAATATTTTTCTTCAACCCCGCGAATCACTTTTTCAAGATCAGGATTAGATGCAAACTTCTGATAATCGAAAAGTCGTGATAATTTATTTTCCATGGTATTACCTCCATTTCGGAATCATATTTGGTTTCACTTATATATACGAACCAAAATGAATTCCGGCAATTTTACTTTTGAGCATAATCTTCAGGATACGGCTCGATTCCAAGTACATACCGGACCTGTTTTTCCAATTGCTCATCAGACATTCCTGCAGAAAATGCATCAATATCTTCCAAAAGACCGATATCTGCATATTTCTTTTCATCCGTGCTGCTCAGCACCAGGAAAATCTCCCCATTATCTTCAAAGTCGGCACTGTCGACTCTGTAATAATTATCCTTATACTGATAGATCTTTCTTTGATGGAACTTCTCCATATTTTTTTCATTAATATCTAATGGAACAGCTCCATATTTCTCAAAAACAGACTCTAAAAATTCCAGTTTTACTTCGATCTCGTCTTTTGTATACATAGGCATCCAGCTCCTAGGAGTTCTCTTCAAGTTTACGAACACGCTCTGCTTCGTCCAAAACTTTCTCAACCCACATGTCATCCGGTTCCAATACCCTGAAAACTCTAAATCCGTAAATCTTAGAATTTTCCATGATCACATCTTCATCATCAATATGAAGTGATATCCTGTAATGATTGGGCATTTTCTGAGGTAAAAGCGTTGTTCTGTTGCCCTGGACCTCAGCCTTATGCCTGTACCCATTCACTATCTGTGAAAATCTGATATTATAATACCTAAAAAGCGTTCTGATATACACTTCTGACCTAAATGATGAAGTATAAACCCACACCTCAAATCCTCTGTTCTGGAGCTCATGGATAAGTCTGACTGTACCTTTTCTAAGCCTCTCAGGGAACATTTTGTTTAATGGGAATCGAAGTTCCGGTTCTACCTCATAATTGTCTGGTGAAACAAATAATACATCATCCAAATCAAACGAGATTTTCATCTGCTATCCTCAATTTTAACACTAATATACGAACTATCGCAAATCTATAATTGCTGCCTTTCTACAAGTTCAGCAAAATATCCCTTTTTTGCCACCAGCTCATCATATGTACCATCTTCAACTATCTTTCCTCCATCCAGAACAACTATCCTGTCACAGTTTTTTATAGTTGAAAGCCTGTGTGCAACTACAATCCTTGTGCACTTTAAGTTATAGAGTGCATCAGAGACTTTTTTCTGAGTGATATTATCAAGAGCGCTTGTAGCCTCATCCAGCAAAAGAACTTTTGGCTTTGGCGCAATAGCTCTGGCTATCATAATGCGCTGCTTCTGACCTCCGGATATTCCGCCCTGACCTTCTGATATGATCGTGCTCATTCCCATTGGCATCTTTTTAATATCATCTGCTATTCCTGCAATCTCAGCAGCTTCCCATGCTTCATCCAGGGACAACGTCGGCGCAGAGATCACAATATTTGAATAAATATCTCCCTCAAAAAGAGAGCCTGTCTGGGTAACACTGCCTATTTTTCTCCTGAGAGCGCCAAGGTCAAGCCTTCCCAAATCTCTTCCGTCATAGTAGATGGCGCCTTTATCCGGCTTTTCAAATCCCAACAACAGCCTTATGATCGTGCTTTTTCCGCAACCTGTTTTTCCGACGATAGCAACATATTCGCCGGGTTTTATCTTTAGATTAAGACCACTTAATACATAAGGAGTACTCTCGCTATACCTGAAAGATACATTGCTGATCTCTACCCCGCCCATAAGCCTGTCAACAGCAAGCTTATCCTCAGAGCTTTCAGTCTCTGCGCTTAATATAGGCTCTGCGAGACTCAAAACAGGACTTATCTGCGCTGTAGAAACCGCTACTGACTCAAAGCCGTTAAATACACCCTGAAAATATCCGAAAGCAACGCCAAACGCAATGTAATCGCCCGGTGCAACACCACCTTTAACTGCAGTATAATACAAAACAATAGTGCCAATAATAGTAATGGCTTTATTGATAGTTCCACTAAAGATAATGGCAGCCGGCGGGCTATAGCATAATCTTGCACTCTCATTGTAATTGTTCGCCCACTTTGCAAAAGCTCTTTTCTCTGCTCCTGCAAGCTTTATCTTCTGAATTCCATTGATAAGCGCATAACTAAGGCCATCTTCATCCGCATCATACTCCATGATCTTCTTATTGATTCCTGTTCTCACCAGTATTGTCGCTATAGAAACGATCATGCTGATAAACAATATAGCTATCGACGGAATTACCAGGCACTTTGCAAAATTTCCAATCTGAAACAGATACAGAAGTGACACCAAAACAGTTACAGGCAGCGTGAAAAAGTTTTCTACAAGCAGACTGCATATAGTTCCTACTGCATCTATCCTCGATGCCAGCTCGCCGGAAGTATAATCTTTAAAAAATCTTGCAGGCAAGTTCAAAACCCTGCTCATTACCGCCGACTCAACGCTGACAGAGTTTTTTATCTCAATTCGCTCCTGCACCAGCTCTGAAGAAGCCTCAAAGAGCTGGTTTGCAATAACTACCGTAAAGAAGTAAACAGCCGTACCAATTAGCATGCTCATATTGCGGCTTTTCATGACGTATCCCGTTATAAAGCCTGTGAGCTGCGTGGTCATAAGAGATCCAATCGTAAACAAAAGTGCAAGGGATGCAAAAAAAATCAGATCTCCCATATCCATGCAATCTTTCATGTAAACCAAAAGATCTTTCACAGTGAGTTTTTTCCTGGGAAGCGGCCTGTAAAAGCAATAAGCTTCCTCCATAAAAGCCGCATAATTTGAGGCATTTACCGTCACTTTTTTCTTCAGTTCATAGTCAAAATACCTGTATCCGCCTCCTCTTTTAGGCAAAAGAGCTACCGGCTTATCCTGACTTCCAACATATGCCAGCATAGGTCCATAAGCATCCTTGTACCACCTGCCTTCGAGAGTTATCCTTCTGTACATTATTCCATAGGCTTTTACAGCATCTTTAAGGTCTGAAGTCACCTCTTTTGGCTTAAATCCAAAATACTCAATGATCTCCTCTACAGCTTTTTGGGCAATATGACGCCTGTCCATCATAAATGACTCATACTTGCCACTTATGGAAGACATCATGTTGTAGATGGAATCTTCAAAAATATCCTGATCACTTTTTATTCTTTGCCTTATCTGTTCGTCAAACCAGCCCACGTTCGCCCCTCATCATTCATTGACAACAAGCTCGGTATAATAACCGTTATTTGCCATCAGTTCATCGTGTTTTCCACGTTCTACCACTTCTCCATCCTTAAGAACAAGGATTTCGTCGCAATCACGTATTGTTGATAACCTGTGCGCTATTACAATACATGTAATTCCCCTGTCTTTGACCGCCTTGATGAGTTCAAATTCAGTCTTTGCATCAAGCGCACTTGTTGCCTCATCCAAAATAATTATCGAAGGATCCTGCGCCAGAACCCTTGCTATTTCAAGTCTCTGCCTCTGGCCACCAGAGAAATTGCTGCCATTTTCATCCAAAAGACTCTTATACGCGCCTACTCTGTCCATGATGTCATCGTGGATCTGGGCATCTCTTGCCGCCAGGATCATCTCAAAATCTTCAATGGAGTCATCCCACATCTTTATATTATCTTCAATAGTTCCTGCAAAAAGAACTATATCCTGATCCACAACAGCCACTGATCCCGCGAATTCATTGCGGTTAATCTCAGACATTTTTTTACCATCAAATGTGATTTCTCCGCTCCAGGGCTTATAAAGTCCGGAAATTAGCTTTGAGAGCGTGCTCTTTCCACATCCTGAGCCGCCAACTATGGCGATTTTGCTGCCTTGTTTTAAGCTAAAAGAAATACCCTTTATCACAGGGTCTGACATTCTCGAATAGCCAAATACAAGATCCTTTACTTCAACATTTCCCGAAAGCTTGGAGTATGTTTCCGGTTCATCGTCGTCCTTAAAAGTCGCTTCCACCGGATAATTCATAACATCTTCAACTCTCTCCATCTGAGATCGCATCTCCTGTATCGTCTGACCTGCTCCTATAAGCTGCATTGCAGGTGACGTAAATGACTGAAGATACATCTGAAAACTCGTAACCATACCAAGTGTGAACTTCCCTCGCATTACAAGCCCAACACCAATAAAAAGAACTAAGCTGTTAGCTACTATATTCAAAACCTCAGGTATTCTGCCAATCCAGACATTAATATGCGAAAACTCTATATTTTCCTCATTAACCTTCGCGTGCATTCCTGCCCATTTCTCATAAAATCCATCCTCTGCACCACTGGATTTTATTGTCTCTATCATTGAAATTCCTGAAAGAGTGGTCGCTGCGAGCTTTCCTGCATCTCTCATGTTCAGTCTTGTTATATTGACTCTTTTCTTGGAAATCAGTCTGCCTAAAAACGCATTAATACAAAGAGTTATTATTCCTATAAGCGTCAAAGCAGGACTGTACCTTAGCATTACTATAAGGTAAAAGATCATCATACCAATGTTGATGACTATAGGAGTTAAGGTGGAAACAACTGTATTGGCTATAGAAGCATTTGTTCTTTTTCTCTGAAGAATATCTCCTGAAAGTCTGTTGTTAAAAAAATCTATCGGCAGATGCAAAACTTTCCACATATATGTGCTATTGCCAATGATAGACATTTTTCCATTTATTTTTAAAGAATACAGGTCTGTAATCGCATTGACCACTATCTCCAAGAAACAAACAACAGAAAACAGGATAATAAATGGAGTCAGCAGCTCAATATTTTCTCCTGTAAGGAGTCTGTCCATGAAAAATCTCTGGAATCCGGGGCTTATGATGTTAAATGCATATGCAATAACAGTAGACAGCACAACAAAAGCAACTGCTACACCCGCCCCATCTAATCTCCTCGTGGCAAATTCAACAGTGCTCTTTCTCTTTCCGCTCTTTTCAAAATTACTTCCCGGCTTTATAAAAAGACATATTCCGGTAAAAGCCTCATCAAATTCACTCATGGGAACAACAATGGTTCCTCTTGCAGGGTCATTCAAATAAGCTTTTCCATTCTTAAAACCATTTAAAACAACAAAATGATTGAAATTCCAATGTATTATGCAAGGAAATTCCCCATCTTCAGCCAAATCCTCCGGCTCATACTTATAGCCGTTGGCTTCAAAGCCATACGCTCTGGCAGCTTTAAGGATATTTTTGGCGTTTGATCCATCTCTCGAAACACCGCAGTCTACCCTTACCTGCTCAAGAGGTACCCACTTGTCGTAATAGGCCATTATCATATCAAGGCATGCAGCGCCGCATTCAAGAGCTTCCATCTGCATAACGATCGGAACATTTACCTTGCCTTTTGTTATAGGTTTTTTTATAGTTGATCTATTCATTACGCCCCTCATCCCCGTATTAATTAAATAGTAAGCTGATCAACTGAGTTTCTTTATAAGAAGCTTTGACATCATATGAGCCATCAGGAATGTCCACATTTCCTATTGCGATGATATTCCCATATTCATCCTGCTTGATATAGCCTATAGGCACCAAAAAATCTCCAATTTCAAGATCCATATCTACGGTTAGGTTACGCGCAGCAGCGCTGTTCTCGAAAGTTGCGGTAACAGCACCATCCTCCACTTCAGCCTTTCCATAAACATAGCTTTCTATAGATGAAAAATAGCTCCATCCTATCAGGCCAAACAGAATTATCATTACCGCCAATAAGACAATCCACCCCTCAGCTCTTGCCACATGGATATATGTTGTCAGATCATCCGGTGATGAGATTTTTTCTATACTTTTCTTTCTGAAAATATCCTCTTTCATAGCTTCCCTCACATAAGAATATCCGTTATAGCTTCTTAAGTTATATTTTATCATAAAAAAATAGACTTTTGAGCAATCAAAAGTCTTATAAGGGAGGAAGGGCTGCTTATTATTATAAGCAACCCTTCTGTTGTGTTATGAAAAGTATATATGTGGGGTTCAAGAGTGTTGTCTCTCTTGATGCTTACTATGTTACAATCCAAACCTAAAACGAAACTAAAAATAATGTGTCTAAAAAGTGAATCTTATTTAAAGATACTTCTCGTAATAGCCATCCTTCTTTATATATCCCATTTTTAAGAGGTATGCCTTGTGGTTTTCGTCAGATCCTCTGTAGATCAGAGATTTTATCCCTTCTCCGGGAAGTTTATCCAAGAGATATTTACCAATAGAAAAATCCCTGTATTCAGGTATTGAATAGTCCAAGTCTATATCAACTACGCCATCTTTTTCTTTTCCAAAGAATAAAGATACCGGTTTTCCGTTGTGACAAACCACATAACCCAGATTAGACTCCGAAAAATCCAATAAAGTCTCAGGAAAACAATCCATTATGTCAGCTGAATAGAATCTTAACAAATAGCTGACAAGAGCATCCTTGGTGTTAACTCTCACTATACTGTAATCCACTTTTGTATTACTCATTTTTACAAGATAGTAAATATTTATCAAAACAAGGCATACATTCATGATTGCTGTTGGATATGAATGAATTATGAAAGCATAAGCTGTAAAGATAACGCTTCCGATCGTATTGACTACCCTTAGTTTAACAACAGATGCCATCAGAAAAGAAACCAGTACCAAAGCTGATCCCAAATAACCTATAGCCTCTATGATTGTCTTTGTATCCATTTTTACCTCTTTCTATTTATAACAAATTAACAATGGGAACATATCATATCAAAAAAACATTTATAGTTCAAATATATACTTTTTACACAATTACATTGTATAATTATTTAAAATTATTTAGGAGGATTGTTATGTTTACAGACTCATTTTGGTCACTACTTCCGCCAATCATAGCCATTGCATTGGCATTGATCACCAAGGAAGTTTATTCATCATTATTCATTGGTATTTTAGTTGGGGGACTACTTTATTCCGGATTTAGTTTCACTGGGACAATAGAGCATGTTTTTGTCGATGGAATGATCGGACAACTCTCTGACCCATGGAACATTGGAATTCTTATATTCCTCGTAATTCTAGGCAGCATCGTAATGCTTATTAATCGTGCTGGTGGTTCAGCAGCCTTTGGAAAATGGGCTTCCGAGCATGTAAAAACAAAGATAGGCGCTCAGATTGCCACTATACTTCTCGGAATGATCATTTTTATCGACGACTATTTTAACTGCCTTACAGTTGGTTCAGTTATGCGTCCGGTTACTGATAAGCACAAGATTTCCAGGGAAAAACTAGCATATCTTATTGATGCTACTGCAGCTCCAATTTGTATCATCGCCCCTATCTCATCATGGGCAGCTGCTGTAACCGGTTTCGTTGATGGTGCAAACGGACTTACCTTATTTGTAAGAGCTATTCCTTACAACTTCTATGCTTTTTTGACCATTGCCATGATGTTTGGTCTCACATTTATGAATTTCGACTATGGCGCTATGAAAATTGCTGAGCATAACTCACGCAAAGCTTCAGAAAAAAATAAAGCTAAAAAAGAAGCTGCATCTCTTACAGGTGCTGAGGATCAGCCAAATCCTCCAGTATCTATTAAAGGCAAAGTTATTCACCTCATTCTTCCAATTATCGCACTTATCATTTGCTGCATAATCGGAATGATCTACACAGGTGGCTTCTTTAACGGCGAAAACTTTGTAGATGCTTTCTCAAATTCTGACGCATCTGTTGGTCTTGTTTATGGATCTGTCGCAGCGCTTATAATAACAATTGTTTTCTATGTATGCACCAGAGTTCTTAGCTTTACAGAATGTATGAATGCTCTTCCAGAAGGATTTAAGAGCATGGTACCTGCTATCATGGTTCTTACTTTTGCTTGGACTCTTAAATCAATGACTGACTCCCTTGGAGCAGCTACATATGTTGCAGGCCTGGTTCAGAATATTGCAGACAATGCTGCACTTATGAGCTTTATCCCTGCAATAGTATTTGTTGTAGGCGCTTTCCTTGCATTTGCAACCGGAACGTCCTGGGGAACCTTTGGTATTCTCATTCCTATAGTTGTTAATGTATTTGGCGGAAATCTTAACAATGAGCTCATGATAATATCCATTTCTGCCTGCATGGCTGGTGCTGTGTGTGGAGATCACTGCTCACCTATTTCTGATACAACGATCATGGCAAGTGCCGGTGCCCAGTGTGAACACATTTACCATGTTTCAACCCAGCTTCCATATGCGCTTACGGCCGCTGCTGTTTCCCTGGTTGCATATGTGATTGCAGGATTCTTGAAAAACTGGCTGATCTGCCTGCCTATTGGCATTATTATGATGCTTGGTACACTCTTTGTTATCAAGAACATGAAGTCACCCAAAAATGCCTGATAAATAATTGGAATTTAGATAATATAATGATATTATTTTATATATAAATATTTTTATCAGGCTGATGAGAAAGGATGGCTGACTATGCAAAATTATAAAAAGATGGAGTATTCTAGAAATAAAGATGTTCTTCTACGTTATACACCCGGGCATTTTATAACACCTCATTCTCATGTTAACTATTATATTGATCTTTGTGATACAAAGGCCAGAATGAAAGAGGCCAGAGCCGCAGGCGAGTCCCTTGCAGAAATGTACATGACCTCAGACATCATTGATACCATCCTGTGCCTGAACGGTACGGAAGTTATTGGTTCTTATATGGCCAATAAGCTTACAGAGGCAGGAATTCTTTCAATGAATTCTCACAAGACCATGTATATAACAAGTCCTGAGATCAATGTAAATGATCAGATCATGTTCAGAGATAACAACAAACACATGATAAATGGTAAAAAAGTCCTTATCCTGATTGATTCCGCGACGACAGGCGGTACTTTAAAGAGTGCTCTTGATTCAATCCGCTTCTATGGCGGTGAGATCGTGGGTATTTCAGCTGTATTCTCAGTTGCAACTCAGATTGAAAGCTTTCCGATAAGAGCGCTGTTTACTACAAGAGACCTTCCGGATTACGCCAGCTACGCACATGATAACTGTCCTTTATGCAAGTCAGGAGTTGCTGTTGACGCTATCTGCAATGGATTTGGTTATTCAACTGTATAAAAAATAATATAATTTAAGCATCTCTTGGTAATGACCCAAAAACCAAGAGATGCTTTTTTATTACTGATTTCCCATATTTCTCATCATTTTAGCTGTTTCAATATCATTGGCAGTAAGCTTTATGTTGGACTCTAATGTTTTCCCATCAGGAGTAGTTACCTTGATATCAATTATTGTTCCCTCCTGCATGGCATTGTCTCCAATTGCTCTAAAGAAAGGTAATACCTTTGGATGTTCCTGCGAAAACAGCCCAAAGCGCTGTTGAAGCTGCATAAGCAGCATTGGATTCATATTCATTTTTGTACCTCCGTAATAGATATACTAAATAATATATAAGTAAGTTAAATAATTATCAACCTTTTTTGGTGAATTTTTAGTAAACTTGAGTTAAATCAAGTTTTTTGCATCTTAGAAGTATTATAATCGCAATCGTCGATTAAAAATATATCTGATACATACAAGGAGGATAAATAATGTACGGATTTGGTGATATGATACAAAAGCTTAAAGCTGACCCAAAAACAATCGTTTTCCCTGAAGGATCTGACCCAAGAATTCTTGAGGCAGCTTCAAGATTACTTGCTGGTAACTTCCTTAAGCCTATTCTTTTAGGAAACCCAGATGAGATCAATAAATCAGCTGAGGATGCCGGCTACAACATCAGAGGCGCTCAGATCATTGATCCTGAGAATTTCGATAAATTTGATGAGATGGTAGATATGTTCTGCGAGCTTAGAAAGAGCAAGGGAATGACACCTGAAAAGGCTATTCCTATCCTTAAGCAGACAAACTACTTTGGAACAATGCTCGTAAAGATGGGCCTTGGCGACTGTCTTCTCGGAGGTGCTACATATTCAACAGCTGATACAGTTCGTCCAGCACTTCAGATCATTAAGACAAAGCCTGAAAACACAATCGTTTCTTCATGCTTCATCCTTGTTCGCCCTTCAGCAACAGGTGAAAATGAAGTTATCGCAATGGCTGACTGTGGAATCAATATCAATCCTAACGAGGATGAGCTCGTAGAGATCTGTGGCGAAACAGTTAACTGTGCACAGAGATTCGGTGTTGATCCTAAGGTTGCATTCCTTTCATTCTCAACAAAGGGATCTGCAAAAGATGATACTGTTACAAAGATGCAGAATGCTACTAAGAAGGCACAGGAAAGATATCCTGAAATTCCTATCGATGGTGAGCTTCAGTTTGACGCTGCTGTATCTCCACGTGTTGCAAAGCAGAAAGCTCCTGGTTCAAAGGTTGCTGGACATGCAAACACATTCATTTTCCCAGATATCAATGCTGGTAACCTTGGTTATAAGATTGCTCAGCGTATGGGTAACTTTGAAGCATATGGTCCTATCCTTTTAGGCCTTAATGCACCTATCAACGATCTTTCTCGTGGATGCAATGCTCTTGAAGTATACTCAATGTCAATCATCACAGCTTCATTAGCTTGATATATGTATTATTGATGTTATATAAAAATGCCCCATCGCAATCATTGCGATGGGGTATTTACTTTCTTAGTTTATATTATATTGTTTAGTTTTTTGCCTTTCCATGACGTCTTTCGTGGTCTTTATAATACTTCATCTTGTCATCATACATGGCTTCATCAGCCTGTTTTACAGCTTTATTTATTTCACTTGAATTCTTACTCCATACCGCTCCTATTGCAGCCTCAATCTTCTTGTTCCTTAGTTTATCAACAAGTTCATTGAATTTAGCTTTTTCAATTTCCGGTATAATTGAGATAAATTCGTCTCCGCCTATCCTATAACAGAATTTTTTCTTAAATACGCTTCCAAAAACATTTGCAACCTGTTTAATGAGACCATCACCAGCTTCGTGGCCTTTTTCATCGTTTATCTCTTTTAAGCCATTTATATCCACATAGCATACTCCGACATTCACAGACATTCCGCCAAGAAGTACCAGAGTCTGATTAAGGGAGTATCTGTTCCCGAGACCTGTAAGAGGATCATGGCTGCCAAGATACATCATTTCATTAGTCAACGCCCTATTTCGCAACTCATATGAAATAAAGACTGCTGCGGATTCGATTACATCGGTGACATTTAAGGGAACGTCATTTGCAAAATTATCAACGATAAGATAACCTAATACAGTTTTTTTGTCCTTAATTGCAGCTACTATGAATCTGTGAACATGGCCTGCTAAAAACTTATCATAAAACTCTTCGTTGCGCTCTTTTAGTTTATGTGTGTCGTTTACTACTGTAATATCTTTATTCTTAAGCTGACCTTGCCAAAGAGATATAAAGTCATTGTTTTCAAAATCCTTTTTTGTAGGTAGCTTTGCTGGTGCTGATCCGCTGACCCATTCGTGTATAGCTTTTATCTCTCTATCCTGAGTCTCAACTATAAATACTCTGTCAGCTTCGATCGCTGTTCCAAGGATTTTAAGAACTTTCTTAATGCCTTTTCCAAATTCAGCAGAGGAAAGCTCTTTTGCACACTCGATTACCAGGTTATTACTATTTCTCTTAAGAATTTTATCGTCTTCATCTCTTTTGGCTGCAGTAACATCATGAATAATGAAGGCGCAAAATCCCTTTTGATACACCGGAACTGCCCAAAATTCGAACCATTTGTCATAATCACTATTATAAGTTCTAATAATTGTAGATTGGCGTAAAATTGCCGCCTGATAACTATATTTGATCCAGTCTTCATCCCTATTTGTAACTGTTTCAAAATAAGTACTTCCTATCAGCTCTGCAGACGGTTTCTTTACCAATTGAGCATATCGTTCATTGGCAAATAGGAAGAGCATATCTTTAACCGTTCCAAAAGGATCTGTTAAGACCTTGAAAATACAGCATGCATCAGGCAAATCCTTAAGCATATATAAAATATCATTTGAGGTGAAATTAGTTGTAGATGAATACTCGATTTTTCCGTGGCTCTCTAATTCTGACATTATGCATCCCCCATTTAGTGTTAGAAATAATACTTTATACCGTTGATTATACAATATATATTTTAATTATGCACTATATAATTGCTCATAAAAAATGGAAGTATCAAAGTGATACTTCCAACTCTTTTCTTATCTCCATAATACTTTTTCCGGTTCTTCTTGCAATTCCAGCTATATCATCATATTCCAGCTTTTTCCGTTTTACATCATATCCAGTTGCTTCTTTTACACGTACCTTACCATATGGCGTATCAATAGTATCTATTGTTCTGGATAAAATATATCTGTTGCAAATGTTCTCACGCACACCAATTGTCGTAGTGTTATTGAACAATTCCTTTAAGATTTTCTCTCTATTATCAAGCCTGCACATGCAAGTTAAAATAACTCCCGGCCTGTTTTTTTTCATACCAACTGGTATTGTATAAACCTCCACTGCGCCGGCCTCGAAGAGTCTTTCAGTTGCGAAGCCAATCTCTTCAGGAGTCATATCATCTATGTTACATGACAGCTCTACTATTCTGTCATTTTCGTATTCATCGTTACTCTCCCCATATATAGCCCGCACAAAATTTCCCTGAGGAAAATCCTTTTTCCCCATACCGTAACCAATTTTTTTAACATTCATGACAGGCTGAGAAGCGAAATCAAAAGCAAAATATTTAGCTAAAGCCGCTCCTGTCGGAGTGCACAGCTCTGATTTTATGCTATCACTCTCGTAACACGGAATTCCCTCCAGCAAAAGAGCTGTTGCAGGCGCTGGAACCGGTAATATACCGTGTGCACATTTCACTGTTCCTCCACCAACATTTATCGGTGACACAACGATTCTGTCTGCATCAAGCTCATGCATCAAATAGCAAACCGCAGTAATATCGGCTATAGCATCCAAATTGCCAACTTCATGGAAATGTATCTCCGAAACAGGAACTCCATGAACTTTGCTTTCCGCCTGCGCTAGAAGCTCATAAACTTCCCTGACATCACTCTTTATCTCTTTTGAGATATTTAAACTCTCAATGATATCCTCTATGTCATAAAGTTTATTGTGATGATGGTGCCCTTCATGATCATGTGAATGCTCATCGCCATGACTATGTGTATGCTCATGAGTATGCACATGGTCGCTTTCATGTTCATGGTGATGCTCTTCTTCAGAATCAGGTTCTTCCTGGCCCTTCACAAGAACTCTCATATGCTTACCGACTACGCCGCATTTCGTAGAGTCTTCAAGCACAAATTCTACATTAGGTATTCCTATCTCATTCAGCTCTTTTTCTTTCTTTTTTACATCGTCAAAAAGTGAGATCAGCGCTGCTGTAAGCATGTCGCCCGCTATACCCATCTTGCATTCAATAAATAATGTGTTCAAAACTACCTCCCTGCATTGTGTAAGTCAATAGTTCGGTTAATATTCACATTGTATATTATATAAATGTTATATATCTTCTATAACTATATTTTTTAATGTGACGCCTTTTCCTTCGATTATATGTGCTTTTCTTCCACCGCACGCAGTGCAAAGATATCTGTTCTCACTACTAGGATAATACTCACTTCCACACTCTTCACAGAGGGCTTTCACAGGAACTTCCTCGCATACAAGCTCTGCGTCCTCAAGTATTGTTCCCTTTGCTGCTTCCGGGTAATACTTATACATATAGTAAGGCATTACACCACTTGTCTTTCCAATTTGAACTACGATACTTTTTACACTTTTAGCATTGTTTTCTTTTGCTACATCTATGGCCAGAGCTACCATTCGTGAAATATAGCTCATTTCATGCATGATTTATATCCTCTTTATTTTCATTTAATTACAATTTAATTGATTATATACCAAATTGCTAGATAATTATATATAAAGGAGGAAATTATGGCTCATAATGTTGTTCAAACATGCATGGGATGTGGTCGAACATTTGTCGCTAGAAATAGTGGCACTCCTTTTTGTTGCCGTGCTTGCAAGATCCGCTACTCTTACCACTATTCTTTCAGGTGCAGAGACTGCAGAAACGCATCCTGTACTGTTCGAAACGAGTATCTGCAAGGCTGCGCTCCTGATTGTCCTAACCTTAAATGGGATCCTTAATTATTTCCTGATAGATGATTTATGAATTGCTGTGCGCATCTTCCAGAAACACCGCCGTGATTTAACTCCCATCTGTCAGCTTCAAGCAAAAGCTCGCCTTCATCCATCTTTATTCCATTTCTCTTGGCAAGCTCTTTCACTATATTGTAATATTCCTGTCTCGATGGCTTATAATATCCTATATTCACACCAAATCTGTTAGCAAGGGACAGTTTTTCTTCCATTGTGTCAGATCTATGTATATCACCGTCCTGCTCAACATCTCTTCTATCTTTCCATGTTTCTTTTATCAGATGTCTTCGATTGGAAGTAGCATAGATAAGAATATTATCCGGCTTAGTTTCAACGCCGCCTTCTATGACTGCCTTCAAGAACTTGTAATCAGATTCATCCTCTTCAAAAGAAAGATCATCCATATAGATAATAAACTTATAATTTCTGTTTTTTATCTGAGAGATAAGCTGTGATAAAAGCCTGAACTGATATTTATATATCTCTATCATTCTAAGGCCATCACCATAATACTCATTAACAATTGCCTTAATGCTTGTTGATTTTCCTGTGCCACTATCACCAAATAAGAGCACGTTGTTAGCTTTTTTACCTTCTACAAATGCTTTTGTGTTATCAACAAGCTTCTTTTTCTGGATTTCATAACCTACAAGATCGCTCAAAACGACCTTATCCATATTATTTATAGGATTAAATTCTATTTTCCCGTTTGTAAGCTCTCTTATCCTGAAAGCCTTATTTAGTCCAAATTCACCAACACCGATCTTTTTGTAAAAATCAGTAACTATATCAAAAAAGTCCTGGTCTGAATCTACATTCTCAAGCCTCGAGGATAGATTCCTTACCTTCTCGCTTACATTTGAATTGTACATAAGCTCAGGCTTCTCAATAGCCTTATAATTCGTTATACAGCTAAAACAGTCAATTCCGAGCTTCTCTTCCATTTCCTTGAAATCATACTCAAACAACTGCTTAAAAGCATGAAAATCCGCGGTTGCAAAATGATTAACACTGCCATTCTTACTTCCAACCTTCTCGCAAGTAAGGCTAAATGGATTCTCATCCATTATAAGTAAATAAGTAAGATAGTTATGCCATAGATTATCATCAAAAGCATTAGCTGTACCAAGTTCAAGTAATCTTTTCACCTGCTTGTAAACTCTTGCTATCAGATCCTCTTTGTCATATTCCGGCTTATGCAAATCTTTTGAAACCTTTGCAAGCTGCATCAATATTGATTCTTCAGGCATATCCCCATAGATCAGTAATTTTGCTACAATTTTCTCCATAATCCCCCAATGTTATATAACATATATTTATTATATCAATTATCCAACAGTTGCTTTTCTAATTCTTCAAAGTTTATATCTGTTCTCTGCTCAAAGTTATTAAAGGTGTTTTTCTTTGGAGAGATTGGCTTAGCCTTGTTGTTATAATACTCGTTCTTAATGCAGTCTTTCATAAATGCAATCGGAACATCAACGGTAGTGTTATAGGACTGCATGTAATCATAAGCCTGTTTTATCTTATCGATATCATAATCCGCACATTCAGCAATTTCTTTGATCTCTTTTACTTTGAAATAATCATGCATAAGATCGATAAGATCATCTAAAACATCATCTTTATTGATCTGCTTCTCTTTTTTGATGCTATTTCCAACATCTTTTTTATCAACAAAGAACCTGATCCCAACAGTTTTTCTGCCACTTTTAATAGGCTCGTAGTCAACTATAAGGCTGGTTTTCTTATTTAATTCGTCTTTTGCCTTTGATAATACGTTCCTATTGAATATTTTATACTCTTTATACTTTGTCTGGCCTGTTTTCTCGACTAATTCATCGATTTTTTCATAATCAGGAAAGTCTTTTTCAAGCTCAGCCTTGATCTTATTATCGCCTCCGGAAGTAATTATACCAAGTTCAAGCTTTAGCTCTGTCAGATTATAATCAAAAACCTGCTCTCCATCTATTTTTTCAATAGCTTTTTTATAGTCAAATGCAGATTTTAACATCTCATATAAGCGCAAAGAATACACACTCTTAAGACTAAGAGTATCTGATAAACTAAGTACCGTATAATCCTTTTGAAGATTGACTATTTTATCCGTTAGTGAGTTATTATAACGAAGTGTTAGAGTACCATTTTTAAAAGATGCGTCTGTAACTACCTGGTGTGCTTCTATCTTTCCATTGGCCTTATCTTTCATAAGAAGGTTCCAATCAAAAATTGTAGCACCCTTAACCTGTCTGTCACATAACGCTTCAATATGTTCATACAAAGATCCGGAAGTAGACTTAAACATTTTCCTTAAATCTGTACCATATATAGTAGCAACAACATTGTTTGTTTCATCTATTTTAATATGCTGCATTCCTATGGCAAACAATTTCTGGCTTAATGCAGTACCTTTACCCATAGCGTTGATCAATTCATTAGACTTTTTATAACTCTGTCTAGTTATGAGTTGGTCTCGTTTTTCTTCTTTCATAAATCCCCCAGTTCTTTTATATACAGGTTCCCTTTTCATGCACCTTAAATAAGAAATTATCTTCCTATTTTGTACACCTTTAGAATAAAAAGATATAATAACATTCCCTTTTTGTAAACCTTTTATTTTATTATATTCCTTTTTTGGTCACCTTCAAGTATTAATTGCCTATATTTTGGGGTTTTTATCAGCTAAAAGCACAAAGATTTGTTAACCATTTTAGTCAATTCTAATAATTCCCTTTTTGTGCACCTTTCCCATTATCTATTCCCTTTCACTTCACTTTTGACTTTCTTGGTTTGACTTCAATGGTTAATTCTAGTCCCTTTTTGTTCACTTTTAATACCCATTTTAGTACTTAATAATTTCAAAACTGATCCCAAACATTAACCCCCATTCCCTTTTTAGTCACCTTTCATTTATATTTCTAAATTTTTGACCTGATCTAAGCTCATTTTTATTACATTAAGCATTCATTACACCAAAACATATTTCGCTTTAGTTATCTATTCATACCTATTTATGTGATATTTTTCGTTCCCTTTTTGTACACTTATATGTTCCCTTTTTGGTCACCTTTAATTTTATGACTGTTTGAAACGCCCTATTTATGCCTGTTCTGGCTTCTACAGATTTATGAATCTATTAAATATTATGTATTCCCTTTTTAGTCACCTATCTTCCCAAATACTGCACTTTTCATCCCTAAACAGGTAACTTGGGGCATATTTTCATAGTTCCCTTTTTAGACACCCTATCTTCCCATTCATTCAACTTTCTAATCCCTTTTTATCTACTTTAAATTCCTATTTTAGTCACTCATAATAAAACAAACCGCCTATTTATGCGGTTTTCCTGGTCTATTAATTAATAAAAGAATTGTAGTTTTATATTTTAAAATAAACAACTTTTTAAGGTGTCCCAGCTTAATATATAAATTTCAAATAAGTAAGATCTAAATACTCTTTATATATAGAACATATAAATATAAAGTATAAAAACAAAATATAAATACAAAATATAAATACAAAATATAAATACAAAATATAAATACAAAATATAAATACAAAATATAAATACCATAGATATCTGAATACTATTTTATATGTTTAATTATTTTTTATGCCTGGATTACAAATGATAACAAAAATGAAATTGAAAGAAAACAAAGATTCAGACAAAAATTAGAATGCAATTTTGTATTAGATGACTTTGATTGGATATTTGTAAGATTATTGATAACATTTTATCTGTTTAATTAATAATTATAAATAGTTTTAATTAACAAAAATTACATATGATATACAAAATTATATTTATTATTAATAATATGAAATTTTTTCGAAATGTTTTGATTGTATACAAGGAGAAAAATAATGACAATAGATATTATAAAATCTGCTATGCTATTAAACATTTAATTATTATCTTAATATTTACTAACATTTTGACTGAAGATTATTCATTGACGGTGCATATATTGACTTCTTTAGTCTATAATTTTTGCAAGTTTGTTAACCTTTAACATATAGAACGTACGATATTAAAAACAGATTTAATAATGCGATTTAATTACCTATTTTGCTGCATATATCATTTGCTATATTATTATATTTTTTTGAGCGGCAATACAAATTTTGCAAGTAATCTTGCAACATCTGATTATGTTTTGTTCTTAATATTGTCATATTACATTGAAATGCCGATATTTACTGGCTTCCAACAATAGACTCGAAACAAAAGCATTCCTGCATCTTATTGATTGCAAATTTATAATTTATTTATATTCAATTTATTCTATTTTTATAAAACTAAATCATAGAATATGCTTCTAAAAGCAGCTTAAAACGTGATAGAAACAATAATGATTAAAAACACTACAATTCTTGATTAAAAATAATAATTTTTTGCTTTTTATCAGGCTTATCTTCTGGGGAAACCATCTATTTTCCAATTATCATCTCACTATTGAGATCTTCATACTTTTGATAAATACCCAGGCCATTTATCCATGATTAAGTTACAAATTTATGGCTTGTTAGCTCTTTTAAATGTTACTTATATGATTCAAATGCATTTATAAATATATATCATATTTTCTATTTGTTATATATTATATACATATTATAAATACAAAATATATAACATATATTATATTATACATATTTAAAATACATTAAGTATTTAAAATAAATTTCATATATAAGCAATCACTTCAATATATATTATAACAGATATACATTTTATATTCAACATAAATAATATATTATACATACGAATGATATATATAATAAATTACAAATATGATATTTAAAATACATTAAAAATATAATAAATAAAAAACATATAAGTAATAATACAAATATTAAATATAAGAAATATATATAATGTTATAAATATATATCAAATATACTGAGTGTAACATATAAATGATATATATTATATTTATTAAATATTAAGAATATAGCAAATATATTATACGTATAAAATATACATTATATTATATTGATATGTTGCATATGTATAATATAAATAATATTACATATACGAGATATATAACAAATCTGATTAGATAAATAAGTTATATAACATATCAAATTTTGGGTAGATCAATTTCGATGGATGAAAATATATGCTGGATCCAGAAATACAAGGTGTAGCATATAAAAAAGTATAAAGAAAAGATATATATGTTATATATATCGTGCTGAGAATTGGATGCTTTAGTTTGAGTATATTGCTGATAAACAGTGGCTTTAAGCACATTTGATGTGAAGAATAAATACATAGAGAGTAATTTGCGCTTTTCATAAAGAATCAGCAAAAAATACATAAATATATATATATATATATAACATATATAAAAATCACATGTTACTTTGCTTATTAGAAAAATATATATGATATATATTAATAATAATCTGAGAGATAATAGAAAAATAAGTATTAAATAAATGCAATATATACATTATATAACATAAAAAAGAATCAGAATGTGAATGCGGCATTTTCTATAAATGCTATAACATATATAACATATATTATAATAATAATATTTATATGATGATTTTATATGCTATACTGTATAAATAATATATATCATGTATAATATATATAACACATAGATAAATAACGAATCAATATACAAGATATACAACAAATATACAACATATGAATAATATGTAACAAATATAAAATATAAGATATGGTAAGTATATTAGTCATATTAAATATTGAAAACAGATAATTTAAACGTTATAATAGCAAAGGAATATAAAAGAGATAAAAGTTATATAACAGATATATGTTATAGGAGGGGATATGCGAATTATTGCATTTAGTAACCAAAAGGGTGGAGTTGCAAAAACTACTTCCAGTTACGCAATGGCAGTAGGCCTTGCAAAGAGAGGATATCAGGTTTTAGTTGTAGATGCTGATCCTCAGGAAAATCTTTCAATGACAGCAGGAATCGATCTTAATGAGGTGGATCCTGATCCAGAGGACATTGAAGCATTAACTCCGGAGCAGAGAAGCTACTTTGAAGAGAATGTACCTGCAAAATTGTTTGAGGTAATGGCTGGCGATAAGGATATAAATAAAGCAATTATTCCTATTGCTGAGAATTTAGATCTCATAGTTGGTGGTATTGATCTTGCGTCTGCAGACATGACATTCTCTATGTTGGGACGTGAAAAGCTTATAAAAGAAGCATTTAAAAAGATAAAAAAAGAGTATGATTTTTGCATATTTGACTGTAGCCCTGCTTTAGGGGTTGTTTTAATGAATATACTTACAGTAGCAGATGAAGTAATTATTCCATTGGAGCCAGGAGCATTTTCATTACAGGGTCTTTCAAGATTATATAAATTTATAGGCCAGATTCACGATTTTACCAATGATAAGCTTAAGGTTGATGGAATATTAGTAACTAAGGTTAGAAACACTGCAAACGCCAAAATATGGATAAATGACATAGAAGAAAAAGCTGATCTTCTTGGAACAACAGTTTATAAGTCAAAAATAAGGCTTAATGTCTCAGTTGAAGAGGCACAGACCATGAAAATGGATCTGTTTGAATATGCGGGCGGTTCAAGCGCAGCAAGAGATTATGATGACTTTATTGATGAATTCTTAGGGGAGGATTAATTATGGCAAGCAAGGCTGATATGCTTAAAAAGAGCGTCAGGAAGACAGGAACAGGTCTTTTTGCAGGAATGCAATCAATTAAGGAAGAAGAAGTAAAAGAGGAAAAAACGAAGGTTGTTGAAAAGCCAGAAAAGCCTATTGAAGAGCCTGTTATAGAAGTTAAGGAAGAAAAAAAGATAGAGCAGGTTGTTAATCAGCCTGTTCAGAAGCCTGCACAAGCAGTTAATCAAGCTCAGGCACCAGTAAATGAGTATGTGGCACCACAGGTTCAGCCGGTATATCAGCAGCCGATTCCACAGCCTGTACAGCCGGTAGTTCAGCAGGTTGTACCTATGCAGCCAGAGCCACAGATACAACAGGTTCAGCCTCAATCAGTATATATACAGCAACAGCCTGTTCAGACAGCTCAGCCTGTACAGCCAGTACAAGATGTAGAGCAGCCTGTTCGAAAGGCAGCAAAGACTGAAAAGAATAGCAGATATGAAAAAGATAAGTTTCTTTTGCTTGATATAAGAGGATTAAGGGATTATGTAGAGCACATGGCAAAGGCAGCCAATATGTCAGCTACGAAATACATCAGAAATCTTATAGAAATAGATATGCAGCAGAATATGGATATTTATGAAGCTCATAAGGCATTGGAAGAAAGATTGAAAGAAAGAAGATAAAAAATAAAGGTGATTACGAAATCGTAATCACCTTTTCTTTTATTTTATCAATTATTTCTTCTTGCCGTTTACAGCATCCTTAAGAGCCTTACCAGCTTTGAATTTAGGAACTGTAGCTGCAGGAATCTTGATAGCTGCGCCAGTCTGAGGATTCTTACCAGTTCTAGCTGCTCTCTTAGCAGTCTCGAATGTACCGAATCCAACAAGCTGTACTTTGCCTTTTTTCTTGAGTTCCTTAGAAACAGCTTCTGTGAAAGCCTTTACAGCCTTCTCTGAATCTTTCTTGGAAAGACCAGTTTCCTTTGCGATAGCATCAACAAGTTCTGTCTTATTCATGGTTTAATACCTCCCTCAAATTGAGTATTTTCACTACTAGAAAAAATTTTACACCCATTTTATGCACATCACAAGTATTTAAAGTCGAAAAATTGCCAAAAATAATAATGATTTTTAGTGCATTATTCTGAAAAAGCGCATATTTATTGCATATTTCAGCAAGAGGGACTTGACATTGTAGAAAATATGGGCTACTAAACCACAAATGTATTAAAGAACCGACATAGTAGTTTTATAAAGCTTTCTGAAATAGTATGTTGAGATAGCAAGTGAAGCAATCTCAGCAATAGGAAAGGCAAACCATACTAAGTTCAGATTGCCTGTTCTTGACAGAAGCCACGCAACAGGAATAAGAACTACAAGCTGACGTCCAACTGATACAACCAACGAATAGAAGCTCATTGAAAAAGCCTGGAAAATAGAACCCATAGCGATACAAACACCGGCAATAGGGAATGAAAGGCTGATTATTCTAAGTGCTGGTATGCCGATCTTTATCATTTCATCTGAAGCATTGAATAATGACAGCAATAACCCCGGGATCGCCTGAAAAGCAATTGTACCAACGATCATTATGGATACAGCAAGGGTAAGAGCAAATTTTAAAGCTTCGGTTATGCGCTGTTTGTTCTTTGCTCCATAGTTATAGGCAAGAACAGGAATAAGTCCGTTATTAAGGCCAAATACAGGCATAAAGAAGAAACTCTGAAGCTTGAAGTAAACACCAAATACAGCTGTAGCTGTGGATGAGAAAGCACCAAGAATAAGATTCATAAGGTAAGTCATAACAGAACCGATAGACATCATAAGTATGGATGGAATGCCTACGAAATATATATCCTTGATTGTAGTCATATCGATAGTGAGTATTTTCTTAAAAGAAAAGTTGATCTCTTTATTAAAGTGCAAATTGCAATACAGACCGATGCAGGAACCGACACACTGACCAAAGATGGTAGCATAAGCTGCGCCGGCAATTCCAAGCTGTGGAAAAGGTCCGATACCAAATATAAGAAGCGGATCAAAAATAATGTTGATTATAGCGCCTGATGCCTGTGAAAGCATGCTGTAAAAGGTCTTTCCTGTTGACTGAAGAAGTCGTTCGAATGTTATCTGGAAAAAGAGTGCAACAGAACAACACGCGATAATTCTCAGGTAAGTAGTGCCATATTGTGCAATGACAGGCGTGTCAGTCTGTGAACTGATAAATGCGTCAGCAAAAAAGACACCGATGATTAGGAAGACCAAATAGTTTAAAAAAGTAAGTAAAATACCGGTATTAGCAGCCGAATCAGATCGACTGAAGTTCTTTTCACCAAGTGATCTTGAAAGAAGGGCATTAATGCCAACTCCTGTTCCTGAACCAAGGGCTATCATTAAGTTCTGCATGGGAAATGCAAGAGTAACTGCTGTAAGAGCATCCTGGCCGGCATTTGGAGTAGTTCCAACTATCTGAGATACAAAAATGCTATCTACGACATTATAGAGAGCCTGAACCAGCATTGAGATCATCATAGGTAGAGACATTGATACTATTAACTGTTTTACGGGCATTACACCCATTTTGTTTTCTTTTGTCATAACATCATCCTTTATTCATATAACTAAGCCGTAAAAGTATATCATATTACAATTTATATGTATACGTGAGTAAATATTAAAAAAGCAGAAAATATGTGCCTGTCTCATCTTTAGGAATTATTGGTTTAATGATAAAATGAAGTGGGGAAAATGTATTTCATAAAGGGGTTTCTTGTATGGTAAAAGTATTTCTTGTGGAAGACGAATTTGTTGTTAGGGAGGGTATAAAAAACAATATTGACTGGCTTGCAAATGGATTTGATTTTTGTGGGGAGGCATCTGATGGGGAACTTGCCTACTCAATGATCCAGAAAACGCAGCCGGATATTCTTATTACCGACATTAAAATGCCATTTATGGACGGTCTGACTCTGAGCCGCATGGTCAAGGCGGAATTTCCATGGATCGAGATAATCCTGCTTACAGGATATGAAGATTTTCAATACGCAAAAGAGGCAATCAGGATAGGCGTTTCAAGCTATCTTTCGAAGCCTATAAGTGGCAGTGACCTTCTAAGAGAAGTGAGTTCTGTTTCTGAAAAGGTTGAAGAAAAGCGCGCAGAGAGGGAGGCTACAAAGCGCTATGAAGAGGAAATGAAGGAGAGAAATGAGCTTGATAAACAGGCCTTTTTTGGAAAGCTTGTCAGCTCAAACTGTGGCGCATCTGAACTTATCGAAATGGCAAAAAAGCTGTCCATTGATATAACAGCTCTAAAATATAATGTTCTCCTCATGAAAGTGTGGTCAAAAAAGCATGAGATTGGCGAATTTTCAAACAGTGTCCTAAAAATTGAAGAAGGAATAAGAGCCATCGCAACTAAAAATGGAGCAATCAGTTTTAACCTTGATCTGGAAGGACTCGCTCTGCTATTTAAAGGAGACGATGAAAACACTATTAATACAAATATAGAGTCTACTATCAAGGAAATGATGGGACTTTTTGAGAATTATAATAACATACGATATTTTGGTGGAATCGGTCAAACGGTCAACAGAATAACAGAAATAAGTACATCTTTTTCATGGGCCAGCAGGGCGTTTGCTCACATGTACTTAACTTCTGACAATGGTTTTATGGTTGGTTCGGAAGAAGGCCTTAAGGTAGAAAAAGAGGATATTATCTTGTCTGAGATTGATCCAAAACATATCGATAGAAAGCTTGTAAAAGAGTTTTTAAGACGAGGAGAAGCCTCTGAGACAGAGTTCTTTTTGGAAGAATTCTTTAATGGAATGGGAAAAAATGCTATCAGGTCTACAATGCTCAGGCAATATATATCAATGGATCTATATTTCTGCGTCACAGATTATATATTAAATGAATTGGGACTTAGCAGAGATGAGCTTGATAAGCAGATTACGGCTCCAAATGCAGAAGTTCTTGGAGATGAGAAAAAGACCTTTGATTACATGAAGGAAATCATGAATAAAGCGCTTCTTATTAAGCAGAGCAACGCAATTGGAAGATATCGTGACATCATGAATGAAGCAGTGGCATATATTGAGAAGCACTACGCAGAGGAGGAGCTGTCGCTCAACTCCCTTGCTGCTCATGTGAATTTCTCGCCAAATCACTTAAGCGCAGTATTTAAGCAAGAGACTGGACAGCCATTCATTAAATATCTTACGGATTACAGGATGGAGCATGCAAAAGAGCTTCTTTGCAGCACTTCAAAGAGAAGTAATGAAATAGGTCAGATGGTTGGTTACAAGGATCCACATTATTTTTCATATCTATTTAAGAAGACACAGGGACTAACTCCTACTCAGTACAGAAATGGTACACGTGAGGAGGAGTAAAGATGTTCAATGGTCATAGAAAGAAACAGCGATCAAAGCTGGCGTCACAGATCAGACTATCTTACATTATACTTCTTTTACCTAACCTGATCTTCATGGTGTATGCGCTTTACAATCTCTTTTTTGTAAGCGAAAGATATAATACAATGCTGAACTCGGTGGTTACAGCGAGCGAATTCAGTCTTGATTTTAAGGAAGATTTTGATTATGAGACATATCTTTTGATAGTTGGTAATGTTGCACCTGAGGATTCGCAGATACCGATTTTATTAAGCGATGCCAGGGCTGTTGTCGGGGGACTTAAAGGCTATACAAATACTGATGATAATCAAAAGAGGTTACTAAGTGCGGAGAAGTACTTAAATAACCTTGAAGTCTACATAGAAAGAATAAAGAATAATCTTACCTATGAGGATAAGTATGAGGCAAATATGCTCATATGGGAGAATGACGTTCAGATAGTGACAGCTCTTTTGCAAGAGACTATCAATGAGTATATCTATTATGAAAACAAGCAGATACAGGTCGCGCAGGCTGAGAATAAGGAAGTATTTCTGGACATCATAAAGATTTCAATGGTAATAACAGTTGCTATTGTATTAGTTATCCTTTTAGTATCATTTGTAGGCCCTTTGTGGATAACGCGTCCTATCGAAGAACAGGTAAAACAGGAACAAAAGCAACTGCGTAAGGCTGAATTTGAACTCTTGCAGGCCCAGATAAATCCACACTTTCTTTATAACACACTGGATACAATAGTGTGGTCAGCTGAGGCCGGCAACCAAAAGCAGGTTGTCAATATGGTTAAGAGTTTGTCTGACTTTTTCAGGGCATCTCTCAATAGGGGAAAAGAGATAGTTTCTGTAAAAGAAGAGCTCCAGCATGTAAGAAGTTATCTGGAGATACAGCAGATAAGGTATCAGGACATTCTTAGCTATGAGATAAATGTTGAAGAAGCAATTTTTGATTATAGTATTCCCAAGATTACTGTTCAGCCTGTTGTGGAAAATGCACTTTATCATGGAATCAAGAATAAAAGAGGCGGTGGGCACATTACTGTAACAGGAAAAGAATATAACACCTACTTTGAAATCTGCGTTGAGGACAATGGAAAGGGAATGACTTCTGAGAGGTTAAATGATGTTAAGCTTGCCCTAGAAGCAGAAAAACTTGAAGAAAGTGCCGTTTATGGCCTTTATAACGTGAATCAGAGAATAAAGCTGAATTTCGGTGAAGAATATGGACTTGATATTGCTAGTACCTATGAAGAAGGAACGAGGGTTGTTATACGACTTCCGAAAAAATTAACCGAAATCGTAGAAAAATGAAACAAAATGAAATTTTAATAAAAAAACTAACCGAATTTCAATTTTATTGAATTTAAAATTTCCTCCTGAAAATTACAATGTGTTTAAGAGGTGGGGACAACCCAAAACACATAATATTTTAGGAGGAAATTGTTATGATGAGGAAAGTATTGTCAATCGTTATGGCATCAGCCATGACACTTGGTCTTGTTGCATGTGGAAGCACAGCGCCAGCAAGCACAACTACAGAAGCTCCGGCTTCTTCAGGCGGCCTTATTAAGGTTGGTATTATCAACAACGACCCTAACGAGTCCGGTTACCGTACAGCTAACGATGCTGATCTTAAAGCAAAATTCACAAAAGAAAACGGATATGATGCATCTTTTGCTTACAGTTTGAAGAATGATGAGCAGATCCAGTACGCTCAGACATTTATCCAGGATGAAGTTGATTATCTTCTTCTTTCAGCTGCTGATACAGCAGGTTGGGATTCAGTTCTTAAGGATGCACAGGCTGCAGGAATCAAAGTAATTCTTTTTGACCGTACTATCGATGCAGATCCAAGCCTCTATGAAGCTTCAATCGTATCAGACATGGCAAAAGAGGGACAGACAGCTGTTGACTGGCTCGCTGGACAGAACATTTCTGAGTACAATGTAATCCACATTCAGGGTGTTATGGGTTCAGCTGCTCAGCAGGGACGTAGTGGAGCTCTTGATACTAAGGTTGCTGCAGAAGCAAACTGGAACATCGTTAAACAGCAGACAGCTGAGTGGAATGCAGAGAAGGCACAGCAGATCGTTCAGTCAGTTATCGATGCAGGCACACCATTTAACGTAATCTATGCTGAGAACGATGACATGGCTAAGGGTGCTGTAGCTGCTCTTGACGCAGCAGGTATCTCACATGGTGTAGGAAAAGACGTTGTAGTTATGGGCTTTGACTGCAATAAGTGGGCACTTGAAGAGCTTCTTAACCAGAACTGGAACTATGATGGACAGTGCAATCCTTTCCAGGCTAGCTACATTGATGACATTATCAAGACATTAGAGAGTGGCGGAACACTTTCACAGAAGACAATCATCATGGATGAGAAGGGCTTCGATGCAACAACAATCACACAGCAGGATGTTGACACATACGGAATTTAATTAAGTAAAAAAGAAAGGACGCGGTGCGGCAGGAGTCCGTAAGGACAACCGCACCGCGTTTTTTAAAAGAAATAGAGGTAATGCCTGTGGAAGAGAAACAAGTGCTAACGATGCGAGGCATCAATAAATCATTTCCTGGAGTTAAAGCTCTTCAGAATGTGGATTTTACCCTGAACAAAGGGGAAATACATGCTCTGATGGGAGAGAATGGTGCAGGAAAATCAACACTGATCAAGGTCCTGACGGGGGTGTATTCCAAAGATGCAGGAACAATCTGCCTTGCTGGCAAAGGAGAGGTTCAGATACATTCACCTCAGGATGCCCAAAGGCTTGGTATCAGTACAGTTTATCAGGAAATAACTCTTTGTCCCAATCTTACTGTTGCTGAGAATATGTTTATTGGCAGAGGAGAAGGCCGATTAGTTGATTGGAAGAGCATAAATGCAGACGCTGAGAAGCTTTTAAAGAAACTTGATATTCCTGCAAAGGCAACGCAGCAGCTTGCAAACTGTTCAATAGCAGTTCAGCAGATGGTTGCCATAGCCAGAGCTGTTGATATGGATTGTAAAGTGCTGATACTTGATGAACCGACTTCCTCTCTTGATGAGCAGGAAGTAGAAAAACTTTTTGGTCTTATGAGAGATCTTAAAGAAATGGGAGTTGGAATCATATTTGTAACTCACTTTCTGGATCAGGTTTATGAAGTCTGTGATAAGATCACAGTTCTTAGGGACGGTCAGCTTGTTGGGGAATATGAGATAAAAGACCTTCCAAGAGTTCAGCTTGTTGCAAAAATGCTCGGTAAAGAGATGGATGACCTTTCAGATATCAAAGGTGAGAATGCAGCATATTCGGGGAAAGATGCGGATGAAAAAGTCTTTGAAGCATCAAAGCTTCAGAGTGATGCCGGTATTCAGCCTTTTGATTTTTACATTAAAAAAGGTGAAGTGAATGGATTTACAGGTCTTTTAGGCTCCGGACGAAGCGAATGTGTACGTTCAATCTTTGGAGCGGACAGAGTCATTGGAGGCCACGTAAAAGTACATGGCAAGGACGTTAAGATAAATAAGCCATTGGATGCCATGAAAAATGGTATTGCGTATTTGCCTGAAGACAGAAAAGTCGATGGAATAATCGGAGATCTTTCTGTAAGGGATAACATTATACTTGCACTCCAGGTATTAACAGGCTTCTTTAAGCCTTTCAGTAAGGCAAAAGCCAACGCTTTTGCGGAGGAGTACATTAAAAAACTGAATATTAAGACTGCATCGGCTGATACACCGATAAAATCTCTTTCCGGTGGAAATCAGCAGAAAGTAATCCTGGCAAGGTGGCTATTAATGCATCCTGAATATCTGATTCTGGATGAGCCTACCAGAGGAATCGATGTAGGAACGAAAGTAGATATACAAAAGCTCGTGTTAGAGCTTGCTTCAGAAGGAATGAGCGTTACGTTTATCTCTTCTGAAACCGATGAAATGCTAAGAACGTGCTCAAGGCTGGTAGTTATGCGTGACAGAAAAGTTGTAGGAGAGCTTTCGGGCGAAGATCTTACACAGAACAAGATCATGAGCACTATTGCAGGGGGAGAATAAGGTATGAATAAGCAAATATTAAAAAAGATAACGAGCAATCAGCTCTTTATTCCGCTTATGGCACTTATACTTCTGGCAGTAATAAATCTGATCAATGATCCGGGATTTTTCAAAGTAACTGTTGGAACAAATAATGCCGGAAATCCGGTTTTGTCAGGTTATCTGATAACAATTCTTGATTACGGTTCAGAGCTTGCAATCTTAGCCATAGGCATGACTCTTGTTACAGCAGCATCAGGAGGGCAGGACATCTCTGTAGGTGCAACAATAGCTATTGCGGGATCTGCTATGTTAAGGGTTTTGTGCGGTGGCAATTCAAGACCGGAAACAATTCAGGCTCCGATTATTGTAGCGTTTCTCGTAGCCTGCATAGTTGGCATGCTTTGCGGAGCATTTAACGGAATGCTGGTTGCTATATTTAAGATACAGCCTATGATAGCGACACTGATTCTTTTTACAGCTGGCCGTTCAATTGCTGCCTGGATCAACAACAACGAGCTTCCAATCGTTCCGGACCCAAAATTTGCTTACTTTGGCGGGTTTATTCCGGGAATTCCTGTTCCAACCACAGTGTTCATAGTGATAGCCTGCATTATAGTGATCGCAATTGTCCTTAAGTTAACAAATCTTGGATTATATACACAGGCTGTGGGAATCAATGAGAATTCCTCAAGGCTAAATGGTATAAATCCAACATTCATAAAGTTCTTAACTTTTGTTATATTGGGCCTTTGCGTTGCAGTAGCAGCACTTATCAAGGTAAGCAGATTATCCACGATCAATTACTCAGTTATAGCAAAAGATATAGAGATGGACGCTATTTTAGCTGTAGCTCTTGGAGGAAATGCTCTTTCAGGAGGTAAGTTCAATATGTGGGCTTCAATACTGGGAGCGTATGTCATTCAGTTTTTGACTACTACTCTTTATAAATTCAATGTGCAGTCTGATGCCCTTGCGGCATATAAAGCTGTTGTGGTTATCCTGCTCGTTATATTCTCAGCACCTACAGTAAGGGACTATATGGCAAAGCTTGCAAAACAGCTTCCAATGGCTAGAAAGGAGGCTGCATAAATGAAAAAAATAAAAGAAAACACTAGTATATTCAATAAAATGAGCGATACTAACCTGCTTCTTACAATTACAATTGTTATCTTTTTCCTTATGTATATAGGAGCAGTGCTTTTTCAGGGCGGTGGATTTACCAAGCCACAGATGTTTTTTAACATTTTAAATGCGAACGCTGCACTTATCATTACAGCCTGCGGAATGAGCATAGTTATGATAAGCGGCGGAATTGACATTTCTGTCGGAGGCGTTGTGGCACTCGTGTCAATGTGCTGTGCTGTGTACCTTGACTACCATGACGGAAGCATCTTAGGCTCTATTCTCATAGCTTTGGGAATAGGACTTGCTTATGGGCTGGTTCAGGGCTTTTTGGTTGCGTATCTTGATATTCAGCCATTTATCGTATCTCTTGCCGGAATGTTTTTTGCCAGAGGTATGACGACAATAGTAAATACTGCGCCATTTAATGTAGAAGATCCTGAGTTCAATGCACTTAAACTTACAAGAATAAATGTTCCGGGACTTGGATCGGTGAACAAAAAGGGAATATATGTCCCTGCATATGTAGAAATTGGTGTGATAGTAGCACTGCTTCTTGTGGTATTATTATTCTTAGTACTTCGCTATACCAGGCTTGGAAGGAATCTATATGCGGTTGGCGGCAATAAGCAGAGTGCATTGATGCTTGGAATCAATGTTAAAAGAACTAAGTTCTTATCACATCTTATCTGCAGCCTTCTTGCGGGAATTGGAGGATATGTTTACTTCCTTCATGTAGGTTCAGGTGCTGCCAGCCATGCGATGGGAATGGAAATGAATGCCATTGCCTCATCAATTATTGGCGGAACAATGCTTACAGGTGGTGTAGGTAACATCATTGGAACATTGTTTGGCGTTTTATCACTCAGCACGATTCAGAACATAGTAGCATCCGCCGGTCTTGATCAGGCATGGTGGACTGGAATCACAATTGCAGCTATGCTCTGTATATTCCTGCTCATCCAAAGTATAGTAATGTCTCAAAAAAAGAAAGCTCTTAAAATATAAGGACATTGAGATATGAGAAAAAACGCCATGTTAGCGCTAGTACTGCTCCTGCTTTCGGTTTTCACAGCCGGATGCGGGAGCAGTGCTATTAATGATCAAAATGCAGATATTGAAAATGAGGTTACAAAAGATCTCATAACGGTAGGCTTTTCACAGCTCGGAGCGGAATCTGACTGGAGAAGCACAAATACAGAGTCCATGCTTGAGGCTTTTTCCCAGGAAAATGGCTATAATCTGATATATAAGAATGGCCAGCAGAAACAGTCCAATCAAATAACTGCCATAAGAATGTTTATCCAGCAGGAAGTCGATTATATAGTTCTTGCACCGGCAATGGAGACTGGCTGGGATTCGGTACTGGGAGAGGCAAAAGAAGCAGGTATACCCGTGATAATCGTGGACAGGCGGGTAGATGTTGCAGATAAGAACCTTTATTCATGCTGGGTTGGCTCTGATTTTGAACTTGAGGGAAAGAAGGTTGCTGCCTGGTTAAAGGCTTTTACTGAAAAACGCGGCATATCAGCTGATGAAATCCACATTGTAAATATTCAGGGAACTATCGGATCAACAGCTCAGATTGGAAGATCAAGGGGCCTTGCCAATGCGGCCAGAGCAAATGGCTGGGATATACTTGATGAAGTCAGCGGTGATTTTACTGAGACAAAGGGCCGGGAAGTTATGGCTTCGTTTCTTAGGAAATATGACAACGTAAACGTTGTATATTGTGAAAATGATAATGAGGCCATAGGAGCTATTGAAGCCATTGAAAATGCAGGCAAAAAGGTTGGAGCAGATATCACAAACGGTGAGATAATGGTTGTTTCTTTTGATGGTGTAAACCAGGAGGCCATAAACTATGCGAAAGAGGGAAAGATTGCCTGTATAGCAGAGTGTAATCCTCACCATGGACCAAGAGTCAGTTCCCTCATAAAAACTCTTAATTCAGGGGGATTTCCTGATAAATTCAACTATGTATCTGAGAAACTATATAGCTCTTTTGACGATATAAGTGAAATTGTGGTGGATGGAAGCACATATACGATTGATGAACTGGAATAAAAGTGGTATTTTTATTTATATTTAATTTGTATAGGTTATAGTTTGCTGTCATAATAATATTACTAACGTTGATTCGGTTTAGGAGACTATTATGAGGAAAAAGATACTTATAGCTGATGACACTAATTTAATGAGAGAAATGCTTAAGGCTGCCCTTGATCCTGAAAAATATCAGATTGTAGGTGAGGCACTCACCGGAGAACAGGCAGTTGAGTATTACAAGGAAAAACAGCCGGATCTTTTGATCCTGGATATCAATATGCCTAAGATGAATGGGATTGACGCTCTTACTGAGATCATGAAGATTGATCCTAAGGCCAATGTTATCATGTGTTCAGACCAAAAGTATGAGAACATGATAGTCCTAGCCCTAAAGAAGGGTGCAAAAGATTTTGTGGTAAAGCCATTTACATCGACTGACGTCGTTGTGGCTGTTAGAAAGGTTTTTGGGGAAGAAGATGCTTAAACAAATTTCAATCTACGCCGAGAATAAGAAAGGATGCTTGCAGAATATTACTGGAATTCTTTGCCAGAATGGAATTAATATACTTGGTTCTGTTACAAACGATTCTGCTGAATATGGAATAATCAGAATGGTTGTTTCAGATCCGGAAAAATGCATCGAGGTGCTTCAGGGAGCAGGTTACCTTTGCAAGACAACACCTGTTTTAGCTGTGGAGTGTCAGGATGAAGTTGGAGCCTTTGATAAGATCTTAAAGACTCTTTTTTCAAGCAATATCAATGTAAATTATACATATCTATCATTTAACCGCGAGTCTGCAAGACCAATCATGGTTATCAGTACAGAAGACACTAAGGCAGTTGAGAACATTCTTGTTAATAGAGGTTACAATTGTATTTAAGGAGTAGATATGTACGATTTTGTCACATCCAAAGATGGCATCAGTGAGAATTCTTTTAAGTATAAAGATATGCTGAAAAGAAATCCTGATGTTCCTTCGGGGATAGTTCCAATGTCAATTGCAGACATGGAATTTAGGACTGCTCCGGAGATTACAGAGGAGATAAAGAAATATCTGGACTGCAACTATCTGGGTTATACAGACATTTCTGATAGCTATCTTAACTCTATAGTAAATTGGATGGGGAAAAGACATAATTATGAAATTAAAAAAGAGTGGATTACGCCATCAGATGGAGTTGTTACAGCTATTGGAGATTTGATCCTTAGCACAACCGCCCCAGGTGATGGCGTTGTTGTTTTTTCACCTGTTTATAACCCGTTCAAAAGAGCTGTAAAGATGAAGGAACGTAATCTCATAGAGATTTCGCTTATCCTCGATGGATCAGGATACAGAATTGATTACGAGGCATTTGAAAAAGAGGTAAAAAAAGCGGATACAAAGCTTTTGTTATTCTGTAATCCCCATAATCCTGTAGGAAGAGTCTGGACTAAGGATGAGCTTTTAAAAGTATATGAAATATGCGTGAGAAATGATGTCTTTATAATTGATGATGAAATTCATCATGACCTCATTATGCCTGGATTTGAGCATACAGTTATGGCTCTTATTACAGAGGGCGCCGGAATGCATATGGCTGTATGCACAGCTCCAAGTAAGAGCTTTAATCTTGCAGGCCTTCAGACATCTAATGTGATCATCGAAAATCCTGAGATTTATAAAAAGTTCAAATCCTCAAGGCTTGACGGTTTTAGATCTGTTACAAATGTGCTTGGAATGGTAGCCCTGGAGGCTGCTTATACCTATGGCGAACGATGGCTTGATGAGTGTATTCAGGTTATTTATGATAATTACAGGTACATTTCCGATTTTGTTGAAAAAAACATCCCGGAAATCAAAATTTTCCCTTTAGAGGGCACTTATCTTTTGTGGTGCGACTGTAGGTCACTTGGTCTAAATAAAACCGAATTAGAGGCATTTATGACCGAAAAAGCATATATATTTGCAGACGAGGGATACATTTTCGGAGAAGAGGGCATCGGATTTGAGAGAATTAACATTGCATGTCCAAGCCAAGTGATAAAAGAGACCATGGAAAGGTTATATAACGCATATAAGATATATATCAAGAAGTAAAGGAGAAATACGTAAGTTATGATTACCAAAAAGAACAAAAAGATAGTAGCAATAATAGCACTGGCACTTATTCTCGCGATGGTTATAGGAACAGTTGCCAGTGCACTTATCTGATCATCATAGACGTTCTAAGATTTCAAGGACATCAGAAAAGTATTCTTTTCTGATGTTTTCTTTTGCATTAAAAATCTCATGTTTAGATTCATCAAAACTAATAAATCTAGCAGATGGAACGAGTTTTTCAAATTGTTTGTAGCCTTCAGGATCTATAAGGTGATCATTCCCGGCAGTAAATACAGTAATCGGGATCTGGAGCTTATCCGCATTTTTCATGATGATCTTATTGGTCTTAAGACTTGCCAATGCCCATCCTATTGAAGCACCATAGGTTTGGTAATGCTCGTCTTTTAACCTCCTTTCAAACATGTAGTCATAACGCGGCTTTGACAT
Source organism: Butyrivibrio sp. Su6 (assembly GCF_900108105.1). GTDB lineage: Bacteria > Bacillota > Clostridia > Lachnospirales > Lachnospiraceae > Butyrivibrio. The sequence goes on along the minus strand of NZ_FNUR01000004.1, from coordinate 95,787 downwards.
AGCGCTGCTGGTCTCAAAAACAGGCTTCCCGTCAAATCTTTTTTGCCCGGGAGCAAGAGCTTTTTTCTTACCAAAAAGAAAAGCATATATACCCAGGAGTTTTATCAGTACAGGTGAAGTATTGTTCTTCATCTTAAGCATTGGAGAGCTTAAGATAGCTGAGTCGAAGTACTGCGTATACTTTTCAAGAAAAAGTGTTCCTACGGCGCCTCCCATTGAGTGTGCGAGGAGAGTTTTTTTCATGGAAGAAGCGTTTGGAACTACTATTTTTTCTACGAAAACGTGCAAGTCTTCAACGTATGTATTGTAATTATCAATATAGACAATATCAGGAGCCTTGAGTTTTCCACCTGAATATCCATGACCGCGCTGCTCCATGAAAAAAACGGCGTATCCGGCCTTGTACAGGTACCAGGCATATTCATGAAACTTTGCCCAGAATTCACAGAAACCGTGAACTATAACGATAGCTCTTTTGGCAGAGTCCGGAATTGCGTAGTAGTAATTCATCTTGGTTCCATCAAAAGAATTAAAAACTCCCTGAGAGACATGCTCCCTTCGCCACGCTTTATTTTCAGTATTCATGGCACTGATGAAGTTATCTTCTCCTAAAAGTTCGATTTTTGCCATTTGCTTAAGCATCCTTTACCAGTTTTTTGCATTTTCAGCCTTCCAAAGATTGTCATAGGAAAAACCTGTGACTTTTTCACATATTCTTTTTTCTCCTTCTGTTGTAGAAGAGGTATCTTCGCCTTTTCTGCGGGCGATTTCCTTTTGTATGATATCAAATTCCTTACCTGTAAGTGGGAATACTACCGCGGTGATAAACAATAAGGTAATAAGTATTGCAGGAACTATGATATAGATCATAGCTATTCCCTTTTGAGTCGAAAGTGCCTGTCTCTGTCCGGCATTTGCAATGTTTTCATCAAATCCAACAGCAGCTAAAAGGAAACCGATTCCTGCAGCGGACAGACCTGACGAGATTTTTCTTGCAAAAGTAGCCATTCCTGAGACGATTCCCGGGCGTCTTATGGATGTAATAAGCTCATCTACCTCTGCCATATCAGCCATTATCGCGAAAATACTGGTGAGAGTAGCAGCGTTACCAAATCCGATAAATGCGGTAAGTACCAGGACCGGAACAATACTTGCGCCTTCATATGAAAAGGCAAGAAGTCCCAAAGTACCAATAAGTCTTGTGGGAGCACCTATGAGAATAGTCGTTCTTTTTGAAGTCTTGCTCATAATAGGACCCCAGAAAACCATACCGACAAGCTGAGATACCAGAATTGTGGCCATTAAGTAGATAAAGTAGCCATTTGAATAGCCATTAAGAACATCGTCAATATAGTAGACTGCCATTCCTGAGACAAAGTCCATACCGCATTGGCCAAATAGATATATTCCAAGGAAAAGCTTGAAAGATCTGCTTTTTAGAACACTTATTGACTGCGGGAAACTTTCTCTTAAAGTTGTTTTTACAGGTTCTTTTTTCTTTTCCCAGGTACCGATGAAAGTAACAGTAGTTGTAATGAAGAAAAGAATGCTGAAAAGAACTGCACAGGTCATGTACTGAGCAGGCTTAGTATTGTCCTTTATGATAAAAGACGGAACTAGTCCGCAGACCATAGAACCAAGAGTAGACCATACCATACGAACAGTAGAAAACTTGGAACGCATTGTATAATCGTCGATCATATCAGGCAACAGTCCATTGTATGGAACCATCAGAATAGTAAAGCCTGTTGAAAAAAGGCAAAACATGACCAGATAAAAAAAGTACATTGCCCATATGGATCTGGATGGGATAGTGAGCCATAGCAGTAAGAAAGTAACTGATGAAGCTATTCCGCCAACGAAGATATAAAAGCGCTTTGCGCCAAATTTTGACACGGTTCTGTCTGTAATGTTACCCATCATAGGGTCAGTTATTGCATCCCAGATTTTTCCTACAAGTGGGATTGTTCCGGCGAGAGCAGCCGGCATACCAAGTGCTTTGATAAGAAAGACGGTAAAGAATGTGTTTATGATGACAAAAGCACCGCCTCCATAGAATTCGGCCATTCCAAACATTATTCTGTGCGCCATGTTGTAGTTTGGCTTTTTTCCGTAGTATTCCATTGATGTAACCCCCCTAAAATCCCCAAATTTGAATATATTTAAGTATAGCATTTTTAATAAATCTCAAATATGGCAATAATAGATAGATTCTTTTTATGTTAATTAGTCACATTTCTATAATCTATGCTATCATTAGATAAACTTAAATTGAGGTTTAAACTAATGAATGATAAGACAATAAGAGAAAAATACAACACGATTACAGATCTGCTCATATGCAAGGGACTTACTATCACTACAATGGAAAGCTGCACAGGTGGGCTTATTGCATCTCTTTTAACAGATATTGAAGGATCATCTGCTGTTATCAAGGGCGCATTTGTTACATATTCAAACGAGGCCAAGATAATGGAGGGCGTTCCGCAGGATATTATTGAGGAATGCGGAGTATATTCAAAAGAAACCGCTGATGCCATGGCAATAGCCTGCAAAAAATCTTTTGGTGCTGATATCGGAATAGGGGTAACAGGAACCATGGGAAACAAGGATCCCCTAAATGAAGACAGCGCGTTGGGACAGATATATTATACAATTGCTTATAAAAACGATTGTTATTCAAAAGATACGATTATAATGCCGCAAAAGAGCAGATACGATTACAAACTTGAAGTTGCAGATATCATTGCTGATGATCTTCGTTCAATCATAGAAGAGAGGTTTTAATGAATGTATTTGATATGATCGGGCCCATAATGATAGGACCGTCAAGCTCTCATACAGCAGGTGCTGTCAGACTTGGAAGAGTAGTGAATAAGCTTATAGATAACAGACAGCTAAAGAAGGTTGAAATAACTTTGTCAGGCTCTTTTGCCCAGACTTATAAGGGGCATGGAACTGACAGAGCGCTCTTAGCCGGCATCATGGGATATAAAAGCTATTCTCCGGAAATCAGAAGTGCGCTTGATATAGCATCGGAGCAGGGAATTGATTATGAGTTTATTACAGAGAATATAAAAGGCGCCCATCCTAATACTGCCAGGATCCATTATTTCTTAAATGATGGAACTGAAGGAGTCATGCAGGGGGCAAGTATAGGCGGCGGAAACATACTGGTTAATCAGATCAACGGCATGAATGTTGAGTTTAACGGTGAAAATAATACAATTCTGGTAATGCATGAGGATAAGCCCGGCGTTATTGCCAGTGTGACCAATATGATGCATTGGGAGCATGCAGAACTCAATATTTCTAATTTTCATTTGTCCAGGCAGGAAAAGGGTGGTGATGCCATCATGACTATTGAAATCGACAATCAGCCTCCGGATACACTGGTGGACGATATTAGGAAGATTGATCATGTCACAAATGCGATCTTGATAAGAAGAGTCTGAATTAGAAAAGGATATTTATGCTTAAATACGAATCTGTCAGCGAATTAGTAGCTGAAGCTGAAAAAAGAAATATAAAGATAAGTGAACTGGTCTTGGAAGATCAGGCTAAAAGCATGGAAAAAGAGCCACTTGAACTCTATGAAAAAATGGAGATCAGCTTCCAGGTCATGAAGGATTCAATAAACGAAGGTATGAAAAAAGACCAGAAATCCATGTCAGGTCTTACCGGTGGCGAGGGCTATCTTATGAATGAATATGCCGCTACAGGCGGGATCAGCGGGAACTTCATGACAAAAGCAATGGCCAGAGCTTTGGCAGTGGCAGGCTGCAACGCCTCAATGGGAAGGATCGTTGCTGCTCCTACAGCCGGAAGTTGCGGCATTTTACCGGGATGCCTTGTGTCACTTTACGAAGACCGCGGTTTTGAAGAAAAAGATGTGGTCATGGCTATGTTTACTGCTGGTGCAATTGGAATGGTAATAGCAGAGAAATCCAGTGTGGCAGGAGCTCAGGGTGGATGTCAGGCTGAGTGTGGAAGTGCTTCAGCTATGGCTGCTGCAGCACTTGTAGAAGTAATGGGTGGAAGGCCATCTCAGTGTGCAGATGCCTGTGCGATGGCTATTTCTAATCAGATGGGACTGGTCTGTGATCCTGTAGGCGGACTTGTTGAGATACCATGCATAAAAAGAAATGTATCAGGTCTTGCGATTGCTTTTTCAAGCGCAGATATGGCACTTGCAGGAATCAGGGCCAATATTCCGGCAGATGAATGCATAGATGCAATGCGAGAAGTCGGTGATGCACTTCCGGCCTCATTAAAAGAAACCGCTGGCGGTGGACTTGCCACAACGCCAACGGGTCGTAAACTTCGTGATAAAGTTTTTGGTCTTACTTAACTTCTACAAGTTCAATCTTGAAATTAAGCTCTTTGCCAGCCATTTCATGGTTGGCATCTAATGTGATAGTTGTATCAGTCTTATCTACAACTTTAACAGGGAATGGTCTTCCGTACATATCCTGAAGGTAAACCTTCTGATCAACTGTCAGGTCCTCTGAACCGGGAAGCTCAGCAATCTCTACAGTGAAGATAGCTGTAGGATCTGCTTCTCCATAAGCTTCTTCAGGCATGAGATGCACATCAAGTGTCTCACCTACGTTCATGTTAGCAACAGCCTTGTCAAATCCATAGATCATCATGCCTGCGCCACATACGAACTCAAGAGGCTCTCCTCTGTCATAGGATGAATCAAACTTTGTTCCGTCGTTGAAAGTACCAATGTAGTGTGTACGGCATGTCTTGCCGACATTTTTTCCCTCGAATGAAGGAGCTGAATGGCAACCGCTGCATCCGCCACAGCCACCTGAAGCACAACCGCCTTCTTCATCTCCGCAGTCGCTTCCGCAACCACCTTCATCATGGTGTCCACAGCTATGTCCATCCTCGTGGTCGCCGCATGTGTGGCCCTCACCGTGATGGTCGCAATTTACACCAGAGCTCTCAAGGTTTCCGCTAAGGTAAGCTTCTACTACTTCATCAGTATTTCCAGATGTTCCGGCGCATACTTCAATGCCGTTCTCTTCAAGAGCTGAGAAAGCTCCTCCGCCGATTCCGCCACAGATAAGAACATCAATTCCCTTATCGCCAAGAAGTCCGGCTAAAGCACCATGACCGCTTCCGTTTGAACTTATTACTTCTGAGGATACGACTTTTTTATCCTCTACTGTATAAATCTTAAACTCGCTTGTATGTCCAAAGTGCTGGAAAACTTCACCGTTTTCATAAGTAACTGCAATTTTCATTATCATTATCCTTTCTTATAAGAAGTCACTAGAGCATATTATCATAAATCGCAAAAAAAGCAAAATATAGTAAAAAAACGCGCAATAGTGCATGTTTAATGCTAAAATGGGAAGTTGTACAATTTTTGTATCAATAAAAAAGTATTGTTTTAGGGCAGAGCCCTAAGAAAGGTGGAACAATGACAATTTCAGCTATTATTTTAGCAGCACTTATTCTACTTGTAGTGATGGTGATTGCTACAGGATATGTAAAGGCTCCTCCGGACAGAGCCTATATTATTTCTGGTATGCGCAAGACCCCACGAATCCTTATTGGTCGAGCAGGAGTTAAGATTCCTTTCTTTGAGAGAGTTGATAAACTTTATCTTGGACAGATGACTGTAGACATTAAAACAGAGCAGTCAGTTCCTACTAACGATTTCATTAACGTAAATGTAGATGCAGTAGCAAAGGTAAGGATCGGAACAAATCCTGAATCAATTCAGCTTGCTGCCAAGAACTTCCTTAACAAAGATCCTCAGCAGATCACAGAGGACCTTCAGGATTCTTTACAGGGTAACATGCGTGAGATCATTGGTACTCTTGCTCTTAAGACTATCAATACAGACCGTGACAGCTTTTCAGACCAGGTAATGGAAAAAGCTTCAAGAGATATGAGTAAGCTTGGTATCGAGATCCTTTCATGTAACATTCAGAATGTTACAGATGAAAATGGTCTTATAAATGACCTTGGTATGGATAACACAGCTAAGATCAAAAAAGATGCAGCCATTGCTAAGGCACAGGCAGACAGAGATGTGGCTATCGCAAAGGCTGAAGCTGATAAAGCTGCTAATGATGCAAGAGTTCTTGCACAGACAGAGATTGCTGAAAAGAACAACGCTCTTGCCATCAAGCAGGCAGAACTTAAAAGAGAAGCAGATACAGCAAGCGCTGTAGCTGATGCAGCTTATGAGATCCAGCAGCAGGAACAGCAAAAATCTATTCAGACAGCAACTGTTAATGCCCAGATTGCCAAAGCTGAACGTGAGGCAGAACTCAAACAGAAGGAAGTTCTTGTTAAACAGCAGGAACTTGCAGCTGAGATTGAGAAAAAAGCCGATGCTGAAAAGTATCAGGCAGAAAAGAAAGCCGAAGCAGAGCTTGTTCAGAGACAGAAAAAGGCTGAGGCAGCCAAGTATGAGCAGGAGAGAGAGGCTGACGCCAGGAAAGCCCAAGCTGAGGCTCAGAAATATGCAGCTGAGCAGGAAGCTGCAGGTATCAAAGCTAAATATGATGCTGAAGCAGCCGGTATTGCTGCAAAAGGTAAGGCAGAAGCTGAGGCTATTAAGGCAAAAGGTATTGCAGAAGCCGAAGCAATGGAAAAGAAGGCAGAAGCTTATAAGAAGTACAATGGCGCTGCTATGGCAGAGATGATGATCAAGATAATGCCTCAGATGGCAGCTGAGATTGCAAAACCTCTTTCACAGATCGATAAGATCAATATCTATGGAACCGGAGATGGAACAAATGGTGCAAGCCAGATCTCTGGGAATATGCCAATCGTCATGAAACAGGTATTTGATACAATGTCAGAAGCTACAGGCGTTGACTTTACAGAGATCATGAGAGCCGGAACATATGATGCAAAGGTTAATAAGAACATCAACATTACAGGCGCAGATGTATCTGTAGAGACGAAGTAAATGAAATAAGTATTTTGAGCTATATATAACATATCATATATATGTTATATATAGCTTTTTTATTACTTCACTAGCTGCGATTATTATTGTATAGTAGACACCATGGACGAGAAATATTTTTTTGAAAATTATACAGCTAAACTTAATGAACAGCAGCTTGAAGCGGTTAAAACAGTAGAGGGACCGGTGCTTTTGCTGGCTGTTCCGGGAAGCGGTAAGACTACAGTTCTTGTGCATAGGCTCGGTTATATGCTTATGGTAAAAGAAATACCGCCGGAGAATATACTTACACTTACATATACAGTCGCAGCAACAAGAGATATGGCTGAGAGATTTGTTAAGGTGTTCGGAGAGGAAGCGGCAAGAAATCTTGAATTTCGAACAATTAACGGCATATGTGCCAAGATAATCAGCCATTATGCGAGGCTTATAGGCAAAACCTCTTTTGAACTCATAACAGATGAAAAGATATCCGGAAAAATCCTGACAGATATTTATGTCAAGGTTATGAACGATTATCCAACAGAGAGCGATATCAAGGCTGTGAGGACACTTATAACTTATTGTAAAAATATGTGCCTTGATAAAGATGCCATAGAAAAACTCGGAAAAGATGAGGGCTTGGAACTACTGAAGATCTATGAAGCATATAATAAGGAGCTTAAAGCAAGGAGCCTCATGGATTATGATGATCAGATGATATATGCTTACAGGATGCTTAAAAACACGCCGGATCTACTTAAATTCTACCGCGACAAGTACAGATATATCTGTGTGGATGAAGCGCAGGATACATCCAAAATACAGCATATGATCATAGCTCTTTTGGCCGGAAAAAGCGGGAATCTGTTCATGGTCGGAGATGAGGATCAGAGCATATATGGATTCAGGGCTGCTTATCCGGAAGCTCTTTTGAACTTTGAAAAAGAGCATGTGGGCGCGAAAGTCCTTGTAATGGACAAGAATTACAGATCAAATGCAAAAATAGTAGAGACAGCTGACAGGTTTATCCAGAAGAATTTTAATCGCCACAAAAAACACATGACAGCAGCAAGGGATGAAGGCGCGGATATAAGCTATGTCACTTTAAACAGCAGAGAATCCCAATATAGTTTTCTTTTGGACATTGCCAGAAATATCTCGGTTCAGACTGCAGTTCTTTATAGAGATAATGAGTGCATTTTACCTTTGGTTGACATTCTGGAGAGAGAAAATGTTGATTACAGGATAAAGAGCTCCGATATGGCCTTTTTTAGCCACAGAGTAGTTGTGGATGTTGAGAACATGCTCAAATTTGCATTAAGTCCAATGGATCCGGAGCTTTTCTTAAAAATATATTTCAAGTTCCAAACCTTCCTTCGCAAGCAGGACGCTCTTTTAATGTGCGATATCGCTGACCGAAGGCACTGCGGGATTCTTGATGCTGCAGAAGAGATTGATATAAACAAACGTATCCTTGGAAATGTCAGGTCATTAAGGACTCATTTTATGCATATGGCCCAGGAAACACCTGCAAAAGCAATAGGCAGGATTCAAAAGTTCATGGGCTATGGAGAGTATCTAAAGGATAACAATATAGATGACAATAAGCTGTTTACTTTGAAAATGCTCGCCAAAAACGAAAGTACTATAGCAGGATTCCTTGATAGGCTTGAAGAACTGAAAAATACTCTTACTCAGAAAAAAGAGAACTATAAAAGTAAGCTAATTCTTTCGACAATTCACTCAAGTAAGGGACTTGAGTATGACACAGTTATCCTGATGGATGTGGTAAATGGCGTATTTCCTGGTAAGATCATTAAATCTTTTGCTACAGCAACTCCTGAGGAGAAAAGAGAAAACGAGGAAGAGAGACGAATATTCTACGTTGGAGTGACCAGAGCAAAGGATAAACTGATCATATTTAAATATAAAGACAAGCCTTCTGTATTTGTTGGTGAGCTCTGTCCCAAGGAAAAATGGGCCGACGAAGAACAGGAAATACCTGTAAAAAAGAGCAAGAAGAAGGTAGGCAACGAGCTTAAAAAGCCAATTTCCTACCTGAAGCAAAAGAAGGCTCCACTTTCCTTAGAAAATGTGCCTTCTAATCTTGTTATAGGTGACCGTGTAGTCCAGACTAAATATGGCTCCGGAACGATCATCGATGTTGATTGGGATGAAGATGAGATCCCAACAAAGTTTGTCGTTGAATTTGATGACAAGACCAGGAAAAAATTCATGTTCCCTGTTGCGTTTAGCATGGGAATGAGTCTTGAAGATTAAGCATTATTCCTGGCTCTCCATGTAATGATCAATAACTTCATAAAGTGGTAAATTGGGGTCCTCTACGGGCCCTATTTTACTATCTAATTGTAAAAGAAGCTGGCTGTCAGAAGTTATTAAAGGCCACTCAGGGAGCCCTTCTCCATTTGGATTTCCGGTTTTTACAAAGTTTACCCAGTAGTTCTGCATTATCTCTGAAAGCTCAAAATCGCTCTCATCATAATTATCGGCATGTCTGTGAAGATTTCCGTAGGCGTAAGGAAGTTCCCCTGCGTGATGGTTGGAAATTCTGCTGTTTGTCTTTGTGAAATAGTATTCGTAAACAGGCCTGTTTTGCTGGATCATATAATTAGTCCATACATAGTGGGAATAAGTGAACCACATAGCGCTGTAGACTGCATCTAATGAGCCTTTTGCCTCACCTTTTTTATCGATAATGATATATTCATCTCTTTCAACTGCGTCATATGGGACCACGGCAGCCATTTTCTCGGCATAGCTTCCAAGATCCTCTGCAATGAGGTCAACGTAGTTTTCTTTAGTGGCTTTTGTTTCAAGCATAAACGCATCAGCTTCTTTTAAATTAAAGCCGTTTAAAAGAGCTTTCTCGTGATTTTCGCCTTTTTCATACGTAAGGTAAGGCATTTCTTTTATAGCGTAGCCGTCAAGTGTCATGGCCGAGTTGTTAGCAGAAGTTTTAACGAGCTTTTCAGCAGGAATGCTTCTTAACTCATCAGAAGAGGAGACAGAGAATTCCTCTTTTACAATATTGCCCTGTTCTATAGCTTCATCGTAGGACCTGAAGGTATGGAAAGGCTTTTTGGCCACAATGCCACTGGACTCAGCGATTGCATACTTGAATAATCCATCTGTAAGTGGCGATACGCAAATTGCATTAACACTGGAAGCGCCCGCAGATTCGCCTGCAATTGTAATCCTGTCAGGGTCTCCACCGAAAGCTTCAATATTATCTCGTACCCATTTAAGGGCGGCTATCTGATCTAAAAGACCGTAGTTACCGGTTGTGCCATTTGGAGACTCTGCCTTTAGATCATCAGAGGCATAGTAACCAAAAACACCAAGGCGGTATGCGCAGTTAACGAAGACTACACCTTTTTTAGCCAGATCTTCTCCGCGATACTCAGTATAGGAAGGCTGCCCGGTAGTTAGGGATCCACCGTGAATATAGAATATGACAGGCAGGAGTTCATCAGACTCTTTCTCCGGTGAAAAGACATTAAGATAAAGGCAGTCTTCGCTCATTTCTTCGCGATATTCATCCCCGAATTTTATGCGGTAGTCATTCCATCCAATAATGTGGGAAAGAGAATCATAGAGAGCTGAACTCCTTGGCTGCATAGCCATAGGACCAAAGTGATCGCATGCAAGTATGCCATCCCATGGCAGGGGCGCCTGGGGCTCTTTAAAGCGCAGATCACCTACAGGAGGTGCTGCGTAAGGAATACCTGCGTAGACTTTTACTGATCTGTCTGCATTGTACACGCCGGTTAAGACACCCTGATCAATAGTTATTTCTTCTGTGATTTCGGGATTCTTGTTGTCAACAGCAGGAACTCTTTTAAATGGAGGAGCAGTTAGTTTGTAGTTCAGTACCAGAATAGCTATAAAAACGAGCCACATAAGGCAAGTGGAAAGGGACTTATGTGTTATTTTTTTCATGATCGTGTTTTTTAGTGCAAGCATCAGTACTGCAGCTATTACTGCAATGGCCCATCCTGCAAGGACATTTTTTGATAACTCTAAAATGACGATGTACAGAAGAGTTATCAGTATTATTGCAATATTGAAAATCATGTTGTCTCCTTTTTAGATAATAATTTAAATTGCTTACAATATTATAACATAAAATTATATTACCCAGTTCAAAATTTGTACAGCATCCGTTTGTTGACAACAAATTTTATAACGTAGAATGACCTAAAAGATTTTTCTTTTTTATAAAAGTCTTCTTTACACGGACAATTTAGTATGATAATGTGGTAAAGTAAAAGCAGAGTAAATTGTTATTTGGAAAGAGGGATATCATGAAAAAGAAATTTGTATCTGTGCTTATGGCTTTAACTACAGTTATGATGTTTACAGCATGCGGACAGGCAGCTGCTACAGAAAAAGCAGAAAGTGCTACAGAGAGCGTATCTACAGAGAGCGATCTTGAGTATATTAAGGGAAAAGGGAAACTTATTGTTGGTATCACGGACTTTGCGCCTATGGATTATAAAGACGACAACGGAGAGTGGATCGGATTTGATGCCGATATGGCAAAAGAGATTGCAAAAGCTCTCGGGGTAGAGGCAGAGTTTGTAGAGATCGATTGGGATAACAAGCTTCTTGAGCTCAATAACAAGTCAATTGATGTCGTATGGAATGGTATGACACTCACACCTGAAGTTACAAGCTCAATGAATTGTACTAATGCATATTGCAATAATGCACAGGTTGTGATTGTTAAAGCGGAAGATGCTGATAAATACAGCACACTTGAATCTTTGGCTGACCTTACTTTTGCTGTTGAGTCAGGCTCTGCAGGAGAGGCTGCAGCAAGAGAAAACAATTTTAACACAACAGCGCTTAAGTCACAGGCTGACGCTGTTATGGAAGTTGCAGCAGGGACATCAGATGCATGCATTATCGATCTTTTGATGGCAGGAGCAATGGTTGGTGAAGGAACAGGATATGCTGATCTTACACACACTGTTGAGCTTACAACAGAAGAATATGGAATTGGATGCAGAAAAGACTCAGATCTTGCAGCATTTATAAACGATGAGATGAAGAGTCTTTATGCTAATGGTACAATGAAAGAAATAGCCACAAAATATGGTGTTCAGGACGCACTTGTAGAGCAGTAATATTAAAGGAATATCAATATATGTTTTCAACAGTTACTTTATCACTTCTTGGGGGTTTTTTAGGTACATTAAAACTCTTCATTCTTACGCTTGTTTTTTCATTGCCGCTGGGGCTTTTGATAAGTCTTGGCTCAATGAGCAGACGTGCGTTTATAAGACTGCCCATAAGATTCATTATATGGGTAGTCAGAGGTACGCCTCTTATGTTACAGCTTCTTGTTATCTTTTATGGCCCTGGCATTTTCTTTGGAAATAACCTATGGGGCTCCGGATCAACAGGAAGGTTCACAGCCGCTTTGGTAGCCTTTGTATTTAATTACGCATGTTATTTTAGTGAAATATTCAGGGGCGGAATTCAGTCTATTCCTAAGGGGCAGCATGAGGCTGCAGCTGTTCTTGGTCTTACAAAAACACAGACCTTTTTCAAAATAATACTCTTACAGGTAGTAAAGAGAATTGTGCCACCTATATCCAACGAAGTTATTACCTTGGTGAAAGATACTTCTTTAGCCAGGGTTATTGCGTTCTACGAGATAATTTGGGAGGGAGAGCGCTTTATCAAAAGTAGTGGAATAATCTGGCCTCTGTTTTATACAGGTGTATTCTATCTGATATTCAGCGGACTTTTGACACTTCTTTTCGGATATATTGAAAAGAAACTGGATTATTTTAAGTGATCGTTAGGCGGTGCGTTTTATGGCAATACTCGAAGTAAAAAATATAACAAAAAGTTTTGATAATACAGAAATTCTGAAGGATATAAGCTTTGATCTTGAAAAAGGAAAGACCCTTTCGATCCTTGGAAGGTCAGGAAGCGGAAAAACTACTCTTTTAAGGTGCCTCAATTTCCTTGAAACACCGGACGGCGGCACTATCAGTGTAAATGGAGAGCTTTTATTTGATGGTAAAAATCCTGTTTCCAGCGAAAAAGAGCTTAGAGAGAAAAGGCTTCACTTCGGCATGGTTTTTCAGCAGTTCAACCTTTTTCCTCAATACACAGCTCTTGAGAATGTTATCCTTGCTCCGGGGATACTTAAGCCTGAAAAAGACAAGACAGAGCTGCTAGTGGAAGGAAAAGCAATTCTAAGTAAGATGGGATTGCTGGACAGAATGGACAATTATCCCCATCAGCTATCAGGTGGACAACAACAGAGAGTGGCTATTGCAAGGGCTCTTGCTCTTAAACCGGATATTCTATGCTTTGATGAACCTACGTCAGCACTCGATCCGGAACTGACAGGAGAAGTTCTTAAGGTTATAAAAGAGCTTGCACAGCAGGAAACAACGATGATAATTGTTACCCATGAGATAGAATTTGCAAAAGATGTTTCAGATGAGATTATTTTCATGGATGAAGGCGTTATTGCTGAAAAGGGCAGTCCATCCCAGATAATTGATAATCCTCAGAATGAGCGAACAAAGCAGTTTTTACTTAATTATCATATGTGATTTATTTAGACCGGAATCCTTAGTTTCCGGTCTTATTTTTTCTATGGTATACTTAAAAGATACCAGCGACTTTTTTGTAATTTTAAGGTGAGATTTATGGAAAAAGAAATACTTATTAAAGAACAGGAGCATCTGACATTAGTTTATGATAAGCTCTTGGAAATGAAGAAAAAACTTGAAGATCAGATAGCTGCGCTTGATGAAAAGGCAGTGGATGATAAGAATGATATACGCGATAATATCCGTTTTGATTATGCAGATATAGAGACAACAATGGAAACTCTTGCGGAGATCGAGGTATGGAATCGCTATATTGATACCTATAACGTAGAGAGTTCCTCGTTGGGAAAGCGTTTGGATACAGTGAACAAACTGCTTGAATCCCCTTATTTTGCCAAGATAGAGCTTCAGTTTGACCCATCTGAGGAGCCTGAAAGCTACTACATTGGAAGAGCGGCCATTTCTGAGAATGGTTATGATCAGATGGTAGTTGACTGGAGATCTCCTATTGCTGAAGTTTACTATAATCAGGAAATGGGCAGCACTCACTATACTGTTGAGGACAGGCAGATTCCTGTGGATTTAAAGCTTCGTAGGCAGTTTGACCTAAAGAAAGATAAGCTTCTTTCTTATTTTGACACCCAGATCGCTATTGAAGACCCTATGCTCCTGCAGTCCTTATCACAGATACGATCAGATAAAATGCAGGCAATTACTTCAACTATTCAGAAAGAGCAGAATACCGTCATCAGATATCCGGATGTTCCTGTTCTTTTAGTAAATGGAATTGCGGGAAGTGGAAAAACTTCTGTTTTGCTTCAGAGAATAGCATATCTCTTTTACCAAAAGAGAAAGACACTTCGCCCTGATCAGGTATGCCTTATGACCTTAAATCCGGTGTTCCGCGACTATATTGACAATGTCCTTCCGGATCTGGGTGAGTCCAATCCACTTACCATAACATGGCACGAGTTCCTTGATATGGTGAGCGTTCCGTTTATTGATAACGACTACGACTACACAGAGGCAGAGAACCTCAAAAAGATCCATGATACATTGCCAACACTTACTCCGGAAGTGGACGACTTTTTTGATATAACTCAAAAAGAAACCATGGTGATGCCCAAAAAAGATGTACTTTCTGTTATTAACAGATTTAGTCAGTTTCCTATGGGCGTTCGACTTTTCCAGATTGCATCTGATGAGCTTTTGGAAAGAGCTAAAAATATACTGAAAAACTCTGATAATTACGTTGATAATGAGTCCGACAGCGTTGCAAAGTCAGAGAATGCAGATAATAATCGTCTGGAAAATGACTTTGGCGGAGCTATTCGAACCATCAAAAAATGCAGTTTTATCAATGTTATGCATATAGCCCAGCGTATTCTTGGAACATCGCATATTACAGCGGCTGAATGGCTGTACACCAAGATGGAGCTTACAGGTGAATGTGATAGAAATATGCGTTATGTGATGATCGATGAAGTGCAGGATTATACCATGGCGCAAATGATGGTATTTAGAAAATTCTTCCCAAATGCACGTTTTATGCTACTTGGAGATGAATACCAGTCAATTCGCGAAGGCACGATCTCTTTTGCCGAAATAAAAGAAATGGCAGAAAAAGACGACAAAGAATTTGTGGAACTACCGCTTATGACAAGCTATAGAAGTTCTCCGGAGATCACAGAGATGTTTTCATCTTTGTTACCTGCAGAGAAAAAGATGTCAGTCTCTTCTGTTAAGAGGCCCGGTGAAAAGACTATTGTAAAAGAATGCAGTTCAGAAACCGAGTATTATTCGGAATTAAAGGCGCACATAAATGAGTTTGGCAAAAAGGATGGCATAACGGCTGTTATCTGTAGAAATGCCTATTCTCTTGAAAAGATCAGTGCGTCATTGAAAGGTTTAGATATAAAGATAATATCTGAGCAGGATGCTCTTCCATCAAGCGGAGCTGTTTTATTGGAGTTATCATTGGCAAAGGGGCTTGAATTTGACAATGTTATTCTCGCTGATGTGGACCAGGAATCTTATCCGGACAAAGAACTGGGAAGACATTGCCTGTATACGGCTATGTCCCGTGCTACACAAAGACTTGTTGTATTGTCCTGTGGTAAGTTATCTGATACATTAAAAAAATTTTAATCTAAGAGGGGAATGTTATGAAAGTAAAAAATGTTGTAGCTATTTTTGCTGGTATTATTGGGGCGCTGACTCTGTCAACCACTGTTTATGCGGGGACTTCAGAGCTTACAGGACTTGAGGTGGATGATGCTATTGCTGGTCAGAGACCTGTAGCGATCATGGTAGATAATGAAAAGAAGGCTCTTGCTCATTATGGAACAGCAGAAGCTGATGTGGTTTATGAGATGATGAACAGTACAGCTAATGGACGCATTACAAGACTTATGTGTCTCTACAAGGACTGGGCTAATCTTCAGCAGACTGGAAGCATCAGAAGCACCAGAACAACTAACATCATGATAGCTGATGAATACAATGCTGTTTTGATCCATGATGGGGGTCCATTTTACATTAAATCCTATCTTGCACAGCCTTATGCTGAGCACATCAGTGGCGGATTTAGCAGAATAAAGAATGGAAAGCCCACAGAGTACACTGAGTATGTCTTTGGTTCAGAGCTCGTGAACAGATTTGCAAAAAGTGGTATTTCAACTACCTACAATATGCAGATGGAGAGGGGCACACACTTTTTATTTAACGAAGCAGATACAGAACTTCCAAGTGATGTAGTTGCTGGAACTGTAGATATGTCCGGAGCTTTTGCTCACAATAAGAGCCAGCTTGTATTTAATCCTGAGACCAGAACCTATGACTACTATGAGTATGGCGCTTTGCATCAGGATGCAGAAGATGGACAGGCTATGACATTCAAGAACGTTATTTTACAGAACGTATCTTTCAAGCAGCTTGATAAGAACGGATATCTTACATATAACGTTATTGGTTCAGATAAAGGCTACTATATAACTAATGGCAAGGTTATACCTATAATGTGGTCAAAGGCCAGCGAAACGGGCATGACACATTACTATAGCTCTGATGGACAGGAACTTTCCATAAATAAGGGAAAGACCTATATTGGACTCATTCCTTCAGACTCATGGGATAAACTTGTGTTGCAGTAAAAATAAGAGGATTTTATGACACAGACGCATTTTGACGCTCCAAGCGAGGAACTTTTGGGCAAGTACGGTCAGCTTAAAGATTATTTAAAAAGTCTGGGAGCTGTTGCAGTAGCATATTCAAGTGGCGTTGACTCCACTTTTCTTTTGTATGCGGCTAATGCTGCACTTGGAGGAGATGTTATTGCACTTACTGCTTCATCCTGTCTTTTTCCAAAAAGAGAGCTTCATGAAGCCACAGATTATTGTAAAGAACTTGGGGTAGAACACTTCGTTGTTGAGGCTGACGTTTTTTCTATAGAGGGTTTTTCGGATAATCCGCCTGACAGGTGCTATCACTGTAAGAGAAGGCTGTTTGAGCGATTTCAGGAAGAGGCTAAAAAGCATGGAATAACAAGTGTGGTTGAGGGATCAAACCTGGATGATATGGGAGATTACAGGCCGGGACACAGAGCGATTGCTGAACTTGGGATACTAAGTCCCCTTAGAAAAATAGGTTTTACTAAGCAGGAGATAAGGGTAATGTCCACATATTTAGGGATTCCTACCGCAGAAAAGGCTTCTTTTGCCTGCCTTGCAAGTCGATTTCCATATGGAGAGCTTATTTCAGAGAAAAAGCTCAGTATGGTAGATAAGGCTGAACAGTATCTTTTAGATGCAGGATTTAAGCAGTTCAGAGTCAGGATCCATGGCACAGATGTTGCAAGGATTGAGGTTCTTCCTGAAGATTTTGACCGTTTTATGGAATCAGAGTTTAGGGATGCTGTATATAGTACATTTAAAGAGTATGGATTTAACTATGTATCTCTGGATCTGAAAGGCTACAGAACCGGAAGTATGAATGAAACTTTAGCAAAATAAAAAAACTGAGCAGTCTGTTGTGGCTGCTCAGTTTTTATTTTGCTAATGAATATGCAGGGAGTTTACTGGATATCTCCGGCAATATCGATGTTCTCGCCGGTTATACCGATCCATGCTCCATCCTTTGCTTCTTTTGAATCAGCATGAGCAAGGAGCCATTTATTGGTAGCTCTAAGAAGCTTATCTTCCTGGTTTACAGCTGTGTACTCAGGCTTACCAACATTTGTGCCCTGTGGAAGACCAACAAGAACCTGGAATCCAGAGTCCTTATGAGCCTGACAAGGAGCGTAGTGGAGAGCTGTTGCATATACTTCTACCATTACTCCCTTTGGAACGAGGAAAGCCTTAACTTTGCTTGAATCCAGTTTATAATCGGAAATCTCTTCTCTTTTTGCTAAAAGGAGAATAAAATCTGTTGCGCCGAGATTGATCTCGCTTGAACGGTGATATTCAAGGCAATTGAGCTTTGTGTTGTGACCATTGCACCATCCATACTGCATTGGTGATCCACCAAAGAGTGTGTTTGTCATCTTAACTGAAGCTTCAAGTTCCTGAAGAACCTTTTCCTCAGCAACATACTCAGTTCCTTCAGGGATTGGTGTGTTGGCACCTAAAGCTTCCATAATCTGTTTCTTTTCTTCTTCGTACCCCTCAATGATTCGTCCATAGTTAGTAAACTCTGGATCTGTAACACTAATTATTTTCATTTCGCCCTCCTTAAAAAGCCAAAAATACATTCTCAAATAATAATATACATCTATCGGGCAAAATTTGCTTATCAATATGCATCTAAAACAATTCAAAAAATGCTATATTTTAATGGACTTCATATTGCAAGTCGCCATGTTGTATTAGTTCTGGGGTCGTAGTAGAGCTTTACAACTCGTTTCATTCCCAAGACAGTGATCATACATTCAAATATGGTGGTGGAATCAGTGGCATAGATCCCATCTGCTGTTGTATAGGTGCTTTTCCTTTTGGACTCACGATATCCCTTAACAGTGAAAGTGTCATATTCTCCGTCCTCGTTCATAAATCGGAACTTAAGCGGGATTATGCTCCCATCTGACTTGTGTTCGCAGATCACATCTACTTCATTTATAATCTTACTCATAATAAAAATCTCATGCTCCTCATGCTTCTCATGTTCCTGATCGTCTAAAGTTTCATTCGTAAGTGCAATTTTCTTTATCTCTTTTTTCTCGCGTTCTCTCAGTGCTTCCTCAAAGCCCTTCAGGGCGGCAAAGGGTAGAAACTGGCTTGCTCTGTCTGCTCTTGGCATGGCTACCTCCTTTTAGTTAAAATCCGGCTTTGTGGCCTCCAATCTGGACATTTCTTTGTATGGAGGTGCCAGCGTCGTATAGATCCATACCCTTGATCACAGAATTTTTGCCGTAGCGGTCCTTGATCTCATTTACTGATTGGAGGATCTTTCTGTCTTTTTCCATTACAGATGGATCAACAAAAAAGCTGTATTGCTCAAAGCATTCGTCCAGTACAGAATTGGCACTGACATTTACCCGTCTTATGGGCACATCTCGCATGGCTGACCTGGTATAAAGCTGCACAAATGCATCCATAAGTATTCTGTAAGAGTTGGTTGTTACCTGTAAAGTGGCGCTTACTCCGGTGGGAGGAAAAGTCTCGGCGCTGTATCCGATGAAAAGCGAGATGTTGTTGCTCACTACATGGGCGGCTGTCATATCAAGCGAGAGCTCATCAGCCATTTCCTTTACGATGATCAGCGCTTCATCAAAGCTATAATCCCGCATAAGCACCTGTCCGCAGGATAAAGATTTGGACCGGGACTGGTAGTTCTTTATATCCTGCATCGTGCAGGACTCCCGCCCCCAGGCATGGTCAATGATGTATTCTGCATTAACGCCGAACTGCTTGTACAGGATATTTTCCGGAAAGTGAGCTATGTCTTTTTGGGTGTACATACCAAGGGAATTGAGATGGCGCTGTGTTCCGGGCCCAATTCTCCAAAAGTCTGTAAGCGGGCGATGGGTCCATAGCCGCTGTTTAAAAGTGTCTTCGTTTAATTCGGCAATGAAATCCGGCGAATGTTTAGCAAGGATATCAAGGGCTACCTTGGCGAGGTACAGATTAGTACCGATACCGCAGGTAGCCCTAAGTCCCAGCTTTTCTTTTATGTCGTTCATTATCTTAAGGGCCAGATCGTGGGCGGATAACCCATAGAGCCCAAGGTAGTGTGTTACATCAAGAAAAGATTCATCGATGGAATATACATGTATGTCGTCCTTTGAAACATAGCTGAGATATATCTCGTAGATGTCGGCTGAAATATCGATATATCTCTTCATTCTGGGAGTTGCGATTATATAGTCCAGGTGCTTGGGAATCTCATGGATCCTGCAGCGGTTTTTTATTCCAAGGGCTTTCATTGCCGGGGTTATGGCAAGGCAGATAGTGCTCTTGCTCCTGTCCTTGTCAGCGACGGCAAGGAGCGTGGTCATGGGGTCTAACCCTCTGTCCACGCATTCCACGCTGGCAAAAAAGCTCTTGAGATCTATGATGAGATAACAGCGATCATCCGGTTCTATGATCTTGAAATTATTGTTCATAGGCATATCCTTACTTCAGAATCGAATATATGTTCCGAACATATGTTGGGCATTTTTATAATACATCTATCGAACAAATGTTTCAATCGAACAGATTATAAAATTTTTGTTATAACCAGAAAAGCATCGCGAAGTCCAATAAAATGTACTGTACTTTTTATGACTCTGTATATCTGCAATTATAATACCATCAGAAATAAGAACTTTAACTTAGTACTTGAAATTGGTAGAGATCAGTGTGTTTAAGGAGGGATTTGTTATGGATCAGGCATATATGACTTATAGGGAAATCAGAATAGCAGAGAATAAGAAAAGAAGACTGAAAATAGTAAGAAGACAACGCTTTTTGGTGGGAGCGGTTATAGCAATACTGGCTGTGATAGCCGCATTTATCGCATCTACACTTGTGACAGAAGCTCGTTCTGAAGCGGTTAAATATAAATACTACACATCTGTCACGGTACATTCGGGAGACACTCTGGAGAGTCTTGCTGATAAATATATTACTGAAGATTACAGAGATCATACATCTTATATAAGAGAGGTATGTGGAATAAACAACCTTGAAGATGCGGATTCAATTGTTGCAGGAGAGTGCATAATTTTACCGTATTATTCAGAGGAATTTAAG
Source organism: Butyrivibrio sp. Su6 (assembly GCF_900108105.1). Classification (GTDB taxonomy): domain Bacteria; phylum Bacillota; class Clostridia; order Lachnospirales; family Lachnospiraceae; genus Butyrivibrio. The sequence continues at coordinate 75,037 of NZ_FNUR01000004.1, read as the reverse complement.
AAGTGAACTACTAGTTAAAAAGAATTAAATTATTATTATAGTTTTCTAAACAGGGGTCACAGGACCGGGTTCTTCGTATAAACTATACACTATGAAAAGAAAACTTTTTGCACTAATATTTATACTTTGTCTAACTGTAAGTAATCTTGTTCAGCCGGGTAATGTTTCTTATGCAAAGACAGAAGAAAGCCTGGCTGTATGGAATTTTTCGGCCTTTGGACAGGGAGTTTCAGGTAAAGAAGAAAATTCAGGATTTAAACTAAATGACGATGGTTCTGTTACTGTATGGAGCCTAAATGGGAAAGGAAAGATTGTTCCGGCCAGTACGGATGGTCTTTCTTTTTATTATATCCCAATTCCTGCTGATAAGAATTTTACTCTTACAGCAACAGCAAAAGTTGATTCATGGACCTTTACTAATGGGCAGGAAGGCTTTGGACTTATGGCTGCAGACAGAGTGGGGGAACATGGGGACAATAGCACTTTTTGGAACAACTCATATATGGTTATGGGTACTAAAGTCGAATATTATTTTGACCCTCTGAAGGGTGAAGTTGTAAATGATGGGAATTTTGAGAAAATCACCATGAAGGATGGCCTGGGTGCGCAGGAGAAAAAAGGTGTTACCAAAGAAAATCTTTCTTTATTTGAATCAAATGACACAGCTACGGTCAATCAGTTCTTTTCATCAACCATGTACACTCTTGAGAATTCCTGCGCGAGAAAGGGATCAGGAGTATACAATCTTTGGGAAAATGAGCAAACTGGCGCTCAAAACACTATCGATGATTCAAAATCTGAGGTCAGATTACGTATTCAAAAAAATAACACTGGATATTTTTTGAGCTACCTTGATAACAAAGATAACGTTTATTGTACGCAAAAGTTCTATGATCCCGAGGCACTGGATCAACTGGATGAGGATAATGTTTACGTGGGATTTTTTGCTTCCCGCACTGTGACAGCAACTTTTAGTGATATAGTTTTTTCCGTTACTGATCCTAAAAATGATGCGCCGGCAGAGGAGAGGCCTATCACCTATGTGAATCCAGATTATAAAGTTGTTTCAGCTCCATATGCGAATTCTGATATATATCTGCTAGAATACTTGGGCAATGCTGATGGGTACCTTACCGTAGTAGATCCATATGGAGAAAAACTTGTAGATGAACATGAGGTCTTTGCTGGTGAAACTCTAAGTGTAGATACTTCACTTAAAGAGGGCATTAATTCTTTCAAGCTTTCTTTTACCCCGTTAAGTGATTATTTACCGGATAATGATGAATATAAGCGTCTATCGTCATATGAGACGAAGGAATTTAATTATGCAGTGAAGTATGAAACTATAAATGATGATGAAAAGGTATATGTTTCACCGGATGGCAGGCCTGAGGGAGATGGAAGTGAAGGCAATGAAGTAGATATTTATACTGCTGTCAAATATGTTAAACCGGGGCAGACAATTGTTCTAAAGGCAGGAGAATACAGTCTCGATGAGACAGTAACTGTATATAGGGGAATCAGCGGAACTGAAGATGCGCCTATAAATGTAATGACTGATGGTGGAAGGGCGATATTTAATTTTAACAGTGCTTGTGCCGGCTTTGTTTTTGCCGGTGACTACTGGCATGTTAAAGGAATTGACTGCACTCATTCAGGTGATGGCCAAAAAGGAATACTGGTTTCTGGAAACAGCAATATTTTGGAAGATGTGTATACCTATGAGAATGGTAACACCGGTATTCAGATAAGTAGATTTTTACCAAGCGATAGCTATGAGAAGTGGCCTTGTGACAATCTTATTACTAATTGCATTTCATATGGTAATGCAGATTCAGGTTTTGAGGATGCAGATGGTTTTGCAGCTAAGCTGACTGTTGGCGATCGAAATGTATTTAATGAGTGTATATCTTATAATAATGCTGATGATGGCTGGGATCTGTTTGCTAAAGCTGAAACAGGCATGATCGGGAAGGTTACCATCCAGAATTGTTTGGCTTTTTCCAATGGATATGGACTTGACGGCTCAGAGCAGGGAAACGGCAACGGGTTTAAGATGGGCGGATCAAATATGCCAGGCCAGCATATGCTGATAAACTCTGTGGCATGGGGAAACAAGGCAAGGGGAATTGACTCTAACTCTGGCCCGGATATTCAGATATATGACTGTAAATCTTTTAACAACGGTGCTTATAATGTGGCGCTTTATACCGGCAACTCTCAGGATACCTCTTATTACGTGGATGGACTTATTTCATACAGAACTGAGAATCAAGATGTTGATGAAAAAATATCGACTGGTGAGACTCAGAATGATGATGATATTTACAGAAACAACAATTATTTCTGGATAAGACAAAAGGCAAGAAATGTTGACGATGTAATAATTGAAGATGACTGGTTTGAATCTCTTGAGGCACCGGTAGCAGATGCAAATGATCCTTTAGCTGTGGCTATGAATATGAGGACAAGCGAGGGGAGTATTGACCTGGGCTCTTTCCTAAAACTCAGCGCCAAGGGTACTTCTGAATTTGAAAATGCAAGCAAAGCTATGGAAGAAAGCAGTGAAGAAAGCTCATTAGAGTCGGAAGAGGTCATTCCCGAGAAGGAAGAAGAAATACAAGCTGAAACGGAAGAAAATGTGGATAATGCCACAGAAGAAAAGAGTCCGCTAGTACCTATAACAGTTGCAGCAATGCTTATTTTGGCAGCTGCAATAGTAATAATTAAAGGGAGCAACACGTAAGTGTTATGCTCCCTTTTTTAGCTCTTTAACCAGGTCTTTGAGTTTCTCTACAGTTTTGTAGTAATCGTACCCGTGAACCTGAATATGCGTATCTATATCTTCGGCAATGTATCCGTTTTTACCACCGTTGCATGTAAGAACAATATAATTTAACTCTTCCCCCATAAGATACTCTCCCCAAACAAAAAATCCTTAGACCTATTGTAACCGAATCCAGGGAAAATAATTATAAAAAAACTATTAAAAAAATACCGAGGAAATTTTATTGCCATTTTCATAATCCGATTCGTATATATTATTGCAATCAAAAATACACGATAAGGATGGTGAAAGTATTATGGGAAAATTTATTAAGATCTTAGCTGGTATAGTTCTTGCATTGTCAATGGCACTGAGTGGAAATTTCATGGCTACAAATGTATTGGCGTCAAATGATGCAGCTCTTTATATAAGTGGAGCTCGTTTTTTGACGGCGCTTCATGGACAGGCAGATGACAATAGTGAGATAGTTTTAGCGCTATACGAAAAAAATGGTGAGAATATTGCCTATCTCAACGATGGAATATCTCATGTGTACACCGATTATACTCAATCCAATACGACAATTAATGGCATTGGTGCTGTAGAGAGATATGCATTTGAAGGGACGCTTGTCTATAATTTCTTCATGGCAGGAGATATTCCATGCCTCATGACAGATGAAGGCAAGATTTATGCTTGTGAGTATCTGAATAATTATTATGTGACACAGATACAGAATCAGGATTAATAAGTTAATAACAGGCCTCTCATTATTAAGCTGTCATTTCAGGTGGTAAATCTGGGATGGCAGCTTTTTTCTTGCTGTTTGTGAGCTTGGCGATTGATTTTGTGGATGATAAAATAATAATATCAAAACGTCATATAGTAGATTAAAAAGGAGAACGTCATGTTTGATCCACAGATTCTAAAAGATGTATTCCCTACATGCAATAGTATTCTCATGATTTTTGGCTGTTGGTTTCTGTTCAAGAAATGTGGTGTTAAAAGAATATGGGCTTTGATTCCTTTTGCCAGAGAGTATCATATGGCTCTTTGTGCCGACAAAGAGAAAGAGGGAAGGGTTTTTGCCGTAACTACATTTTTTTATTATCTGATCACGCTGACCCTGATTGTTATTGACGGTCCGGAAGAAGTTGAGCTACTTATTTCAATTCCGCTTATAGCCTTATATGTAACAAATGTTATTTATACGATCAGGATCTATTTAGGGCTGATTAAGATGTTTGGCCTTAAAAAGAGGTGGATAATCCCACTGATCATTTTCGATGGCCCGGTACTAATACTTTGGGGAGTGGCTCCAAAGTATGTGCCTGAAAAAAAGGTAGTTCAGGTCGCTAAAAATGGTGCAAAAGAGCTTGGAAAGGACATTGTGGCTGCCTCGGAAGGACTTACGGTCAATATCACGGAGAGGACAGTCATAGACTTTTTCAGGAAAAAGACTCTGCTTAAAGACATACATATGGCAATACCAAGAGGACATATGGTACTTCTTCTTGGAGGGTCAGGAGCAGGAAAAACAACCCTGTTAAATGCAGTTACGGGCTATGAAAAAGCCGATGCCAACGTAATGCTGGATGATAATGATGTATATAAAGATTATAAGAAAATGAAATATGATATAGGCTTTGTTCCTCAGCAGGATCTGATGAGAGGGAATGATACCGTTGAAATGACCCTTACAGATGCGGCTCTTATGAGGCTATCTGCGGATGCATCTATTATGGAAAGAGAAAACCGGATCGCAAATATGTTGGACCAGTTTGGGCTTACAGCTGTAAGGAATTCCTTAGTGGAAAAGCTCTCGGGCGGCCAAAGAAAAAGGTTGTCTATTGCCATGGAGTTTATTTCCAATCCGTCCCTTTTTATCCTTGATGAACCTGACTCAGGTCTTGATGGTGTTGTAGCAAGAAGCCTTTTTGAAAAGCTAAGGGAGATAGCGGATGAGGGAAAAATAGTTTTAGTTATAACGCACACTCCTGACAGAGTCATAGATCTTTTTGACGATGTGATTGTTTTGGCAAAGGATGCCACGAGAACAGGGCGCCTTGCCTGGTATGGGCCGGTAAAAGAAGCCTATGAGTTTTTTGGCAAAAACTCAATGGAGGAGATACTTCTTTCCATAAACCAGAAGGATGAAGGCGGAGAAGGAAAAGCTGATGAATTTGTTGAGAAATATGCTGATCGCATCAAAGAAAAGGTGGGGTGACTTTCGATGAAAGAATACAAAGTCAGACATAGAGGAAGGTTTTTCCAGACGCTTATTTATCTTGGAAAGTTCTTTAGAATGTTTTTATTCCAAAATGACTGGAAGGTTCTGCCCATGGCGGCAGTGATCGCGGGGCTGGTTGGATTTTCTGTAGGGCAGAATATTTACAAGACCATGGAGGGTACTCTTATGGGTACCTTTGCTATTTCCTGTATATGCATCTGGAATGGATTCTTTAATTCAATTCAGGTTATCTGCAGAGAAAGAGCTATAGTAAAAAGAGAACACAGATCAGGCCTTCACATAAGTGCTTACGTAGCTGCACACATGATATATCAGGCCTTTTTGTGCATACTGCAGGTTGTGATAACAATTGGCGTATGTATGCTCATGAAAGTGGAAATACCACATAAAAGCCTGATAACACCATGGGCGGTGGTGGATTTTGGGCTGACACTTTTCCTTATAACTTATTGCGCAGATATGTTGGCTCTTTTGATCTCAGCTTTTGCCAAGACGACTACAACAGCTATGACTATAATGCCATTTCTTTTGATAGTACAGCTGTTGTTTTCAGGAGCATTTTTCAACCTGCCGCAGGAAGCTATGCCACTTACCAATCTTACAGCTACCAAATGGGGACTGACAGCCCTTTGTGCGCAGGGTGAGTATAATTCACTTCCAATGGTAAGTGTGTGGAACAGCGCCCTTAAGATGAAGGATGTGGAAGTTGAAGGAGAAAAGCCTCTTTTGACTGTTTTCAGAGAAATAGAGTCCAACAATATGAGGGATGATCTTTTGATGAAAACCGGCGAGCTTAACCAGAATCATGATTATGATTTTGACCCGGCGATTGTATTAAGATGTTGGATATGGCTTATAATGTGGACATTAGTTTACGTGATCCTTACAGTTCTTCTTTTGGAGTCAATAGATAAAGACAAGAGGTGAAAAAAAGGATATAGTAAATAAAGGGATAAAAACTATATTAAATGGGTGGAGATTAAAATGATCAGACGTTCACAGTACAGATGCAGTTTCAAATTGCTTACAGCAGATATCTTACCGGACAACATTATAGAAAGATGTCAGAATCAGTTTAAAAAGCTAATAAAAGAGGGTAGGGTCTGCAATGCCTCTTTTTACAAGTATAACAGTATGGGATTTCTTTATCTGGAAGAGATAGTTGACGATTACAGTGAACCTTATCTTTCAGTGGATCAGTACATGTATGACCTTCAGCCATATTTAAAGCCATGGCCGGAGGAGGACGGCGACAGATATTTTGCGCCTATGATTAATGTCTATTATCATCATATTCCCGAAGAAGACCTTGATAAATGGGAGTTTGAACGCACTACGAATAAAAAAGACCGTGTAGGGCGAGTAGCTTTTGTTTTTCCAAAAAAGCTCCCGTCATATGTAATGCATCACACAGCAATAGTAAATGAAGGCCTTCTTAAAGGGGATAAGTATGCATATATATCACTTCATGAGAATCTTCTTTTCTCATATTATGAAGAACCCAGAAATAATGTGAATATCAGAGGGGTGGACGAAGAGTCTGTTGTTATAAATGACTGGCTCAAAGCTGACCCGGAATCTCATTTTGACCGGGAGAAGGGCAGAGGAAGCAATTTCCTTGTTATTCCTTGTCTTTTCACAGTGGACAGAGCGGATGATATTCAATAATATTCGAAAAGGTGTTGGCGCGTTGGTATGAATGAACTGGTAAAAAGAATTTTAGATACAAATACACCAAAAGGAACAGCTTCTTTGTGGTGGCTGGGGCAGATGGGGCTTATTGTAAAAATGGGAGATACTGTGCTCTCTGTAGATTATTATGCAACACCGGATCCTTCCAGACAGACTGAGCCGCCAGTTCCGGCCGGGGAACTTGAGGGAATTTCAGCTTTTTTGGGGACTCATGATCATCTTGACCATATAGATCATGAAGCCTGGAGAATATGGGCTAAAACCAACCCAATGGCGAAGTTTGTTTTTCCCAGAAAGCATATGGAAAGCGTTCTTGCGGATGGGATTAGTGCTGTCAATGCGCTAGGGCTTAATGATGGTGAAAAGATAAAAGTGGGAGATGTGACAATAACTGCCGTTGCAGCTGCCCACGAGTTTTTGGAGCAGGATCCGGAATCTTTGCTATATCCGCATCTTCAGTACATTATTGAAGGTAATGGAGTTAGGATACATCATGCGGGGGATACGATCCGCTATGAGGGAATGCTTGGAAAAGTAAAGGCTTGTGGCAAAATAGATGCCCAGCTTCTTCCAATAAATGGACGTGATTCAGTGCGTTATAGGAGAAACTGCATAGGTAATATGACCTATCAGGAGGCCGCAGATTTTGCAGGTGATTGTAAGACAGGGCTTGTTATCCCGGGCCACTGGGATATGTTTGCGGACAATAGTGCTGATCCGAAAGAATTTTGTGATTATATTGAAATAAAATATGGGGATAAGCTAAAGAGCATTATCCCCAAGGTTATGGAACATATTGTAGTTAAAGGGTGATCCCTTTTTCAACTATTTACAGGATCTTCTTAATTTTAAAGAACGTCAGACTGCCAGCCACAATAAGGATACTCAGTCCGATGATGACAGGGTAGCCTAAGCGGGATTCAAGTTCTGGCATATATTTAAAATTCATACCATACCATCCGGCTATCAGTGTAAGTGGCATAAAAATGGTGGTAACCACTGTAAGCACTGTCATGATGCGGTTCTGCTTTACGTCAAGCTGCGACTGATACAGATCGTTTAGCTGGATGGTATAGTCACGAAGATGGGTTGCAGCATCATAAAGCCTGTCAACTCGGTTAGAGAACATGTGGAAGTATCTCAGGTTTTCTTCACTGAAAAATCCGTTTTCGTTTTCTTCCAGCTCCTGACCAAAATCTTGCAGCTGCTCATAGTGGATTCGAAGATCTCTTATGTCACCGCGAATTTCGTTGTTGCGCTGCATATGAGCGTCTTCAGCGTTTTCCATGATTTCTTTTTCTATATCATTTAGCTCACGTTCGTAAAGCTGCATAAGCTGCAGATCGTTATGAATGATCTGCTCGAGGAAATCATAGAGAAATCTTTCAAGAGAGGGCTTGCGCCATTTTTTGTTCTGCTTAATACGTTTTACAATATTCAACGCGCTTTTGCCCTGGTCTATGAATACAATTCCGGTTTCATCAAGGGCAAAAGAGAAACTTTCCGGCGTTTCGCTGCCGGTCGATTGTACCGGCAGGCAAAACGTTCCTGTAAGAGAATCATAGTTGACATCGGCTTTAGTAGTAAGAATATCATCGCTGCTCATATCAAAATCAATACCCATGTCAAAGTTCTCATTCTGTTCAAGCCATTGCTCGGGAGTCAGGATTGCAACATATGGTGAATCTGCGTCATGGCACTGTTCTGCGCTACATTCTTCTAAAGTGTTCTTTATCAAATAATACATTTTTCTCTCCAGATAAGTTATTTATTCTTTTCCGCTCCAGCAGTATGTGCAAAGCTTGCATGGCTCAAGCGGTATAGCTTCGATCATATCATCCAGTCTGTGGTAATGAAGAGAAGTGAAGTTCAGCTCTTTTCTGATTTCTTCAAGCATTGCCTCGTACTGAGGTGAATCAGGATCGGTGTATTTTCTAACAGTTTCCTCGTTTGGAGACGGATAACCTTCAAGTTTTTCGATCACACGTCTTGTGATAAGCTCCATCTCTGAATTTGAACGGGAGAAGTTGAGGTATTTGCAGCCGTAGATCAAAGGTGGGCAGGCAGGACGAATATGAACTTCGCTGGCTCCGCTCTTATATAGGAATTCCGTGGTTTCTCTAAGCTGTGTTCCTCTTACGATTGAGTCATCAATAAGAAGAAGGCTCTTGTTTTTAATGAGCTGGTTAACCGGGAGGAGTTTCATTTTAGCTATAAGGTCACGCCTTGACTGAACAGTTGGCATAAATGATCTGGGCCAGGTAGCTGTGTATTTTACAAAAGGTCTTGAATAGGGGATTCCAGAAGTATTGGAATAGCCAATAGCATGGGCAACACCGGAATCCGGAACGCCTGCAACAAGGTCAGGATGGATGCCGCGCTGCATATCACGCTGAGCAAGCTTCCCACCACAATTATAACGCATTCTTTCTACATTTAGTCCCTCATATGTTGAGGCAGGAAATCCATAATAAATCCAAAGGAAGGTACAAATCCTCATGTCGCCCATTCCAGGAGCAACAATTTCAACAGATTCAGGTGTGATAAATGCAATTTCAGCAGGTTCAAGTTCTTTATATTGGGTGTATCCAAGATTTAAATAAGAAAAGCTTTCAAAGCAGACGCAGAATCCTTCGTCCTTGTGACCAATCTGGACAGGAGTTCTACCATAGCGGTCTCTTGCAGCATAAATGCCTTCCGGTGTCATCAGAAGAAGAGACATAGATCCTTTAATTATAGCTTGAGCGTAGCGAATACCCTCTACGATTGTAGATTTCTGATTGATAATAGAAGCAACAAGCTCTGTAGGGTTGATATCCCCGCCACTCATCTCAAGAAAGTGTGAGTGATTGTCCGTAAAGAGCTTTTTGGTTATTTCGTCGATGTTGTTGATCTTGCCAACAGTAGTGATGGCATATGTTCCGTGATGTGACCTTACGATAAGTGGCTGTGGTTCAAAATCTGAAATGCTTCCGATACCAAGATGTCCTTCCATCTTGAGCATATCGTCTTCAAACTTTGGTCTGAAATATGACCTCTCGATATTGTGGATAGAGCGGTCAAATCCTTTCTTTCTGTCATAAACGGCCATTCCGGCGCGTCTGGTTCCTAAGTGTGAGTGGTAGTCAGTTCCGTAAAACAAGTCAAAAACTGCGCTCTCACGAGATGCTACTCCAAAAAATCCTCCCATGGAAACCTCCTAGAATATGAGTTTTAGATATGTAATTCCGGAAAGTATCATATCACAAGCATGGGGATTAGTGGAAAGTTTTTTCAAAAGCAAGTTATCTTTAACTTGAATTAAGTTTTAAGGAGTAGTATTGTACATAACAAAAATTGCAAAATAAACTAATTGATTTTGCCAAATCTGTTATGTTTGTTTTGGCAGTGAGAATATAGGATGATAATTGAGAAACCTCAATTTAAAATCTTTTTAGAGAGAAAGGCATGACTATGAATAGATTCAGACAGTTTAGTAATCAGATGATGTATAAAATGGCACAGTTCTTTTACGGAAGAAATGGCTTTGATAATTTAGCAAGGACATGCAATGCGTTAGCGATCCTTATGCTCGTGATCAATATATTTGCTCAAAGTGCAGTAATTTACTTCATTTGGGTGGCATTATTCGGATATACGATCTTTAGGATCTATTCGAAAAACATTTCTAAAAGATATGCTGAGAACCAGAAATTCCTGCAGCTCACAGAGGTTCCAAGACGATATGCAAATCTTGCAAGACTTCAGTGGAGAGACCGTTCTGTCAGCAGATATTATTTATGCAAGAGCTGCCATCAGCAGATCAGGGTACCAAAGGGTAAGGGACGAATTGAAATAAGATGTCCTAAATGTGGTGAAAGATTTATTAAAAAGACCTGATCAGTAAGGAGGAAGTGGTATGGTAATGGATCCTTATAAAGTTCTCGAGATAAGTCCCGGAGCTTCAGAAGAAGAGATAAAAAAAGCACATAGAAGACTTGCCAAGAAGTATCATCCGGATTTAAATCCTGGAGATGAACTTGCAGCTAAAAGGATGAACGAGATAAACGCTGCATATGATATTCTGACACGTCCGGGTGCTGAGAGATACAGAAGTACATATGCATATTCACAGGCACAAACTCAGTCTCAATCCCAATCGCAGGAGAGGACCTATAGTCAACAGGAGAATCCTTTTGAAAACTATGGTACTTATTGGCAGTGGACAAATGCAGATTTTAACAGGAATTATGACAGGCCTGATGAAAGTTGGAATACCTGGAATAATTGGACCGGTTGGAACAGGACACCTGTTTATGGCGGCTCATTATTATTTAAAGTCTTTAGATGGTTTATAATCCTGCAGATATTGTCATTTTTCTTTAGGTTATTCCTATTCTTTTAATGTTCATGATATTCCACATTTTTGCTAGTGTAAGCGCTTACACTAGCATATGTTCAAGTGATATAAATTATCATAACATAATCGTATGTATTACTTGAACAAAGTGATAAAAAATGGAGGAGTATTATATGTCTGTGCACGTTATTGATGAAGCAAATCGTTGTTTACAATGTCCAAATCCCAGATGCAGGGAAAATGGATGTCCTATTCATACAAACATTCCTGAAATGATACGTCTTTTTAAGGAAAATCGTATGATGGAAGCTGCTCAGATGCTATTTGAGAACAATCCGCTTTCAATGGTGTGTTCTTTGGTATGTAACCATGGTAATCAATGTGAAGGCAATTGTGTAAGAGGTATTAAGGGAGAGCCAATACATATATCTTCAATTGAGAATTATATTTCTGACTCTTGTTTTGAGAGATTAGAGCTAAATCCTGCTCCTTCAAATGGTATGAAGGCAGCTGTAATAGGTGCAGGCCCGGCAGGAATAACAATTGCTATTATTCTTGCCCTCAAGGGATACTCCATAACTGTTTTTGAAACACATGATAAGATCGGTGGAATCCTTCGATATGGTATTCCGGAATTCAGATTGCCGAAATCAATTTTAGACAGGTATTATAAAAAAATGCGTGAGCTGGGAATTAAGTTCAGACCTAATTTCTCCATTGGAGGTTCTACAGGAATACAGGATCTTCTTGATGACGGCTACAAGAGCGTATTTATTGGAACCGGTGCATGGAAGCCAAAAAGGCTTGGAGTTCCGGGTGAGACCTTTGGTAATGTATTCTATGCAATAAACTACTTAAATAACCCTGATGTTTACGAGCTTGGTGACAGGGTAGCAATAATAGGTGCCGGTAATGCGGCTATGGATGTAGCCAGAACCGCTATAAGACACGGATCAAAAGAGGTTGTAGTGTATGTAAGAGGGGACTCAGTAGGTGCTTCCGAAGCAGAGTATGAATATGCCAAAGTTGACGGAGTTAGGTTTGAATTCCGTAAAGCCATAGTCAGAATAGAAGACGATGGGGCAGTATTTAGCGATATGGAACCCGATGAAGAAAAGATAGCAGCAAGCAAGGCTAAGGGAGAGGAACTGAAAAAGACTCCATTTAAAGTTATTCCGAATTCGGAGCATCTTATTCCTGCAGACAGCATAATAATCGCTATTTCCCAGGTGCCTCAGGATCGTTTGGTAAATCACGATAAGGACCTGAAATTTAATGAAAAGGGTAATCTTGCAACAGATTCAAAAGGAGAAACCTCACTTCCCGGAGTATTTGCTTCAGGAGATGTGGTTACAGGAGCTAAGACTGTAGTGGCTGCGGTTGCAGTATCCAAGCAGATTGCTGAAGATATGGATAAATATATGAGAAGTAAGGCATAAATAATAAAGGGAGCATATCAAATATGGTATGTTTCCTTTTTTATTAAAATGAGTACGTGATATAATTTTGCTGATATAGGATTTTGGCAGAGTATTGGGATTTATGGCAAACGCTTGGATAGGGGGACAAAAGGCACGTGAAAAAGATAGTACTCTCTGATTGGACAATCAGGAGGATAAAAGACAAGGCAGTATATAGCACGAAAGTACCGGGAAGTATACTGAGTACACTACAGGAGAATAGCGTTATTCCTGACCCGTTTGTGGGTGATAATGAAAAATATGCCCTTGAAATGATGGAGGAAGACTTTGAGTATGAGACAGTATTTGACTGCGACATACAGCTTCTGACATCCGATAGAGTTGAGCTGGTATTTGAAGGGATAGACACTATTGCAGATATCATTTTAAATGATAAGACTTTTTTGCATGCTGAAAACATGCACAGGACTTACAGGCTTGATGTAACACAAAGCCTTAAGGAAAAAGAGAACTCTCTTAAAGTTTATTTCCATTCTCCAATAAAATATATAAGAGAAGCATATAAAGAGTGCGAGTGCGACGGCTCTGAGGATGCAATGGTGGGCTTTGCCAACATAAGAAAGGCACATTATATGTTCGGCTGGGATTGGGGCCCAAGAATCCCAGATGCCGGACTTTTCAGACCTGTAAGTCTGGTCGGAATAGAAAAAGCGAGAATAGAGAACGTCAGGATCCATCAGCAGCATTCAGAAGGCGAAGTGAAACTGTGCCTGTTTATAGATGATGAAGTAATTTCTGATAATGCAGGCATCAGCTATGATGTGAGAATTACTTCACCCGATGGGGATGAAAAAGTAATAAATGGCTATAAAGGCCAGATAATTCCTATTGAGAAGCCAATGCTTTGGTGGCCCAATGGATTTGGAGAGCAGAATCTTTATACTGTTACCGTAATACAAAGGGTGGGAGACAAGATTACCGATGAAGTAACAAAGCGCATAGGTCTTAGAACTATGACAATTACCAGAAAAAAAGACCAGTGGGGTGAGAGCTTTTCACACTGCGTTAATGGTGTCGATATCTTTGCGCTAGGAGCCGATTACATTCCGGAAGATAACTACCTTTCCAGAATTACACCGGAAAGGACAAGACAGCTTTTAGAAGACTGCAAAACAGCGAATTTTAATTCCATAAGAGTCTGGGGAGGGGGATTTTTTCCCGGAGATGAGTTCTATGATATATGCGACGAGTTTGGGCTTATCGTTTGGCAGGATCTGATGTTTGCCTGCGCTGTTTATGATCTGAATGAGAACTCTGAAAATAATATACATCAGGAAATAAAAGATAACGTAAGGCGTATCGAAGGCCATGCCTGTCTTGGGCTTATCAGTGGAAATAATGAGATGGAGCAGTTTGTAAAAGAAGGTGTCTGGGTAAAGACACATAAACAAAAGGCTGACTACATAAAGATGTATGAATATCTTTTCCCAAAATGGCTTCATGAATATGCTCCTGATACCTTTTATTGGCCTTCAAGCCCTTCTTCAGGAGGTTCCTTCGACAACCCAAATGATGATACCAGAGGCGATGTCCATTACTGGGAGGTGTGGCACAGCAACAAGCCATTTACCGAATTTAGAAAGCATTTCTTCAGATATCTTTCAGAGTTTGGTTTTCAGTCAATTCCATCAAGGAAGACGTTAGAAAAAGTCATGGAGAGGGAGGAAGATTTTAATCTCTTTTCCTATAACATGGAAAAACATCAGAGAAACAGCTCTGCCAATGCCAAGATCATGCAGTATATGCAGTCAACCTTTAAATATCCATGTGACTTTGATGTTCTTACCTATGCATCCCAGCTTTTGGCCGGAGAAGCAATTAGATACGGAGTTGAGCACTTCAGGAGAAATCGTGGAAGGTGTATGGGCGCCATCTATTGGCAGCTTAACGATTGCTGGCCTGTTATAAGCTGGTCTTCAATAGATTATTATGGCAGATGGAAGGCGCTTCATTACTATGCTAAGCGGTTCTTTGCACCGGTACTTGTGAGCTGTGAGGAGACAAGTACTGTATCCAAGGGGATTTTAGTCAATTCAGAAAAAACTGATTTTACGCCTTCAATAAGACTAAATATTTCAAATGAAACAATGAGCGACAAAGAGCTGACTTTGGAATGGGAATTGAGGGATGCAGCCGGGAAGATGATTAGTCCCGAAAGGCAGGAAATTAAAACAAGGGATGCTAAAGAGATCAGGATTGCAGCTCTGTCTGCGATCTGGCTGGAAAAAGTGAGCTTTCCAGGAATCGACATATACTCGAATTATGTATCTTTCAGAATAAAAGAGAGAGGAAAGATTCTATCTGCAGGAACGGCCTTTTTTGCTCCTGCAAAATATTTTCGCTTTGAAGACCCTGAGCTTAAGATAACAGTTGTTTCTGAAAAAGAGTTGATGGTTGAGGCAAAAACTTTTGCGAAAAATGTAGAAATCAGAAACAAAAATGATGATCTTGTCCTTGAAGATAACTTCTTTGATATGAACCCGGGACAGAGGATCATAGAAGTTAAGCGAGGGCAGCCAGATGGTCTGACAGTAAGAAGTGTTTATGATGTACATTAGTGATACATAAATAATTGCAAAAGGTATCATTTTATTTGAAATTTGATAAAATGATACCTTTTATTAAATATTTCGAAAACTAGGATACCCAATTAAAATTCTATGAAGTTCAAACCAAGGCCTGCCTGATTTAGAATTTGATCATAGAGAAGGGAGGATGCTAGATATGAAGAAAAAAATAGTTTCAATTTTGATGGCATCAATTTTGGCAACAATGGGAACAGCTTGTGGAACAGGGACTCCTGCTGCAACTGATGAAAGTCAGAACACAAGTACAACATCTCAGGTAACTGCAGCAAATGATGCTGCAACTCAGAGCACTGAAAATGTCGACCAGAGCCCTGTGACGCTCAGATTTATGTGGTGGGGTGGAGATGAAAGAGCAGAAGCTACTATAGCAGTTATCAACAAGTTTCAGGAAAAATACCCATATATCACGATTGAACCGGAGTATGGCTCATCAGACGGATACCAGGAGAAACTTACAGCTCAGCTATCGGCAGGAACAGAAGCTGATATTATACAGATGGGTGTTGGCTGGATGCCAGGTTTTGTAAGCTCAGGAGCTGATTATTTTGAAGATTTTAACGATTATTCAGACGTTATAGATCTATCAAATTTTGAGGCAGAGTTCCTTGAGAATAACGGATATTTTGATGGACATCAGTATGGACTTCCTACAGGTCTTGCGGGGACAGCCCTTATTTATAATTCAGATGCTGCAAATGAGCTTGGCATTGCAGAAGATATGGCTGGAGATCTTGATTGGAATAAAATTGTTGAGATTGGTAAAAAAGTTCACGAAGCTGATAGCAGTAAATACCTTCTTACAATCGATTCAACAATGATGACAACAGCTGTTTTAAGACCATATTTATTACAGCTTACAGGAAATACATTCTTTATTGATGAAACCTGTGAGATGGGATTTACCAGAGACCAGTTGGTTGAGACATTGTCATATATAAAATCGCTTTATGACAACGGAGTTATAGCATCAGCATCAAGCACAGAGTCCTACAATGAATCTCTTCAGACAGATCCTAATTGGATTAACGGCTCATATCTTGGAATGTTTTGCTATACATCTACAGCAGAACCTGCGGTTAAGGCATCAGGACTTAATTATGCAGCAGCAAATCTTCCTGTCATGGAAGGCGCCAAGGACGATGGATTCTACTGCAATTGCCCTCAGTATCTTGTTGTGAGCAAAAAGTCAGAACATGTAAAGGAAGCTATGATGTTCCTTGACTATTTCTATAATGATGAAGAAGCAGCCGCTATACTTGGAACAGTTCGTTCAGTACCACCTACATCAGTTGGACAGAAGGTATGCGCAGAGAATGGACTTCTTGATGGAATAGCAAAAGAGACAGTTGATGTATGCCAAAAATATAATGGAACATATGAAATGGGCCTTTCTACAGAAGAGGAACCGATGGCTATTATGAGCGATATGATCATGCAGGTTGCTTATGGAGAAAAAACACCTGAAAAAGCTGCTGATGATGCCATTATCTTATTCCAGAATTATCTGGATAGCAAAAAATAACACTCTGCAGTATTCTTTTGGGGCTTCAATAATCCGAAGCCCCTTTCTTATAAAATTCACGGAGAAATTAAAAATGAAAAATAAAATATCCAGTCATGACAGGAGACAGCTGAAAGGATATATTTACATCCTACCTTGGCTTATTGGCTTTTTGGTCCTTCAGCTGATACCTTTTATTCAGTCTTTTTACTATTCTTTTACGGACTATAGCATAATGTCCAGCCCCAAATTTTCTGGATTGAAGAACTATATCACTTTGTTTACTGTTGATCCTGAGTTTTGGAATTCATTTAAAGTTACATGGATATACACGCTTTATACAGTACCAGGAAAAATAATAATGGCCCTGATAGTGGCAATGCTTATGAATCGCGATATGAAGGGCATTAATGGACTTAGAACAATATATTACATACCATCACTCTTTGGAGGAAGTGTGGCTATCTGTATTCTTTGGAGATTGATGTTCATGGATACTGGCGTAATAAATGGGATTCTTGGTGCTTTTGGACTTCCCAAGCTACAGTGGCTTGGAAATACAAAAACAGCGCTTCCCACCATATGCATGATGGAAATATGGCAGTTTGGTTCATCTATGGTTATGATGCTTGCTGCGCTTAAGAATGTTCCCAAGGATCTTTATGAGGCAGCTGATCTAGACGGAGCAGGCGCATGGGATAAGTTTAAGAATGTGACTATTCCCCAGATATCGCCAATTATTTTCTTTAACGTGATAATGCAGACCAACAATGCGCTTCAGGCATTTACTAATGCTTTTGTAATAACAAAAGGAGGGCCTCTAAAATCGACCTATCTTCTCGGAATGAAGCTATATCAGGAGGCTTTTTCTTATTACAAAATGGGATACGCAAGCGCTATATCCTGGGTTATTTTCGCCACAATCATGGTGGTGACTTTACTTCTGTTCAGATATTCATCAGGAAAAGTGTACTATTCAGATGCGGGAGATTTTTAATATTATGAAGAAAAATAAGATAGGACATTATGTAGCTAATGTTATTATTACAGTTGCGGGAGTTTTAATGCTATTTCCGATTTTATGGATGTTCCTTGCTACATTTAAGACAAATGAGGAAATATTTGGCTCGCTTAAACTGTTACCAAATTCATTTGATTTTAGCGGTTATATCGAAGGTTGGAAAGGAACAGCAGGAATTACATATTCAACATATTTTAAAAATACATTTCTTATCGTCATTCCTGTTGTGATCTTTACAGTAGCATCATGTTCAATGGTTGCGTATGGATTTGCCAGATTTAAGTTTCCCGGAAAAAAACCACTCTTTATGCTTTTGATATCGACTCTAATGCTGCCAAATGCAGTAATAATGATACCAAGATATGCGCTTTTTAATAGCTTTGGCTGGGTCAATACCTACATGCCCTTTTATGCGCCGGCTGTACTTGGAACATATCCTTTCTTTGTGTTTATGCTTGTACAGTTCATGAGAGGATTGCCAAAAGAACTTGATGAATCCGCGTATATCGATGGTTGCGGATCTTTTCAAGCTTTTGTACAGATACTAATTCCGCTGATGAAACCGGCTTTATTTTCAGCAGGGCTCTTTCAGTTCATATGGACTTATAATGACTATTTGAATCCCCTTTTGTATATCAACTCGGCTAAAAAATACACGATTTCATTGGCACTTAAGTTATCGATAGATGCTGAGTCGGTAATACCATGGAATAAGGTAATGGCAATGGCATTTGTTTCAAATATCCCGCTTATTATTCTCTTCTTCAGTGCTCAAAAATACTTTGTTGAAGGCATTGCTACTCAGGGATTGAAAGGCTGAAAAGCTAATGCTGCACCCATATTTTTCTTTACTGATGATGTGAAGAGCGGATTCAGGACCATATGTGAGGATCAGTCTGCGGTTAACATTAGAAAGACCTATATTATTGTTATTACTAGAGTTTATTTGTTTGCGGAGCTTTACCAGCTCATTACGATTCATGCCTACACCTGTGTCCGTTACACTAATTGTAAGGCGTTCGCCATTTGAAAGAGCTTTTAATTTTATAAATCCGGTCCTGTTAGAAGGCAGGATTCCGTGCGATATGCTGTTTTCAACGATGGGCTGCAATATTAGCCTTGGAACATAGAAGTTTAGAGCTGCATCATCTATCTCTGTATAAAACACCAAAGCGTCCCCAAAGCGGTATTGTTGGATGTCTATATACTTTTTCAGTGCATCAAGTTCTTCCTTTAGAGGGACAAGAGTGTTTGATGGCCTTAATGAATAGCGCAAAATATCAGACAAATCTGTAATGATACGATTGAGCTGAGTAGGTTTTCCTCCCGACAACTTGCGCGATTCAAAATCAAGGGTTTGTAGAGTATTAGACAAAAAGTGAGGATTGATCTGTAGCTGAAGTGCGGCAAGTTCAACAACCTGCTTTTCGAATCGTTGCCTTTCCAAATTACTTTTTAGCAATGTGGAATTAAGGAATAGCTTAAGTATGTTCATGAGGATAATATCGTACTCATCGTTGATTTTTTGATCAATTTCACCGGGGTATATTCCCTTTTCGGCATCTGAAAAAGTATCAATGATCTTTTGGATATGTGAGAAGGAATCATTGGTTACTCTGTAAGAAATAATAAATACAGCAACAAAAGCGGCGACAAATATTATGAGGAATCCCAATAAAGTGGTTCTCATGGATGCCAAAATAACATCAGAAGAGATAAGAGATACATATAAAATGTCTGTTGTGGGGCCGTAGTATGTGCTGATCCAGTAGTTTTTCGACCCAAGTTTTATCCATTCTTTTGAGAGATTTTTGTTGTTTGCTGCTTTATTAGTGATAACAGACAAGTCATCTTCAGATAAACGTACGTTGTCAGAGGAGTAAAAAAGAATCTCTCCGTTGTCATTTAGTGCAAAAAGAGACTCGTAAGGATTGGCCCTAAGAGAGTTCATTCTTGATATAAGGTTGTCCATGGAGATATTTATTACAGCAGTTCCTTTCATTGTCGGCATTGACATATAAAAGGTCAGGATTTCTTTTTCCTTTGAAAAAGAATCAGTTATGTATTTTCTGGTAGTTACGTAGTTTTTACCCGAATTGGCACGCCCCAGATAATTGGTGAAGGTGCTGTCTGGAAAAGTGCTGATCTCTTCAATCCCATCTTCTGAGCTATATATTCTGCTGCATCCGTCCTGATAGTAGTAGATACTAATGATATAAGGATTAGCCATGTTGACACTGCGTATAAGCCCGGTCATGGTATTAAACATGGAATAGTTGCTGTAATCCATAGTCATATCAGTAAGCATTTTTCTAAGTGAAAGAATAATACTGGGATTGCCGGTTATGATGCTCTGCTGATATATGACATCAGAAAAGAGCTGATCTATGTTGGTTTCAAGTCGATCAGCTGAAGATTTAGATTCAACTTTGATATAGTTGATCTGATTTCTGGAAAAGAAAAATAGTGTTGCCAGCATAACTGCAAATAAAGGAAGGAACAGAATCAGAGTATATTTTTTTAATCTCTTTAGGAAGAACTTTCGAAGCATCATAATGGACTGTCCTCTGTTTTTGAAAAATGCTTGGCGCGATAGTCTTGTGGAGATATGCCAAAATATGCTTTAAAAGCGCGAGAAAAGTTCTTGGGATTATCATATCCAACCAGCGAAGCAATTTGGTACTGTTTGACAGATGGGTCTTTTAGCATGTCACAAGCGTGTTCCATGCGTACTTTTTGCAGATACTCACTAAATGTGATTCCGGTCTCTTTGCTAAAAACAGTTGATAGATAGCTGGGCGACATAAAGACATCTCCAGCAGCTTCCTCAAGAGAACACTTTCTGTAATTATTCTCAATATACTTTAAGACTTTTTTTACAAGATCTATTTTGTCAGTAGAAGGTGCGAAGGATGCTTCTGTTTTTTGTGAGGAAAAAACTTTTGATTCCGCTTCTTTGTCAAGAACAGTCCGTAGTTTGTTGAAGCATGACACCAGATCTTCATATTTGATTGGCTTGGTGAGGTATTCAAAGACATGATTGGTAATAGCAGCCTTTGCGTAAGCAAAATCCTGATAGCTTGAAAAGAATATTACACGGATATCTTTTTCAAGAAGAGCTTCAGAAAGCTCTATTCCATTGATGTCAGGCATCTGAATATCAGTAAGAACCACATCTACATCTTTATGCATGTCAAGATAATCCAGAACTTCATGACCATTTGAAAAATCAGCAACTACCTCAAAGCCCAGATTATTCCACGGAAAAAGATTGACAAGTCCTTCTCTGATTTTTGATTCGTCATCAGCAACAACGATTTTGTAAAGCCTCATCAGAAATTCCCCCAAGTTAAAAACTATTATTCATTTTATCATAGACAAGGAGTTAAAACATGCAGTTTGAGTATAAAAACACTAGAATTGAAATTGAATTTGAATATGTAAAGGAAAGTGTATGGATTCCGGTAAAAGAGGCACAAGGAGATGCGTACTCAGGGATTCATTTCAGCGACTATGACAATCAGGGGATTTATAGCCTGGTTCTTGAAAAAAGAGATAAAAGACTATTCTATAGTGTTTCTTTTGAGGCAAAATATCCTACAGCCTTGAGGTTCAAACTAAGACTTGCTGAAAATAGTGGGGAAGCTTTTCATGTGATTCCATGCAATATTTTTGGAAATAACAATGAGCCATTCGTGGTTCCTGGGGAGTTCCCTCTCTTAACAAATGATAACAACAGATATTTTTTCTGTAGTCCAAAGTGGGAATTTAGGGCAGACAGAGCAGCTATGCCAATATCTGCAATATGTACTGGACAGGGTGTTTTGGGAATGTCAGTGGAACCATATTCAGGAGATATCCACAATGGGCTGATGTCCGAGCTGCCTGATTATATTGGGGTATCGCTCGGATATACAAACTATCCTTGCACAGCTACCTGCAAAAGAATACCAACTCCCTCTACATATGACAGAGCTAATAAAGCAGAAACTTCCGGATATATCTATTTCTTTGAGGGAAGTGACAGGAGGCTCATTCATGAAATAGTTAGGATGGAATATGAAGACAGGCATGAGGAACCTTGCTATAAAAAAACATATAAGGAAGCTGCAAGAGGACTCTTGGAAGCCTTTGTAAAAGTCAATTGGAATAAAGAAGAAGGTGAATATACCAATGTAAAATGCAAACCGCCGCTTGATATGGAACTTAAGCCATGGAGAAACGTTGTAGAGATTGGGTGGACAGGTGGAGGAGTATTGGCTTACCCACTTGTATTGACAAGAGAAGTCCTTGGAAATGAGGCGGATGAGCTGTTAAATGAAGCTATGTCTGGTGAGAAAATAATAGACAGGATAACAGATTCTTATAATGAAAAGTCAGGATTGTACAACGATATCATGACACCAATTGATGGCAGTAACGTTAATGGCTGGTGGTCAGGATTTGGGCTGACCAAAGACTGTCACTGTTCATACACTAATGGAAGCGCGCTTCATTATATTCTTAAGACCATAAGATATTTAAAACTAAAAGGGAAGCCCTATGATAAAAAATGGCTTGAAACAGCACTTAAAGTGATGGACACTGTAATCTCGCTTCAGAGGGAAGATGGGAATTATGGATATACTTACAGTGTTGAAAAGCCTAAAGTTCTTGATTGGGATGGCTTTGCTGGGTGCTGGTTTGCTGCTGCGGGTGCTTACTGCTATGAACTGACACATGATGAAAAATATCTTGAATCAGTAGATAAGGCACTTGATTATTATTATAAGGATGTGCGTAATTTATGCTGCTCAGGCACGCCTATGGATACCTGGAAGTCTGTGGATGAAGAAGGAAATCTAAGTTTTATCAGGGCATCCAGGATCATGCATGAACTAACAGGGAAGGATAAATATCTTGATTATCTGAAGGATGGAGCAGACTATGAGTTTTTATGGAGATATGGATATAAGACCAGACCTGATTTTGCACCATTAAAAAAAGAATATAGCGATTGGAACAGCTGTGGTGGTAGCGTGACATCAGTATCTAATCCTCATATTCATCCTATGGGAGCTATTGTAAATGAAGATATATTGTATCTTGGAAACAGCCTGAATGATGAGTATTATAGACTAAGAGGACAGGATGGCATCACATGGCTCATGCAGACTCTTGAACTGTATCCGGAAAAAACAGGTTATGGAAGGTACGGGGTGTTATCTGAGCGGTGGTGTCCAAGTGATGGTCTTACTGTTGAGAGATACAGCGATGGAAGGCCATATAGCTCATGGTTTAGTTATAATCTCTGGGCTGCAGCTGATGCCCTTGAGAATGTATGCGAATCCTTTCTAAGAGAAAATGGGGAGTAAATGTCACAATGGGGAATACAAAATTATACTATGAACATCCGGCTGAAAATTGGAATGAAGCCTTGCCTGTAGGGAATGGAAGGCTTGGAGCCATGATATTTGGCAGGGTGGAAAAAGAGCTTATACAGATGAATGAAGATTCCATCTGGCTGGGAGGCTATAAAAACAGGAATAATCCGGATGCACTAAAGAACCTTCCAAAAGTAAGAAAACTTTTGATGGATGGAAATATAAAAGAAGGTGAAAAGCTTTTAAAAAGGGCTTTTTCCGGAATACCTCAGAGCATGCAGCCTTATCAGACATTGGGGAATCTCGAGATATCTTTTGACTATAGAGATGGTGAGATGACAAATTACTGTAGATCTCTGGATATTGAAAACGCAGTTGCAACTACAGAGTTTAAAGTTGGAGACATAGCTTTTAAGAGAGAAATGTTTTCCAGTTATCCTAATAAGTGCATGTTTATGCGTATCTCAGCTTCTGAAGGCGGCAGTATATCTTTTGATGCATTACTGACAAGAGGACGAGAGTATCAGGCAGTTAAGAAAATAAATGACCATACTATTTATCTTTATGGCAAACTTGGCAGTGATGGAATGGACTTTGGAGTAGTAGTTACTGCAAATGCCGTAGGAGGTCAGGTTGCAGTAATAGGTGAGAGTCTTGTTGTTAAAGAAGCAGACGAAGTGCTTTTGACCATAGACGGTGGATCTACATCCAGATATAAAGAGCTTGAAAAAGAGCTTTGTGAAGAGTGCAGCTTAGCATCCAATTTGTCATATGAAGAGCTAATTAAAAGACATTTAGCCGATTACAGAAAGCTCTTTGACAGAGTCTCATTTTCTCTGGATTCAGATGACAGAAGCTATGAAGAAATGCCGACAGATAAAAGGCTTGAGCTTGTAAGAGAATGCGTTGATAAGGGGAATGAAGTAAAAGATCTTGGTATTTATGTTCTATATTTCAATTTCGGAAGATATCTGATGATTTCCGGAAGCAGACCCGGATCACTGCCACTAAATCTTCAGGGAATATGGAATGACAGTTTTACACCTGCCTGGGACAGTAAATATACCATAAATATCAATGCTGAGATGAATTACTGGCCGGCGGAAATCTGTAATCTTTCCGAATGTCACCTTCCACTGTTTGATCTGATGGAAAGAATGTATGAGCATGGAAAAGAAACTGCTTCTTCAATGTACGGCTGCAGAGGAATAGTTGCTCATCACAACACAAATATATGGGGAGATACTGCGCCTCAGGATCAATGGATTCCCGGGACATACTGGGTAATGGGCTTTGCATGGCTGTCCACCCATATTTGGAACCACTACGAGTATACCTGTGACAAAGCTTTTTTGGAAAAACATTATTATCTTATGCTTGAATCAGCCAGATTCTTTTTGGATTTCCTTATTGAAGATAAGGACGGATACCTTGTTACCTGCCCTTCTGTATCCCCTGAGAATACATATATAATTGACACATTCCATAAAGGCTGCAATGGATATGGTGTAACGATGGACAACATGATCTTAAGAGATCTTTTCACACAATGTATTGCAGCTTCTGATGTTCTTGGCAGGCATGATGAAGAAATTGATGAAATGCAAAAAGCCAAAGACAGGCTGCGTCCAACAAATATCGGGAAGCATGGTCAGATAATGGAATGGGCAAAAGACTATCAGGAGGAAGAGCCGGGACACAGGCATATTTCACAGTTATATGGTCTCTTCCCTTCAGATCAGATCTCAGTTCAGTCCACAAAAGAGCTTGCAGATGCAGCAAGAGTCACAATTGACAGAAGACTCCAAAATGGCGGCGGACATACCGGATGGAGCAGGGCGTGGATAATTAATTTCTATGCAAGGCTACATGATGGAGAGAAGGCCCTTGAGCACTTAAATATGCTTCTGACCAAATCTACTCTGAATAACTTGTTTGATAATCATCCACCTTTTCAGATTGATGGTAACTTTGGCGCTACTGCAGCGATTGCCAATATGTTGCTTCATGACACTTCAGACGGACCGGTTGTGCTTCCGGCACTTCCAAAAGAATGGAAAAGCGGAAGTATAAAAGGCCTTAAGCTAAAAGGGAATAAAACTATAGATATAGTCTGGAAAGACGGAAAAATAATGAGTAAATGCAAATCAGTGTAAAACAAGCCTAAATCAGTGTAAAGGCTTGTTCTGAGCTGGAGCATATGCTATCATCTTTTTATAAATGAAAGGGCGATTTTTCGTAGGGTGAAGGAATGATTATTAGATAATTTGATTTAGGTGAACATGTTGATGTTGCTGCTATTTCTGATAGCAGTGTTATGTGTACGCTTAAATTGGATTATCATGCATTCTAAGCCTGTCATATATAGGTCTTTTTTGTATGAGTCTATTTTGCGTACGCAGGATAGGCTATTTATTTAGTTTTTTTACTAAAAAGCCGACAAGGGAGGCTTGTATATGTCTAAGAGATTACTGATTAAAGCAGAGAATATAGCACATTCATTTGGTGAGCAGACAGTTCTAGATTTTGACAGATTTTACCTGTATGAAGGCGAGAAAGTTGGGCTTGTTGGAATGAATGGTGCTGGAAAGACTACGCTCCTTAAAATCCTTTCAGGTGAATTAGAGCCAACTAAAGGCTTCGTTTCAAGAGACTGTGAGCCTTTCTGTTTTGAACAGTTTGGCGGGAGCGACGCATACTACGAGACAGACTTTAGCGAAGCGGGCAAAATGGGCGTAAGCCAAAAGCTTTGGCAGGATAATGTAAGTGGCGGTGAAGACACAAGGATCAGGCTTGCTCAGTTATTTTCATGTCCTCATGCAGTAGCTTTTTTGGATGAGCCGACATCAAACCTTGATTATGAAGGCGTGGAGATGCTAAAGAAGCGGTTAAAAGAAATAGAAACGCTGGTAATGATCAGTCATGACAGATCGGTACTGAATGATATATGTGACCGTATAGTAGAGATTTCTTTTGGAAAGCTTAACTGTTATTCGGGTAATTATGATGACTATGTAATTCAAAAAGAAGAACAGTTTAAAGCCATGCAGTCAGAGTATGAGAACTACCAGGCAGAGAAAAAGCGGCTTCAGAGGGTTTATACTCAGAAAAAAGCAAAGGCAAAAACTGTTGAGAAAAAACCAAGGAATCTTACTTCAAGCGAGGCAAAGGCCATCAGCTTATGCGGCAACAGGAAGCCTGAAGACAAAGCGCGAGGAATAGAAAAAAGTGCCACAAATGTGCTCAGGCGCATTGAACATATGGAGGTTAAAGAGAAACCGAAGGAAGAACTCACAGCAAGACCGGATTTCAGACTGACCAATCCACCAAGGAATCCTATTGTCATTAGAGGAGAGCATATTTCTTTTCATTATGATGACCATATGATATTTGATGATGCTGACTTTATTATCAGAAATGGCAGCAAGGTAGCTCTTATCGGTGGAAATGGTGTGGGAAAGACAACACTTCTTGAGTTGATAAGTGACAAGTATGAGGGAATACATATTGTTCCCGGAGCGAAAATTGGATATGCCAGGCAGAACATGTCACAGATTGATCTTGAACAGACAGTGCTTGAAAATGTGCGCAGAGTCAGTATCCAGAGCGAGAGCCTTTCCAGGATAGTACTTGCCCGTCTCTTATTATCAGAAAGAGATATGAATAAAAAGGCATTTGAGCTTTCCGGTGGCGAGCGCATGAAGCTCTCTTTTGCCATGCTTTTTGTGTCAGATGTTAATCTGTTGATATTTGATGAACCTACTAATTACCTGGATATTCCGTCGGTAGAGGCTCTTGAGAAAATGTTAATGGAGTATGAGGGAACGCTTTTGTTTACGTCTCACGATAAGGTCTTTGTTGATAGGATAGCAACAGATAGATATTGTATAGAATCAGGAAAAATTATACCTGTACTGGCTTGATTGGAGCATGTAGTGTACTTTAAGCGGTGCGCCAAGGCAAAAAAGCTGCTAAAGAAGTAAATCAGTGCAAAACAGTCCAAAGGAGATTTGACTAATGAAGCATTACATAATTGTTAAGTTTAAAGATAGGCGCGATACGGAGAAATTACTCCCAGAGATCCAGGAGTTGTTTGGCGCTACGTTGGAAATCCCAGGTGTGGAGTCATTTGTGATACATAAGTCCAACAGTACCAGAGAGAACAGATACAGCATCATGATAGAGATGAATCTGTCAGCGGAAGGACTAAATAGCTTTGATGCATCTGAGGTGCATAAGAAGTGGAAGGATACTTATGGAGACAGACTTGAGAGCAAGGCAATATTTGACTGTGATTGAGCACTGGAGGGGAAATAGTATGATGCAAGATACAATAATTAAGAATGCTATGAAGAGAGCAGATGGGACTAAGGACTTTTGCATAGAAAAGAATTATAGAAACAATGAAGCTCTTAGAGCATCTTTTAACAGATTGGCGGAAAGGACTTTTGGGCTTAACTTCGAAAACTGGTATAGAAATGGATTTTGGAAGGACAACTACATCCCATATTCGGTGGTGTTAGACGGAGAGGTTGTTTCAAATGTTTCAGTCAACGCCTGCAATATGAACTATAAGGGTAAGCTGGTTAAGCTTATACAACTTGGAACGATCATGACAGATGATGACTACAGAGGAAAAGGGTATGCAAGAGCCCTGATGGAAGAGGTCATGAAAGATTATGACGGAAAAGTAGATGGGATATATCTTTTTGCCAATGATTCTGTACTTGAGTTTTATCCAAAATTTGGGTTTAGAGAAGCAAAAGAATATCAGTTTACAAAAGATGTGACAATATCTGGCGAATGCACTGCACAAAATGTACTGCTTAGGGATAAGATTGATTTCGACAGGACTGTAGAGATTTTAGATACAAAAAAACAGAACGCTCAGCTTTATATGGTCGATAATCCCGGATTGTATATGTTCTATCTGTCGCAGTTCATGACGGAGAACCTGTTCTATATTGAGGAGTGCAACAGCTACGCTATTGCTGAAGTGGAGGATGACACACTGATCTTACACACAATCATTGGTGCCGGGGCAGTAGATGAGGTTATCAGGGCATTTGGATCGCAGGTAAAGAAAGTTGTTCTTTGCTTTACACCGAAGGATACCAGTGGCTTTGTAAAGAGCGAGCTCCATGAGGAAGACACTACGTTCTTTGTACAAGGGAAGTTCTTTGAGGATAGCCGCGGCGATGAATATATGATGCAGGCAATAACACATGCTTGAAAAGGCACATCATACTAAGGCAAGACCCCAAAAGGAGATACATTTATGAAATTATCAAAACTTGGTATTTGTGGAATTATCAGTTTGCTTTCATACACGGCAATGGTTGTGTTTTCGCCTCTTGCCTATCCGGGGTATGACTGGCTCAGCATGGCGGTAAGTGATCTAAGTGCTGTTGGAGCTCCATCTGCGGAGCTTGCAGGGCAGCTGAATGCCTTGTATGGACCTTGTGGACTTGTTTCTATCATGGCTGTCTGCGTGGCATCTCAGAATCTTAAGATTAAGATTTTGAGGCTGGGAATATATTTCTTTGCAGCTATGGAATGGATTTCTGATGTTGGTTATAAACTCTTTCCATGGGTGGCAGATGCTGACAGTAGTCACCCTCAGAACGTGATGCACCTTATAGTGACTGCCCTTGTGGTGATCTTTTCACTGACGGCGCTGATCCTGTCAATAATTGGAGCAAAAAAAGAAGGGATGAAATCTCTTTTTATCTGGGCATGTGTGTGCCTTGCTGCAATGCTGCTTGGACCTATTGGGACAGGAATCATGCCAAAGGCAGTATTCGGGCTATTTGAGAGATTCAGCACCTTTTCGGCAGTAACCTTCAATGCAGTGCTGGGAACGTTTTTGCTACTTGGAAAATTTGGAAAGAACTTTGACTAAGCAGCTCCCAAAAAGCATAAAAGTAAGTGTAAAACAGACCTTTATTAGTGTAAGTGATAAGGTCTGTTTTTATTTGGTGATAAAGTTAGAACAGGAAGAGAAAAACATATTTGGAAAAGGAGATTAGCCATGACAGATTATATCGCATTTTGCGGACTTGATTGTGAACAGTGTGAAGCGCGTATAGCAACAGTTAATGACAACAACGATCTAAGAGCAAAAGTGGCCAAAGAGTGGTCAAAGCTCAATGGTGTAGAAATAACACCCGACATGATCAACTGCGTAGGCTGCAGGCTTACGGGGGTGAAGTTCCCATATTGCCAGTCCATGTGCGAGATCAGACAGTGCGCACTGGGAAGAAAAGTTGAGACTTGTGGAGATTGCCATGAAATGAATGCATGCTCAAAGCTTTCCCAGATTATCAGTACTAATTCTGATGCAAAACGCAGACTTGAGGGCAAATGAGACTTTAAGAATGAAAAACTCTGATATAATTGGTTTGATATAGTCAATCATACTATTACAGGGGGTTATATGGAAAATAAGGATTTTATTGAGGATTCTGAATTACGTATTGCTATATGTGATGATGACAAGTCTGATCGGGAAAAGGTACATGTCCTTCTTCAGGACTATTTGAAGAAAAAATCTATAAAAGCACATGTCAGGGTATTTGATCACCCGGACACACTTATAGAGGAGTGCGAGCATTACAGGCCCCATATTTACATTTTGGATATAGTTATGCCAATGGTTACAGGAATACAGGCTGCCAGAGAACTACGGTGGAATCAGCCGGATGCCCAGATCATTTTTGCAACTTCTGAGAGCTCATATGCGCTGGAGTCTTTTGATGTAAATCCCATAAATTATATTTTGAAGCCGATTGAAAAGGAAAAGTTCTTTTCAACTCTTGATCTGGCAATTTCCCGCGTGGATATTGGTAGTGATAAAAGTGTTTGTATAAAGATCAAGGGTGGTATGCAGACCCTGCACCTTAGTGACATTCTTTATATAGAATATCGCAATCACGTGGTCTCATATCACATGGATAATGGTGAGATCATATCAACCCCAACTTTAAGGATAGGATTTGCTGAATATCTTTCAGAGAACCATCCAAGCAAAGATTTTGTAAGATGCCATGAATCAATAGCTGTGAATATAGCAGCGATTGATAAATTGACAAAGATAGATATTACGCTTCGCGGTGGGGAACAGATACCTGTGACAAAGAGCAGATATTCTGAAGTTATGGATAGTTATATGGACTTTAGGCTGTAAGAACCTAGCGAAGTACTTTTGAGCTTGGTTCGCGCGTCTTCCGGCGAGCGAATGCGAGAGCGGAAGTTCATTATAAGGAGAGTTACTTTTAATGGATAATAAATCAAACAATTACGATATTCCCAAGAGAGAGGGAAGTGTATGGCCAGAGGATATCTGCCCTGCATACACCCCAAGAGAGGATGCGATTCCAAGCTTGAAAGGCTGTTGGTACTGTAAATATGCAGATTTTCATCTTAAGGAAGAAAGAGCACTTGAGGTGGGAATCTGTAAATGGCCAAACAAAATAATTGATTAGTTTGAATGATCAGGGAGGTTACTATGAAAATAGAAACGGAGAGATTGATCCTCAGAGAATTCACTGTAGATGACTTTGATGCCTTGTATGAAATATTATCCGATCCTGAGACTATGCAGCATTATCCTGCCCCGTTTGATAAAGAGAAGACAATGGGATGGATAACCTGGAATCTTGATAATTATAAAACCTATGGATTCGGCCTTTGGGCAGTCACACTTAAAAAGACAGGAGAATTCATAGGCGATTGTGGTATTACTATCCAGAATATTGACGGAGAATTGCTGCCAGAAATAGGCTACCACATTAACAAGAAATTCTGGAGACAGGGATTTGCAAAAGAAGCTGCGCGCGCATGCAGAGACTGGGCATTTGAGAATACAGATTATGATAAGATTTACTCTTATATGAAGTATACCAATATTGGCTCCTACTCAACAGCTATGGGCAATGGTATGAAAAAAGTGAAAGAATACCCTGATCCCAAGAATGAAATATCTTACGCGTATGCAATTTCGCGTACGGAGTGGGAAAAAGAGAAAGGGCAGGAGAGGAGTCAGGATGATAAAGAGTAAAACGAAATATGAAGCAACCCTAGAAGAAATAAAGGAGCTTTTCGCATTCCATAAGCTTGGGAATGTGTCAGATATAGCACCACTTGGTAATGGAGAGTTCAATTCTGCATATAAGGTAATACTTGATGACGGAAAGAGTTTTGCCCTCAAGATAGCTCCTCCGGAGGGTGCTACGGTTCTTTCATATGAGAAAAACATGATGGAATCAGAAGTGTTCTGGTATAGGATGATGCATGAGAACACAGATATTCTTTGCCCGGAAGTGTATGTATCTGATTTTTCAAAAGATATTGTGAAGAGTAATTGCTTTATCATGCAGATGATGGAAGGAGAACCCTTGTGGGCAGTAAACTTCTCGGATAATGAATACAAAAACGTTCAGAAGCAGAAAATAGAAATGCTTACCAAGATACACAGGATCAAAAATGACAGGTTTGGTTACAGGCAATCCGGACTCCACGATACATGGTATGATGCACTAAAGTCCATGGCAGGGAATCTCGTTAAGGATTGCAAGGAGCTTGGGTACGAGACACCGGATGGGGAGAAGTTCATTTCATATATTGATAAACATGCAGAGCTCCTTAAGAGTGTACCTTGCCGAATGGTGAATTTTGATCTTTGGGACAGTAATGTCCTTTATCACGATGGCAAGATCTGCTGGATTGATCCTGAGCGAGGTTTTTGGGGTGATCCTGTAGCTGATTTCATAACCCTTGGTACCGGGCAAAAAGCACCGTTGTCAACAAAACAGAAAGAGCTTGATATCTATAATGAGACTGCCGAAGAAAAACTGGTTCTTTCTGGAGAGACAGAGATCAGATACGCATTAGCGATATGTTACCTGGCCCTTATTGAAGAAGTTGAAAAATATGTCAGATATGAGCCGGATGAGCCAAATTATATTAGAAATACCAATGATGCCGGAGAAATGTATGACATGGCATTTAGTGTTCTGTAAACGTTGAAATAAATATAATATTATAAGTGCAGAACAGGCTCAAATAAGTGTATTTGGGTCTGTTTTATTTTGAGGATGATAGGATGAATCGAAAAGAGGAATGCTATCATGAATTATAAGATTTTTGGAAGTAAAACTGTAGATATCGTAATAGAAATGGGCCTTGGAGCATGCATAGCTGAATGGGAAGCGCTTGCAAGAGAACTTGGAGAGAATCACGGTGTGCTTGTCTATGAAAGAGCCGGGATAAATCACAGTGATAAGAGTGATAAAGAAAGAACGCCTACGAATATTGCTAAAGAATTAATGAATCTCCTAGATGAAATCCCGCATGATGAAAAGCTGGTGATAATAGGACATTCGCAGGGAGGACTGTATGCCAGCGAGTTCTGTGGTCTCTATCCGGAGATGGTAAAGGGACTAATTCTTTTGGACCCATTAACTACAGAAGATAATAGATTTAAGAAGGAATTAACTGCGAAGGAGTTTAAAAAATCCGGAGTAGATAAGAGTAAAAACTTTTTTTTTTTAGAAACGCTTACTAAGCTTGGAATGAAAGGCTTTGTAAAGAAAGTGATGTGTCAGGCACCGCCTTTTGCCGCCAGGATCGAACAACTGTGGCAGGAGATCATGAAAGAGTATTTAGGGTATTCGAAAAGAGCAATATGGATCCAGGCTAAGAAAAGCACTCATTATATTCACCTGACGGAACCGGAAATAGTTATAGAGAGCGTCAATATCTTAAATAATTGATATACTTAAGAAAGGATAGGGGGACTTAATATGCAATTCTCAGATATTGATAATGGAAAGACATTTGACTGGGGCAATACTTCAAAGGATTATGCGAAATACAGAGATATTTACCCCGATGAATTCTATCAATTCATTTTAGGTCTGGGCTTGTGCAAAGATGGTCAGAAGGTCCTCGATATTGGAACAGGAACCGGCGTCCTTCCTCGGAACATGCACCGGTACGGCGCAAAATGGATTGGAACTGATATTCCATTTACAAGAGAATGCTGGCATGGTCGTATGCGCGCCTGCAGAGGAGTAGGAGCGGCAATGGATGAAACTCAGCTCCACGCATGGAATGAGGATCACATGCAGATGCTGAATGAAAGTGCTCCTGAAGTATTCAACGTTAAACACTATGTATCTGTTGCAGAATTGCAGGTAAAAAGTAAACACAAAATACATTAAGGATGACGTTATGAGAATAGGAATAATTCAAGCGAGCTCTCAGGCTGAAAAAAATGAGCTTATTTTCAATACTGTAAAAAAATATGCCCCTAAAGATTCTGAAGTCATAAACTTTGGCTGTACTTTAGATGAGCAGGAAAAGTACTCCTATATAGATATTTCGGTTCTTGTTGGAATACTAATTGCAAGCGGCGCAGTTGACTTTGTTGTTACCGGTTGTTCATCCGGACAGGGAATGATGCTGGCGTGTAACAGTATGCCTGGAGTAATTTGTGGATATGCGCCTACTCCAAAGGACGCTTATCTGTTTGCACAGATCAATAATGGTAATGCTATTTCACTTCCATTGGGCGAAGATTATACTTGGGCAGGCGTTGAAAACTTTGATAAAACAATAAAAGCGCTCTTTTCTGAACCGTTTGGGCAGGGATATCCTAGGAGCGAAGCGGAAAGAAAACTGAAAGATACTGAAATGCTTAAGAAAATAAGAAGTAATTCGCAGATTCAGTTTGAAGATTTTTTTAATTTATTGGACACGTCAATAATTGAGAAAATTAATAAAAAGAATGATGTGATCAAGTATGTGAACGAATACGGAAAGTAACAACATTCGGTAAAGGAAATTCAGTGATCAGCAATTTTAAGTTAATCGGACTGAAAATAGGACAGATTCCCATAGAAATAGGCTATAAGATTGCAATGAGATTTGCAGAAAAAATGAATCTGCAAGATTAAATGCTGAAATGCTTGGCTTGATGGTAAACAATCCTAATGTGAAGCCAGAAGAACTGGCACTAATACAAGCAAAAACCTTGGTTATTGCCGGTACAAGGGACGTGATAAAAGAAGAACACACAAGACTGATTGCTTCGAGAATTCCTCGTTCTGAGCTTGCTTTCATTAAGGGCAATCACTTTATAGCTAATAAGCAACCAGGGAGGTTTAATCAGGCTGTTCTTGAATTTTTGAAAGGTTAAAACAGAAGATAATCAGGTTGTGAAGGAGGAACAAATATGAGGATGATAATTCACGATCTTGACGAGAGTTTTCATAAGCAAGTCAGCACAAAGCTTTCGGATGTGATATGGGCTGATGGTAAGTATGCACCTTGCCAGGGGTGCTTTGACTGCTGGACAAGACACCCGGCAACCTGTGGCATGATGGATTCTCTTCATCAAATGTGCAGGGTGATCGGACAGGCTGATGACCTTGTGATCATCACTGAGAATTGCTACGGCGGATACAGCCCGGAGGTTAAGAACATTCTTGACAGGTCAATTGGGACATCAACTCCCATGAGCACATATCGCGGAGGGGAGATGCATCATACTTTAAGGTACGGAAGAAAGGGCACATGGAAGGTAATAGTCTACGGTGATATTAGTGATAATGAAAAGAGTACGTGGGAATTGATGGTGGAGAGAAATAGGATCAACCACGGATATCAGTCTGCTGAAATTATATTTATGGATGATATCACTGACCTGGAGGTATCGAAGATATGAAGACAGTTTTTATTGATTGCAGCCCCAAGAAGAGACTTTCTGCATCAGGTTTTATCGCCGACATGACAAGCATTTTTGTTTCCGGAACAAAAAAGAGAATGAAGCTCCGTACAAAGGCTGATTATGAGAATATCTTAATAGAACTTGAGGATTCGGATGCAGTTGTTTTTGCAATGCCGCTTTATGTGGACGGCGTCCCATCCCACGTACTTCCTTTTCTAAGGGAGATGGAAGTCTGGTGCAAAAGCAATAATCCGAAGATCAGGGTATATACAATTGCAAATAATGGCTTTATAGAAGGCAGACAGAATGAGCCGCTTATGCAGATCATGGAGAACTTCTGTATAAGGAGTAAAATTAAGTGGTGCGGTGGCTTGGGAATAGGCGGCGGAGTCATGATGAATGTGATGCGGATCATGATCGTAGTAGTTTTTGCAGTCACGATACTGAACCTTATTCTTACAGGGATTGATTCAGGAAACTTTTTAGACAGAAATGTTTTGCTGAATTTTTTAAAGAATGTAGCAGAGGTTCTGTTCTTTGGATGTGGAATTATTACCTTTGACATCTGGATAGCCTCCTATATTAATCGAGGGAAGGAATATGGAAAGCATTACACGAGAATAATGCTGCCTTCGTTCCTGTTCATTCTGGCTGCGGATATATTCTTTACAGTGGTTTCCATAGTAAAGGGTGGAATATTCCGTGGATGGTTTTCAAAGAAAAAGCCGGAGGAGAGGATGAAGTAAATGCCGTGGATCTTTGACATATGTATAAATGCTGCAAATGAAGAACTATATCGATTTTATTTGGCGCAAAGAAACCAACAAATATAAATTCGGGAGAGTGATTAATGAAAATAGAGCATGTAGCCCTGTATGTAAATGAGCTAGAAGAAGCCAGAGAATTCTTTATTAAATATTTAGATGGTAGTTCTAATGCCGGTTATCACAATAAGAATACAGGATTTAGATCGTACTTTATCAGCTTTGGGGATGGTTCAAGGCTGGAAATAATGAATAAACCTGGACTTGTAGATATGGAAAAGAACTTGAA
Organism: Butyrivibrio sp. Su6; assembly: GCF_900108105.1. Lineage (GTDB taxonomy): Bacteria > Bacillota > Clostridia > Lachnospirales > Lachnospiraceae > Butyrivibrio. The sequence continues at coordinate 39,250 of NZ_FNUR01000004.1, read as the reverse complement.
TCGTACAGGTTATGCTCATGTTGCTTTTAGCGCTGGTAGCACAGAGAAAGTTGATGAGCTAACGACAAGGTTAAAAAAGGACGGTTTTGAGGTTGTAAGTGGACCGCGTACGACTGGTGATAATTATTACGAAAGTTGCATAGTTGTAATCGAAGGCAATCAGATAGAGATAACGGAGTAGAATCAGAGTTTGCAAGGGGCAACGGAAGGAATATTTCGAATGAGTGGGATTAACTGCTATCTGATGATGAAAAGAAGGGGGTAAAGATATGAGCCTACAATTTGTAAAAGCAAGCACTTCTGATGCTTTGACACTTAATGGAATATCTAAAAGAGCTTTTGATAGCGATGTTCAGGTTGGAGCACCGTCAGCTGGTGGGCCACCTGGATATATGTCTGTTTCTTATCACACAAAGATGGCCAGAACAAATCATTTGTATATGCTCACGGACAATGGACTAATTGTTGGCGGTGCGATTCTATTTTTGGAAAAAGACAAGTTGAACATTGGAAGGATCTTTGTAAGCCCAGAGCATTATCGCAAAGGCTATGGAGTCTACATGATGCAGGAAATTGAGACAATGTTTTCAAATGTAAAGGAATTTGTATTAGATACGCCCATTTGGAATGTCAGAACAAACGCCTTTTATACCAAGCTGGGATATGTGGAAGTGAGTCGGGATAATGAATTCATTTATTATATTAAGAAATGTGAGTGATGAGGGAGAAGAATCTTTCAGTTAAATGCACGATGACAAATGGATCATATCAGCGAGGAATAATAGCTATGAATAAAGAGTGGTCTGAACAGAATAAAAGAATGCAGTCGCTGATCAAAAAGGCAGATACATTTAATGAGGGTAAGGATGTCCTTTTTGAATTGCGAAACGACCTGATGAATACGATGCTTTCATTTAAGGTTGATCTTGACAGAGAAGACTATGATGCTATGCCTTTTATGAATGCTGACGGTTATCACAGTAAAAATATTGCTTATTCTTTATGGCATATTTTTAGGATAGAGGATATCGTTGCCAACACTCTTGTATGTGGAGATGAAGAAATATTGTTTTCAGGAAAGTATCAGAGCCGGATCAATTCTCCTATAATAACAACCGGAAATGAGCTTGTTAAAGGTCAGATTTCAGATTTTACAAAGCAGTTGGATATCGATGAATTGTATTCGTATATAGCAGATGTAAAAAAGAGTACGGAGAATATTATTCGCAATCTTACATTTAATGATCTTAAAATCAAGGTAATGAATGAACGAAGGGAAGAACTGAAAGCGTTGAGTGTAGTCAGTTCGGATGAGAATGCTGTTTGGTTGATTGATTACTGGTGCAATAAAGATTTACGAGGACTTATACAGATGCCGTTTTCCAGACATTGGATCATGCATACTGAAGCATGTCTGAGAATAAAGAATAAATTGAAATAAATGTATAAAGTATAAGTTTTGAATTCCAGTTTATCGTTCGATGAGGTAATTGATTATGGTTAGGTTACGACAATACAAAAGTAGTGACGCCGTAAAGATAGCAGAATGGGTTAAAGATAAAGATGCATTCCTCAAATGGGGAGGAGAACTCTTTGGTGAGTTTCCAATATCAGCAGAAACTATTGATGAGAAATACCGCCTGAATAATGGTGACTGTAAAGAACCGGATAACTTTTATCCATGGATAGCATTTGATGAAAACGGGGTTTTCGGACATTTTATCATGAGATATTTGCACGGAGATAATAAAATACTTCGTTTTGGATGGGTGGTTGTAGATGACTCTATTCGTGGCAAAGGTTATGGAACCCAGATGTTACAGGTTGGTCTGAAATATGCCTTTGAGATTCTTGGCGTTGATGTTGTAACCATCGGTGTTTTTGAAAACAACGAGTTGGCTCATAAATGTTATAAGAAGGTTGGATTTATAGATAAGGAAATAGTGAGCAAACAGCCATGGAATGTCATCGAAATGGAAATAAAGAAAGAGGATTGGGCTACGAGCTGTTTTCACGTAATAGAAATATGATCTGTTGTCTTGCTGTGGATCCTGAATACAGGCAGCAAGGGTTGGCTTCAATCCTTCTGAGAAAAGCGCTTGCTGAATTGGATAGAAGTAGGGAAATCACGGTATCAACGTTTCGTGAAAATGATGAAAAAGGAATTGCTCCGAGAGCTTTGTATAAAAAATTCGGATTTCAAGAGGGCGAAATGACTGAGGAGTTTGGGTATCCCAATCAAGTATTTGTTTTACATCCTTAAACCGAAAGTTGATTTTCCGGATAAGCGAGGAATATAAATGGATAAACAGATACTCTTTGATAACATTGATAGAATACATACAACTGCCATGGGGGTGGATCGGATAAAGAAGAATCTTTCGCTTGGTGAAGTCGATGTTGTCGATTGGTGCAAGTCAAAGATAATGTCAAAAAAGGCGGAGATAAGCAAGCAGGGAAAGAATTGGTATATTTGTATCGAAGGATGCATTATCACTGTGAATGCCAGCAGTTATACAATTATTACAGCCCATAAAGAAAAGAGAAGAATAAAAAGTACAAAGATCACGGTAAAGGAACTGACTCTTAGTACAGGGCTTATAGAGTGTGGATTTACTTTTGGCAACAGATTTCGGGTATTTTATGCGGAGCAGACAGGAGTAAGACCGTTCAAGTTCAATGTTGACATGGTTGCGTCTGCTAAAGCTGTAAAGGAAAATGGAGATGAATCTTTTACGCTTGGAGATCTCCTGGATATCTACTATGGGAAGAAGATATACGTCAAATATGATAAATCAGCACTTCATTGGAATAAGTTTGTAAAAGATTTTTGTGCGGATGATGCAACGAAGATATTTGATGAAAGGCTGAAAGCAGCCGCGTCTCTTTGGAGTATCGTAAGGGACTCGGATATGAAGAAGGAATATTCACACGAGCTGTTTGAAAAATACAAGGATAGTATCACTATTTAATTTCAGTTTTCCGCTCAAAGTCCCTAGAAAGTGGAGCGTTATATCCGAATACAATGTGGGATGACAAAATCTTTAACTTTTTATCTACGAACCGTTTCTGCTCAACAAAAAAAGGAGAACTGATGAATACAGCTGAGAACATAAATATAATAGGCGCCTTCTGTGGGGTGCGCGATGTCGAGGAACTTACAGAAGAGGCACTTTACAGAAAATACAATATCCATCAGGCTGATGTGATGGCGCTGTTTGGAGGTACCATCCTGTGCGGTGGTGATGTAATGGCTGAGGCGATGAGGGAGAATGTCGCTAAGACATATATAATCGTCGGAGGCTTTGGACATACCACTTCTACCCTGCAGGAAACAATGAAAGCTCTTTTTCCGGATGTTGATGCATACAATATGCAGGAAGCGGAATTATTCAATATCTATCTGAATAGAAAATTCGGACTTAGCGCAGATTATCTGGAAACTGCGTCAACCAACTGTGGTAATAATATCACTAATCTGCTGGAGCTTCTCGAAAAAAACAATATACCATGCAAGAGCATTATCCTTTCGCAGGATGCGACCATGCAGCGGAGGATGTCTGCCGTGATGAGAAAGTACAGACCGGAGCTTCAGATCATCAATTACGCAACCTACCGGGCGGAGGTGGTCCGGAAAAATGGAGATATTTCTTTTTCATCGGACATAAAAGGCATGTGGGATATGGATCGGTATATCAGCCTTATCATGGGAGAGATTCCGAGGCTTATGGATGATGAAAAAGGTTATGGCCCCAGAGGAAAGGGATATATTGCACATGAGGACATCCCGCCCGATGTACGAAAGGCCTTTGACGAGCTTCTTGAGCAATACGAGGTACGTAAAGCAAATCCGGAATTTTCATCGTAGATACGCACAAATTCAGAAGTGTTGAATTTTAATTCTCCTTATACTGTAGGTCAGTGAAGGAGGATGAGAGATGAATACTGAACAAATCAAAGAAAACAAACTCAAGATGATTCTTGGTTTTTCGATCCCGAGCATTATCGCGATGCTTCTGGAAACGGTTATAACCATGACGGATGGTTATTTCACTGGAAACTATGTGGGGGAGAAAGCCTTGGCGGCTATCAACCTTGGACTTCCGATCTTGTATTTTTACTTAGGAATCGGGCTTTGCGTGGGTGTCGGAGGAACTGTTATATGTGGCCGGCTTCTTGGAGCAGAAGATGGGAAAAGAGCCAACGAAGTGCTTTCACAGACTATCGTTACTTCGCTTGTGGCCTGTGTTGTAATATCTGCGTTTTTGGCAGTTCTTTTCGCGCCAGTTAGGAACCTGCTTGGGGCAGATGCGGCCCTGGCGGGATTTTTTAATGAATACTACAAAGTCATGCTGCTAAACTACCCCTTAATGGTGCTGACAACAGTGCTTGGGATGTTCATAAGGGTGGATGGCAAGCCGCAGGTATGTATGATCATAACCATCACGGGATGCGTGCTTAACGCAGTTTTGGACTATGCGCTGGTTGCCGGCTTAGGTCTTGGCGTGTTTGGAAGTGCTATAGGATCGCTTACAGTCCAGGCGATCACAGCGCTGGTTATGACTGGATATTTCTTATCCAGAGCGTCAGGCTTGTCCTATACCAGATTTGCATTTGACAGGGCACTCAACAAGGAGATCATGTTTAACGGATTTTCCGAATTTATCGGAGAGATGGCCAGTGCGATATCAATGTTTGTCTTCAACTTCGTACTGATGAAGTACGCAGGGCCTGAAGGAGTGGCGGCGTTTACCATCCTTGGTTATGTCGTATATGGATTTAGCATGATCTGCATAGGCTTTGGGCAGGGGCTCACGCCACTTGTAAGTTTCATGTTTGGCGCAAAAGAGTTTGAGACAGCAATAGAATTAAGGAAGATCACAAACAAGATACTCTTTGGAATCGGAGTAGCAATCGCGGCGATTTTCTTACTTATGGGAAGATCATACGCCGGACTCTTTGGATGCAGCGATATCGTGGTGGACATGGTGGTGACAGGATTTAGGTTCTATTTGGCTACTTTCCTGGTTATGGGTTATGATGTAATCAATTCAATGTACTTTACAAGCTGTGGTGATGCCAAGTCTTCGGCTCTGATATCATCACTGAGAGGAATTGTTCTGCTTCTTGCATTTACGTTCATTCTTCCTATGATCTTTGGGATGAAGGGAATATGGATGGCAGGACCAGGGGCGGAGATTTTGACTGCAGTAGTTTCGTTTTGCCTTATAAACAGGCAAAGGCTTGCGCTAGAGGAAGGAAAACCGGCGTGGAAACCAGAGAAAGCTCTACAATAAGGAGCGAAGTGATCAATAAGGCGATCACATATATCTTTGACCACATAGATGATGACATTACTGTTGATGATGTGGCAAGACATTGCGCTTATTCCAGATACCACCTCACCCGTATGTTCAAGGAAGATACGGATGAGGCGCTGTATCAGTTCATCAAAAGGATTCGCCTTGAGAGAAGCGCATGGCGCCTGAAGGTTGAAAAAGATAAGAGCATTACGCAGATTGGCGAGGATTATGGATATTCCTCGTCTAATTTTGCTACTGCCTTCAAAAAGCATCTTGGAGTATCGCCGGCAAGCTTTCGGAAAAACAGTGAGCAGATGGTAGAAGAAAGCTCTTTTTCTCATGGACTTACGTTGGACGATCTGGCTAAGGCAGAAAAGCAGATCACCGTGGAATACCTAGCGGATTTTACTGTTATTTATGAAAGGAAGCGGGGGAATTATCACGATTTTCCTAATGCGTGGTGCGAGTTCATTGATAAGTATCGGCATCTGGCAGATGAGAGTACAACGTATATAGAATGCACCATAGATGATCCCTCTATAACCGATGAGAATAACTGCATGTATGAGCTTTGTCAGACTGTTTCTGCTGACAACCCTCTGGTAAAAGAGAATCCGGATATCCTTACTCATTCAGTTGATGGCGGAAAATACGCAGTTTATCATTTTAAGGGATTTCCAAAGTTTCTCTATATGGTGTACCAGGAGATATTCTGCAGATGGCTTTCAAGGACCGGTAACGAGCTTGATGAGAGGCCTATCTTTGATGTGTATAGGGATATGAGGGAAGATGGATACATGGAGATAGATATCTGTTTTCCGTTGAAATCAGGAACATGACATACTGTTCTCAGCTTGGATGATATTGTAACTATGTCACAGTGATGGAGTTTAATGAAAAAGCACTCTCACTTCCAACAGAGTGAGAAATCAAGAAATATAATATCAGTGATTTTTAGGTCGTTATCCGTGTAGATGACGACCTTATTTTTATTGTGTGATAGGCTTGTTTATGCAGATGATACTAATCGTGTCATACATGTCACCAAGCGTTTCTTTAGTTTTCTCATGATTCTTGTTACGGTTCATATAGCCTCGCGAACAAAACAGAAAGATTATAGAGATGTTGAAAATCTTGTAAGAGAGTCATTCTATCGCAGAACAGGACGGAATGCTTATCGGTCAGAACATGTTTATGAAAACTGTTATTGAAGCTGTTTGATTGATGACAGAGGGAAGGGAGTCTTATGTTTGAAACAGGTCATGGAGAAGCATATAGCGTTAATGGAGTCAGCTATAAAATTAAGCAGCTCCTTGGCAAGGGTAAGGGAGGATATTCATACCTGGCAGTAAAGGATGGTAAGGAGTATGTCTTAAAACAGATACACCACGAGCCTTGTGCATATTACCAGTTTGGTGACAAGATCCAGTCTGAAATAAATGATTACAGAAGACTGACGGCGATTGGAATCAGAATGCCCAAAATAATTGATGCTGACATTGATAAAGAACGCATTGTAAAGGAATACATAGACGGTGAGACTATCTATGAGCTTGTTGCCAGAGATCAGATGGACCCTGATTATATAAGACAGGTAAAAGCAATGTGTGAACTCCTATATCCTGCAAAGACCAATATTGATTATTTCCCGACGAATTTTGTTGTTCATGATGGAGAGCTTTTCTATATTGATTATGAGTGCAATGATTATATGGAAGAGTGGAACTTCGAGAACTGGGGAATAAAATACTGGTCAAAAACTCCGGAGTTTTTGGAATACTATAAGGAGCTTAATACCATTGAAAAAACATCTGTTGACATGAAGTATTCTGAGGTATAATATATATCAAAATGATATATCTAATTGATATATGTGAAGGAGTGTTCAATGAAGCGTCAGACAATAAGAAGAACGATTATTTTCATATCATTCCTGCTGTTTCCAATAACAGCGTGGTATTTTTCACCATACCTGATAATCATGGCAGCATCAGAACATATCATGAACGGAAGCTTTATAGTCTTTATGAGCTTGCTTATTTTTTCGGTGTTCTTTGGACGTGCCTTTTGCGGATATCTCTGTCCTGCAGGAGGGCTACAGGAATGTGTAGCAAGATGCAATGATAAGTCCGCGAAGCAGGGCTGGAGGAATAAGATTAAATACGTTATCTGGATACTGTGGATCTCCGCTATAGTTGTGACTTTCATCCTCGGGAAAAACCATGTAACCATAGATCCGTTTTTCATGACAGATCACGGTATTTCAGTGACAGAAATACATAACTATATTATCTATTACGGAGTACTTCTGATATTGGTTCTTCCGTCACTGATACATGGAAGGAGAGCAACATGCCATTATCTTTGCTGGATGGCGCCATTTATGGTGATTGGGAGCAGCATAGGTCGTTTTCTTCATGTCCCCCAGCTTCATGTTGAAGCATCTGCAGCGGACTGTATTTCATGTAACAGGTGTTCAAAGGCATGTCCAATGGGGCTTGACGTCGCACATATGGCAAAGGAAGGCAGCAGTTCAAAGTGCACCGAGTGCATATTGTGCGGAGCTTGTGTTGATGAATGTCCGAAAAAAGTTCTAAAATACTGTTGGAGGTGGAAATAATGGCCAAAGACAGAAAGATAGACATGGTGATTCTGGGCTTGTTATCCCATGATGATCTGACCGGATATGATATAAAAAAACAGATCGACGGAAGTATAAGGTTCTTCTGGAAGGGAAGCTTTGGTAGCATTTATCCCGCTCTTGCGGAACTGGAAAAACAGGGCAGCGTAAGGCGCCTTAAGGGTAATGACAGTGGCGGCCGGGAGAAGATCATTTACAGCATTACCGGTCAGGGAAAAGAAATACTCAGAGCATGGGTAAGAGACGAGAAGGCAAGCAACGATCTTAAATATGAGACTTTGATGAAACTGTTTTTCGGAGGGGTTGAAAGTAAAGAGATAGCACTTAGGAATATAGAAGTCTTTGAAGAACAGATAAAGGCTGACCTTAAGGTATTACAGGTATATAAGGCTAATATTGAAAAAGCACTTGATGAAGAGGATCATGTTTATTTCTATCTTACGATACTGTTTGGAATAGAAACCTATGAGGCATATTTGAAATGGTGCAACAAAGCAAGAAAGGTTCTGGCATGAAAAGGATTATGAGGCAGTATGTGAAATTTTTTAGCCGCAGTACTCTACTTTCCGTAGATGGTTAAAATGAAAGCTCCGATATATCATTACATTAGATGTTTTAAATGTACTGATGAGGAGGCAGATTTTAAAGTTTCCGGGATAAAGAAAATCTTTTTCTACTGCAATAAAGACGGACTCTTTTCTATAGATGTGGTTAAGGGCATTGATGACAGGGAAAAATCATACGATGATACGCAGGAAAGACGCGAACTGGAAAAGACAGCGGATATGCTATTCTCGCGGAATTAGTGAATTCAGTGTAAAACAGGCCTAATGCGGTGTACGCTAAGGCCTGTTTTTCTTTGCGTGTTAGAGTAGGCATATGAAGAAATGACTGTTTTCGCAGAGAAAGGAAGGAACAAAATGAGAAGTTATCTGGAAACAAAAAATCTGACTAAACAATACGGTTCCTTTGAGGCTGTTAAGGATATGAATATTCACATTGACAGAGGTGAGATTTACGGTCTCATTGGTCCCAACGGAGCAGGAAAAACAACACTTATGAAGATGCTGGTCGGATTCGCAACTCCGACCAGTGGAGAGATTGAAGTTGCTGCAGGCGATAATTACCTTACAAAGGTCGGATGTCTTATTGAGAGTCCGGGAATATACGGGTATCTCAATGCTTTTGACAACATGAAACTTAGAGCAATTTCAATGGGATTACATGACCAGAAAGAGATACTGGACATTCTTGATTTTGTAGGATTGTCAAGAGAACCCAAAAAGAAGGCAGGAAAGTTTTCCCTGGGCATGAAGCAGAGGCTTGGAATTGGCATGGCTCTACTGGGAAACCCTGAGTTTCTCATACTGGATGAACCCATTAATGGACTTGACCCCCAGGGAATAATCGAGATGAGAGAGCTTATAAAGAGGCTTAATGAAGAAAAGAACATGACGATTATGATATCAAGCCATATACTTGGAGAACTTCAGAAGGTTGCGACGGTATTTGGCATCATTTCAGAAGGAAAGCTTTTAACAGAGGTAACTGCTGAGGAGTTAAAGAACAGCTATATTGGCGAGGCTGATTCTCTCGAAGAATTCTATTTGGATATTATCAGGAAAGGACAGAAGGCATGCTAAATCTTATAAAAATGAACCTATACAGATTATTTAAAACAAGAGTTTTTTATGTGATGCTTTTAACCACTGTAATTTTGACCGGACTTCTGGCAGGAATGGAAACCGAGTCTGCTTCAACCTTCGGAGAGTTCTATGCAAGCTTTGCATCTTCCGGATACGTTCTGATCATGGTAGGTGTATTCGCAATTGTTTTTTCAGAAGAAGAGAGAAAGAGCGGATTTTTGAAAAACCTTCTGACGACCCGCAGCGGGAAGAAGAACATTTTTTTGGCTAAGATCCCGGTGGTGTTTCTGTACTCCCTTTTTATGTTTCTGGGGGAACTTGTTGCATCATGGTTTGGAAGTCTTTTCTGGGCACCGGGTATTTACTTTGGCCGTATTGGCTCACTTATAAGCTTCATAACATTCGAAGTGATGCTTCATACAGTATTTGGCATCGCTATGATGGCTCTTTATGAAATTACCAGAAATACCATCATACCAACCATTATTACTATCTTTGGTTCAGCAAATCTTCACGGAATGCTTATTAGTTTTCTTGAAACAAAGCTCGTGTCCAGGATCCCGGCCCTTGCGGGCTTTATGGATAAATATGGTCTTTCAAGGAACTTTATTGTGACTAAGACTGAAGACCTTGGAATTAGCGGAGTATCTGTTTCCTATGTGAATATAATCGTGGTTATTGTGATAGGGCTGATATTATACTCTGTCATGGGAACGTTCGTATTCACAAAGAGAGATACGATATAAGGGGAAAAAATTGAGATGAAAAAAAGACTTGACGGAGGGGTGCTGATCGTCCGGTGGACGATCGTTTAGCACCGACCGAAACGAAGTGGAGAAAAAGGGTATGACGTTTGATTACAAGAAGGAATACAAAGAATTCTATATGCCGAAGGGCACACCATCTATCGTTACTGTTCCGAAAATGAATTATATCGCGGTTAGGGGCAGTGGGAATCCAAATGATGAAGATGGCGAATATAAACAGGCTATAGGTCTTTTGTATGGAATCGCATTTACGATCAAGATGAGTAAAAAAGGTGATCATCAGATTGACGGATATTTTGATTATGTAGTTCCGCCATTGGAAGGTTTTTGGTGGCAGAATGGAGTAATCGGTATCGACTATGCTCATAAAGAAGATTTCAAGTGGATATCCGTCATCCGATCAGGAAGGAGAGTTACTTTTAATGGATAATAAATCAAACAATTACGATATTCCCAAGAGAGACGGAAGTGTGTGGCCAGAAGATATCTGCCCTGCATACACCCCAAGAGATGATGCGATTCCAAGTTTAAAAGGCTGCTGGTATTGTAAATATGCGGATTTTCATTTGAAGGAAGAAAGAGCTCTTGAAGTGGGGATTTGCAAATGGCCAAATAAAATAATTGATTAGTTTGAATGATCAGGGAGGATGTTGCAATGAGAATAGGAAATTCAGTGATCGGCAAGGTAATAGAAACTGATAGATTGATAATTAGAGATATAGAACTGCCGGATGGAGAGGCGTTTATTCATATGGCTTTGGATGGTAGCTTGAATGATGTAGGCTTTGGCAAAGATTGCAGTTACTGGATGGATGACTGGATTATAGAAGCACAAAATCTGGCGCGAGAGGACGATCCTCGAAAGAATTATCTTGCTTATGTGATTGAAGATAAAATAACAGGTTCGCCTGCCGGAGCTGTCGGATGTACATTTTATGAAGATTTGGAGAAAGTGGGCATTACTTATTTTATCGGAGCAGATTTTCGAAATAATGGATACGCTTCAGAAGCAATAAAGGCGTATGTTTGTTATTTCTTTGAGCATTATGATGAAAATGAGATAATTGCCACTATCCGTGAGGACAATCTTCCATCTTGGAAAACGATAGAAAGAGTAGGCTTTTCGCTGACAGAGAAAAAAATGTACAGAGATATTAATGATGCAAAAGAAAAGCTATACCGTTTCTATTTGGCACAAAGAAATCAGCAATTTTAAGTTAATCGGACTGAAAATAGGACAGATTTGAACAGAAAATGACAGGATGAGTACTTACTGACCAGATATACTAATCGTGTCAGGGTAAAGGAAAGGCTGTTTCGAGTCGTTGGTGTATGTTTAGCAACGGCCGGAACGGAGTAGGAGATTGTATAAGATGGAGTGGCTTACCAGCATTCGCACAGCAATTGATTATATGGAAGAACATCTGAAAGACAACATCAGTGCGCAGGATGTGGCAGATCAGGTGTATATTTCTCCGTTCTTTCTTCAGAAGGGATTCTCCTTGATGACCGGATACGGAATCGGGGAGTATATCAGAAACCGCAGGCTGTATCAGGCAGCATTGGATCTGAAGAATACGGATGATAAGGTAATCGATATTGCATACGCTTATTGCTATGAGACGCCTGAGAGCTTCACAAAGGCATTTTCTCGCTTTCACGGTGTAACACCATCACAGGTCCGTGATGGGGCGGCTGTGAGGACGTTCCTTCCACTGACTGTAAAACTACAGGTTCAAGGAGGCAATCAAATAAATTGTAAAATTAAAAAAATGTTCCAGTTTAAGGTTATCGGTTTTCAAAAGATATTTGATAATGATACTGCTTATCAGGAGATTCCAAAGTTCTGGGACGAGATTTGCAAGAAGTATGCAGCAAATGTTTATGCCGGGAATGCTCCGGCCAATCCTTATGAGAAGGCTATCGTAGAGAACTGCATTGGAGAGTATGGAGTCTGCATCGATGATATCGGAGAGGGAAAGTTTAGGTATCTTGTGGCTGGGAAGTATGCCGGAGGGGAAGTTCCTGAAGGAATGGTGGTCTATGAGTTTCCGATGGGTGACTGGGCAGTATTTGACTGCATCGGCCCTATCCCTGAGGCGCTGCAGAGCCTGAATACACAGATTTTCAATGAGTGGCTTCCGGGTAATCCGGACTATGAACTTTGCGGGAATGCATCTGCAGAATGGTATGACTGCGTAAATGGCGAAATGACGGATAAGGATTATCACAGTGCAATCTGGATCCCCGTGAAGAAGAAAGATGGAAATAACTGATGCATGTCTTGGAGAGAAGAATCGGGTGACCGATTCTTCTCTCATTAACAAACATGATACCAGTTTCGCAAGATGAAAAGGAGTTACAAATGAAAAGAAAACATGAGATTATATGTTCTAGCGAAAGAGAAATGGATAGACGAGCGGATAACTTGATAGAACAGGGATACAAGGTTGAGAGGAATACAGGTGTAGTGCCTGTTCAGTCGATTTGCATCCCTATATATAAAGTAATATTTTGGAGGTAAATAGCTTCACTTTATAGCTAATAAGCAACCAGGGAGGATAACAGCTATGACATGCGCCACATCGGTGCAGAAGGAATACTACGAGACGATCGAAGCACCGGAAAAAGAGTTCTTTTTATATGAAGGATGCGCCCACAGTCCTATCTATGAGGATGGAGTAAGGACGCGGGAAATACTGAAGAAAATGCTTTAGCAGAAGTGATGAAGGAACAGAAGGAGAGGACAATGGTCATAGGAATTATAGGTGAAAACTGCAGTGGAAAATCCACACTTGCAAATGAAATACAGAGAACAATCGGAGCTGAGGTGATAACAGGTAAAGACTATCTCAGAATGGCCAAGAGCGAGAGTGAAGCAATAGCTCTTTTTAAGGAAAAGCTTAGTAGTGCCATCAACAAAGAAGATATTGTTTATATTATAGCTGATCAGGAACACATCAGTTTTCTGCCTGATGGAGCAGTAAAGGTGCTAGTTACAGCTGATATTGATACTATAAAGGAACGTTTTAAGGAGAGAATGCATGGAAACTTGCCGGCACCTGTTGAGCAGATGCTTGAGAGGAAACATGGATTGTTTGATTCTGAATCAGTGGATTACAGATTTGATGGAGTAAATGGAGATGCGACGGCGTTGTGCAAGTCGCTTCAAGAACATATCTTGGTGGGACAGCAAAATGATTAGACTTATGGAGAACATTGACTTAGCACAATGTGGCATGATTTATGCAAAAGCATTCCCCATGGAACATTGGGGAATAGATTGGACTGCAGAAAATGCAACAGAATATCTCCGCGATTTTTTTTGAACAGAAAAGATTTGTTGGATATGTTTATGAAGAAAATGATGAAGTGCTAGGTTGTATATTTGCGCTTTGTAAAATTTCCGGAAGCAAAGAAGAAATTTACATTAATGAGATGGCGGTACTTCCCGAACGGCAAGGGCATGGAATAGGTAAACAACTATTAAATGCAGTTAAAGATTACAGTAAAGAAAAAGGACTTGCAGGCATTGTTCTTTATACAAGTGAGTATGCACCAGCGGCTAAATTTTACGAAAAGAACGGATTTAAGTTATCAAATGGAACAATATGTATGTATTGTGAACAATAAATGGTCTATTGGAGATGATATATGGAAATAACATATAAAGATACAAAAGATTTTAGAGCTAAAGATATTGAAAGGTTGTTTTTGTCAGTAAACTGGGAGTCCGGACATTATCCAGAAAAACTAGTCAAAGCTATGCATAATTCGACCCATGTTGTATCAGCATGGGATGGTGACCGTTTGGTGGGGCTGGTTCGCGCATTGGATGATGGAGAGACAGTTGCATTTTTACATTATCTGCTAGTTGATCCTGAGTATCAAGGCTATGCAATAGGAAGAGAATTGATGAAAAGAATTCTGGCATATTTTGAAAAATACCTATATATAAAGGTAATGCCTTCAGATCCGAAAACAATACCATTTTATGAGAAATTTGGTTTTCAGCAATATGAAAACTATTCAGCAATGGTAATAAAAAATATTGGATGATAGGCTAAGACAAATTAAAACTTGATCTGCGGGAATAGGGAGAAAAATCCTTATGCACGCTGTTTTTTTAGTTGACAAAACTAACAATGTTAGTAAATGTGGGATGGGAGTAATTATGCCAAGAACAGGATTATCTAAGGAAGAAATAATAGAAAAAGCTGCTAAATTAGCAAATGAGAAAGGACTGTCATATTTGACCGTTACAACGCTTTCGGATTATTTAGGTATCAAAAAACCCTCTTTATATAACCACGTAAAGACGATAGATGATGTGCATCGTAAACTTATGATTTATGGCTGGAAGAAGGTTTCCGAGGAGGTTGTGGCAGGAATTGATTCGGATGATCCAAAAGAGAACATCGCAAATTTTGGAAGAGCATTTTATAAGTTTGCCATGGAGAATCCAGGCGTATTTGAGGCAATGCTTTGGTATAACAAGTATTTGGATGAGTCCTTACTTGAAGCTACCGAAGGTTTGTATGCATTTTTCTTTAGGCAGACAGATGGCATGGGAATTGAAAGAGATGTTGCTAATCATTTACTTAGAACCTACAGAGCTTTTCTTGAGGGGTTTGTTATGCTACAGATCCACAATTCTTTTGGCAATCCGATTTCTATAGATGAAAGCTTGGAGATATCAATGAATGTACTGATAGCAGGTATGGAACAGTATAGACGATGAGTGAATATAGTGGGGAGGATTAGAATGCACGAGATAACATTTACAAAAGCAAGCGAACAGCATCTGAGGGATTGCAGGGACGCACTCTGCCAGTCAACGCTTGGCGAAAAATACTTTTCTTCGCCAGGGAGCGCGGAAGACGCGATACTTGAAGGGATTCGCCAAGAAAATTTGTATGTGGCGTTCATCGGTGAAGAATGCGTTGGCTTTACATATATCATTCCTAAAGGAGCGTTTCACAGTTTTCCATATCTGCACATCATCGCCGTGAAGGAAGAATACAGGAACAATGGAATCGGCAAGGCTCTGCTGGATTTTTCTGAAAATATTGCGTATGAAATGGCAGACAAGTTTTTCCTTGTTGTCGCGGATTATAATCCGGAAGCAAAGCGGTTCTATGAAAGAAACGGCTATCAGCAAGTTGGAGAAATTCCAAACCTGTACCGGCCTGGAATCACAGAATACATGATGTTGAAAGGCCTGAAAAAGTGATCAGCAACCTTATTGAAAACGCTATTCATGCCTGCGAAAAAGTTCCGGAGAATGAGAGAAGAATCGACATCAATGCCAGATATAAGAGTCGGCTCTTGATAGAAATCAGCAACTCATGTGCAGATAAAATCGTCCTGGATGCAGAAGGACACCCATTTAGTAATGAGGAGAATCATGGAATAGGAACCAGAAGTGTTCTGAATTTCATAAATCAGACTGATAGCGAGATAAGATATATAGCTGAAGAAAAGACCTTCAAAGTCAGAATGTTGGTCAGTTAAGGAGTTTGTGTTTTATTCAAAACATGTAGGACACTGAACTCCTATTAAATCAGTGAAAAACAGACCGAAATCAGTGTGATTTGAGTCTGTTTTCTTTTGCTATGATAAAGTATGGTCACTACTACATATAAGTGTACAGAGGCTAAATTGAAGGCCCTGATACGAGAGATGATTAACAATGGATAGAGTAAGTGGCAGGCTGATCGTGTATTTTGAAGACCCATTCTGGGTGGGCATATTCGAGAGGGTTATCGATAAAAAATTATCAGCAGCTAAAGTGACTTTTGGTGCTGAACCTAAGGACATAGAGGTGCTGGAACTTATTAATCGGAACTATTATCATCTGCATTTTAGTCCGGAGATTGAAACGACCGTAAAGGAAACTAAGAAGAATCCCAAGAGAGCGCAGCGTGATGCGAAAAAGCAGACACTAGAGACTGGCATAGGTACAAAATCGCAACAAGCTCTCAAATTACAACAGGAGCAGAATAAACTGGAACGGAAATGCAGAAGCCGCGAACAAAAAGAAGCTGAGAATCAGCGTTTGTTTGAACTAAAACAGGAAAAGAAAAGAGAAAAGCATAAAGGGCATTGACGGGAATTTTGTCGTAATCAAAGAAGGTGAAAAATCCTAAGTTTGCGTCAAAGTAAATGGATCAATAGAGCAAAATCCGTGTAAAAAGACTCCATATAAGTGTAAGGAGTCTTTTTTATTTTGCAAAGTGTATAGTTACTAAACAGTATAGCAGCTATACAAAAGGAGGAAAAAATGAATAGCAAAATAGATTTTATCAATGGTGAAACAAATAAGTCACTTATCAAGATGTTTGCTCCACTTATGGTTGGGATGATCATGCTAATGATCTATAACATGGTGGATGGTCTGTGGGTCGGAAACCTGCTTGGAGAACAGGGTATGTCGGCGCTCACCGCTGGAACAGCGATTGTTTTGTTTTTAAATTCCATTTCAATGGGTGTTGGTAACGGTATTTCCGTTATGATAGCTAATCTTGTCGGAGCAGATGACAGGAAACATATTCCGGGGGCAGTAGGGACCGTTATAGCAATGTCCACCTTTTTTTCAGTTGTACTTCTCATCTTAGGCGAAGTACTTGTTGATCCGCTACTGGCTCTTATGGGAACACCGGAAATTATTTTCTCTGATGCTGCAACATATTTAAAAATTTACTTGTTGGGAAATGCAGCGTTATTTATTTACATGGTGTTTACATCAATCTTTAGGGCATTTGGGGATCCAATGTTTCAGATGAAAGGTATGATGCTCACAGCAGTGTTTAATGCAGTTGCTGATCCTTTTGCAATAAAAGCTTATGGATTAGCCGGCGCAGCAATTGTTACAGTGGCTTCTGAAGTTCTATGCCTGGTTTACGCCATTATTTATCACAAAAAGAAAAAGATGTTTTCTATGGATTTTAAAAAGATCAATATGAATGATGCCATAACCATGGTCCGTTTATCTGTGCCAACTACAGTACAGTCAATCATGCCTCCACTTAGTTCTGCTTTTATGATTTCTTTCATCTCCTCATTTGGAATGAACACTATAGCAGGCTTTGGAGTCGCCAGAAATCTTGAACTTATAATGTTTATGCCTACTACAGGAATGTGTATGGCAGTGACATCCATAGTGGGACAATGTGTTGGAGCAAAAAGGCATGACAGGGCAATGGATTATTTGAAATCAAGCATGATCATAGGAGGCTCTCTTATTGCAATTACAAGCGTGCTAGTGATCCTTTTTTCAGGTCAGCTCACAGCAGTTTTTGGACAGGGGGCAGAAGTCGCACAGGTAGTATCAAGGTTCTTTTCAATAATCAGTATTGGCTATGTTCTGTACATGCTCACAAGTTGTATGCAGGGATATATTACGGGAGTTGGTAAGCCGGGAATGGCGATGGTTCTTTTGATTCTTTATTACATTGTGTTCAGAATTCCAACTGCCTATATTTTTAAACAGCTCTTTGGCTTAAACGGAGTATGGTTTGCATTTTTGATAAGCCATATTTTATCTGTGATAGTGGCTTTTGCAATGGTATCCTATATACAAAAGACATATTTAGCAGAGTATCGTATTTGTCACAAATTAGGAGCGTAAGATATGAAACACTACAAGGAACTTGCCTGGTTAATGGAGCGAATCATCCATAAATACATTCAGTATGAAAAAAAGCCTCAGGTTTACTGCAAGGATATAATCCTTACTCAGCCTGAGATCCATACAATAGCTATAGTTGGTGATAGTGAGGGAATCAACATCACACAGCTTGCCAAGGTGCGCGGAATTACTAAGGGCGCTGTATCACAGATGGTCAACAAGCTCGTGGACAGGGATCTTATGGAGAAGAGAGTGTCTCCCGATTCAGATGCTGCGATTTGCCTGTATCTTACTAAAAAAGGTAAAGCGGCAAGGGATGATCACCGCAAGATGCATGAAAACATGGGAACTATGTATGAAGCTATACTTGACCAAATACCTGAAAGTACTTTGGATAGCATGAGGCAGTTCCTTGAAGCCTTTGACAAGGCGCTTGATGATCTGGATAAATCCGTGTAAAAAGCAAAATAATTAGTGTAATCCATGTTTTATTTTCTCCAAAGGGTATAGTTACTATACAGTTTATGTTTACACATTTGGAGGATATTGAATGAAAACCTTGTATTTCAGCTCAACTGGAAATTGCTTGTATGTGGCCAAGTGCTTGGGAGGAGAGTGTTTATCTATTCCCAAGCTGATCAAACAGGGAACCTATGAGATAAAAGATGATGTTGTAGGTATAGTATTTCCGGTTTACGGGCTTTGCATACCACCATATATTGAGGATTTTTTGCAGAAACTGAAGGTAGAGTGCAACTATCTCTTCGCCATAGCAACTTACGGATGTTTTGCTGGATCTGTTTGCAACGAGGTAAACAAGATTACTCTGGCAAATGGAAGAAAGTTCGACTATATTAATTCAGTTTTAATGGGCGAGAACTGCATTACTTTTGCTGACATGAAAAAACAGGAAGGCGATAGCAAAAAGCAGCAGGACGCAATTGACCAGATAGTGGGCGATATAGTTGAAAAGAAAAAGTACGTTAAAAGGAATTCGCTTTTAAGCAAACTTATTACAAGTAGTCACAAGAAAAAGTATGAGTTTCCTATAGGAATTGGTATTACAGAAGAAGTTACCGTGAACGATGCATGTACGGGATGTGGCACATGTACAAGACTTTGTCCAATGGGAAATATACATATTGAAAATGGTCGTCCTCTCTTTTCAAAGAGCTGTATAAGCTGCGGAGCTTGTATTCAGAACTGCCCTAAGAATGCTATCCACCATAATAGAGAGAAGAGTTCCGCCAGATATAGGAACCCACATATAGAAATTGGTGAGCTTTTAATTTCTTAACGATGAAATAGAGGAGAAAACAATGAGTAATTACACAATTAGATTAGAAGAAAAGAAAGATTATAGAGAAGTTGAAAATTTAGTAAGAGAGTCATTTTGGAACGTTTATCGTCCTGGATGCAGTGAACACTATGTAATTCATGTGCTCAGAGATGATCCAGCATTTATCCCCGAGCTTGACTTTGTTATGGAGCAGGATGGGAAACTGATCGGACAGAACATGTTCATGAAAACTGTCATTGAGGCTGATGATGGAAGGATTATTGATGTGCTTACCATGGGCCCCATTGGAATTACACCTGAACTTAAGAGAAAAGGCTATGGAAAGGCAATTCTTGATTATTCTCTGGAAAAAGCTGCAGAGATGGGATTTGGAGCAGTTCTTTTTGAGGGGAATATCGGATTCTACAGCCATTGCGGATTTGACTATGCAAGCAAGTTTGGGATTAGATACCATGATCTTCCAGAGGGCGCAGATGCGTCATTTTTCCTGTGCAGAGAGCTGATTCCGGGATATCTTGATGGCATCACAGGGGTATATCAGACACCGAAGGGTTACTATGTTGACGACTCAGATGTTGAGGAGTTTGACAAGACATTCCCTCCGAAGGAGAAATTAAAGCTTCCCGGACAGATTTTTGATTGATGACAGGAGAATTAAGATGGAAACAGATAGAATAAGGGTTTATCCTGCCAGCAGAGAGCAGATGGAGAGCAGCATCCTGGCAGAAAAGGATGATGAACTTAGGAAGGCATATGGTGAAATGCTTGATGGGTGCCTTGCGCATCCAGACCAGTGGGACTGGTATGCTATGTGGATGATAGAAAAGACAGATACTGTGCGTTTGAGGAAAACTGTGTGGTTGGCGAGATTATGCTGATCCCCCAGCTAAATAAAGGGCGACTCATCATAGATAGCTTTCACGTGTCCACGGATTACCGCCGTCGTGGAATTGGCAGATTCCTGCTTGAAGCTGCCAGACAGGAAGCACTAAAGAGAGGAGCGCATGCTTTGTATGCATCCTGTTGTTCTTCTGAGGAAACGATAAATTTCTATTCCGCTATGGGTTTCCGTCTCAGTTCTGACCCAATTTCATCCTATGCGGAAGATGAGCCATATGATCTTCAGATGGAATGTATTATTAAGTAAGAGCTTAAAAGGAGACAGCATAAATGAGAACTGATATAAAATTCAAGAACTACACAGATGACGAGTATGATGCATTATGTGGTTTTCTCATTGCTTTAAATGAGAACGATGATAGCCACATTAACTGGAACTGGGCGAGACTTGAATGGATGATTGAACATCCTGAATTTGATAAGAGCTTAAAGAACTCCATTGGCCTTTGGACAGTGGATGACAAAATTGTTGGTGCTGCAATTTACGATATGTATTTTGGAGAGGGCTTTTGCGGAGTGCTTCCGGAGTATAAAGATTTATTTTCTTCGGTTGTTGAATATGCTTATAAAGAACTAAAGGATGACTCAGGGTTTGGACTGGCTATCTGTGACGAGAATACAGATGAAATAAAGATGGCAAAGAGCCTTGGATTTACACTCTCTGATCAGGATGAGACCATCATGGAAAGGAGTCTTTTTGATGCGCTTGAAGCGAAACTTCCGGACGGGCTTAAATTCTTTTGCCCGGATCCGATGGAAAATGCTTATGAACTTCAATGGCTTTTCTGGCAGGGATTTGATCATGGTGATGATAAAGCTGTATTCGAGCGTGAAGAAGAAATCGTTCCAAGAGTCAGGAAGCATTTTAATAAGGACTTAGGTGTTGCTGCTGTGAATGAAAATGGAGAAATGGTGGCATGCTGTCTGCTATGGTATATGGCAGGTACTGACTATGTTTATGTTGAGCCTGTATGTACTATTCCCTCATATAGAGGAAAAGGCGTTGCTAAGGCTGTTATCTTTGAAGCGCTGGGCAGGGCAAAAAAGCTTGGAGCGAAAAGAGCTTACGTCATTTCCGATATGGAATTCTATGAGAGGCTCGGCTTTAGAAAGAAGTATCATTATTCATTTTGGTTTAAGAAGGATGGCGAAAAAGATTATGATAAAAATTGAGACTGAAAGACCGGAAAAATTAACGATGCTATAATAATTTAGAAATACATAGTATCAAGGGGGGATTAGTTATGGCTGACCTTTTGTCCAATCCATATACATTGCTGCTATTAGGGGATATAGTAGCTCTTTTTGTGTACTATGCCATGCATATGAGTTTTTACGTGATGCGAGAATTCTTTAAGAAGCATAGGATTCTCGTATTTATGATATATGCATTAACTGTGCTGTCTTTCTTTTACGCCAATACGCTGGGAGTGATTTATATAAATCTGATAGCATCATTCCTGGCATTCCTCATTCCATTATTCATTTGCTATAAAGTTAATCATATTCGAGGCATAATATATTTCATTTTCTATATTGCTGCCCAGAGCGCAATTGAAGTAATCATCACGATTTATGTTCAAGGCGTTCAGAGTATGGATATGGTTAAGATAAACTATGACTTTATGACTCCTCAGAGCTATGGAATTATCTTGTCTTTGCAGATTATTGTGGTCAGAGTCATCTGTCTTTTCGGAAATAAGGATAAGGACAAGAGGCTTGATAAGGAAATTCTTCCATATGTTGTGCTGCCAATCGCTACTATCATTATTTTGGTTCTTGATGGCAACAGATATCTTAGAGGAGAGGAATATAACCTTTCCCAATATACTGAACTTATGGTGGTTCTTGTAGCTATTAACATACTTGTCTTTGGATTTCTTGAAAAAAACACAAGACTCATGAAAATGGAGATGGAAGCAAGGCAAAATGAGTTAAAGCTTCAATCAGATGCGGTTATTATGGAGATTGCAACCAAAGCCATGAGGGAACGACTTGCTATTTCTGAGAGCATCATGCAGCAGGACAGAGCCATGCGTCATGACAGAAGACATTTTGAGGCTCTTCTTCAAACTCTTTTACAGGATGGCAAGACGCAGGAAGCCCTGGATTGTCTTAATGAGAGGCTCAAACAGGAACCCCACTCTGTAAAAAGATATTGCGAGAATACTACACTTAATGCGGCAATCACGCATTACCTGTCTATGGCCGAAAAAGAGAATATAAAGGTAAATATATCTGCTAATATCCCTGCAAATCTGAATGTGGATGAGATGCAGCTTGCCATAGTGATCAGTAACCTTATAGAGAATGCTATCCATGCTTGCGAAAAAGTTCCTGAGAGTGAGAGACGGATTGACATCACTGCAAGGTATAAAAGTCAGCTTCTGTTTGAGATCATGAACTCATGCGCTGAGAAAGTAAAGCTGGATGAGGAAGGATATCCGTTTAATACTGAGGAAGAGCATGGAATAGGAACTAGAAGTGTTCTTAACTTTATAAATCAGACAGATAGCGAGATTAGATATATAGCAGAAGAGAAGACTTTTAAGGTCAGGATGCTGATAAATTAAAGAATAAGTGTAAAACAGACCTAAATCAGTGAAACTGGGGTGGTCTGTTTTATTTTGCTGTAAATTATTGTTGGATTTCGTATTTGATATGTGGTAGATAGAGAGGAAAAATGGAAAAGAAAATTAAAAAGTACGTAGTTTTAAGCTATCTTGTGTTTTGGTGTATGGTTCTCGGAATATGTGGAACAGCAAGTATGGTATTTCACTGTCCGCCCGTAGTAATGCGCATATTGTCCAATGTATGTGCCTGGTCACCGACCATAGTGCTCCTTAAGGGATTTAGGTATTTTTGTCCCGGAGTGACCATTACAGGGTTCTATAAAAAGGCTTTTGGCGTGAGAATGTCATTGCTGTCGTTATTTGCATCTGCGGTTATTACCATAGCAGCAACTGTGATCACTGTTTTTGTGCTGTCCCTGATCCAGGGCAGAGCCTTTGGAACATATTGGAGTCTTGGAGTATATCCATTTTGGGCATCTTTTTTATTCTCGATCACAACGGGACCGACAGGAGAAGAATCAGGCTGGAGAGGGTATCTTCGCCCATACCTTAATGCAAAATACAGTTTTTTCCGAGCGTCAGTGATACAGGGTGTTATATGGGCATTCTGGCATACCATACTGTGGTTTGTTGATTCAGATTATATGGGGATTCAGATGATACCCTATGTTCTGTCCAACGTCATCGTAATGACGGGGCTCTGCTTTATCATGAACTATTTCATGGAAAAGGATGACAACCTTATCTATGGCATAGTGATACACTTTTGCTTTAATTTCCTATATTGTTTCTTGCAGGTTGATATATGGTTTTATGTTATTCTGTCGGCAGTTTATATTGTGATAATTGCGCTGATATATTGGAAAAACAAAAAACGAGAGCGATCAGAAAAATTATAAAAAGAAAAGATAAAAAAAGCTTGTAATCTTGATGTTACTTTGCTAATATAAGCGGGTATTTTATCGATATAGGTCAAATGATATGGATTTGATGTTTCTACCCGGTTACCGTAAATTACCGGACTATCGAGTGTTTGATGTATATACAACAGTTTTATACTATTAATTGTTAATGATATCAAATCAGATAGGCGTAGAAACTCGGATTCTACGCCTTTTTATTTTGCTTCAAAGAAAAGCATAGAAAATCCATCCCTATAAATGACCTGTGATCGGTTAAAAAAATGGGAGGAAGACATGAAAAAATTCAAAAAAGTGTTGTCAGCAGTTCTTGCTGCAACAATGGTAATGGCATTATCTGCCTGCGGAAGCGCAACTGAAGCAGAAACAGCATCAACATCAGAGGTTACTGGCACAGAGGCTGCACAGACAGCTTCATCAGATGTAAAGGTTGGATTTATATTTTTACACGATGAGAATTCAACATACGATCTGAACTTCATCAATGGTGCCACACAGGCTTGCGAAGCAGCCGGTGTTGAGTACATGCTCAAGACAAATATTCCTGAAGGACAGGAATGCTATGAGGCGGCTTGCGAACTTGCAGATGCAGGTTGTGATATCGTATTCGCAGATTCATTTGGTCATGAAGACTACATGATTGAGGCAGCTAAAGAATACCCTGAAGTTCAGTTCTGTCATGCAACAGGTACAAAGGCACATACAGAGGGCCTTTCCAATTACCACAACGCTTTTGCTACAATTTATGAGGGACGTTATCTTGCAGGTATTGCTGCAGGAATGAAGCTCAATGAGATGATCGCAAATGGAGAAATTACTGAAGACCAGGCTAAGATTGGTTATGTTGGTGCATATACATATGCAGAAGTTATCTCAGGTTACACATCATTCTTCCTTGGTGCCCGCTCTGTATGCCCTTCAACTACAATGGAAGTAACTTTTACAGGTTCCTGGTATGATGAGACAGCTGAAAAAGAAGGCGCTAACAAGCTTATCGAAGATGGCTGTGTTCTTCTTTCCCAGCATGCTGATTCAATGGGTGCTCCTACAGCATGTGAAAAGGCTGGGGTACCTGACGTGTCCTACAACGGAAGCACAGCATCCGCTTGCCCTAACACATTTATTGTTTCTTCAAGAATTGATTGGACACCATATTTCGCATATATCATCGACGCTGTAGCAAATGGAACAGAGATTGCTACTGACTGGGTTGGAACACTTGAGACAGGTTCTGTTGTACTTACAGACCTTGGAACTGCTGCAGCAGAGGGAACAGCTGAGGCTATAGCAGAGGCTGAAAAAGCTATGAATGCAGGAACACTTCATGTATTTGATACAACAACATTTACTGTTAACGGTGAGACACTTACATCCTACATGGCTGATGTAGATACAGATGCTGAGTATACTGCTGATACTGAAGTTATCACAGATGGTTATTTTGCAGAATCAGGTTCTGAATTCCGTGCAGCTCCTTACTTTGACTTACAGATTGATGGAATTTCACTTCTTGATACAGCATATTGATCATAACATAATGTGATCTTAGGAAATCTTTGTGAGCACAAATTAGTTGTGCTGTAACAAAGATTTCCTATTTTTAATCTATTTTGTATTTTTGAAAGGTGATAATCGTGGAAAACAAAGAAGTAGCCATATCGCTTCGTGGCATTACAAAGACTTTTGGTGATGTAACGGCAAATAGCAATGTCAATCTCGATGTTTATAAGGGTGAAATATTATCTCTTCTTGGTGAGAATGGAAGTGGAAAAACAACTCTTATGAATATGCTTGCAGGAATCTATTACCCTGATGCCGGTCAGATAATCATAAACGGCAAGGAGGCTGTTATCCGTTCTCCTAAGGATGCGTTTGATCTGGGAATAGGCATGGTTCATCAGCATTTTAAGCTTATTGATGTGTTTAATGCGACAGAGAATATAATTCTTGGTCTTGAAGGAAGGCTTAATATAAAAGAGGCTGAAAAAAGAATCAGGGAAATCTGCGACAAATACGGATTTGAGATCAATACAAATAAGAAAATTTATGATATGTCCGTCTCTGAAAAGCAAACAGTTGAGATTGTTAAGGTGCTTTATAGGGGCGCTGATATTTTAATACTTGATGAACCAACAGCCGTACTGACTCCTCAGGAAACCGAGAAGCTTTTTAATGTCATGCGCAATATGAAAAAAGATGGAAAATCCATAGTTATTATTACTCACAAGTTAAACGAGGTGCAGAGCATATCCGATAGAGTTGCGGTTCTGCGCCATGGAGAATTCATCGATGATATGAAGACAAGCAAGACCAATGCTCAGGAAATGACAGATATGATGGTGGGACATTCAGTCTCTCTTAATATCGACAGACCCGAGCCTGTGGATCCCAAGCCGCGCATCGTGGTGGAAAATCTCACTGTTGTTGATGAAGAGGGAATTGTTAAGCTTGATGATGTGTCTTTTACCGCCAATACGGGAGAAATACTGGGAATTGCCGGAATATCCGGCTGTGGACAGAAGGAACTGCTTAGGGCAATTGCGGGTCTCGAAAATATTAAAGATGGAAAGATCACATATGTTCACCAGGATGGAAGAACGGAGGACCTTCTTGGTAAATCTCCGAGAGAAATCTCTGATCTTGGCGTAAAGCTGTCATTTGTCCCTGAAGACAGACTTGGAATGGGACTTGTAGGCAATATGAATCTTGCTGACAATATGATGCTCAGATCCTATAGAAGTGGCAAGTCGAGATTTTTCACAGAGAAAAAAGAGCCTAGAAAGCTTGCGGAGAGAGTTGTAAATAAATTGCAGGTGGCAACTCCAAGTATCGACACTCCTGTACGCCTGCTTTCCGGCGGAAATGTACAAAAGATTCTTGTTGGAAGAGAGATATCCTCAAGACCTAAGGTTTTGCTGACTGCATATGCGGTAAGAGGTCTTGATATCAGTTCTTCCTACCAGATATACGATCTTATCAACAAGCAGAAAGAACGAGGAGCTGCTGTGCTTTTTGTAGGTGAAGATCTGGATGTTCTTGTTGAGCTCTGCGACAGAATTCTTGTTCTTTGCGGTGGCAAAGTTACGGGAATTGTAGATGGCAGGAATACCGATAAATTCACCTTGGGATCAATGATGACACAGAAAGGAGAGGCTTCATAATGGAACAGAAGATAAAAGAGCCTCGTTTTCATATAGTAAAAAGGGCAGACATCCGCAACAGGGAAGCATGGACTATCAGAATAATCGCAATTTTGGCTGCTTTGGCATTATGTGCACTAATTACTATGGTCTGCACAGGTGACAATCCAATATCAATATTTGCAACAATTTTTAAAGGTGCATTTGGCACTCAGAGAAAAACCTGGATAACGCTGCAGTATGTTGCCATTCTTCTTATTATTTCTCTGGCATTAACACCTGCATTTAAAATGCAGTTTTGGAATGTCGGTGGTGAAGGACAGGTATTGATAGGTGGTCTTGCAGCGGCAGCATGTATGATAACACTATCAGACAAGCTTCCGAATGGTGTCATAATTATTCTTATGATAGTTACTTCTTTATTGGCGGGGGCTGTCTGGGGAGTAATTCCGGCATTGTTTAAAGCCTTGTGGAACACTAATGAAACGCTTTCAACACTGATGATGAACTATATTGCTACGCAGCTTGTGGCGTATTTTACTATAGTCTGGGAGGTTCCTAAGGGATCAGGCAAAATTGGTATTATCAACCAAAATACAAATATAGGCTGGCTTCCGAGCATTGGTAATAAATATCTTTTAAGTATTATTGCTGCTACTGTTGTCACTATTGGAATGTTTATTTATTTGAAATATACCAAGCACGGATATGAGATAGAAGTAGTTGGTGAAAGTCAGAACACTGCCAGATATGTAGGAATCAGTGTTGAGAAGGTCATAATAAGAACCATGTTGTTGTCCGGCGCAATTTGCGGATTGGCGGGTCTTCTTTTAGTGGGAGGCATCAATCACACAATAACAACAACAATTTCTGATGGACAGGGCTTTACAGGTGTTATGGTTTCATGGCTTGCAAAGTTTAACCCGGTTGCTATGATCTTTACCAGCCTTCTTATTATTTTCATGGACAGAGGTGCCAGTGAAATATCCACTGCATTTGAACTTAATCAGAGTTTTGCAGATATTCTGACCGGAATAATTCTGTTCTTCATAATTGGATGTGAGTTTTTTATCAGATATAAAATCGTTGTACGTAAAGATTTGGGAAAGGAGAACGCATAATGTTTAGTCTGGTTGCATTTATACCAAGAGCTGTACAGCAGGGCGTTCCTCTGTTGCTTGGAAGTACAGGTGAGACGATCACAGAAAAATCAGGAAATCTGAATTTGGGAATACCCGGTGTCATGTACGTCGGTGCAATAAGCGGTGTAATAGGATCTTTTTTCTATGAACAGTCTGTTGCGTCAGGAGAGTTAAATGGTTTCCTTGCAATTTTTATTCCTCTTATCTGTGCACTGACAGGTTCTCTTTTGATGGGATTGTTATATTGCTTTCTGACTGTCAGCTTAAGGGCAAATCAGAATGTTACAGGTCTTGCCATGACTACGTTCGGTATAGGTTTTGGTAATTTCTTCGGTGGCTCTTTGATAAAGCTTGCAGGTGCTGATGTTCCATCAATTTCACTGTCAGCTACTTCTGCCTATTTTAGCAGGACCCTGCCTTTTGCATCAAAAACGGGATGGTTTGGCAAAGTGTTCCTCTCATACGGATTTTTGGCATATGTTGCAATTATTATTGCTTTGATCTGTTCGTATGTGCTTAAGAAGACAAGAGTCGGACTTCACCTTCGCGCTGTTGGAGAAGATCCTGCAGCTGCAGATGCTGCAGGAATAAATGTAAAAAAATACAAATACATTTCAACATGTCTTGGATGTATGATAGCAGGACTTGGCGGCTTATACTATGTAATGGATTATGCATGTGGTGTTTGGTCCAATGATGCTTTCGGCGACAGAGGCTGGCTTGCTATTGCACTTGTTATCTTTACGATATGGAAACCTGATGTAGGTATTTTTTCATCAATACTTTTCGGAGGGCTCTACATTTTATACTTGTATCTTCCCTCGGGAACACACACAGAATACAAGGAGCTGTATAAGATGATTCCTTATATCGTAACTCTTGTGGTGCTTGTTTTTACCAGTATGAGAAACAAAAAAGAAGATCAGCCTCCAAAGAGCCTTGGAACCAATTACTTCCGCGAAGAAAGATAAATAACATTTGATATGAATTAAAAACAAAGAAGGTAGAGAGATGAATTTTCTTGAAGAGAGAATTATGAAAGACGGTGTTGTTAAAGAGGGCAACATACTAAAAGTGGACAGTTTCTTAAATCATCAATTGGACGTTGAGCTTTTCGACAAGATGGGTGCAGAATGGGCTAAAAGATTCGAAGGAGTCGAGATAAATAAGATCCTGACCATTGAAGCATCAGGTATAGGTATTGCCTGCGTGGCAGCAAGACATTTTAATGTTCCTGTGGTATTTGCAAAAAAAACGCAGAGTGTCAATCTGGATGGGGAAATGTACACTGCTGAAGTGGAGTCTTTTACCCACAAAAATAAGAACCAAGTGATCGTATCCAAAAAGTTCCTTGATGAGAATGACAAGGTTCTTATCATTGATGATTTCCTGGCAAACGGCTGTGCTTTGCAAGGTCTGATATCCATAATAAATAATGCCAACGCTACTGTGGCAGGCATCGGTATTGCTATAGAGAAGGGCTTCCAGCCTGGTGGACAGATAATCAGAAACTTAGGCTATAAACTTGAATCTCTTGCAATTGTCGATGGAATGGATCATGTAACAGGTAAGATCATCTTCAGAGATTGATATTTTCATATAATAATATACAATAATATAGTAAGAATCTGTGTAAAAAGACACCAGATAAGTGCAAGGTGTCTTTTTTATATTGCAAAGCGTATAGTTACTATAAAACATATAAAAATAAGGAAAAATGTTTTTGAATGATAGAAGCAAAGAAGAGAGGAAGGGCATGATCAATTGCATTGCATATGCTCCATGCAGATAAAATTATTTGTATGGAGGATAAATAACAATGAAAAACAGAATAAAGGAATTAAGAGATTTTTACATAATCTGGCTCACACAGAGTTTGTCACAGCTAGGTAGTGCAATAACGGGATTCGCGCTGACGCTGTGGATGTATGAAAAGACAGGATCTGCGCTGAGTACAGCAGCGCTAAGAATCTGCACATATGCACCATATGTAATTATGAGCATTTTTGCCGGAGCAATAACAGACAAATTTGATAAAAAGAAAACCATGCTCATATGTGACTTTTTAGCGGCGCTTACGACTGTTGCGGTATTTGTATTATACAAAACTGATACTCTGTCAATGTGGCATTTATACGCCATCAATGCCTTTTCAGGTCTCATGAACACTGTTCAGCAGCCTGCGTCAGAAGTGACATATTCGCTTATTGTTCCAAAAGAGCATTATCAGAAGACCAGTGGCTTTCAGCAATTGTCACGTTCGCTCATTTCAATTGGTAACCCGCTCATAGCTGCAGCGGTTTATGGATTAGCTGGCCTTGAAACGGTTATTGCTATAGATCTTCTGACTTTTGCCATTGCATTTGTGGCATTATTGTTCTATATAAAATTGCCTGAGATTCAAGATGGAGCAGGCAAGGATGAAAATGTTATCAAACTTGCAAAGGAAGGGCTAAGGTTCCTAAAAGATACTCCACTGATACTTACCGTAATACTGTTCATGGCGGGGGTTAACCTGACAGCTTCAGCTTTTGATGCTGTGCTTCCGGCCCTTGTTATACCTCAAAAAGGTAACAATGTGTATGGAATTGTAACAGCATGCTCGGGGCTGGCTATGGTAGCAGGAAGCTTTCTTCCAATGATCCTGCCAAAACCCAAGGATAGAGTAAAGGTTATATATCTCACGATGCTTTTTGCGCTAGGGATAGAGAATTTTTTACTGGCCTTTGCCAGAAACCCGGTATTATGGTGTGTTGCCCAGATAATAGGATGGGTGTTCGTACCACTTATGGCAGCCAACCAGAATGTTATAATGCGCAATGTCATTCCAATAGAGCTTCAGGGAAGAGTATATGCTTGCAGGAATACTCTGCAGTTCTTTACCATTCCCATTGGTCTTTTCCTTGGAGGACTCTTTGTAGACAAGATCTGCGAGCCCTTTATGGTACTTAAAAGTGATGATCCCTTCTGGACTTTTCTTTTCGGAAGTGGAAAGGGGGCAGGCGCAGCGATGATGATGTTTATTCTTGGCGTGACAGGAACGACCATCTGTATAATATCTGGCCAGATTATGAAGAGATATAAATATTCTGAATGATACTTTTGATTTAAATATCAGTGTAAAACAGCTTCAAATGAGTGTAAATTTGAGGCTGTTTTTTGTTTTGTGATAAATATATGATTGTACTGAAATCGGTATGCTTATAAAGGAAGATGACAGAAGGAGAGTTTTCAGTAGAAGATAGCTACTGACTTTTAAATGTATGAGAGAAGAGAATACGATTTTCGGAAGTGGAAAGTTTTATAAAAACGTTCTGGCGATAGCAGTCCCTATAATGCTTCAGCAGCTTATACAGAGCATGGTGTCGCTGATAGATAATTTTATGGTATCAGGACTGGGCGATATATCAATGTCAGGGGTAAATGTTGCCGGTCAGGTGCTTTTTGTGTTTATGGTATTAATTAACACAATCTGTATGACCGGAGGGATATTTCTTACGCAGTTTTTTGGTGCAAAAGACAGTGGCGGAATGCAGCAGGCGTTTATGTTTAAACTGCTTGCAGGATTTGTAGCACTCGTTCCATACCTTATGGTATGTTTATTATATCCGAGAGAAATCCTATCATTTATGGTTAGGGGAAACACACAGGCAGCTCTTATTCTTGATGAGGCAGTTCCATATATACGAATCATGTCTGTTGTGGGAATCCCCATGATCATTTCTGTGAGTATCGCCAGTTCACTTAGAGATATGGGAAGAGTTAAAACGCCACTGGTCGTAACAGTAATAGCAACTCTTACAAACACCGTATTCAATTATCTTCTTATTTACGGGAATTTTGGAATGCCGGCACTTGGTGTCCGAGGAGCTGCTTATGCTACTGTTATAGCAAGAACAGTAGAGTTTGCAATATTTGCATTTATCTATTTCAAGACCAAGCCTGATTTTGCAGTTCACTTTAGCAGAGAATTCATAATAGATGGAAAGTTGTTCAGGGAAATATTAAAGAAAGGTGCTCTGATGCTTTTCTGTGAGATGACCTGGGTTCTTTCCGAAACCTTAACGACAGCTATTTATAACGGAAGGGGCGGAGCAGATGTTGTTTCAGGAATGGCATCGAGTTTTGCCATAGCTAATCTGTTCTTTGTGGCATTTGGTGGAATCTATTCTGCAACTACCGTAATAATCGGGAAAACTCTTGGAGAAGGCAATCTTGAAAAAGCCCGCAGAGAAAAAACGTGGCTCCTGTCAGGATCTATCGTTTTTGGTGTTGCCATGACCTTTGTTGGATTTGCGACAACACTTATCATTCCGATAGTGTTTGGAAAGCTAAGCCCAAGTGCCATTACAATTTCAAGGAGTATGGTAATACTTATGGCATTTTTTATGCCTGTATGGGTGCTTGTAAATGCACAGCAGGCAATCGCAAGATCCGGCGGCGACACGAAGATGGGCGCATATGCAGATGCTGGAATAACAATAGTGGTCATGCTTCCTATGCTTTTTCTGCTTGCAAGATACACTGATATTGGACCTGTACAGATGTACCTTTGCGTAAAACTTCTGGACATTGGCAGGACCCTTATATTCCATTTTTGGCTGAAAAAAGAGCGCTGGCTAAATAATCTTGCATGTGAGCATCAGTCAGAGCCACGTGTCCAGGAAGCTTTGTGAAGTTTTCGGGAGGAAAACAAAGATGAATACTCTATTAGCAGTAATTGGAATTATTGGTGGCTTACTATGTGCTACAGCAGATCTTTTGTTGGATTTAAAAGGGCCGCAGAATAAGAAACTTGGAAAGATGGGCGTAATTGACAGCGAATGGAAAAATATGGCCCATTGGAGATTTGTGTGGTCTGACATCCTTGCGATGTTTGCAGTGCCTATGTACTCCTGCGGATTTATTGCTTTGATGATGACTCTCTACGAGGAGCATTCAATGATCGCCACAGTTCTTTCGGTCATATTCCTGATCGGAGCAATGGGAGGATTTATGATTCATACCTTTCTTTGCCAACAGCCGACAATATACAGAAAGATCATAGCAGAAACCGACTTGAAGCTTGCTGAAGATGTGATTCAGTCAGTTTTTAGACAAATTTATGTACCTTTTTTTACACTGTATTCAATGCTGGTCATTATTCCTGCGATAGCGGTCATAGTACTTATTATTATGGACTTTATCCATGCTCCAATATGGTGTGTGTTACTAAATCCTGTAGTATTTCAGCTTGTTGGTTTTTTGTTCAGAGCGACTAAACTGGATATCTTTATTGATGCACCAAGCTGCTGCGCAGCAAGCCTTGGACTTGCAGCATATGGGGCGCTGGCTTTGATATGCCTGTAAAGATATACACTATTAGGAAAAGAAATTGCTATAATTAAGTAGCAATTTGTGAATAAAGGACATAACAATGACTATGAGGGAATTTCTTTTAGGCGCGATTATACTGAGCATATTTGCTATGCTTTTTGAGGGCTTTGTTGTTTTTAGAAACCTCAAAAATAAGCTCCATGCATATCTTTTTCTCAACTGCATCACAATGCTGGTCAACAATACCGGATATCTTCTGGAACTTCTTTCAAAAACTGAAGAAGGATATATTGCTGCCCTGAAGTTCTCATATGCAGGTAGAGCGTTTATTTTATTTTCCATTATTATGGTTTCTGCTGAGCTGTGTCACATTTCGATTCCGAAGCTCCTTGTAAGAGCATTACTTCTAATTGATGTGTTTGTTTATGCCATCATTTTTACATTTCAGAACCATGATCTATACTATTCCAAAATCTGGTACGACAAGACCGGTATGTTTCCGGTTCTTTTGCAGAGAGCCGGTATTGTACATAAGGCGTTTATGCAGTATCAGGCTGTTGTCATTGTGATCGTTTTAGCAATGCTGTTCAGATCCATAAAATATCACAAGGGTAAAATTGCCAAAAGGCGTGCCTTTATCATTATCGGTGGATTTCTCATTGCGTCAATTCTCTATTTGTTCCAGATTGCACATGTTTTCTTTATTACATATTACTTTGACTTAACTGTTTTTGGAAATGTTGCGATCACTATTTCCATGTTCATTGCCATATTCAGATATAACCTTCTTGGGGTTATTGATATGGCCAGAGATTATATTGTGGACAGGTTATCAGAGGGAGTTATTGCTCTTGATGTTGACGACAAGCTTCAGTACTACAATGAGCATGCAAAAGAGCTTTATCCTGATATTACCAAAGACCCAATGAGTGTCGTTAATACCTTAAGAGAAGCAATCATTAAAGGCGATACCATTGAGATTGGCGATAAGTATTACACACCTGAGGAAAAAGAGCTTTCGGCAGATGGAGAAGTTATCGGAAAGCTCTATGCATTGGTTGACTCAACTGTACTTAAACAGAGGGAGTACCAGCTAAAATCAGATGCGGCTATTTTGGAAATGGCTGCAAACAGTATGAAAGAGCGACTCAATGCCACAGAAGAGCTTCTTAGTCAGGACAGGGCTATGCGACATGACAGGAGGCATTTCGAAGCACTTCTTTTATCTCTTATCCAGGATGGTAAGGTGGATGAAGCAAAAAAATGCCTTGAGGAACGAATGTCACAGGAGCCGCGGGGAAGCAGGTCTTTCTGTGAAAATACAACGGTTAATGCTGCCCTTATGCATTATGTGACCATAGCTGAGAGGAATAATATAAGGGTAAAGGTATCGGCCAACATTCCTCATAATGTTGGTGTTGATGAGATGCAACTGGCTATTGCTATAAGCAATTTGCTAGAAAATGCGATCCACGCTTGTGAAAAGGTTCCTGAGAATGAGCGATTCATTGAAGTTACCGGTAAATTTAAGCAGCAGCTTCTTTTGGAAATATCTAATTCCTGTATTGGAGAAGTTATGCTTGATGAAGACGGGCATCCTGTAACTTCAAAAGAAGGACATGGAATCGGAACCAGAAGCGTTCTTGACTTTGTGAAAAAGACCGGCAGTGAGATCAGATATATTACAGGGGACAATAAGTTTAAAGTACAAATGTTAATAGGATAGTATGAGGGGAAGTTTTTATGAAAAAGGGTGTTTTATATTTTTTAATCTTAGCCCTGTGCCTGGGATTGCTTAACGGCTGTGGAGGCAAGATACAGGAAGGGAAAACGACCATAACCTTTCAAACCTGGAATCCCGCTGACTATGGGCCAGATAGCCCAATTTACCAGATCATTGATTCTTTTGAAAAAGAGAATCCGGATATACATGTAGAATATGTCTTTACTAAATCAGTCGCATATCAGGAGCATATGAGGGTAGAGCTGATAGATGGTGATGGTCCTGACGTATATGGAATAAGCTCTGGATCTTCGGCCTTTGATACCTTCAGGATTTTTGAGGAAGACATAACGCCCTTTTGTGAAAGGGCATGGGGAGAAGAGTGGAAGGAAAAATTCCTTGACTCATGCCTGGAGAGCGTGAGTGATGCTAAAGGCAGGATTTATGGACTTCCCTTGGGGCAAACCTATGCCGGATATATGTGGGCAGACGTAGATATGCTAAAGCAGTACGGATGCGAAGTTCCGGCCAATTACCTGGATATGAAGAAAACCTGTCAGACACTTCGCGAGAATGGACAGATGCCTTTGGCAATTGGAGCCAAGGATTCATGGATGAATCTTGATATGTGGATGTCAATTGCTGCAGATTGCGACAAAGATGCCTTATACGATGCTATAGAAGGTAAGGCGAGCTTTGAATCAGAGCCTATAATAGAATCTTTCAGGATATGGCAGGACTGCTTTACAAGCGGAGTATTTCAGGATAAAGCAACAAAGATGCCTATTTATGACACTATAAATGACATGTTTCAGCGCGACGGCAAGATACCAATGATCACAAACGGTTCCTGGGCTATGAACATGTACACAGTAAGCGATGAGAGAACCAGGGCTGTTGTTGACAGAGAGGGCGCAGACCATGATGTATTTCTGATTGATTGGAATGGTGATGGAAAAATAGCCCCTGTAACTGCAAATCCTGATGTAGTCCTTTGCATGAACCCTGAATCAACGCAGAAAGAAGCGGCTTTCCGCTTTATGGACTATCTGGTAAACGAAGGTCAGGATCTTTTAGTCAATCAATATCTTGAGTATATGCCATCAAGGGCTGATATGGAGCTAAACGTTCAGGGACTTAGTGAGGATGGTCAGAAAAATCTTAATGTGATAATAGAAAACGGCAAAAACAATGTAGCGGGACCAAGAGGAATCAAGTATGAGGACTTAAGTCTTGCTGTTTGTAATGAACTAAAAGAACTTGCGATAGGTAAAATTACGCCGGAGGAAGCCGCCAGTCAGATTGAGAAAATATCTAAGGAAACAATACGATAAATCAATATAAAGAAAGGAAAAACAACGCAATGAAGTTAGTTATTCACGATCTCAGTAACAGCGAATGGGACAAAATATCAGATAAATACAGGGATTATGAGATTATCTCCGATAATGGCAGGATAAAGTCTTGCGTTGGATGTTTTGGCTGTTGGACTAAAACTCCCGGAGAATGTGTCATCAAGGATGGCTATGAGCATATGGGAATGCTCATACACAAAGCCGACGAAGTAATTGTTATGAGCAGATATACCTATGGGGGATTTAGCAGCTTTATCAAGAATGTCTTCGACAGGAGCATAGGGTATGTGCTTCCTTTTTTTGAAATTTTTGACGGCGAGATGCATCACAAGAGAAGATATCCCGAGACTAAACCTATGACTTTCATTTTCAGGGGAAGAAATATTTCAGAAGAAGATAAGGAAAAGGCCAGAAAATATGTGAAGGCTGTCTGTACTAATCTCCACGGCGAAATAAAGTCTGTGCAATTTGAAGATGATAGTTCTTGCAAAGCAGGTTCACCTGACAGAAGCAGCGATGAAGCAGCTCTTTTGCCCAAAACTTATCTGATAAACTGTAGTTACCGAGGCGAGAAGTCAAACACCATGAGATTTCTTAGTAAACTTGCTCCTGCATTAGAAGGAGAAATTAAGATGCTTTCTCTTGTCTCATATTCAGAGCAGATTGATGAGCTTGTAAAAGAGCTTTTACCTGCAAAAAAGATAGTTCTTGGAATGCCGCTGTATGTTGATGGCGTTCCATCAGCTGTTCTGAGGCTTATGCAGAAGCTTGAAAGCAGCGACAATGCAGGGGCTAAGAAGATATATGTTATCGCCAACATGGGATTTTACGAGAGCAGTCAGCTTACAAATCTTATGTCAATGGTAAAGAGCTGGTGTGATGAAAGCGGATTTACATACTGTGGAGGTCTTGCCATAGGTGCAGGTGAGATGATGGGGATGATGACGGCATCTCCTAACATGGATAAGGGCCCTGCGCGCAACATTGCTGTTGGACTTTGTGATCTTGCCAATGCCATAAATGAAGCAAAACCTATGGAAGACTTCTATGCTGATGCATTTAAGTTCCCGCGGTTTTTGTATATACTTGCTGCCAACTCAGGCTGGCCCAAAAGCGGTAAGTTAAATGGTCTGAAAAAGAAGGATCTTTATAAGCAACCTGAGCTATCTAATGTTTGAAACGTAAGCTACAGATAAATATGGCTTATAGCATACAATTTAGGTTGTGTGTTGTTTACTTTCTTCATATAATATAGAGAAAAAGTTGGGGATAATATGTATATGAAAAAAGTAGTTCAATGTTTAGCGGCAATACTGATAGTTGTAGTAGTTTTTTTGGCAGGAGCATTTATAAGGCTGGGGATAAGGACAAACAATATTCGTGAAGATTATTCTTCTATATATATAAATACAAAGTACAACAGGCCTGTTTATATTGAAGGCATTGATGTTATAACTCAAAAGATATCGTGCGGATACGCATGTATAGAGATGTTTTCCAAATGGGATGGAGGAGATATAACCGAAGAGACTCTTTTTAATGAATATGGGAAGGTCGTGACTTCGACCGGACCTAAATTTGCAGAAGAGATGAATAAAAGATTTCCAGGGTATACAACTACTATCCACAGATATCTGACTAATACTGAATTGATCGAAGCTGCGTATGAGACTTTGTCCGAGGGGATCCCGGTACCATTTGAGTGGGCAGCTAAATACGGAGATGATTGGACTCTTCACTATTCGCTTCTTATTGGCATGGACATTCAGAATGATAATATAACAGTTGCTAATCCCTATGGATATATAGAAGAAATATCTGTTGAAGAGTTTTTGGAGCGTACCAGCTTTGAAGCTTATGATAATATGCCGTTTTATTTCAAGATGGCATTTGCCATAGACCTATTTGATAAGAATACTATTTTCACTGTTCGGAAAAATAATTGAAATTTTTTTGCCACCTGTTCCGTATCATCGTATTAATAATTGTAAGTATGATGAAAATATATTTAGAGAGGGGAACAGAAAATGACAGCTATGGAAATGGGAATGAAAATTTTAAAAACAAAAATGATGATAAACGAGGGGAAATTGGATGCACTTTCAAGTATAAATCATTCACTTTTCTTCTTTGAAAAGGCACATTGCAATACCTGTGAGCCGGAAAATATAAAAAAATCTGTTTTTAAAGCATAAATTTTTCAGTAGTAAAGCTGGTTGAAAATCTGTAGTGGGAAAACAAAGCCGGAAACCAGTTATTTACTAGCTGGTTTCT
Organism: Butyrivibrio sp. Su6; assembly: GCF_900108105.1. Classification (GTDB taxonomy): domain Bacteria; phylum Bacillota; class Clostridia; order Lachnospirales; family Lachnospiraceae; genus Butyrivibrio. Next base: position 620 of record NZ_FNUR01000004.1, on the reverse strand, counting down.
GTTTTTGTCCTAGGCTGACTTTAACAATATATATTCCATATATTCTTTAAAGTGAAACGTAAAAATGACAAAGCCAAAAAAAGGCAAAAAAAATTTAAAAAAAGGTGTTGACACTTAAGTACCCGGGTGATATATTTGTATTCGTTGCTGATGCAGCCGCGAAACACAAGGCACTGCAAATGCAGCACTGGAGCGGATTTCAAGCTCATGCACCTTGACAAATAAACAGTAATGCAACCCTGAAAAATTCCAAAAAGCAATGAGCATTGCGAAGCAATTCGCAAGACCAATGCAAAAGAGAATTTATTCAGAACAAAGATTTAGTAAATAACGGACAGAACAAAAGCCAAGCTTAGTTCTAGCCTGATCAAACTTTTAAACGTGAGAGTTCGATCCTGGCTCAGGATGAACGCTGGCGGCGTGCCTAACACATGCAAGTCGAACGGAGAATATACGTTTCAGAAGCTTCGGCAGATGATTGTATATTCTTAGTGGCGGACGGGTGAGTAACGCGTGGGCAACCTGCCTCATACTGGGGGATAACAGCTGGAAACGACTGTTAATACCGCATAAGCGCACAGTGTCGCATGACACAGTGTGAAAAACTCCGGTGGTATGAG
>NZ_FNUR01000017.1:33101-79673 GCF_900108105.1 Butyrivibrio sp. Su6 | reverse complement strand
CTTGAGACGGATGAAGATGACCTTTATGTAGACATAACCTTCACAGCAAAGTTCAAGGCAGATCCTGAAGCAAAGTACACAGTAACTTATAAGTCAGAAAGTGCAGCAAAGGGAAGCGTAAATCCTACAGAGAATGCAGATATCCAGAAGCTTGGAACTACAGGAATCACAGGCTCAACAGCCCAGCCGGCAACAGGATATAAGTTTGCAGGATGGTATAAGGATAATGAACTCGTAAGTTCAGAAGCAGCACTTGCTGCAACAACAGTAATAGGGAAACTTAATACTGATGAAGATGACCTTTATGCAGACACAGAGTTTGAGGCAAGATTTGAAATTGATGAAACCAAGACTTATAAGGCAAAATACGTATCAGAAAATGAAACATATGGTACCGTAAGCCCAACAGAGGATGCAGAAGAAAGCCAGGTACTTGGAACAGCGAATGTAAAGGGCTCAACAGCAACAGCAAAGACAGGCTATAAGTTCACAGGCTGGTATAACGGAACAGAGCTTGCAAGTGAGGACGCAGAGCTTACAGCAGCAGAAGCTATCGCAAAACTTAATAAGGAAGGTGCAGTTTATAAGAATACAACCTTCACAGCACACTTTGATGTTGATAATGGCCAAACTAAGACGCTTTCTTATAAAGTACAGCACTCTGTTGCAGGAACTGTTCAGACAGCAGATACACAGGAATACAAAGCAACTGTATGGGTGAATGATCCTGATACAATTGAAGTTAAGACTGGAAGCCTTGCTAAGAAAGAGTACACAGGCTATAAGTATGACAGCCAGGACCCGGCAGAGGTAACAGAAGGATCACTTGTAAACAAAGGTCAGGTAATCACGCTCAATTACATAAAAGATGATTCTGTAACTAAGACTGTTGGATATGTTGTACAGTATGAGATCGATGGCGTTGTAGATGCTAATAACAGCAAGGCATACAGTAAGAAAGTATGGGTAAATGATCCTGATACTATTACAGTTGAAGCTGGTTCACTTGAACAAAAGACATTTGAGGGTTACAAGTTTATAGGTCAGAATCCTGCAAATATCAAAGAGGGAGATGAAGTTAAGAATGAGACGGTAATCACTCTGAGATATCAGAAGGATGAGGATCAGACAAAAGATGTAGCTTATACAGTTAATCATGTTGTTGATGGAACTGTAAGAGATACAGCAAATTACCCGACTAAGGTTTGGGTGAATGATCCTAGTGAGATTGAAGTAACCAAGGATAGTCTTGCAGCAAAGGATTATGTTGGATATGAAGTGCAGGACATTGAAGTTGTAGGTTCAGACGTTGTCATTTCCGAGGATGTTGTAAGTAAAGTTACAGATGGAACAGTGATCAACCTGATCTATGGACCAAGGACATACACTATCCGCTATGAATACAGGTTTGCAACTGATGATAGACCTGATACTTTACCAGCACTTCCTGCAAGCTTTGAAGTTAAGTATGGTCAGGAATTTGATGTCATTGATGTTCCTACTATTGAAGGATATACATTGACATTCTGGAGCATGGAAGAGGACAAAGAGAATACATCTGTAATTAGCAAGATGATAGATGCATTCCAGAAGTTCCTGGATATAATTACTGGTAAGATTAAAGCAAGTGCAGCAGGTACAACCATGAAGGCTCCTGCATACAATGCAGTAATTTACACAGTAATATCCGCAAATCCAGCACCTACACCAACACCTACACCTACACCTACTCCAACTCCTGATCCTACACCAGCAGGCGGAGATGATCCTACACCTGCAGCACCTACACCGGTTACACCTGCACCTGTAGCAGCAGGACCGGCACCAGCACCAGCCGCAGCAGTACTTGGAGCTACAAGAGAAGGAACAGCCGCAAATGGCGCAGCAGTTCTTGGATCAAGAAGAGCGAAAACTGATGACCAGACAGATGACACATCAAGAGCATTTTCAATTGTCATCGCAGCTGCAGTAGCAATTTCACTTTTCGTTACAAGAAAGAAAAAAGAAGAAGAGTAATTAAACTCTAAGAAATCCCAAAAAGAGCTATCGGTCGCAAGGCCGGTAGCTCTTTTATAGTATATGTCGAACCAGCGAGAAAAATGCATAGTTTAATTGACAATCTCTTTTATGATCTTTTTTACTTCATCAACAGACCAGTCGCATAAATTCGCAATTTCTTCGGGAGACATACCTTTAGAAGACATTGATTCTATGATTCGGGTTCGCTCTATATCACGCCCTTCCTCAAGAGCTTCCTCTCGAACGACGCGCATATGTCCCTTTTTATTGTATTCAAATAAACTATACATATAAACTGCCTTCCTTTGTCATAATGCGAGTGATTGATAGCATTGTACAGCTCCAGGAGAGCAACCTTATCATTTCCAAACAATAACCTGAAAACTGTATCCTTGAATTTTCTGTTTGTCCAAGGCCACTTAAATTTCCTGAAAAAATATTTGTTCTTTTTAATTCCCATTAATTCCTTTCCGTATCAATGCAGAAAGGCATAAGAATGCGCTGTAACTACATTAATACTAACACACTTTTTTGATTATAGTTGGGAAATGTGAAAACGATAGTATTCACATTTATGCGGCAGAAAGCCGACTCGAGTAATCTACTACAAATGCGAAGATATTACAAGCGCTTAGAGCCAATCTTAAGAAAGTCTTAAGAAATTAACTGTTTTATGATATGCTGTAAAAAGCAAACGGGGAGGAAGTTGTGTTGTTATGGGGAAAAAGAAAATTGATTACATTGTATTTGTTAGCGTGATAGCGGCATTTTCTGTGCTGGTGCTTCATACTAACAAATGCTTTTGGGACTTTAGTGCGACTGAGAAATACTGGATTTCGGCAAACATTATTGAGTGCATTTTTTATCCGGGAGTACCCCTATTTTTTATGATAAGCGGGATAACTCTTATGGATTTCTATGAGAGATATTCGTTAAAAGAGTTCTTTATAAAAAGATGGAATAAGGCAGTTGTGCCGTTCCTTGCCTGGAGTCTTATCATTATGTTTGGTAAGGTTATGAGCCACAAGATACCTAGGGAGCAGGTGAATCCACACTTCATTTATCAGAGCGTCACCGGAACGACCATTGTTGATTATTACTGGTTCTTTTCTTCACTTTTTGTTCTGTATCTTAGCATGCCCTTGTATGCAGCAGTGGAAAAAGAAAAGAGAAGACTTGTTTTTTCTTACCTTGTCGCAGCGGGCTTTGCCCTGAATATCCTGGCGCCATTTATTACCGGCGTTTTTCAACTGGATATGAATACACCTTATGCGGTTACAAGTGTAATGGGCGTACTTATCTGGGTACCGATCGGGTGGCTGCTTCATGATACGGAGTTCAGTAAACCTCAGAAGTTTACCATATATGGACTTGCTATTGCAGGTCTTTTGCTCCATATAATTGGTACCTATTCGCTGTCGATGCGCATCGGAATGATCGATGGGACCTTTAAGGGATATGAGAACGTTCCAAGCGTCCTTTATTCTGTCGGAGTTTTTGTCCTGTTAAAAGACATTGGAAGAAAGGTTATGGAGAGTAAGGCCAGGGGATTTATTTCTTTTCTTGGTGGATACACTTATCCCATTTACCTTATGCAATTTATTTTCATAAAGACGATTCCGCTTCTTCCATTTGTTGATACCAGGTCGTTATTATATCGACTTGGGGCGCCATTTGTTATCATTCCTATGATAATTGTGGTGGCGGCAGTCATGAGGAAGATTCCTGTTGTAAGGCGCATAGTTCCTTAAATATACGGCATTTTCAAGAGCTTCTGATCTGGTAAAAAAATCAGGAGCTCTTTTCTATATCATAATATGAACATTAGACGACAAAAAAAATACAAGTTGCGACAATCTTTGTTAGTGCAATTTTATTTCATGTTAATCTAAAATCAGAGAAATAAAAGTGTAGTTGTATAGGAGATGGAATATGAGTAATCCTATTTACAATGATGAGGGGTTAAGAGTTGTCCGGGAAGACTACTGCTGCGAGCATTGGGAGCCAGATAAAGGGGTCTTGGTTCCTTTGAGGGAGTGCTGGTGTTGCAAGTGGTCTAACTTCAGGATTGAAGGGACAGGTACCGAAGTCGAGAGTTTAAGTGTCTGCAATTATGAGGGAAATGTAGAAACGGCAATCAATAGTTGAGGTGAAACTATGAACGAGGGGTTAGGAATCAGATTAGATGTTCAAATGTTCGGTGGGCTTGCGATTTCTTATGAGGGAAGAAACGTATCCGTTGGAAAGAACAAAGGAGCTAAGTACATTCAGCTCCTTGAACTTGTGTGGCTTGCTGGTGAAAACGGCATCACCAAAGAGCAGCTTATAAACACGCTTTACGAGCGAGAAGAGCAGTCTAATCTTAATAACAGTTTTAATAATCTGATCTATCAGATGCACAAACAGCTTAAGAGTTCAACACTTCCTGACTATGAGTACATAGTGAACAAGGATGGTATTTTCCATGTTGATGAAAATGTGGAAGTAGTCACTGATGCAGGAAGCTTTGAGGCTGCAGTGCGTAATGCCAGATTGTGCGGTGATACTACAGAGGGTATTCTTTTTTACAAGCAGGCTGTAGAGCTCTATAAAGCGGAGCTTCTTCCGGAGCTTTCAACACAGGAATGGGTTATCATCAAGAGTGTTCAGCTTCAGAAGATGTATGCAGAGTGCGTAGTTGCCCTTGGCAATTACTATGAAAAGAAAAAAGATTACAATGCAATGTACCGCGTATACAAAAAAGCGGCTCAGTTATATCCGGATGATGAGTGGCAGGTTGGTGAGATCAATGCCCTTATAGGCATGGAATCCTACGATGAAGCATATGCTATTTACGATGAGACTGTCAGATATTATACTGATGAATTAGGAATCACTCCAAGTAGCGACCTTATGGAGTGCTATGAGAAAATGAGCAGACAGATTACTAATACACCAGGAAAAATACTTAAGATAAGAGACGACATCATCGAGAGAAGAGACAGTGCCAAGGCAGATGAGGGAAGAGCTTACGATTGCTCATACCCGAGCTTTATTGATGCTTACCATATTTTAAGCCGCAACATGGAGAGAAGCGGACAGTCAGTTTATATGATGCTTCTCACTTTGGTTGATTATGAAGGTAAGCAGATCACCAATCAGACCAAGCTTGAAACAAAGGCTAAGCTTTTGCAGAAGGCAATTGCTCTGACATTGAGACAGGGTGACACATATTGCAAGTACTCAGCATCTCAGTTTTTACTTCTTCTTGTTGGAACCAATAAGGAGAGTTGCAAAATAGTTTATAGAAGAGTATTGAACAAGTATAAAGTTTTAGCCGGACCAAGAGCGGAGCTTGAATACAGCGTAGTTTCACTTGCTGAGCTTCCACAGTCTTTGTCAGAGGCGAAATAATCTTTATAAATTATTGGTGGGATACAGGTTTTTTATGAGGATTCCGCGAGAGTGTTTATCACTTTCGCGGAATTTTGGGTTTATTGAAAATTTAATATTTAGTTCACAGAACGTTTAAGGTATACTGATATACTGTACATGAGATATTAAGCGAAAGGAAGTGAAGTCTATGGCAGTTAAGAGATTAGACTATTCGAAGATAGATTTTGCTAAGCTTACGGGAAGATCTGAAAAAAGTCATACTGAAGAGGGCAGTCAGATAGATATTGAGAATTTGCTTAAGATGAAGGATCAGGTTAAGGATTTTCAGATCCTGATGATGAAATATGATTGCGCGTTATCAGAAGTCAGGACTAAGCTGGATGTTCTTAATAAAGAGCTTTCATTGATAAATAATAGAAATCCTTTTGAATCGATCAAAATGAGAATAAAGACACCTATCAGCATTTATAACAAGCTGAGCAGTAAGGGTGTGGATTTTACCGTTGAGAATATAAGCAAAAATCTTTCAGATATAGCCGGAATAAGGGTTATATGTTCTTTTATAGATGACATTTATATGCTTGCGGATTGCCTGGCCAAGCAGGATGATATCACTGTTATCCAGAGAAAGGACTACATTGAGAATCCCAAGGCCAGCGGCTACAGAAGCCTTCACCTCATTATCGAGGTGCCTATTTTCCTTACTACGGAAAAAGAGTATATGAAGGTAGAGGTTCAGTTCAGAACAATAGCAATGGATTTCTGGGCAAGCCTTGAGCACAAGATGAAGTATAAAAAGAATATTCAAAATCAGGATGTTATTTCAGACGATCTTAAGTTTAGTGCAGATCTTATCAATCAGCTGGATCTGAGAATGCAGCAGATAAGAGAAAAAATTGACGAAGAAGAATAGTAAAAAAGACCTGGAAGCCAAGTGCTTTCAGGTCTTTTTTTTCTTTTACCCAAGTTGTGGTTCAGGCCTTCTCAGGTTCTGGATAAGATACGCCAAAGGTCTCAACTGTAACTGTCTTCATAACCTGGTCATTAACAGGTCTGTCGTTCCAGTCTGTGTCTGTCTCAGCAATCTTGTTTACAACGTCCATTCCCTCTGTAACTTTACCGAATGCAGCGTAGTCTCCGTCAAGGTGTGGAGAAGTCTTGTGCATGATAAAGAACTGTGAGCCTGCTGAGTTAGGCATCATTGATCTTGCCATTGAAAGAACGCCTTCAGTGTGCTTAAGGTCATTCTTGAATCCGTTGGATGAGAACTCACCCTTGATTCCATATCCTGGGCCGCCCATTCCTGTTCCTTCGGGATCTCCACCCTGGAGCATGAAACCGCGGATAACTCTGTGGAAAATAAGTCCGTCGTAGAATTTTTTGTTGATAAGTGAAATGAAGTTATTGACTGTGTTAGGTGCAATCTCAGGATAGAGCTCAGCCTTGATAACGTCACCGTTTTCCATTGTGATTGTAACAATAGGATTCTGTGCCATAGATTCGTCCTCTTTTCTATATGATAATATCTCTGCCTATTATAGCAGATTTATCGATGTTATGAATGGCGTATACGATAGAATTTGCAATTGGTAAAGATGCTCAAAGATGTGCTATCATATGCTTTGTTAGGAGATGAAGAATTATGAAAAAGAATTGTTGGTATAAAGTTACTGCTTCTGTTCTTGCTGCGGCGCTTCTTTTACCCGGATGTGGAAAAGCAGTTAACGAAAAAATGGCTTCAGAGCTGAATGTTATTGATGACAAGTATAGAACGACCTATGAGATTTTTGTTTATTCTTTTTACGACAGTGATGGGGATGGAATAGGGGATCTCAAGGGAGTGACAAAGAAGCTCGACTACATAAATGATGGTGATGATTCTACAGATACTGATCTTGGCTGCAATGAAATATGGCTGATGCCTGTTTCACCGTCTCCGACATATCACAAATATGATGTAACTGATTATAAGGATATCGACCCGCAGTACGGAACAATTGAGGATTTCGATGAGCTTGTGGATGAATGTCATAAAAGAGGTATAAATGTCATTCTTGACCTGGTGCTCAATCATACATCTGTAGAACATCCGTGGTTTAAGGCTTCATCAGAAGCTCCTTACGATGAGTACTACAATTTTTCTACTGAACCTCAGGATGGCTACGAGGCGCTTGCCGGATCAGATCTGTATTATGAGGCAAGATTCTGGTCAGGAATGCCGGATCTTAATCTTGATAATGAGGCTGTCAGGGATGAGATAAAAGATATTACGCAGTTCTGGATAGATCATGGAGTTGACGGATTCAGGCTGGATGCGGTGTCTTACTATTATACAGGTGATGATTCCAGGAATATTGAGTTTTTGACATGGCTTAATGACACGGTTAAATCACAAAAAGAAGATGCTTACATTGTCGGTGAGTGCTGGACCAATTCGAGCACTTACTTAAAGTATTATAAGAGCGGTGTTGACAGCTTTTTTGACTTTGACTTTGCGGGAAGTGAGGGCACTATTGCAGGCGTGGCAAGAGGAACGAGCGCTGCAGCTAATTACGGTAAAGCTCTTGAAAAGATAGAAAGTCAGCTGGCTGAAATTAGCGACACTGCTATCGATGCGCCTTTTTATACCAATCATGATATGGCCAGATCTGCCGGGTATTTTACCGGAAAAGGCAGTCAGGACAAGGTGAAGCTTGCCGGAGCACTTAACCTTCTTATGACCGGAAATGCGTTTATTTACTACGGTGAGGAGCTTGGCATGAAGGGCTCAGGCAAGGATGAGAATAAAAGAGCTCCGATGCAGTGGAGTTCTACTGACCTGACAGGCATGTGCAATGGCCCTGCCGACATGGATAAGTTTGACATGAAGTATCCGGCTCTTGATGAGCAGGCGGCAGATGAGTACTCAATTTTTAACTATTACAAGGCAGCTATAAAACTCAGAAATATGTTCCCTGTGATCGCAAGAGGGAAAACTGTAGTTGTGGACTCTCTTTCAGACGGTGATATTTCAGCCTTTGTCAGGGAGAAAAAAGAGGAAAGCACCTATGAGACAGATGTGGAGAGACTTCTTATATTGATAAATACTTCAGATGAGTCAAAAGAAGTGGATATTTCCACAGATGATATGTCGAAAGATTATGGGAATATTGTGTATAGCCTTTGCACTTCAGAAGAAAAATGCGAATATAATGGTGGGAAAGTGGTAATACCTGCCTATGGAATAGCAGTTTTAGCAGCCGGGAACTAAAGTTCCTGGCTGTTTTTTACAGTTATATAAATGCGATTTTCAGACATGAAAACAACAAAAAAGCCTGAAAACAAGTAGTTTTCAAGCTTTCATTGATGAGCAGGGGAAGCAGGATTCGAACCCGAAGACCTGATCCCTTCAAATACTGAAAGAAAGGAGAATCGAGCATCTTCCTTGGTTTGAATTTAACCACTTCTTAACCAATGCTATTTTATGGTAATACCTTAAGCGGATTTAATTACCATATCACATTAACACCATCATATTTGGCAATCTTTTCATCTTTGGTTACAATGGACAAACCTTCTGTAATTGCCTGTGAAATAATAAGTCTATCAAACGGATCATTATGAATGCTTGGCAGCTTAGATATATAATCTAATTGCTTGGGAGTAATTGATAAGATATCTATTCCGGCTTCAGAGCATTTATCAGCAAGTTCAACAGAAGTAACTTCAATATCCAGTTTGCCAATGGATTGCTTAATAGCTATCTCCCATAAAGAAGCAATACTTACGTAAACCTTATCTTCTGTTTTGATGGTGCTTAATGCCTTGTCTGACAATTGTGTATCATCAAACATGAACCAGATAAGGGTATGTGTGTCTATTAGTGTCATTACATGTACTCCTTAAAGCAATCTGGTGTCTCATCAAAATCATCTGCCATATATTTTAATTTTCCACTAAGCAGATTAGATTGACGCTCTTTTTTATTATCCTGTTTAGAATTAAGAAATCTTATAAAATCAATCACTTCAGGAATATTATCTTCAGAAAGCTTTTTGGCTTCTTCTATCAGTTCTGCGTATGCCATAACAAAAACCTCCTTCTTGATTAAAATATACCATAAAGGTCGTGTTGCTTCAATCAATGTTAGTCTCTCAATTTCTTCGCCTTGATCTTTGTAAATTCTATAATTTCCTTTTTATCTAAATCAGATAGTTTCTGGAAATAGTACAAAATCTCTTTTTCAAGATTAGTGTGATAATGGTACTTCTTCTGATTCTTAGGATCATTAAAGTATTCAAGGTACGCAGAAAGATCTTCGCTTTCCTGAGATGGTCTGGGTGCATCAAAATAAACATTCTCATCTAGTTCAATAGATAGTTTTAAAAGATCTTCTACAGAAATTTCGTATAATCCTGCAAGTTTATATAGAGATTCTGTAGATGGCTTTCGCAAACCTGTTTCATAGTGAGAATATGTCTGTCTTGAAGTCTGAAGAACTTCTGCTACATCGTCTTGGGTATAATTGTAAACCTTTCGTAACTCTCTTAGTCGTTTTGATAATAATGAATCCCTCATATCTATACCGTCCTTTTAGACTCAGTATAGGAAGACTTTGAAATTAAATTTCTACAATACGTAGCAGAATGAGAATATAAATGTTATTAAAATGTATCGTTGTGCCGATATTACTAGTACAAAGTGTAGCATTATATTGCAATTAGGTGTCTAAATGGTAATTAGTCATTATTTGTCGGCAATGAACGCCCAGAGACAATTTAATATAACAACAAACTCCAAAGCTAAATCATCAGAAAAACTATCATCTGGCTATAGGATAAACAGAGCTGCTGATGATGCAGCTGGTCTTGCAATTTCTGAAAAGATGAGAAGGCAGATCAGAGGACTTAATCAAGGTGCACTAAATACACAAGATGGAATATCCCTCCTAAAGGTAGCTGACGGTGCCTTAAACGAAGTCCATGACATGCTTCATAGAGTGACAGAACTATCTATACAGGCGGCTAATGGAACAAATTCGACAGAGGATCGGGAGGCTATCCAACAGGAAGTGAACCAAATAATGTCTGAAATCAATAGAATTTCAGATACAACTACATTTAATGAAAGAAAGCTATTTAGAGGCAACTTGGATATAAAAAGTATAGAAAATTCAGGACAAGCCTCCACTGGGACAGGTACTGCGCCTAGTCCATCAATAGAGCCTCAATACAGAATAGAATATGAGACAGTAGAAAAAGATATATATACACCGAAGCAGTTGAATATAACCATTACTGGAATTCCTGAAGTTAAAGAGAATCGTACATACACTGTTTCAGCCAATGAATCCGGTATAAGGATAGGATCAGATAGCATTGGTTGGGATTCGGTTAAAGATATATATGGAAATTCAATCGATCTATCAGATGTTAAAACTGGAAGCTATTCTTTTAGCTTTGGAGGAATGAATATTAATTTTGACATAGATCAAAAATTAGAAGCTTCCGAAGTAGCAAGTGCTATTGATGGTTTACGTTGGTCTACAAAAATAGTGCCTCTTAATTCAGGATTGTACTATTCGATGTCGGCATTCATGCAGGAAAAGGAAGGAGCAACCAGTAGGCAAATACGAATTAGTGCACAAGACAACGGACTTGTAATAGATGGACAAATTATTACCTGGGACAATTTTCGCGATAAAAATGGTAATTCTTTGGATAAAAATAACCTACAAAATGAATCATATTCTCTTACTTATGATGATGTTACTTACAATCTGACAATTGGCTCAAAAAATACCGCTGATTTTTCAGAAATAATAAACACGATTCCAACGCAGATAATTACCAGTACAAGCCGTAATGTGAATTATGGTACACCAATTAATAAGGTGGCATTTAAAAGTACATTTACACCTTATGATGTGAACAAGATGGGAAATGTTGGGAATAAAATGTTCGTAAGAGCAGATGAAGATGGAGTATGGTTACAGTTTGGAGATGGTAACACGCCGGCTTACAAAACAGAAAAAAAATCCTGGGAAGATATGGGATTGGATTCCGCATCCAAAAAACTTACATATGCTTCTAACGGTATAGAATTTGAGCTTAACATAACACAAGGTTTTACCAAGGCTGAATATGCAGAGACCATAGATAACGAGCAAATTATTTTTGATTTAACCGGTAATTTCTCTCAGATTAGTTTTAAAAGCGGGAGCTCTAATTCTGAATTAAGTAGAGTGTTGTATTTTGAAAACCCTACCGATGCATCTTTGGATAATCCTCCTATAGTCTTTGCGCCAGAAGATTCGGACGCAAGGTGGTTACCATTTGCTCAATTTGTTAATGTTCCAGCGTCAACTCATGATATGAATTTTAGAGCCAATATACTCAATTCAAATAATAAAATGGGTTATTTATACAATGCTAGTAATGGATTTACTATAACTGATGAATCAATGAATGCATTGCATGAATACTTTGATACCATCAGAAAAGATCCAAATTTCAACGGAGAAGGTATAGAATTAGAGTTTAAAACTCAGGGAGGGTCCTATTTAAGACTGCAATTACATGATACAAGAGAGGATGTTAAAGCGGGAACACCTTATAGCTTCCAGGAATTTGTTGATTCATTGAGTGGCTCGAAGGTTGGAATTGTTGGTGATACAGCAGTATTCACATACACGTTTTATGATAAAGATATAGTGAAACCAGTGTACAAAACATGTCAGTCGATAAACAAGACTATAGCTGCACAGTCAAGTGCAAATAATAGTTGCGTTATAGACAAAATAGAGAATATACCAATCTTCATGAAACATGATGTAATAACAGAAACAATTGAGGTAAAGATACCTATAGTTCCCGATCCAGAAGATCCACCTGAAGATCCATCAGATCCAGAAAATAAGCAAGAAATCGAGTCTGAAAACCTGAATCTTTGGATCCAATCGGGAGCTGAGGTAGGTGATGGTATGTTTATTACCATAGGAACTATGGATGCAGATACACTGGGTATGACTGGGTTGGATGTAACAACTGAAGAAGGAGCTGGCGAAGCAATAGAAGCGGCTTCAAGGGCGACAGAAATAGTATCATCACTCAGATCCAATATAGGTGCTCAGCAGAATCGTCTTGAACATACATATAAGAACGTGACTAATACGGCAGAAAATACACAGGCATCTGAATCAATAATCAGAGATACTGATATGGCTAAAGAAATGGTCCAGCTTTCTTTGAAGAATATACTTGAACAAGCGGGTGTATCTATGATGGCTCAGGCAAACCAAACTAACCAGGGAGTGCTTAGCTTGCTACAGTAATAATTGATATTGCCTGATAATTCTGCATGTTAATAATACTATTATAAATTAATCATTATAATATTATAGATAGTTTACATACTGTATACTTTTCGGTGGTAATCTATACAAACAGTAGCAATTGCAGGAGGGATCAATATGAGTAATGTGGATACAGCTAAAACGGCATACAATATCATTGAAATGAAAGCAAATTCTAATTTGTTCATTCAAGGTTTAAGTGGCTTGTTTGGATTTCCATTTACACTTATTGCAGATGGTACAACTATTTTTACCCATTATGGTGATATGCTTAATAAATTACGTGATCTATATCATAGAACTGCTGTAAATGAAGAGGTTATATCAGGAATAATAGCAGGAATGAATAGTGAATTATTATTTGATATTGTTGCTGATAAAGTGTTAGGAAACGTTCCTGTAATTGGAATTTATTTTAATGCCATATGTGCAAAGACGCTTACTTGGAGGTTAGGAATAGCATTTGCAATGCTATCAGCTAGAGGTGACAGTATTAATCCATCAAGCGTAAAAAGTGTTGTGAAATTAATCCGAAATGTATTTCCACAGAATGATGCATTTACTTTTAAACAGCCATCTTATGAATCTTTTGAAAAGCTCATTTTATCGGTAGAGGGAAACAGCCAAGATGTTTTTGATCAAAAAATAATTAAAGCTTTAGATGTCTTTGACACATGATGATATTATTTATTCCCTAAAAGTATCCTTATAGGGATTGTAACTCAGTTGGTAGAGTTTGGAGTGTCCTCTGAAACAGTGAGGTATTATGGTAACACATGTGAATCGCGGTCGTGGGTTCGAGTCCCTTAGTTGAAAATAGATAGTTGTGACAATGATGGGATGGTGGAAATGCCATCCTATTTTTGTTATTATAATTATACCAAGACATCATCAAGAACTGCCGATATCATAGCAATAAGATGACTGGGTTACCCTTTTTAGACTATTGTTTGCGATGAAAGGAGTTATCATGTGCAATATTGTAACAATGAAGAATAATGTTGGTGACTCTTTTGGAGTTGCGGACATAAAAAAGGATATTATCGAGGAAATAATCAAGATTGCAGCAGAATGTAAGCTAATTGATACTATTTACCTGTTTGGTTCATCTTTAGAAAAGAGGTGTACCAAACGATCTGATATTGATCTTGCTATTGTGAGTAATGTAACAAGGTCAAGATTGTTTAGATCAAAGTCATATGATGACTTCAAGACTAAACTCTATAAGATAAATGAAGATCAGGATTATGATATTCTGACTTTTAATTCTCAAGCTGCACTAGACAAGAGCAAAGAGTTTGTAGCCAGAGATATATTAACGAAAGGAAAGATTATTTTTAAGAATAAGTTCAAATAAGTTTTTGCGATTGACAAGCGATTTACCACCATAAAATCACCCTAAATTTACTGTTCCAAAACGTACCTTTTTGAACCAAAACAGACATTTACAACAAAAGATTTTTAACAACGAAAAAGACTGAAATCACAGAGAATATCTGGATTCCAGTCTTTTTACATTTAACAGGGGAAGCAGGATTCGAACCCGCATGAGCGGTTTTGGAGACCGGCATACTAGCCATTGTATGATTCCCCTTTATTTATGGCTTTTGCACCAACGAATGTTATTCTAGCATAGACAATAGATGTTGTAAAGAAGATTTTTTAATTTGCACTGGCAAAAAATGTTATAATCTTCCTAATTGTAAAAGGAGTGCGGAATATGGCTTACAAATATAAGAATTACATTTTTGATCTATATGGAACTTTAGTGGATATCCACACAGATGAGGAACAGCCTGAGCTTTGGGCGAAAATGGCCCAAAAGCTGTCTGAAGAATATGGCGCAGATTACACAGGAGCAGACCTTCGTGAGAAATATCTTTTGGCATGTAAAGAGGAAACAGAGGCCCTTACAGAGAAGACTCACGCGGAGTATCCGGAGATAAAAATAGAGAATGTATGGGCTAAACTTATTGGAAAAGAAAATGCAGTGGATCCCGGCAGCTTAGAGCCACTTTGCATCTTCTTCAGGGAGGCGTCAAGGGATAAACTCTGCAAGTACCCGGATACAGACAGGCTCTTACAAGAGCTGAAAAGTGCCGGAAAAAAGATATTTCTTTTGTCTAATGCACAGCTCTTTTTCACCAGGAAAGAGCTGGAGGATGTGGGAATCGCAAGGTGTTTTGACGACATCTTCATATCATCGGATAAAGGCATAAAAAAGCCTCAAAAAGAATTCATGGAAAAACTGTTAAAAAAGCATGGATTAAACCCTACTGAATGCGTTATGATAGGGAATGAGGTTTTTAGCGATGGTGGAGTAGCCAAGGCAAATGGCGTAGATTACATCTTCGTACAGGATGGAGATTTCTCTAAAATAATATAGAAGGAGAAAAGAAATGCAGGAAAGATTACCAAAAAGAGATGAAGTCGCAAAGGAACTTACATGGCGACTTGAGGATATTTTCGAAAATGAGGATAAGTGGGAAGAAGAGCTTAAAAAGATAGGTGAAGTAGCTGATAAAATAGCAGCTCTTCAGGGGAAGCTTTCCGATGGAAAGTGTCTTCTTGAGGCGTTTAAGCTTTCAGAGGAACTTGAACTTTTAGTTGACAGAGTTCATGGATATGCCCATAAGAGATTTGATCAGGATACATCTAATTCCAAGTACCAGGGAATGAGCGGAAGGTCAATGTCAGCTTACGTTGCTGCAGGAGAAAAAACAGCCTTCATGAACCCTGAGATCGTTGATATTTCTGATGAGGACCTTGAAAAGCTCTATGCACAGGTTCCTGAGCTTGACAGATACAAGAGAGCAATAAAGGATATCAGAAGATTAAAGGCTCACATGCTTGACAGCAACATGGAAGCTCTTTTGGCATCAGCAAGTGAGCTTGAGGGCGCTTCTCAGAAGGCCTTCGGAATGCTTGCAAACGCTGATCTTAAGTTCCCTTCAGTAAAAGATTCAAAGGGAGAAGAGGTTCAGCTTTCACAGGGAAGATTTGTTCCAACACAGATGTCTCATGACAGAGATTTAAGAAAGGCAAGTTTTGAGGCTTTCTATACAAGATTTGCAGAGTTCAAAAATACATGGACTGCTATGTATGACGGCGAAG
Organism: Butyrivibrio sp. Su6; assembly: GCF_900108105.1. GTDB lineage: Bacteria > Bacillota > Clostridia > Lachnospirales > Lachnospiraceae > Butyrivibrio. The sequence continues at coordinate 63,832 of NZ_FNUR01000017.1, read as the reverse complement.
TTAAGGCAAGAATCTTCGAGTCAAAGGCAAGAAAATATGATTCATGCTTTGAGGCGGCAGTTGATGGTAACAACGTATCACCTTTAGTTTGCGATTCACTGTTCGAGTCCATTCATGGTAACATGGACAAAATGCACAGATACGTTTCTCTCAGGAAAAAGCTCCTTGGAGTAGACGAACTTCACATGTATGATGTCTATGTTTCAATGATCCCTGATTTTGACATGAATGTGACATATGATGAGGCAAAAGAGATCTCTCTTAAGGCCCTTGCTCCTCTTGGCGAAGATTATCTGGCAGTCGTAAAAGAGGCATATGAGAACAGATGGATTGATGTGGTCGAGAATGAAGGAAAGAGAAGCGGTGCGTATTCATCAAATGTATACGGAACACATCCATACATGCTTCTTAACTACAATGATACTTTGAATGATGTCTTTACACTTGTTCATGAGATGGGACATTCAATGCATTCATGGTATTCAAGCAAAGCTCAGAACATCATTGATGCAGGTTACAAAATCTTCGTTGCAGAAGTAGCGTCTACTACTAATGAAGTTCTTTTGTACCATTATCTTAAAGATCATGCTAAGAGCAAGGAAGAAAAGGCCTTTATCGTAAATCACTTCCTTGAGAGCTTTAAGAGCACAATGTTCCGTCAGACAATGTTTGAGGAATTTGAGAGAAAGACCTGCAAGATGGCTGAAGATGGTGAGCCTCTTACAGCAGATTCTCTTTATAATGTATACTATAACCTCAATAAGGAATACTTTGGCGAGGATATGATCTCTGATGAACTTATTGGCTGGGAGTGGTGCAGAATTCCACACTTCTATTACAACTTCTATGTTTATCAGTATGCTACAAGCTTTGCTGCTGCTGTTGCGATTGCTGACAGAATTCTTAAAGAGGGCGCTCCTGCAGTTGAGCAGTACAAGAAGTTCCTCTCAAGCGGATGCACACAGGATCCTGTAAGCCTCTTAAAGATCGCTGGAGTTGATCTTACAACAAAGGCTCCTATCGATGCGGCACTTAAGGTATTTGGTGAAGCTCTAGATGAGATGGAAGAAATCATGAAGTAAGTTATGGCGGAAAGGCGTGGTGCTTATATGGCAAAAGAAATATGGCGACCGGGCAATATGCTTTATCCCACACCTGCAGTTATGGTTAGCTGCATGCGTGAGGGCGAAAAGCCTAATATAATAACAGTTGCATGGGCTGGGACTATCTGTAGTGACCCGGCCATGCTATCAATATCTGTACGTAAAGAGAGATATTCCTATGATATTCTCAAGGAGACAGGGGAATTTGTAGTTAATCTCACAAGTAAAAAACTTGCGAGGGCAGCAGACTGGTGCGGTGTACGTTCCGGACGGGAATATGATAAGTTTAAAGAGATGAACTTAACACCTCTTGAATCCCAGAAAATATCAGCTCCGGGAATAGCAGAGAGCCCTGTTAATATCGAGTGCAAGGTAAAACAGTCAATTGATCTGGGAAGCCATACTATCTTTATCGCAGAGGTAATGTGTGTTACAGTAGATGACAAATTACTGGATGACAAGGGAAGGCTTGACCTTGGAAAGGCTAAGCTTGTGGCTTATTCCCATGGCGAGTATTTTATGCTTGGGGAAAAAGTCGGAAAGTTTGGCTATAGTGTTGCAAAAAAGGGCACTGCTAAAAAGGCAAAGAAGAAAAAATGAAGTATTTTTTAATGTATATCAAACAAACATTGCGGTTTGTGCTTAAGCCACTTTCTTTTGTACCCGCGATCATAATGATGTGTGTGATATTCATGTTTTCAGGACAGGAAGGCGACGTGAGCAGCCAGCTCAGCTATCAGGTTGGTATAAAGGTTTTCAGCTATGCCAATGAGAAGCTTGACAGGGGCTGGTCCAAGGCTCAGATTGAAGATCTGTCCGAAGCATCGCAGTTCTATGTCAGAAAGACCGCCCATGTCACAGAGTATTTTTTACTGGCAGTGTCTGTTGCGTTTCCTCTATATGTATATGGACTCAGAGGGCCACTCCTGGTGCTTTTTGCCGGAGCTTTCTGTGCAGGATTTGCCTGCCTTGATGAGTACCACCAGTCCTTTGTATCAGGGCGAAGCCCTTCAAAAAGAGATGTCTTGATTGATTGCATGGGAATTTTGCCTGGTATAATCATCACCAGAATTGTTGGCTGGACAGGGCGAATGACGATATTTAGACCACTTGCTAACAAGAAAAAACAAAAAGGGTATTGACAGTATATTTGGACTGTGATATCGTATATGAGTATTTGAAAACAAAGCAGAGTATCCACTCTCACCCTGCGGCAAGGGCTTCAGGTGTTAATATCTTTCAAAACAAACTGATTATGTTTGGATGAATTGAGATTATAGGTGGATACAATGTGTATTCACCTTTTTTCATAGTATGGAGGATAAAACCATTAGCGAGTTATTTATTAATGAACAGATCAGAGCTAAGGAAGTTCGTGTAATTGGTATTGATGGTGAGCAGCTTGGGGTTATGGCTATTGCAGATGCCAGAAAGATTGCTGACGATGAGGGTGTTGATCTTGTTATGATCGCGCCAACAGCTAAACCACCTGTTTGCAGAGTTGTTGATTATGGTAAGTTTAAGTACGAACAGCTTCGCAAAGAGAAAGAAGCTAAGAAGAAACAGAAAACTGTCGAGATTAAAGAAATCAGACTTTCACCTAATATTGATACAAACGATCTTAATACTAAGGTGAATGCAGCTAAGAAGTTCCTTGAGAAAGGAAACAGAGTTAAGATCACTCTTCGTTTCCGTGGTCGTGAGATGGCTCACATGGGAGCAAGCGTACATATTCTTACAGATTTTGCTCAGGCACTTAGCGATGTTGCTGTTGTTGAGAAACAGCCTAAGGTTGAGGGACGTAGTATGACAATGTTCCTTGCCGAAAAGAAGAATTGATTTTTGCCAAGTATTGGTTAAAAATAAAGTTCCACAAAATTACTGAGATTCACAGGAGGATTTAAGTTATGCAGCAAAAGATGAAAACAAAGAGAGCTGCTGCCAAGAGATTCAAAGTTACTGGCACAGGAAAGCTCATGAGAAACAAAGCGTATAAGCGCCACATCTTAACAAAGAAGTCTACAAAGAGAAAGAGAAATCTTAGACATGCTGGACTTGTTGACGCTACAAATGTTAAGGCAATGAAGAGCATTCTTCCTTACGCATAAATTTAACGCTTAGTGAAGAATTGACAAGTTTGGTTATTAGAAATTAGGAGGATATTAAGATGGCAAGAGTTAAAGGCGCATTGAATGCCAAGAAGAAGCACAATAGAGTATTAAAGCTTGCAAAAGGTTACAGAGGAGCAAGATCAAAACAGTATAGAGTAGCAAAGCAGTCAGTTATGAGAGCACTTACTTCTGCATTTGCTGGACGTAAGCAGAAGAAGAGAGATATGAGATCTCTTTGGATCACACGTATCAACGCAGCTGCTAGAATCAACGGTCTTTCATACAGCAACCTTATGCATGGTCTTAAGCTTGCAGGTGTTGACATCAACAGAAAGATGCTCGCTGAGCTTGCAGTAAATGATCCAGAAGGATTCAAGACACTTGCTGAGCTTGCAAAAACAAAGATTGCATAATTCAATCGGAAACTTTCATTGAAAATATAGTTTTTTTGATATAGAATTAAGGAGTATCACATTGTGATATTCCTTTTTTTATGCAGTAAAAATGTAGCATTGAAGGAAACTAAAGATAGTATTAAAGCGGAGGCTATAGATATGGCATACGAGAATTTACAACCAAAAGCAGTATTTCATTTTTTTGAGGAGCTGTGTAATATTCCACATGGTTCCGGAAATTTACAGAAAATAAGTGATTATCTTGTTTCTTTTGCCAAGGAAAGAAACCTTGAAGTTATTCAGGACAGTGAACTTAATGTAATTATCAAAGCTCCAGGCAGCAAGGGATATGAGGATAAAGAGCCAGTAATCCTGCAGGGACATATGGATATGGTTGCAGTTAAGGAGGATTCATGTGACATAGACATGCTCACAGAGGGACTTCGCTGCAAGACAGATGGAGAGTATGTTTGGGCTGAGGGAACAAGCCTTGGCGGAGATGACGGAATTGCAGTTGCTTACTGCCTTGCACTTCTTGACTCTGATGAGATTCCTCATCCACCACTTGAGGTTGTTATCACAACCAATGAAGAGACAGGAATGTTTGGTGCTACAGCAATAGATCTTTCTTCCTTAAAGGGTAAGAAGATGATCAATATCGATAATGAAGAGGAAGGCGCTTTCATTACAAGCTGCGCAGGCGGTGCTAGAATTTACTCGGATTTTTCTTTTGAAAAAGAGAATAAGAACGGCGTTTTATACGAAGTAAAAGTAGACGGTTTGCTCGGTGGACATTCAGGCGAAATGATCAAGTGCGGAAGAGGTAACGCTAATCACATTTTAGCAAGAACTCTTTTGAATGCGATGGATGCGGCTGAAATCTCCCTTGTATCTATAGAAGGTGGAGTAGCTGATAACGCCATCCCTTCAGGCGCCGTAGCTAAGGTTGTTGTTCCTGCTGGAAATGTAGTCGATTTTAAGGAGAGCGTAGAGCAGACTCTTGAGGAAGTTAAGGGTGAGCTTGAAGTTAAGGATCCTAATGTAAATATCACATGCACTGAGGCAGGAGTTGAGGATAACTACTCATGCGCTAAATTTGAAGACGGAAGAATGATTATCAGCGCAATCATTTCTTTACCTGACGGAGTACAGGCTATGAGCGCAGCAGTTGAAGGACTTGTTGAGACTTCATTGAACCTTGGAATCATTAAGACAGAAGACTCAGCTATCACACTTGAGCACTCAGTCAGAAGCAGCGTTGAGTCTGCCAAGAACCAGCTTATCAAAAAGGTTGCAACAATCGTTACTACTTTTGGCGGCACATATTCAGTATCAGGCCAGTATCCGGGCTGGAAATACAGACAGCATTCAGAACTTCGTGACCACATGGTTAAAGTTTATGAGGAAATGTATGGAAAGAGCCCTAGACTTATGGCTATTCATGCAGGTCTTGAGTGCGGCATCTTAAGTGAAAAGATAAAAGGCCTTGATTGCATTTCAATCGGCCCTGATATGCAGGATATTCACTCAACCAAGGAGAGACTTTCTGTTAAGTCAGCAGGAAATGTTTGGGAATATCTAAAGGCAGTTTTAAAGTGATATTTGAAATAGGAGGGGATTGCAATTGAACGAAATTAAAAAGAAAATCATGGACGCGGTTATCAGCCAGTTCAACAGTAAGGGAATGAAGTTCACTATGGATGATATTTCCAAGGAGCTTCATATCAGTAAAAAGACCATATATAAGGAATTTAATGACAAGGACGAGCTATTCTTTGCAACTGTAGATTACGGCTTTTCTGCTATTAAGGAAAAAGAGGCAGAGATAGTTGCAGATGATTCCTTAGAGCTTCTTGAAAAGATAGAAAGGCTTATTGTTTGTCTTCCTGATAATTACAAAAATATTGATTTCAGAAGGGTTTATCAGTTAAGAGAAAAGTTCCCTGATGTATATAAAAAGATAGCTGAAAGAGTAGAGAGTGACTGGGGGGAGACAGAAAGACTTCTTGAGCAGGCCATGAATGAAGGACTTATCAGGAAGATGCCTATCTCTTTTATCAAGCTTATTATAGAAGGGGCTATTGAGAAGTTCTTAAGTTCTAAAGAGCTCTCAAGCACTGGATACAGCTATGAGGAGTCTCTTAATGAGATGATCAATATAGTAATGAACGGACTTAAACTTCCACAAGGAGAAGATAAATGATCTTAACAAACGAGAAGGTATTTTTATTACAGACAAAAAACACATCATATATGTTTAGAAAGCTTGCTAGTGGCCACTTGGAGCACCTGCATTATGGGGACAGGATTTTTTCAAACAAAGAGACCGGGGTAAGTATGCTTGACAGTATTGCAGAAACTATCGCACCCAAGCACTTCAACGGAGCAGGAAATACAATTGTGTATTCAGAAGAGCATAATAAGATTCTCCTTGAGCAGCTCTGCCTTGAAATGAGCAGCTTTGGAAAGGGCGATATCAGAGATCCTTTTGTAGAACTAACTTATGCCGATGGATCCAATACTGTGGATTTTCTTTTTGAAAAATATGAGATAAAAGAAGGCAAGGCTCCGCTTACGTCTCTTCCTTCATCTTATGCGGAGTCTGTTGAAACTTCTGATGGTAAGGTTGAGCAGCTTATAGTTACCTTGAAGGACAAAGGGTATGGCTCGAGACTTGATCTTATCTATTCAGTATTTCCTGAGTGTGACGTTATCACCAGAAGTGCAGTTCTTTACAATGATTCCGACAAGGAAATTAAAGTGGATAGAATCCTTAGTACTGCAGTAGACTTCAACTCTTCATCCTATAAGATGACATCTTTCCATGGAAGATGGGCAGATGAGATGGGCAAATATGAGAGCGTCTGCAATGGCGGAAAGGTAGTATGTGAGGAGCTTGCAGCCGGAGAATCAGGATCAAGATCCAATCCTTTCGTGATCGTAAGCAGCGTAGACGCCAACGATGACCATGGCGATTGCTATGGATTTAACCTTATTTACAGTGGCAACCACTATGAAGCTCTTTCTTCTAATGGCTACAGCATGAGCAGATTTGTAAGCGGTATTCAGCCAACAGGATTTACTTGGCTTTTGGCACCAGGAGAGAGCTTTGAGACTCCTGAAGCAGTCATGACATTTTCTTCAAAGGGCATGAATGCCATGAGCATTAACATGCATGATTTTGTAAGAGAGCATGTTGTGAGAGGAACCTGGAAAAAGAAAGAGCGCCCAATCCTTATCAACAGCTGGGAGGCAGCATATTTTAACTTTACTCAGGGTTCACTTCTTTCTCTTGCAAAAGAGGCTAAGAAGTGCGGAATAGAGCTCTTTGTAATGGATGATGGCTGGTTTGGTGTAAGAAACGATGACAACTGCTCGCTTGGTGACTGGTATGAAAACAAAAAGAAGCTTCCGGGAGGCTTAAAAGAGTTTTCTGAAAAGCTCGATGCTCTTGGAATGATGTTTGGAATCTGGGTTGAACCCGAGATGGTAAATGAGAACAGCGACCTTTACAGAGCACATCCTGACTGGGCTGTTACTGTTCCCGGACATCATCATTCAACCTGCAGAAATCAGATGAACCTGGACCTTACAAGAAGTGAAGTTCAGGACTACATAATTGAATCCATGAAAAAGGTCTTTTCATCCGGAAAAATCTCATATGTAAAGTGGGATATGAACAGAACATTCTCTGACAGATATTCAAAGAGTCTTCCTGCTGAGAGACAGGGCGAGTTCCAGCACAGGTATTATCTTGGATTGTACAGGATCATGAAAGAACTCACCGAGTCTTTCCCTGAAATACTATTTGAGGGCTGCTCTGCTGGTGGCAACAGGTTTGATCTTGGAATCCTTAGCTACTTCCCACAGATCTGGGGAAGTGATGATACTGATGCAATGTGCAGGATTGATATTCAGAGAGGATACAGCTATGGCTATCCTGCAAGTACAGTAGGTGCCCATGTTTCTGCATGTCCTAACCATCAGACACTCAATACTGTGCCTCTTGAGACAAGATTTGAAGTTGCAGCGGCAGGTTGTTTTGGATACGAGCTCAATCTTTGTGACATGTCTGATGCAGACAAAAAAGCTATCACAAATCAGGTAGAATTCTATAAGAAGAACAGAGAATTGTTCCAGTTCGGAGATTATTATAGACTTCCTGAGGACGGTTATATTATAGTAAGTAAGGATAAAACTAAAGCAGTTGCTTTTGTTGTCCAGAAGGATGCAAGACCAAACAATGACTATAAGTGCCTTAAGACAATCGGCCTTGATGATGACAAAATCTATAACATGGTCGGCAGGGTTGTGCCACACAGCATTAAGGAATTCGGAAGCCTTATAAATATGTTCACACCTGTTCATGTTAAGCAGGATGGAATTGTGCATGGCATAATCGATAAGTTTATGGACATTAATGGTGAGGAGCAGAAGGCTACTGCTCTTGGAGCTGCATTTAATGGACATGGCGTAGCACTTAACTCTGCATTTTGCGGCACTGGCAACAATGATGGAACACGTATAATGCGCACCGGCGACACAAGGCTTTACGTGTTCACACAGGCTTAAAGCAGGCGACCGGACATATAGTTTTATGTGTGGTTGATCTGTGACGCATTGGCATGTGAAGAGGCTGTTTTCTGGTAGGAGGATTTAATATGAAGAATATTACTTTGGGCAGTACCGGCATTACTGCACCTCAAAATGGTTTTGGAGCACTTCCTATTCAGCGAGATGATATGGAAACTACAATCCATATTTTAAGAAAGGCTTACGATGGTGGCATGAGGTTTTTTGACACTGCCAGAGCTTATAGCGATTCTGAGGAAAAGCTTGGCAAAGGTCTTATGGAATATGGAGTAAGGGATAACATCTATATTGCAACCAAAACTGCGGCCAAAGATCCTGAGAATTTTTGGAAGGATTTAGAGACTTCTCTTAAACTTCTTCAGACTGATCATGTAGATATTTATCAGTTCCATATGGTCTCACAGTGCTACAGACCCGGAGATGGCACGGGTATGTATGAGTGCATGGTGGAGGCCAAAGAAAAAGGACTTATAAAGCATATTGGAATCACAACTCACAAGCTCATGGTTGCTGAAGAGATTATTGAAAGCGGGCTTTATGAGACTTTACAGTATCCATTCAGCTATCTTTCTACTGAAAAAGAAATAGAGCTTGTTCACAAGTGCAAAGAGCACAACATGGGCTTCATAGCTATGAAAGGCCTTGCCGGCGGACTTATAAATAAATCAGATGCTGCATTTGCCTTCATGAGCCAGTTTGATAATGTTATGCCTATTTGGGGCATTCAGAGAGAAAAAGAGCTTGATGAATGGCTTTCATATATGGATGAATCACCGTCATTAACGGATTCTATCAAGGAGTTCATTGACAGGGAAAAAGAGGAATTGTCCGGAGATTTCTGCAGAGGCTGCGGTTATTGCATGCCTTGCCCTAAGGGTATTTTAATAAATAACTGCGCCAGAATGTCACTTATGATCAGAAGAGCTCCATCAGACAGTTGGCTTGACGAGCATTGGCAGAAGGAAATGGCTAAGATTGATGACTGCATAAACTGCAGAGCCTGTACAAAGAAATGCCCATATGAGCTTAATACACCTGAACTTCTTAAAAAGAATTATGAAGATTACAAAAATGTACTTGCAGGTAAAGTGAGTGTGCGGTAAAATCATTTTACACAATTTAATTTAAAAATCATAAGGAGGTCATAATATGGGATTGAAGGACCTACTTTTCGGAAATGAAGAAGGAGAGAGAACAGAAATGGAAAACGAGAACTTAGTCACAACAGAAATGCTTGTTGGTGATATCATCACAAAGCATCCTCTTGCTGCACAGTTCCTTATGGAATGTGGAATGGGATGTATTCACTGCCCTGCATCACAGATGGAGTCGCTTGCCGAGGCTTGCGCAGTGCACGGAATCGACGGTGAAGAAATCGTCGATGCCCTCAACGATTACCTCGCAGAGCATAACGCGTAAGAGTCCACTTCTTTGAGGTTAGAACGCTAAGATAAAAGTGAGAGTATTTTTTAACTCGGATCTTTCGGCGTGATTCGTGACGAATAAAAACTAAAGGGATTTGCTTGTTTCATGTTTATTCAGAGCACAAGCAAATCCCTTATTTTTTATTCTACTCATCATTGCCTCAAGATAAATCGTTAAAAAATACTCTCACATTTTATCTTTGCTGTCTTACGTACATAATAGTAACCGAACTTTTACATCTTCGTGTACAGGAAGATGTAACATCCGAAGCTTTGATTAGCGCGATTTAGTATGAGCAATAGAAACAGTTGATGCATAATAAAAGCCTCGTTTTCTGTTCTGAATAAGCATGAAAGAAAACGAGGCGAATTATTATGTATTTACTGTTTCTTTGCGAATACTCCGAGCGATAAGCGAAGCTTCGGATGTTGCGGCTTCCGTACAGTGATATAAAAAGAGGTCAGCCTTTTACGGCGCCTTCGATCATGCCTTCCATGATCTGCTTCTGGGCGATGAGGAAGATGATGATCATTGGAATGATTGCAAGGAGCGCTGCGGGAAGGATTCTATCCCAGCTCTTTACGTATGATCCAACAAATTTCTGAATGGCGATAGGAATCGTCATTACTTTACCATTTTGTCCAAGCATCATTGATGGAAGAAGATAGTCGTTCCAGATCCACATGCCGTTAAGGATTGTTACTGTTGTAATAACAGGAGTTAGAAGAGGGAAGATGATCTGGAAGAATGTCTGCTCTGGAGAACATCCATCGATTGAAGCGGCTTCTTCAAGATCAAAAGGCACACCCTTGATAAATCCAGTTAAGATGAATACTGTCATGGCACCGCCAAATCCAAGGTAAGCAAATACGATACCGGGAACTGACTGAAGCATTGGGATTCCAATGAACTTTCCGACATCTCTGAAGGTAGAAATAAGTGGAAGCATTACTACCTGGAAAGGAATGATCATTGATGCGATGAAAGTAAAGTAAATAACTGTTGACCAAACTGTTTTGTTACGGCAGATTACCCATGCTGCCATAGCTCCAAAGAGTGATAAAAGAACAAGTGAGATAACAGTTATAAGGGCTGATGATCCAAATGAACTCCAGAAGAGGAAGTTAGGATCATTTATTACAGCTTTAATGTTTTCAAGGAGCTGTGAAAAACTTGCTCCTGCAAAGCTTACAGGGTTAGCAGTAATGTCTGCTGTAACTTTTCCTGAGTTGATAAGAAGCAGGAAGAATGGGAATAATACATAAATTGCAACGATAACTGCTATAACAAGCCTGATAACAACGCTGGATGTTTTTTCTTTTGTATGCATTATAATTCAACCTCCTTCTTATTAGATATACGAACCTGAATGATTGATACTGCAGCCAAAATGATAAAGAAGAGAACGGCTTTTGCCTGTCCAAGTGCATAATCATTATTGATAACTGCTGTAGTGTAGATGTTAAGTGCCAACATCTCTGTTCCGTTAGCAATATAGTTGCCAAGGAACTGTACTGATCCCTTACCATTTGTAAGAGCAAGGTTAACATCGAACTGCTTGAACGCAGATGTAAGCGTAAGGAAAGTACAAATTGTAATAGTTGGTGCGATCATGGGAAGCTTGATGTTGAAAAGGGTCTGAACTTTATTGGCACCATCTATGGCAGATGCTTCAAGAACATCTCCTGGGATTGTATTAAGTCCTGTGATGTAGATGAGCATTATGTAACCGGCATACTGCCAGATATATACGATGATTATAGCGATAAACGCTGTATTTGTATCCGAAAGCATTGAGTAAGTTCCTGAGAACTTAGTTACTACATTACTGAAAATGAACTGCCAGATATAACCAAGTACGATTCCTCCGATTAGGTTTGGAAGGAAGTAAGCTGCTCTGAAGAATCCAAGTCCCTTGATCTTTGATGTGCAAAGAAGTGCTAAAAGAAAAGCAACAAGGTTAACAAGGATCATGTTAAATACTACAAACAAAAAGGTTAAAAGTGTGGACCACAAGAATGCAGGCTGTTTAAACATTCTTGCATAGTTGGAAAAACCAACGAAGTTTTTAAGCCTGATGCCATCCCAATCGGTAAAAGAATAACCGATACCAAGGAACAGAGGAATGATAACTGTTACAAGGAAGGCAAACAAAAGTGGAAATAAAAATATGAAATTGATAATTGAACGGTGGTGCTTAAGAGTTGGAAACAAGTACAATCCTATGAAGAATAGTAGGATTCCGCACACGAACATGGCTCCCCTAAACACATTTCCGGTGCCGGCAATCGACAGACCCAAACCAACTATTGTAAGCACAATTCCTGCTATAAGGCATATAAAAGATGATGCCTTTCTCCCTATAGAAAATGTACTCATAAGTGATCCCCCTTTCCGTGAGGCAAAAGTTCTTTTTATTGATAAAAGGGCAGGACACGTGTGCCCTGCCCAAATTACTTCTTATTACTGAGCGTAGTAAGCAGAAATTACCTGAGCCATTGTTGATACAAATCCATCAGCATCAAGTTTGCCCTTTGCATAATCTGCAAATACGTTACATGTCTCGTTCTGGAGACCGTCTTTCTTAAGCATTGTGTGCCATCCAGAGTAGTTACCAGCTGTGATGTAGCTGTTCATGCTCTTGTAGAATGGGTTAACAGCTTCATACTGGCAATCATCGAAAGGAGATACAAGACCAGCATCATTTACAAGGATGTTCTGAGCTGAATCGCCAGCGCACCAGTTAAAGAATGCCTTTGCACCTTCTACGTTACCATTTGAATATGCTACCCAATATGAAGGTGGTCCAGCAATGATTGTGTTGATTCCATCTTCAAATGCATATGGAGCAAATCCACACTCGAAGTTTACATCTGCAGGAGATGTTACACACCAGTTACCCTGTGTGATGAATACATACTTGCCTTCCTTGAAGCCGGCAACCTGATTGTCGTATGTTCCGTCTACAAGAAGAGCTGGATCTGAATACTGGTTCATCATGCCGATGAACTCAGCAAAATTCTTCATTCTTGCTTCATCAATTTTTCCACCATCGTTAAGAAGATCGATGTATGTTGTATCGTCAGCCTTAAGACCAGCATCGAGGTACTGAGCAAATACGTGAGTACCTGAAGACCATCCAAGGTTTGTAGGTTCTGCACACCAACCAAATACAGCTGTGATGCCAAGCTCATCCTTCTTGGAATCAAGTGTTTCACAAGCAGCCTTCCAAGCGTCAGGGCTTGTAAGTGTAGAAGGATCAATTCCTGCCTTTGCAAGGATATCAGCGTTGTAACCAAGAGCTGTAGCCTCTACAGTGTAAGGGAATCCGATTGTACCCATTGTAGAATCAACGAGTTCGAATCCAGTCTTATTTGTCCATTCCTCACCTGAAAGGTCAGCGAGCATTCCGTCCCAGTTAGCAGCCTGGTTAGCTTCGATAACGAAGATATCTGGCATGTTGTCAGCCTGGTACATTTTCTTAAGTTCATCAGAAGCGTTTGTATCGCCACCGATTGTCTCAACTGTAAGTACGTTGCCTGTCTCTTCAAGATACTTAGCAGCAAGAGCCTGCATCTGATCGTTGATCTCTGGCTTACCATTGAGAAGACGAACAGCTTCCTGAGTTCCTGCTACTTCGCTTGTAGCTGCTGTAGTCTCAGTAGTATCAGCTGACTGGGTCTCTGTCTGAGCTTCAGTGTTGTCAGATGATGTTGTTGTGTCAGCTGCTGTTTCTCCACAAGCTGCAAGTGAAAGAACCATTGAGCCTGCAAGAAGAACTGACATGAGTTTCTTTTTCATTTTGTTTCCTCCTTTTTGTTGCTTTGTGCAAATTGCCATAACTTATTTACTTTTTGGCGGTTACTTTTGCGCATAAGTTGTACGCTATAATCAAATTATCACAAAAAGCCTAGAAATTCAAGGCAGTTTACTAAAATTAATATTGACCAATTGACTAATAACCGCGAAAAATCGCATGGTTGAGACATTGGTGCAAATTAAGAAAAATGTAAAAATATAATAAAACGTATTAAAAAATTATAAATAAACGTAAAAATAGCATGCTTATGCGCGTAAGTTTTGTGGTGAATATTGACAAGAAAAATTAATGGATTTGAGATTTAATTGTAAAAAATACAAAGAAACAAAATGCGAAGGTAGTCTTTTTCTTAGGATTATTTGACAAGAAATAGAAAAGAGCCCGCTGTAGAAGCGGGCTCCGGAATAATATGACTTAAATCTTTTTAACAGTATCACGAATTACCAGTCGCGTTGGAAGAACTATCTGATTTGGAGTCTTTATCTTTTTAAGTTGTTTTAGCAAAGTATCTGCAGCAACTACACCTTTTTGTTTTACATTCTGATGAACAGTCGTAAGAGCAGGTCTGTGAAGCTGCCCCAGCATATTGTCATCAAAGCCGGCTACAGAAATGTCGTCAGGAACGGATATGCCTCTGTCGGCAAATGCAGCCATGAGCGTTACAGCATACAGGTCAGAGACGCACATTATGGCAGTGAACTCTTTTGACTTCTCACATATCTCTTCCAAACTTTCAGGCAGGTCTTTTGTGTGAGGTCTTATCTTCAGGAAATTAGCAGGGCTGTATTTTATCTTTGCATCTTTTAGAGCTTTTTTGTATCCGTTTAATCTGGCAAGGTCTACACCGTTAGTGTTATCTGAAAGGAATGCGATTTTTCTGTGCCCTTGCGATATCAGGTAATTTACCATTTCGTAGGTACCCTGTTCATCATCGAGGCCGACATTTGTGAAGTGTTTAAGACCCTCAATACTGTAGGTATCGATGCAGACAATAGGCTTTTTGTATTTTTCGCTGACACGTATTCCGTCATCGTTTAGCATTCCGAAAAGGATAAGTCCGTCAACATTCCAGGTGGAAACGTGGCGCATTATTTCAGCTGTATCACTTGAAATGTAGAGCATCATGAAATAGCCGGCGTTTCGTATAGTCTCTTCCACACCACCTATCAGCTCTGATACAAAGGGATCCATGATCAGGTTCTCATACTTATCTGCACGGGCTTTAAGCGCCAGACCTATGATCTTTGACTCATTTTGTGCAAGATTTCTTGCGCTGATGTTTGGGACATAATCAACTTTATCCAAAAAATCCTGAACAATCTTTTTTGTATCGTCAGACACTTCACCGGTTTTTCCATGAATAACATTTGAAACCGTTGTAGTGCTCATATTTAGTTGTTTTGCGATCTCTTTAATAGTTATCATTTTTTATTTTTGGTCTTTACAAAGAAAAAAAGTTATTGTATCTTGTGTTCAAAATAACATGGCTCAGTATGTATTGTCAAAAAGAAAAGTGTATACAATTTATTTTTTGACTTTGCAAGCCATGTGAAACCCGCATAAATACGTGATTCTGGCGGTGTTATGTATTTGTGTGTTTATTTCGATTTGAGGAGTAGAAGGAGAATTATGAATACACAATATAACAGAGTGTCATCTTCAAAAGATGTTCTTGAAAAACTTGATAATGCAAATAACATTTTGACTGATTTAAATATACCTGATGATATACCTCACGGAGATATGCCAGGGGATAAAATTGAGATTGGTGAAAGCCATATAGAAAAAGCAAAAACTATTTTTCCAATTCTTATTAAAGAATTAAAAGAGAAGATGAGTGCTAATCCATATAATCGCGCAGTTGTAGCAGTATGTGGAGGATCAGGCGTTGGTAAATCTGAGATCGCATCACTTCTTTCATATTTACTTGAGCAGGCTGGAATCGGTAGCTACACAATGTCCGGCGATAATTACCCACACAGAATTCCTATGTACAATGATGCTGAAAGACTTCATGTATTTAGAGAGAGCGGAATCAGAGGAATGGTTGACAGCGGAGTTATGAATCCTGAACACTTCGCTAAAGTTAAGGAATGGCAGATTGCAGAAGATGATGCTAACAAGGCGCATGTTGAGACCGACAGCTGGTTCAAATCATATATAGAAGCTGGCGAAAAAGGACTTGATAACTACCTTGGAACACCAAATGAAACTGATTTTGAAGAAGTTGATCAGATAATGAAAGCATTTAAGGATGGAGCTGACAAGCTCTGGCTTAAGAGAATGGGAAGAGATGAGGCATCTCTTTGGTATGATGAAGTAGATATGTCTGCTAAGCAGGTTCTTATCGTTGAGTGGACACATGGTAACAGCGATTATATGACTCAGGTTGATATTCCGGTTCTTTTGAACAGTACTCCGCAGGAGACACTTGAGCACAGAAGATCCAGAAACAGAGATGGAAAGCTTGACAGTCCATTTACTATGATGGTACTTGAACTCGAACAGAATAAGCTTGTTAACCAGGCACACAAAGCTAAAATAATCATCACAAAAGCTGGTGAGATCATTAGCTATGATGAGTTCAAAAAGCTTATGAAATAATTTGATTGATCAAACATTTTGACATATTTTTGAAAGGAAATGATATGAGTAAATTTGTGGACAATGGACCTATGTTAAATGCCTACCCTGATAGCATGGGTGGAACTTTGGGTGATATTGTATCAGTACTGTCAAAAGATGCATTCAAGGATGTTTTTCAGTCATTTTACATTCTTCCAAGTATCTTTAACACAGATTTGGACAGAGGTTTTTCTGTAATAGATTATGGTATCAATGAGCAGCTTGGCAGCAAAGAGGATATCGAAGCTCTTAAGGCTCTTGATATCAATCTGAAGCTTGATTTCATTCTTAATCATGCTTCAGTTCTTTCTCCACAGTTCCAGGATCTTGTTAAAAATGGTGAAAAGTCAAAATATGCTGATTTTTTCATTAACTGGAACAAATTCTGGGATGGATACGGCGAAATGACTCCTGAGGGATATATTCAGCCTGACCAGAAATATATAAAGGATATGTTTTTCAGAAAACCGGGACTTCCTATACTTATGGTACGTATGCCTGATGGCAAGGATGTTCCCTACTGGAATACATTCTATCAGGAAGTGCAGTACAAGAGACCTGATGCGCAGGACCTTATGGAAAAGATGGATATTCAGTATCTTTCTGCACAGAGATTAGCTAAAAAAGTCTGCGAGGGACTTGATGAGGGAAAGAAGCCTGCTGAAATTGATTACACAGGTTTTGAAAAATATAAAGATGCAGTTGTTGATTATTTAGAGTCTGGAAGACGATATCTCGGACAGATGGATCTTAATATTAAATCTGATCTTGTTTGGGAACATTACAGAAATACACTTAAGAGTCTTTCAGGTTATGGCGCAAGTATCGTTCGTCTTGATGCCTTTGCCTATGCTCCTAAGGAGCCGGGTAAAAAGAACTTTTTGAATGAGCCTGATACCTGGGATGTGCTTGAAAAAGTTAAGAAGCTTGCTGATGAGTTTAAGGTATCTCTTTTACCTGAAATTCATGCAAGTTACAGTGAAAAGATCTATGAAGTTGTGGCTGATAAGGGCTATATGACTTATGATTTCTTCCTTCCGGGACTTCTCATTTATGCGATCGAATCAAAATCCGGAGAGCTTTTGAAGAAGTGGGCAGATGAGATTCAGGAAAAGAAGATACGCGTAGTTAATATGCTTGGATGTCATGATGGTATTCCGCTTCTTGATCTTAAGGGAATCCTTCCTGAAGAGGATATCCAGAATATGATCGATACAATTGTTGGTCGCGGGGGATTTGTTAAGGATCTTCATGGTGCCAAGAATATGTATTATCAGGTAAATGCTACATATTACAGTGCTCTTGGTGATGATGACAAGAAGATGCTCTTTGCAAGAGCAATTCAGATGTTCATGCCCGGTAAGCCTCAGGTTTGGTATCTTGATCTCTTTGCAGGAAAGAACGACCATGAAGCTGTAAAACGTGCAGGTGCAGGCGGACACAAGGAGATAAACAGAACAAATCTCACACTTGACCAGATTGAAGCTGCGATGGAAAAAGATGTGGTTAAGAAACAACTCGAACTGTTGAGATTCCGCAACACATGCCCGGCATTTGGATTCGATGCCAATTTAAATGTAACTGTGGATGGAACAAAGATGAAGTTTGTTTGGGAAAACAACGGCCACAAAGCTGTGCTTGATGCTGATTTTGCTGATTACAGTTATAGTATTTCTTGATTTAATTACCTTAAAATTCCAAGAAGAAGTCCGAACATAATAAGATGTTTGGACTTCTTTTTTAAATAGCTGATTTTGGATGCATTTGGTGTTAAACTAAATAGAAAGATACTAAATAACGTAAAAACATAGAGGGGATTCCATGAGAGCTAAAAAGATATTTTTCACTGCAAGAGAAGTTATCATCATGGTGATTTTTACAGTATATCTTTTTTCATATATTACGTTCTCAACCATGACCAACAAGAATTCTACAGAATATCTTTTAGCAGATCAGCATCTGATGATGTACTATGTTGATCAGCTGTTTTTTCTTGTGGGCCTGATTATCTTTTTTGTTACATGGGAAAAGCTAAAAAACGATGGATTTATGAATATATTGCTTAGAGCATCGGCCATGCTGTTTTTGGCACTTGCAGCGATTATGATGTTTTACCCCAGTAGCTTTGCATTTTTGTATCTGGCTCCATTGGCAAATATTCAGATAGGTTTTATTGCAGGGGCTTTTAATTTCTATATTTCAATGGCACTTTTTGGGGTTAAAAATCTTGGAAAGCTTGTGGCATGTGGGGCTGCTATGTCATATCTTTTACAGTATATCACCCAGATACTTTCAGATAACAGGCTTTTGATCCTGCTATTTATTTTTGCCGGCGCAGGAATCATAGCTATTTTGGTAAAAAGATCCTGGGAGTGGGTGCTGGCGGATTGTATACCAATATATGAGAATGGCAGAAACGATAAAGCACTTAGAAAAATGAATATTGATAGCCTTAGGACTGCAATTATCATGGCAGTTCTGACTATTTTTCTGCTCACCTACTATGACAGCATGCTGATAAGGCTAATGGTTGAGTCTGATCTTGAATTCACAGCTTATTCCTGGCCAAGGCTCTTTGCTATTGTGGGATATCTGATCATTGGATTTGTGGCAGATTACAAGGAAGGGCGGTTTGTTAATATAACATTATTTGCTTTGATTTTATGGCTTGTTTTATCTCCGGTGATTTTTATGGATAATCCGATGAGCAATCTTAATATGTGCATATTTTATGTTGTTGTCGGCGCGACCATGAGCTATTTGTATGTGATGTTTTGGAGTATAGCGCCTTTATCATCTCATCCTGCGCTTGTTGCGGGAACAGGCAGGGTAATAGACTGTGCTGCAGGAGTAGTATTCTCATTTCTGCCATGGGCAAAAATGTCCACAATGCAGATACTGATATTGTCAGTGGTCGTAATTACCATTCTGTTTATCAATCTTGTATATAGCGGAGACTTTGTAATTGGGAAAAAGAGCGACTTTATAGAATATGAACAGATAAGCATTAAACAGCATGATTTGGATGATGCTGCAGGCGAAGATAATAAAGCTGAAAGCAACATAGCGAAACAGGAGCCCAAAGAAATTGAGCTGATCAATTTAAGTAGAGCATTTTCTGAATCTGGTGGTGACAGTAGTGACGGTGCACAAGATATAGCCTTAAGGCAACGTGATGATGAAAGTGACGTAAATGTAGTAAAAAGCAAAGGGGAAGATGACACACTTGTCAGAATTGTAAAAAAATATGGCCTGACGGCAAGAGAAACAGAAGTTCTTGAGCAATTGTTATTTACTGAGAAGTCTGGACAGGAAATAGCTGATACTTTATATATATCCAGAAGAGTTTTGCAAAGGCATGTATCTGCCATTTATGAGAAAACCGGTGTAAAGAGCCGAGTAGGGCTTTTTAGGGTTTATCATGATGAAAAAGATAATTAAAATGAGGATAATTTTATCGTTTTATATTTAAAAGCCTTAAACAGTGCAGAAGAACCTGCACTGTTTATTTTTGCTTAACATTCTTTAAAATCATTTAAGAATCTCCAAAAAGGGCATAAATACTAAGGATTTAGAAAGGGGTCGCAGATGAGTCCTTATTTTTTTATCTTGAATTGGTCAGAATTAACTTATGCGTGGTTAGTGCAGCGGCAAGCGGAGGTTTTAACAAGGATGTGGATATCCCTAGCGCCGCAAATACATTTTCTTAATAGGAGGACGTTTAAATGAACAGAAAAATTCTAATGAGAGTAACATCCCTGACAACAGCAGCCTTGTTTGGTTGTGCTTTTGCTGTAACATCAACATTTGGCGGGAATGTTATCACTGCCAGAGCAAATGGACTTACTCAGACAGCTGATGCCAGCAAGGTAAGTTATGGAACCACATCGGAATCTGACATAGCTCTTTTGAAGCAGATCTTTGATTTAAACTATTACAGGAAAAATAATCCTGAGCTTGAGGCCCTTTTTGGCGATAACTATAATGCCTGGTTTGAGCATTTTTACAGATATGGAATATATGAAGGAAGAACATGCAGTGAAAATTTTGATCCATCAGCTTATGCATCTGCCTATTCGGACCTGAAGGCTGCCTTTGGAAGTAATATTCTTGAATATTACAAGTTCTATTTGACAGAGGGCAAAGATGATCCTAACAGACAGATTACTACACTTAAGCAGTGCGCTGATAATGGTATCACAGTACAGGCGCTAACGGACAGTGAAGTTAGAATCACACCTCAGTTATATGCGGTAGCAGAAAAGTTTGGAACACAGGACTTTAAAGCAGTTTCTACAGTTGTTCAGAGAGCAATTGTTGAGGCAGCAGCTGTAGGTGGAACGGCAGTTATTTCTAATGGTGAAGAAAGCGTTGTGATTACTGATGATGGTAGCTCATCATCAAATACATCAGATCAGAAGGCAGAGACACCGGCTTCATCTGATTCTGCTGCATCCGGATCCTCAGAAGAGACTAAGCCATCATCTGATTCTGACGTATCCGGCTCATCAGAAGAGACAAGTGGCGGCTCTTCAGAATCATCAGGTGATTCTCAGCAATCATCTGATACTACAGGCGGTGGAAGTGCAGCCGTGAACGTCTTAGATGGGTATCAGATAACTAAAACACTAACTGTTGGAGATTATTCAACTAATTTCACCATAGAAATATACAGAGGATCAAAAGGCGGTTATGGAGCGTGGGGTGTAACAAGTATTTGTTCCGCAGAAAATCCAAGCACTACAACTGAGTTAATGGATAAAACTGAAAATTATACATATAGTGATACTACCGATGATGGATATGGTGATAAAGTAGCAAGCGTAAATTGCAGCGCTTACTCTATGGGAAGCAGTTCAAGTTCATCTGAAGGAGAAGCAGAGTCGGGAATTGGTATTGGAGTCTATGCAAGTGATGCTACTTATAATAAAATAGATGGGAACATCATTCAAAACACAGGTACATCGAGAACAGAAACAAGTGAATGGGAGGGCGGATCAGAAACTTATACTATGATTGTCGATCCTAATGGAACAACGGATACTGTTTATGGGGTAGGGGTTAACCTGGAAGAAACAGACACAGGTGTTGAAGCAACTGTAGCTGTTGGAGGCTCTGATGGATATGGCCTTGAAGAAAGCTTTGATGTTCAGGTTAATATTTCTGGAAATGAATAAACTAATATTCTGATTTTTGAAAAAATGGCTTAGCCGTGTTATATACGGACAAGATGACTAAAAAACAAAAATACATTTATTTTTGAAGCTCTTTTAAGTTTTGCGCTGTAGATTAGGGAGAGGATTCTGATGTTTGCAATTAGCATACATCAGAATCCTCTCTCTTTGTATATGCGTAAGTAAGTTAGGATATATAGGGACGATTCAAATAAATTAATCTATGTTACGAATACGTACGCCACCATTGACTGAGCCTGAGGAAAACGCCGTCTATACCTCGCCGACGGTGAGGATGATGGGAACAGTAGATTTTCTCGCACCGTCGGATTCAGCATTGTAGCGTTTCCATCAGAACCCGTCAAGGGCAAGCACCTGGCGGTGTGGCTGGGTGTCATTGCCTCAGGCTCTGACTCCGAGAACAGTAGGGGGGTGGCTACTTTCAAAGATGTATGTGACTATATGTCTGCGTCTTTCGATGTAAAGAGAGTGAAGATTCTGTTTTGGAAATATAGCCTGATTTTTGAGCTTACGACACCATGCGACTAGGTTTTTGACTTGCGATTTTGGGTATATACGGCATTTTTGAAGTTTACACATCCTTTTATAGATGATTGATTGTCTCGAATCACTCATCCAATGGATGTGGCAATCCATTTTTTCTCGTATATGCCCGTTTTCACTTCCTGAAAATTTTGTCTATGGATGTGTTAACTTAAAAAATATGACTATATACCCAATTCACTTTGACAATCCGAATTTTCTAAGTTCAATTTCATTCAGTCCATATGATCGTGAAGAATAATGGGTTGGGCATATAGCGCTTTGTAAAGCTTCCAGCCACCTCTGATTCTTACTATTTTGGGCATATAGCAGCTTTTTGTGAGGCCAGCCACCCCGATATTGTCTTTATAAAAGAGAAATTGGGCATATAGGCCGATTTCAAGACTCGAGCCACCCGTTAAAAGGTGGCTGCGGACGGATAATTACCGTATATGCCCAATTGCCTACGATAAAAGCCATAATGAGGGGTGGCTGAAAGCCTGAAATCAGGCTATGAGCCCAAAAGCAGCTTAATTGCAGGTGGCTGAGCTATTGAAAACGAGCTATATGCCCAACACAGAATTGCAGCTCTCCTACAGCGGGAACCACGGGCATATAGCCCTATATATTTTGGAAAGTACCCGTACCTGCAATTCTTAGTCCTACATATTCTAGGAAGTATCTGCATCTATTATTCTTAGCCATACTCAGCCTTAAAAGTAGCCATCCCTACTGTTCTCAGAGTCAGATACATATTGACTTTTGGATAGATATTATATACTGACAGTTAATGTGCAACATGATAGAATATCCTCTGTGTTACTAATAACATAAAATAGAGGATTTTTTAATATGAATAAGAATTGGGGAAGGCTTTTTTACTCTCATATTTTACAAAGGGGAAAAGAGTATTACAAAAGTGGGAAGGTAAAGGGATTTATTCAGAAGAAGGATAGCTGTATGGCCAGGGTCCTTGGGACTCACATTTATAATGTCGCTATAAAAGGAATTGATAAGGACTATCCGGAGATGCAGTGCAGTTGTGCATATGCGAAAGGTGGAGAGAATTGCAAGCATGAAGCAGCTGTTCTTTATTATCTGGAAAATCAGACAAAATCTGAGAATAATAGTGACTATAAATTTAAAACAGCAGCCGGCAACACATATTTTAATATTGAAAGAGTAATTGAAGACTACGACATTGATTCAGAGGATATTGAGGAAGCAAGAGACCTTATTTTGAGTGGGAACCTTGTATTGGATAAGGTTAACACAATGTACATTCGGTCCTACAAAGGTGAAGAGCTTGCTATAGAGTTTTTTGGGAAGCTTTCCGGGAATAGATCATATCCTGTTGATGTAAGAGCATTTTTTACAAAAGACAGAATGATGACAACTGATTGTTATGCTGAACATAAGAGTAATAGATATTATGGATATTACGCCTATGATTATTTGTGCGAGCACAAGCTGGCTCTTTTACTATTGGCTGATGACTATATAGCTAAATTTAATCCGGGAGATGCAACTGATTTTCGTGGTGATCAGATACTTAAATCATATAGGAAAATTGCTGCAATTCAGAAAATTGATGATGAAACCCCGAAGAGTAAAACTGTACACCTTGAACCACGACTTATTATAAATACCGGTAAAAATGCGGTGTATCCACTTTCTATTTCCTTTAAAGTTGGAATGGAAAAGCTCTATATTTTGAGAAATATACCTGAGCTAATTAACGCGAAAGAGACAAGCGGCGGATATAAACTCAGTAAATCTGCAATGATATCTTTTATGGATAACGACTTTGATGACGATTCGATTAATCTTTACAGAATAATTGAAAAAGCCAAGGCAAATGCAGACTATCTAAGCGATAAGATGAGCAATTCCAGGTATTATTACAGCAAATCTGATTTTCAGTTCAAGGAAAAAGTTGATCTTTCTCCGGATATTCTTGACTCTTTTTATGATGCGTCCTGCGGAAAAAAAATAGAGCTGGTGGGAGGAAGAAAAACCTCCGGCGTCAAACTTGTTGATGGTCGTATTAAAATTTATGTCCATATAAGGAAACTTAGTGAGGAAAATGGGGATTTTGCAGGACTATTTGTTTCTGCATCACTTCCTGTTGTCATGAAGGGCAAAAGCTATGATTATATTCTCGATGAAGACAGGTCTGTTTTTTCCAGGATTACTGACACTTCACCAATTGTAAAATCACTTATGAGTAATGCGGATGAGACAGGAGATTTATATTTTACAATCGGAAAAAAGAACCTTTCGGAATTCTACTACAGATTACTGCCGGAGTTAATGGATTGTCCGGAAATTGAGGTTGTGGAAAATCCCTCGGGTGGATATGAAAAGTTCCTGCCGCCGGAGTGTCAGATTACCTATTATCTTGATGCAAATGAGGATAATATAATCGGAAAAGCTACAGCAAAATACGATGATGAGGAGATTGAGCTTCATCAGTTAAGAGATGAAGACTTTCCACTGCCTGAATCCAGAGATATTGATTTTGAGCAGAATGCAGTAAAAACTGTTATGAAATACCTACCGGAACAGTTTTCAGGTGAAAATACTTTTTACTGCGAAAAGTCAGGAGATAATACTTTTGAACTTTTAAGTGAAGGTTTAAAAGAACTTATGGCTGTAGGAGAAGTTAAGACCAGCAAGGATTTTGAAAGGCTTAAGATCAGGAAGGCTCCTACTATACGCCTTGGAATTTCTGTTGAGAGCGGAATACTTAATCTGGATGTTTCAACTGATGATATGACTGAAGATGAACTTTTGGATCTTCTTGAAAGCTATCGTAAAAAGAAAAAGTTCTTTAGATTAAAAAATGGTGAGTTCATAAGACTTGAAACTGACGATACGCTGGAAGAGTTGACAGCTACAATGCAGGCTATGGGAATCTCTGCAAAGGAATTTACAAAAGGAAAGCTTCATCTTCCTGCCTACCGTGCTATTTATATTAATAAGCTGCTTGAGGAACATGATGAGATTGCTTCAGACAGGGATTCAAATTTCAAATCCCTAGTAAGGAATTTTAATTCTGTTAAAGAAAGCGACGTGGAAGTTCCGGAAAGCCTTGCAAAAGTGCTAAGAGGTTATCAAACTTACGGATTTAAGTGGCTTTCAATGCTATCGGACCTTGGATTTGGGGGTATACTTGCTGATGATATGGGACTTGGCAAGACGTTGCAGGTTATAACACTTTTACTAAGTAGAAGCCAAATGGCCAAAAAAGAAAAAAAGAAAATAAAGTCTCTTATAGTGTGTCCTGCTTCCCTTGTATATAACTGGGAGGAAGAGTTTAAACGTTTTGCACCCAAAATTGATGTGAAAACTGTAACAGGTACCCAGTCAGAAAGAAAAAAGCTTTTGTCATCCAAAAAACTTCCTGAGGTGCTTGTTACATCATATGATCTTTTAAAGAGAGATATTGGATTTTATGAAGGCTTAAGTTTTGACTTTGAGATCATTGATGAAGCACAGTTTATAAAAAATGCATCGGCAGCAGCTTCAAAGTCGGTTAAAGTAATAAACGCTGTTCATAGATTTGCGCTTACAGGTACACCTATTGAAAACAGATTAAGCGAGCTTTGGAGTATATTTGACTATTTGATGCCGGGATTTCTTTATACTTATGACAGATTTAAAAGTGATTTTGAAACTGCCATAACCAAGTATAAAGATGAAGAAGTGACAAAACAGCTTAAAAACATGGTGGGACCATTTATTTTAAGAAGACTTAAGGAAAATGTACTTAAGGATCTTCCTGAAAAAATGGAAGAAATCAGATTTTCAAGATTTGACCCGGTTCAGAGAAAACTTTATGATGCTCAGGTTACGCACATGAAGCGCGTGCTTGAAAGTGAAGATTATAAATCAGGAAAAGACAGGCTTAAAGTTCTAGCTGAACTCACCAAGATCAGGCAGATCTGCTGTGACCCAGAGCTTATTACAGCGGGATACAAGGGAGAGTCAGCTAAGAGAGTATCATGCCTTGAATTGGTTCAAAGTGCTATAGATGGTGGACATAAAATACTTCTTTTTTCACAGTTCACGTCTATGTTTGAACTATTGGAGAAGGACTTTAAGGCGGAAGGAATAGAGTTTTATAAGATTACCGGTCAGACTCCAAAAGAGGAGAGAATTAAGCTGGTTCATGCTTTTAATGAAAATGAAGTACCATTGTTTTTGATATCACTTAAAGCAGGTGGAACCGGGCTTAACTTGACGGGGGCAGATGTAGTAATACACTATGATCCGTGGTGGAATCTTGCAGCACAGAACCAGGCTACAGATAGGGCTCACAGAATTGGGCAAACTAAGAAAGTATCGGTATTTAAGCTTATTGCAAAAGATACAATTGAAGAAAAAATTATTGAAATGCAAAATGCAAAGAAAGACCTTGCAGATGCGATATTAAGTGGAGAGAGCGAATCACTTATGAATCTTTCCAAAGAACAGCTTATTGAACTGCTTGGCTAAACATAATAACTCACCGTTGAAAACAATGTTTCAAAGGTGAGTTGTTTTTTTGAAATTAATAATCTGAAGTGCAGTAACTATGCGCGATTTGGCATTTTGCCACACTTCACAAAATGTTCAAAAAATATTTTATGTAAAACTATTTACAGAACAAAAATATTATGATATTTTATCAAACGTTGTTTGAATCTGCTCAACTAGAGCAAGGATGATACAGGCAGTGTGTCTAATTCACTGTAAGTACTATTTAAAATCTGGTGTCATCCAATTCTCATAAACGCTAAATATATAAGGGGGTCTTTTTGGTTGTTTGTAATTTTCTGTGCTGGCGAACACGGAAATTTTACGCTCTTTCTTGCCTCTTTTCAAGGTGGCAATCCGTTTACAAGCTTACTGCGGAACCTGGCATGTCTTTTCTCTTATATATTTAGCGGATTATCAAAAATAATGATACAGTAATAAACAATGCTGTGGGCTTGGATTTTTTAAAGTATAATATATATGCAAGTTTACAACGATTTGAATAAATAATTTACACTTGGAGGATATGCCATGAAAAAACTAGGCTTTGGGACAATGTGACTGCCACTTTTTAATTCTGACGATCCGACATCGATTGACATTGAACAAACTAAGAAAATGGTAGATTTGTTTATGGATAGGGGCTTTACGTATTTTGATACAGCATATCCTTATCATGGTGAGAAATCGGAAGAAGCCGTAAAAGAAGCACTTGTTAAGCGTCACCCCAGAGACAGCTTCGTTCTGGCAGATAAAATGCCCATTCTTCGTGTTAAAAAAATGAAGATTATCAAATGTTTTTTGATGAACAGATAAGGCGCTGTGGGGTGGATTATTTTGACTATTATCTACTTCATAATTTGGGAAGAGACAGATATATCAACACTGAAAAATATGGTGGATTTCCATTTATTGAGAGGCTAAAGAGGGATGGATATGCTCGAAATATTGGCTTTTCCTACCACGATAATGCTGAGACTTTGGACAGAATCCTGACAGAACATCCGGAAGTTGATTTTGTTCAGTTACAGATAAATTACCTTGATTGGGAAAGCCAGGTGGCGCAATCAGGGGCTTGTTATGAAGTGGCAAAAAAACATGGCAAGAAAGTCATGGTAATGGAACCGGTAAAAGGCGGGACTCTTGCAAAACTTCCTGATAATGCCATGAAATCTTTTAACGAATATTATGAAAAAGGAAATCTGTATATTCCAACTCCGGCATCACTTGCGATAAGATACGCTGCATCATTAGAAGATGTGGCAATTGTTTTAAGTGGCATGAGCAATCTTGAACAGCTTGACGACAACACCTCTTATATGCAGGAATTTAAGCCACTTACGGATGGTGAAAAAAATCTGGTTGAGAATATAACGGATATCCTTAACAGTACAATTAAAGTTCCGTGTACAGCATGCAAATACTGCTTGGAAGAATGTCCGAAAAACATAAATATTCCTGATTACTTTGGATTACTGAATTTATATGCAGTTACAGGAAAGACAACAGGAATGTATTATGAGCGTTTTTCAATGAACCATGGAAAGGCTTCTGAGTGCTTGAAGTGCGGAAAATGTGAGAATATCTGCCCTCAGCACATAAGTATAAGAGCTTTTATTGATGAATTTGTGGATTTATACGAAAAATGATATATAAAATAGTGGATATCATTAGGGAAGCCGCAGAAAAAGAAAAAGTTTTTTGGAGGATAAAAAAATGGCAGAAGAAACAATGAATGATTTTAAGGATGAGATTGAAAGATCATTTAGAAAGGTAAAAGAAGGGGATATTCTTGAGGGAACAGTTATAGATATTTCAGAAACTGAAATTACTCTTGACCTTAAGTACTACACTCAGGGCGTTATAAAAGTAGCTGATATGAGTGATGATCCAAAGTTTTCAATTCACAGAGATGTAAAAATTGGCGACGAGATCTCAGCGACAGTTATCAGCACTGATGACGGAAATGGAAATATTCTTTTGTCTAAAAAAGAGGCAAATCAGGTTATTTCATGGGACAAAATAAAGGAAATAGCTGATTCGGATTCATATGTAGATGTAAAAGTATCAGAAGCAGTAAAGAGTGGATGCGTGGCATTCTTAGAGGGAATAAGAGGCTTTATTCCTGCATCTAAACTTGATCTTCAGTTTGTTGAAGAGGATAAGCTTTCAGAATACGTTGGCAAAACTCTTAAGGTTAAGGTAATAACAGCAGACAAGGATGCTAATAAACTGGTTCTTTCTGCAAGGGAGTATTTAAAGGAACAGGCTGACGCAAAAAGAGCAGAGATGATCTCCAATGTGGAAGTTGGACTTGTGACCGAAGGTGTTGTCGAAAGCCTTCAGAATTATGGAGCATTTGTAAATCTTGGAAATGGAATGACCGGACTTGTTCATATTTCTCAGATATGTAATCAGAGAATAGCACATCCGTCATCAGTTCTGAAGGTTGGACAGAAAGTAAAGGTTAAGGTTACAGCCATAAAAGATGGAAAACTCAGCCTTAGTATGAAGGCACTTGAAGAAATCGCTGCTACTGAGATAACAGAAGAAAAAATAGAGTTTGAAAGTGATGGTGATGCTACAACTTCACTCGGAGATCTCTTAAAGAAAGCAGGATTTTGATTTAATGGAAAATGAATTATTTGAGAGAGCGCCTATTCCGAAAGCTTATATGAAAATGGCGCTCCCTGTTGTGATGGGTATGATCGTGACACTTGTATATAACCTGGTGGATACATATTTCATCGCACTTACCGGTAATACTAACCTGATAGCGGGCATTTCAATCTGCGCACCACTTTTTACACTGCTGCTTGCAATTGGTGATATTTTTGGTATAGGTGGAAGTTCTGTAATATCACGAATCCTAGGCATGCACAACGCTGATGAGGCAAGGAAAAAAAGTACATTTTGCTTTTATGTTTCAATGATAACAGGACTTATTTTCACAGTTGTTATGCTGGTAATGAAAAAACAGGTGCTTATGCTGCTTGGAGCTACGGATAAGACTTATGAATATGCGAGTCAGTATTATTTTTGGTTAATACTTGGATCGACATTTGTTATCTTTTCCCTTGTTCCGTCAAATCTTCTAAGAGCAGAAGGCATGTCTTTGGAATCAATGATAGGTTCAGTTATAGGAACTGTAGTAAATATCATACTGGATCCTATTTTTATTTTTGCTCTGGGACTTGGAGCAGCAGGAGCGGCAATTGCTACGGTTATCGGTTATATAGTGACCTGCACTTTCTTTATTTATATTATCAGGAAAAAGAGTAAAGCGTTGTCGATGGACTTTAAACTCCTTAGCCTGGACGCCGCAACTTTTGCCAGTGTTTTTGCAATTGGTCTTCCATCCAGCATAACAAATCTGATGCAGACAATTGGAATTACGCTTACCAACAGATTTTTACAGCCATATGGTGATGATAGTATTGCCATAATGGGAATCGTGCTAAAAATAGTCAATATTGCTCTTCTTGTTATTGTTGGACTTGCCTTTGGTGGGCAACCACTTATTGGTTACAACTATGGCGCCAGGCTTAAAAAGAGACTTAGGAAGATCATTGGATTTGGAATGGCTGTGACTGGTGGTACAGGTCTGGTTTTCCTGATGGTATTGTCGGTCTTTGCTAATGGAATAATATCCAAATTCTTAAGTGATCCTGAAATGATAAGGATTGGTGTTTCGATGCTTAGATGGCAACTGCTTGGAGCACCACTTATGGGAATCTGCCTCATAGCAATAGTTTCTTTTCAGTCTACAGGTAAAGCCAGCGGAGCATTCATTCTGTCAGCATGCAGGCAGGGAATTGTTTTTTTGCCTGTGATATTCATATTATCAGCTCTAATGGGATTTGAAGGAGTTATCAGGGCACAGTTTGTATCTGATATTGTAACGACTGTTGTTGCCTTTATTCTGTTTAAGGCCTTCTTATGGAAAGACATTTTTGGTCAAGAACTTTCATGATTTGACAAAAACGAAGTTTATAGAAAATTTACTGTAAAATATTATAGAAATAAACGATAATATATATAGACTGTTTACACTGTCACGTTTTTGTCTGTGTTTCATGAAAGGAGATATGGCATGGAAGGCATGAATACTCAGGATATGCTTGGTGGTCAGGATTTATCTACAGCGAATGTTGATGATCTTATAGCGGCAATGAAGGCAGAAGAAGGGGCAGCTGTTCAAGAACAAGCTGCTGAAGCTCCAACTCCCAAAAAGCCACGAAAGAAAGTGGAAAAAGAACCAGTTCAGGATATTCCTGATCTGGAAGCTATGCTTGCTGCAAATGAACAAGAAGTAACTGCAGAAGCACCAGTAGAGGTGCCAGCAGCAGAAGTGCCAGTAGAAATGCCGGTAGCAGAAACAGCAGAGATGCCAGCAGAAATGCCAGCTGCAGAAGAGGCAG
>NZ_FNUR01000017.1:0-32426 GCF_900108105.1 Butyrivibrio sp. Su6 | reverse complement strand
ACAGATATGATGGGAATGATGGCAGCAATGGAAGGAGCAACAGCAGAGGAAGCCACAGCAGCAGAAGCACCAATAGAGATGCCAGTGGACATGCCTGTAGAGGAAGCACCAGTAGAGATGCCAACGGAAATGCCGGCAGTAGAAGAAGCACCTACAGAGGCGACATCGCCTGCACAGGATGTAGAAGCAATGATGGCGGCGATGGCAGCTGCTGAAAATGCTTCAGAAGTTGATGCAATGATGGCTGCAATGGCTTCAGGAGAAGCTCCTGCCGAGGTACCGACAGAAGAAGCTGTAGAGGCTAGCCCAGCTGAAATGGCAGAGGCCGATGCAATGGCAGCAGCGATGGCAGCCATGGGTGAGATGCCTGCTGAAGCAGCGCCAAATATTGATGAAATTCCGCCAGAGATACCAACAGAAGAAGCACCAGTAGCAGAGGAAGTTCCAGTGACAGAGCCTCAGGTTGAAGAAGCTCCGGTTGAAACACCAGTAATGGACATAAATCCAGATGATATAGATCCTGTTATGGCGGCAATGATGGCGGATGCAGCTGCAGCTGCGGCCGCAGCAGAAGCACCGGTTGAAGAAACTCTGACAGAGGAAGCACCAGCCGAGATGCCAGTAGAGATGCCGGCAGAAGAAGTGCCTATGGACATGCCGGCGGCAGAAGAGGCAGCGCCAGATACAGATATGATGGCAATGATGGCAGCAATGGAAGGAGCATCTGCAGGAGAAGCTCCTGTTGAAGAAGCACCGGTAGCAGAGATGCCAATAGAAGAAGCACCAGTAGCAGAGATGCCTATGGATATGCCAGCGATGGATGATAAACCAATGGAGGAAGCTCCAGCTGAGATGCCTGCAGAGGCACCTATGGACATTGACCCTGTGGCAGCTGCAATGATGGCTTCGGGAGAAGAATCAGTGAACATCGATGTTTCTGATACAGAAGATCAGGTTCCTGCGGAAATGGATATGGCGGCAGCGGCGGATGCGATGGAAGGTGCCGTAGAAGATATAGAAGCTTTCCTTGACTCAGAAGATTATGAGTATTTTACAGTTAAAGCAGGCAGCATGACTACTATGGTTATGAAGATGTCGGATGGAAGTGCCATGTCAATTGTTTATGAAGGCAATGAATTTGATGCATTGGAGTCATCTTTTGACAAGGATGGAAAGACAGTTTA
Source organism: Butyrivibrio sp. Su6 (assembly GCF_900108105.1). Lineage (GTDB taxonomy): Bacteria > Bacillota > Clostridia > Lachnospirales > Lachnospiraceae > Butyrivibrio. The sequence goes on along the minus strand of NZ_FNUR01000017.1, from coordinate 31,242 downwards.
TGCCGATATTATGAATGCCTTCGTGAAGGAAACTATTAGAACAGGCGGATCTGTTTGCATGACACGTCATAAGGGCAGAAAAACGGTATCTAAGTGATAATAATTATGGAAACGTGAAGCCTTTTTAATTAGAGAATTGAAGGATGTTGTGTTATGATAAAAGAGTAATTCGTGAACGAAATTCAGGGATTGCTCTTTTTCTATTGTTGCAATGGTAGCAAAACTACAACATTACAGGAGGATGAAGAAATGTCAAAAACAGCGATTATAACAGGTGGGTCTAGAGGAATCGGCGAAGCTATGTCTCTTAAGCTTGGTGAACTGGGGTACAATGTCGTAATTAATTACAGAAGTGAGTCTTCTAAAGCTTTGTCAGACAATATCGCAGACAATATTAAAAAGGATTATGGCGTTGATTCATTGGTAGTAAAGGCTGATGTTAGTAAATATGATGACTGTGAAAATCTGGTAAAGGCAACTGTAGAAAAATTCGGTGATAATATTGATGTTTTGATCAATAATGCAGGAATTACTAACAATTGTAATTGGATCGATATAAAAAGAGAACAATATGAAAATGTCATCAATACAAATCTTATGAGTTTTCTGCACATGACACATCTGGTGCTTCCACATATGATAAATCACAGTAGCAAGGATAATCAGTGCTGTATTGTGAACACATCTTCAGTTGGAGGACTTACGGGTGTTATCAATCAGGCAGATTACTGTGCTTCCAAGTCAGGTATTATAGGACTTACCAGAGCTCTTGCTCTTGAATTTGCAGGAAGAGGCGTGAGAGTTAATGCCATTGCTCCCGGTATGATAATGACTGATATGCTAAGGGGAGTAAATCAGGATGAACTTAATGCACTTGCAGCAACGATTCCTCAGGGATTCATAGGTGACGTTTCGGACATTGCGGGTGCTATGGAATACCTGCTTACCGCGCCATATGTGACAGGTCAGGTATTATCACCAAATGGTGGATTTGTTCTGCAGTAAAAGAAAAAATAAAAAAGAGGATTCTTGCTTAAGCACATAGCTTTTGCAGAAATCCTCTTTTTATTGTTCACCAAAAGTATTACCAGTCTGAATCCCAGTCTGTTCCTCCTGAATCCCAACTGTCATTAGAATCCCAGTCATAATCTGAGTTGTAATCTGATGTGTCCTTTGAGTGGTATTCTTCATAATATGAAGAATTGTCCCAGTTATCAAAGGAATATGAGCTGTTCCACTTTTCTGAAAGATAGTATTCATCATAATCAGATTCAAGCTCTTTTGAAACTTCTCTTGCAACATCCGGGCCTGCAAGTTGTTCAAGAGGTTCCCAATCTGTGTAGTCCCAGTAATACCAATCGCCCTGATAATTGTACAGGACATTTGAATCATATTGATAATAGCCATTGTGCCTGTTTTTGAATGGAGTTACCAGAAACGAATTGATGAGAATTACGATAACTGCAATTATCCAGATTTTGTTACCCAGCTGAGCTAATTTACTGCCTGAATTTTTGTTACCAAAGCCTTTTGAAGACGCTGAGCTAACTACACCTTTTCTTTTGTTGCTGTTTAGCTGTTTTTGATGTACAATCTCATCTTTTAATCTCTGATAGAGCTCGTTGACAGCATACTCTTCATCTTTGCCCTGGTATCTGATAGCGCGTTCACCATCAGCTTTGTTTTTATAAACAATAAAATCGCCGTTCTCATCCTTATAGATTCCAAAGGCCTTGGGCCCCTTGTGATCTTCACCGATAAAAAACCTTGTAACTTCATAGGAAGGAAGATTCCTGTTTTTATACCATTCCTTTAATTCTTCAATTGTCTTAGGTTTTCCGGAATTTTGATGAGAAGGATTGGGAGCACCGCAGGAAGGGCATTTTTCCTGGGTGTCTTCGTATGTGTTTCCACAATAATCACATTTGATTTTCATAAATCTCCCCCTGAATGAAACAATACAATAAAATTTTATGTATCATTTTACATTATGTCAACTTTTCTGGTGGAAATGATGGGGAGTAATTGAAAATGTATTAGCAATTTTATGCTTTTTTAATGGACAAACAAGTGCTAAAAAGCTATGATTAATTGGCATGGAAAACGATTTCCTTAATGCGTGATATTTTGTGGTATCAGGAAATAGAAAGAATAAACATTACATTTCAGGCGGGGAAAAATGGTATCGATAAAAGATGTTGCAAAAGAAGCCGGAGTGGCTATCTCAACAGTTTCAAAAGTTTTGAATAATTATCCCAATGTCAGTGAGAAGACCAAAAACAAGGTCAATGAAGTCGTTGACAGATTGGGATTTGTGCCTAATGCAGTGGCAGTATCATTGTCTTCCAAAAAAACAGGAAGAGTGGCACTTTTGATAAAACTGAATTTAAGTACGCAGGCAAGCGATGAGATCAATATGCGGTATATTTCCGGTGCAGTTCATAAGGCAAAAGAGCTGCAGCTGGATGTTATCACTGTGTTTGCTTCAATGATAGAGGATATGACTGTCGAAGAGGTTACAAGTTACTTCGAATCCCAGGGAATAAGAGGAATCATTGTATATGGCATGACCACAAAGGATAAGGTTATTCATAAGCTCATAGATAGTGGACATTTCAAAATGGTTGTGGTTGATGCGCCCATGGTCAATGATTCAACCTCTTCAGTCAGCGTTGATCATGCAAAGGCTCAGTACGATGTTGCTAAAAAGACTATTACCGAGAACAAATGCAAAAAGGTATTATACCTGGCAGGTGAAGACACCGGTTATGTCACTAAGGACAGACTTTTAGGAATAAAGAAACTGTGTGAAGAAAAGAACCTGAAACTCACTGTGAGAAATGGGCAGTTTTCCGAACTAAAGGCAAGAGAGCTCACAATGCGCTTTGCTAAAAATGCTGACTGCGTAGTGTGTGCTTCGGATATGATGGCAATTGGGGCAATGAAGGCCCTTATTGATATGGATATATTCAGACCGGTTTGTGGATTTGACGGAATCATCCTTATGGGATATGTGGGAAAACAGATGAATACTGTTAAGCAGGATTTTTCAAAAATATCTGAAGAGGCAATCTTAGAACTGAACCGATTGATGTCAGGCGAGACCGGGCGAAAAGTCACAATAAAGCATGAACTGGTACGAATAAAGTACGAGGATATTATTGCATAAAAAATAATACTTGCAGAAAACGTTTTCCTATGATAACCTTAACACATAAAAGATAAAGAAAACGTTTTCCGTAAACACGGTTTATTAACGAGAGGAGAAAGAAAAATGTCCAAGCACACAAACATGCAACGCGACGTACTTGTACTCAACCTCGAGGAGCAGCTTGAGGGAATTGCTGATGAGAAATTCGGCAAGACAATTAAGGAGTGTACAGACCAGGAGACTTACTACATTCTTTTAGAGATGTCTTCACGCCTTATGGATGTGGCTGAAGTTTATAACGGAGAAAAGAAAGTTTACTACATCTCTATGGAGTTCCTTATTGGTAAGCTTCTTTCAAACAATCTTATTAACCTCAGAGTATATGACAGGGTTAAGGCTATTCTTGAAAAGAATGGCAAGGACCTTTCTAAAGTTGAAGAGTGCGAGCCAGAGCCATCACTTGGAAATGGCGGACTTGGAAGACTTGCTGCCTGCTTCCTTGATTCTATTGCAACATTAGGTCTTGCAGGTGAGGGAATTGGTCTTAACTATCACTTCGGACTTTTCAAACAGGTATTTAAGGATCATCTCCAGTGTGCTGAAAAGAATGACTGGATAGAGGAAAATTCCTGGCTTGAAAAGACAGATACTACTTTCGAGGTAGCTTTTGGTGATAAGAAAGTGGTTTCACGCCTTTACAACATGAACGTTGTTGGTTACGACACAGGAGTAAACAAGCTTCGTCTTTTTGATATTGAATCAGTCGACGAGAGCCTTGTTAAAAAAGGAATTGACTTCGATAAGACTAAGATTGATAAGAACCTTACTCTTTTCCTTTATCCTGATGACTCTGATGAGGCAGGAAATCTCCTTAGAATTTATCAGGAGTATTTCCTTGTATCAAACGCTGCACAGCTTATCCTTCGTGAGCAGAAGGAGCGTCAGTACGATCTTCATGAGCTTCACAAACATGCAGTAATTCAGATCAATGATACTCACCCAACAATGATCATTCCTGAGCTTATCAGAATTCTTGTTGAGGAAAAGGCATTTAATATTGACGAAGCTATCAACGTAGTCAGCAAGACATGTGCATATACAAACCACACTATCCTTGCAGAGGCTCTTGAAACATGGCCACTTGAATATCTTGAGAAGGTAGTTCCACAGCTCGTTCCTTATATAAAAGAACTTGATAAGAGAATCAGAGCTCAGTACAAGAACCCTAAGGTTCAGATCATTGACAAGGATAAAAAAGTGCACATGGCATTTATTGATATCCACTATGGTTTCTCAATAAATGGTGTTGCTGCTATCCACACAGACATTCTTAAGGACAGCGAGCTCAATGACTTCTACAAGATCTATCCTGAGAAGTTTAACAACAAGACAAATGGTATCACATTCCGCAGATGGCTTCTTTCATGTAACCATCCACTTGCTGATTTCCTTTCAGAGACTATCGGAGATGGCTTTAAGAAGGATGCAAATAAACTTGAAAAGCTTCTAGAGCACATTGACAATCCGGAAGTTCTTGATAAACTTGAAGAGATTAAGATGGATAAAAAGAAAGAGCTTGCTTCTTATCTCAAGGAGCATGAGAATGTTGAAGTTGATCCTGGTTCAATCTTTGATATTCAGGTAAAGAGACTCCATGAGTATAAGAGACAGCAGATGAATGCTCTTTATATCATCCATAAATATCTCGAAATAAAGGGTGGCAAGAAGCCTGTAAGACCGCTTACATTTATATTTGGCGCTAAGGCTGCACCTGCATATGTTATTGCAAAAGACATTATTCACCTTTTACTTGTGCTTCAGGAGATCATCAACAATGATCCTGATGTAAATAAGTATATGAAGGTTGTCATGGTAGAAAACTACAACGTAAGCTATGCTGAAAAGCTTATTCCTGCCTGCGATGTTTCAGAGCAGATCTCTCTTGCATCAAAAGAGGCTTCAGGAACAAGTAACATGAAGTTCATGCTTAACGGAGCAGTTACTCTTGGAACTGATGACGGAGCCAATGTTGAGATCCATGAGCTTGTTGGTGACGACAATATCTATATCTTTGGTATCAGCGCTGATGAAGTTATAAAGCATTACAAGAAGGCTGATTACGTTTCAAAGGATTACTATAAAAAGAGCCCTGTTATAAAGGAAGCTGTAGATTTCATCGTAAGTAAAGAGTGCCTCAAGGTTGGACATAAAGAGAACCTTGAAAGACTTTACAAGGAGCTTCTTAACAAGGACTGGTTCATGACACTTATTGACCTTGAGAGCTATATTGCCAAGAAAGATGAGATCTTTGCTGATTACGAGAACCGCGATAAGTGGAAAAAGATGATGCTTACCAATATAGCTAAGGCCGGATATTTCTCATCAGACAGAACAATCGCTGAATACAACAGAGACATCTGGCATCTCGACTGATCTTACTAAAATAAAAGGCTTGCACTTAACATAAAACACCCACGTTTCCTTAATGAAAGAGAGAAATTGAAGTGACAATAAAAGATTTACTTATTGGTGAAAGTGCACGAATTGACATTGTTGGCGGAGAGGGAGCTCTTCGCCAACATTTTCTGGATATGGGAGTTATACCAGGGGCGGAAGTTACACTTGTTAAGCTTGCGCCTTTAGGTGATCCTATGGAACTTAGGATTCATGGGTATGAGCTCACACTTCGTCTTGCTGATGCTGAGAAAATTCAGGTGACTAAGCTATCTGAGGCAAAAGAGCCTGGTAAAGCAGGGCAGTCAAAAAAGAATTCTAAAAAGATCGAACACCCTGGACTTGGTGAAGAAGGCAAATATCATCCAAAGGGAAGCGGCAATCCTTTGCCGGATACAGCTCTTTTGACATTTGCTCTTGTAGGTAACCAGAACTGTGGTAAGACGACTCTTTTCAATCAACTGACAGGTGCAAATCAGCACGTTGGTAATTTCCCCGGAGTTACTGTGGACCGCAAGGATGGTTCAATACTCGGACAAAAAAATACGATGATAACGGACCTTCCCGGAATATATTCCATGTCGCCATATTCCAGTGAAGAGCTTGTCAGCAGGAACTTTGTGCTTGAGGAAGAGCCTGAGGCCATCATCAACATTGTGGATGCCACAAACATGGAGAGAAATCTGTATCTGACTATGCAGCTTCTTGAAATGAACATCCCTGTCGTGATTGCCCTTAACATGATGGATGAACTTAGGGGCAATGGTGGAACGGTTGATATCAACCTTATGGAGAGCATGCTGGGAGTTCCTGTTGTTCCTATTTCTGCAGCCAAGAATGAAGGAATAGATGAGCTGGTGCGCCATGCCATGCATATAGCCCACTATCAGGAGAGACCGGGACGCCAGGATTTTTGTGATGAAAATGATAATGGCGGCGCTGTTCACAGATGCATCCACGCAGTTATGCATCTTATACAGGATCACGCTAAGACAGCAGAGCTCCCATTGAGATTTGCGGCCAATAAGGCAATCGAGGGAGATCAGCTCATAATTGATAAGCTAAGTCTCGATGATAATGAAAAAGAGACACTTGAACATATTACAAAGCAGATGGAGGCAGAAAGAGGCCTTGACAGGGCAGCAGCCATCGCAGATATGAGATTTGCTTTTATCCACAAGATATGTGATGAATGCCTTGTAAAACCTCATGAGAGCAAGGAACAGATCAGAAGCCAGAAGATAGACAGAGTTCTTACCGGCAGATTTACTGCTATTCCGGTGTTTATTCTCGTAATGGCATCTATTTTCTTTTTGACCTTTAATGTGATCGGAGCTTTTTTGCAGGGACTTATCGAAACGGGAGTTAGCGCATTGACGGGCCTTGTAGACAATGCCATGACGCAGGCAGGAGTTAATGCAGCTATTCACAGTCTCGTGGTTGATGGTATTTTTGAAGGCGTGGGAAGTGTCCTTAGCTTTTTGCCTATAATCGTTACAATATTCTTGTTCTTATCACTTCTTGAAGACAGTGGATATATTGCAAGAGTTGCATTCTTTATGGACCAGCTCCTTAGGAAAATAGGACTTTCCGGAAGAAGTATCGTTCCGCTTTTGATCGGCTTTGGATGTACGGTTCCAGCTGTGATGGCGACCAGGACTCTTCCTAGTGACAGAGACAGGAAAATGACGATCCTTCTTACTCCATTTATGAGTTGTACCGCCAAGCTTCCTATTTATGCCTTTTTTGTGGCAGCATTTTTCCCTGATAAGGGTTGGCTTGTTATCACGGCGCTGTATTTTCTGGGAATCATGCTGGGAATAATTGTTTCATTGGTATATAAAAAGACTCTGTTTAAGGGTGAAGCAGTCCCATTTGTTATGGAGCTTCCAAACTACCGCATGCCTAGTGCCAGAAGTGTAATGCAGCTGATGTGGGAAAAGTCAAAAGATTTCATTCAGAGGGCCTTTTCAGTTATTATGCTGGCTTCAATAGTTGTGTGGTTTTTCAAGAGCTTTGATTTCCATCTGGAACTTGTGGCCAGCACCAAGGACAGCATGCTTGCAGCAATTGCCGGAATTCTGGTTCCTATCTTTAAACCAATTGGCCTTGGAGATTTCAGAATATGCACATCTCTCATAAGTGGTTTCATGGCAAAAGAGAGCGTGGTATCAGTTTTGGAAGTTTTGTTTGACGAAGCTGGCGGCGTTTCTGCTGCTATAAGCACTCTCTCTGCAGTGAGCCTCCTTGTCTTTTCACTTGTTTATACACCGTGTGTAGCGGCTGTTGCGGCCATTGGCAGAGAGATGGGAAGACGATGGGCTGTTGTCGTTATTCTGTGGCAGTGCGTAGTTGCGTGGATCGCAGCATTTATTGTGTATTATGCAGGAATGCTTATAGGAATGTGATCATTACATTGGAGTCCCTCTGAGTTCAATAAGTAACTAAAAACTTCCCACAGGGACTGGTCCCTGCGGGAAGTTTTTTAATGTTTTACGGTATGAGTTTCTATGATATTTCTAACAGTTTTTTCAAGATGTGGCTTAAGGTCATTAAGGGATACAGGATCATTATACATAATGGAGCTGTAGCCGGTTGAACCAACGAGCTCTATTATAAGAAAGAGCATTACTTCCGGGTCTTGGAATTCAAGCTCGGACTCTTCAATCATTTTCCTGTAAACTTCGCCAAAGTCAACGTCCTCACTGTGAGTAGGTGAAGTGAGAGCTTTTTTGAACACCGCCCAGGAAAGGTCTTTATATATGAAAGCAAGAAGCCCCTTGTTGGCTTCAAGCTCATCCAAAACATAATCCATAATAAAAATAAGTCTGTCTTCGAAGCCTTCGATTCCGGCATCTCCGAGAGCATCATAGGCTTTCATAAAAAGCTGACTTGATTTGTGGGCGATGAGTCTGTTCCTTATATCATATTTATCTTTGAAATAAAGATAGAAGGTTCCCTTGGCAACTCCTGCCTTATTAACGATATCTGAAATGGAAGTCTTGTTTATTCCCTGTGAAGTGAAAAGTTCAAAGGAAGTATTGAGAAGATTTTCCATTTTTAATTTCTTATTATCTGCTGCTTTTCCCATTTTTATATCCTCGTTTCACTAATTCTAACATATGACATCTTATGCTGCAATCTGCGTAAATTCGCTAAAAAAGCCTCTTCTGACAGGCAACGGATCACTTAATAAAAATTTTATTGAAAAAATATTGACCGTTGGTCATATTCATGTTATACCATAATATATAAAAAATGACTAGCGGTCAATAAACTATTTCATAAAAAATGGTTCCGCTTGAAATAAAAATGAATCAATAAAAAGGGAGGCAGTTTGTTATGAATAAGCTTTCACATTTAATTGTAAAGCTAAGATATGTTATACTGATAGCGGCAATAGCACTTCTAGTTCCGTCCGCGATCGGCTATTTTAACACAAGAGTCAATTACGATATCCTTACTTATTTACCGAAGGATATCGAGACCATGAAGGGTCAGGATATCCTGCTTGACCAGTTTGGCACAGGCTCTTTTGTCCTATATGTAGCTGAGGGCATGGAGGAAAAAGATGTTGCGAATCTTAAATCAAAAATCGAAAATGTGGACCACGTTGCAGATGTAATCTGGTACGACTCCGTAATGGATCTGTCAGTTCCAATGGAGATGCTTCCGACAGAAGTCTACGATGCTTTCAATAGCGAAGACGCCACAATGATGTTCGTTGTATTTGATGAAGGAACATCATCAGATGGAACAATGCAGGCCATTGAGGACATCAGAAAGATTTCCGACAAGCAGTGCTTCATGAGCGGCATGAGCGCCATCGTAACAGATACCAAGAACATGGCAGAAAAAGAGACACCTATATATGTAGGAATCGCAGTACTTCTTGCAGTGATAGTTCTTTCACTGACAATGGATTCCTATCTGATACCTCTTTTCTTCCTTTTAAGTATTGGAATGGCAATCGTTTACAACATGGGTACCAACGTCTTTAAAGGAGAGATTTCTTTTATCACCCAGTCACTGAGCGCAGTACTTCAGCTGGGAGTTACACTTGACTATTCAATATTCCTGTGGCACAGCTATCAGGAAGAGCTTGAAAGAAATGATGACAAAAAGGATGCAATGGCAAACGCTATTTCAGCGACCTTCACATCAGTTCTTGGAAGCTCAATAACGACAGTTGCAGGTTTTATAGCACTTATGTTCATGAGCTTTACACTTGGACTTGACCTGGGAATTGTAATGGCTAAGGGCGTTGTATTTGGTGTTATCGGATGCGTAACAATCCTTCCAAGTATGATCCTTGTTTTTGACAACCTCATTGAAAAGACAAAGCATAAGCCTTTGATGCCGGAGTTTAACAGAATTCCAAAGTTTATTGCAAAGCATTACCTTGCTTTCCTTGCTATATTTCTTGTTCTTTTGTATCCGGCAATTTACGGAAATAATCACACAAGTGTTTATTATGACCTGACACAGACTTTGCCAGACAGCCTTGAGAGTGTTCAGGGTGCCAACGAAGTTGATGAGAAGTTTGAGATGAATTCAGCGTACATGCTTCTTGTTGATAAGAACCTGGATTCAGCATCCATGAACCAGATGATAAAAGAACTGAAAAATACCGACGGTATCCTTGCTGTATTAAGCACAGATTCACTTATAGGACCTGCACTTCCAAGAGAGTTCATTCCTGAGGATGCCTTTGATAAGCTCGAGAGCGACGAGTGGAAGATGGTTCTTTTGACAACTGATTACAAGATAGCTTCTGATGAAATAAATGCTCAGATCAATCAGGTTGATAAGATTGTTAAGAGCTATGATCCAAAGGCTATGGTAGTTGGTGAGGCGCCTTGTACAAAGGATCTGATCAATATTACAAATCATGATTTCAACGTAGTTAACACTGTTTCAATCGGACTTGTATTTTTGATCATTGCTTTCGTACTTAAGTCTGTATCACTTCCATTTATCCTGGTTGCGGTAATTGAGTTTGCTATCTTTGTTAACATGGGACTTCCATTCTATACAAAGACAACAATTCCTTTCATCTCATCAGTCGTAATCGGAACTATTCAGCTGGGAGCAACAGTTGACTATGCGATCCTTATGACAACAAGATACCTCAATGAGAGAAAGGACGGACATGACAAGAAAGAGGCAACTTTGATAGCTCTTTCAACAAGTATGAAATCAGTAATTGTAAGTGCTCTTTCATTCTTTGCAGCAACATTCGGAGTTGGACTTATTTCAAGTATCGATATGATCGGTTCACTCTGTAACCTGATGGCAAGAGGAGCAATCATCAGTATGTTCACAGTTCTTTTGGTACTGCCTGCAATGTACATGCTCTTCGACTGGGTGATTGTTAAGACAACCTTCGGTATGAAGGATGTTGAGGCTGTTCACCATGAGCACCACCATTTTGGGGATTTTATTCATCACGTGGCATGAGCAGAGCACTTGCTGAGGTATTTACGAAGCTAGTGCGAGCCATGGGTGAACACTTGGCGAGGTTTTTACGAGCCTAGTGAGAATCCCATTAGCTGGGATTTAAAATAATAATAAAGAGGAGAAATTAGTCATGATCAGAAAAAGTTTAATGAAATCATTTTCAGTTATAATGGCAGCAATGCTTGCTATGATGTCAGTAGCATGCGGAGCAAATACAGTTACAGATGAGACTGCAGCAGTTGAGACACAGGCTGAGTCAGAGATTGAAGAGAGCATGGTAACAAATTCAGCTGTTGCTTCAAGTGAGTCAGAGGCCGGCAAGGTTGAAACAGTATATGTTAAGACAGATGCCAATGGTGCAGTAAACGATGTCATCGTTAGCGAGTGGCTCAAGAATGCAGATGCATCAAGCGAGATGTCAGATACTACAGAACTTAAAGATATCGTAAATGTAAAGGGTTCGGAAACTTTCACAGATAACGGTGACGGAACACTTACCTGGAATGCTTCAGGTGCGGATATTTACTACCAGGGAACTACAGACAAAGAGCTTCCTGTTGATATGAAGATAACATATACTCTTGACGGAAAAGAGATTTCTCCTGAAGAGCTTGCAGGAAAGAGCGGCAGAGTAACAATCCGTTTCGACTATGAAAATAAAGAGAAACAGACTGTAGAAGTTAATGGCAAAGAGATTGAAGTTTATACACCATTTGCAATGGTTTCAGGTATGATGCTTGATTCAGACAAGTTCTCAAACGTAGAGATCTCAAACGGTAAGGTTATTTCAGACGGCGGCAACTACGTAGTAATGGGCGTTGCAGTTCCCGGCCTTAAAGAATCTCTTGATATTGATGATGAGAAGTGGGAAGAACTTAACGAAAACGGTGATCTTGATGAGAAACTCACAAATCATTTTGAAGTAACTGCTGATACAACAGATTTCGAACTTGGCATGACGATCACAATGGCAAGCTCAGATATCCTCTCAGACTTTGGTTTAACTGATCTATCTGATTCAGATAAGCTCGATGACCTCAAGGATGATATGAGCGAGCTTAATGATGGCTCAACAAAGCTTGTTGATGGCAGCAAGGAGCTTAAGGATGGCACATCAGATCTTCGCGACGGCGTTACAAAGCTCTACGATGGAACTAAGGAACTCAAAGATGGTACAAAGGACCTGAAGGACGGAACTGGCAAGCTGTATGATGGAACAAGCAAGCTTTATGACGGAACAGGTTCATTATATGATGGAACAGGTAGTCTTAAAGATGGAATAGTTGCTTATACAGATGGCGCAAGCAAGATAAACGATGGTGCTGGCAAAATCGCAGATGGAGCTGGAGCAGCAAAGAGCGGTGCTGATCAGCTTGTCAATGGTATGAAAGCAAAAGATTTTGTTGGAAATGCCAATAAGATTGCTGCAGGAGCAGGACAGGTTAATGATGGTGTCAATACATTGATTGATACAGTGAACGGTACTATGAAGGCTAGTGTAGTAGAAATGGAGACTCAAAAGGCACAGATTCAGGCAGCACTTGATTTCCTTGATGGTAAGACAACGTGGAATGATCAGGTTGCAGCTGGGTTTAGTACTATTTCAAAAGGTGAAGTCACAGATGTTTATAAAGCAACACAGATAGTATCAGGCAAGAAAGCAGCAGAAGAACAGTTATTTGGAATTTCTACACAATTAAAAGATGCAGCGAACCAGATAGATGAGGGATTAAAAGCTGCCGCTCAAAAGCAGGCTGCAGCAGGTGCTGCACAGTCTCAGGAAAATGTATCAACAGATGCCGCAAATACAAGTGATACATCAGAAGTGCAGACAGAAACAAACAGTGTGACAATGGAAACAAATGACGCAATACTATTTGTAACAGCTGATTTTGATGAACTTACAAATCCATTAGATGATGATGATACAGATGATGAAGAAGAGGATGAGAATGACACAGAAGAAAAGGTAGTTGATGAAAATGAAGTTGATGACAAGGAAGAGGAATCAATAGATGCAGCAACTGGTGGTACTACTACAATTACAGTAGAAGGTGAAGAGGAAGACAATGAAGAGCTAACAAATTACCTTGGTGCTTCAAAGGTTGCTACAGGTAACTCTAATGTGGATCTGACTACGATGCTAAATGCTACGAATGGCTCAACAGATAGCGATTCAGAAAAACAAATTGAAGAGCTGAGTAAGAAAATAGATGAATTGACGAGTGCAAACGCTGACTTAGAAAAATCCAATCAGGAACTTCAAGGCAAAATAACAGTATTAAGCCAAAATATGCAGACACAAATGACTGAGACTGCAACACAGCTTAAAGGTATTTCTGCTAAGCTTAATGACAGTGCATCTAAGCTTGATGAGTCCTTACCACAGGGAATATATGTAATTTCAGCATATAATCAGCTTCATGGGGCTGCAGAATCAGCAATTGCAACTATTGATCTGATTGAGAAAAAATTAAGTGGAAGTGCAGACTTACGAAATAATGCAAAGGTACAGGCTTTATTGGATGGAACAAGTGTATTAGCAAGTGGAACAGCAGAATTTGCTGCAGGCGCTACTACAATTTATAATGGAGTAAGTGCACTTGACTCCGGACTGGGAGAGCTTTCATCTGGTGCATCACAGTTGAAGGATGGCACAAGCCAACTTGTTGAAAATAATGGAAAACTTGTAGATGGCGCATCACAGCTAAATGATGGTGCATATCAGCTTAAGGATGGCGCATATCAGCTAAACGATGGTGCAAGACAGCTTGATGATGGCGCTGGTAAACTTAACGATGGCGCAATCAAGCTCAATGATGGTGTAGGTGAACTCAACGATGGTGCTATCAAACTTGATGATGGTGTTCAGGAACTCCTTGATGGTGTTATCAAGCTTGATGAAGAAGGTATCAAGAAGCTCTACGAAGCATTCGATGGAGACCTTACAGAGTTTGCTGACAGAATGACAGCAATCAAAGAGGCAGGCGAGAGCTACACATCATTTGGCGGTGCAAGTGAGGACGTTGACAGCAGCGTTAAATTTATCATCAAGACAGATGCAATTAAGTCTCTCTAATAATTGATATTTAAGAATAGTCAAAGACTATAAAGAGGATTCTTGTGTAAGCAATATGCTTATCAAGAATCCTCTTTATAATCTACATCATCAGTATTTACTTTCTCAGCATGAAAGCTCGAACAACATTAATACCGATCTTATATGGAAGTGGACGAAGTACTTTATCTGCTTCCCTTATTTTTTCTCTGATAGGAATGCTCTGAGGGCAGTGCTGCTCGCATTTTCCGCAGCTGATGCACTGAGTGGCGAAGGCTGGATCTTTTTTCAGGCCAACAGTCTGTGCATACTCGAACCTTGCGGCAGATTTGCTTTCAAGTGCAGTCATATTGTAAACCCTGAATAGTGCCGGAATGTCTACTCCTTTTGGACATGGCATGCAGTATCTACAGCCTGTGCAGCCTACAAGTTCTGACTCTGAGATGATAGCTTTTACCTTCTCAATTACTTCAAAGTCATCCTTGGTAAAAGAGCCTGCTTTTGCGTCGTAAGCTATTCGGCAGTTTTCCTGTACCATCTCTATTGAATTCATTCCTGAAAGAACGCAGGTTACTTCAGGCTGATTCCAAAGCCAGCGAAGACCATATTCTGCAGGTGAATATCCACTGGGGCTTGTGGCAATAAGAGCTTTTGCCTTCTGTGGAAGAAGATTAACAAGCTTTCCACCACGAAGGGGTTCCATTATCACAACAGGAATGTTCTTTTCTGCAGCATGTTTAAGACCTTTAACACCTGCCTGTGAGTGTTCGTCCATGTAATTGTACTGAATCTGACAGAAATCCCAATCATAAGCATCAAGAATCTCAATGAAATCTTCAGTGTTTCCGTGATAGGAGAAGCCAATATTTCTGATCTGGCCGCTCTTTTTCTTTTCCTCAATCCATTCTTTTACGCCAAGACCGACCAGTTTATCCCATTGATTGCTGGCTGTCATGTGGTGCATGAGGTAGTAATCCACATAGTCGGTGCGAAGCCTTTTGAGCTCTTCGTTAAAATACCTGTCTAGAGCATTTCTGCTTCCGACGAGATATTGAGGAAGCTTTGTTGCAATATTTACTTTTTCTCTGATATGGTTGCGCTCAAGTATCTCACCAAGAGCAGCTTCACTTCCGGGGTAAACATAAGCTGTATCGAAATAGTTTACACCAGATTCAAAAGCAGTCATGATCTCTTTTTCAGCCTTATCGATGTCGATTCCTGTAGGCCCACTTGTAAAACGCATGCAACCATAGCCTAAAATTGAAATTGGTTCCCCTTTTTTATTTTTCCTGTACTCCATAAAAAATCTCCCTTTAACAATTGATAACCGCAATAAAGAGTTAACAATTTAATTGAGTAAAATATAACATATTTCAGTATAATTTTCAATATTGGAGTCGTGGTTTTCGTAATAGTAGTTTACTGCATTACTACAAAAGACTGAGGAGCCATCTTAAGCTCATAGTCATTAAGAGAGACGTCCCCGATAGAATAGATACACTCGCCTTTGGAAGGAAGCTTCACGTAGGCTTTTTTGTCTGATGGATTAATAGCAATAGTCAACTTACCTCTCTTATATACGAAGGGGAAGGACTCTGCTTCAGCATATACTACTTCAAAAGAGCCGTCAGCCTGAAGGTCTTCGTACTTGTGACGAAGAGAAGTGAGCTCTTTTACTGTATTAAGGAGAGAATTTTTAACGCCAAGCTGATCAGCAACAGTTGGAGCATCCGCATCTGTGTCTACCGGTAAATAAAGCATTGAGGCATCAGCATCTGAGAAGCCGTGATTTTTGCTGTTATCCCACTGCATTGGAGTTCTGGTACCGGTTCTGGTATAGCCGCCTTCCTTGGTTGGAACATCAAGATATCTCATTCCTATTTCGTCGCCGTAGTAGATAAAAGGAACGCCGGGAAGAGTCAGAAACATCGCGTAAGCAATCTTAAGTTCGTCCATATCAAGAGTTCTGCGTGGACGAGGGGTGTCGTGGTTGCAAGTGATGAAACTGATGTAGCCATCATTTTTTGTATCGTCATATTTTGGCAGATAATCATTTAAAAAGCGCATGATATCGCCGCTTCCGTCCTTTTTAAGGAAGCTGTGGTCACCGCCTTCTGTTTCATAGTCGCGAAGAAGCGTATTGTAACCATTTCCGTGATGATCAAGGTAGAAGTCAGCGTGGAAACCGTACTTGAGAGCCTGACGTGGATTGGACCACTCTGAGATGATTGCAGCTTCTGGGTATTCTTCATCCAGCATCTGCCTTATATTTTTCCAAACGGCGCCTGTAGCGGATTTGTTCTCATCATCATCTTTTACCAGAGAATCGGCCATATCAACTCTAAAGCCGTCGCATCCGTGGTCAAGCCAAAAGCGCATGACGTCTTTCATGGCTTCTCTTGTGGCTATACAGTCGGGATGATCAGGTGGAAGCTGCCAGTCCTCTGTTCTGTTGAGGAAACCATAGTTAAGAGCAGGCTGACATTTGAAGAAATTGAGCATGTAACAGCCATTTCTGTCAGCTTCGCCGCCAATGTATGGGTGACCGGCAATTCCCTGGATCCAGTGATGAGTCCAGACATAGCGGTTGGTGTATTCGTTGTCAGTAGCTTTTTTGCTCTCCTGAAACCATTCATGCTCTTCAGATGTATGACCTGGGACGAGATCAAGCAGCACATGAATTCCCTTTTCATGAGCTACCTCAAACAATCTGTACAGATCCTCGTTAGTTCCGTAGCGGGGAGCAACTTTTTTGTAGTCTCTTACATCATAGCCAGCATCTTTGAATGGTGAATCATAGCAGGGATTGATCCAAAGAGCATTGCATCCAAGGGCTTTCACATAGTCGAGCTTTTCAATTATACCCTGAAAGTCTCCGATACCATCTCCGTTGGTATCTTTAAAGGTCTGAGGATATATCTCATAAAAAACAGCATCTTTTAACCAGTTTGGCATTTTGTAACCCTCCAATAATTGTTATAGATTAAAATATATTCAAGTTCCGGTAACGTTTCCATTATACATAAACACTATATCTTTGTAAATTGGAGCGCAGAAATAATTACTACTGAATATATACTAATGTGGTCTTCTTAAATCCTGCGGCAATGTAAGTGATAGCAGTGTACATAAGGCCAAGACTGTAGATGATGACTGCAGTGCTCTGATTTCTTACGAAAATGATGCAGCACACAGCCAAAGCAATGCTTACAAGTCCGTGGGCAAGGTTTTTCCACCAGCTTTTTGCGCCATACAGATGGGCTTCCTTGGCTCGCAGAATCTCGACAAGCCCCTGAAAAGCGTGGACTAGAGCAAGGTAGATAAGTATGTATACTTTTGGAATATCGGCAAAAGAAAATGTGAGGAAGGCAAAGTCAACTAGGATGACCCCCTTATACAGCACAAGTCTGCCACCAACCATGTATTTTGCCATTGTGAAGTAGTATATGAGAGTTTTTAAACCTGAGATAGAAAGACTTAAGGTTAAAAACAATAAGACAAAAACGTAGGAATCACTCCCAACAATCAGCATTACTGCTGCAATGATGAGGGTGATAAGCCCACGAAGTATAGCACTGAATTTCTGCATATAGGTCATAACTTGTTCCTCGTTTCAAAACGTGAAAAGCCTGCAAGCATATTTTTTGACTGATAGATCTTGTTTGAGACCATTGTTTTTTGAGATAATGCACCGTTTATAAAACGTCCTATGAATGTGTTATTTTTCGCATCTTTATTGGCCTTTATATATTCGCCCTGGTACTTTGCAAGGTCGAAGGCGGGAATCTCTTCTCCGGACAGTTCTTCACCAAATTTTTTCCAGTCTTCACATGCGTTTAGCTGCCTTTTTTCAAGGATTTCCATGGTCCTGTCCCCATACTTTTCATGGACTTCGGGGTCATAGACTTCTTTTTCGAAATTATCGATCTTACCGCCAAGGTACTTCATTGCAGTTACCATCTGAAGAAATGCGTTCATGTAGTCCTTCGGATTGTCTTTGTATACGTCCCTGTATTCATTCCAGGAAGGGTAATACCTGTATCTGGCAAAAGAATAATCGGGGAAATGCCCTGCGCGCCCGTGTCCGAGGTTCATTACAGAATTCTCATTGCCCTGATGGAGAGTGTTGGTGTAGAGGCATTTCTCAAGATCATCAGGTGTTGAAGGGCTGTGCCTGAAGGTAATCCTTTTTTCTATAGTAGAGCCATTTTCAGTGAGTATTTCAAAGAAGTCGCGGTCAGTATTGTTGATGACCTGAGAAGGTGTTCCTGCAAAGTACATGTGAGCCCAGGTGTCTGCAAGAACATGCATGGCTATACCAATGTGCTGAAGGGAAGTATCTTTTGCATTTTTGACAGTATCTACGACCAAATCCCCGTTAGGACCGCATATTAGCCGGTATTTGTTCATGTAGCGTCTATTGCGTTTTTCCTTTTGTGCATAGAGATCTTTGGGTAAAAAATGAAATGATGCCCAGATCCTTGTGATATTCTGCAGGCCTAAAAGGTCTGTCCTTGCTTCCATCATTTCAAGCTGAAGCTGAGTTGTGGCAGCAATCTGTGGGGCACCTATCTTTGTAAGAAAAGTGGCGGAGCACAGATCAACCAGTTGGGCACTATAACATATATCAAGGCTTTCTTCGTGGGAGAAACCTGCAAGGAAAGCCGCGCAGTATGTGGCATAGTAATGAAAATCTTCCTGCATTATTTTCCGGACCTTTCTATATTTTTTAGCAGTTTTTTCAATTTGATCGTTGAAGCGTTAAGGTCAAAAAGACATATACATAAAGTCAGATCAACGAAAAACGATACGATTGTTGAATCTTCTACGGAATCTTCTGTCGGATAAAAATATAGAGGTAAACAAACGAAGTTGATTATAAGCAATAGAATTGTCCATATTAAGAAACGGGTTTTGGAGCTTTTTTCATGGGCATATCTGATGGCACTTAAACCTACGATAAAGTGGAAAAAAAGGATGGCTCCAAATGAGATAAAAATGAAGCTGATAATAAAAACCCTTAGATGTTCATATTCTTCCCTGGAAATATCGAGTATGGACATTAGGGTTTGAGCTCCAACCGCCAGGGACATTAAGAACTTTAGAAACCCCCAGACTCCGGATATGATAAGCGCGATTCCGCCCGTTTCTATGTTTGTACGATATTTTTTTTGTTGAACTTTTATATCTTCATTCATAGGATCATTCTTTCGTGTGATTATCAATATTTCGTCATTATTATTCTATACCTTTTTTCGAAAGAATAATATTAAATGAGAAAAAATAATAAGTGTAAAACAGACCCAAATCAGTGAAAATGGTTAAGGGTCTGTTTTTTTCGCTAATGTATAAGGGATAAATAGAATGGATTAATGATAGCTAAGAAGGTAATACCATTTCCTGATGATGTTTGGTTTAATATGGTAAGATTAGATAGTGGAATGAGGAAGTTTTGCGAGGTTTGTATGAGATTATTATTACTTGAAGATGATGTTGCTATAGGAATGGGGCTTAAGTACTCTTTGGAAAAAGAGGGTTATGAGGTCGTTTATGTAAAAAATAAGATGCAGGCCATACAGTCTTTCGAAGTCGGTACCTATGACCTGTGCATATTGGACATTAACCTTCCGGATGGAAACGGATATGATGTCTGCAGGTTTATAAAGGAAAAAGAAGATGTTCCCGTAATTTTCCTTACAGCAATTGATGCAGAGGTCAATGTTGTCATGGGACTCGAAATGGGAGCAGATGACTATGTGTGTAAGCCTTTTAGAATAAGTGAACTCATGGCCAGAATAAAAACCGTTCTCAGGCGAAGCGGCAAAAACAAAGAAGCAGGGCCTTTGCTAAATGATGGAATTCTGGAAATACAGGATGTGCGTATCCATACTTCTGAAGCCAAGGTTGGCATAGTTAGTGAAACTACAGGAAAAGAAAATATGGTAGAGCTTACAGCTTTGGAATACAGACTGCTCCTTGCTTTTTATAATAACAGAGGAAATGTAATGACAAGAGGAAAGCTTCTCGAAGACATGTGGGATGTCAACGGAGACTTTGTTAATGACAACACTCTTACGGTTTACATAAAAAGGCTTAGAGATAAAATAGAAAAGGACCCTTCAAACCCACAGATCATAAAAACGGTAAGGGGCATGGGATATATTGTAGAAAAATAGTTAAGTAGCAAAACAACTGATCAATGCAGCTTAGAAGACTTGAAGACAGAGGGATTGGTATGCTAAAAAACAAAGAATTCAGAATGATGGTTAGTATAGCGGTTGTTATAACTATGGCCATTTCTATATGCGGATATGCGCTATGCGGTATACCCGCATTTATTATGTCAATTTTATTGGGCGGATCGTTGACGGGGATTTTCATTATGACCACGAAAAAGAGATATGAAGCAATTGCTTCTCTTAGTTCATATCTTGAGAAGATCCTTGCAGGCTTAGAAGCGCCCAATATCCTTGACCAGGAAGAAGGGGAGTTGTCTCTTTTAAAAACAAATATTTATAAAGCGACCTCTACTCTACAGTATCAGAAAGAGCTTTTGGCCAAAGACAAAGTAGCACTCGCAAATGCTATTGCAGATATCAGCCACCAGCTGAAAACGCCGCTTACTTCCATGATTGTAATGAATGATCTTTTGAAAACGGAAGATGACATGGAAAGGCGCATGGAGTTTTTGCAGACCCAGTCCAATCAGCTTGACAGGATGAGCTGGCTTATCCAGACACTTCTAAAGCTCTCTAAGATTGATGCAGGGACAATAGAGATGAAAATGGATGAGGTCAGAGCAGATGTCTTGATGAGGGAAGCTATAAAACCTTTCGGGATTCAGATGGATCTAAGGAATATCAGATATAGCACGAATATAACGAATGTTTTGCTAAAATGCGATAAGAACTGGACTGTAGAAGCTATACAGAACATAGTAAAAAACTGTATCGAACATATGGAAGATGGTGGGGAACTACAGGCTTTTACAAATGAGACCAATATATTTACTGAAATAGTAATAGAAGATACCGGCTGTGGAATTACAGAGGAAGACCTGCCTCATATATTTGAGCGCTTCTACAAAGGAAAAAATGCCGGTAAGGACAGCGTAGGTATAGGACTTGCACTTTCGAAAACCATCATAAACAGTCAGCATGGTGATATTCTGGTTGCTAGCACCCCCGGCAAGGGAACTAAGTTCAATGTGAGATTTTATAAGACAATTATCTAATGTGACAATTTTGTAATGAAATAGTCACAAGGCAGTAATACTGGAGTTTTAATCTGTTCTCAGATAAAAAATAGAGTTTGTTTGAGAAGGGAGACAAAAGAAAAATGAATATTTTGGAAATCAGAAACCTTTGCAAAGTATATGGAAATGGAGAAACGAGAGTCGATGCCCTTAAAGACGTTTCTTTTGATATAGAGCAAGGGGAATTCGTGGCGATTGTAGGGCCTTCAGGCTCCGGCAAGTCAACGCTTTTGCATATTTTAGGAGGCGTTGATGTACCATCCTCAGGTGTTGTCAACATAGCAGGAACAGATATTGGAAAGCTTGATGAAACAAAACTTGCTATTTTCCGCAGAAGAAACATTGGGCTTATATATCAGTTTTACAATCTTATTCCAATACTGAATGTTGAAGAAAACATGACACTTCCCATTTTGCTTGATGGTAAGAAACCGGATAAAAAGCTTTTAAAAGATCTTGTGGAAAAGCTTGGGCTTAAGGACAGATTATCACATCTTCCCGGTCAGCTTTCAGGAGGGCAGCAGCAGAGAGTTTCCATAGGACGAGCACTTATGAATCATCCGGCACTGCTTCTTGCCGATGAGCCAACAGGAAACCTTGATTCCGAGAACAGCAGGGAGATAATTTCTCTTTTGCGAAAGTTTAATAAAGAGAATAACCAAACTGTTGTTATTATTACTCACGATGAGAAAATAGCTCTTTCTGCAGACAGAGTTATAACAATTGAAGATGGTCAGATTACCCGTGATTCCAAGAAAGAAGGGGTGATGGCATCATGAATATTGTATCAAAACTCACTATGAAGCACCTTCTTGGAAACAGGAAAAGAACTATTGTAACTGTGCTTGGGATAGCTACATCCACAGCACTTATCAGCGCTATAATCCTTGGAGTGTTCTCTTTTTTTAAGTTTTTTGGAACCATAGCCGTTCGCTCTGACGGAAATGTACATGCCGAGTTTGACGAGGTAAGCTACGAGCAGTTTTTATCTTTATCTCAGGATAAAAGAATTGCCATAGCAGGCGTTTGTGAGATGGAAAAAGAACAGAGCGGAATAAGGCTCATAAATGATAAAGAGTACAGATTTAGAGTGGGAAATATCCAGCATGCAGATGAAAACTATCTCTCTATGGCGGTTGTAACTGATTATGAGGGCACTCTTCCAAAGAATTCTTCGGAAATTGCTGTGGAGGAACAGTTCCTTATAGATAATGGCCTTGAAGACCTTAAAATAGGTGATTCACTTACTTTTGAACAGGGCTACAGATATATAAATGATGAGCTTGAAGGCTTTCTTTATCTGGGAGGCAATTATCGCTCAAATGAGAAGTTTGAGACGCTTTCAACCGAGACATGTACAGTAACAGCGATCCTTCATGGGAATATGCCAACAAAAGACTGGGATATACTTCGTGGCCTTGATAAGGGTTTTTATCCTGAGACTGAAAAAGCGCAGGTGTTCATTCAGCTGAAAAAATGCAACACCACTGCAATAAAGCAGCTTAAGAGCATTGTTTCAGATTATGGAATTAAAAAATACGGCCTGAACACAGAGTACCTGCTGAGCGTTTTTTCATTTGAAGGAAGTGCCGGAACTTACAGATCTTTTTTTGTAATGATGGGCATAGCACTTGCAATTGTAATTGCAACATCAGTTATTCTTATCTTTAATTCTATTGGAATGTCACTGACAGAGAGAATGCGCTATCTGGGAATGCTTGCAAGCGTTGGTGCTACTGCAAGGCAAAAGAGATTTTCGATTTATTATGAGGGACTAGTCCTGGGATTTATAGGTATTCCTCTTGGGCTTTTGCTGGGATATATAGGAACTAAAATAACGCTTGATATTCTTGGCCAAAAGATCATTGAGTCGGATATGCTGTTTGCTGCCAAGGGAATGAGTGGTGGAATACCTATAGTTTGTGACATCAGTGTTTTGGCAGCAATTGTATTTTTTGCAGCGATAACAATAATGATCTCAACTTTTGTCCCGGCGATAAGGGCTGCAAAAGTCATGCCAATAGATGCGCTCAGGCAGAACAATGTTATTAAAGTCAAGGCAAGAAAGCTCAAGGTAAACCCTCTTATAAGGAGAATCTTTGGATATGAGGGAGAACTTGCATACAAGAATATAAAAAGAAATGGCGTAAAAGGGAAGGTTATTACTGTAACTATCGCAGTGTCGGTTATCCTGTTCCTGGTTATTAATTTCTTTTGCAAATCAGTTGAAAGAGCTAATAAATTTGAATTCCAGATTCCATATCAGATAGTAGCGTCTTGTTCACTATCTGAGGAAGATAAACTGAGAAGCGCTCTGAAAGATATGGAAGGTGTTGAAGATGTTTACAATGTCAGTATGATTCAGTTCCTTTTCAAAAAAGGCCCTGATTCTAAGACTGAACTTGCTAATACAGACATTGCTGACCCGAAGTTTCTTTTACCTGAGTTCTCAGAACTCGACTTGGTGGGAATGTTTGTCTTGGCAATTGATGATCAGGAGTTTGATAAGATACTTGCGGACAACGGACTTGAGAGGGATGACTATTATCAGGATGCTTTGAAAGGCGTTTTGCTTAATGATTATTTCCATGAAAAGAAACCGAGCGAAGTGTTTAATGATGAAATTTTGGGGCAGACTGTACACTACGATAAGACACAGGGTTATCCTCCGGCTGTAGAGATAGAGGCTTTTGTGAAATATGATGCTGACAATAAGGTTTACGATCTGGTTCCTAAGACTAATATAGCTGTCTATGTTCCGGCATCTATGTATTTTTCCAAGGCAAAAGAGGTGCTTCCTGAGGAAAAACTGGTTGTAGATCTGGGAGTTGAAACGACTGATCACAGGGAAGTTTACGACAGAATATACCAAATGTTTGAGGGTGAGGGATATCACAATTACTATTGTTCTGACCTGACCGATACAGCCATGGTAATGGATACGGTCACTTTGATGCTTAAGACTGCAATGTATGGGTTCACTGCGCTTTTGACGCTCATTGCCATAGCAAATATAGTAAACACCATATCAACGGGAGTGCTCCTTAGGAGAAAGGAGTTTGCTATGTACAAGTCAGTAGGGCTTGATGAACATGGCTTTAAAAAGATGATCAGGCTTGAGACACTTCTTTATGGTATCAAGGCTCTTATCTTTGGAATCCCAGTATCGCTTTTGCTTAGTTTTTACATGTATAGCGTATTTGATTCAAATCTTTTTACATTTGACCCGAACTGGCTTATGTATCTGATCGTGATAGCTGCAGTATTTGGAATATTGGGAATCAGCATGGCGCTTAGCGTTAATAAGATAAAGGATGATAACATCATAGAGGCTTTGAAAGAAGATTCTGTGTAAAACAATATTTTTTTGTTGACAAGTGCAGTCAATCATAATAATGTAATTGTAGTCAATAAAAATACGAAAGGAGGTAAACACAATAATGATTATCAGAGTAAGACTTAATAATTTAGTTAATAGGAATAATGTGGTTACCTCGCTGGAGTTTGCTTTATAAGTATACTCATATGTATTATCAGCGCGGTTTCCGCAAATGGAGATCGCGCTTTTTTTATGCACAAAGATAATGGCGCCAGTCTTGGGTGTAAAAACGGTAGGATCTCCATGGGATTTCCTATCGTTTTTTCATGTTTGACAACTAGTTTTAGCAACAGCGCGTAGCGCAAAAGGATGTGATATTTATGAAAAAGTACATTTTTAGGAACTGGTGGAGATATTTAATTGGCGGTATTTGTCTTGTCTTAAGTACCCTGGTTGATATTCTCGTGCCGTTTATAACTCTTTCCATGGTGGACGATGTAATTGTGGGAAGAAATATGGATATATTCAGGAGAGATATTCTCCTGTATGTGGCAGCAGGACTTGGAAGGGCAGTTTTCCAGTTTGTCAAAGAGTTTTTGTGTGACATGTCAGGATGTCGCGTGGCTTCAGGCCTTAGAAAAGATATGATGAAGCATATCTTTTCACTTCACAAGGGTTATTTTGACAAAAACAATACCGGTGAACTTATGGCAAGAGTTAAGGATGATGCCGGATCAGTTTGGGATCTTACAGGCTTTGTGGGTATGCTCATGACAGAGGCGACCATTTATTTCTTTGGAGTCATCATCTGCATGGTATCACTTAACTGGAAGCTCAGTATAGTTCCGCTTGTATTCATGCCGCCGCTTGCTTATATAGCTCTTCATCTGGAAAAACAGCTTAACAAGGACTATGACGATATCAGCGAAAAAAATGCTGCTCTTACCAAGGTGGTAGAAGAGAATATATCAGGAGTAAGAACAGTAAAGGCATTTTCTGCTGAAAGCAGTGAGCTTAAGAAGTTTGATGAAAAGAATCTTGAATATGCAGAGTCCAACAAAAAGTTTGCAACAGACCTTGCAGACACGGATCCTCTTCTTGGAATGATTCCAAAGATCATGCAAACCTTCGTGGTAGCAATTGGAGGATATGCGGCTATTAAGGGCAGCATCACATATGGTACCCTTGTGGCTTTTGTATCATATTCCATCAGCATTGTATGGCCCATTGAGAATCTTGGGTGGATGTTATCGCTTGTTTCTCAGGGACTTGCGGGATATAAGAAGATTGAAAAGGTTATGTCTACAAAGCCTGAAATAACTGACGCTCCAACCGATGAATGCGGCGAAGAAGTTATACCTTCTACGGAAAATGCAGGCAGAAGCGGAGAAATCGCTTTTGACAATGTGAGTTTCGAGATGGAAGGAAAGAAGATCCTTAAAGATATTTCTTTTACCCTTGAGAAGGGCAAGACTCTTGGAATCATGGGAGCTACCGGAGCCGGAAAGAGCACGATAGTCAACCTTATCGAGAGGTTCTATGACACTTCAGAAGGAGCTGTCAGAATCAATGGAAAAGACATAAAGGATATGACAATGGCTGATATAAGAGCATTTTCATCAGTCGTTACGCAGGATGTATTTCTTTTCTCAGATACCATAACTGAAAATGTGAGGCTCGGAAGTAAGGACACAATGGACGACCTTACTGTAAGGCGCGCCATAAAAAGCGCCCATGCAAAGGAATTTGTGGAAAAGATCACAGATGGTTATGACGCAGTTATCGGCGAGAGGGGAATTGGCCTTTCAGGCGGACAAAAACAGAGACTTTCGATTGCGAGAGCCCTTGCTAAAAAAGCAGATCTTCTTATCCTTGATGATTCCACATCAGCCCTTGATATGGAGACTGAGGCAGCTATTCAGCAGGAACTTAAAGATAAGAAAGATATGAGTAAGATTATCATCGGTCACAGAATTTCATCAGTTAAAGATGCCGATGAGATCATTGTTTTGGAAAACGGAATGGTAAAAGAAAGGGGCACACATGCTGAACTTTTAGCGAAAAAAGGCCTCTATTACAGCACATATGAAGCTCAATATGGCGACTATAGAAGAGCTATGGCTTCAGGGCAGTAATTCTTTTACCTGGCAACATTGGATAAGGCATAAGGAGGTGTTTACATGGCTATAAACAGCACCAGAGAAGATGAAGAATTAAAGGAGAGCATAAAGGTCGATGTTCTAAAAAGACTTTTTGCCAATCTTCTGGAGTACAGAGGGAAAATCGTAGCAGTTACGCTGCTTATTCTTTTGACAGTAGCGATATCAACGGTTTATCCACTTTTGATAGAAAAAGTAATAGATGATGAGATAGTAAACGGAAATGTGAGAGGCCTGTTTATAATGGCCGGCATCATGATAGGACTTGCAGTAATCAGCTATTTTGCAACCAGGGTATGGAGGCGGATCATGGCAGATATTTCAAATGACATGATCCTGAATATCAGAAGAAAGCTCTATATCCACATTCAGGAGCTTGGAGTGGACTTTTTTGATCAAAGGCCCTCAGGTAAGATCCTTGCAAGGGTCACAGGTGATGTAAATGCGCTAAAAGAGGTCCTTTCAAGCACTATAACAACTCTTGCTCCGGAAGCAGTAAGCCTTATAGTGATTCTGGTAATAATGATCGTAAAGAGCCCGGTGCTTTCACTGTCAGCGGCAGTAGCAGTTCCGATTATTCTCTTTGGATTATATTTTTGTGAGATTCTCGCTCATAAGAGATGGCAGATGTGGAAAAAGAAGGACTCTAACATGACAGCCTTTATTCATGAAGGAATCGAGGGAGTGTCAGTTATACAGAGCTTTAACGCTGAAGATGAAGCCAACAGGGAGTTTGGAGATATTGTTGATGAGGTGATACATGCCTTCAGAAGGGCAGTTGTCATTGCAGATCTGTACAGCCCTACAATTGAGATTGCAGGAGGACTGGGAACAGCCACTTTGTATTATCTTGCTGTGACAAGGCTTGGAGTTACTGCGGAGTCGATAGGTACTTTGTCAGCGTACGTTCTGTACCTTGGTATGTTTTTTAACCCTATAAGAAATCTTGCAAACTACTACAATAAGCTGATTACAAATATTGCATCAGCAGAGCGTGTTTACGAGATCATGGATATGGAGCCTCTTGTGAAAAATGGCGAGGAGGCAGAGGATATGCCTGAGATCAAGGGCAATGTGGAATTTGATCATGTTACCTTTGCATATCCCGATGAGCCTGATGTGGACATATTAAAAGATGTAAGCTTTAAGGCTAAAAAAGGTGAGACAATAGCACTTGTTGGTCCTACCGGTGCAGGTAAGACAACGATAGTGAGCCTTATCAGCAGATTCTACAATACCAAGAGCGGGCGAGTACTTGTTGATGGCAAAGACATCAGCAAGGTGACAATACAGTCCCTTAGAAGTCAGCTTGGTATCATGACTCAGGATAATTACCTGTTTTCAGGTACTATCAGGGATAACATCAAGTACGGAAAAACAGATGCTACTGATGAGGAGATGATCGCTGCAGCAAAGGCTGTACACGCCCATGATTTCATTGAAAAGATGGAGAATGGCTATGATACTGTGATCACAGAAAGAGGCGGAGGATTGTCAAACGGACAGAGGCAGCTTATTGCCTTTGCGAGAACTCTTTTGACAGACCCTAAGATCCTCATACTTGACGAAGCAACCTCAAATATCGATACCAAAACGGAAATATTGGTTCAGAGAGGAATTGAAGAGCTTCTGAAAAAGAGAACATCATTTGTTGTGGCTCACAGGCTTTCAACCATAAAGAATGCAGACAGAATATTCTTTATTGATGATGGTGGTATTCTTGAGTGGGGTGATCATGAGAGCCTTATGGCAAAGAAGGGCGCTTACTACAATCTCTACGCTTCGCAGTTCGTTAGTGCGTCCTAATGAGTCATTACAAAAAGCATTTTAGTCAAAATGCCATCTTGAAATTTGGACTTAAAAAGTGTATGTTTATCTTGTCCATACAACTGGCGGATAAGTGGGTAACCACATGGGAGTATGGATAATAATATTAAGTCGACCGCCTGGGCAATCAAGTTAAGGATTGCTCAGGCTTTTCTTTTGTGTTTTATCCGGATCCGGAGCAATTCCCCCTAGAGAGGAGACAATATGACAGATTTACAGAAAGAGATCGGAAGCACTTCATACCCTGGAAGAGGCATTGTTATTGGTACTTCTGAGGATGGAAAGTATGCAGTATGTGCATATTTCATTATGGGAAGAAGTGAAAACTCAAGAAACCGTGTATTTGTAGAAGATGGAGAGGGAATCAGAACACAGGCCTTTGACCCATCCAAGATGGAAGATCCAAGCCTTATCATTTACGCACCTGTTCGCGTTCTTGGAAATTCTACTATTGTTACTAACGGTGACCAGACAGATACAGTTTATGACCTTATGAAGGAAGGAAAGACTTTTGAAGAGTCACTCAGAACAAGAGAGTTTGAGCCTGATGCTCCTAACTATACACCTAGAATTTCAGGTCTTATGAATGTTGAAAACGGCAAATATGATTTTGCTATGTCTATCTTAAAGAGCAATAACGGCGATCCAAGCCAGTGCCTGAGATTCACATATACATATGACAACCCAAAGGCTGGCGAAGGATACTTCATCCACACATACATGCAGGATGGAAATCCTCTTCCAAGCTTTGAAGGAGAGCCAACAAGAGTAAATATCGCAGGAGACATTGATACATTTACAAATAATGTTTGGAATGCACTTAATGCAGATAACAAGGTATCTCTTTTCACAAGATATATTGAAATTGCAACAGGCAAGTATGAGACACGCATTATAAATAAGAATGCATGATAATACAAAAACTCAAAAGTATTATTTCATATTAAATACTAAAGAATGTAAATAGTGTGTTTTTTACAGAATACATAATAGTAAATCGTGAACGTATAAAGGAGAATCTCATGAACGAAATTCAGCTTAAATATGGATGCAACCCTAATCAGAAGCCTTCTCGCGTATATATGGAGAACGGAAGTGACCTTCCAATCGAAGTATTAAACGGAAGACCTGGATATATCAACCTTCTTGATGCCCTCAACGGATGGCAGCTTGTATCAGAACTTAAGAAAGCAACAGGACTTCCTGCTGCAACTTCATTTAAGCATGTTTCACCTGCAGGTGCTGCAGTTGGAACTCCTCTTACAGATATTGAAAAGAAAATATACTGGGTAGAAGATCTTGGAGAGCTTAGCCCTCTTGCTAATGCATATGCAAGAGCCCGCGGAGCTGACAGAATGTCTTCATTTGGAGATTTTATCTCACTTTCTGATGTTTGTGATGCTGATACAGCAAGACTTGTAAAAAGAGAAGTCTCAGATGGAATCATTGCTCCCGGCTACACAGATGAAGCCCTTGAGATCCTTAAGGCAAAAAAGAACGGTAACTACGCTGTTATCAAGATTGATGAGAACTATGTACCTGAAGAGATCGAGAAAAAGCAGGTATTTGGAGTTACTTTTGAGCAGGGACATAACTTCATCGAGATCAATGAAGAAATGCTCAAAAATATTGTTACAGACAATAAAGAGCTTCCTGAGTCAGCTAAGATTGACCTTATTATTGCTCTTATTACACTTAAATATACACAGTCAAACTCAGTTTGCTATGTAAAGGGTGGTCAGGCAATTGGTATCGGAGCAGGACAGCAGTCACGTATCCACTGCACACGTCTTGCAGGTTCCAAGGCAGATAACTGGTTCCTTCGTCAGGCACCACAGGTTCTTAATCTTCCTTTCCTTGATACTATCAAGCGTCCAGACAGAGACAATGCTATTGATCTCTATATCGGAGCTGATTATATGGATGTTCTTGCTGATGGTAAGTGGGAGCACATTTTCAAGGAGAAGCCACCTGTATTTACAGAGGCTGAAAAGAGAGCATGGCTTGATAAGAACACTGATGTTGCTCTTGGATCAGATGCTTTCTTCCCATTCGGTGACAACATCGAGAGAGCATATAAGAGCGGCGTAAAATATGTTGCTCAGCCTGGCGGATCTGTTCGTGATGACAATGTTATCGAAGCAGCAAACAGCCATGACATGGTAATGGCCTTTACAGGACTTCGTCTTTTCCACCATTAATGAAGACATAGGGAAGACACAGGGACGGTTCTTTTGACTTATTGTAAGCAATAAGTCAAAAGAACCGTCCCAATGTCATTTAGTTAAGGTATTCAAGTGCATTTAATACATAACGGATGGCATAAAAACTCCGTTTTAGAAAACTTCATATCTTGTTTGCAAAACAAATGGCACGCCAAGAAAGCAGGATTGCTCCTGCTTCTTCCGTGCCATTTATTCTTGGAGAAATTTATGCTCTATAACTTAGTGGAACTACACGTTTGGTATGCTTTTTTCTTGGATATGTGCGGCCTTCTCGGATTGGCGTGACGTTACCTATCAACAACAGTTCCACTGTATCACTAGACATTCTGTTATG
>NZ_FNUR01000006.1 GCF_900108105.1 Butyrivibrio sp. Su6 | reverse complement strand
AACATAATAGGTCTTGTTTGCAGTATTGCTCTCTTGTAATTCATTTGTCTGGCTTTTTCCTCAATAAAGTCCATCATTCTACTAGCAATCTTTTGACCTCTTGACTCAGCTTCTACCCATACACGCTTTATCTCAACATCACTATCAGAATACTTTTTCAGTCCTGCACAACCAACAGGTTTTCCGTTGATATATGCTATGAGAACATCAGATATAGTATCAGATAGATTGTATGGAACAAACCCAGCTCTTTTTTCAACTCCGCCAACAATCTGACTATAGTATTTTTCCGTTTCTATATAGAACTGTTGAAAAGCTTCATTGTTTCCATCAGTCCATTTGAATTCAATTCTATCCATTTCTTTTGTCACCTTATTTAATTATCTTCCGATATAACACGCCAACTTCAGCCCAACAAATGCCGATTTCTAAAGCTCACATACCATGATGAATTCCTCATCATTTTCATTCATGATCCTGAACCCGGTCTTCTGATACATTTTCACAGCATAGTTAGCCTTCTGAACAGCGAGAGACACTCTTTTATAGCCTTGATCACGAAGAATCTCCAGCATTTCCTCCATAAGCCTCGTGCCGATCCCTTTTCTCCGATACTCCTTGTACAGTGAAATTGCAAATGAAGGTGTTTCATCATCCACATGGCCGTAATCATTCATGATCCTCGTCCAGACAGCCCCAACTATTTTTCCGTCGTGGATCGCGACGAGGCAGTTGTCTCCAGACTTTGTACCGAAACCATCAGTGTATACGCGCAGCTCCGATTTCTCTACAATATCTCTCGAAGGCGGCTCCACACCTTCCGGAATGAATATGGCTTCATATAAAAAGTCTTTGAGAAGGCCGAGTTCGTTTTCCCGAATACAACAGAACTCTATTGCGTTCTTCATACCATCTTTACACCTTATTTGGAATAGTTCTTAAAGCACCATTTTGCGATCCTTATGATCAGTGCTTCCGGTAAAGGCTGATCATAGGGGATCCGTATCGTGCCCTTGCTTACGTCATAATCGGAGAGTTCCTCCGTAAATACAGATGTAGCCTCACCACCGGGATAAATGCCCAGATGTTTCTTTGATGCTGCGAAATGAATGATATTACGACCTTTCCAATAAGTGGGCATCGACCAGGAGATCCGTTCCTCCGCGTCCGGCAGTGCATCACGAAGGATCTCCCGGATTTCCATTAATCTGGGCTTATATTTCTCATCCTGGGCAGCAATGTATTCATCAATATTCTGCGGCTTCACACAGTAATGGTCCTGGTTTTGTCTGCTGAACTCTCTGCCGCATTTCGGACATTTCCATGCCATGGCTTCACCTCTTCAAATCTCGATTTGTCATCGTCTATAAAACTGGAATATATTCCTGTTATTACCTAAGTTCCATTTCATCATTCATTTTTACAAAGCCATACTTCTCATACAGAGGTCTTCCCATCTCAGTAGCTTCAAGAGAGATTGCTTTGATTCCTCTACTCCTTGCATCCTGTACAAGAAGGTCCAAAGTCTTATAAGCTATTCCCCTCCTGCGATAATCAGATGCCGTATACATATTCATGATGTATGCTTTTTCACCTGACGTATTATGATATGTTGGCATTACTCTGTAATAGCTCACTCCGCCGGCACCTATAAATTTGTCCTCGTCAAACACCAAATATGCTATATGTGAGCCATCAGCCATAGCTTTAGAATAATAATCCCTGGATTGCCGCTCCACCTCTGACATATCAACGCTTGCATCAAGCCTGTTTGCTGCCCTCAAAACTTCTATTCTTGTGGTGACAAGTATATCCAGATCTTCTATTGTTGCCTTTCTGAAATTCATTTATTTACCCGCCTCTGAATTGATCTCATCAACTATATTTGCTGGTTTTATAGTCATCTCGACCCATGCCGGAACAAATCCACTCTTCACTGCATTTCTCGCCGACCTGATATTAGACCATGCAGAACAGTAGAATGGCACTTTTCCTCTTCCAAGTATTTCTTTTGCCAACCTGCTTGTAAGAGCGGATGCTATCCCCTTTTGCCTGTACTCAGGAAGAACATCTACCCCTATCTGCCACATGTCATCACAATCAGCTGAACATGCAGCAAATCCTATCAGCTTATCCTGGTCATAAGCTCCAACTCCCAGAACATCCAGATTTTTACGCTCACTGCATAACGCATTGCTCCACTCCGGTAGATATAAGTTCTTGAAATCATCCTGTACAAGTATTCTTGTCTCATATAAGCATTGTATATTGTGAATCCTCTCCACATCAGGAAGGTAGTACTCCGCCATAAAACATATCTTGTACCCGCGCTCCGAAAGACGCTCCTCAAGCCAGTGCATATTTGGAGTCTCAAAAAGATGGTAGAACTCATATTTATCTACGTATTCTGAAACCAGATCTGTCACTTCGTCCCCTGTAGCTGCTACAACATTATTCCCGTAAGAAACAAAGTTGCAGGTGATTGGTTCTTTATAATACCTGCGTGCATTATCTCCCAAATGAAACTTACAGATTATATTTTTCTCAGAAAAGAAATCCTCTGCTTTACATCCTATATCTTCAGCGGATTGTCTCATTGCAATTTCTTTAATCTCTTTATTTGTCAGCATTTTCATATTTTAATAGATCCTTGTCCTTGGCCATCTTTTTTATCCCTCTATCACTCCACACATGAGCTTCGACATATCTCTCAGGACCATATTCCCCATCTGGGTTCCAGTCTTGGGGAAGACCATATTTTTTAATCACGCCTATTATCTCGTCGTATGTGTAGAGCTTCTTTCTGTACTCTTTTCCATCATTGACCCGGTCACTGAATGTTGGATGAGAATCTCCATAGGTAAAAGAAACTGTGCTCAGATCCAAGTCTGCTGTATCTATCACTATATGATCGCAGTCTTCGAACCAGCTCTGTAACCACGGACATTCACCTATCACCAGATAATGAGGGGCTTTTCGTTCGATCTTCCCACCCTTTTTCTGGAACTCGGTTCTTAGTATCTCTTCGAACCGCCTTCTATCCACAATGTAACTGTCTTGCCTTTTGGCGCACATGGTTTCAGGCTTTTCGGCCTTTATAGTCAGAAGCAACTTTTTGGCTTCTTCTTCGCTTAGATCCGACAGATTCCGAAATGGACCTGTTTTCTTATCAAAATAATGGTATAAAAGCATTGTATCCCCATGTCATAAATCAATTATTTGTAAAATTTAACTGTTTTTCATTATATCGAATCAACCACCATCACGGAATACACAATTCAAAAGTAGTAACAAAAAAGGACAGCTATCTCTTTCGAAATAACTGTCCTATGAATCTCTTATTTTTCAAAATCCGGTTTCCATCCTGCAAACTGAATAAGCCTTATATCAATCTATTAGAAGAAAACCACTTTTCCACAGCCGCCTTAGCATTTGCAGCCTGACTTCCGGTAATTGCAAGTCCATTTTTCACATCTGCGCCCTTAGCATACTTTTTTACATCACGTTCACTGGAACCCATTCCGCTTCCTTCATTTGTACAAAGAGGAAGAATTGTTTTTCCGGCAAAATCGTATTTCTCTAAGAATGTCGCTACTGCCATTGGAAATGTTCGTAAGTCAGCCTACATTTTCATATCAGATAAAACTACTTGAAGAGGAAGTTGGTTTTGAAATTTTCGTAAGAAATGGGAAGGGTGCTACACTTACTCCTGCCGGTCAGCAGTTTGTAACCTTTCTTTCAAATATGCGTGAAGAACTGAAAAGAGCTATTGAGCAGGGGCAAAACTTCAGCGTAAGATACAAAGAAAACATCACTATAAGTATGTCAGTACGGCAGGCTCTCTACTTTCTGCCAGAAGCAATAAAGGAATTTGAAAAGAAAGCTCCAGGCACTCAGATCACACCACTTTTCCAATACGGAAACAGCATGGATAGCTTCCTAAAAAATGAATCTGATGTTGTATTTGCCTTGGAAGAACAGACAAAACAGCTTGCAGGCACTACTGTCCACAAGCTGTTTAAAAGTCATATTTATTTAATATGTGATAAAAATGATCCTCTTGCATCAAAAAATCTTATTACTGATGAAGATATATACGGCCGCACTCTTATGGTAGGTGGCGGCTCACCGGCGCTCCTTAGATCCGTACAGCAAAAGCTTATTTCATCAGGAAAGATTGAGTATTTTAACAGTCCGGATCATGACACCACTCTTACAAACATTGCTTCCGGTAAAGGCATCTGCCTGGCTCCCGGCTTTCTTAACGACCACAGCGGACAATTTGCATGGATTCCTTATGACTGTGATGATACCTTCGCTTGCGTCTTATGCACTCATAAAGCAGACCAGCGTCAGAGTCTTGATACTTTTATTAAAGTACTGCAGAAGCTATACACCGAAGCTGTTGCCTTTCCGTTTTGACTTAAGGCATTTTTCAGCCTCAAAATAGCTTTGTAATAGTCAATTTATTATTATGTTACAATGTTTTCTTTTCATAACGCTTATAAATGATCCATGCAGCAAGTCCAAAGATAACCGGACCACTTAATGACCAGAAGGTAGTCTTCCAGTCGCCTTCGATGGCTGGCTGAATAATAGCAAAAGCGTTTGCAAAGAACAATGTAAGTGTTACAACATAGCCCCAGATATTTGCAGACTTCTGAGTCTTGAATACTTCGAAACTTCTGTCAATGTTCTTCATCTTCTTAAACTTAGGGAATGCGAATGAAATAAACATGTATGGCACTGTCATACCAACGTTTACCATTGCTGTTAAGATCACGAAGAACTGCTGCATTGTATCCCCACCAAATGAGACTAAAAGAATCATGGTACAAACGATTGCACACTGGATCCACATGGCGTTCTTTGGCATACCATCCTCTGCAATTTCTCCCATCTTACCCGGCCAAAGCTCCTTTGGAGTTCCGTCGATAATCTGCTTAAGTGGTGAATAAACAAGTGCAAACATAGCACCCATAAGTGCAAGAAGCATAATAAGCGCGTATACTCTGGCAAATCCGTGAGCAAGAGCAGCCTGAGTAGCAACAGAAGCACCAAACACCTTACCAAAAGCTGCTGCAAAGTTTGACATGATCACATATGAGACGTTTCCAAGTGTAATGCTATCTGTTCCAAGGATTTCGTTGTAGTTTGTAAATGAGCCTACAAGCAGGATAAGAATAGCATAACCAACTACGATTACCAAAGCTGCTGCCACAATTCCCTTAGGGAAGTTCTTCTTTGGATTCTCTGTCTTATCAACAAGTCCGCCAACTGCTTCGATTCCGCCGTAAGCGAAAAGTGCATATACAATAAATGATAAGATCATGATCGGGCTGCCCTGATAAGCTGCGTTAAGAGGAACCATTAAAGACTCTGTGCCTAAAAATGGCTGCTCAAGCTGACCATGACGAGCTATGATCATAACTACTGAACCAACAACCACCATGATGTTGATCACAAGAACTGCTGTACCACCAATTGATGTTACCTTGCTAATCTTATCAATACCCTTTGAATCAAAGTATGTGATAAAGATAAAAAAGATGATTGCCATGACACCAAGAAGTCTTGAACCGGAAAGGATTTTTGAGCCAAAGAAAGACCAACTTGATGTGCAATCCTCACCAAAAATAAGATTTGATACAGGTACCCAGATACCTGATGAAACATTTACCATCCAAAGTACATATGATGTGTACCACATGAATGTTCCGATGAATGCATACTTTGGACCTACTGACTTGCACATCCAGGAATACATACCACCTGTTTCGTCCTTAAATGCAGAGCCAAACTCTGCTACCATAAATGCAAATGGTATAAAGAATAAAATACCAGCAATAACAAACCATGGTATTGCTGCATATCCCATTAAATAATAAGATCTCGGGATATTGTTGAAGCCATATACTGATGTAAAGATCATCAGTATGAGAGCCATGAGCCCTAATTTCTTTTCTTCTTTCATTACTACTTCCTTTAAAAAATATATTCTGCATTTAATTTTATATAAACGCAGCGTTCTCGATTATATCACGTTTTCTCATTTATCTCTATGTCTAGGGCTCATAAACACAAAAATAGCATTTCTTATGAAAGAAGCATCCTGTCGTTAGTAAGTTTTTCGCCTGCCTTGTCCTTAAAGAGCTGCAAAAGATCTTCAACGGTAGTTTTAGCTCTTTTCTCGCCCTCAACATCATATATGATCTCGCCATCATTCATCATGATCGTACGATTGCCCAGATCAAGGGCGGACTGCATATTGTGAGTGATCATAAGGCAGGTTATATTGTTCTTTTCTATGACATCTTTAGTCAGAGCAAGAACTTTCTCCGCTGTTGCCGGGTCAAGGGCTGCCGTATGCTCATCCAGTAAAAGAAGCTTTGGAACATTGTAGGTAGCCATCAAAAGTGTCAGCGCCTGCCTCTGTCCACCGGATAAAAGACCTACAGGATGCTTCATCCTGTCTTCCAGTCCCATGCCCAAAAGTGCTAGTCTTTCCCTGAATTCTTTTCTGTCTGCGCTTGTCATATGAGAAAACCAGCCTCTTTTGCCTGATGCCAGGTACAGATTATCCTCTATGCTCATGGAAGGAGCTGACCCCTTCATTGGATCCTGAAAGAGCCTGCCTATGACTGCTGCCCTTTTGTGTTCGGACATTCTGGTGATATCCACGCCGTCCAGCATGATGCTTCCGCTATCTATCTCAAACACGCCGCTTATAGCGTTTAAAAGAGTTGACTTACCTGCGCCATTTGAACCGATGATGCTGATAAAATCTCCCTTTTTCACATCAAGATCAATATTGCCAAGGGCTTTTTTCTCATTGACTGTGCCTTTGCCAAAGGTCTTGTTTACAGCTTGAAGTTTAAGCATTGGCCCCTCCTTTCTTCCTCATCTTTCCAAGGAAATAAGGTCCGCTTATTGCCAGAATGACAATTACGGAAGAAACAAGTTTTAGCATAAAGGCAGGCATATTGAGCCTGAGCGCCATGGTGTAGACAAGTCTGAAGAATATGGCTCCGATCACAGCTCCTATTACTCCATGACCTACTCCCTTATTTCTAAAAAAGAGCCTGCCAATAAGAAGGGATGCAAGAGCAATTGTCAGCATTCCGGTTCCTATGTCAATGTTGGCGGATTTGTTATATTGAGCCAAAAGACATCCTGAAAGAGCTGTAAGCGCATTGGACAAACAAAGCCCTGTAATAGTGATAGCAACAGTATTGATTGATGAAGATCTGACCATATCCGGATTGTCTCCCGTTGCCCTTATGGCAAGTCCAAGTCTTGTCCTTAAGAATGTAATGATACAGATCATAACCAGCATAACTATAAGGGTTATCACTATAAGTTTGGAATAAGGATCCGCAGCACTGCCATCCAACAGGTCTGAAGCAAATGAAAAAATGCTTCCTGAACTGTTAAGATTAAGCAGCGAAGACTTTCCCATTACAGCAATATTAACGGAATACAAAGCTGTGTTGACAGTAATACCCGCAAGAAGGCTGTCAACGCCCATTTTAGTCTGTAAAAGAGCTGTCACAAAGCCGGACAGCATACCTGACAGCATTGCTGCAGGAAGCGCAAGAAAAGGATGGCCTGCCAGTGTAACCACTGCTCCTACTGCAGCACCCATGGTGAATGCTCCGTCTGTTGACAGATCACATACATTCAACATGGTATAACTCATATACAAAGCAAGTACTGTAAGAGAGCTGATAAGTCCCAGCTCAACAGCAGTTTGAATAAGGGATATCATTTCTTTTAACCTCTATAAATAATTATTCAAAACTCTCTGCGGTCTTGATGGTCTGGATTGATGAAGCATAGGCTCCAAAAGCTTTTTCTGCGCTCTCCATGTCCATGCCAAGAGCCTCCATCATTTCTTCATTGAGCGTTACGATACCATTGTCAAAAGTCTTAACTGCAACGCTGCCCGGATCCTTTGCATTTAGCAGAATGTCAGCTGCCATATCAGCAGTCTCTTTTCCAAGGTCTGCATAGTTAACACCAAATCCAAGGAAAGCTCCGTTAAGTGCAAAAGAGTCAGCTCCGCAGTAGTGAGGGATACCTGCTTCGCGGAAGAGCTCATAGATTGAAAGCTCAGCTGTCATAATAGTATTGTCTGTTGGTGTGAAAATCGCTTCTACTCCGGCAGAAACCAGTGCATTGGCTGCAAGAGTAACCTCTTCTACATTGGTTCCTGTCTGCTCAACGACTTCGATATTATGTGCTTCAAGAAATTCTTTTGCATCTTTGATGGCTGTTGTGGATGCATCCTGACCTGCATCATATAAAAGACCAACCTTTGAAATATCAGGATCTGCTGCCAGGATCATGTTCATGATTGCCTCTGTATTGAGCATATCTGATGTACCTGTAACATTTGCTCCGGGAGCATCCATAGAAGCTACAAGTCCTGTTGAAATAGGATCAGATACAGCAGAAAATACAACAGGTGTATCCTGACCATCAGTTGCTCCCTGCATTGCCATAGCAACAGGTGTAGCTACACCTATCATCAGGTCTACATTATCAGCCTGGAAATTAGCTACGATCTGATTAAGTACATTGGCATCTGCATTACAGTTGTCATATTTGATATTAAATGTGACGCCTTCCTTCTCTGCTATGGCACTTAGCTCACTCTGAATATTATCTACGATCTGATTAAGAGAAGCATCATCAACATAATTGCATATGCCGATCTTGTACTCTTTAGCTCCTGTACCTGCCTGTTCACTAGTTCCTGTGGTGCCAGCGCCGGAAGAGCCGCACCCTGCTGCTACAAGGCCGATAGCTGCGGCCATTCCAATTGACATTAGTTTCTTTGTGATCTGTGCTTTTTTCATATCTTTTCTCCTTTGGGTTTTTGTTTCGGAGCAGATTTCTTAAAGCAAAAAAAAATCTGCCCCCTGCATTGTTAAAATGCCGGGACAGATAATATAATCATCTGCGGTGCCACCCTGCTTGACGTCATAGACGCCCTCTTAACGCATACATACATATGCTGACCTTTTATAACGGGGAGTCCTGCCCCGTCGCCCATACTAAGGTGTAACCCTTTTCTGTTTGCCCTTGGAAGTCCATTCGCCGTCATGCTGCATATCGCACTCTCACCATCTGCGACTAGCTGTGATGCTCACATATCGGTTACTTACTCTCCCGCAACGGTTTATTAAGTTAAAGTATAAAAGCCTTAAATTTTTTTGTCAATAGATTTATCCCTCTTCAGGGTTTCATCCTGCCTTTTTGCTTTTTGGAATGGTCATGGGGACCTGAATTATTCTTAAAAGGCGTATAAGCATCAGGAGCAGAAATTGAATCGTAATCAAAACCAGATTCCCCTATCGGCTCAAAAATTGCATTTCCGCCGGAAACTGTTCCGAGTTCATCAAGACTAAGTTTTTCTTTTTTTATACTATCTTTACTCATGGCTAACGCTCCTTTTTTACCTGATCGTCGTTTCACATATTGATACGAAAAAAGAACCACCGTGGCAATTTTTAATTCTCTACTTAATTTCCTTTAAACCTAAGACACAGCATGGTCGTATCATCAAACTGCTTTGAATCTTTAACAAATTCCGCAATGCCCTCCTTCACATTTGCAATTACTTCTTTAGGATCAGCATCCGGAATACTGTTCAATATCTCAATCATCTTATCTACGCCCAAAAGTTCATTATTCTCGTTATTTGCCTCAGGTACTCCATCCGTATAAAGAAAAAGCGCATCGCCTGGGCTAAGCATAAACTCTCCCGATCTGAATTCCACTTTCAATCTTGCAGCAAGAGGCAGACAGTGCACATCCTTGAGGATTTCAAAGGATTCACCTGCTCTCCTGACAGCGGGATATTCATGACCTGCGTTGACATAAACAACTCTGCCGCTTTGAAGGTCAAGAATTCCAAGCCATGCCGTAACAAACATATGGGCACGGTTCACTTCCATCAGTTTTCTATTCACGATTGCAAAAATCTGAGCAGGATCCTGAACTCCCTGCTCAGCCTGGCTTCGTATCAGTGTCTTTGTGATAACCATAAAAAGAGCTGCAGAAACGCCCTTGTCTGAAACATCAGCGATTACCATGGCCAGATGAGTATCATCCACCATAAAAAAGTCATACAGATCTCCGCCGACCTCCAATGCAGGCTCCATTGACGCAAAAAGCTCATACTCAGAGCTATCCGGGAATTTATCAGGGAGCATACCCATCTGTATTCTGGTGGCAATTGCCAGCTCTGCTTCTATCCTCTCCTGCTGCGCAGTAATGTCTCTGAGCCTTACAATGGAATCCTTTATATCAGATTCCATCTCGATCATGTTCTTCCAAAGATCCTCAATCTCGTCAGCTGTTTCAATTGCAAGAGGCTCGTATACAGAGGGAGTCTCCATATCCAAATTCACTTTGTCCATCTGCGTATAGTTCCGCGCAGCACAGGCCATTGAAACCAAATACCTGATAATATGATTCTTTAGCATCTTAGCAAATACAAATGCCAAAAGAACTACCAGCAGAACCGCGACAATCACAAGGATCACAAGAAAACGAAGTATCGACTTAAGAAAGTCATTCAGATCAATATCTGCCACGGCATATCCCAGCATATCACCATTTTGTCCGTAAACAGGTAAGACTTCTGAACCAATCCACCCATACTCACTGTCATGGGTAATTGCAAGGCGCCATGATGAATCAAC
Organism: Butyrivibrio sp. Su6; assembly: GCF_900108105.1. Classification (GTDB taxonomy): domain Bacteria; phylum Bacillota; class Clostridia; order Lachnospirales; family Lachnospiraceae; genus Butyrivibrio. The sequence goes on along the minus strand of NZ_FNUR01000006.1, from coordinate 179,230 downwards.
TATTTTTTCCGTATCTTCAATATCCGCATCTGTCCACTGCCCGGGAAGGTAAGCCCACTCCGCTTCATCACCGTCAACAACATACACTACGCGGTTATTTTCCCTATCCGGAAACATTAAAAACACATTGCGCTGCTCCATCTTTTCACGAAATATCACAAGGATATCTCTGGCAGCCAAAAAATCATCATCCACCAGAGGTCTGAATGCATTATAAAACTCATCTGACATCTGATCACTTCTGATTTCCTCCGGAAGATTGTCATATATTTCTCTGGTTTCCTGATAGATTTTTTCTATATAGGCACTGTCCTGAAGCGCCAACATACTCTCAAGCTGATGACGGGACTCGACTTTATATTGCCGCAGGAACAAGTAAATATGCAGTAAAAGACCCGTAGCAGTCCCTGCAAGTATAAGGACAAGTGCGCCAATCATGATTGCCCTGAACGTCTTGACCTGTAACGAAACATATCTTTTTTTTCTCTTTTTTGCGCGATTCATTTCGTTCTCCACAAAACATTCCACCACGGCAGCATAGAGCCATATCCTGTCCCTGATTGCCGATGTTTATGGATTACCAATTCCAGAATTTTGTGAAACCACATGCATTACATTTCATTTCTACATCAGGCCATAAATCTCCAAAAATCTTTCCGGGTCTGGTTTTACCAGTCTTTTGCATGGTTCCTTTTTTACATTTACGGCAAGTATATTTGGCATCTCTTGCTTTTTCTCCGTTTTGAGGCGTTCCGCCGCCACTCAATGCTTCCATTTGCTCATCTGACAGCTCAATTTCATTCTCACTGATAAATGCCATTTTTTCTTCATAGCTTTCGCATTTTTTGGCCTTTTCTAAAAGTTCAGGTGTAAGTTCATTTAATTTCATTTTTATGTCCTCCTGATATTTATAGAAAATGATTGTTTAATTTCAAATCCATTTAATAAATCCGCAACTGTTGCATTTCCACTCTTCATCCGGCCAAAAATCACCAAAGATTTTTCCAGGTTTGGTTCTTCCAGTCTTAACCATTTGTCCTTCTTTGCATTCGCGGCAAGTCATAATTTTTCCTTTAACTAATCCTCTTTCTATTGCTTTTCCACCGCCACCACTCAATGCTTCCATCTGCTCATCTGAAAGTTCAATTTCATTTTCACTGATAAATGCCATTCTTTCTTCGTAGCTTTCGCATTTTTTTGCCTTTTCTAATAGTTCAGGTGTAAGTTCATCAATTCTCATCATTAAATCCTCCTAAAAAAGATTTCAAAGCCATGAAATATAGTAATTCATGCAGATATTTTACAGTATGAATGTAAAAACCCTCTAATATGTTTCTAAACACAATATTAAGAATTAGCTACATTCGGTGCTTACATCTACGCGCTGCCTCTTTATCAGTTCTGCAAAAAAGCCATTCTTTTCAATAAGCTGGTCGTAACTGCCCTCTTCGACAATTTTTCCTTTATCAAGTACCAGTATCCTGTCGCAGTTTCTGATTGTTGACAGCCTGTGAGCAATAACTATCCTTGTGCACCTAAGGCTATCTAGAGCCTTAGAGACCTTCTTCTGAGTTAAATTATCAAGGGCTGAGGTAGCTTCATCAAAAATGAGAATCTTAGGCTTTGGAGCAATGGCGCGGGCTATCATTATGCGCTGCCTTTGGCCTCCCGATATGCCGCCTTGCCCTTCACTAACAAGCGTCTGCATTCCCATAGGCATGTCCCGTATATCGTCTGCAATTCCCGCAAGCTCGGCGGCTTCCCACGCATCATCAAGTGTAAGCTGTGGCGCCGAGATAACTATATTTTCATAAATATCTCCCTGGAACAGCTCCCCATTTTGCATCACGGAACCAATTTTTCTTCTAAGAGATCTAAGATCAATGCTATTGATATCTTTTCCATCATAGTAGACAGCGCCCTTTGAAGGCTTTTCAAATCCCAACAGTATCCTCATAAGTGTGGATTTTCCGCAACCGGTCTTTCCAACCAGTCCTACGTATTCTCCGGGTTTTATCCTAAGTGAAAGATCATCTATAACATATGGCATCTGGTCATTATAACGAAAAGAAACATTGTTCAGTTCGATGCCTCCAGAAATCTTTGTAAGTACCTCCTTATCCTCCATAACTTCCGGCCCGGCCTTAAGAATAGGATCCGCTATTTCAAGGACAGGCGGTATCTGAGCAATTGAAATAGCGATACCGCTAAGTGCAGAAAAAGCGCCCATGACCATTCCATAGGAAATGGAAAAAGCATAATATCCCGATACTCCAATACCACTTTTTACCGCAAGAAAATACAGGATTATTGTTCCAAACAAAGAAATGGCTGTTGTGATTACTGTATTGAGTTTTATGAAAAGAGGTGGACTATACTGAAATTCTGCCTCTTTGGCATAAATTCCTGCCCACTTTGCAAAAACTCTTTTCTCTGCCCCTGCAAGCTTTATCTTCTGGATTCCCGAAACAATCGCATACTTTAAACCAGACTCTCTTACACTTAGCTGCATCTGATTACTCGAAAGCTGCATCTGCATAAGCGAGGTGATAAGACCAACAACTACTGTCACAAGAATGATCAAAACAGCTGGTCCTGCAAGCTCCGGAGCGAAATTTGCAATCTGAAAGATATAAAGCAGCGAAAAGATACTCGTTATACCAATTGAAAGAACATCCCCGATCAGCATGTCACAGAGAGAACTGACCGCATCGGCTCTTTCTGCCAGATTGCCTGCCCCATATTTTCTAAAAAAATCCGAGGGCAGAGATATTATTCTCATCATAACCGCCGCTTCGACCTGAAGTGAAGCCTTTCGCCCTATACGCTTTATCACAATTTCTCTGATAGTGCTCACAAGCTGGGATGTAATGGCTGTACATACCATAAGAAGTGCAATGCCAAGTAGAAGCCTTCTACTGCCACTTATAAGTACCGGTCCTGTGAGGAGCTTTGATAGTCTTGGAGCGATCATTCCAAGTAAAGTCACAAACAGGGATGCTATTAGCAAAACTGCATAGTCATTAAATTCGATACAGCTTTTCATATAAAGGAGCAAATCAGGTATCCCGATTTTCCTAAGTGGAAGGGGTCTGTAAAAACAATAGGCCATATCAGAAAGCTCACCGGCATTTTTCGAACTGATCTTGATCTTTTTGCTGCTTTTGTGATCTATAAGATGATAACCACCAAATTCACCAGGAAGGAGCGCTGCCGGTTCATTTCCCTCTTTTGTAAAGGCAATCATCGGGCCGAAAGCATTTTTGTACCATCCGTCCGAAAGCTTCACCTCTCTTTTCATAAAACCGTGAGGTCTGAATGCCCATTCCATCTCCTCTTCCCTGTCATTTATTCCTGCAGGGATTTCAGAGGGCTTGAAGTGATAATATTTCAGGATATCATCTATTGCATTTTTAGTGATAATACGCTCATCGTTTATATCATCAGCAGCCCTGCCGCCCATAACTACAGCAGCAATCTGGACAATGGAATCCTCAAACACTTCCTGATCACTTTGTTTTCTCTGTCTAATCTGTTTATCAAACCAATTAAGCATATTCCCTCACTCACTTGTTACAAGCTCTGTGTAATAACCGCCTAATTTCATTAGTTCTTCATGTGTTCCACGCTCGACCACAACTCCCTTATCCAGTACAACTATCTCGTCACAGTCACGTATGGTTGACAGTCTGTGAGCAATAACTATGCAGGTAATTCCTCTGTCCTTAATTGCACTTACCACATCATATTCAGTTTTGGCATCAAGCGCGCTGGTCGCTTCATCAAGGATTATTACAGAAGGATCCTGCGCAAGGACACGTGCTATCTCAAGTCTCTGTCTCTGACCGCCTGAGAAATCCTTTCCTCCCTCCGTAAGTACATACTGATATCCGCCATCTCTTTGCATGATATCCTCATGGAGCTGGGCATCCCTGGCCGCCAGGACCATTTCGTAGTCCTTTATGGAGTTGTCCCACATTTTTATGTTATTGGCTATTGTATCCTCAAAAAGAATAATATCCTGATCCACAACTGCTAAAGATCCGGTAAATACGCTTCTGTCGATACTTTCAATGGGTTTCCCGGAAAAGAGAATCTCCCCGCTCCAGGGTCTGTAAAGTCCTGAAATAAGCTTGGAAAGTGTAGATTTTCCACATCCGCTGCTGCCTACAAAGGCAACCCTGCTGCCGGGCTCAAGCTTTATTGAAAAGTCTTTTATGATTGGTTCCCTTAGCTTATTGTAACCAAAAGTAACGTTTTTAAGCTCCAGCTCACCAGGAAGCTTACTGTAATCCTCATCCTCAGAAACAGGCTCATCCTTAACAAAAGGATCAAGAGGATAATTCATTACATCCTCTATTCTCTCCATCTCGGTGCGCATCTCCTGCACGGTCTGCCCGGCTGAAATAAGTGTCAGCGCAGGGCTCATGAAGGCTTGTAGGAACCCCTGAAAGGTCATGATCCCGCCGACAGTAAACTCTCCGTTCATGGAAAGCCATATTCCCAAAAGCATTACAACATCACTAGCCAGCATTCCCACAAGCTGCGGGATCATTCCAAGGGATACATTGAGCTCATCATATCTGCACTCCTGTGAATTAACCGATGCCTGAAGTCCTGCCCATTTGGCAAAAAAACTATCCTCAGCGCCGCTGGCCTTTATGGTCTCAGCCATACTCATTCCTGAAACAGTGGCACTTGAAAGCTTGCCTTTGTCCCTCATCTGGACCCTGGTGATGTTAACTCTTTTCTCTGACATAAATCTGGCAATTATCAGATCTATCACTATCGTAGTGATCCCCACAAAGGTAAGCATCACACTGTACCTTAGCATCACCACCAGATAAAATATCATCATTATGGTATTTAGTGCCAAAGGGGCAACCGTGCTCACCAGTGTTCCTGCGATAGTTTCATTGGTAGCCTGCCTTTGGATAATGTCACCCGTCAGCCTCTGTGAAAAGAACTCCATTGGCATCCTCAGTACTTTCCACATATAGGAAGTACTTCCGACCATCGCCATTTTTCCGTTTACCTTAAGTGAACTTGTTGTCCCCACCCACTGGGCAATAAGCTGAAGCAAAGCAAGCCCTGTCATTATTCCCGTAAATGGATAGAGCCACTCCGGGTTCTTGCCTGTGAGAAGTCTGTCTATAAAGACCTTGGACATGACCGGATTTATGATTCCAAAAAGATATGTGATAATGGTCGTAAGCGTAGCAAGTACAACAGCGGCACCTGCGCCCTTTAGTCTTTTTTGTGCAAACTCAAGCGTACTCTTTCTTCTGCCCTCAGGAACGAAGTTTTCTCCGGGCTTTATTTTTATACAGCCTCCCGTAAAAGACTCATCAAATTCCTCCATGGACACCTTGATGGCCCCTCTTGCGGGATCATTGATATATACCGAGCTGCCCTTAAAGCCATCAAGAACAACAAAATGGTTAAAGTCCCAGTGGATAATGCAAGGAAATACACCTTTCTTCTTCAGTGTTTCCGGCTCATAAAAAAATCCCTTTGCTTCAAAGCCATAGTTCCTTGCCGCCAGCATTATATTTTTTCCATTTGAACCATCCCTTGAAACGCCGCAGTCCACGCGAACCTGCTCCAAGGGTATCCATTTATCGTAATATGCCATTACCATGGCCAGTGATGCAGCCCCGCATTCCAAAGTTTCCATTTGCATTATTACCGGAACCTTAGCAACGCCGGCACCAACTGGCTGCTTTATTTTTTTATTCATCCGTCATCTCCGGTATCTAATTGAATAAAAGCTCAAATGGTGTTATCTGCTCAATCACTATCTTTACCATGTACTCACCGTCCGGAATATCCATAGATGCTTCCACCCTGGTCCTTCCAAACTCATCCTGTTCAACTTTAAAAACTTTGGATGTCTTTTCACCTATCATTATGGTCTGCCCTTCCCTTATATACCGGGCATTATCATTTACTATATGAGCTGTGATCTGGCCATCCTCTGCTACAGCTTCACCTGATACATAGGTATTTAAGTTACCCGCAAATGACCACACAATGATTCCAATAAGAATAGCAATGATGGATCCAAGTATCATCCAGTTAGCCGGATTTGTAACCTTTAGATAATCGTTTAGTTCCTCCGGAGATGCGATCCTTGTAAGTGCCTTTTTTCTAAACAATGGACCACCAGCTTTTTTTTCGCTACTACCCATGATTACCTCCGTTTTAGCTCTGCCACCGGTCATCAGATTATCTTAAGCTCATTAGAAAGACCGGTAAGCTCCAAAACATCCATGACACTTCCATGTACGTCTTTAAGTGCCATTCCCTTCTTTTCACTCATTTCAATATCAACAGCATTTATTACACGAAGGCCTGCACTTGAAATATACTCAAGCTTTCCGAAGTCAAAAAGAATCGACTCCGCCTTTTCAATATCCTCGCTGACAGCCTTTTCAAGCTGTGGTGCAGTCAAGGTATCAAGCCTTCCTTCAAGCTCCACGATCAGTTCCTGTCCATCCATTCTTTTTTCAATATTCAGCATCTTTGATCTCTCCTGCCATACATTTATTGAACTCAAAGGCACGCCTTCTTATGTCCCCTCATGAAGTTTGTAATCCACGTCTTCACTTATTATTTCAAGCATAATAGCCGCAAAACGCGGATCAAACTGGGTTCCCAAGCCCTTCTCAAACTCTCCTTTGACCACATCCTGAGGGATAATGCCTCTGTAGCTTCTGTTACTGGTCATTGCATCATAGGCATCAGCAACAGCTATGATCCTGGCCTCTTCCGGAATCTCCTCGCCTGATAGTCCGTCAGGATAACCTTTTCCGTCGTAGCGCTCATGGTGCCACCTGGCTCCTATGGCAAGCTTCGGCATTTCTTCAATATTCTGAAGGATCCTTGCACCCCTTCCGGGATGTGTCTTTATTATTTCAAACTCTTCATCCGTAAGCTTACCCGGTTTATTGATCACCGCGTCAGGCACGCCGATCTTGCCTACATCGTGAAGAAGCCCCATCATGTATATTTCTTCCTGCCTGTCAAAAGAATAACCGGCTCTTTTTGCTATTTCTCTCGCATACTCGGCAACTCGCCCTGAATGGCCCTTAGTATAGGCATCCTTGGCATCAATCGCATCTGCAAGTGTATGTACCACATGGAGTGAGAGCCCTTCTATTTCCTTGGTCTTGCGTTCCACCTCTGCATGGAGATCATTTTGAAATCTGATAAGGTCTAGAAGGTGCCTTACACGAAGGGTTAAAACATCTGCAACAAAGGGCTTTCTGATGAAATCCATTGCCCCAAGTGATAAACCGATAGTCTCCGATTCGCAGTCATCATTAGCAGTAAAAAAGATCACCGGTATCTCTTTTACCCCGTTTTCTCTTTCCCATTTCCTTAAAAGCCTCATGGTCTCAAAGCCGTCAAGTTCCGGCATTTTGATATCCAAAAGAAGCATATCTATCTCATTCTTTTTTACATAGTCCAGTAAAAGTTTGCCACTCTTAAGGCATGTAACCTTAAAACCCGCTTCCGAAAGAACCGTGTTCGCATTTTTCAATATGATCACATCATCATCCACAACAACTACGCGCTCTTCCATTCTATTTCCTTTCCGCAGGCAGCAGTTACTCCCACAAACTGCCGTACCCGCTTATAGCTTCATCTACAGTCATAATGCCATTTGCAACATTATATGCCGCTGCCCTGAACTCCTTGTTAACAGCATCATTTAGACCTGTCTCCTGATAGCTAAAAGTCTTATCCTCAGGGAACCCTTCAAGTGATGAATAGACTTCATCAAAAGAAAAATCGTTTGTCGGTGTGGTAAGTCGCTTAATTGCAGCCATGTTACCAAGCTCTTCTTCTCTCATAAGAAACCTTATAAATTCATTAGTCATATCAAGGTTCTGACTGTTTTTATTTACACTAAAAAACAGGTTTACAGAATCAAGAAAATACCCGCCGTCATCCCCGGTTGGCACTATGAAAAATTTATACTTAAAAGAATTTGCCAAAAAAGCTTCAGACTTGCTCTCGCGCTTTTGCGTACCGGAAACCATATCTCCGCTTCCGAGCATTATGGGAACATCACCCTCGAAAAAGCGCATGATCACTGCATTATAATCATCTTCTATCTGTTCTGAGCAAAGCCCCGGATTCAGATACCCTGCATCCACAAAAGCTTTTATTTTCTCAAGCGCAGGCCTCATCATTTCCCCTGAAGACTTTTCCATAGAGTTGAGGGCTTCGACTGATTCAGGATTTTTAATGACATAATCACAAAAATACGGAAAAGCAAAAGCATAGTACATTCCCGCTACTGTCATGCCATTTGCTCCCATAATAGGAACTTCATAGCCTGCTGCCTTGAGCTTGTCACAAACATCAACAAGTTCATTGTAATTCTTGGGAACTTCAAGCCCGTTCATCTCAAAAAGGTCCATATTCACAAGCATTCCATAGGTCCTTGTAAAAATAGGGAGCATGACTACATCTCCATTTTCCAGTGTCCAGCAGGTGCCTTTTCTGAGACAATCCAGATTGATATTAAGCGACGGATCCGAAAGCACCTCCGCATTTTCAAAAACAGGAGCCATTTTATCATCTTCCAGCATCCATGTTGCCGTTACATATATATCAGGAGCCTCATCGCTCATAATCGCGCTTGTGATCGTGTTATTATAATCATCAAGATTTACGTAATTGAGACTGACATTCGGATAATACTCATAAAAGCGTTCAAACTCGCTCTCAAGGGATTCAAAATTTGAATAGTTTCCAGCCACCTTTATCTGGCATGATGTTTCAGAAGACAAGGCAGGTTTAAACTCAGTACTTTCTTCCGCTTTTTGTCCGCAGGCAGTAAAGCAAAACGCCATTGCTACAGCCGATGTTAATCCCAGCATCCTTTTTGCCATTCTCACTGTTTTAATCTTCATGCTGACTCCTTTCCGTATCCAAAAGAATTTCTCTTTTGCTTTAGCCTGATATGATTTCAGGTATCAGATCATAATCAAAATTGTCGACAGCCTTTTTTATGGTTTCAAATTTTGCAGCTTCGCTCTCCGGAAATCTATACTTTTCAAGGGATTTCACAGTTTCTGCCACGCCGTCAAAATCAAAAGCTTCACATAGCTCAGCAATAGTTTCATAGGTCTTTTTCATATCCTGTTCTGAAATCAGAGGCACATCACTCCCCGCCTCTTCTCCATCTGTACTTCCCAAAAGCTCCATCTCTGTAAGCAGCTTCCGATACATTGTCAAAAGATTTCCTATCTCTGTTTCAAGGAGCCTTACATTCCCTTTTTCTCCTGCCTTTTCAAGGCGGGCAGCAAATTCTCCAAGCTCCATCGCACCTATTACACGGGAGGTGCTCTTAAGTGCATGTATTTTTACAGTAGTATTCTTAATATCTTTTTCATTCCAGTACTTTTCAATTTCTTCTGCATTTTTTTGCCCGGAATCATAATAAGTCTTCAGCGTATCCATATAGGATTTCTGGCTTCCGCAGTGAATGATCCCTGCATTTACATCAAGAGATCCGATCTTCCAAACAAAATCCGGGATATAATAGTCTTCCTCATCGCCATCGCCGGATGCAGGAGCAATCTTGTCTTTTGGCAGATATTCAAAAAGCAGCACTTCAAGCCTCTCGGGATCAATGGGCTTTGTAATATAATCGTCAAAGCCTGCGTTTATATACATTTCACGCATTCCTGAAATTGCATTGGCGGTAAGACATATGATCGGCGTCAGGGTATTAGGCGAATCCTGGATTCCTTTCATCTCCGTAAGAGTCTCTATTCCATCCTTATCAGGCATCATATGATCAAGAAAAATAGCATCGTACTTATTTCGTTTATATAATGCTATTCCTTCATTTCCACTTGTTGCCGTATCTATCTGCAATTTAGTACGTTTTAGCAGATTCTTGAAAACTGAAAGATTGACCTCTGTATCATCAACAACCAAAAGTCTTGCATCAGGTGCTGTAAAGCTTTCACGATATCTCTTTCTCTCAGAAACAGCTCGCTTAAAGGTCTCCTCATAATTGCCAATAGGACTCCAGTCTTTTACCCCCTGAACCAGTTCAAAAGAGAAAGTTGAACCCTTACCATATTGGCTTTCAACCTCGATGCTGCTTCCCATCATTCGCAGAAAGCTCTGGGCAATGCTCATGCCAAGGCCGGTTCCTTCTACGTTTCTGTTCTTATTCTCATCAATACGTTCAAAAGCAACAAACAAGCGGTCCATATCTTCGGGTTTTATTCCGATTCCTGTGTCTTTTACACTTATCATGAGTTTTACAGAATCGGGAGCTTCTTCCATCTTTTCAAATCCCGCTTTAAAGGTGATCGAACCCTCTTTCGTGTATTTAACGGCATTTGAAAGAATATTGGTGATGATTTGTTTAATACGTATCTCATCTCCGTGCAATATAACCGGAATATTCCTGTCTACTTCAAGGTCAAAAGAAAGGCCTTTATCCTGTGCTTTTCCCTGAACCATATTCACAAGGTCATTTAGCATGGATACAAAGCTGTAGTCCACATTGATGATATCCATTTTTCCTGCTTCTATCTTTGAAAAATCAAGAATGTCATTGATGATTCCCATGAGAGTCTTACCTGCAGTCCTTATGCTCTCAGAATAGGCAACAATATCATCTTCATGGCTGTCTCTCAGCACCATCTCATTAAGTCCCAGGATTGCATTCATAGGAGTGCGGATATCGTGGGACATAGTGGACAGGAAATGTGATTTTGCCTCATTTGCCTGATTAGCAGCCTCCGCCGCCTCAGCAAGCTTTTTGTTATAGAGCATCAGTATCAGGTAATTGAAGGTAAGGAGGGATAAAAGACCAAGTGTCACCATTCCCAGCAACAGCCAGTCAACAACTGTATTTGCCGCCTTAAGTTCACCTGCTGGTATATAAGCCAAAAGAAACCATGTATTCATTGATTTCAAAGGAGTGTAGGATATTACACATTCCTCTCCTTTTGAGTTAAGCATTGTCATGGTTCCTGTCTCCGAAGTTACCTTGACTGTCATTTCGTTGTAATCTGCAATGTCACCTTCGTTATAGGATTTATAATATTCAAAAAAGTTGGAATTTTTCAGCGATTTACCATGGACCAGATATTCTCCCTCCTTGTTAATGAGAGAAATCTCAACGTTTTCATACTCACCTTTAAGAAATACAAGCTTATCCTCAAGCATACTGACAGGCTCCACGCGCATAAGAATTGCCTCTGAAAGCTGCCCGTCTGACTCATCCAGAACTTTTACGTAATTAAGAAATGCAATTGACTGCACTCCATTCTGGGGATTAGTATACGCTCTTGTTAAGCTGATCTTACCATCTTCTCTACTTATCTCATCAATGTTGTCAAAAATGTTAATATTGCGGTATGAAACCGAATAATCATTTGCATCCTTTGAGCTCGCATGAGTAGATATCCCACTTTGAGTGGTCTTATCAAGAAATATAAGATGTCCATAAATACTCGAAGATATCTTTGCCTTTCTGATAAAAGAAATTGCTTCTTCACCGGTCATTGGCGATCCAGCCTCAGCGGACCGATTAATATAGTTCGCCCAAATATCGCAAAGATGTTGCTCATCCTCCAGGTAATTCGTAATGATCTGTTCCGCAGTGATCGTCATCTTCTCAAAATCCTCAACGACTCTCTCATTGCTTTCCCTCATCTTAGTATTGGCATACTGAACTATGAAGAAAAGTATCAATCCCATTATCAAAAGATCAACAATAATGATCAGCGTTCTCTTCACGCCACTACCTCCACAAAAGCCGCCGTCTCACGTATCCTCACATAATTCAACCGACAATCACTTCTATTTTATTATACCAAACAAACGGTTTATGGTCTATTCACATACCATTATTACGATTCTCAAGCAGCCAAAAGCCCCTCGCAGACTGCCCCGCCCGTGTAGAAGCCATTTGCGTGACGTTTCGAGTTTAGAAGTTTATGGCAACAAATTTTTGCTTTGGGATTCCTTGGATCAGACTCACCGCTGACTACCGGCACTTTTGGACAGTGGGCTCCATTTTTCTCTGTCGCAAGAAAACGCCATTTTTCCTGTGCTCTTGGGCACCTTTGAACCGCGCATGTGGAAGCACATGTTTGAGCAGGGCGTATAGATATGAATAACGTGGTCTTGGCCCGCTAAAGCGGGCACCAAGGCAAAATAAAAGAATCATCTCTCAAACTCATGAGTTTGGAGAGTGATTCTTTTTTTGCCTATGGTGCGTACGCACCGTAGACCACGTTATTCATATTAGCCCTGCGAGTTTTTGCTGTAGCATGCGCATTAAAGAAAAAGGTGCCTGAGCACTTGGAAAAAATTTCATTTTCTTGTCAGAGAAAAATGGAGCCCACTGTACCTAAAAGTGTCTGGTGTCAGCAGCTCAGACATGTGATCCAAAAACGGAATCCAAAAGTAAAAATTTGAATGCTCATAAACTTAACTAAACTCTCTTAGACACGCAAATGGCTTCTACACGGGCGGGGCGGTCTGCGAGAGGCTTTTGGCTGCTTTACTGCAAGGTAATGGTTCTGCCAAAGTCGAGCCCTGAAACGTCTTCTGTGGCTATTACGAGGGAGCCTGAGCCCTGCTTGTCCCTGATGAAGGCAATTGCCTTTTCTTTTTGGGAGGCGTTAAGGCCTTTGATGGGCTCATCCATAACGAGGACATCGCTTGGAATGCAGCAGGCTCTGGCTATGCAGACCATGCGCCTCTCTGCGCTTGAGAGTTTTTTGACAGGAATATCAACCTTGTCTGAAGGAAGGAGTTTTAAAAGTTCTTCTCTTACTGTTTGCTTGAAGACCTTCTTGCTTACCATTGCGCAGTTGGTTACTGCTGAAAAGCTCTCACAAAGCCTGTCTTCCTGAAAGACTACTCCTGCGTTTATATAGGGGTACTTGTAATCTCCAAGAAGTCCCACTTTTCCTGAATCTGGATTTTCAAGTCCTAAAATGAGGCGAAGCAAAGTTGTCTTTCCTGATTCGCTTCCGCCTGTAATTATATAGCTGTGTTCATCCTCTATATTCAGATTAAACTTATCAAGTACTTTCTTTTCACCATAGGATTTCGATACATCTTTTACCTCAATGATCATTTGTCTTTCCTCCTGAACATATTAAAAAACTCAGGAATATAAATGTATCGTATAACCCTGTCCATCGGCATTCTGTAAACCTTCGCCATCTCCAAAAGCTGCTTAAATCTGCTGTCCATAAATCTTCTCCCTGTTCATTGTAGTCCTAAAATAATAAGCTTATTTCTTTAAACCATATTAAATAATACCATTCCTACGCTTATATTAAAAACTCCTTTACATATAACTTGATCTATGATAATTTATCTCTTGCTGATTTTCTTATCAGTAAATGCAATTTCATGCATATTCTATTGGATATTCTTAAGGCATTTCAGCCGGATAATTCCTTTAGCAAAAAACAAACTTTAGGAGGACATTTATGTCAGAAATCGAAAACAAAAACTACCGAGACACAGTATTCAGGATGTTATTTAACAACAAAAAAGAGCTATTATCACTGTATAATGCCTTAAATAAAACATCCTACACCAACGAAGATGACCTTATCATCAATACTATAGGTGACAGCACCTTTATGAAGGTAAAAAATGATGTATCATTTATCTTCAACTCACAGCTCAACATTTTTGAACATCAATCATCGTTATGCCCCAATATGCCTTTAAGGGATTTTTTCTATGTGGCAAAGCTTCTCAAAAAGATCACAACCGAAGAAGACTTATATACCAGTAAACTCATAAAGATTCCTGCGCCAAAATTTTTTGTGTTTTATAATGGTACTTCTCCAATGCAAGACAGGAAAGTATACAAATTATCCGAACAATTTGAGACTATCATAGAAGAGCCTGAACTTGAGCTTATTGTCACTGCACTCAATATAAACAATGGTCACAATAAGGAGCTTATGGAAGCATGTGACACCTTAAAGGAATATTCACTTTTTGTCTCCATTGTGCGACAATATATAAAAGAGATTCCTAAAAATGTTGATGACCGAAACGACGCGGTTGGTAATGCTATAAGTAAAGCAATTGATAAATGCATTGCAGATGGAACTCTATCTATATTCTTAAAAAAGCATAGAGCCAAAGTTCAGGAGGCAAGTATGTGGGACTATAATGAAGAACTCCACCTTAAAAATGTCAAAAAAGAAGGCTATGATGAAGGATACGACACAGGTTATGATAATGCAGCAATTGCTATATTCAACAATCTGATAAACAAAGGTCACTCCAAAGAAGAAGCTATGGAACTCACCGGAGTTACAGAAGACATGCTCCTTAATAATATAAAATCTTAAGAAATCCAAAGAGAGAGCAACCGCCGGACAAGAGCCATTTGCGTGTCTAAGAGAGTTTAGTTAAGTTCATGAGCATTCAAATTTTTACTTTGGGATTCCGTTTTTGGATCACATGTCTGAGCCGCTGACACCAGACACTTTTAGGTACAGTGGGCTCCATTTTTCTCTGACAAGAAAACGAAACTTTTTCCAAGTGCTCAGGCACCTTTTTCTTTAATGCGCATGTTACAGCAAAAACTCGCAGGGCTAATATGAATAACGTGGTCTACGGTGCGTACGCACCATAGGCAATAAAAAAAGAATCACTCTCCAAACTCATGAGTTTGAGAGATGATTCTTTTATTTTGCCTTGTTGCCCGCTTTAGCGGGCCAAGACCACGTTATTCATATCTATACGCCCTGCTCAAACATGTGCTTCCACATGCGCGGTTCAAAGGTGCCCAAGAGCACAGGAAAAATGGCGTTTTCTTGCGACAGAGAAAAATGGAGCCCACTGTCCAAAAGCGCCGGTAGTCAGCGGTGAGTTTGATCCAAGGAATCCCAAAGTAAAAATTTGTTGCCATGAACTTCTAAACTCGAAATGTCACGCAAATGGCTCTTGGCCTGGCGACTGCTCCGACTTAGAAGTTCTTACTACTTATTTGGACTTTACGATAGGTTCGATCTGGGAAACCAGGTTATCGATGTGCTCAAATACGCTACTCTTTGTAGTTCCAAGCTGATTAACTCTTTCAAGCTGGTTTACGAGGGCATCGTACTTTCTGTTGATGTCATCGATATTTGATCCGATGAGATGAAGCTCATCTGCAGCTACATCAGTGGTATCTGCAATCTCCTGCTGAACGGCATTGGCTCCGTCGGTACTCTCGATGATCTCATCGAAAGTCTCTTTTGTCTCTTCCACGCCCTGAAGTGACTTGTCCATTGCTGCAATGGAATTTTCCATAAGAACAGATAACTTCTCACTCTCAGTATTTGCATTGTCAATAGAAGCATTTACCTGATCAATCATTACCTTGATCTCATCTGCAAGCTCTCTTACTTCTGTAGCAACTACAGCAAATCCTTTTCCTGCAGCACCTGCTCTTGCAGCCTCAATTGAAGCATTAAGAGCAAGAAGGTTTGTCTGAGATGCAATGCTGATGATCTTTTTCATATAATCAGAAATCTGATTAACCGATTCCTTGAAGTTTTCAAAGCCCTGCGCCATCTCATCGAAGCTGGCTCTTACTTCATTGGAATTGTCTTTAAGCTCTCCAACCTTATCCTGTGCGTTATGAACACTGTTTAAGATATTCTGCTTAACATCTTCAAACTTAGAAGCGCTCTGATTAACCTCAGCAAACTTCTCGTTAAAGTTTTCCATCCTGTCTCTTAATTTGGTGTTGCTGTCAATTACATCATCAACAGCTTCTCCCATGTCATGAATCTCAGTAAGAGAATTCACTTCATTCTGAACCAGGTCTTTTTGGAAACTCTTAATGGAATCTGCGATATAAACCAAAGAATCCATCTTTTCTTCCATCGCCTTTTTCTCTTCAGCGTTTTTATTTACATTCTCGTTTACTGTCTCAATTTTCTTTTTACCAAACATTTCAAACATATTTATCTCCCTTATTCGAATACCACACATGTCATGGTCTGATTAACAAACTGCGTGTTATAATGTTCGCCAAATCCTACAAGTCCACATGAGGCTCCAAGGGTTCCTATCTTGTTAAGGTATGTAGAAAGGCCACCTCTCTCCTCAAATACAAGATATCTGAATATGCAATTAACTGAAAAGATAGCTGATACATGATTGAAATCATTCTTGATCTTATTTATGGTAGCCTGAGCTACTTCAGAAGGATCACGCATCTCAAGAATTGTGAGGATATCCGAGTCGTTGATCTGTCTGTACAGAATAAGACCATTTCCTGATACGTCCTTTAATGAAACGATACAAACGTCATCACCGACCATTTTTCCAAAAGGATTTTTGAAGGTCTGGTTTACAACGTCGTTCTCAGGAGCTCCCGTAAGCTCGATATATACCTGCTTTGCAGGGCGTCCGTTTAATTCTCCAAGATAATATTTGCTCTTATCTGTCTTAGATGCGATAAGCTGAGTATTATCTCGTGGAGCGTAAATGTTTTCCTTATATGTTTTTACCTTGCCGCCGTTATTCTTAATTACTGCATATACCATGGCATCTTCATATACTTTGCCATTAACTGATACCTTTCCGGCATCACCTGTAGCTCCCATGACCTGTAGATTATATTTTTCTACAAGAGTTGAAAGAGTTGTAAGAACTGCAGCATCATTGGCAGCGCAGAAATCGATGATTGCTGTGTTGTCTTTTCCGGGTCTTACTGATTCAACGTCAGCGGTAATTCTTTTGATATACCTTGCAGGCGCCTTAGAAACATTTTCAAGAACACCTGTGCAGACTGTAACCCCATCAGTAAATGCTGTGATTGCAACGCCGTTTTCTACAACTGTTGTATCATATCCCATGGCAATACAGCCAATACTTGGCACACCCGGATAGAGTTTCTCAAGTGTCTCAACATTTGCTTCAAACTTATCGGCATTGCTCATCATGATAATAAGCTTAGGCGAAACAAGCCCATGTACTGCTTCTGATACGCTACCTTGAGCGTTTTTTCCATAAAAGGTCTTCATAGAACATCTCCTTTGAAAATATTTAAAAGGCATCATAAATATTGTACCATCAATATGAAAAAAAACGTTCGCTCAAATACTGTATTTCGATTAAAATTATATTAAAATTTAATAAACCCCCTATGTTTCCATAGGGGGCTATTATCATATTCTCATGGCAACTTCATAAGCTCTCCAGATTACGCTTCTAAGATTACCTATCTGTTTACAGTCACCAATAAAATCAATATTGCTGGTTCTATCACTGTCCTTTATGAGAGGATTAGGAATATAACCCGCAGAGCTGATAACACTATCACACTCTATTTCAAATTCTTTGCCTTCTTTGTCCTTTACAAGGATATTGCCATCCCTGACTTCTTTAAGAGAAGTCTCAAGGTAAACCGGAACTTTGTGAAGAGCAAACCATTCTCTGAGGTATGAGCTGTTTGCAAGGCATACTCCCGGTTGTGAAACAAGGTCGTCCTTCATTTCTACAATAACAGGCTTTTTGCCCTTAAGTGCAAGCTCATATGCAATCTCGCATCCTGTAAGTCCACCGCCTATTACAGCTACTGTCTCTCCGACCTCTGTACCGGTAAGGAACTCGCATGCTTCCACCATTTTTTCATGTCCCGGAACGCTTCTCAACACCCTTGCCTTGGAACCTGTGGCGATCAGGATATCGCTCTTACCAAACTTCTTAAGATCAGTTATCTCTTCATTCAAATGAACTTCTATTCCAAGCTCATCCATTTTTCTAAGATACCACGCCAAAAGATCTCTGAGCTTTCCCTTATATGACTCAGCACTTGCAGCAATAAATGTTCCGCCAAGTCTGTCCGCTTTTTCATAAATAACAGGCTCATGGCCTCTGAGCTTAAGGACTCTTGCTGCTTCCATTCCGCCAATTCCACCGCCGATGATATAAACCTTCTTTGGGTGTTTGGTAGGTTTGATGTGATGCTTGTCCTTCTGCATAGTTTCGGCATTTACAGCACATCTTGCAAGGTGAAGAGAATCAGATAATTTCTGATCATTAGGAACGCCCTTATAATGGCACATGTTAAAGCAGCCATTATGACAAAGAATACATGGTCTTATATCCTCTTCTTTTCCTGCTATGAGTTTTGTAACCCATTCAGGATCAGCAAGGAATGATCTTGCAAAACCGGCTCCATCGAGCTTTCCTTCATTTATTGAATTTGCAGCAACTCTTGGATCCAGTCGTCCTGCACAGACAACAGGGATATCCACGTACTTTTTAAGATTCTCAACATCTTCCAGGTTACAGTTTTCAGGCATATAGATTGGTGGATGAGCCCAGTACCAGGCATCATACGTACCATTGTCGCAGTTGAGCATATCATAGCCGGCATCCTGAAGGTACTTTGCAGCTCTTTTGGACTCCTCAAAATCTCTTCCTGCTTCTACATAGTCTTCACCGGGAAGTGCGCCTTCTCTAAAGCCTTTTGTCTTGGAGACAACGCTGTAACGCAGAGAAACCGGGAAGTCTTTTCCACAGGTTTTCTTTATTTCTTTTACGATATCCACAGCAAACCTGTATCTGTTCTCAAAACTTCCACCGTATTCGTCAGTTCTTTTATTCACGTAAGGCAAAGTAAACTGATCAAGGAGGTAACCTTCATGAACAGCATGTACTTCCACGCCGTCAACTCCGGCTTCTTTCAAAAGAAGCGCAGTCTTACCAAAGGCTGTGACATACTCCCTGATCTCCTCTACAGTAAGTGCCCTTGAAGGCAGCTTATCAGACCATCTGTTAGGTGAAGCACTTGCGGAAGCTGTTATCTTATCAAGGTCCATAAATGGCTTTGATAAAACTCTGAGTGCCTTATTATTGTACAAGGTCTCCATCATGGTACTTACGGTAAAAGACCTGCCAAAGCCGGCAGTAAGCTGAACAAAAAGCTTGGCGCCTGTCTCATGAAGCTTTGGCATCCATTCTTTTAGTTCCTGATACATTTTTTTATTGCTGTAGAGCCACTGACCAAACATTGGATTGTAAACAGGCTGACATCCGGGAAGAACAAGTCCCGCATTATTTTTAGCCACTTCAAGTATGAAGTCAGCTCCAGCCTTGTCGAAATGGTTCTTTTCCATCCATCCAAATAAATCAGTTCCACCCATGGAAGTTAAAACAATACGGTTTTTAATCTCCACATTTCCAATCTTCCATTTTGTAAAAAGTGGTTCTAATCTCTTATCCATAGCCTGTAAATCTCCCAAAGTCAATTTATTAAAAAAAGCACTTATTTACTGTTGCTCCAAAATCTTTTTCCTTGTAATTCCAAACAGCATGGCCTATCTCATACTTCTCAAAAACGCTGTGGATATCAGCAAACCATCTCTTTGCAGACTCCACATCAGCAAGCTCGATAACGCCATACTCGCCGCAGTAAAGGCATACATTCTCAGCCTTTGCCTTCTCAACTGCAGGAACAAAGATCCTCTCAAAATATGATGGTCCGATCTCAGTGATCTCTCCTCTGTTGATTGCATCTGCAAGATCAGGTGAAAGCTCTTTGGACTTTTCTCTGTAATCCTCAAGTGAGCCAGGATACTCAACCACGAAGTCCTTAGGCATATTCTCTACCCAGTAAGCTCTCTGATGAGTAAAGATAAATGGCTCGTAGCAGTGGAAATTGTAAACGATCCTGTCATCAATTGGTTTATCAAGGAGCGGTACGCTTGTTACGTTGTTGTAGCATACACCGCCGATGATGATATAGGCAGTAGGCGCATTCTTTCTGATAGTAAGAGCTGCCTGCTTTGCTATCTCGTTCCACTCCTTAACAACCTTAGGTGATACAATCTCGTTAAGAAGCTCTAAAGCCATCATATCAGCGTCTTTTGCAAATCTCTTTGAGATTGTGTCCCATGTATTGTAAAAACGCTTCTGAAGCTTCTCATCATAGAAGAAAGCTTCCTTACTCTCTCCCTTATCAAGTGGATCAAAAGAATAACCATATGCCTTATGAAGATCAAGAACCATGTTAAGTCCTGCGCGCCTGCACCACTCAACGCAATTCTCAAGATACTCGTAGCCGCTCTCGATGGGCTCCCCTTGCTCATCTTCGATCACTACATAATCAACAGGAACACGGACATGGTCAAAACCAGCCTCCTTGATCCTTACAATATCCTTTTCTGTGATAAAGCTGTCAAAATGCTCTTTTGTGTCTTCATCGAACTGTGACAGCCAGCCACCAAGATTGGCGCCAAACATAAATCCGTCAAACCTCTTCATACACTACCTCCGTCTATTTGTTTAAGTATTTTAAAGCTTCAGCTCTTCCAAGCTGATATACTCTTTCCAGCTCTTTTTCATCAGTCTCAACAGGACTGATATTAAGGGGCGCAAGCGGTCTTATAACCTCAATCTCACCCTTTTCTTCCTTTTCTCTCACATACCTTTTCTGCTCATTGTACATGAGATATCTCTCTTCCATGGCCTTTATCATATTGGGATACTTTCTGAGCATCCATCTGACAAGCGGCATGTACTTCTGCCTGCCCTTGACATAGTCTTTGGGCTGGGTCTCGATAACTAAGATTTTATCATATCCAAGGCCCTCCATAAACTTAAGAGGAATGGAATCTGATATGCCTCCATCCAGGTAAACTCCTCCGTCTATCTCGACAGGTCTTGAAACCAGCGGCATTGACGCAGAGGCCTGGATCCATATGATATCTTCTTTTCCACCTGTCTCGCACTTGTGGTAAACAGGCTTTCCTGTATTTATGTCAGTCGCAACGCAGTAAAACTCCATTGGGTTTTTACTGAAAGTCTCTATATCCCATTTATCGAGTTTATAGGGAAGTTCATCGTAGCAAAATGGCACGTTGTAGATATCACCTGTAGTTAAAAGAGATCTTATACTGTGATACCTTTTGTCTTTACAGTACTTTTTGTTGTACCTTAAAGCTCTTCCAATCTGCCTAGACTTGATATTGCATCCAAATGTCGCGCCGGCGGACACTCCTACTGCCCCGTCAAAAGAAATACCATTCTCCATAAGGACATCCAACACGCCGCAGGTAAACATACCGCGCATTGCGCCGCCTTCCATAACCAGTGCTGTCTTCATATGATTCTCCAAAGTCTCTTACCCAAATAAGAGCCGTCCCACTAAAGGACAGCTCTTTTAGCTTTCTTAACTATTCTATCACACTTCTATGAATATTTTGCGATAAATTCATCCATAGTAAGGGCTTTGTCAAAATAGTATCCCTGTAGATAATCGCACCCGATATCGGCCATCATTTTGGCCATTCCTTCATCTTCTATTCCCTCTGCTGTAATGGAGAAACCAAGATTTTTGAAGGTAGAGACCATATTGGGAAGCATCTCATCCGGGCACTTTACATATTCCCACACCAGACTCATATCTATTTTTACATTGATAAAAGGGCATCTCCTGAGCCTTGCAAGGTTAGAATAGCCGCTTCCATAATCATCAAGAACAAAATAGAATCCGCTTTCCTGAATAGACTTGATCTGCTTTAACAAAAGATAATCGTCTACCATGGATTCCTCCGTCACCTCTAAATGTATGTATGACGAGTTTATTCCTTGCGCAGATACTATTGAAGTCAGCCTCTGATTAAGATCCTGCCTCATAAACTGAATAGGGGAAAGATTAACATTTATCCAGTTAAGGCCCATCTTTTTAATGTCATTCTCGGCAATAAATTTACATACCTTGTCAAGGACCTGTTCTCCAAGCTGATTTATGCTGCCATTTCTCTCTGCTATAGGAATAAAAAGTCCAGGGGGAATAAGCTTACCTTCACTATCCCTGATCCTTGCAAGTGCTTCTGCCCCAACGATCTTATGGGTCTTTACTTCGACTATAGGCTGAAGAAATGCCTCAACAAGATCGTTATCAATTGCTGCTTCAAGATTTCTTTTTACTACTGTTCCTTTTTCGCTGTCACGAATTTCTTTTTCACCTAAAGTAACAAAAGACTCACTTCCTGCCCTTGAAACCTGTGAAAGACTCTCTGTAAGGACATTAAATACAACATCTGCAGACTGAGCCTTATTTCCGGGATATATATATACCATACTCACATCCAGATACAGCTCTGCATTATCAGAAATCCATGGGGAATCAAATCTCTCTTCAATGGTATGTCTGATCTTTTCATTCTCAAGTTCTAATTCCTCGCCTGCAATAAGAGCAAATCGTCCGTTGCTGAAATAGAATACCATGACCTTAGGAAAGGTTTCTCTAAGATAGCTTCCGATCATGTCAATGCCTTCATTCATCTGCCTTGCGCCATATATGTCTCTTATGTCCCTGTAATTATGGATGACTAATGATAGTATCCTGTAAGGTCTTTTTCCGTTTACCTCTTCAATATAGTCTCTAAGAGCCCTTGAGTTAAATACTTTTGACCGTCTTTCCAGATAGAGATCAGGATTTTGAAATGAAAGGTACAAAATGGTAACTGCTAAAACGCAGAAAGTATTCATCATAAGTATCTGCGGAAGAAACAGTCTGAACAAAGTGCCTAGAAAAAGAATTGCATTGCACCACAAGAGACTTATCTTTTCTCTTCTTTGGATCATATTTTTGTTGATTAGGATAATAAGTACAGAAAGCAATATATACATCCAGAATTCAAGATAAAGAACCTTATAATACGGTCCTGAATGATACCCGTCATCACCAATCCAAAAGATATAATGGGTCCACGGACTTGTAATGGCAAGCAACATGCAAAGCTGAAGCGGGATACGCTTAAGGAAACCCAAAGCCCCTGTATAATACTCTTCTACTTTGACAGCTGACAAGGTAAACAAAAAGAACACGTAGCCTCTAAGATAGAACATGCAAAAGAATAACGCATTAGAAATAGCAACGATTTCCTTTGAGTAGTCCATGTAATACATATCTGCCCATGAGGAAATAAGATTAAGAACAATTGTACTCACTTCCACGAGAAGAAGCATGAAAAAAGTATGATTCATTCTGTTGGGAACTCGTGGGAGCAAGAAAAAATACCCAACAAAAAGACTCAAAAGCAATAAACTTGGAATTGCATAGCTCAAATCGTACATAAGAACTCTCCCTAAGAGTTACACAATAATATAGTCGTTTTTAAGTATATTTATTCATACAATCATGATACACCTCTTTTTATACTAATACTATTAAAAAATCCTAACTTCTTGAAAAACTCTTTTTAGTTTCTCAAAGAAGTCAGGATTTTTATATTACTTAAAATATGTTACCAGTCCATATACTATCAAGAATGCTATGATCACAGGAAGAACATACTTAAAATACCAGCTTAGCTTCCTGCTTATCTTAAGTCCTTGGCCACAGTTGACCTCATTAAGATAGTTATCAAATCCCCAGCCATATTTGGTCGTACAGAAAATACAGCATATCAGCGCTCCAATCGGAAGCATAAGGTTACTCAGTATAAAATCCTCAAGATCCATCACTGTATTTCCTGCCTTAAGAGGCTGAAAATCACTAAGAATATTAAAGCCAAGGGCACATGGCACAGAACCTACTGTAATTATGGCCCCTGCAATAAATGCAGCTTTTTTTCTGTTTGTGTTATGTATATCTATGAAAAAGCTTACGTCATTTTCGAATACACCTACCATAGTAGAAAGCGCCGCAAAATACATAAAGAGAAAGAACAAACTTCCCCATACTCTTCCTGCAGGAAGTGAGATAAATACGTTAGGAAGTGTAAGGAATATAAGACTTGGTCCACTATTTGGTGCAACACCATAGGCAAAACATGCAGGGATAGTAATGAGTCCTGCCACTACCGCAACAAAGGTATCAAGACCTGCTACAAGAATGGCTTCGCCAGCAAGGCTCCTGTCCTTTTCGATATAACTTCCAAAAATCTCCATGCTGCCTATTCCCAGACTAAGAGTAAAAAAGCTCTGGTTAAGTGCAGCATACAAAACTTTTCCAATTCCCACTGCCTTTACATTAGCAATGTTAGGCTTTAAATAAAAAGCTATGCCCTCTTTTGCAGATGGAAGTATAAGTGAATTGATTCCAAGAACTATCATGATGCATATAAGAGCTATCATCATAAACTTGGTGATCTTCTCAACACCGTTTTGAAGTCCTGATGAACAAATGACAATCGTGATCACCATAGTAATGACCATGTACAGTATCATGATATACGGACTACTCATCATGTTCTTGTATATATTTTGTACTCCATCAGGATCAGCCTTATCAAAAGCTCCTGTCACCATAAGCACAAAATATCTAAGCATCCACCCCGAAACCACTGAATAAAACATAAGCAGAATGTAGTTACCTGCCATGGCCATGTATCCGACCAAATGCCATTTACTGCCCTTTTTTTCAAGCATCTTATAGGCCGGCATGATACTCTTTCTCGAGGCTCTGCCCATGGAATACTCCATAGTCATGATTGGAACTCCCAGGATCAGCAAAAACAGTATATAGAATAAAACAAAGATCCCACCACCATTTTCACCAACCATGTAAGGAAATCTCCAAACATTCCCAATACCTATAGCACATCCGGCTGATAACAGAATAAATCCAAGTCTGCTTCCCAAACTTTCACGTTCTTTCATCGCTTTAAACCCCTAAATTATTTTTTACACAGACCTTCATAATACCATACAATGCATTTTAATACCAGCTACTATAGCGAAAAGCGTAAAATAAATATGCCAAGAAATATGCCATACTATTACATGAGTCTTTATCGTTTTTTATCCTATAGACTTAACCATTCTGATAGTGAATTTTGCTCATGAGTAGGATAAATGACCGACTTTTTATTCTTTTATCCCACATTTCTCATAGTTCTGACTGAAAAATGTGGGATAAATCAATGGTTTTCGGTCAGGATTATCCTACTTTTCGTTCAATCGTAGTGTTCAGAAGGCCGAAATTGTAGGATAACTTCGATAGAATTTCAGGTTTTATCCCACATCTCAGTTAATCTCACGTTTATCCAATTTGAATCGGTAACCAATAGCAATTGCTTTGGGCATATAGTGCTTTTTAAAGCTTCCAGCCACCTTTGATTTTTAATAATTTGTCCTTATAGCAACTTTTTGCGAGGCCAAAAACAGTTTTGTTGCAGGTGGCTGAGCTATTGAAAACGAGCTATATGCCCGAAGCACCTTAAAGTAGCCATCCCTACTGTTCTCGGATTCAGAGCCCGAGGCAACTTGTACCTAGCCACACCGCAGGTGCTTGCCATTGACTGGTTCTGGGGAAAACGCTACAATGCTGAATCCGACGGTGCGTGAAAATCTACTGTTCCCATCATCCTCACCGTCGGCGAGGTATAGACGGCGTTTTCCTCAGGCTCAGTCAATGGTGGCGTACGCAGCCGCAATCTAAAATTTTTAGAGAGTTAGAGAAGTCACTTACGCATATACAAAGAAAGAGCATTTTATCATAAACACATAGTTTACGACAAAATACTCTCACTGATTCTGTAGTGAAGCTTATTTCGAATGTATCTGTCTAAAAATTGATTCTAATAACTCATCTATCAATCAATAAACGACGATTCCATTCTTGATAACATGCTTAAGTCCGAAATTCTTATCAAGAATAAGCATATCTGCCTGCTTGCCTTCTGAAAAGCTACCAAGTCTGTCTGATACTCCAAGGACTTTGGCAGGATTAAAGGTGGCAGCTCCAATCGCTGTTCCAAGAGGAATGTTCATCTTGGTGTGACAGTTTATCATGCAGTCAAATAGATTTGTCGCAGAACCTGCAATGGTGTCTGTGCCTTTAAGGGTGCAAAGGCTTCCTTTTTTCTCAACGTCAAGTCCTCCAAGAGTATAGATGCCATCTTCAAGGCCTGTCGCTCTCATGCTGTCACTAATAAGCACCATTTTGTCGGCACCTATTTCATTAAAGGCAATCCTCACTGCTGCCGGAGCAATATGGATTCCATCACAGATGATCTCACTGGTGACCTTCTTGCTGTCAAAAGCAGCTCCGACAACTCCGGGAGCTCTATGTGTAAGGCCGGTCATAGCATTATACAGGTGAACCACATGGCTTGCTCCATGCTTAATGGCATTCATAGCTGTGTCATAGTCGGAATCAGTATGTGCCAAAGATATAATAACCTTGTCCTTTACAGCATCTATGTAGCTCTCATAGTTTGGCGATTCTTCCGGAGCAAGGCCTATTATCTTAACAAGCCCATCACCTGCTTCTATGAAACGCTCTGCCATAGCTACATCGGCTTTCTTTATGAATTCCTCATTCTGCGCTCCTTTTTTGACAGGGCTGATAAAGGGTCCCTCCATATTAAAGCCAAGAAGCTCGGCATAGCGACTATGATCTTTGCCATCACCATCCCTGAACTCTTTACCGGTTTTTATATCACTTATGAGTTCTTCCTCAGGAAGTGTCATCATTGCAGGGCAAATGGATGTAATACCGTTTTTCAACTCGTACTCTGCGATTTTCTTAAAACCCTCTATGGTGCCATCGCATACATCCTCGCCTACAGCACCGTGAAAATGCAGATCAATAAGCCCCGGGATAACAAAACAGTCTGAAGCATCAATGATCTCATCTTCACCAGTCACAGCTTTAGGTGATATCCTGCTTATCCTGCCATCACTCACCACTACGTTACAATCTTCAAATTCACTGTTATCTCTATAAACATATCCATTAGCAATGATCATGACATCTTCCTCCCATCAATTCATCACTTAATGTCATCTATAACTCTATATCTGTCACTAATCAATTCATCATCTAATGCCATCTATGACTCTATATCTGCCTGATTAATTCATCACTTAATGTCATCTACAAGTCTGTGTTTTCCATCAATTGATTCATAAACAAAAATCTCGCAGTTCTTTGGACGAGGTCTCCAGATATAACCTCTTTTAATATCCTGAAGATATCCTCTTAAAACTCTGATGATACCGCCATGACAAACCACAAGAACATTCTCATAATCCTTCTTTTCAAGTTCAGACAAAAATGAACTTGTACGTTCTATCATTTCAGGAATTGTCTCAACTCCCTGTGGTGCCGGGAATATTTCAGGTATTCCCCAGTATCCTGTCATAGGAAGGCCAACCTTACCATACACAACACCTTCATATTTTCCAAAATTTGCCTCTAAGATCCTCTCATCCTTTATGATCTGATCTTCTGCAATATTTCCTACGATCGAAGCAGTCTCAACTGCTCTGATAAGAGGGCTGCTGTAAACAGCATCGAACTTTATATCCTTAACCTTTTCTCTGGTAGCTCTTGCCTGCTCTTTACCCTTTTCATTAAGAGGAATATCAAGTCTTCCCTGCATTCTGCTCTCTGCGTTGTAATCAGTCTGTCCATGTCTTGTTACATATATCTTCATAAAAGCTTTTCTTATCTCCTTGCTTTCTTGCTGTAATCCGGTCTTGCATTTCTAAGCTCATCATACAAAACCTTATAGTTCTCATATCTTACTTTTGAAATTTTGCCTTCTTCAAGGGCTTTTTTTACACCGCAATCAGGCTCTGCTATATGAGAACAGCCTCCAAATCTGCACTGGGGCTCATACTCTTCAAACTCCGGATAGTACTCCATCAGATTTTCCTTGGTAACATCACGAAGCTCAAGTGATGTAAATCCCGGAGTATCTATGACAAATGTATCAAATCCGTCACCATCAGATAGCTCTTTTACGTAAAAGAGCTCTGAATGCCTGGTAGTATTTTTTCCTCTTTCAATCTTTTTACTTAGCTCTCCTGTCTGCATATCAGCATCCGGAACCAGCTTATTCAAAAGAGACGACTTGCCAACGCCGCTTGGACCAGCAAGAGTAGTTGTCTTTCCCTTTAAAAGAGCCTTAAGCTCATCTAACCCTTTTTCCTCTTTTACACTTATGAAAAGAACCTTATATCCACATTTTTCATAGGCTTTTGTGAGTTCTTCCTGTTCCTCTTTTGTGGCTATATCCTGCTTATTAAAGCAAATGATGACAGGAAGGTTCTGACCCCTCATCATGATAAGGAATCTGTCCAAAAGATTAAAGCTCGGATTAGGCTTAACTATAGCAAACAAAATAACCGCCTGATCCACATTGGCAACAGGCGGTCTAAGTAGCTGACTCTTTCTTGGAAGAATTTCGGTTATATTGCCTAACCTCTTTTCCTCATCAATGATGTCGATATTGGCATCATCACCAACAAGGGGTTTTATATTGTCTTTGCGAAAGATGCCTTTTGCCTTACACTCATAGATTTTTTCTTCAACAGTCTCTATGTAGTAAAAGCCGGCAATCCCCTTTAAAATCTTTCCTCGCATCTAATGATCAACTCTCCTGGGTGAATGTAACAGCTCTTGTAACTGTATATTCTACACTTTCTCCGCCGGTAGTCTCACCAGTCTCAGCATTGGTAGTTGTCGGAGTAGTTGCAGTATAAACAAAAGTAATAGTTCCGGTAGGTGATGTGATACCCTTATAAGTTCCCTGAACCGGGAAATCTGACGTTGTTGTGCTAAGAAGTGTTGTTCCATCAGATGTTACAAGTGTAACCTTGACCGGGATACCATAGGTATAATTCTCACCTTCAGTTGGTGCTGATATATCAGCGTTATAACTGTATGTAACACTTGCAGGTCCAATTGAAAGTTCCATATTGATAACTGTTCCCGCAGAAACAGAGGTACCAAAAGCTATGCTCTGTGCACAGATAAGACCTGTAAGATTTGAATCTTCATTGTTGGTTTCTACAATTGTGCCTTCCTGAAGTCCTGCCTCGACAAGAGTAATAACAGCCTCTTCAGAAGTCATTCCGATAATATTTGGAACAGTAACCTGTCCATCAGCCTTTGCAACAGAAACTTCAGTTGCAGCACTTGCGCTGTAGTTGGCTCCATTACTAACATAAACAGTGATCTTGGAACCTGCTTTTGCACGATCTCCCGCTGCCGGACTTGTGGATACTACAGTATCCTTGGCAGCTGTATTGGCTGTATCCTCAGCCTTTTCTACATTAAAGCCCTTTTCATCAAGAATTGACTTGGCTTCAGCATAGGTCTTGCCATTTACATCAGGTATCAAGATACCATCAGCTGTTTCTGCCTCTGATGTGGCAGATGAAGCTGCACTTGAAGCATCCGTAGAGCTCTCGCTGGCACTTTCCGAGCCAAATACTCCGATGCTTCTTCCTACAAGCACTATAACTATAAAGCCGATCAGTATAGCTGAAATAATCGCCATGACAACTGTCATCTTTTCTATTCTGCTGCTATCCTGGCTTCCACTATTTGATGATGAACGTTTTCTTCTCTCTTCGTAGTAGTAATCATCATCAAAATCATCATAGTCTCTGCGGGATTTCTTTTTATCCCTGTCGTAGTCATCATAATCCTTGTTGTCATACTCTCTGACAACATCGCGGTTAAGACGCATCTGCTCTGTATCAGATAATCTGTCCTCACCCTTAACTGCCTTGCTCTCTTCTGCTGTGGCAACTCTTGTTGCTCCCTCTTCATCAGGATCAACAAGTGAAACAAAATCCTTATCCGGAGTGATAAGGGACTTTTTAAGGTCTGTAATAAGCTCTGCTGCGCTCTGATATCTTCTGTCAGGGCTCTTCTGGCAGCACTTAAGTACAATTTTCTCAACACTGATAGGAATATCATCGTTGTAATCAGCAGGACTTGGAAGATCCTCCTGGATATGCTTGATCGCGATAGCTACTGTGGTGTCTCCGTTAAACGGAACCCTTCCTGTAAGCATCTCAAAAAGTGTGATACCAAGTGAATAAATATCACTCTTGGCATCGCTATATCCGCCTCTTGCCTGCTCAGGTGAAGTATAATGCACGGATCCCATAACGTTGGAAGTGATAGTGTTGCTGGTTGCAGCCTTAGCAATACCAAAATCTGTAACCTTAACCTTACCATCTTTGGAGATCATAATATTCTGAGGCTTGATATCTCTGTGGATAATATTGTTGTTATGAGCTGCCTCAAGTCCCATAGCTACCTGAATAGCTATGCTGACTGCTTCCTTAACAGAAAGACGTGCTTTTTTCTCGATATATTTTTTGAGGGTAATGCCATCAACCAGCTCCATAACAATGTAGTTGACGCCATCCTCATCTCCAACATCATACACATTAACAATATTTGGATGCATAAGTCCGGCGGTAGACTGCGCCTCTACGCGGAACTTGGATACAAAGTTCTCATTCTCGGAAAATTCCTGTTTGAGAATCTTAACTGCAACCAAACGATTTAATTTATGATCTTTTGCTTTATAAACATCGGACATTCCGCCGGTACCTATTTTTTCAAGTACCTCATATCGGTCGCCGATAATCATTCCTATCTTAATCATTAAGTCCTCCGTCGCGTGTCAGTTCTTCAGCAAAGGGTTCAATCAGGATAACGGCTATATTATCCTTACCTCCATTGTTATTAGCTGCCACAACAAGTTTCTGGGCCTTCTCTATAATATCTCTCTGACCACTTACAATCATTCGTATCTCTTCATCTTCAAGCATATTCGTAAGTCCGTCAGAGCACATGAGCACAATATCACCACGGTTTAATTCAACGTTAAAAAAGTCGATGTCTACTGTTTCAGTGGCACCGATTGCCCTGGTTATTATATTTTTATCAAGATGGGTTCTGGCTGTTTCTCTGTCAATGCCTCCCATCCTGACCATTTCCTCCACAAGCGAATGGTCTCTGGTAATCTGGGTGATTTTGTCATTGATGACGTAGAGCCTTGAATCTCCAACATTCGCTACCTGAAGATATCTGCCAAGGACGGTACACGCCACAACTGTCGTTCCCATACCAAATAAGCTGGGATTTTCTGCTGCCTTTTCCCTCAATTTGTGATTAGCAGTCTTGATAGCATTTTCAAGAATCTTAACAGGGCTCTGTTCAAAAGACTTTTCTATCTCTTCAACCATTGTGTCCACTGTGAACCTTGATGCGTAATCACCGGCATTATGTCCGCCCATACCATCAGCAACAATAAACACATTAGAAAGATTTCCTATTTTCCTGTCAGAAGAAAATACATAATCCTGATTAAGTTTTCGCTTCTTTCCAATATCCGTAACGGAAAAAGTTTTTAGCAAATCCTGCCTCCCAAGCAATTACTTTTTTCATCAAACAAAATAAGCAGGTACTTAATTTGTCTCCTCCAAATGGCGCCTACGAAGTTGTCCACAGGCTCCATTAATATCCCTGCCCATTTCTCTTCTAATAGTAACATTTATTCGGCTTTTTTCAAGTTTATTTTTAAAAGCAAGCGCTCCTGTCCTGTCTGTAGGCTGATAACTTCTCTCCTTTATAGGGTTTACGGGAATAAGATTCACCACGCAGTTAAATCCCGATAAAAGCTCCGACAGTTCTTTTGCATCTGCATCCGTGTCATTGACACCACTTACAAGGGAGTACTCAAAAGTAAGCTGTCTTCCTGTTTTCTCAAAATAAGTCCTGCAGGCAGAAAGAACCTCATCCAGGCTATATTTATTGGCAATAGGCATCAGCTCTTTTCTCTTGTCATTGTTGGATGCATGGAGAGAAAGGGCCAGATTTATGGACAGATTCTTGTCTGCAAGCTTAAGGATATTTGGCACGATTCCGCATGTGGAAACCGTAAGATTTCTCTGGCCAAGATTAAGTCCATCCTCATTGGTCAAAAGATCTATGAACCTTAAGAGATTGTCATAGTTATCCAAGGGTTCTCCGCTTCCCATAACAACCACACGGGAAATCTTCTGACCTGTATATCTTGAGATCGAATAGATCTGATCCAGCATCTCTGAGGGTAAAAGATTCCTCACAACGCCATCAAGTGTTGATGCACAGAACCTGCATCCCATCCTGCATCCTACCTGAGATGAGATACATACACTGACGCCAAACTTATACTTCATGTACACGCTCTCAATTATGTTTCCGTCAGAAAGCCCGAACAAAAACTTTTTGGTCTCATCTACTTTTGACTCAAGAACTTCCACAACCTTAAGTGAAGTGTACTCAAAATTTTCACGGCATTTTTCTTTCAGGGCCTTTGATATATTTGACATATCATCATAGCCCGCAGCATGCTTTTTATGCATCCACTCATAGAGCTGACCAGCCCTAAACTTAGGCTCGCCCATCTCTTTTACGCATTCTGTAAGTTCAGGAAGCGTAAGGGATTTGATATCTGTTTTTCCATTTGGTGCTTTTATTAAATCTTTATTCACTATACTTACCTTATTTCTTCAATCACTTTTCCTTCGAAGTCTTGCAATAAAGAATCCGTCAGTGCCATACTCCCCCGGGAGCAGCTGAATATATCCTTTTTTGGCGGACTTCAGGATATCTGAGTCTTTTTCAGGCTTAAAGATATCTGAAACAACATCTGAGATATCCACCATTTCGAAAGGAAACTCGCGACAAATTTTCTCAACTACTTTCTGATTTTCAGCCCTGTTGACAGTACAGGTTGAGTAGATCATTGTACCGCCTTTTTTCACATAATCCCAGGAAGCCTTTACGATTTCCCACTGCAAAGCTTCAATCTCGCTCAGAGCTTTCTGAGAAGTATTAAGCTTTATATCGCTCTTTCTTCCGATGATACCAAGGCCTGAGCAGGGAACATCCAGATACAGAACATCCGCCATATCACCAAGGTTTCCATCATGGATCCTTGCATCTGAAACCTTTACTTCGATATTATCAAGGCCAAGTCTCTCGGCATTTTCAAGTATCAGCTCACACTTTCTGTCTGATACATCTCTTGAAAGAACACGGCCACTTTTCCCCACTTTTTCTGCAGCGTGGGTGGTTTTTCCACCGGGAGCTGCACATACATCCACTACAGTCTGGCCTTCAGTTACTCCTGCAATCTCCGCAACAAGCATGGAGCTTACATCCTGCACAGCAAATCTGCCCTCATCAAAGCCCGGTAAAAACTTGATATTATCAGTCTTTTCAAGTTCTATCGCATAGGAAAGGAGATTATTGTCCTTAACCTGTGCGCCTGCCTTCCTGATCTCTTCTACCAGCTCATCCTTGATCTTCTTTTGAGACTCTGTGTCTTTTGCCTCATACATGTTGATCCTAAGGACAGTTGGTCTTGTCTCTAAAAAGAACTGAAGAATCTTTTCAGTTTTCTCAAAACCGTATTCCTGAACCCACATTTTGCAGAGCCACTGCGGCATTGAATAAAATACTGACAGATACTCTATGCTCGAAGAGCCATCCTTATCAGGATACTTTATGTTGTCTTTGTTCCTTGCTATATTTCGCAGAACACCGTTGACAAAGCCCTTTAATCCATCAAACTTGTGCTTTGAAGCAAGCTTTACAGCCTCGTTGCAGGCAGCACTGTCAGGGACCTGATCCATAAACATTATCTGATAGGTTCCCATCCTGATGATGTTTCTGATAAGTGGCTGCATCTTTAAAACTTTCGTCTTGGAAAACTGATCAATAACGTAATCTACCTGTATCTGTCTTTCAAGGCATCCGTCTACAACTCTTTTGATAAAGGCCTTGTCCCTTGTCTCAAGGTAGTCATACTTTTCCAGCGCATCCTTTAAAAGGGATGGCTTTTTTTTGCCATCCCTGTCATATTCCATTAGTATACTTAAAACTATTTCTCTGATATTACTCATAACCTCTCCCTAAACGGGAACTCCCCTCATTTGATCAAAAAAGATCTGATACCGTAAAAAAACTCATCAGTCTCTTCTTCTGTTGTTCAGCATTACAAGCCTTAAAAGCTGAACAACTGCTGCCGCTGCACTTGCCACATATGTCATGGCTGCAGCAGATAACACTTTTCTTGAATCCGCTACTTCCTCGTGACCAAGGATTCCATACTCTTCAAGCATCACAAGAGCTCTGTGAGATGCATCGAACTCAACAGGAAGTGTTACAACCTGAAAAAGAACTGCCAATGAAAATACCCAGATTCCTATAGAAATAAGCGGTGAAATACTAAGGAACATTCCCAAAATGATAAGGGGAACACCTGCCTTGGAACCAATATTGGCTGCAGGAACAAGGGCTGACCTTATCTGAAGCGGAAGGTATCCATTCTGATGCTGCATTACATGGCCACATTCATGGGCAGCTACCCCTATAGCTGCTACTGAATTGGAACCATAGGTTGCATCTGATAAATTCACAACTCTGGTCCTTGGATCATAGTGATCTGTAAGATCCCCGGGAACATGCTGAACAGTTACATCACTTACGCCGTTTCGCCTCAGTATCTCCATTGCGACCTGTGCACCTGTCATACCACTCATGCTGCGGACTCTGTTGTATTTTTTATAAACTGAATTAACTCTATAGCTGGCAACCATGCAAAGTATCGCCATAATAATGACCAATATGTACATTGGGTCCATGCCATATCCATATCCATAACCATATCCGTAATACATTCAAATCGCCTCTTTCCTATGAATAAATTAATTCTACCACATATAATGCTATCAGCCTAATCTAGTGCCCTCTTCAAGCTTATATCCAAGAAGGAAGTCCTTTACAAGCATGCGCTTTTTACCTTCAAGCTGAAGCTCCTCAACTTTCAGATAATCACAGCCTGTCTTAACAGCAAAGCTGTCCTTATAAACTGCCACAACTTCTCCCGGCGCTGCATCAGCTCCATCTACGCCATCAAGCTCTTTTACCACCTCTGCCTTCCAGATCTTAAGCATCTTGCCATTGAGTGAAGTGAAGGCTGAAGGCCATGGATTAAGACCACGCACAAGATTGAAAATAGTCTCAGCGTCTTTATTAAAATCAATCCTTCCCATGTCCTTTGAAAGCTTGCCGCACTTTGTAGCCTTTGCCTCATCCTGTGGAACAGGTGTGAGCTCGCCTCTTTCGATCATAGGAAGCGCATCTACAATGAGCTCTCCTCCAAGAACTGAAAGCTTGTCAAAAAGGCCGCCGCCTGTTTCATCGCGGTCAATTGTGATCTCTCTCTGGATCAGAATATCACCGGTGTCCATACCTGCTGCCATCTGCATGATAGTCACGCCTGTTTTCTCCTCACCATCAAGAATTGCCTGCTGAATAGGCGCAGCTCCTCTGTATTTTGGTAAAAGAGATGCATGGATATTTACACATCCAAATTTAGGAATATCAAGGATTTCCTGTGAAAGGATCTGTCCAAAGGCTGCAACCACGTAAATATCAGCCTCATATTTTTTCAGCTCCGCAACGTTCTCAGGAAGCTTTATCCTTACAGGCTGAAATACAGGGATATTGTGCTCAAGAGCACATGCCTTAACGTCAGATACCTGAAGCTCTCCGCTTCTTCCCTTTGGTTTATCGGGCTGAGTAACAACTAAAGTAACTTCGTGCCCTGCCTCTATAATTTTCTCAAGCGCCGTCCTTGCAAAGTCCGGAGTGCCCATAAATATTATCTTCATATCAAATCTCCTTAATAAAAAAAACCTAAAACGGTAAATATTAGTTTACCATTTCAGGCTTCTTTTGTACATCGACAAGGTGCTTAAGCAAATCACTCTGCAGTAATATCTGCGCCAAAGTATTTCTTTGAAATCTCAGCAAGCTTTCCCTCTGCGCGAAGATCAGCAATTGCCTGATTGATAGCTTCTCTGAGAGAATCATTATCACTTCCCTTTGCAAGAGGAACTGCGTACTTTGTAACTTCTGGATCAACAGCTGCAACCTTAAGCTCTGTAGTTCCTGTTGTATTGAAGTAGTCCTGAGCTGAAGTGTTGGCATTTATAGTAGCATCAACTGTACCATTAAGTACGAGAGTCATTGTCTCACCGATGGTATCAACGTTTGAAACTGCTGCTCCATACTCGATTCCCATAGCCTCGTAGGTTGAGCCTGCAGAATTGGCTGTTGTGTGTCCCTTAAGATCCTCAAAAGATGCGATATCTGTATTGGATGCAAGAGTAACAACCACAGCGTGGTCATAGGCGTAGGCCTCAGTAAAATCATAGGTCTTGGAACGCTCATCAGTAACATCAACGCCGTTAGCCATCATGTCAAATGTACCTGTTGAAACACCTGTAAGACCGCCGTCGAAAGCAACTTCCTTAAACTCAGGTGTAACACCGAGCTTCTCAGCGATAGCTGCTGCCACTTCTACGTCAAATCCAACGAGCTCATCTGTATCAGGGTCATGGTATGTAAATGGCGCCCACACACCTTCAGTAGCTATTGTGATCTTGCCGGCCTCTTTGATACGAGCCAGGTGGTCATCACTTTTTTTAGCGCCGCATCCGGCCAAAAGAGATGTTGCAAGAATTGTTGTCAGTGCCAGTGATAGAATCCTTTTCATAAATATCCTCCTTTGTGAGTACAAACAATGTATATAAAAACCTAGCTTAAATTATCACAGCTGGTAATTATATTTCTTATAGATTAGTGCTCAGTTAGTCTTAAAAATTCTCTTGTTCTTACTTCTTTTGGATTGTCAAAAAAGTCTGCTGAGCTGCCCTCTTCAACAACATTTCCATCTGCCATGAATACCACATGGGATGATACTTCTTTTGCAAAGCCCATTTCATGGGTGACAACTATCATAGTCATACCCTCATCTGCAAGTTCTCTCATAACCTCAAGAACTTCTGAAGTCAGTTCCGGATCAAGAGCCGATGTGGGCTCATCAAAATATATTATGCTCGGGTCAGTGGCAAGTGCCCTTGCTATTGCAACTCTCTGCTGCTGTCCGCCTGAAAGCTGACTGGGATAGTAGTCAGTATAGCCGTCCATTCCGACCTTTTTTAATACTTCAAGAGCCTTCTCGTCAGCCTCATTTTTAGGAATCTTTCTCGCAGATGTAAGACCCAAAGTCACATTTTCCAATACGTTCTTATTGGCAAAAAGATTGTAGCCCTGAAAAACAAATCCCGTCTTTTTCCTGATGGCAGCTATATCACTTTTGGAAATCCCGGAAAGATCATAGTCTTTCCCATCAAAAGAAAGCTTTCCTCCGTCAGGCTTTTCAAGAAAATTTATGCAGCGAAGAAGTGTCGTCTTGCCCGAGCCCGATGGTCCCAGTATTGAAACCACATCGCCTTTATTTACTTTTAAATCTATGCCTTTCAAAACCTCAGTTTTGTCAAAAGACTTTTTTAGATTTTTTACCTCTAGTAATGCCATACTTATTTGCGAACTCCGTAATTTCCAAGTCTTCTCTCACCTTTTTTCTGAACAAAGGTAAGAACTGTACAAAAGAGCAGATATATAGCTGCAACTTCTATGTACAAAGGAAAATAATTGTAGGACTGTCCTGCAATCTGCTTGGTCCTTGTAAACATCTCGACCACAGTTATGCTTGATGCCAGTGATGTATCTTTTACCATACTGATAAGCGCATTGAAAAGAGATGGAAAAGCTGTTCTGAAGGCCTGTGGCAATATAATGTGCCACATGATCTGCATATAGCTCATTCCAACGCAGTAGCCTGCCTCAAGCTGTCCGGCGGGAACTGCCTCCATGGCTGCTCTCATAGTCTCAGCACTGTAAGCACCTTCACATATCGAAAAAACTATTACCGCTACCAAAAAGGGATTGGCATTTATACCGAATAAGGGAAGTCCGTAAAATGCCACCATAAGCTGTACCAAAAGCGGTGTTCCTCTGATGATCCAGATATAAAATCTGCAGATCTGTCTGACTACCGGAACCCCTGCATATTGAACCATTGCCACAAATACAGCAATGACAGTTGAAAGCACGAAAGCTATTAGTGCAAGAGGTACCGAAACCTTAAGTCCATATACTAATATCTTGGGAAAAGAGCTGATCAAAAGCTCCAATGTCTGCGCATTAAACATGTATTATTATTCTTCGTCCTCTGACTCCTGCTCCTGCATGAGTTCCTCGTTGTCTACAAGTTCGCCCTCAACCTTCTCCACATACATGTGTCCGTCAAGGTGATCGAGCTCATGGCAGATAGCTCTTGCAAGGAGTTCCTCTCCTTCAATAACAAATTCGTTCATATCAAGGTCAAATGCTTTTGCCTTAACATAGTTAGGTCTTGTAACAACGCCGGACTTACCAGGAATAGAAAGACATCCCTCATATCCTGTCTGCTCGCCTGAAGTCTCAAGGATCTCAGGATTTATCATAACTATAGGATCATCAGCTTCAGGTGAAACATCAATAACTACTATTCTCTTTAAAATTCCAACCTGAGGAGCTGCAAGACCAACTCCGTTTGCATCATACATAGTCTCGAGCATATCCTCTACAAGCTCTCTGATCCTTGGTGTTACTTCCTTAACTTCTTTGCAGCGACGCTCAAGTACTTCATCGCCATATTCTCTAATAGTTCTAAGTGCCATTTTGGCCTCCTTTATTTATTGTTCAAAAAACATTAGATTTTATACAATTCATTATATGATATCAATTTAAGCAGAAATGTCAATATCCCATTAGAATCCATTGACTGGATCAAAATCAAACTGGGTAGTGATATTCTTAAGATATCCCCTGTCTTCAAGCATTCTTATATACTTTTCGACCATATCTTTTAACTTCACCAAAATGTCCATATCATCTGCCTTGACATAGATAGCCATTCGGTATATGTCGTTTATCTTTCCTATAGCTGCTGATGCAGGGCCTATATAGACAACATTAGGAATCTTTTTTTGTTCCATGACTGCCCTCAGCTTTGTGGCAAATGCAATCCCTTCTGCCTCATTTTTACACTGGATCTGAACAGACATCATATGTGAAACCGGTGGGTACCTTAGAAGGTCTCTGTAAGCAATCTCTTCCTCGTAAAAGCCTTTGTAATCCTGATCTGCTGCCGCAAGAATGCTGTAGTGGTCAGGCTGATAGCTCTGGATCACCACGTTTCCTCTTTTCTCTCCTCTGCCGGCTCTTCCCGCAGCCTGGGTAAGCAGCTGGAAAGTTCTCTCACTTGCCCTGTAGTCGCTGGCATAAAGTGACATATCCGCTGCAAGTATCCCCACCAGGGTAACGTCAGGGAAATCATGGCCCTTTACTATCATCTGAGTTCCTACCAGTACATTTGCTTCCTTGTTGGCAAAAGCTCCAAGGATCTTTTCATAGCTTCCCTTTGTCCTCGTGGTATCAGCATCCATCCTAAGGACCTTAGCATCCGGAAAATATTTTTTTACCTCATCTTCAATCTGCTGCGTTCCTGCTCTGAAAGATGAGACGTATTTTGAGCCGCATTCAGGGCATATTTTGGGCCGTGCCTGCTCATATCCGCAGTAGTGGCATACAAGTCTTCCACCCCGATGCTCTGACAAAGAAACATCGCAGTGCGGGCACTTAAATACATGGCCGCAGCCCCTGCAGGAGATAAATCCCGCAAGTCCTCTTCTGTTGATAAACAGCATGACCTGCTCGTCTTTTTGGAATCTGTCCTCCATAAGTTCAAAGAGCCTTCTGGAAAAAATGGACCGATTTCCGGCCCGAAGCTCTTCCCTTAAATCCGCAATCTCAACGGTAGGAAGCGTTCCGCCTGTAAGTCT
Organism: Butyrivibrio sp. Su6; assembly: GCF_900108105.1. GTDB lineage: Bacteria > Bacillota > Clostridia > Lachnospirales > Lachnospiraceae > Butyrivibrio. The sequence continues at coordinate 139,708 of NZ_FNUR01000006.1, read as the reverse complement.
CTTATTAAGCTCAAAGAGCTTTATCTGCCCGGTCTTTGCCTTGTAGTAGGCCTCAAGTGAAGGCGTAGCTGAGCCAAGCACAACTGCCGCCCCGTCAGGAAGAAGGTGTGATAGTTCTATTGCTACTTCCCTTGCGTGGTATTTGGGCATAGTCTCGCTCTTGTAAGTGGCCTCATGTTCCTCATCGATAATAATAATTCCTGTGTTTGGAAATGGTGTGAAAAGAGCTGACCTTGGGCCGATGATAATATCAATATCCCCATTTCTGGCTCTCTCCATCTGATCAAACTTTTCTCCCGGTGAAAGCGTGGAATTCATTACTGATACTCTGTCGCCAAAGTGCCTGTAAAAGCGCATCAGAGTCTGATAAGTAAGGGCAATTTCTGGAATCAGGACAATCGCCTGCTTTCCTCTTTTTATCACATCATCAATAAGGGCAATGTACACTTCTGTCTTACCACTTCCTGTTATTCCGTGGATAAGGTAAGTATCTCTTTTGCCCTCGTCATAATCTCTTTTAACAGTATCTACGATATGCTGCTGCTCATCGCTCAAAGTCTTTTTGCCATACCTTTCACCATCAGCAGCTATGGGTTTTCTGTAATACTCTTCACTTTCTATGGCAATGATTCCTTTGTCACTAAGGCTCTTTATGGCCTGTGAAGACACATTTAGCTTGCCTGTGATAAATTCATAGGGAATCCTGTCATCGGGATTATCTATAAGCTCCTTCAAAAGACGCTCTCTAGCCTTTTGCTTTTTCCTTACGCACTCGTTGTAGAGGTCTCTTGCCTCCCTTTCAGGAAGTCTTAAAGAAATAAATTTGTGTATCTGTCTTGCCTGCTTTTTAGAAGCAGGAAGAACAGTCTTAAGGGCAGCTATCATGGTAGAGCCGTACTGTCTTTTCATCCAGGCAGCAAGCCTTATTGAAATATCCTCTGCGGAAATAAGGTCCCTTTCCACATCAATTATCTCTTTAATCTTGTCAGGGTCCCAATTGGGTTCCTCTGTAAGTTCAACAATATACCCGGTTCGTACATTATCTCCCCTTCCGAAAGGAACCTTCACAGGCATTCCAATATCACACACCTCAAGGAGCCTGTCCGGTATCCTATACTGAAACGTCCTATCAACTTTTTCATGTGAAATATCTATAATAACGTTAGCGTACATAAATCTAACCTTTATTTCTCCTCTGATCCAACTTACAAAGATTATTTTATCATAACGTAAAAGCTCTCATGACAGTCATTAATAAAAAAATGTGTATCCACTTATGTAAAAAACAGATACACATTTTTCAAGTTATTTTATATGCTTCTCATTACTTACGTTCTTCAAGGATTTCCTGAATGAGTTCACGTTCATCCATGTGGTATTTCACACCTTTGATCTCCTGATAGTCCTCATGGCCCTTACCTGCAAGAACTATGATATCGCCCTGCTCGCCGTGATCAATGGCATAAGCAATAGCCTCTTTTCTGTCAGTGATCTTAATGTATTTACCATCTGTCTTTTTCATACCTGTCTCAATATCGTTCATGATATCTTCAGGCTCCTCAAATCTTGGGTTATCTGAAGTAATGATTGTAAAGTCAGCATACTTACCGCTCACTTCGCCCATCTCAAATCTGCGGAGCTTACTTCTGTTTCCACCGCATCCAAAGAGGCAGATAAGTCTGTTTGGATGATAATCTCTAAGTGTAGTAAGAAGACTCTTAAGTGCCATAGCGTTGTGGGCATAGTCGATCATAAGTGTAAAGTCATCAGAAACCTTTACCATCTCGATCCTTCCCTTTACCTTGGCTCCCTTAAGGGCTGGCGCAATCTCAGCTTCACTGCAGCCAAAGTGTCTTGCAACAGCAATTGCGCAAAGAGCATTTAAAACGCTGAACTTACCGGGAGTTTCAACCTCAGCATGAACCTTTATAAGTCCGTCTGTATCAAAGAACACGCCAAGCTGGCCCGGTTTGTGGATATAAGCAAGATTTATAGCTCTTATATCATTGCCCTCACCAAATCCATAGGTTTCAACTTCGCAGGTATGGCCTTCCAAAATGTCGTCTGTGTGAATATCATCACCATTGCAGATACCTACCTTACACTGTTTGAACAAAAGACCTTTGCAGTGCATATAATCGTCGAAATCCTTGTGCTCATTAGGTCCGATATGATCTGGCTCAATGTTTGTAAAGATGCCGATATCGAATATGAAGCCCTGTGTTCTGTGTAGCATAAGTCCCTGTGAAGAAACCTCCATAACAACACTGTCACAGCCTGCTTCTACCATTTTAGCCATGTACTCCTGAAGATTATAGGACTCAGGTGTTGTGTTTTCTGCATGGATATGCTCATCACCGATAATTACTTCTATTGTTCCGATAAGGCCAACCTTGTGTCCGGCATTCTCAAGCATGTTTCTGATAAGATATGTTGTTGTAGTCTTACCCTTTGTTCCTGTGATACCGATTGTCTTAAGTTTTCTTGCAGGATGGTCAAAATATGCTGCTGAAATAAAGGCCATTGCATATCTTGTGTCCTCAACTCTGACAACTGCTATTTCTGAATTTTCAGGAAGCTCAACATCCTGACTTACAACAATTGCTGCAGCCTTTTTTTCTGCCGCTTCTTTTGCACAGGAATGTCCGTCAAAATTTGCTCCCTTGATACAGATGAAAAGAGATCCTTCTGAAATTTTACGGTTATCGTTTACAACGTCCCTTATCTCTACTGAATCAGCACTGATTTCTTCAAAAGAGTTTCCTTTTGTGATTTTGTATTCGAGATTTTCCAGTAATTTACTAAGCTTCATGTAAGCCCTCCCATTTTTTATTTTTTCGTCACATTTTATTCACAATTTAGGAGTAATATATATTTAAAGATATGAGCTAAGGCTCACTATCTCCCCCTCATAAGAAACCGCAGACACACGCTTCGCGTGTGTTTTTGTGGTTTTAGGGGGAGTTTTTTTATATCATGTGAAGTCGCTCATAACTATCTGAACTGATTCTCTTCCCTGATAGCTGTTAATATCCGGATAATACGCAATGCTCACCTTCATATTGTAAGCTCTTCCATCATAAAGCTCATCTACAGCGTTCTGGCCATATTTTTCTCTGAGGAATTCATGCCACTTATCCATATCTCCAAAATACATCATATCAAAATAATTATTTGAATCATCAGATACTCTGTATTTTCCACAATTTTTGTTTTTACCAAGGATTCTTCCCGATAAAAGCTTTACATCCTTTTGGGCAAACATAGGCTTGGTATTACCTGTTCCAAAAGGTTCCAACTTACTAAATTCCTTAACAAGCTCCATGCTCGCATACTTAAGGGGCATTACCATATCAAGATGGACTATTCTCTCATAGTCGCTGGCTGTAAGCTCACACTCATTATTGAGTCTTGTGCGAAGGGTCTCAATGTTTTCTTCAGGAAGTGATAGTCCCGCAGCCATCTTATGTCCGCCAAACTTTGTAAAGAGCTCTTTACATGCTGAAAGATGCTGGAACATATCATAGCTTTCAATAGACCTTCCGGAGCCCTTTGCGCCTCCATCAGCTGCCTTTGTAAGAACGATCGTAGGCCTGTAGTACTTTTCCTTTATCTTACCTGCTATTATACCTGCGATAGATTCGTGGACATTGGGAAGATACAGCACAATAACCTTGGGAAGTTCGCCCTTACCAGCCTCTTCATCCACAATTTCTATAGCCGCATCAACACCCTCTTTAGTCATGTCTTTTCTGCTGTCGTTAAGGGCCTTTAAATCTCCGGCAATCATAGCGGCCTCAGCCTCATCTTCAGCAAAAAACAATGATAATGCTCTTGTGGCCAGATCAAGCCTTCCTGTGGCATTAAGACAGGGACCTATGATGAAACCATAGTGATATCCAGTCATAGCGCTCGCATCAATGCTATTTACATCAATAAGAGCTTTAAGACCCTTATTTTCTGTAAATCTGATGCGCTTTAAAGACTCTTTTACGATTATCCTGTTCTCATCCTTAAGTTCCATGACATCGCAAACTGTTGCAATGCCCGCAAAGATGATCTTTTCAGCAAAAAATCTTCCAATCAGCTCATCAAACTCTGGGTCTTCTTTTTCAGAAGCCTTTATCTGCGCCATAACCTGCAGGAACTTATAAGCAACAACTGCTCCGCAAATCTCTTTAAAAGGATACTCACCCTCAGCTCTCTTGGGGTCTATAACCGCATCTGCAGGCGGTAATATCTCTTTTTTCACACAAGTCTCAGGTCCAAATGAATCATCACCTGCTTCATCCTGAGCCGTCTCAAAAGGAACTTCGTGGTGATCTGTAACAACTACAGTCATGCCTTTTTCTTTTGCATGTTTGATCTGCTCAAAAGCTGCAATTCCATTGTCGCAGGTAATGATAGTATCAATACCGTCTTCAATAGCAGCATCAACAAGCTTGATACTAAGGCCATAGCCATCCTTGATCCTGTCAGGAAGAACACAGTCCACATCTGCTCCAAAGAGCCTTAGTCCATCAACAAGTATGTATGAAGAACATATACCATCTACGTCATAGTCGCCTATAACACGGATCTTTGCTCCCTCAGCTATTCTGGAGAGCATCACCCTGGCGCCCTTTTCCATGTCTGCCATTTTAAATGGATCATGGAGCATCGAAACGCCGCCGTTCAGATACTCATCCACCTTTTCCAAGGAACAGTCTTCTTTTTCTGTCTCTCTGGAATTTATAAGTCTATTAGCAATAAGTCTGGCTGTGATATTGGAAATGCCATATTTAGCAGCGATTCCATCAAAATCAGCCTTCTTATTTGCTATCATCCATTTTGCCATATCTATCCTCTTTGTTACATAATAATAAATGCGCACCACCTTGTATTTTATGCGGTGCGCTTTGTATATATTACCATATTTTATAAAAAGATGCGGAACAGATTATACTATCCGTTCCGCATCATGAATAAATCATTTATGTTTGATTATTTTACTACCTCACTGCCTAAAATTGATGCAAGTCTTTCAAATCAGCCCATTGTTACTTCTTTCTTCCGGATTCGATGAGTTCCTTTTCAAAGGCCTCAGGATTTTTCAAGTAATAATCCTGGTGATACTCTTCTGCTTCATAGAAGTTTTTATAAGGCAACAGTTCAACAAATGTTTCCTTGCCTGAATCTGCTGCTATTTTATCAAGTTTAGATTGGGCAAGAGCCTTTTCCTCTTCATTGCCATAGAAAATTGCCAGAGTATAAGAAAATCCCTTGTCGATAAACTGTCCCTCAGCATCAAATGGATCTACATTTGCAAAATAAATATCCAGTAACTTATCATATGATACCTTCTCAGGGTCATATACAAGCTTTATGGTCTCACGATGGCCAGTCTCCTGATGTTTAACCTGTTCGTAGGTTGGATTCTCCTCATCACCACCTGCGTAGCCGCAAATAACCTTATCAACGCCGTACATCTTATAAATAGGTGTCACACACCAAAAACATCCCCCTGCAAAATATGCCTCTTTCATAATCTGAAATCCTTTCTAGTTTAATTAGAATGTCGCTTGCGACATTCTCGCGCCGAGCGCGAATGCTTTAGCATTCATTTTCCAATTACATAAAAAATGGAGATATGGATAAACCATATCTCCAACATTTTATACTACGAAAATTACTTTGCAAACAATGTTTTGAACTTTGTCTTAAGATCATACCACATTGGTGATGCAATAAAGATTGATGAATATGTACCACAAACAACACCAACCATAAGTGGAAGTGCAAATGCCTTAATATCTGCTACACCAAATACATAAAGGGCAGCTACAGTGAAGAATGTTGTTGCTGAAGTAAAGATACTTCTTGTTACTGTCTGAGCTACACTGCTATTAACAAGCTCTGCCTCTTCTTTTCTGTTTGTTGCATTGTGAAGGTTCTCACGGATACGATCGAATGTAACGATTGTATCGTTGATTGAGTAACCGATGATTGTAAGGATTACAGCGATGAATGTATTACCAACTGAAAGTCTTGTAAGTGCATAAGCTGTAATTACAATAAGTGTATCGTGTGCAAGGGCGATGATAGCAGCTGCACCAAACTTGATATCCTTGAATCTGATCCAAATGTAGATAAGCATAAGGATAAGGGCTACAAGGAGAGCTTTGATGGCGCTTGATCTCATCTCACCACTGATTGTTGAACTGATTGTCTCAGCTGCAACATTATCAGCAGATACTCCGTAATTGCTCTCAAGTACATCCTCTACTGCTTCTCTCTGAGAAACATTAAGAGTAGATGTCTTAAAGATTACCTGATTTGTACCAGATACTGTCTGGATCTGAATCTCATTGATTCCTGCAGCGCTCTTGATATCATTTGCTACTGTGCTCTCAAGCTCAGCAAGCTCATATGATCTGTCAAAAGTAACTGTTGTTGATGTACCACCAACGAAGTCAAGGCTGTAGTTGAATGCCCCCTTTCCTGCTGATGCGTTAACTGCCATTGTGATAATACCAACTACAAGTACTGCACATGAAACGAGATAGAAGATTCTTCTCTTTCCAACGAAATCAAATTTCTTAACTGCCTTTGCCTTACCGTAGAGAACAGGATTCTCAAGTCCAAGGCCATAAAGTATTGAAGTAATAAGTCTTGTAACTACAAGAGCTGTGAACATTGAAAGGATGATACCAAGCATAAGTGTCTCAGCAAATCCCTTGATTGAACCTGTTCCGCCAATTCTAAGAACGATAGCTACGATAAGAGTTGTGATGTTACCATCAAGGATTGATGAAAGAGCCTTGTTGTAACCGTTCTTTCTAGCTTCATCAACTGTCTTGCCAACAGCAAGCTCTTCTTTAATTCTGGAGAAAACAAGTACGTTAGCATCAACCGCCATACCGATTGAAAGAATAATACCTGCTATACCAGGAAGAGTAAGTGTCATATCAAATGCGGAAAGAAGGAATACCATAAGTCCGCAGTAGAATGCAAGTGCAAGTGTAGCTGAAAAACCAAGGAGTCTGAAGAATATGATCATCAGAACTGCTATAAGAGCGAAACCAACAGCTGCTGCAATAAGTGATGTTCTGATAGCATCTGAACCAAGCTGAGCACCTACAACGTTTGATCTAAGTTCGTTAAGCTGAAGCTTAAGTCCACCGATTCTGATCATAGAAGCAAGGTTCTGAGCCTCTTCATATGAGCTCATTCCAGTGATAACGGCCTTACCATCAGTAATTTCTGCCTGAACCTTAGGAACAGAAATGAACTGGCCATCATAGTAGATACCGATTGTCTCTCCAGCTGCATATGCCTTCTTGGTAGCCTCAGCAAACGCTGTCTTGCCCTCTTCTGTAAACTCAAGAGAAACAACAGGTTCCTGTGAACCATATGAATCCTGCTGAGCTGCAGCCTGAGCAACTGATACCTGATCTCCTGAAAGAACTATAGAACCATCTGCCTGAAGCTCTTCAAGTGTCTTGTTGAGAACATAACCAAAAAGAATGTTGCCATCTTCATCAGTCTCAAGACCACCTTCTGCTGTAAATCCTGAGTGGTATGTGTAGTTTTCATTGCCTTCTGCATCAGTCTGGGCAATAAAGTAAAGGTTACCGGGCTGTCCGAGATCCTCTAAGATCGCATTGGCATCTGAGACACCAGGAATCTCTATATTGATTCTGTTAGAACCTTCCTGATAAACAAGAGCCTCTGTGCTGTACTGATCTACACGCTGCTGAAGCTTGTAGATTGTATCAGACATATCCTCCTTATCAGGATTCTCATCTCCAACAACTTCGTAAGTGATGCTGACACCACCTGCAAGATCAAGTCCTAAATTGATACTGGATAAAGAACCTGACTTGTCTTCACCAAGTCCGTACACTGCTGAATATCCAACTCCCCCCAGCAGTAACAGAACGATGATAAGCGCTAAAACTGACTTTAAGCGTTTCATTGTAATACATCCTCCCATATAGCTTATTAACTTATTCGGCCATAGCCGCCTTTATCATAATCGCACACTCGATACGCTTTCTCTGAAGCTCACAACCGTGCTTATATGTCGTATTGATATTGCCGTTGAAATTATAGGCGTTTGCAGCACATCCACCGCTGCAGTAATATCTGGCAAAACATTTCTCACATTCAGGTCTTGAATAAACATTGCTCTTTTTGAATGTTTCCTGAATATCAGGTCTGGTAATACCTTCAAATACATTACCCATGATGAAGTCTTCATTACCAACGAACTGATGGCAAGGATAAAGATCACCCCATGGTGTAACTCCCAAATACTCGCATCCTGAACCACATCCTGAAAGTCTCTTGGCTACGCAAGGGCCACCCTCAAGATCGATGTTGAAGTGGAAGAAATTAAATCCCTTTCCCTCTTTCTGTCTCTCAAGATAGAACTTGGCAAGCTTGTCGTACTCTTCGCAAAGCTTTGGAATATCCTCATCCTTTAATGAGTACCAGTCCTCAGGCTTGGCAACTACAGGCTCAACCGAGATCTGCTTAAATCCAAGATCTGCAAGATGCTTAACATCCTCTGAGAAATCAAGATTATTGTGAGTAAATGTTCCTCTTACAAAGTATCTGAGCTGATGACGGCTCTCTGCAACTTTCTGGAATTTAGGAACTATCTCATCATAGCTTCCCTGTCCGCCGCGCTTAGGACGCATAGCATCATGTACTTCCTTACGTCCGTCAATTGAAAGGACAATATTGCCCATTTCCTTATTTACATACTCAAGGATCTCATCGTTTAAAAGAGTTCCGTTTGTTGTTATTGTGAAACGGAAATTCTTATTGTGTTCTTTTTCAATCTGGCGGCCGTACTCAACGATCTTTTTAACGACCTCCCAGTTCATAAGTGGCTCACCGCCAAAGAAATCTACTTCCAGATTTCTGCGATTTCCTGAATTCTTAACAAGGAAATCAAGTGCTGCCTTACCGACCTCTTCTGTCATGAGAGCTCTTCTTCCGTGATACTCTCCCTCATCGGCAAAACAATATTTACATCTGAGATTACAGTCATGTGCTATGTTAAGGCAAAGAGCCTTGATAACTGTCTCTCTGTTCTGGAATTCATCTACATAGTTCTCATATACATCGTCAGTATAAAGAACCTGTGCAGCTCTGAGCTCTAAAAGCTCATCAACTGCCTCTTTGATATCTTCTACAGAGTACTTGTCTGTTATCTCTGAAAGCTTTTTAACTTCATCAAACAGCCATCCAAAATCCTCTTTTGAAGCTTCTTCCTGTCCGTCTGAAACTGCTGCAGTACCATACTTGGCAGCAAGCTTCTCCTCTACAATATTTACTAAATCAAAAACAACATCATCAACAACGTGTACTGAACCGCTGTTAACATCCAGAACAATGTTATAACCGTTGTTCTTATAAGCGTGAATCATAAAATCTCCTAAAACTAAACTCTGCGAGTTGTGCAAAAACTAGGCAGCGGCCTCGGCCGCTGCCCGATAACTTAATCCTACAAAAACCAATATTCTTCCAGTTAGATTACTTGCTAAGCTGCTCGCAGCTCTGGTTTCCTACTGTGCAAGATGTCTTGCATGCTGACTGGCATGATGTCTGGCACTCGCCACATCCGCCCTTTTTCATTGACTCTTTAAGATTTCTTGTTACTAATGACTTTACGTGCTTCATAAATTGCCTCCTACTTGAAATGTGAACTGTTCCACTTTCGAGTTTTTACATCGACCTAGTATACCATATATTGGTAAATTATTAAAGTGTTTCTTTTTCATCCTCTTTTGCGACAGTATTAGCAGTTAACAGAACTTTGGTAATTCTGTTTCGCTTTATTCCACGGGCTGTTAGCGTAATTCCATTATCAAGTGTAACGGTCTCACCATATCCCGGCAGTCTGTCAAGCTTTTCGATCATAAGTCCGCCTATGGAATCATAATCCTCTGAATCAAGTTCTGTTCCAAGAGCATCATTTATATCGTCCAGCTTCATGTTTCCTTCGACGAGATACTTATTGCCGCCCACATGCCTTATAAGCTCTTCTTCATCAGAATCATACTCATCTCTGATCTCTCCTACGATCTCTTCAAGAAGGTCCTCCAAAGTGATCATTCCGACTGTAGTACCGTATTCTGATAAAACGAAAGCAACATTCTGGCTTCTTTCTCTCATTTCCATGAGAAGGTCGGCAGTCTTTTTATACTCATAGGTATAATAAGCTTTCCTCAGACAGTCCTTTATCTTGAAATTGTCTTTGTCCTGAATAAGCACCAGGTCCTTTACATTTATAAGACCAATGATATTGTCCTGCTCTCCGCCTTCATAAACAGGAATTCTTGTGTACATATCCTCGCGGAAAACTCTCATGACCTCATTGTAATCAGCATCAGAGCTGACACAGCACATATCGATCCTGGGTATCATGATATCTTTTGCATGAGCATCGCTAAAATCAAATACATTGTAAATGATTTCTTTTTCTCCGCTCTCGATAACGCCATCCTCATGACTGACATCCACATAAGTCTTAAGTTCTGTCTCAGTCATGGTCTGCTTATTTTTGGTATCGATCCTGAAGAGCCTTAGTATCAGTGTTGCAACACCGTTTATGATAAAGCTTAAAGGATGTATTATGGCCATGATAAACAAGATAACATTCACATACCACAATGACATTTTCTCTGCATAGGCTGTCGCTACCGTTTTGGGAATGATCTCTCCAAATATAAGAACGATTAAAGTAAGTACACCGGTACCAATGCCGATTGCAAAACTGCCAAACACATCCGTAACATAAACCGTCATCAAAGCAGATGCACTGAGGTTGACGATATTGTTACCAATCAGGATCGCAGACAAAATTTTCTGAGTATCTTCACAAATTGAGAGAACTCTTTTTGCCCGCTTGTTCCCTTCATCTGAAAGGGATTTCATTTTCACCTTGTTAACAGTCATAAAGGCTGTTTCAGCAGATGAAAAAAACGCAGATAACAAAACAAGTACAATTAATACTGCGAGCTGTATCGCGTGAGTGTCCAAAACTTCCTCCTATCAATCCAAATGAAATACCGGGTGAAGATCGATAGCTACAGGGCTATTGTCCGGATTGGTCTCCATAATGTCGGCCATAAAATCCCACCACTTGCGGTTGATAGCTGTATCAGCTCCTTTAGCCCAAAGCTCTTCATCCTCTATTTCGATATAGCCATAGAGAACATCTGTCTCTTCATCAAGGAATATGCTGTAGTTGCGTCCACCATGCTCATGGATCATTTCCTGCATCTCAGGCCACAACTCATTGTGTCTCTTCTCATACTCCTTTTCCATCCCCTTATAAAGCTTCATTTTAAAACCTTTTCTGATCATACCTTCTTACTCCCCTTTTATTCTCTTATTCATACAGCCAATGGCTGTTTTTAGCAAAAGACCTGTCAGTTAAGCGGATTGAGATAGAACTCCTTAACATCTTCGTAACCCTGCTCTGAAAGCTGCTGTTTCTGGAACTTTTTATTCTTATTCATGCGAACAACAAGAACCTGATTGCCCTCAAGTCTTTCTTTCTGAGCTTCTGAGATGATCTCGGAAAGTCTCTCTCCCTTGATTCCTTTCTCGATGAGGTAAGCCTTTCTATTTCCCTCCCCAGGGATCTTAAAGCCTTCATCCATCATGATCATGATGATACGCTCAAAACCGATTGAGAATCCACATGCAGGAGTGTCCTGTCCAAGGAACTTTCCAACCATCTTGTCATAGCGTCCGCCGCCACCGCAGCTTCCGCCGTACTGAGGCATTGATACTTCGAAAATAGTACCGGTATAATAGGACATTCCTCTTACAAGTGTAGGATCAAATACCATTTCAAACTGAGCTGTCTTGGTAGCATCAACACTTGTGATGATCTCTTCAAGGCTTTCTCTTACCTCTGCGTCAAGGAAGTCACCTAATTTATCAGCGATTATCTTAAGACCTGAGATATCAGTCTTACCTTCAACACTTCTGAAAAGATCAAGATATTTGTCTATTGATGCTCTTTCAAAGCCCTCTTTTTCAAGCTCTTCTGAAACACCATCGATACCGATCTTGTCCATTTTGTCGAGAGTTATGAACACATCATCGTAGCTCTCTTCAGGAAATCCACTGTAAGCTGCCATAGCCTTAAGAATACGACGCTCGTTTATTCTTATCTTAAAATCCTTGAATCCAAGTCTTCCAAGAGTTGTTGTTGTTGCAAGGATAAGCTCTATCTCTGCGAGATTGGTTGCTTCGCCGAGAATATCGATATCGCACTGCATGAACTGACGGTATCTGCCCTTCTGTGGTCTGTCAGCTCTCCACACATTGCCCATCTGAAGCGCCTTAAATGGAGAAGGAAGTTCGCTTGCATGATTTGCATAAAAACGAACAAGAGGAACAGTAAGGTCATAGCGAAGACCTGAATCTGTAAGATCATTTTCCGCCTTGGCAGTTTCTAAATTCAGCTTTTCTCCTCTTTTCATAACTTTGAAGATAAGCTTTTCATTTTCTCCACCCTGCTTGCTGTTAAGATTGGCAAGTGATTCAACACAAGGTGTCTCTATAGAAGTAAAACCAAATTCTGCATATGTCTTTTTAATAACTCCGATGCAGTAATCTCTAAGCTGCATTTCTGAAGGCAGAATATCCTTCATTCCGGTAACCGGTTTCTTAATAAGTGCCATAAATAACCATCCTTAATTCTTGAAATAAATAATAAACACGAAATATTTTACACTTACCGCATTTTCTTTGCAATGGCTTTAAGCGTTGTGCTCTTTTATGAACTCTATAAAGCTTTCTTTTGACATGGGCCTTGCGTAAAAGAAGCCCTGCACGTGGTCACAGCCAAGCCTTATGATCTGCTTTGCCTGCTCTGCGGTTTCCACGCCCTCGGCAACAATTTCTTTTCCAAGGGACTTGATTATCCTGATCATATTGAGCATCACCATATAGGATGTCTCTGAGTCAAATACAGACTGGACAATGCTCTTGTCAAGTTTAAAGAGCTTTAAAGGAAGCATGGCAATCCTTGAAAGATTGGAATACCCGGTTCCAAAGTCATCCATAGAAAAAGTAATTCCTGATTTTAACAGTCTTCCCAGATTCATGTCCATTACATCAGTAATATTCTTTTCCCAGGTCTCTGTTATCTCCAGATTTATCAACTTGGGATCGACATTATATTTTTCAAGAGTTCCAAGTATATTCTCTGCGAGGTTGGTCTGTATGCAATCAACTATGGAAAGATTAACCTCCACGTATTCTATTCCATAGTCCATGATCCGGGATGAAGATATCATCTCGCACACCCTGTCCAGCACATATCTGTCTATTTCAAGAACACTTCCGTTCCTCTCGGCAACAGGCATGAATACTGCAGGTGAGATGAATCCAAGCTTAGGGTCCTTTAGACGCACAAGGGCTTCACAGGATGTATATTTGCCGTCAGCCGGAGAATATATCGGTTGATAGTAAACATCCAAAAGCCCGTCTTCGAGAGCTCTTTTCACTATCCCATCAATCTTCTTGTCATGTTCAACATATTTAAGATTCAGATCAGAAAGCCTTAAAACATCCCTATTGTGCCTCAGGAAAGCCTTCTGCATTACATTCCATATCTCATTAAATCTCTCAAGAGAATCTACTTCTGTAGGGAAGCCCAAAACACACGGGCTCTGGAATAATTTTATTTCCTCATTTTTTAGTACCCACGGATCTTTAAACCTTATCTTTATCTGTTCTACAGTTTTTTCTATCACTGTTTCATCTGGGTCTGCCCCGGGAAGCATTAGAATAAACGTGCTGTCAAACGGATAAAACAATCCTCCTTCCGGACACATTTTCTTTAGATAATCCGATATGTGTCTAAGGAGCTCTGAGGAGTTCTCAATGGATTCTTCGCTCAGGAACACATCAAGCTTATCCACATATATTCCCAGAAGTGAAAATGTCTTTTTCTGTAAAAGATTGGTAGAAATGGTGAAATCCAGAGCTTTCTTTGTTCCTGCACCGGAAGTTAAGTCCACAAACTCACTTGGATTCTGGAATGTATAGACGCACAGCAAAAGAGCTATCGAAACTGAAAACTCAAAGATTGAGCTGGACCTTGTCAGTATTCTGATAGGAACCCCTGCTGCCATCAAAAAATAATAGACCACAAGGGCCATCTGTTTCTCAGTGCTCAAAGACTTTTTGTACTTAATGATCATGTAAGCTGCAACAATGAGATAGAACCAGACACTCAGATATATGGTGACAGCCTGCGGATATATGTACCTGGTTTCAGCATTTTCATCAAACCTGTAAAAGAATCCGGTAAAAATAACGCTGAAGATAACAACCTGCGAGCAGATAGTAGGAATACCAATAAGGATCTTTTTGACAAAGCTCTGGAACTCAATGCGGAAAATAGCCATCCCATAGATGACCGATAAAAGAGGCATTATATAAATGCACACTTTTTCAAGCATTACAAGAACACAGACTGCCTCATAGCTGAGGGACATTTTAAAAAAATCAGACTGTATCCAAACTTTATGTATTAGTCCCAATAAATTCATGCAAAAAGCATTAAAGAGCAGCCCGCCAAATATGTCATTTTGCCTGCTGTAGTAATGCTCTCCAAAAAGATGCACAAAAACAGTGATAAGCAGAACCACCATTGAGCATATAGCAAAGCATATTTCGTAGTTTTGTGGATTTGTTAAAAGAGTCATAATCAATTTTCCTCAAAATATGCATCAATAAACTTAACGTAAGAACTATCCTTCATCGGAGCTCCCATATAATCTCCGATAAGATAGTCGCAACCCAGCTCTTCAGCCATTTTTTTGTCTGTCTCATTCTCAATATCTGTGGCACAGACAAATATGCTTATGTCATGGAAAAGATTGACAATGCCCTGTACGACCAGCATCATCTTCTCAGATTCCATGGCAGAGTGAAGGATTGAGCTGTCTAAGTTAATCTGGGAAACTGGGAGTGAGAGTACTCTGTTGAGGTCTCCATAGCCGCTTCCAAATTTATCAACAATGATAGAGCTCTTTAAATCGCCAAGCATCTTTATATTTCGCTCAGCGATGGAGTTCATGGTAGAAATTGTTGTCTCAGTGAGCTTGATGCTGATCCATGATGCTACAGCATTCTCTTCGCGCAGTATTTTCTTTATACGCTTTATGAAATCATTCTTTGATATTTCACCCTGAGACATTGCGACAACAGCCCTGTATTTGCCGTTTTTGTCGCCGGCATTCCAAAATGAAAGCGCCCTGCAAGCCCTTCTGAAAACAAACTCATCCGCGTCCATAAGTGCCTGAGTAACTTTAATATCAGGAATCTTTCCCCTCATATCAATTTCGTTTCCGGCTGCATCATGAAGGAAACAAAGTACATCAGCACAATAATTGATCTTATAGATCTTGGATAAAAATGGTTGGAACTTTATTGTCGCCAGCTTGCTGTCGAGATTGCCCCTCGCAAGATTATCATAGTCGCTTTCTCTTCTGATAGCCTCAAAGTCAACCTTATCCACATCAATAATAAGATTGTGGTCATCGTTTACATGCTCAACCATCATCTCTATCTTGTTTATGAGATCAGCTGTAGTCTTGTAATGTACAGGATAATGAAGCAAAAAGAGCTGCCCGTCCACTTTCAGCTTCATGTTGCCAAAACTCCAGGGTTCACGCATCCTGTAAGAAATCTTATACATCAAAGCCTTTGCTTTATCTGCATCATCTGTATGAACAGTCAAAGCAAATACATACTCGGAATATCTGTAAGCATAGGTAATAAGGTGTAGTTCCCTGCGGCCTACACTCTTTAAATACTTTGCTATGGTCTTAAGCGCATCCTGTCCATTTCCATAGCCAATCTCATCACTGAGAGTACGGATATTTTTTATGGTAAGGAAGATTGTAAAGTGCTCTCCTTTTCTTTTTGTCTTAAGATCATGTCCCTCCAGAAAAGCCTTTTTATTAAGGATATCAAGGACTTCATCTACCATCTCACTGGGATTTTGAAGGGTTATATAAATAAAGGTCACACTGATGGTATTACAGAAATTCTCGACAAGCAGAGTTGGATAAAAGTATTGGATCAGTATTCCTGCAAGAACAAAAAGAACATATGATGCCACAACCACCTTTGTCCTTCTGCGCATGAGATTATTATATTTTAACAACAAAACAAGGCTGACAATCAGATAATACGTTGCGATGATATAAAAGAGGAAAAGGTATTTACCCCTGTGATAGATACCGTCTACAGAGTAGCTGAACAGGATCGGCTCAAACCAGTTGACCACTAAAAGAACTGTGCAGATAATATACCCGAACCAGAGATACCAAAAGCCTTTCCAGGTGGTTATAGGCACATAAATATCCAATACAGACATGATATATAAAAGATAAAAAACTGCTGACCCAAGATGGAAAAAGAAAAAAGTACTTCCGGCTATTTTTTCAAGAATGCCGTACTCAGAAAAGGTCAGAGGATGCATCTGCAGATATGTTTCTATTCTTTCACACAAAGTCGCCATGAAAATGGCAAAATAAAGCGCACTGTAAGCTCTCTGTCGATAGGAAGGCACAGCTCTTCTCGACATGGAAGTAACAGCGATAGTGATCAATATAAATAATGCGCAAATATCAAAATAAATATTATATTGCATCCACAGACTCCAGCTTTGTTTTATAACCACTTAAGCGGATTGCTGATGACTTTTGCTTTGGAAATAATGTCATCGGCATTTGCTTTAAGATATACCTCAAGGCCTGCAATTTCGTCCTGAGAATACCCGTTATTTTTAACTATCTTACCGTCAGGAATAACACCTTCTGCAATCTCTTTTCCGTTTTTACCATTCCGTTCAAAAGAAACCCTTACCATCTTCTTGTTATCTTTTCCGGTAACAATTGCAGAATAAGTCATTCTCATCTCTTCATCAGACATATTATCACCACAAGTAAAAACAAAAAGTGTTATCGAAATTTTATCATCTCGATAACACTATTTTAACACATATTTTTATATTTCTGTTTTAAATTGCGCTATTAAATGTACGCCGTTGATTCTACAGGCTTTTCCGTCTGTCATCTTAGGCCATTCCTGAAGATACAGCTTTGTATCTTCTTTCAGCGGATCAACAGATATTTCACAGGCAAATTCACCGGATTCATTACCACAAAAACGCTTAAGTCCAACTTCCCACTTCTGGCCTGTGTAGAAGCTGTCTGCGATCATTTTGCCATCAAGGTACATCTGAGCTGTATCGCCTTCATAATCTATGCTCAAAAGCATTTCATTTCTACCGGAAGGCATATCTGTTACTTTTAATGATGCTTTTAGCCCACCGTCCTGCTCATCTTTAGTCAAAAGAGCTGCAGCCTTGTTTTCATAACTGTTTTTGCTCTTATAGACCGTAAAGACCTCGTCATCTTTTTTCAAAGTATCAAAGCCACCTTGTGTAACTCGCAGCTCCGGAAATGCCTTGAATACAGCATGTTTAGTCTCATTATCCGAAACCTCGAAATAAAGCTCCGGCTTTCCATCCGCATTTGTTACAACATCGCCACTGCTTATGACAAAGTGCTCTTTTCGATTTATTGTAACCTTGCTTCCATGAACAGCTTCTTCCCTGGTAATAAATACCACTTTGTTGCCGTCGAGATCTCCCTTTACTGAAAGAGACGGCTCTTTTTCTGAGTCTTTATAGAAAATGTAAGCAACGTGTCCATTTCCATCAAAGTCAGCAATACGGCAAACAGGAGTAGCATCAGTTGTGATAACTGCCTTGTCTCCAATCGGCATATTAAATGGATAAAAGAAAAAGTCTCCATTTGCAACATCCCTGCTCTCAAAGCTTGCAAGAACACTGCCATCTTCATCATAGGCTTTCAGAGCTGTATCTTTATGGTCAGCCATGATATATCTGCGCTGATAGTTATTAACAAAGAGGTATCCTGACTTTACTTTTTCCCCATTTGGAAGGATTCTTTCCTTGCATCTTACAGCACTTCTAAGGTCATTAAAATTGTCAGGTTTTAATGGATTGCCAGGCTGCTCCACATAAGCCATGTCGCAAAGATCACTTCCAAAATCGTGAATAAATGAAGCAAGGAGGCGCACCTGTCTGTAAGTATCCTCCATCTGTCCATATTCACGAAGAGGTGCATTAAAATCATAGGACAATACAGGAAGATCATTGGGGTATCCTGTCTCTTTTGTCTCCTGAAGAGTAGTAAGCTTGCCCTCAGGATTGGTTCCTCCGTGGTACATGTAATAGCCTAAAAGATTAGCCCCGCTTCCAAGCTTGGTCATGGTCATAGCCGCTGTATCAAGTCCTGTCGCTATTGGTCTTCTATGCTTTGTAACCTGAAGTCCTCCGCCAAGTTCAGCAGTAAGGAACGGGAACTTGTTCATGTCGAAGGTAATTCCATCACCCAGGCCATGATCTGAGCCAATATTGTGATCATTTCTTTCTCTTGTAAAAATGTAGTTGCCGCTTGGCTCGATCTCTGTAGTTCTCTGATCCCATGGAGCCTCGCAGTAACCGCCCATAACAGGGATCATTCCGCCTGTGACAGCTCCGCCCCAGCCTGTAGCTGTGTAGATCGGTACTTCAAAGCCAATCTCTTTTGCCATAGCCAGAAGAGTTCTCATGTGCTGCTCGCCCTCTTCGCCATTTTTTCCACCGCAGTGCCCGTATTCGTTTTCAATCTGCACTCCGATCACGGGACCATCGTCCTTTATCAAAAGACCTTTCGCCTGTTCAAATGTCTTTTCATAGAACTTTCTTACATGTTCAAGATAGCGTGGCGCATCAGTCCTGACTTCGTAGCCATTATCCACTGAATCTTTTAAAAGCCAGTCAGGAAATCCACCGTTTCTTGCCTCTCCATGTGCCCATGGGCCAATTCTCAATATTGCATATAAGCCACATTTTTTAACTGTTTCCAAAAACAGTCTTAAATTTCTGTCTCCGCTAAAATCAAAATCACCATGGATTTCCTCATGGTGGATCCAGATGACGTAGAGAGAAACTATATCAATTCCTCCCGCTTTCATCTTGCAGAGTTCTTCTTCCCAGTACTGATGGGGATATCTGCTAAAGTGCATCTCTCCCATCATTGGGAATACTCTTTTCCCATCAACAATCAGACTGATCGGGTCAAATCCAACCTTTGAATCTGACAATATCTTCATAAAAACTCCCCGTTTCTTATTTAGTACTTTCTTTTAGTATTACTTCGTAGTTAGTAAGAACAGTGTTTGAAACATCCTGCCCATCTATGAGCTCAAGCAGCTTTTTGGCCGCCGTCGCTCCAAGATTTCTATCGTCAAAATTAAGCGACGTAACTGAAGGAACTGAACTTTCCAAAATGGAGCTGTTGTAAAAAGAAGCAACTTTAAGCTTTTCCGGAACAAGAATATGTTCTTCCCTGCACCTTGCAATAACCTCTCCTGCAAGATTGTCGTCCATACAGATGACTCCATCTATATTTTTCTTAAGCAGTTCTTTTAATATTCCGCCCACTTTAGCTGTCTTTTCAACATCAAGGTAAACAAGAGCCGGATCCATTTCAAGACCCGCATCCACAAAAGCAGACGCAAAGCCATTATGCCTTGTCCTTGTGATGATATGCTCTGTGGAACCACCGATAAGTGCAAGTTTTTTAAGACCCTTGGCAATAAGAACAGATGTGAGCTCCTTACATGCTTCATAGTTGGCATTATCTACACAAATGATATCAGGATCCGTTGAACTGCCTATAGCCACAAAAGGAATTCCGCATTCCTTGAGGTAAGCAGCCGGCTTATCATTCACTAAAGTTCTGGTAAGAATGATGCCATCTACCTTATGGTTCTCAACAACTCTTTTAAGACCTGAAATGTCATCGCCGGCAATAAGCGAAACCACAATGTCATAGCCAAAGGATGAGGTTATTTCACTCATGCCGACCATACATCTCTGAAAAAAAGGCAGATCGACAGCGTTATAGTCATCAGGCCATACTACGCCTATGTTATAGGTTCTCTGTTTTGCCAGAGCTCTTGCCATAACATTTGGTCTGTAATTATGCTTTTCAATATATTCCATTACCTTGCTCTTAGTGGAATTTCCAACTCTGCCTTTTCCGGAAATAGCTCTGGATACGGTGGTCTTGGAAATCCCAAGAGCCTTGGCAACATCATCAATTGTGAGTTTTGGATTGTTCATAACACTCTTTTCTCGCTTCGCTCGCCTTGCTCGCCTTAACACGATTTCTTCTACACATGTTTTTCATAAGGAAGTTAAGCTCTCACATGCAAGCATGTGAGCCTTAACACGATTTTACTAAGATTTTTATGCGCTTGCGCTTTAAAAATCTAGTAAAATCAGCCCTTCACAGCTCCGCCGGTTACACCTTCAACGTAATATTTCTGAAGGAACATGAACAGTAATGTTACAGGAATGGCGATGAGAACGCCGCCTGCACAGAACCTTGTAAAGTAGCCCTGGTAGTCGTTTGTCCATACCCATCTGGTCATGGCAACTGCTACATTGTAACTTTGATCGTGGCCAAAAGCAACATAAGAAGCAAATACATAGTCACACCATGGTGCCATGAAGGCAACAAGTGCTGTGTAAATGATGATAGGCTTTGACATAGGAATGATCATTGTAAAGAATATTCTTGCTCTTGTAGCGCCATCAATTCTTGCTGCTTCGTCGAGAGCCTTAGGAATTGTGTCAAAATATCCTTTGCATACGTAGTATCCCATACCTGAACTTGCTACCGATACAAGGATAAGGCCCGGGATAGCACCTGCCTGAGTAAGTCCAAACTGCTTTAAAAGGAAATACAGGCAGATCATAGTAAGGAATCCGGGGAAAAGACCTAAAATAAGCCAAAAGCGCATAAGTAGTTCTCTTCCTGCAAATCTCATTCTTGAAAGTGCATAGCTTACACAGAGGATAATGATAGTCTGGAAAGCAGTGACAAAGAATGCGATTATAAGGGTATTGCTATACCATCTGACATAGTTTGTCTCACCTGAAAACAGGAATTTGTAATTATCAAGTGAAAAAGCTTTGGGCAAAAGGTAATCAACCATTCCGCCATATTCTGTTGCATATGATCTAAAGCTCTGAAGAACAAGTCCCACAAAAGGGAACAGCCATATGATACTGATAAGTATAAGAACAATATATGCGATCACATTTCCTATTGTTCTTTTTGTTTTATATGATTTATTCATTATTGGAAGCCCTCCTCATCCTTTACTGATGGAAGCAGGCCATATACACCAAGTGCGAATATAGCAGTTACTATAAATACCATGATACCTATTACTGCTGCCATCTTGTAGTTAGTGTCATTTACAGTCATCTTGTAAAGCCATGTTACCAAAAGGTCTGTGTTTCCGGCGTTGCCGGCAAGATTCATTGACTGAGGTTTGCCCTGAGTCAGAAGGTAAATAACATTAAAGTTATTGAGGTTTCCGGTAAACTGAGTCAGGATAAATGGTCCAGTCACAAATAACATATATGGAAGGGTGATACTCTTAAACATCTGCCAACCGTTGGCACCATCGATCCTGGCGCTCTCATAGAGGTCCTCAGGAATGTTCATGAGCAGTCCCGTTGCAATCAGCATAAGATATGGAATACCAATCCAGATATTGACGACAATGATCGTTATCTTGGCAAGTAAAGGATCAGTCCAGAAAGGAATAGCAGTTTTAATGATGCCCCACTTTATAAGGTATCCATTGATAAGTCCGTCATTAGCGAACATTTTCATGATATAAAGAAGTGATACGAACTGAGGAACCGCAATAGTCATAACCAGGATGGTTCTCCAGAGCTTTTTGAATCTTACTCCTTTTTTATTGATAAGTATTGCTACTCCAAGACCAAGGAAATAGTCTATAAATGTAGCAAGAAAAGCCCACACAAGTGTCCACAAAAGAACCTGTAAAAATGTGGGTCCAAAGCCCTCTGTTCCGAATGAAACAAGGTTTTTAAAGTTTTCAAGTCCAACCCATGTAAAAAGATTGGATGGCGCCTGATGATTTGCATCGTAATTTGTAAAAGCGACACAGATCATGAAAACGATAGGTAAAACTGTGAATACAAATATTCCTGTAACAGGTAAGAAAAGAAGTGTCTTATCAAAGTTCTTATCAAAAAGAGATAAGAATGTATCCTTGTTTGAAGGAAGTTTTTTTCCTGCCTTTAGCAGCAGCTCTTCTTTTCTGTTCTCCCTGATGTTCAGATACCACACTACAAAAAATGCGATCACTGCGAATGCACTCAGTACACCGAACAAAAGGATAAGGAAGCTGTTATCACCGTAAACAGTCTTTCTTCCTACTTTCTGAGTTGCTACTGTTCCAAGTGTTGAAATTTTAGAAAGGTACTGCCAGCCAAATCCGGTCATGTACCAGAAAAATAGAACTTCCAGTAAAAGAAGTACTGCTCCTATAAGAATTTGTCCCCTAAGCATCGGACCAAAACCAAAGATCAAATATGATAATTTGGTTTTAAAATCCCCCTCAACAAATGTCACCCCAATATTCTTAAATACCTGCTTAACAGATTCAAGACCAGAGCCAACGTTTTTAGTTTTCTTTTTTCCAGTACTTCCTGCCATGCCTGGACCTCCCTTCTTAACTTTAAGTGCTCTACTGAAAATATAGGCTCGGAATAATAGGTATTCCGAGCCTTGAAATCATAGCTTTGATACAATTTTCAGCTAATTATTTTGCATAGCTTTCGCAAGTTGTCTGGAAATCTGTAAGAGCCTTTAAAATATCCTCATCGCTTGCAGTTGCTGCAATCTCACCGGAAATTACAGAATCACCAAGTGATGTAGCAAGTGACCAGTAATCACCAGGATACTGACCCTGAGGAATTGTGTACTGAAGCTGATCAGCAAGAGCTGAAAGTGCTTCGTCAGCCTTAACAGCATCAGACTGCTGTGCATTTAAGTTTGAAGGGCCCCAGCCTACTGCTTCGAATCTTGCAAGCTGAACTTCCTCACTTGAAAGGTATGCAGCAAGAGCATCACATACAGCGAGCTTAAGCTCATCTTCCTGAGGCTTAACACCAAGAAGCTTGAATCCACCAAAACCGCTCATCTGATATGTCTTTCCATCAGAGCCTTCGAATGAAGGAAGCTTAGCACATGCATAGTTGTCACCAAACATTGCCTTAGCTGCTTCTGAATCCCATGTTCCATCAACGATTGCTGCGCAGTTTGTTGCGTTAGAAACTGATGAACCATTCTGGAATGACTTTGACTGAGCAAGTTCAATGATCTCTTTAAGAGCAACTACACCTGCATCACTTGCATATGTTGAATTGCACTTTGTGAAGTTACCTGCATCATCTGTGTCATATGTAAGCTGTGCACCTGTTCCAAAGAAGAATGCTGTCTGGTACCAGCCTGAGTTGATCTCGAAGTAGAAGTTCTTTCCTGCTGCTTCGCAATCTGCAACGATCTTCTCAAGAGAAGAAGGATCTGTTACAACGCTCTTATCATAGTAAAGGAAATATCCGTTATCTGATGTAAGAGGATAAGCATAAAGTGTGTTACCTACTGTAGCAGCGCCAACAGCACCTGCATCGTTCTGAGCCTTAACCATCTCTGCGTTAGCTGGCTCAACCTCTTCAAGAGCACCTGCAGAAACAAGTCTTGCGATCTGATCCTGTGCAAATACATATACATCAGCACCAGCCTCAACGTCTGTGATCATGTTTCCGGCAGCATCACCTTCACCAGTTGCCTCAACTGTGAATGTGTAACCTGACATTTCAGGGTGTGCTTCCTGGAATTTAGCGATCTGCTGATTTGTAAAATCAACTACAGCATCAGCAACCCAAACCTTAACTTCGCCTGTGCCATAATCTGTAATCTCTTCTGCAGCTTCCTGAACAGCCTCAGTTGTCTCCTGAGCTGTCTCAGCTACAGTCTCAGCTGTTTCCTGAGCTGTTTCTGCAGCCTCCTGAGCTGCCTGCTGTCCACATCCAGCAAGGAGTGTAGCGCCCATTGCTGCTGACAATAAAACAGAAACCAATTTCTTTTTCATTTTTATCCCTCCGTTTTTTCGTACCTTTCCACATTGCGCACTATCGCGCAATCGGTTGCTCTGTAAAAAAGTTTAGGTCTTGTGCACTTTTTTGTCAATAAAGCATTTTTTATGATAAAACGTTCACACTTTTATACAGATTGCACATTGACTTTTTCACCGGAAACGTTTTCGGCATCGTTGCCGGAAACGTTTTGCGCAATCGGTGCCACAAAAGCTCATCCTATGCGTTTTCTGTAATAAACGCCGTCCTGGATGATCAATCTTTTATAGGTCAGATCCATTAGTTTCCCCATAAGTTCCGGAACGGAAATGGTAATTTCTTTTTCATACAATCTCTCCATGATAGATGAAGCGGAAACAGGGATGATATCCACAACATCGACGATCTCATCTTCTATTGATCTTCGCTCTTCCAATCCAAAGTCATCCTCATTATCATTCTGATCATTCCTACACTTTTCACCACAAACAATGCTTTTTTCTTCGGGGGCATCTGCATTTTTATCTTTGGTCCTGTCATCGTTATTGCCTGCGGCTGTGCCTCTCCAAAGCCTGTCAAGTACATCTCCCACAGAAAGAGCAACTCCCGCCCCCTGACTGATCAAAAAGTTGCAGCCATCGCTTAATCTGTCAGTGACTCTCCCGGGAACTGCCAGGACCTCTTTTCCCTGCTCAAGAGCCTGGTCCACAGTTATCTGAGTTCCGGACTTCTGCCTGGCCTCAACCACAAGCAATATATCGGCCAGCGCGCTTATGATTCTGTTGCGCATAGGAAAAAGATTAGGTTTTGGCTCAGTACCGGGATGATATTCTGAAATAAGGCCGCCATTTACGCATATCCTGTTATATACATCCCTGTTTTCCTCGGGATAACAGATGTCTACACCGCAGCCCAGAATTCCAAAGGAACTTCCTCCTGCTTCTATTGCTGCCTTCTGGCTTATGCCATCGACTCCTCTTGCCATTCCGCTTATAACCTGAACTCCTGCAATAGCAAGGCCCTTACCGAATTCTCTTGACATAAACCTCCCATAATCAGAGCACATGCGTGCCCCAACAATAGATACTGAAGGGATCTCCGGTTTTGGAAGCCTTCCCTTTACATAGATTGCAAATGGCGGATCAGGGATATACCTTAATCGCTCCGGAAACTCATCAGAACAGGCAGAAATAAACCTTATCCCCTGGGCTCTTAGTTTTTCTGCCTCTTTTTCAAAATTCCAGTTTTTTCTTCTTTCGATTATTTCTTTTGCAGGCTTTATTTTTGAAGTCTTTTCTTTTACGAGGAGGCTCAAATTCTTTTCATCCATGTTAAAAATATCCCTGCAGGTAACACCAGTCCCCAAAATACTATAAATACCCTTATTCCCAAGCCCCGGGATATTGTATAAAAAATAGGCATATTCGTTTTCTGTCATTAGCTTACTCCTCTCTTTGGCTCCAATATTTGCCATCTGTCATTCGATAGCTTACTGCCTCCATAATATGCAGCCTTGTTATCTTTTCGCTGTTTTCAAGATCCGCAATGGTTCTGGCAATCCTGAGAATTTTGTGATAGGCTCTGGCGCTCAGCTCCATCTTAGAAAAGACACTCTCAAGATACGACTGTTCAATATTACCAAGTGGACAATACTTTTGGATGTCTCCGGGTGACATTTCAGAATTGAACTTAAGATTTGTTCCCCTAAATCGCTCTTCCTGTCTTTTTCTGGCCGCCATCACCCTTTGTCTTATGGTTTTGCTTGATTCATTTAAACTTCTGGATTTCTGAGAAAGATCGGATATATCTACCCTTGGCGCTTCTACGCATATATCGATCCTGTCAAGAATTGGTCCTGAAATATGGCCAAGATATCTTTTGATCTCGTTAGATGTACATTTACACTTGTTTCTGTCCGGATAATACCCGCAGGGGCAAGGGTTTAGAGCCCCTACTAACTGAAAATCCGCAGGATAGGAAAAAGTTCCTCTGCTTCTTGCTATATGTATAAACTTATCCTCCATTGGCTGGCGTAGCATATCAAGCTTAGTCCTTGGAAATTCTGCCATTTCATCAAGAAACAGAACTCCTCGGTGGGCCAGGGAAATTACGCCGGGGCGTGGCACATTGCCGCCTCCCGTAAGAGCCGTCTCAGTTATGGAGTGATGGGGACTCATAAATGGTCTTCTGGTTATAAGCGCCTGATTTTCCTTAAGTTCTCCGGCAACCGAATAGATTGTTGACACTTCAAGGCTCTCCTCCAAAGAAAGCTTTGGCATTATGGAGGGGATTCTTTTGGCCACCATACTCTTTCCTGATCCCGGCGGTCCCACAAGGAGTAGATGATGAAATCCCGCTGCCGCAACCTCTACAGCTCTTTTAACTGCAGCCTGACCGTTGATATCTGCAAAATCAAGGCCGTCTTCTCTGCCTAAATCCCTTTCAAATATTTCTCTGACATTCACAGTTGTGGGCTTTATGAGACTATCCCTTTCATTTTCAGACGCAGCAAGATAACAGATTGCTTCCTGAAGTGACCCAACCCCAATAATCCTGATATTATCGACAACTGCGCCCTCCATTGCATTATCTTTTGGTAAAAGAACTGTCTTTATTCCCATCTCTTTTGCCTTAGTAACAATTGGAAGAATTCCCTTCACCGGCTTAACTTCTCCATCAAGACCAAGTTCACCTAAAATAACCATATCCTTAACACATTTTTCTTCCAGTTCCCCCATGGCGATCAGTATCGCAACAGCCATTGGAAGATCTATCACAATGCCTTCTTTTCTGATATCTGCAGGGGACAGATTGACCGTGATCTTAGAAGCCGGTATCTTAACACCTATATTTTTAAGTGCCACCTTAACTCTGTCACCAGCCTCTCTTACATCGCCGCTCATAAAGCCAACCATGCTAAAACCAGGGAGTCCCGTCGAAACATCCACCTCTACCTCAATAAGGTAAGACAAAATGCCCCTGACAGCTCCCGAAGTAACTGTACTAAACATAAACTTCCTCTCTCACTATTAAATTAAATATGGGTAATCAGTCTGCAAAAGAACTTTGCAAACTTCTATTGAGCATTAACAATTTTAACCAACTTGCATACTATACAACAAAAACTCCCCTCGTGCAAGTCAAAAATCTACGCAAAAAAATGGCTACGTACGTAGCCATTTTCTTATCTGAGCATTTTATTTTGCATGGTGTCAGGATCCTGTGCGAACTGAAGGGCGCTTTCACGGGATATCTTTTGAGCACGGTAGAGTTCAAGGATGGCGTCATCCATTGTCATCATGCCCTGTTTGCGGTATGTTTGCATATAGGTTATGAGCTGATGGGACTTTCCTTCGCGGATGAGGTTTCTGACAGCGCTGTTTACATGGAGAACTTCAAAGGCTGCTGCACGGGAAACGCCATCAGTTGTAGGAATGAGCTGCTGGGAAATAACAGCTTCCAATACTCCAGCCAGCTGAATACGTATCTGTTGCTGCTGATGAGAAGGAAATACATCGATGAGTCTGTCTACTGTATTGGAAGCACCTATAGTATGTACTGTTGAGAGAACAAGGTGTCCTGTCTCCGCTGCAGTAATGGCTGTGCTTATAGTCTCAAGATCACGCATTTCGCCCACAAGGATTACATCAGGATCTTCACGAAGAGCTGCCCTAAGTGCGTTGGCATAGCTGTTTGAATCAGTTCCGATCTCCCTCTGGTTTACAATTGACATTCTGTGCTGATAGGTAAACTCGATAGGATCCTCAAGAGTGATAACATGCGCCTCTCTGTTGTTGTTGATCATGTCAATGATAGAAGCAAGTGTGGTTGATTTACCGCTTCCTGTTGGACCTGTTACAAGAACAAGGCCTCTTTGTTTTTGGTAGAGGTCAACTACTGTTTCCGGTATGCCAAGACTTTCCGCTGTCGGAATCTGAGTTGCAACAACTCTAAAAGCCATAGCAATGGAGCCACGCTGCTTGAAAATATTAAGACGGTAACGCCCTATTCCCGGAATAGAAAAAGACATATCGTGCTGACCGTTTTCTTCAAGCTTTTCTTTTTGCTTGTCATTCATTACTTCGTCAGCAATAAGCTTAGTATCTGCAGGCATCATCTTATCGTAATTGTCCATTGCGATAAGTTTGCCATTTAATCGCATTTTAGGAGGTAGACCTACTGTAATATGTACGTCAGATGCTCCTTTTTCCTTCGCTTCTCTTAAGATATCCTCTATTTTTGACATATAAAAAGCCCCTCATCATTGTTATGTCTATAATTATGAATCTAATTTAACTAAAAAGCAATTAATATCCATATCATGTGAGTTCATCAAGAGTGCTTCCATAGGAAGCCAAAAACTCATTTACAAAATCCAAAACCTCAGGAAGGTCCTGATATAAGCTTCTGATCGATTTGCCGGTACTCTCTTTTGCAGTTCTGAATTCGCTGTTACCTGCATTTAATTCATTTATACACTTGATAAGGGCAGATAGCTTATCAGCTGCCTTTACAAGTTTTCTCATATAAACTTCATTCTCATCTTCAGAAGACTTGAAAATCTCTTCATACACAGGTCTTAAATCTTCCGGAAGTTTTTCCAAAAGCTTATTATCTGCTATGGTCTCCACCTGCTTATAGGCAGTTTTAAGATCTGCATTAAAATATTTTACCGGAGTAGGCATGTCACCCGTTATGATCTCTGACGCATCATGATAAAGACCTATAAGTGCCGCTTTGTCAGCATCAAGGTTCTTGCCGTATCGCACATTTCCGATCGTACAGAGCGCATGGGCTATGATCGCAACCTCCATAGAATGCTCACAGAGATTTTCTGCCCTTGTATTTCGCATAAGTGCCCATCTGTCAATGTATTTCATTCTGGATATAAGTGCAAAAAAATTGTAATTCATCCCCACATTCTCCTCTGTAAAAAATTAAGTAAATAAAAAATCAGCCATTACTGTATTGCTTACGTCAAGTCCCCTGTCAGTCAGACGCAGTTTATGGGCCATGTTTCCATCCTCATTAAGAGAATCATAAGTTTCCAAAAGTCCCATCCCTGTATACTTTTCAATTGTCTCAGAATACACATCATAAATGTCGCACTCAAAACAATCTTTGAAACTGTCAACGTCCACACCTTCTACAAGCCTTAATCCCAGGAACATAAACTCTTCCATCTGTTCCTGTTTAGAGAGTGTCTGCACGTTCTCCTTGTATTCCAAGGCAGCATCACTTTCAAAGGCCTTTTTATACTGACTCATGTCAGTAACATTATTCCACCTGGTGTTTTTTACCATAGATGAAGCCCCAAGACCCAGGCCTAAGTAATTGCCACGTCTCCAGTAAACCTTATTGTGAAAACACTCTGTCTGTGCACTTAAAGCATAGTTAGATATCTCATATCTGTGATAGCCTCTCTCAGCTAAAAGACTCTTTGTCTCATGGTACATTTCCCTATCAAGCTCTTCTGATGGGAGACTTAGCTCCATGTCATAAAAAGGAGTCCCTTCTTCTACTATCAGACTGTAGGCTGAAATATGCTCAGGCTTTAAACTGATCACCTTTTTTACTGTACCAAGATATGTTTCAAGACTCTGGTCAGGAAGCGCGCTCATAATATCAATGTTGATATTGTCAAAGCCGACGCTCCTTGCATTATCATAGGTTTCAAAGAACATCCTGCTGTCATGGGCTCTTCCGAGCTTTTTTAGTTCCTCATCATTCAGCGACTGCGCTCCGATGCTCAGCCTGTTAAATCCAGCCTCCCGGTATGAAAAGAGCTTTTCTCTCATTGCAGAAGCAGGATTGGCTTCAATGCTTATTTCTGCGTCCGCAGACACATTAAAGTTCTCTTTTATAAGGTGTAACACATCGCATATCTCTTTTGCATCAACAAACGAGGGCGTTCCTCCACCAAAAAATATGGATCTGACATTGTTATCCACAAATTCTGGTGAAGAAATAACAATTTCCCTCCTAAGTGCCTCAACGTAGCTTTTTATCAGATCGTCATTTGCAGGAAAAGATAAAAAGTCGCAGTACAGGCACTTTTTTACACAAAAAGGAATATGAACATATAGTGATAGATTATTTTTCATCTTAATCGGTATTATCAAGCTTAAGAACAGAAAGGAAAGCTGCCTGTGGCACTTCAACATTACCAATCTGGCGCATTTTTCTCTTACCTTCCTTCTGCTTCTCAAGAAGTTTCTTTTTACGTGTTATATCACCGCCATAGCACTTGGCAAGAACGTCCTTGCGATAAGCCTTAACAGTTTCTCTTGCGATTATCTTGCCACCGACTGCTGCCTGGATAGGAATCTCGAACAGATGCCTTGGAATCTCCTCTTTAAGCTTCTCGCACATCTTACGGCCTCTCTCATAAGCCCCGTCTTTGTGGACTATAAATGACAGCGCATCGACCTCTTCTCTGTTTATCAGAATATCGAGCTTAACAAGCTCAGACCTCTCATAGCCTTTAAGTTCATAGTCAAAAGATGCATATCCTCTTGATCTGGATTTGAGGGCATCAAAGAAATCATAGATGATCTCGTTAAGTGGAAGCTCATACTTAAGGATTGCCCTTGTCTGCTCAATATAGTCAGTACTGAGGTACTTACCACGTCTCTCCTGGCAAAGCTGCATGATCGCACCAACATAATCAGTTGTAACCATGATCTCGCCATTTACGATAGGCTCTTCCATATATTCTATTTCAGATGGATCAGGAAGATTAGTAGGGTTGGTGAGGTCAAATACTGTTCCGTCTGTCTTATGAACCTTGTAAACAACGCCAGGGGCTGTGGTTACAAGATTCAGATCATACTCTCTTTCAAGTCTTTCCTGAATAACTTCCAAATGAAGGAGTCCCAAAAAGCCTGCTCTGAAACCAAATCCAAGAGCCTGAGATGTTTCAGGTTCGTAGAAAAGAGATGCATCATTAAGCTGAAGCTTTTCAAGGGCATCACGAAGGTCGGAATAATGTGCAGAATCTGCAGGATAAAGTCCGCAGTAAACCATAGGCATAACCTTTTTGTATCCGGGAAGTGCCTCTGCACATGGTTTTGCAAAATCAGTAACTGTATCACCAACACGTGTATCCTGAATATTCTTGATGGATGCAGTAAAGTAACCTACATCTCCGGCAGTAAGTTCATCGCTGGCAATAAATCTTCCGGGACCAAAATATCCTACTTCTACAACCTCGGCCTCAGCACCTGTTGCCATGAATTTCACCTTCATGCCTTTTTTGATAATGCCGTCTCTTACACGGATGAATACAATAACGCCTCTATAAGAGTCATAGATACTGTCAAAAATAAGCGCTGTCAAAGGCTTGGTTGAATCTCCGGCCGGAGCAGGAATCTTATGAACAACCGCCTCTAATACATCCTCTATTCCAATTCCGTTTTTAGCTGAAATAAGAGGTGCATCCTGCGCCTCAATTCCAATAACATCCTCTATCTCGTCCTTAACTTCCTGCGGCTGGGCACTTGGAAGGTCAATTTTATTAATTACGGGGAAAACATCAAGGTCATGATCAAGTGCCATATACACGTTAGCAAGTGTCTGGGCTTCAACTCCCTGTGTTGCATCGACTACCAAAATAGCACCATCACAGGCTGCAAGGCTTCTGGATACTTCATATCCAAAGTCTACATGTCCTGGAGTATCTATCATGTTAAAGGTGTATTCCTCACCATCTTTTGCCTTATAAATCATTCTGACAGCCTGAGACTTGATAGTGATTCCTCTCTCACGCTCTATATCCATATTATCAAGGACCTGGTTCTGCATTTCTCTACTGGTAAGAACGCCGGTTTTCTCGATCATTCTGTCAGCAAGAGTTGACTTACCATGGTCTATATGTGCTACTATACAAAAATTCCTAATCTTACTCTGATCCACGCAAAAATCCTCTTTCTAAAATTAGATAATGAAAGGGCCAAAGTAAATCTTGCCCCTAACTGATGACACGAATTGCTCCGTCATAAATAACTTTCGACCCTGTCATCATAATATACCACAATTCGGTCCTCGAAAAAACTCTTAAAACCAAAAATCTATTGACAGTTTGCGATATTTCATCTAATATATTCTAGAGTATGTGACAAAAGGCTTTCCGTGTCTAGCCTCAGTCATTATCATCACTAAAAATACAAATAGTTATAATATTCGGAGGTAATTATGGCAAATATTAAATCCGCCAAGAAGAGAGTTTTAGTTAATAAGAAAAAGGCTGAGAGAAATCAGATCATCAAATCAGCTGTAAAGACAGAGATCAAGAAGGTTCGTGCTGCTATCGAAGCTGGCAACAAGGACGAGGCTGCTAAGGCACTTCTTAACGCAACATCTGCAATTGACAAGGCTGAGTCAAAGGGTGTATTCAAGAAGAACACAGCATCAAGAAAAGTTTCTCGTCTTGCTCAGGCTGTAAATAAGATGGCTTAATCTTTTTTTATAAGAATATATAAATTAAAAACCACATGTCTTCTCACCGACATGTGGTTTTATTTTTTTACTTTTCTATTGATCATTTCTTTCTAAAGCTTGCAGCTTTTTCTTTTATCTCTTCCAAGCTTGTCTTAAACTTACCCGAAACCATTCCGGGGTTACCAAGAATAGTCCTGTTTCTATACCATTCAAAGAAGCCTCTTATTGGCTTTGGAGCAAGCCTATCCATAAGGATACGGTACTTTGCATACATTTCGCCAACCTCTTCTCTTACATTTAACATGCTTGGAGAAGGATCATGATAGAGCCTTTCTTTTAAACCGGCGAAAGATTTTTCCAATTTTCCACTAAGTACATCTACTCTGCTGCCAATTCCAGAGCTCAAAACTTCTACTCTACTACCAATTTCTGAGCTTATGCCATCTACTCTCTGACCAATGGTCTCACGAACATCCTCGCCCTTAAAGGCAATGATAACATCGAGTCTCTTCTGCATTTTGCCCATTTCTTCTTTAGCTTTTTCCATATATACAAGGAAATCTCTTAGATCGATGGCTGTCTTAAAGGCCACCATAAAATCGCAGCTCACATAAACAGTTAGCACCGTTGTAAAAACAGTGAGGAAATTGTAAGGTATGGACATTATGAAGTTTTCCACAGGAATCTGAAGATAATGCGTGAAAACAACAGTGAAAAATCCCCAAACAAGTGTGGATTCAAGACATACATGCCCATTGATATTAAGGAACTTATCCGAATAGTCCCAGTATCTAACCTTAAAAAGCAGTTCCATCAAAACGCCCACAACGTATTCAAGGGCTGTAGCACCAACGCATCCTGCCAGATAGACCAAAAGTATATTGGAATAAAAGGGCTTTGATACAACAAGCATCATTATCCCGCCACTGCCATATAAAGGTAAAAAGGGGCCTCGCATAAAGCCCCTGTTTACAAACCTTTTATTTAATATAGATACATAAGTGGATTCGAAGCACCACCCAAAAAAGCTGTATAGATAGAATAGAAAAAGCCACTGATGTGGTAAATAATTAAACAAAATAATCCCCCCAAAAAACTACTTACTGTTCCGGATTCGAAAAATCTATTACCGGATTATCAGGTTCTGTTGTCTTTTCAACTGATATAGCCTTAAGAACAGGTCCTTCGCCCTGATACTCCTCAACATACTGCTTCTCAACCTTTGCAGTAACAAGGACCCAATCCTTTTCATTAAGGTCAGCTACCTTGTCATACTCACATGCAAAGCCCAAAAACTGCATATCCTGCGCGCAGCATGTCATTGCCATTCTTCCCGGAACAAAGCGGTTCTCAGGGAACTCTGTTGGCTTAAGCACCATACCTTTAAATCTGACCGTTTTGCCTTCATATCTGTCAACATGGTCAAGAGCATCAAGATAGAACATTCCATAGCCATAGTTGTTGAGATCGATAGGATTAGCATTAAGATCAAAAGGAAGATCCTCATCCAGAGTTACGTCCACTTCACCATTTCTATCTTCAAAGATAATATCAGCCTTCTGGTTGATAGCCTTAACATTTCTCTTATAAGAAGCAAGGTCCTCAATTCCATCGCAGCGGTTGAATAAAATAAGGTCAGAATTTCTGATCTGCTCTGCAAGAAGAGACTTCATGTTGTTGAAATACAGTTCAAAACTTGAAGCGTCTATTACAGTTATCTGCTGCTCAAGATTCCACATTACAGGGAGCTTTAAGTTCTTAAAGTTCCACATTCCGTTATACTCAACAAGGATTCTCTCAGGATTGTGCTTTGCATCAAGTGCAATAAGCGCATCCGGATTAAAGTCTTCCTCGTCTTCTATTTTCTCAATAACAGTGTTTGTAGATTTAAGAAGCTTTTCCTCATAATCATTCTCGCCATCCTCACAGACGATCAAAAGAGTCTTGCCTTTTGTTCTGAAGTAAGGCTGTGCAATTGTATATCTGAAGAAATCTGTCTTTCCACTGTCGAGAAAGCCATTGATTATATATACTGGTTTCAAATTCATTCTCCTTATCATAATCGCTTAACTTCTGTCTATCAAAGTCTGCGGAAGAGCTTCTCAAGGTTCTCCTCTTTAAGTTCAGATCCGATTACGCAGAACTTACCTGTTACATCTGCTGCGCCCTTACGAACATCAGCTTCACCTGGTACATAGTCAAACTCGATCCATGATCCGTCTGTGCTTGGAACAACGCCCTTTGTACGAAGAACGATACCAAATCTCTCATCATCCTCGAGCTGAGCCAGCATGCCCTTTATCTCATCCTCTGTATATTTGAGAGGTGTCTCCATTCCCCAGCTGATAAATACATCTGCTGCATCATGGTGGTGATGATGGTGCTCATGTTCATGCTCATCTTCGTCATGATCGTGGTGATGGTGGTGCTCATGTTCATGCTCATCTTCGTCATGATCGTGGTGGTGATGATGCTCATGTTCATGCTCATCCTCGTCATGATCGTGGTGGTGATGATGCTCATGTTCATGCTCATCCTCGTCATGATCGTGGTGGTGATGATGCTCGTGTTCATGCTCATCTTCATCATGATCGTGGTGATGACAGCACTCATGCTCTTCATCGTCGTCATGGTGATGGTGACAGCAGCACTCGTCATCATCGTCATCATCGTGGTGTGCACTGTAAACTACTGAACCATCCTCAGCAACAGTCTTGTGGCTTCCGTGGTGATGATGGTGATGGTGATGCTCTTCTTCCTGCTCCATTACCATCTTCAAAAGCTCTGCCTCGAGGTCATTGTTGCCCTCAAATGTATCAAGGATTTCTTTTCCTGTGATCTCATTAAGTGGAGTTGTGATGATAGTAGCCTTTTCGTTATGCTTACGAATAAGTTCTACAGCCTCTTCGATCTTTTTCTGATCAGCCTTGTCTGTTCTTGTAAGGATGATTGTTCCGGCGTTCTCAATCTGATTAATGAAGAACTCACCGAAGTTCTTGATATAAACCTTTGCCTTTGAAACATCAACAACAGTAACAGCGCTGTTGAGTTCCATATCATCAGAAGTATCTGCAATATTCTGAATAGCTCTCATAACGTCTGAAAGCTTGCCTACTCCTGAAGGCTCGATAAGGATACGCTCAGGTGCGTACTGCTCCATAACCTGCTTAAGTGAAGTCTCAAAATCACCTACAAGTGAACAGCAGATACAACCTGAATTCATCTCTGTGATCTCAATTCCGGCTTCCTTTAAAAATCCGCCGTCAATTCCGATCTCACCAAATTCATTTTCAATAAGAACTACCTTAGTTCCTGCAAGTGCTTCCTTTAAAAGCTTCTTTATAAGAGTTGTCTTACCAGCTCCCAAAAATCCTGAAATAATATCTATCTTGGTCATTATATCTCCAATCTGCACATTCATTATCTGTGCTATAACTACTACAACAAGGTCTATTCTATAGCAGCCCACAAATGAATGTCAAGAAAGGGGGAAATGCGTCTGTTATTCATTATCAGTAGTCTGATCAGATGCGCAATCAGTAGACGCTGCATCGTTTGCTTCTTCTTTTTCCTCTTTAACTCCGTCATCATATTGAGTATTGTTCTCAGAAATTTCATAATTATCAAAGGAGCTTTCAATCAAACTGCTCTCCTGTGCTATAGATTCCGGCGCTGATGAATCATTTTGATTTGAAGAATTATTTTCCTGAATACTCAGATTTTTTCCAGAATTGTCCATTGTACTCTGTTCATGTGCCGCCTCTTCACTTTTCTTTTCATCCAAGCTCTCGATAGGCGACATTTCTTTTGCATCAGACATTCCTTCCGTGCTCTCATCTATCGGCACTTTAAATACAGCACTTCCATCATCAGAGAATTCAAATCCCTTAAAAAGGCTTTCAAGATCCATTGTCTTATCAGAAACCATCATGTGTGAAGTCATTACATTCCTTGGACTAGGCACATTCACTGTACTGTTATAGTCCTTATAATTCTGGTTAAAAGAAATATGTGCTTTCAGTATCTGTCCGTGTACATAACCACAGGATGGGCGGTATCCCAAAAGCTGTCCATCCTCATATTTACATATTTTTATCTTATTCATATGCACTTCAGGATCGCTCTTACCTCTGTCACGGAAGACATTGATATCTGTAGTGGATTCTGAATGGTAACCGTCATCAGAGTCATATTCCGATCCACAATAATTACAACGCCATCTGAAGATAGGATCATCGCCGTTATCACGGTCTGTCACGTGATACAGATTATCGCAGTCTTTTCTTGTTCTATATGAATACCAGTACTCAATCTTATAACAGCTGTCAGTATGCTTATGAGTCACTGAAACGTTGTAACATCCACCTTTTCGATTAGCCGGAACATATTCTTCATCACAGACTCTTCCGGCGCCATCCTTATGATAGTGATATTCATACTCAACTTTGCCTGCAACATCACCATTTCCCAAGACAACCTGCTGCGGGATCTTATTTATAGCATCGCTAAGTTCCTTAAATGTGGCATCCTGTCTGACTTTAACGCCCTTAGTGAGTAATGTGGATGCCAATAGCTTTTTGCCATCACTCACACGCTGAAAAACCTTATCAATCTTTCCGTTTGTTTTATTAAGTTCAGTTGTTATATAGCTCTTTAAACCATTTGTGTTGTTCAAAGAAGTATTGGTAATATTTTTAAAGTTGTTATTTATCGATGTGTTGAGCTCATTAAACTTGTTTGTATTTGTCTTGTTCATTCCATCAAGTTTACTGCTGGTAGCCTTATCCATAGCATCAAGTTTGCTGTTTGTTGACTTACCCATTGCATCAATCTTGCTGTTTGTGGATTTATCCATAGAATCCAGTTTGTCGCTTGTAGACTTGTCCATGGAATTTAATCTGTCATTTGTCGCCTTATTTATCTCATCCAGCTTATTATTAGTGTTTTTCCCAAGCTCATCCAATTTGCTGCCGGTTCTTTTATCCAGGTCATCAAGTTTACTATTAGTAGAATTGCCCATTTCATCAAGTCTGCTGTTAGTAGATGCATTCATCTCATCGAGCTTATTGTTTGTGGATGTATTCATCTCATCAAGCTTACGGTTTGTTGATGCATCCATTTCGCTGAGCTTATTGTTTGTTGAGTTATTCATCTCATCAAGTTTATTTTTGGTGGTTGTATCAATTTCATCGAGCTTATTCTTTGTGGATGTATTCATTTCATCCAGCTTATTCTTCGTGGATGTATTCATCTCATCGAGCTTACTGCTTGTTGTTTTATCCAGCTCTGCAAGTCTCTTTTCAGTGGCCTCGTTAAGCTCTTTTATATTCTTTTCCAAAAGATCTACAGACTTGCCCATATCCGTTGTAAAGTTCTTATCAAGATCAGAAAGCTTTGTGACAAGATCAGTGTACTGCTTGAGATTCTCTCCTGTCATCTTCGTGTCGTTGCTCTTTATAAGATTTTTAATTGAATCCATAAGCTCTTTATTGTCAGTCTGGGCCTTGGAATAATTATTTTCTATCTGATTAAATCTTTCAGAAACCTGGCTAAATTCCTGATTGAGTTTCTCCTTATTCTCGCCTCCGTTTTTCTCAATAAGCTCCTTCATATTCTGGATCTGACTATCTGTCTGAATCACCTCGCTATGGAGTTCTTTCAAATTACCACCAAGAGTCGTAACTTTCTCAGTTATATGCTCATTTGTCTTATCCTCTTTTGTAAGCTCATAAAAAGAATCAAGACCATTTTTACTGTCAACAATGCTTTTATCAAGCTCTGTCAAATACTCATGGAGTTCATCAAGTTTTTCATTTGTTGCTTCTTTACTCTCTTTCTCACTTTCAGCAAACTCTTCTTTTGCTGTAGCCATAGCCACAGGAGTACTGATGTAGATCAGGCCTCCACATAGCACAAGCGCAATAATGACCGCAACTGCCACCACAAGCGTGTCGTGCCTCTTAAGCTTTTTTAGCAAAAGCTTAACCGAATTGTTTTGTTTGTCCCATTTTCCTCTAAAATTCATAACAATGTCCCTTTCTGTAATTGCTCGCAAAAAGGCACAAACACGCCCCATGCAAGCGTCGTCAATAAATTAAAAGTGGAAAATCATCGGAAGAATTTCCGTGATTCATGTCAGCTGAATGCCGACAAAGAAACATTATACACAAATCATATCAGAATGCAAGAACATTTTTTATTTGCACGAAAAACATTTATAAAGGAGTAGGAGTTGTACATATGAAAGTTACTGCATGAATTTTATCCTTTTGACGATCAGGGCCCCGATAAGTCCTATCAGGAGGCCACTGAGGATTCCCGAAAGCCAGAGAACCGGAAGGTACCAGATGATGGCTTTTGTGTTTAAAAGGAGCATTGCAGCAAGGATCTGGCCTATGTTATGGGTAATACCGCCTGCTACACTTACTCCTACCGCACTGAATTTGTCAGATTTTTTTAGGAGTATCATTACTAATGTACTGAGCATTCCTCCTGTAAAAGAAAAGGCGAAGCTCATAAAAGTGCCAAATAATAGTGAGACTGCAATAATCCTGACAATATTGATGAATAGGGCGCTTTTATATCCCATTTTGTAAAGCGCAACAAGTACAACTATATTTGTAAGCCCCAACTTAACTCCTGGAATGGCCACGAAAGCCGGAAGCTGCATCTCTACATAACTGAGTATCATTGCAAGTGCAGCCATAACACCATATGTAGCTATCTTTTTTGTTTTATCCATCATTATCCCCTAACAGCACTTATTATCTGATTTAACCAACTATTGTGTCGTATTCTTTTAGATCATTTTCGTTGTCATCTCTTATTTCCACAACAACTCTATTTGGAAGGCATATGATTGACTGGCCCTGACTACTTATTTTCCCCATATGAACACATAAAAGGTCGGGGCATGAAGCTTCAGTAAGGTAAGCCTCACCATCCTTGATCACAAGGTAGTTGGTGCCACCTTCATACCCTTCTATCTTAAACTCAATATCTTCATCCAAAGGAAATGTATATTTTACTACTCCATCAACTGAAACCACCACAGTTTTTCCTGTCTTCTGCGTAAGTCTGACAGCCAGTGCAATAATAACTGTAATAACTAAAAGTCCAATTATAAGTATGATATCATAGCGGATCTTACTCTTTTTATCCATCACAAATCCCCAACTTGCCCAATTTCCCTATATTTTCTCACAATTAAACTTTAGCAATTTATTTTTCACATGTCAAAAAAGCAGCCCCTGGCCATACGCAAGTATGACAAGGGGCTGCTTATACATTTATGTATGCAATATCAAATCTTTATGCCTTTGGTTTTTCGTAATAGAATGAGTTCTTACGGATAAATCCGATATCCTTATAGTTTACAATCTGCTCTGTGCTGCCGATAAAGAGAATTCCTCCCGGTGTAAGGTTGGCATAATATTTTCTGAAAATGTCATCCTTCGCTTCTTCTGTGAAGTAGATCAGAACATTTCTACATACAATGAGGTTACAATCCTTCGGATATGGGTCTCTTAAAAGATCTGCCTGCTTAAATGTAACTCTTGATGTGATCTCACTTGAAACCTTCATTTTTCCATCAGGTGTTTCTGTGAAGTATTTCTTCTTAAACTCCTCTGGTACATTTGCAATTTCCTTTTTATCGTAAATAGCAGCCTTAGCCTTTGCAAGAACTACAGCGTCAAGGTCTGTAGCATAGACATTGATCTGATTAAGAGGCACATGCTTTGAAAGGAGCATAACAATCGTATAGGGCTCATCACCTGTAGAGCAGGCAGCACTCCAGATTTTCAAATTCTTTCCGAATTTTCCCATAAGCTCAGGGACCATTTCTTTATCCATAAGGTTCCACTGATCCATATTTCTGAAGAACTCAGAAACGTTAATTGTGAGGTATGTTACAAAAGAATCCAGAGCTTCTCTATCTTTCTTTATAAGTGCAAGGAATCCATCATAGCCCTTAACTTCATACTTTCCGATAAGAGTATCAATTCTCCTCTTCATCTGTTTTTCTTTATATGCGTTAAGGTCGATCTTGGTCAAATCATAGACACCCTTTTTAAACCACTCGTAATCGTATTCCATAGGTAGATATCCTCCTAACATTAAGTAGACAAATATTTGTTATAACGTCTCTTATTAAATTCTATATTAGATACAATTTTATGTAAAATTAAATTATTCTAAAGAGACAGTAAAAAAAGAGACTGTGGTATAAACCACAGTCCCTTGAAAATTTTATCTGATTAGTTCTCTTCATTCTGCTCAGCGATTACTTTGTCGATATCAACTGAAACAACGTCTCCGTCTTCAGCTGCTTCTTCGCTAGGCTCTGAAGCGAACATAGCCTTGATTGAAAGGCTTATCTTCTTCTCTTCCTCATTGAAGTCTACGATCTTAGCTTCAACTTCCTGACCTACTTTAAGTACATCAGCCGGCTTCTCAACATGCTCTTTAGCGATCTGAGAAACATGAAGAAGTGCATCGATACCAGGCTCAAGCTCTACGAAAGCACCGAAGTCTGTCATTCTTGCAACTTTACCCTTTACGATGTTGCCTACAGCATATTTCTCTGTAGCATCCTTCCAAGGATTCTCGTTGTCGAACTTTCTTGAAAGAGCAATCTTGCTGCCATCAATTGACTTAACAAGAACTTTAACTGTATCGCCAACCTTGAATACTTTCTTAGGGCTCTCAACACGTCCCCAGCTCATTTCTGAAATATGAAGAAGTCCGTCTGCTCCACCAAGATCGATGAAAGCACCGAAATCTGTAACGTTCTTAACGATACCGTCAACAACATCGCCAGCTTTGATAGAATCAAAGAGCTTCTTAGCTGCTTCAGCCTTCTCAGCTGTTACAAGCATTCTTCTGTTTCCGATATATCTTCTTCTCTTAGGATTGTACTCAGTTACAACGAACTGAATTTCCTGATCCTGATACTTTGAAAGGTCTTTCTCATAGCTATCAGAAACAAGGCTTGCAGGGATGAAGATTCTAACTTCATCAACTACTACTGTAAGTCCACCCTCAAGTACCTGAACAACCTTAGCTGTAAGTACCTCTTTGTTATTGAAGGCTTCCTCAATTCTCTTGTTGCCTCTGTCGATGGCAAGTCTCTTGTATGAAAGAATAACCTGTCCGTCTGCGTCGTTGGTCTTAAGGACCTTAACGTCCATTGTGTCACCAACTTTAACGGCGGTTGTAAGGTCAATGCTGTTGTCGTTGCTGTATTCGCTCTTTGTTAAGATACCGTCGGACTTGTAACCAATGTTAAGGATTATCTCGTCAGGCTTAACGTCAATAACAGTTCCCTCAACAACCTCCCCTGTGTGAATTGTTTTGAACGATTCGTTAAGCATCTGTTCAAAAGTTTGTTCTGACATAATTCTGAACCTCCTCGATAATGTTCTTTGGGGTTGATGCCCCGGCGGTAATCCCTACAAGCTTGATGTCATTATTTTTATTAAAATGCAAGTCTTCCAGGGTTTGAATAAAATATGTCTGCTCACATTTCTGACTGCATATATCATACAGTTTCCTGGAATTGGAACTGTGGGCGCCACCAATGACTATCACGGCATCCGCTTTGGTTGCAATTTCCTCAGCTTCTGACTGACGTTCGTCGGTTGCATTGCATATAGTATTCACAATATTAATATTGTAACCGTTATTTTCAAAGATTTCAACGGTTTCTTGAAATTTATTCCTGTTAAATGTAGTCTGGGACACTAATGTGTATTCCAGTTCCCTGTTTTCGTTGAAATTTTCTGCCTCTTTTGGTGAGTCGATCACAAATACAGGTCCCCTTGCATAGCTCACGATTCCTTCAACTTCAGGGTGGTTGGCACTGCCTACTACAATGATGCTTTTTCCGGCCTTACTCTCCTCATCCACAATTTTATGGATTCTTTTTACAAAAGGACATGTAGCATCAATGATATTCAGCCCGGTTTCCTCAATTTTCTGATGAACTTCCTTGGTAACCCCATGGGATCTTATAACTATAGTTCCCTCTGATATGCCATCAAGCTCCTCAACTGAGTTTATCACTTTTACGCCCTTTTTCTCGAGGTCGCTGACAACTATCTCATTGTGGATAATAGGTCCGTATGTATAAATATTCACATCAGATGCGTTTTTTATCTGATCATATACTGTTTCAACAGCTTTTGTAACTCCAAAGCAAAAGCCGGCGTGCTCAGCAACTATTACTTCCATCTACTTAATGCCTTCCTAATTATTTTTATACAGGTCAACAATTGTCTTTGCAACTTCATCAATTGTCATGTCTGAAGAATCCACCAGTGTCGCATCATCAGCCTGTTTAAGTGGTGATATCTCCCTGTGCATGTCTCTGTAATCTCTTTCAATAATATCTTTTTCGATCACATCGATGTCGCAAGTTTCTCCCTTTGCAGTGAGTTCTTTAAATCTGCGCTCGGCTCTTACTCTTGAGCTTGCTGTAAGATACACCTTAACATTAGCATTTGGAAGCACTACTGTTCCAATATCACGGCCATCCATTACAACATCAGTTTCACTTGCAAGCTTCTGCTGAAGCTCTACAAGCTTTCTTCTGACATCACCGTTTACAGAGCTTGCGGAAGCCATATTTCCCACTTCCTCTGTTCTGATAAGACCGTTAACATTTTCTCCGTTTAATAAAACAACCTGTTCTCCGTTCTCGTGTCTGATAGTAATATCGGCGCTTTCACAGGTAGCACTTATCTTTTCCGGCTCATCAGCTCTGATACCGTTTTTTATCATATATAAAGCCATGGCTCTGTACATAGCTCCTGTATCAACATAGATAAAGCCAAGCTCAGCAGCCACTTTTTTGGCTATTGTGCTTTTTCCTGCTCCTGCAGGTCCGTCTATTGCAATCTGCTTACTCATAAATCTAAAAACTCCTTATAAAAATATCTTACATTGCTGCGCTTTCGCCCGCAAGATGTCCCGTA
This sequence comes from Butyrivibrio sp. Su6, assembly GCF_900108105.1. Lineage (GTDB taxonomy): Bacteria > Bacillota > Clostridia > Lachnospirales > Lachnospiraceae > Butyrivibrio. The sequence goes on along the minus strand of NZ_FNUR01000006.1, from coordinate 96,223 downwards.
GACCAGGCAACCTGAAGATTGTAGCCTCCGGTCTCGGTATCTACATCTATAACTTCTCCTGCAAAGTAAAGGCCTGCGACAATCTTGGATTCCATAGTGGAAGGATTTATCTCTTTTACATTAACTCCGCCCTTTGTAATGATAGCTTCATTAAAGCCCCTTGTTCCTGTTATCGTCATAGGAACGCTCTTTATAAGCTTTACAAAGGCAAGCCTTTCCTCTTTGGTGATCTCGTTAACCTTCTTTTCAGGATCAATTCCTGACAACTTTATCATAACAGGAATCATTTTTGAAGGGAAAAGACCTCCCAAAATATTTTTAAAGCTCTTATTAAGGCCTTCCTCAAAATCCCTCAAAACTCTTTTATCAAGCTGTTCTTCATTAAGAGCGGGCTTTAAGTCAAGGAAGAGCTCATACTGTTTTTCTTTATCATAATAGCAGCTTGCTGTAAGAACAAGTGGACCACTGATTCCAAAGTGGGTAAAGAGCATCTCTCCAAAGCCGTCATAGACAGGCTTTCTCTTTTTGGCAGATCTGCTGTCGATGGTGAACATCTTAAGTCCGACATTTTTAAGTGACAGTCCCTGAAGGTCCTTGCACCAGCTTTCTTTTATCTCAAATGGTACAAGTGAAGGAGCAGGCGTAACTATGCTGTGTCCCATGTCTTTTGCAAATCTGTACCCATCTCCTGTAGAACCCGTTGAAGGATAAGACATTCCACCGGTGCACACGATCACAGAGTCAAACTCTTCTCTTGTGATCGGGTCATCACCTGATGAATAAGTCACTGCGCTCACTTTTCCTCCCGATGCCTCAACAGATAAAACAGTAGTATCAAATAACACCTGTACTCCTGCCCTTTTTACAGCATCAAACAAGGTCCTTATGATATCTGAAGAGTGGTCAGATACAGGGAAAACCCTCTCTCCTCTCTCTATCTTCAGATGACAGTTGTTATTCTCAAAAAAGTCCATAACTGCACTATTATCAAAACCATAAACAGCGCTGTATAAAAATCGTGCATTTCTGCGCACAAAGCCAAAATAGTCCTCTACAGCACAGGCATTTGTCACATTACATCTGCCTTTTCCCGTTATGTAGATCTTTTTTCCGGGCTTTTCATTTTTTTCAAAAATAGTGACGCTGCTGCCGCCAGAAGCTGCAGAAAGCGCCGCCATCATACCGGCTGCTCCGCAGCCAATTATTGCAATTTTCTTCATTAAAAATCCTCTTGCTCTGACTCTTTAGGCCTGTTCTGAAGCGGAAGTCCTATCATAGGCGCATCAGAGGCAAAGTCTATTTCATCGTTTAAATATACCTGATAATTGTTCCAGGCCTCTTCTAACATTTTAAGATCTGCCTTTACATCAGCAGGCCTTCTCATGCAAAGAGCGACAACCAAAGCATTTATAACGCTAAGGGGCGCCACAAGTGAGTCAACAATAGATGCCATCTCACTCTTTGCCAAAAGATTGCAGGAAGAATACAGATTCATTGGTGAATGAACAGAATCTGTGATAGTTATAACCTTGGCATTTCTGTCATTGGCAAACTCCATGCACTTTAAGGTCCTCATGGAGTACCTTGGAAAGCTTATGCCTATTATACAATCCCTGTCGTTGATCCTTATCATCTGTTCGAACATCTCAGAAACACTTGTAGTCTTTATAAGAACGTTGTTGCCTCTGATAATATTCAGATAAAAATGTAAAAAATCCGCCAAAGGCTCGCAGCTTCTAAGTCCCACGATATAAACCGTCTTAGCCTTTAAAATAATATCAACCGCTGTCTTAAATGCCGCAACATCAATATTATTTATAGTCTGTTCAATGTTGGACATATCAGATCTAAGGATAGTCTGCAGGATTTCTCCGTCACTGCTTTTCCCAAACTTGCGTCCAACCTTCTCAACTGAACCAAATTTGTCGCTAACCCAGACAGAAAGAGCCTTTTGGAACTGAGGATAACCATCATATCCAAGGCTCATGGCAAATCTTACAACCGTAGATTCGCTCATGCCAACAATCTTGCCAACCTCTGCTGCTGTCATAAAAACTGCCTGTTCATAGTGATCGCAGATGTAGAGCGCAATTGATTTCTTACCTTTGCTCATTTTGGGATAGCATTCATTTATTCGGGTGATAACATCAACATCATTTTCGAACTTCATAGACTAAATGCCTTATAAGCTGACTCAAGCATCTCTACTGAAGCAGCTTCATCAAGATCAAAATCACCTGTTACAGCCATGCATCCCGCACCGTGGATAAATACCCACATCTGCATAAACAGCTGCTGTGCATTTTTTACCCCCATGCTCTGAGCCTTGCTGATCTCCTTTACAACATTCTCAGCTGATCCATTTACAAGATCATACATACTCTTTGTATCCTTGTCTTTTTCAGAGAGAAAAAGAAGTCTGAAAAGATGTGGATATTTCTGCGCAAAACCAATGTAAGCAAGTCCGAGATCAACGAATGGTGTCTCATGGGTCTTTGCACTGTCATTGTAGTAATCTTCATAATATGCTGCCGCTTTATTATAAACGTCGATCTTAAGTGCATCCATATTCTCGTAGATACGGAAAATAGGCTGTGTAGAGCATCCTGCCTGCGCAGCAAGTTTTCTTGATGTGATCTGCTCAAAGCCCTCTTTTCTTGTGATCTTAAATGCCGCATTTACGATTTCTTTTTGCGTTATGGTTGCTTTTCTGGACATGGTATCCCTCCCCAACAGTAAAATAATTATGTTATTTAAAAGAGCATGCGTTATTATTTTACAAAATGAAAAAGGCTGTGTCAATCACAGCCTTTTCCTGATATTCCGCTATTTTACCAGCGCTTATCCCACTCACAAAAACCACATTCTGATGATCAGATTTCTTCCACGTAACTTACAAAATCAAGCTCATTCAGAGCATTTATAACATCCCGATGGGATCTCTTTCTATCAAAATCGATATCTACGATAAGTGCAGCATCAGATGAAAGAAGAGTCTTTTCTTTGCTCTTTGTCATACTGCTGACTTCAAAGCCCTGATCTGATATCCATTTCGACAGCTTTTTTACACCTGCATTCTTATTGACCTCGATGTAAAGACTTAAGTACTTGCTGTATTCTTCAACCACTTTACTAAGCTGCATAAGGATAACGTTAGCTATCATTATCAGTATGAAGCAGACAGTGCCAACTACCAGGTATCCGCCGCCAATGGCCATTCCCATACAGGCTGTTACCCAAAGGGTTGCCGCAGTGGTAAGTCCCTTGATCTGCTTTCGGCCTGTAACAAGGATAGTTCCAGCTCCCAAAAAGCCGATTCCGCTTACAACGCCTGCAGGGATTCTGCTGGTATCAGCCGAAAGCCCCGGAAGCATAGCCAGGTAAATATTAAGCGCCGTGGTAACAGCACTTCCAAGGCTCACAAGCGCAAAAGTCTTAATACCCGCGCTATGTCTTTTGACTACTCTCTCCCAACCCACAAGGCATCCAAAGAGCGTTGCCAGAATAAGCCTTATTGCTACAGCAATATCACTGGTTCCTTCTAAAAACTCAAGCATCGTCATTCCGTTCATAAAACTCACTCCATTCCCCATAAAATAATATCCAAAAGATATTGTGATAGTTATTATAATACATTCAGGGAATGACAGAATCTATTTCATTCCTTGCTGTATTTATAATAATAACTCTCACTTTTTGTTTTACAGTGCGTAAAGTGTGTTTTCCTGGAAGTTAAGAAAAGCCTCATCGCCAACATTGTAGATCTTGCGGTTCTTTGGGTTGTACTCCTGGATCTTAACAAGAGCATCAGCAACCTGGATGTGATAATCCTGGTATGCGCCCATAAAGCAGGAATACATAACTTTTCCTTTAATAGCACCTGTATCGCCAAGATATGCTCCTTCAGGTCTAAGAACAACACTGCAGGATGCTCCGATCTCCATATTTCCTGTTGCGCACTTGACTTCTGCTCCATCAATAACAACTGTATCCTGTGCTTTCACGGTGGCACTCATGAAATTAGCTTCGCCGATGAAATCAGCTACAAACTTGTTATTTGGGTAGTAGTAAGCCTCCTGAGGAGTTGATATCTGCTCAACAAGGCCTTTGTTCATAATGATTACTTTATCAGATATAGCCATGGCCTCACTCTGGTCATGAGTTACATAGATAGCGGTAATTCCTGCTTCCTGCTGGATCCTGCGGATTTCAGTACGCATGGATACACGAAGCTTGGCGTCAAGGTTTGATAATGGCTCATCAAACAAAAGAACTCCCGGTTCAATAACAAGTGCTCTTGCAAGGGCAACTCTCTGCTGCTGTCCACCTGAAAGCTGATTTGTCATTCGGTTTTCCATACCTTCGAGTCCAACAAGCGCCAATATGTCAGTAACTTTTTTCTTTATAACATCTTTATCCATCTTGCGAAGCTTAAGTCCATAAGCTACGTTGTCAAAAATGTTGTAGTGAGGAAGAAGCGCATAGCTTTGGAAAACCATTGCAGTATCTCTCTTGTTAGGTGTCAAGGCATTTATAGCCTCATTTCCAAGATAGATTTCTCCCTCATCCGGGCTCTCAAATCCTGCGATCATTCGAAGGGTTGTAGTTTTTCCACAGCCTGAAGGTCCAAGCAGTGTCACAAAGCTTCCAGGTTCTATCTCTATATTTGCATCCTTTACTGCATAGAAATCTTTTCCGGTCTTTGGGTCTTTATAAATTTTTGAAATATGTTCAAGGCGTACGCCTTTTTTCTCTTTTGCCATAATATTCCTCTCCATCTATGTTTTCGAAAAATGGACCACGAACCCCGTCCCCAGGTTTCATTCCATCACTCTTTTACTTGTTCCAAATCGTTTGATGATCATATTCATTATCAAAACAGCTCCATAGGTTATGCAGATAAGAATTGTGGCGAAAGCACAGGCGATGCCATAAGATCCTTTTTCTGCAAACTCATTGATCTGAACCGTAATAAGCAGATAAGACGGTGTAACAAGAAGTATGATCGCACTGATAGCTGTAATACTACGGACAAATGATGTAACAAAGCCGCTAAGGAAACTATCCTTGATAAGTGGAAGCGTAACAGTCATAAATACTTTGAAGCTGTCTGCTCCCATGTCATAAGCCGATTCTTCTATGCTCTTGTCAATCTGGCGAAGGGCTGATATTCCGCTTCGCGTTCCTGTTGGAAGACTACGAACAATAAATACGATAACAAGAATAGCACCTGTTCCGTAAAGTCCCTGAAGGATTCCGGTTCCAAAAAGGCCCCCGGAGAAGCCTCTTATGTATCCAATACCAAGAACAGTACCTGGTACAGCCATGGCAAGCATTGAAACAGCTTCGATAAAGCCCTTTGCCTTGAATTTTCTTTTTACAACAAGATAAGAAATGATCATGGACAAAAGAGCTGTGATCGGCGCAGAAATAAGTGACAGGATAAAGCTGTCCTTAAAGGCCTTAAGGCCCTTATACTTGCTAAAGACAAGTCCAAACCACTTAAATGTCAGGTGGAAATCATATCCCCATGTACGGAACATTGCTCCGAAAGGAACACAGATGTACATGATGATAACGAAGATTGCCAGCGCTGAGCAGAGAATCGTCAAAGGAACCGTCACACTCTTATCAGTGATGAGCATTCTTTCTCTCGAAGCCTTTCCTGAGAGTGTAGCGGTACTTTTAGCCTCAAGGTAATACTTCTGAACGATGAACATTACAAGTGTTATTGCCAAAAGAACTACCGCCATCGCTGCAGCTCCCTGCTTATCATATGCACCTGTTATCTGAAGATATATGGTTGTTGCAAGAGTATCATATGATCCGCCGATGATCATTGGGTTGGCAAAATCTGCTATAGACTCAATGAATGTTACTAAAAATGCATTTCCAAGACCCGGAAGGATAAGTGGCAGTGTCACTGTCATAAATACCTTAAATCTTGATGCTCCCATGTCTCTTGCAGCTTCTTCCAGGGATGGATCGATATTTTTCAAAAGACCTTTCAGCATCATATAGCAGACAGGGAAAAAGGTAAGCGTCTGTACTATAGCAATTCCCCAAAAGCCATACACGCTGTTGTCATATATTTTCAAAAGAAATCGTGTTATAATTCCTGCTTTTCCAAAAAGCATGATCATTGAAAGTGAAAGAACAAATGGCGGTGAAACAACAGGAAGCATTGATACCACCTTAAAGAGTCCTTCCATGAATTTTGTGCGGAGCTTTACGTAGACCTCCACATATGCAAATAAAAGTCCGATAAGGGCAGATGCAATGCCCACCAAAAATCCTACTTTTAAAGTATTGGTTATGGCCCTTCTAAAATTTGCCAGTTCCATAACTCTTTTAAATGTGTCTAAGGTAAATCCCGATTCAGAAATAAAGCTATCCACCAACAGTATTGCCAGCGGATACAAAATAAATACAGTCAAAAAAACAATCAAAAGCACGATGGTTGAGACCATAATTGGGTCCGCCATAAGCTTTTTCCTGTCAAGGCTGGCACTTTGACTTTTTGCCATTGTTATGTCCTCCTTGTTATAACAAATTGGAGCGGATGTATGACATCCGCCCCAAATAAACACATTATTCTGTCTTGAAACGATCGTCTGCAGCACTTCCAAGTGCAGTCATAACTTCTTCTACATAAGTAGTTGTATTCTGTTTAGCATCTTCAAAGTCGTAATCCATAACATTTTCAGGATCAAGGCCAAACTCTGCTGCTACTTCAGGCTGTTTTGCATTATCAATTACGAGGAACTGATATGAGCCGTTCTGTGCAGCAAGTTCTACGCAGTCAGGGCTAAGGGCATATTCAATCCAAAGCTTTGCAGCATTAGGATGTGCGCATCCCTTAAATATTGCAGTTGCACCAACTTCGAAGGATGTTCCTGATGAAGGAATGATAAGTCCTACATTGCCATATCCGTTGTCAACTATCTGAGTGATTCCATCGTGAAGGAAACCAATACCTACAACGCACTCACCTGTACCAACATTCTTTGATGGGCCTGAACCTGACTTTGTATAAACTTCGATATTCTTATCAAGATCAACAAGATACTGAATACCTTCGTCATGTCCATATTTCTGGATCATAGTATTGATAACAAGCTTTGCTGTTCCTGCTGTATTGTAGTTTGAAAGCCAGATAAGGCCTTTGTACTTCTCATCAAGAAGGTCCTTCCAATCAGCGGGCTCATCAATGCCCATACGTGAAAGCTCATCCTTGTTTACCATGAAGCCAAGGATTCCTTTGTAGATTCCATACCACTGACCCTGAGCATCGCGGTACTTATCACTCAAAAGATGACTTGCATTTTGTGCCTCATATGGCTCTAAAAGTCCTTCTGAAGCTGCTACGTTATAAGGGTCTGTTGTTCCTCCGAACCATACATCTCCTGAAGGATTTCCGTTTTCCTCTTCGATCTTACTTTGTACTTCACCTGTTGATAATCTCTGATACTGAACTTTGATTCCATAAAGCTCCTGGAAATGTTCACATGCAGCTGCTAAATATTCTTCCTCACAAGAACCGTAGACAATAAGTTCCCCCTCTGCTTTTGCAGCTTCAATGATCGCATCAAGACCACCTGCCTCTTCTGCAGGTGCTTCTGCCTGTGTCTCTGCAGGAGCTGTCTCCTCAGTCTTAGTCTCAGCTGCAGGAGTCTCTGTAGCTGCAGGCTGACTCTGAGAGCCACAGCCTATCAGGCCTAACGTCATAAGTCCTGCCAATACCAACGCTAATTTCTTTTTCATTTTCCTTCTCCTTTCCAAATGAAATAAACATTTGATAAAAAAAGCATAAAACATTTAAGATTTCCTCTATACCTAAATTTCTGTTTTTATATCCGATTTTCTGAACCAATTTTTTCTGTGTTATTGTCATTTTTGTGATAAAATTAAATTGGTATTGTGTCACACTTTATTTTTCAAAATTCTCGGGAGGCCAACTTTGGGCTCAAGTAAAGCTATTAATTCTGATTTTGAAAAATACATTTTGAATAACCTGGACAGGGCTTTGGAAGAAGAATGGATAAAAGCTTACCATCAGCCCTTGATTCGTGCTGCAAACGGCAGAGTTTCCGATGAAGAAGCCTTCGCACGGTGGGAAACACCTGACGGTGATGTCTATTCAGCTTCTCTTTTTGTCCCTATACTTGAAAAACATAATCTGACCTATAAACTTGATCTCTATATGGTGGACAGGGTATTAAAGAAGCTAAAAGGCCAGGCTTCCCATGATCTTTTTATAGTTCCCGAATCAGTAAATCTGTCTGGGACTGATTTTAAATGCTGTGATATGGTAACTGAGATTACAAAGCTTATCGACAAGTCAGGACTCCCTAGAGAAAAGCTGTGTATCGAACTGTCTGAAAAAGATATTTCCTCAGACATGGATTATTACAAGGATATAATTGAGCGCTTCAGGTCAGCCGGAATCAAAGTATGGATGGATAACTATGGAAGTGGCTATGCTTCTCTTTTGATCCTTTTAAAGATTCATTTTGATCTTCTTAAGATAAATGATGCTTTTACTCACCTTATCGGCAAGGATGAGGCCGGGCAGATACTTCTCACCGAAGTTGTAAAGACTGCACTTTCACTTGGAACAGATACTGTTGCTGAGGGAATTGAAACAAAAGAACAGGCAGACTTTCTGACAGAGATAGGATGCACCAAGCTTCAGGGCTACTACTACATTCACCCGGTATCACTGGCAGAGATTGTCGAAAGAAATGAAAAAGGCATACAGATCGGTTTTGAGAATCCCGAAGAGTCCTCTTACTTTGAACAGGTAGGAAAAATAAACCTTTATGACCTGTCACTTTCTCAGAATGATGACAAGCCCCTTTCCGATTATTTCGATGCTACTCCTATGGTAATTTTTTCCATGGGTAAGGATAAAGCAACATTTGTCAGATGCAATAAGAGCTTTCGAAATTTTATATTAAAAAAATTTCCTGAGTTCAAAGAAATAAATGAGATTGACTACTCTTCAATAAATCCGGGAGTTGGTTACTACTCTTTTAATGCCGCCAGGCAGTGCGCAGCGGATGGAAGAAGAGTGATAATCGATGACAGAATGAATGACGGAAGAATCGTTCAGCTGCTCATGTTCAGGATTGCAGTAAATCCTGTTACCGGTGACGCAGCTGTTGCCACAGTAATTTTGTCTGTTTCTGAGCCCGACAGTAAGGACTCACTGACTTACAACTACATTGCAAGAGCACTCAGCGAGGATTATATAACACTGTTCTTTGTGGATATGGATAATGATTCTTTCACCGAGTATTCTTCCCATGGCGAGAGTCGCGATATATCTTTTGAAAGAAAAGGTTCTAATTTCTTTGACCTGGACAAGGACAACATTGATCCTCCGATCATTGAAGAGGATAAAGAACAGTTCAAAAAATTGTTCACAAAAGAAATAGTAGCAAGCGAACTTGAAAAGAGTGGAATATATTCCGTTGTTACAAGAATGCTTATTAAGGGTGTCCCGACCTTTGTCACTGTTAAAGCGGTAAAAGTTAAGGGAAAAGGAAACCATGTAATTATCGGCATTAACAATGTGGATGCGCAGATAAAGGCCCGCGAATTACTTGAGCATGCAAAGGAAGAAGAAATAATATACTCCAGGATTGGCGCTCTATCAGGCAATTACATATATATTTTCTCTGTTGATCCTGTTACAGGTCACTATAATAAATATATCCCCAGTAACAAACGTGTTGCCACAGAACTTCCTGAAGAGGGTGATGATTTCTTTGGGGATATGATAAAAATCACTCCTAAAGTTGTCTATCCGGATGATGTGGATGGCATGTTATCTGCTTTTACCAAAGAAAAGGTGATGAAACATGTACGGTCTGCCGGTGTTTTTGAACACCATCACAGACTTATATATGGCAATTCATTTATATACGTTTCCCTCAGAGCTGTTATGGATAACAAGGCGGATGATGAAAAACTTATCGTTGGCATTCTTGATATTGACGAAATTGTAAGACGCGAACAGGAATACAACGAAAACCTCTACGCTGCAGAGAACAAGGCCATCATTGATGAGCTAACAGGCGTAAAGAACAAACATGCATATGTCGAAACTGAGCTCATGATGAATAAAATGATCTCAGATGGTACCGTCGAGGATTTTGCCCTGGCTGTATTTGACTTAAATGGTCTCAAACAGGTAAATGATACTTTAGGTCATCAGGCCGGTGACGAATACATCCAAAAAGGCTGCTCGACCATTTGTAGCTTTTTCAAGCACAGCCCTGTATTTAGAATTGGTGGTGATGAATTCGTAGCAATAATCCAAGGTCTGGACTACCTTAACAGTTCATCTATAATGACCAAACTAAAAAAGCACAACATCAAAAATCAGTACAAGGGGGACGTTGTTGTTGCAGCCGGTCTCTCTAAATATACGAAAGGTGACAAAACACTATCCCAGATTTTTGAGCGTGCTGACAAAGAAATGTACAAAAACAAAAACGAGATAAAGCAGCACAATAAATGATGCCCGTCCCCATGTATCACTTCACAAACTCTGAAGGCGAAGAGCCAGTGTAGCGCTTGAATACTGTATTGAAGTGTTTGTAGTCGGAAAAACCCGTAAGGTCGGATACTTCGTATACTTTGTATTTACCGGTTTCAAGAAGCTTTACTGCCAGCTGGACCCGGTATTTATTCAGGAAATCAAGATAGCTGGTTCCTGTGGATTCCTTGAATTTGCGAGACAGATAGCTTGAAGATACTCCAAATTTGTCGGAGAAAATTTCTATGCTTATCTTTTCTGAATAGTGAAGTTTGGTTTCATCAAGGATCTGCTGGATATAATCATTTTCCTTGTCAGTTTTTATGAATACATCTGAACTCTTTTGCTCTATCTGTTCAAGGCGATGCTCTTTTTCTATTTCAGAGATTACTTTGGCTACGCTGACCTTTAGTTCCTCTTCATCTACAGGTTTCATAAGATAGGCAGAAACTCCGAGATTTATAGCCTTTTTGGCATAATCAAAATCTGCGTAGCTGGTAAGAATGATTGTTTTAAGGTCACTTATATTATCATCCTCCCCTGCCCTTCTTATCATCTCAATGCCATCCATTACAGGCATCATGATATCAACAAGCACTATGTCTGGCGAAAGTTCTTTTATCTTATCGAGCCCTTCTCTGCCATTTGCAGCTTCGCCGACTATTGTACATCCCATTCCTACCCAGTCCATGGTGTAGGCTATGCCTTTTCTTATGATATCTTCATCCTCAACAATCAATACTCTGTACATAATCCCTCATTCTGTGTTTTTTACTCCGCCAAAAGCCTTCCCCTATCATCAGATGTGCTTTGGAATAGTGAGCCTTACTATTGTTCCCTTATCCTTAACACTAGAGATATCAAGGCCGTAATCACCTTTATACATAAGACGTATCCTTCGGTGGATATTGTAAAGGCCGTAATGCATGGTTGTATTGCTGTCTTCCTTTAGATTATCCCGGATTTCTTTTAGCTGCTTTTCTTCTATTCCCGCGCCGTCATCTTCACATATAAACACCAGCATCTCCTGCATCTGATAGCCCCTGATACTGACGCACAGCTTTTCCTTTGTTCCAAAGCCGTATTTAACCGCATTCTCCAAAAGCGGCTGTATGAGAAGCTTTGGGATAAGGCATTCCATTATATCCTCTGCCACATCCAACTTATATGCAAAACGCTTGTTGAACCTTATCTGCAGGATATTCAGATAATACTGGAGGTTATCCAGGTCTTCTTTTACCGTAACTTCTTCACGGACTTCCCTGATACTATAGCGTAAAAGACCTGACAAAGAAACGATCATCTTGTCGGCAGCTGCTGCATCAATCTTTGCCATGAATCTGATATTATCCAAAGTATTAAAAAGAAAATGCGGATTAAACTGACTTTCAAGCTGCTTAACCTGGGAAAAAGCAGCGTTTTCTGCCAGTTCTTTATTTTGCTCTATCTGATCCTTAAGACCCTGAAGCATCTTGTTAAAGTCATTTCCAATTACCATGAACTCTGTGCTGCTGTCTATATCAAGGCTCACATCAAAATTACCGTTCTGCACTTCTTCAAAGGCATCTTCAATCTTCTTTATGTCCTTTGTGTACTCCTTTGAGCTCTTGGATGTACTGCGTATGGTAATAAGAGCAATGGCAATAAAAATAATTATTACTATGGCAACCATTACCCAGATAAGCTCAATGCTCCTTGAAATATCATTGATCGTGTAGAGCACAAGGCCTTTGTCAGTCTTATTTGAAAAGGCGTAGTACAGTTTTCCGGACTGCCTCACATACCCTGTTTTATTGTAAAAAGAGCTGTCTATCTGGCCATACGCATCCTGCATCATCTTGGTGTTGCTGGCGTAAACCCATCCACTATTGTCAGTTAAAATAACAAATCTGTCCTGAACAACTATGGCACCTGAAATAACTTCATTTGGGACAATATAGCAAATAGCATATTTCAAGGTATTTCCTTCATAAACACCTTTTCCTATGCAGAGATTTTTACCGTATAAAACTGTTGCAGTTTTCCCTTCATTCGTCTTTATACTTTTCCAAACACCCCAATTAGCGTATTCTTCAGCGATCAAGAACTTAGGCGTATTCTTTTTACTTGAGAAAAGAACTTTTCTGTCACCCGAGAGGATAATAAGATTTCCGATATCACCGAAAGGAGCGGTCCTGTTATAGAGCGCAGAAAATATCTCATCAACCGGAAGTGTCACTTTTGCAGCGTCAGCGCTATCTATAATAATCTCCAATGAGTTATTGTCATTAGTCTCTGGCAAAAGGATATCACTGACATCATCCATCATTTCATAGTAGATATTCATGATTCTTTTTATCTCGTTACATGATGCAGCGTTATCGGATTTATTGGAATCCTCCATGAAATTTATCCATACTATTGCAAACAGGACAAAAACAGCCATTACTATAGCCGCTACAGGAGCAATGGAGAATCTTATGAAAGTCTTTCTTATGTTTTCCTGAAAGGAGCCTACATTCTTACTCATTCGCAGCCTCCTCATAAAGCTCTAAAAACTTATCTGTCCATTTGTCTTTATTTGCGATAACCTTCTCTTTGTCCACAGTTATCTTTTTCATCTCATCATAGGATATTACCATGTTTGATGGCTCTACATCCTTGCGGACAGAGCGTCTTCCCAGATTCTTGGCCATGAACATCTGGGCATCTTTTGATGTAAGAAAATCAACAAGCCTCTTTGCCTGTTCAATTCTTTTTGAATTCTTATTTATGTATATTCCATCAGGCGTTGAAACTACGCCCTCTTTCATGTATATGATCCCTATATGCTTTCCACTTTTCAGCATAGTTACTGCAGCTTCTTCAAAAGTAAGCCCCACCAGGAACCTTCCATCGGCAACTCCTTTGTACACCTCTGAGGAGCTATCAAGCATATTTCCATCAAGCTGTCCGATCAGTTTTTTAACATAGTCCCAGCCTTCATCAGGATCTCCATTTCCCATGGCATAGAGCATATTTACCAGCTGTTCAAATGAAGATGAGGATTTATAGGGATTTGCAAAGGCTATTTTCCCTTTAAGTCTTTCATCCAGCAGATCTTCGTAACCATTAACTTCTATATCTCCAATAATGTCATTATTAACCATGATAATGCTTGGAACATCAGAAAAACACGTAAACTCATCGCTTACGTTCTTACACTCTTCAGAAAACACAGTTTTATTCAGGGTATTATAGGCGTAAAAGAGCTCTTTATACGGGCCCACAGAAAGAATAGACCCTCCCCAAAGAAGGTCTATATCATCTCCGGAAATAATATCTGAAATTGCAGCTGAAGTGCCGCTACTGATTATTTCAACAGAAATCCCGGTCTCATTCTCAAATTCCTGAACAAGAGGGATAATGAATTCCGTAGGATGGGGTGAAACCACAACAAGTCGTTCCTGTGCCACCAGTTCATCCGCCTGCCTTGTATTAAAAAGCAAAAGGCACACCCCTATTACTGCTATGAATAAAGCAATCCCCACGAGTAGTCTAAATCTAGTCATGTATCTAATGCGTTCCCCCACAAAAAACAATTACTCTCCGCTTCTGTCTTCCTTCATTGTCTGCTGGCCACTGTTTCTGATCATGTTGATCCCTTCAATGGCGACCTGATAGATCATAGCCATCTCACGGGAAGCAGGGTCATTGTAGCTACATTTAGACTTAAGAGTTTTAAAATGCTGCTCAGCCTTCTCAATGACAGGCTTTGTGATCATTATTCCATCGCAATACAGCGTTCCTGTCTGGGCATCATATTTTGATTCTTTATATTTGGTCTGAGCAAAATCCCCAGCGCCCATACTTGCTGCAAGCTGATTTATAAGGTCTTCTCTTCCTGACATCGATATCCCCTCCTGCTTTTGATTACTTAATATAAAAACATTTTTTCTCTAAAAAGTAATTATATTATAACTCAATACCACATATGCCATTAATAAAAAAAAGTAAAATTTAGATCAGAACAATTTAATCTATATTTAATGTATTGCCCTTCATCCAAGCAATTCAAGAAGCTCTTCTTTTGAAAGTTTTGGCGTACTCAAAGCGTCAGAATTAAGGAGCTGGTCGGCAAGTTCCTTCTTTCTGTTCTGAAGATTTATGATTCGCTCTTCGATGGTGTCCTTCATCACAAGCTTATAGACTGTGACTACATTCTTTTGCCCTATTCTATGGGCTCTGTCCGTGGCCTGATTCTGAACTGCCACATTCCACCAGTGGTCATAGTGGATAACTATATCGGCTGCTGTGAGATTAAGTCCCGTTCCGCCCGCCTTCAGCGATATACAGAACACAGGAGTATCATCTTCCTGGAAGGCATCAACCATCTTTATTCTGTCTTCTTTTTTAGTCGATCCCGTCAAAAGATAATGCTTTATATCCTCTTTTGAAAGTCTCTGCACCAGTCTGTCAAGCATGGAAGTGAACTGTGAGAATAAAAGTACCTTGTGCCCACTTTCTGCCGCACTCTTTATCATCTCGATCACAAGATCCACTTTAGCTGCACCGCCATCGTAGTTGTCATAGATAAGTCCCGGGTCGCAGCATAGCTGCCTGAGTCTTGTAAGCTCAGCCAAAATCGCAATCCTGTCTCTTGTAACCTCTTTTTCATCTTTAGAATTAACTAAAAGCTTCACCCTCTGAACATGGGCTCTGTAGAGCTCTTCCTGAGGCTTTGTCATCTGAGCAACAATTGTCTCCTCAAGCTTATCCGGAAGGTCTTTCAGCACGTCCTTTTTAAGGCGCCTTAAAACAAATGGGGAAATCATCCTCTTTAGATGTTCCATCTCTTCGTTGTCGCCATCAACTGTAACCGGAATCTCAATGCGCTCCTTAAAGCTCTTATAGTTAAAAAGATATCCCGGCATGCAGTAATCAAAAATGCTCCAAAGCTCACTCAATCTGTTCTCGATAGGAGTTCCGGTAAGCGCCGCCTTAAATGACGCCTTTATGCCTTTTACAGCCTTTGCCACCTGAGTGGTTGGATTTTTGATGAACTGAGCCTCATCAATTATCATGCACTCAAACGACAGATATTTATAAAGCTCTGCGTCACGTCTTAGAAGGTCATAGGAAGTTATGATAATATCAGTTTTTTCTTCATCAATCTCAGATGTAACCCTCTCCCTGTCAGGCTTTATTCCTACTGCAAGCTCACACTTTAACTGAGGCGTAAATTTATGTATCTCATGCTGCCAGTTATAGACAAGGGATGCCGGGCACACTATGAGGCTGCAGCGATGTTTGTCGCCGTTCTTTTCATTGTCTTCTTTTATGGACAAAAGAAGTGACAATATCTGCAGAGTCTTTCCAAGTCCCATATCATCGGCAAGTATTCCGCCAAAGGCATTTCTCTTTAAGGCCTTAAGCCAGAAAAATCCTGTCTTTTGATAGTCTCTAAGTACCCCCTTAAGGCTTTCAGGTACCGTAAATTCTTTTTCATAATCACCGGCAAAAGAATTTACGAGGTCCTTAAAATCCCTGCTCTTACTGATATAGTTATAGTCAAAATCTCTGCTCTGATCTGAGAGGTCCTCCAAAAACAACGCCCTGAACCTGGGGACAGCAACATGTCCCTCCTCAAGATCCTTTTTGGATAGCATAAGACCGTCGGAAAGAGAATAAATAACTCCCATTTCCTTGCTGGCAAGGTCAATTACATCTCCGTTTTTTAGTTTAAAGAATTTTCGCTTTCTATCATACTTATGAAGTATCTCATCCAGTTCTTTTACCGAAATATCCTCCGGATTTATAGATACTTCCAATAGATCTGAAACAAAAGAAACACCGAAATTCACCTTTGGCGCAGCTTTTATATTTATCTTGTGGATGGCATCAGAAAGATATACCTCGCAGAGCCTTTCAAGCTGCGGAAGGCTCTCAGTCAAAAAGACATATATTTTATCTTCGCTGTAATCATCAGCCTTTAGCAAAAGAAGGCCCTTTTTACTATCAAGTTCATCAAAGAAGGGGCTTATACTCCTTGCTGTCTGATTTTCCTGATAAAGGTCTCTTTTTATCTTTATTTCTTTTTCTGATTCCTTGTCTGCAGCGCTTTCCGGATAATCTGTCGCAAATATATGATATATCTCTTCATTTATGGTATCGGAATTATATACTGCCTGAACATCACAGGAAATGGTGAGATGATCCGGCATATCCACATATATCCTGAACTTAGGCACATCAGGGGAATATCTTGATGGATCAAATCCATCAAAACTCACGTTCATATATTCCTGAAGAACCGGTAAAAGACCTGTAGTAAAAAGCGTCAGATCTTTTTCCGCGATAAACAGCTCATTGTCTGTTCTTCTGGCAGAAAGGAAGTTTAAAAACGGCAGGATCTGCGCCACATCCTTTCTGGGAATCACATGAATCTTTTTGCGCCTCTCAAAATAAATATTGGAGTGCCCTTCAAACATGGTAAAAGAGCTGGTCTCAAAATTTACTCCGGTTGCAGTCTTCTCGATATTTAGATCAATTTCAGGGAATACTATGGCTTTTTGAAGGAGCCTTTCTTCTGTGAAATGCGCTCTGAAATCCGCATTCACAAAATAGAGTTCGTCGACAGAATTCATGAACTCATCTATCTGGACTCCGGACAGTTCGATCTGCTTGCTGTGCCCTTTACCATATGGATACAAGGATGCATTTTTTTCTCTGAAATAATCATTTAAAAACTCAATTATCCTCTGAGTTTTATCTGAAAATGCTGCCATGTCATGGGTAAAAGTAAGATGCTTGCCATAGCTTACAGTCTCTCTTTCAGCCACAGCAGTAACGAAATCCGAAATATCTTTTAATACATAGCTTATTCCACCTGCACTTAAAATGTTAAAACTAAGCTGCATCTTGTCCCTGTTATAGGAAACATGAGGTTCAAGTTCAACCAGCGCAGTCTTTTTGTACATAGCAGGTGAAGCGCTTTCAGGCGAATATGCCTTTAGAAGTTTCTTGGTCTCAAATGAAGTGTAATGGTACTCTTTTGGAGCATCAGAAATAAACCGTCTCCCTGAGGCGGTGACAAAAGTGCTTCTTAAATTGTCATCTTTACCATTAGTATTCATCTCAATATTTTATTATAGCACAGCAAAGCCCTACTTTCCTCAAGTAGGGCTAATATGTAAGTCTTTTTGAATAATGAGCACACCGGATATTTTACTGATAAACCTGTTATAAGCTGTATTTAGTACCTGCAGTGATAAAACAAAGCATATGGCTAGAGACAGCATAGCTGCGGCAGCCACGTTGGCCCAGGTGTTTGAAAAAGATAATACCTTGCTTTGGGCTACAGCCTTGATAACAAAAATGTGGACAAGATAGATACAAAGGCTGTTTTTCCCAAGTATGGTGAAAAAGTATTCCTTTGAGGGCATCAGGCCTATGAGACAAAGCGTGATGATAAGCGATAGCAACATCATGATTATCCTCATCTCTATTCCGGCTGCATTTCCAACCTTTGTCGATGAATACGACTGGATATACTCATACATCTTAACCGGAATGATATGTCTGTAGTAAAACGCTACTGTCAGTGCCATACTTCCGACCAGTGCGCAGGCCATATATAGCTTTTTTATCTTCTCTATCCATCGAAAAGAAAACTTGTATCCTATCAGGAAAAATGTAAAAAAGCACACAGCCCTTGATATAGACATGAATCTGTCAGCCTGCGGACATGTCCCGATGTAAAGTGTAAAAAGAATTGAAAGAGGCACTGCAAACCTTATACCGGCAATCGCTCCCACAGATATTCTCCAGAAACACAGGCACAACAGATACCAGTAAATAAGCTGAGGAAACAAAAAATTAAAAGGTGAATCCACGTGCCAGGGAGAGATTGCAAAAAGCGTGTTAAATATCAGATATGTTACAAGGTATTTGACAACAACTTCTGATACAGAGCTTTTTGATCTGCTGGCAAAATAACCTGAAATAAAAACAAAGGCCGGCATATGGAATGAATAGATAACTGCTCTAATTGCTCCATATGTGCCCTTAACTCCATATAAATATTCCAGTGAATGTCCCAGAACCACCAGAAATATCAACAAAGCCTTTATATTATCAAATTTAAAATCTCTTTTCATAATTTTCCCTTACCTGTCATAATCTAACAGGTAATATATACCATTAGCTGATTGCTGAGAGAATGTCAGCGATCACTTCTTCCATTGTATGAGTTCCTTCATCAATGGTGTAATCAGCATATTTCTCATATAGAGGAGTTCTTTCGTTGTAAAGTGAGACCAAAGACTGCCCCTCTCTCATAACAACTCCGCGCTGCTTAACATCATTTAAGCGCTTTGTGAGGACATCCATAGAGACTTTAAGATACACAACTTTTCCTATATTTTTGTAGTGCTCCATGGCTTCTTTTCCATACACCACACTACCACCGGTGGAAATAACAGTCTTTTCAGTTTCAATTTCAGAATTGATCCTGTTTTCCAGATCCACAAATCCATCTATTCCTTCTGCTTCTATAATCTCAGAGAGCTTTCTTCCGTCTTTCTCCTGGATCACTATATCCGCATCAATAAAGTTATATCCAAGAATCTTCGCAAGAATTACACCTACTGTGCTCTTTCCGGAAGCAGGCATACCTATCAGTATTATATTGTTTTTTTTCATGATCACTCCATTTTTCCAGCCTATTGATAGCAGGTCAAAAGATAAATCTATCTGCCACCACGCATACCAAGTAACTATATCACAATTAAGGCAATTAAACCAACTCGATTGGTCGTAAAATACCTTATTATCAATGTCGTTCGTCCATATTTTCAAACTTTTCACAGAATCTTGCAGAGAATGAAGGTTTTTCACCGCCCATTGATAAATGAGTTGTATCGCCAACCCGAAGTGTCCTGAAAGTTACAATTCCCTTTTCACGCTCCTCAGTTACAACTTCAGTAACTGACGTAGGAGCTGTTGCAAGGAACTGAAGCGGAACAAATGGTGATACGTTCCATAGGTGTGATAACAATACACCGGTTATACCGAAGTGGCAGAAAAAGGCCAGTGTCTTGTCGTTGCCATTATCAGTCTTATATATAAGGCCATCTCTTTTATACCCATGGTCTGAAAGCAGCGCGTCAAAATTTTGTATGACATTATCGTATTTAGTGATCATATCAGATGCCTTTACAAGGTCTGAATCACGCCATCCAATAACATCAAAAAGCTCAGGATGATCACCATAGTATGAAGGAAGCATATCCCACAGAATTCGTTTATGATATATCCCGTTGTTTTCGTCTTTTCTAAGTTCTGTTTTATATGCCCTTTTTGTCTCATCATCAGCAATATTGGCATCAAATTCAGCAGGAAACTCTCTGAGCCAATCACAGGTCGTAGCAGTCAGATTGAGCTCTTTTAACGAGTAATCTGCTGTAGCTCTTGCTCTTCCAAGAGGTGAGACAAAAACTTCATCTATACTTAAGTTTTTAATCTGTTTTGCCAAGAGCTGAGCTTCCACTTTGCCCTTATCTGTTAATCCGTCAATCTCGTAATTTGGGTCTCCGTGCCTTATAAATATCAATTTCATTATTCCATCTCCTATGATATTAAAATAGAATGTCGCTTGCGACATTCTCGCGCCGAGCGCGGTTGCATTTATGCAACATCTTCCAATCGCGCGAGTGCGCTTCCTTAGCGGAGCGATTTTTTATATCATAGGAAGCAATTTCCTATGATATAAAAAAACGGGCATCTGACGGATGCCCGCTTTTTATATCATTTATTAAGCATTAACGATTTTACCGAAGTCTGGCTTAAGTGAAGCTCCACCAATGAGACCACCATCGATGTTCTCCTTAGAAAGAAGCTCAGCAGCGTTGCCAGCGTTCATAGATCCGCCATACTGGATACGAACTTCATCAGCTGTAGCCTGATCATAAAGCTTAGCGATGAGCTTACGGATAAGTCCGCAAACTTCTTCAGCCTGATCTGCTGTAGCTGTCTCGCCTGTTCCGATAGCCCAAATAGGCTCGTATGCGATAACAAGTTTCTTAACCTGATCAGCTGTTACGCCATCAAGATCCCATGTGATCTGTCTCTCGATCCATTCCTTGTATGTGTCAGCCTTACGAAGTGCAAGTGACTCACCACAGCAAAGGATAGGTGTAAGACCTGATGCAAATGCCTTCTTAACCTTCTGGTTAATGAGGATATCGTTCTCACCGAAGATATCTCTTCTCTCTGAGTGTCCGATAATAACATACTCAACACCAGCATCCTTAAGCATAGGAGCTGAAATCTCGCCTGTAAATGCACCGTTGTCTACGATGTAGAAGTTCTCTGCACCTACATGTACGTTTGTACCCTTAACAGCCTCTGCTACAGGTACGATATCGATAGCTGGAACGCAGTAAACTACGTCTACAGCATCATTTTTTACTAAATCTTTAAGCTCAGCAACAAGTGCAACAGCCTCGCTAGGAGTCTTGTTCATCTTCCAGTTGCCTGCAATAATTCTTCTACGTGCCATTGTGTATTCTCCTTTAAGTTGACTTTATTAAGCGCGGTCATCTGCTGCGTATACGCCAGGAAGCTTCTTGCCTTCAAGGAACTCAAGAGAAGCTCCACCACCTGTTGAGATGTGGCTCATCTTGTCTGCAAAACCAAGCTGGTTAACAGCTGCTGCACTATCACCACCACCGATGATTGTTGTAGCTTCTGTCTCAGAAAGTGCCTTAGCAACTTCTTTTGTACCATTTGCAAGAACAGGGTTCTCGAATACGCCCATAGGTCCGTTCCAAACTACTGTCTTAGCAGACTTAACAGCTTCTGAGTAAAGCTCGATAGTCTTAGGTCCGATATCAGCACCTTCCTTGTTTGAAGGAATCTTATCTGAATCAACGATTGTTGTAGCGATTGATGGGTTGTCGATAGGGTTAGGGAACTCATCGATGCAAACTGTGTCGATAGGAAGAAGAAGCTTCTTGCCTGACTTCTCAGCCTTTTCCATCATCTCTTTACAATAGTCGATCTTGCTGTCGTCAAGAAGAGAGTTACCAATCTCATATCCCTTAGCCTTAAGGAATGTGTAAGCCATACCACCACCGATGATAAGTGTATCGCACTTCTCAAGAAGAGTGTTGATAACATTGAGCTTATCAGCAACCTTAGCACCACCAAGGATAGCTACGAAAGGTCTTACAGGATTCTCTACTGCATTTCCAAGGAAGTCAATTTCCTTCTGCATAAGATATCCAACAGCGTTATTTCCGCCTTTTTCTTTGATGTACTTTGTTACAACTGCTACAGAAGCATGTGCTCTGTGAGCTGAACCGAATGCATCACAAACATAATCATCAGCAAGATCAGCAAGCTCTTTTGCAAAAGCCTCACCAGCCTCTTCAGGCTTTGTCTCTTCCTTGCCTCTGAAACGAGTATTCTGAAGAAGAACAACATCTCCCTCTTTCATAGCCTCTACAGCACCTGTTGCTGCAGCGCCTGTTACGTTGTAATCATCAACAAACTTAACGTCCTTGCCAAGCTTCTCTGAAAGTCTCTTAGCTACAGGAGCAAGTGACTCACCCTCGTTAGGGCCATTTTTTACTTTTCCAAGGTGTGAGCAAAGAATAACCTTGCCGCCATCCTTTATAAGCTTTTTGATTGTAGGAAGAGCTGCAACGATTCTTGTCTCGTCTGTGATCTCGCCGTTCTTAAGAGGTACGTTGAAATCGCAACGAACAAGTACGCGTCTGCCCTTTACGTTGATGTCATCAACTGACTTTTTGTTAAGACTCATATTATTTTTCCTCCTGGGATTGTTTTTCAAAGAAAAAAGGGTTCGGTCCTAAGGGACCGGACCCTTTGATAATTGCTCAATGCATTCACAAGGAAGTTCTGCTCTCGCTTACGCTCGCCAGAACTAAGTAGTACACCAAGCTCGAAAAAACCTCGCTAGGTGATTACTTAACGAATTTCTCGAAATATTTAATTGTACGAACCATCTGTGATGTGTATGAGTTCTCGTTGTCATACCATGAAACAACCTGAACTTCATAGAGGCCATCGCCGATTGCTGTAACCATTGTCTGTGTAGCATCGAAGAGTGAACCATATGTCATTCCAACGATATCTGAAGATACGATCTCATCCTCGTTGTATCCGAATGTCTCAGGATCTGAAGCTTTCTTCATAGCTTCGTTGATTGCTTCCTTTGTAAGTTCCTTGTCAGACTTAACAACTGCGAAAAGAAGTGTTGTTGAACCTGTTGGAACAGGAACTCTCTGAGCAGCTCCGATGAGCTTGCCGTTAAGTTCAGGGATAACAAGACCGATAGCCTTTGCAGCACCTGTTGAGTTAGGAACGATGTTAACAGCGCCTGCACGTGCTCTTCTAAGGTCACCCTTTCTCTGTGGTCCGTCAAGGATCATCTGATCACCTGTGTAAGCATGGATTGTAGCCATGATACCAGACTGGATAGGTGCGAAATCGTTAAGAGCCTTAGCCATAGGTGCTAAGCAGTTTGTTGTGCAAGATGCAGCTGAAATGATGTTGTCATCTGCTGTAAGTGTCTCGTGGTTAACGTTATATACGATAGTAGGAAGATCATTTCCTGCAGGAGCAGAAATAACAACCTTCTTTGCACCAGCGTTGATGTGAGCCTGAGCCTTATCCTTTGATGTGTAGAAACCTGTACACTCAAGAACAACGTCTACTCCGATTTCTCCCCAAGGAAGGTTATTAGCATCAGCTTCCTTGTAGATTTTGATTTCCTTACCGTTTACAGTAATGGAATCCTCGCCGTAAGATACCTTATCAGCGTATTTGTACTTGCCCTGTGATGAATCATACTTAAGAAGGTGTGCAAGCATCTTAGGAGCTGTAAGATCGTTGATTGCTACGATCTCTGTTCCTTCGTGCTCAAACATCTGTCTGAATGCAAGACGACCGATACGGCCAAAACCATTGATTGCTACTTTAACTGCCATTTTAAGTTCCTCCTAAAATGAATTATATATTTAGTTGCTGTTACAATATCATATTTGATAAATTTTTATCAGCAACTCTTATTCTAATAAACTTTTATGCATAAATCAAGTAAGATTGTAAAATTTTATGCTAGAATATGCTTAAAAAATACTAAACATGTACTTCTCAATATTGATAACTTTGGAGCAGGGATATTATGAATAAATTACTTCCACCGGACTATCACATGCACACCCACAATTCAGGCGACAGTCAGGCGCCAATGGAAGAGATGATCTTATCTTCTATCAGGCAGGGACTTAGCGAGATCTGTTTCACAGAGCACCTGGACCTGAATTACCCTCTTTTACCGGATCTTCCACCGGACCCATTTATGCTTGATGTTGATGCTTATTATAAAGAATATTCTTACTACAATAATAAATATAAGGACCAGATAACTATCAGATTTGGCGTTGAAGTAGGAATGCAGGATGACTGCGTAAAAGAAAATCTTGAATTTGTCAAAGAGCATGATTTTGATTTCGTTATAGCTTCACAACATCTGTTAGATAAAAGAGACCCTTTCTACAGCGACTTTTGGGAAGCTGATACTGTGGATAATATTTTCAATAAGTATTTTGATGAAACCCTGGAGAACATCACGAAATTCACGGACTTTGACGTTCTTGGGCACCTTGATTATATATCCCGCTATGTTCCCGAGGGCGATGATACCTATTCCTACAAAAGATATAGTGAAAAGATCGATGCGATCCTTGAGCATCTTATAAAGAATGACAAGGGACTGGATCTGAACTCAAAAGTCCTTGCATATGCGGATATGGATCTTTTGCCCAATCCATGCCCTGAAATAATAAAAAGATATAAGGAAATGGGCGGAAAGATAATTACTTTTGGCTCAGATGCCCACACTCCCGACAGAGTTGCGACGCATTTTGATGTCATGACAGATATTGTCAAAGACTGTGGATTCACCGAATACTACACCTTCAAAAAAAGAATCCCCACAGCACACAAACTATTGTAAAATATAATAATGAAGATTAATCGTTTTTTTGATAAAAAAATATTTATAGTTTCAGGCATGATCCTGTTTATTCTTTCAGGGTGTGGAAGCAGTGAAACTGTTTCTGAGTCTCGCACTATTCCCTCTGACTCAAGTTCCGGATCAGAGGAAGTAAGTACAGCTTCTGCTCCTGTAAAGGGCGCCAGGGATAATACTCCTGTTTGCCTTGTTCCTGAAGCGAGCGGAACTGTTACATATGAGAATGAATTTGCTCATCTTGATGCTTCCAACTCTTCTGAAGGATACGTGATCGTCAGATATACCGGCGAATCGCCCAAGGTCAAGCTGCAGATAACAGGACCTGATGAGACTACATATACTTATAATCTAAATTCACAGACTCCCACTGATGAGGTTTTCCCTCTTCAGTCAGGCAATGGTGAATACCTTGTAAATGTTTATGAGAACATAGAAAAGACTCAGTATTCCATGGTCTTTTCCCAGATGGTCGAGGTAAATATTTCCAATGAATTTTCACCTTTTTTATATCCCAATCAATATGTCAATTTCACAAAAGATGATGCGGCTATTTCCAAGGGACAGGAGCTCAGTTATTCCTGCAACAACGACCTGGAAGTTGTCTCATCAGTCTACAACTTTATGATTGACAACATCACCTACGACTACACAGAAGCCGAAACCGTTCAAAGCGGCTATATTCCTGATATTGATGAAGTTCTTTCAACTAAAAAAGGAATCTGTCTTGATTATGCAGTACTTATGAGCAGCATGCTGCGAAGTCAGAGGATCCCTACCAGAATGGAAGTCGGCTACGCAGGAACTGCTTATCACGCATGGATAAGCACCTATATAACAGATGTTGGCTGGGTCAACGGAATCATCGAGTTTGACGGAACAGAGTGGTCACTCATGGATCCAACCTTTGCATCCAATGTCAATGAAAAAGAACTAAAGAGCTTTATTGGAGACGGATCAAATTACTCCGTAAAATACATCTATTAGGGAATGGATTATGAAAACAAAAAGAAAAATCAAACAGCTAAACAGCTACGAAATATCAAGCTTTTGCAGGCAGCTTGCTCTTCTTTTAAGGGCCGGTATTGCTCCCTCTGACAGCATTGAGATACTAACTCAGGACACTGATGACGCTTCCATAAAAGAGATCCTTAGTTCTATCAGTCAGGTCCTAAGGAGCGGCGAAAAATTCCATGTTGCCCTGACTATGAGCGGAGTTTTCCCGGATTATGTCTCTCACATGGTAACGATCGGTGAAGAATCCGGAAACATAGATGTAGTTATGGACTCTCTTGCCGACTACTACGAAAGGGAAGACAGTATACAATCCAGTATAAAAAGTGCCATCAGCTACCCTCTCGTCATGGTATTTATGATGCTTGTGGTTGTGCTGGTACTTGTCTTAAAGGTCCTTCCTATTTTCGAGCAGGTCTTTGCTCAGCTTGGAACTGCAATGAGCGGTTTTTCCCAGTCACTTTTAAGTCTGGGAAATATCCTTAACAGATACTCCTTTATACTCGTAGCGATTCTGGTTCTTTTGGCAATTTTATTTTTCTATATCACTTATACCGTCTCAGGCCGCCAGGCATTCAGAAAATTCATCGGCAGATTCGCACCGACCAAAAAGCTTATGCAAGAGCTTGAAAGCGAGCGTTTTGCAAGCGGAATGGTCCTGACTCTTTCAAGTGGCATGGACACTTTTGAGGGTCTCGCCCTGGTAAAAAAGCTTGTGGAATCAAATGAAATGAAAGAGAAAATCGACAAGTGTAAAGAATTGCTCATTGACGGAAGCTCTTTTCCGGAAGCTCTTTTAGCTTCAAAAATATTCACATCATTCTATGCACAGATGGTGGATGTTGGATTCAAATCCGGATCAATGGATAAGGCAATGAAACAGATTGCTGACAGATTTGAGCGTGAGACCCAGAGAAAGATCTCATCAATAATCTCTATCATAGAACCGACTTTGGTAATAATACTCTCCATAATAGTAGGAATGATCCTTTTATCAGTAATCATGCCGCTTATGGGCATCATGACATCTATAGGATAAGTAAATGACAAACAGGTTTGAAAAGAAAAGCAAAATTTTAAACATATCAGATAGCGTATACAGGGTTCTTTCTGCAGTCATTTTTGCTGCTATTATCCTGTTATTTTACTTTGCTGTTGACGCGTCAGGAAAAAACACTATTGAAAAGCAGCAGGAGTCGCTGGAGAGCGCTTTAGCCAGGGATATTGTGCAGTGCTATGCGATCGAGGGAATGTATCCACCGGATCTGTCATATCTTGAAGATCATTACGGACTTACCTATGACAAAACCACTTTTTTTGTGGATTACCAGCCCATTGCCTCGAATCTTTATCCCGATGTAACAGTCATCAAAATAAACAATTAAGCAGGAAAAACATATGGAATATGTGAAGAACAAACATCATATTGTAGATGTGGCATTCATACTGTGTCTCATGCTTTTATTTATACTGTCTGCTCTTTCCGTTATTTCTTTGGGCGCCGGTATCTACAAAAAGAACGTGGAAACCATGGGAAGCAACTATGATCACAGGACCGCCTGTGCTTATATCACTGAAAAAGTCAGACAATCTGATAACAATGGCGCAATCTTTGTCACAAACCTCTTCGGTCAGAACACTCTTGTTTTGCAAGAGGAAGTCAATGGAACTTTATATAACACTTATATTTATGACTACAACGGATATCTTATGGAGCTTTATGCAAGAGCGGATCTGACAAGCTTCTATCCGCAATCAGGTCAGAAGATCCTAGAAATCCACTCTTTTGATGTTTCCTATGCGTCGGAAGCTCTTTTATCTGTAAATATCGTATTAGCTGATGGCGAGAACGAAGCCGTCTATATAGCCAAAAGAAGCACAGAGGAAAACTAAATGAACCAGAGAAATAATTCAAGAACAAGCCTTTTCCTTATGGAGCTTATAGTTGCAGTTTTTTTCTTTTCACTTTCTGCAGCAGTATGCGTAAAACTTTTTGTAGCATCCCATGAGATGGCTGACAGAACAGTAAATTTAAATCATGCTGTCACATGGTCCCAGTCCCTTGCAGAAAGCTTTGTCAGCGCAAAAGGCGATATACATGAAATCGGAAGATCCTACCCTTCTGCATTTCTTTCAGACAAAAATCTCATAATCTTTTTTGATGATAACTGGGAATACATGGATGGCAATTCAGCAAAAGCTTCTTTTGAGGCAATACTGAGTACCAAAGAGATACCTGCAGGTGAAGCATACTCGGATGTTACAAAATATAATGTAAAGCTCAAAGGAAACGCCATCTGCGGCACAATCAAGATCATAGATGTCAGGAAGCTTTCTGAACCACTTCTTGAAGCCTCTGATGACGATCCAAATGTTATCCACAGCATATCTGTTGACACATACATAGGAGGATAAATAATGGCAGGAAGTCAAAGACCACCGGGCGCCCATGTAGGAAGTGCCTCCATTTTACTTATTTTTACAGTTCTAAGTCTCATATCGTTTGCCTGCCTTTCCCTTGTAAACTCAAGGGCAGACTACACTTTAAGCAATAAGCTTGCAGAACGTGAACGAATATACTATAATGCTTGTCACCAAGGAAATGCTTTTCTTGCGGCAGTAAATTCAGGGTATGATTTAGGAATGGTTGATGGTATAATAAAAGAAAGTATACCAATTACCGATAATCAATCTCTTGATATTACGATAACTACTAATACTGCAAACAATTTGAGCATTTCAAACAATTTCTACAGCATAAAACAGTGGCAAATCGTTATCCACGAGGATTTTGAGTATGATTACTCACTTCCCGTTAAGCAAAACTAATTTAATTGTTAAAATATTTTTCTCAGAGACTTTATCAAATTTTAATTATTTGCATAACGATTTAACGCTTATTTTTAAAATGTTGTGTTACAATAGATTATGTACTGAACTACATTAAATTTTAAAAAGAAATTGTTTTAATTGTCTCATACTAAATTACTTATTGGAGGTTCAATATGGGAAAAAGAATACTCATTACTGATGACGCCGCTTTCATGCGTATGATGCTTAAGGATATCCTTTCCAAGAATGGATATGAGATTGCCGGCGAAGCAGAGAACGGAAAGATCGCAATCGAAAAATATAATGAGTTGAAACCCGACCTTGTAACTCTCGATATCACAATGCCCGAGCTTGATGGTATTGGAGCCCTAAAGGGAATTAAGGCTGCGGATCCTAATGCGGTTTGTATTATGTGCTCTGCTATGGGTCAGCAAGCAATGGTTATAGAATCTATTCAGGCTGGTGCAAAGGACTTCATCGTTAAGCCTTTCCAGGCTGACCGTGTTCTTGAGGCCGTTAAAAAAGCCATCGGATAATAATACTTTTGCGAATTTCAAAAAACCAGTAATGACTGCGTCATTACTGGTTTTTTTGTTCACATTTTTCTTTTATGCAGTTTCCTCTGCCTTATTTCCTGTATAGAGTTGGTAGTAACGCTGCTTCTTGGCAATGAGTTCATCGTGAGTTCCCTGCTCAACGATGCGGCCCTGCTCGAGAACTACGATACAGTCACTGTTTTTGACAGTTGAAAGTCTGTGGGCAATAACAAAGGTAGTTCTGCCCTTCATGAGCTTATCCATACCGTCCTGAACAATTTTCTCTGTTCTTGTATCGATTGATGAAGTAGCTTCATCAAGTATAAGCACCGGCGGGTCTGCAATGGCAGCTCTGGCGATAGCAAGGAGCTGGCGCTGGCCCTGTGAGAGGTTTGCTCCATCACCTGTAAGCATTGTGTCGTACCCTTCAGGAAGTCTTTTAATAAAGCTGTGAGCATTTGCAAGCTTAGCTGCTGCAATTACCTCTTCATCTGTGGCATCAAGCTTTCCATAGCGGATATTGTCGCGCACAGTTCCTGTGAAAAGATGTGTATCCTGCAAAACTATACCAAGTGAACGGCGAAGGTCAGCTTTTTTGATCTTGTTGATATTGATGTTGTCGTATCTGATCTTACCATCCTGAATATCATAAAATCTGTTGATAAGGTTAGTGATTGTTGTCTTTCCTGCACCTGTTGAACCAACAAAGGCAATCTTCTGACCAGGCTTTGCGTGAAGGACGATATCGTGAAGAACCATCTTTTCATCTGTATAACCAAAGTCTACGCCATTAAATGTAACATCACCTTCCATTGGCTGATAGGTTGTAGTGTTGTCAGCCTTGTGATAATGCTTCCAAGCCCAGTGACCTGTGTGATGATCTGCTTCAACAACCTGTCCGTCCTTGATTTCTGCATCAACCAAGGTTACATATCCTTCATCTGTCTCAGGCTTTTCATCAAGAAGTCTGAAAATACGCTCTGCACCTGCAAGTGCCATTATGATTGAGTTAAACTGCATACTTACCTGGTTGATAGGCATTGAGAAGCTCTTATTGAAAGTAAGGAAACTTGCAAGAGCACCAACAGTGAAGCCAACAGCAACTGAATCAGAAAGAGCTATCGCACCACCTATCATGGCGCAGATAACATAACTTGTATTACCAAGCTGAGCATTTATCGGGCCAAGAGCACCGGAAAAGCCGTTAGCCTTAAAGGAACTCTCATAAAGCTGCTGATTGAGCTCATCGAATTTTTCGATTGCTTCCTGCTCATGATTGAATACTTTGATTACCTTCTGACCAGTCATCATCTCTTCAATATAACCATTTAATGAGCCAATGTTCTTCTGCTGAGCCACGAAGTTTTTACCTGAAGCTTTTGTGGCCTTAGCTGAGCAAAACAGCATAATTCCAACCATCAAAAGAGTTATCAGAGTCAATGGAATACTGAGCACAACCATAGAGATCAGAACGCTCACGATTGTGATCGCACTGCTGAGCATCTGTGGAATACTCTGGCTTATCATCTGTCTTAATGTATCAATATCATTGGTGTAGATTGACATGATATCGCCATGGGCATTTGTATCAAAGTACTTTATAGGAAGACTCTCCATGTGGACAAAGAGCTCTTCACGGAGTTTTCTTAGTGTTCCCTGGTTTATGTAGATCATGACCTTTGCCTGAACAAAAGCTGCGATCACACCTACTCCATAGAATATCGCAACTCTTCCCATTGCAGCAAGAAGTGGGCCGTAGTCACTGTTTCCACTGTCAAGCATTGGCTGAATGTAGGAATCAATAAGTGTCTTTGTAAAAAGAGTTCCCTGAACGCTTGAAAATACTGTTAACAGTATGCAAACAAGCACAGTTATCATATGTAAAGGATAGTATTTAAAAACATATCCCATTATTCTTTTAAATAAAGCACCGGGGTTTTGTACCTTAGGTCTTGGCATTCCACGTCTGTTTCCACCACCGGGACCTGCTTTTATCTGTTTTGTTTCTGCCATCTTCATACCTCTCTATTTTCATCAAAATCTGCGTCGCCGCTCATTCCGGTCTGTGACTCATATACTTCCCTGTAAATATTATTGGACTTAAGAAGTTCATCGTGTGTTCCAAATCCGTTCACCTTACCATCGTCCATGACAATTATTCTGTCACATCCTTGAACTGAGCTTATACGCTGAGCAATGATAAGCTTTGTTGTTCCTGGTATTTCCTCTGCAAAAGCTTTTCTTATCTTGGCATCTGTAGCCGTATCAACAGCACTTGTTGAATCATCAAGGATAAGGATCCTTGGTTTCTTTAAAAGAGCTCTTGCAATACAAAGTCTCTGTCTCTGTCCGCCGGAAACATTGGTGCCGCCCTGCTCAATTTCTGTGTTATAGCCCTGAGGCATCTTCTCTATAAATTCGTCAGCACAGGCCATTTTACAGGCTCTCTGGCATTCTTCCAAAGTTGCGTCCTTATTGCCCCACCTGAGGTTATCAAGAATTGTTCCTGAGAACAGCACATTCTTTTGAAGTACTACAGAAACCTGATCTCTTAAAGTCTCAAGATCATAATCTCTTACATCGATTCCGCCGACCTTCACAGAACCGCCTGTGACATCATAAAGTCTGCTTATAAGGTTTACCAAAGAAGATTTCGCAGAACCTGTTCCTCCGATGATACCTATTGTCTCGCCGGACTTTATCTCCAGATTTATGTCTTTAAGCACAGGCTCTTCTGAAGTCTGGTTATATGCAAAGTTTACATGGTCAAAAGAAATACTTCCGTCCGGAACATTTTTAATGGCCTTGTCATTATTTGTGATATTTGTTTTTTCTTCGATAACTTCTGCGATTCGCTTACCACTTGCTTGAGCCATAGTGAGCATAACAAAGATCATAGCAAGCATCATGAGGTTCATGAGGATTGTCATGCAGTAGGTCAAAAGACTCATCAGATTACCTGTTGTGAGGCTTCCGCCAACTATCATATGTGCGCCGAGCCAGCTGATAAGAAGAATGCATACATAAACTGTTCCAGTCATGATAGGGCTCATGAAAACAACGTTGGATTCTGCTTTTACGAACATATTGTAAATATTTAGAGCAGCTTTTTTGAACTTATTGTTCTCGTAATCTTCTCTTACATAAGCCTTTACTACTCTGATGGCTGATACATTTTCCTGAACACTCTCATTTAGAGCATCATACTTTTCAAATACTTCTTTGAAATATTTAGTTGCCCTGTTCATGATAAATACCATGATAACTGAAAGAATAGTCACAGCAACCAGATATATAGAAGCAAGCTCAGCATTTATAGTAAATGCTGCGATCATGGCAATAATAAGAGATGAAGGTGCTCTCATAGCCATTCTGAGTGTCATCATATAGGCATTCTGGATGTTTGTTACATCTGTTGTAAGTCTTGTTACAAGACCTGAAGTTGAGAACTTGTCTATATTCGAGAATGAAAATGACTGAATATTATCGAACATAGCCTTTCTTAAGTTTCTGGCAAAACCAGCTGATGCCTTAGCTCCGAAATAAGCTCCGCCAAGACCGGCAATAAGTCCCAATATTGCGATCACGATCATCATGCCGCCTGTTCTAAAGATAAGTGCCATATCGCCGCCATATATACCTAAGTCGACGATTCTGGCCATCAGGATCGGAATTACCATTTCGCAGATAACTTCTCCGATCATACAAATCGGAGTCATTATGGAAGGAAATTTAAATTCCTTTATTTCTTTTAGTAATGTCTTAACCATATAACTCTCCCTTTATAAAATAATTAGGGTAAAAAACCCTATAATTAACATCTCATCTGGTATTTATCGAACCCATATTATCTATGACTTTATCCAAAAGCTTTCTTAAGGCTGCAATCTCATCCTCTGTCATTCCATTAACCAGATAATAGTCAGTGTTTTTTCTTCGTTCCCTTCGTTTATCAACAAATTCAAGACCCTTTTCTGACAGAGTAACATTTCGGCACCTGCGATTGTCAGGGTCTGTCACGTTTGTGATCATGCCCTTTTCTTCCAGCCTCTTCAAAAGACCTATCGTAGTTGGATGCTTAATATGAAGAGCTTCAGAAATATCCTTCTGAGTTACTTTTTTATCCTTGTGCTCATCCAGGTACGAGATCACCATAACCTGAGAAAAAGTAATATCATCTTCCTTAAGCTCTCTATTGAACATTGCAACAAAGCCCTCATGGATAAGCTTGAACTTAAAGCCTATGGGCTCATGCTCGCGATCTCTAAAAAACTCATTTTGTTCGTCTGTGCAGCTCATTTATCCCTCTCTTTTCAGTGCTTTTCAACGGAATGATTTTTCCGCAAAAAGAAAACATGTAGTTAGCTACATGTTATATAATACGTAGCTAGCTACATGTTGTCAATAAGTCAAAACCAACTTCATAAAAATTTCATATTTACTTATTCCTCTACTTCAAACCAGTCATCCTGATCTTCATCGTAGTAGTAGTATTTGTCCTCATATTCATCGTAATAGAACAGAGTATTGGTCTCGTCATCATATAGATAGAGGACATCTCCTTCATACATGTACCAGATTTTTTCTTCGTGATCATATACCCAGTCATTTTCATAATCATCGCCATCAAAGAAATACTGCCCCGAGCCACCACTGCTGTAGTTAAAACCATAATCGCTTTCGTAGGATCCCCAACCGCTCCAACCATCCTCAAAACCACCATAATCGTAGTAGTCATCATATCCGTCACTTGAAACAAATGATCCCAGCCATTCGATATACTCATTGTCTAAAGATATGCCTTTAAAGACATCTTTCAACTTATCATAAAAGTCAGAGTCTCCATAGGGCAGCGAAACCGAGAGTCCTGTAAGCTCATTTTTGTCTGATGTGTGCCCGTAATATGCCACAGAAGCCTTAAGTACAGACATAAGCTTTTTGGCCTCATCACTGTTGTTATCCACACTTTCCATAAGGGCCAGTATGTCGCTTATGTAATAATCTGAAAGAGTTACATCGCTACCATCAGATCCCCAAAAATCCCATTCCTCAATCGCTCTTCCTTTAGCCTTATGGTTTCTACTATAATTCTTGTCAAGAAGCTTATATTCATTTTTATATGCATAATTTTTCCAGGCATTGAATAGATCTGTGGCAACCGATACGTTAAAAAGAGCAAGACAGGCTGAATCACCGCCATCTTCATTTTCGTTGTCTGTTATTATGTCATCAATAATATATTTTCCCAAAAGAGGTGTTGCCATTCCCGGATTTTCTTCAAAAGACTTCATCCACCTGCTGTAGTTCCAACCAAGTCCTGATTCAAAATCCTCTGAAAGGAGAGCATATTTGCAATAAGGCGAAAGGGCGTAACAGGTTTCCATGCTGGCCATAATACAGCAGTCCATTCCGATCATGTCAAATTGAATGTCACTGTTTTCGGAAAAAGCTTTTGCCATCTCATCAATGGTGAGACTGTCTTCTTCATCCTGCCACTCATCATAACCAAATCCATAAACCGGGCCGCCGCCATGATTCCAAAATACAAAAAGATATCTGTCAGCAGGATACTTTGTTTTACAAAAGCCCACAAATTCCGATAACGTATCTTTTGCTGTGCAGTCAAGCTGTCCCAGATTATCTCTCACCAAAACAAGATTTCCGTTATCTACTTTGTATGTCTGTGCCGTTTGTGAAGATATCCCAAAGCCATGCCACTTTTTTGTCCCCATGGTCTGAATAATGACATTTACATTATTCCCTATGCCAGAGGTAAGCATCTCCTCTATATCTTCACATGCCTCCCCCGCCTCTGACTCAAGGTCTGATCCATTCATGTAGATCATTATTGTGGCTGATTTTGCGTCAGTATCCACTGATACCACATCGATATCAGCATAAGGATTCGTGTAACTGCTTTCCTGTGGCTGTTCTGTCAAATCATTACCTGTCTGTACCGTCTCAGGACTTTCATCATCCGTAGGTATTAGCATGATAACAATAAACAAGATCCCCAGTATTGCCAGAAGTATCAGTATAGTTTTCCCTATCTTTTTAAGCATTAAGTCCTCCCCTTTTTCCCAACGCAACTAAAAAACTGCCAGAATACGCTCTGTATCCCGGCAGTTTTATTTTACCATATGTTTATATTATCTAATTATATAAATAATCTGATACGATCATTCTTTTGCAGACTCTTTTAAAAGAGCTGCGATTTCTTTCTCGTTATCAAGGGCCATGACTTTCTCAGCCAGTTTATCGGCCTCTTCCTTGCTCCACTTAGAGATAACACATCTGGCAGTAAGAACAAGAACAGGATTAACGCTGAATTCTGTAAGTCCAAATGATATAAGAAGAGGAATCAGCATAGGATCAGCTGCAGCCTCACCACACATTCCTACAGGAATTCCTGCCTTTCTTCCACATTCTATGATGTTCTTTATTGAACGAAGCACAGATGGCTGGAAGGTTGAATAAAGGTATGCAACATCAGCATTTCCTCTGTCAACGCTCATTGTGTACTGAGTAAGGTCATTAGTTCCGATTGAGAAGAAATCTGCTTCTTTTGCAAGAATATCAGCTATAAGTGATGCAGCAGGAGTTTCGATCATGCAGCCCACTTCAATATCCTTGTCATAGGCAATTCCCTGCTCATCGAAATCCTTTTTAATCTCTTCTACCAGCTCTTTTACCGCTCTAAGTTCATCAACGCAGGTTACAAGTGGAATCATGATCTTAACTTTACCAAATGCACTTGCTCTGACTATTGCACGGAGCTGGATCATATAGCTGTCCTTATTACCAAGACAATATCTTACAGCTCTGTATCCAAGGAATGGATTTTCTTCTTTTTTCATGTTGAGATAAGGTATATCTTTATCTCCACCGATGTCCAGAGTTCTGATGATCACAGGCTTTCCACCCATGGTCTCAGCTGCCTCTTTATAAGCAGCAAACTGCTCATCTTCAGTAGGCATATGATTGTTATCCATAAACAAAAACTCTGAACGGAAAAGACCTATTCCTTCACCGTCACATTCAATGGCCTTTTTAGCATCCTTTGGAGTACCAATGTTACAGAAAAGTTCAACAGTGTCGCCATCAAGAGTCTTAGTCTCTTTTCCAAAGAATCCCTTGAGCTCAGACTGTTTTTTGATGAACTCTTCTCTCTTTAAAATGTACTGTGAAAGTACGTCTCCCTCAGGATTAATATATACATTGCCCTCTGTACCATCTACTATTGCAGTGTCTTTATCCTTAACAAGCTTTGTAATATCAGGAACAGAAAGAACTGCCGGTATTTCCAACGCCCTTGCCAAAATAGCTGAATGAGAAGTCTTTCCACCAACCTCTGTGAGAATACCAACAACGTTTTCCTTGTTGATCTGAGATGTCATTGATGGAGTGAGGTCCTTAGCCACAAGAACTGTTCCCGGAGCCACCTTACTTATATCTATGTCCTTTATACCAAGGAGAATTTTGAGCATAGAGATCTTAACATCGCTAATGTCTGAAGCTCTCTGACGCATCATGTCATCGTCCATCTTTGAGAACATGCCAATAAACATGTCACAAACTGCTTCTACAGCAGACTCGGCACACTGGCCTGAATCGATCATTTTGGTCATCTCTCCGGCCATGGAAGGATCGGAAATCATAACTATATGGCCCTCGAGGATTTCAGCTTCTTTGGGACCAATCTTTTTCCTGATGTCTTCAGCCTGAGCAGTTGTTTCGGTTATGAATTCCTCTACAGCTTTATTAAAACGTTCTTTTTCAGCTTGTATATCTTCAATCTTTTTCGCTTCAAATTTAAGATCGTGCTCAACAATAACGCAGACACTTCCGATTCCTATACCGCGTGATGCGGCGATTCCTTTATACATGCGTACCTCCTATTGAAGTTCTGCTCTCGGATCTTCAATCCTCGCCAGAACGTCAGTCTCCTAAACCACTCTCAACAAGTTCAACGGCCTTCTTTAAAGCTTCTGCTTCATCAGGACCATCGCACTGGATCTCGATCTCAGCACCGCACTTGATGCAAGCGCTCATAAGCATCATAACGCTCTTAGCATCATAAGCTGTTCCGTTGAAAACAACCTTAACGTCGCTGCTAAAAGGAGTTACTGTCTGACAAAAAAGACTTGCCGGACGCATGTGCATTCCCTGTTCATTTGTTACTTTTACTACCTGTGATACCATTTTTTAAATCCTTTCTAAAATGAAAACCTGATGTACAGCCACTTAAAGAAGCGGCTGTACATCATCAATTTGTGTTATATCAGTCTTCAATGTTCTTTTTAAGAAGACCAAGCATAAAGCATCCTGCAACAGATCCAATCAAAAGAGCTACAAGATACATTGCTACGTTACCAACTACAGGGAATACGAAGATTCCACCGTGAGGTGCTCTAAGTGTGCACTTAAATGCCATTGAAAGAGCTCCGGCAACACCTGAACCAACCATAAGAGATGGGATTACTCTGATAGGATCAGCTGCTGCAAATGGGATAGCACCCTCTGTGATGAAGCAAAGACCCATGATAAAGTTAACAGGTCCTGACTTTCTCTCTGCTGGAGTGAACTTATTCTTAAAGAAAATAGTAGCAAGCGCGATTGCAATTGGAGGAACCATACCACCAACCATGATTGCAGCCATGATCATATGACCTGTCTCATTCTGGTTAGCAAGACTTGCAAGTCCAAATGCGTAAGCAGCCTTATTAAGAGGGCCACCCATATCTGTTGCCATCATTGCTCCAAGGAGGATACCAAGAACTACCATAGAACCTGTTCCCATTCCTTCAAGAAGAGCTGTTATCCATGCGTTAAGAGCACCAACGATAGGGTTGATCGCACACATAACAATACCGATGATGAAGATACCGCAAAGAGGATAGATAAGTACAGGTTTGATACCTTCAAGTGCCTGTGGAAGTTTCTCACAGATCCTTTCCATGAAGCGTACAAGGTAACCAGCTGCAAAACCAGCAACCAAAGCGCCAAGGAAAGCTGAAGGAACATCTCCGCCAGGTGAAACGAAAGTAGCACCTGTGCTTGCAAGTGCACCACCTACGAAACCAACTGCAAGACCTGGACGGTCTGCAATACTCTGTGCAATAAATCCGGCAAGAATTGGAAGCATAAATCCAAATGCTGTACCACCAATTGACTTAAACCATGCAGCTACAGGAGTGTTGCTACCAAAGTTACTTGGGTCAATTGAGAAATCATCCAAAAGGAAAGCGATAGCGATAAGGATACCACCACCAATAACGAATGGAAGCATATGTGATACACCATTCATAAGGTGCTTGTAAGCCTGACGACCTGCTGATTCATTAGTAGCTTCTGATGAAGCTGAGATCTTTCCTGAGTGATGATAAATTGAAACATCCCCGTCAGTTGCCTTCTTAATGAGGTTTTCAGGGTTATGTATAGCTTCTTTAGTAGATGTGATGATAACAGGCTTTCCATTGAATCTGCCCATATCAATATTCTTATCACATGCTACGATAACTGCGTCTGCTTCTTCGATCTCTTTTGCAGTAAGAACATCTTTTGCTCCGGCTGAACCGTCTTTTTCAACCTTGATATCAATTCCAAGCTCTTTTGCCTTAAGCTCTAAAGCTTCAGCTGCCATAAATGTATGTGCGATACCTGTAGGACAAGCTGTTACACCAACAAGCTTCTTTACAGAAGGCTTTGCTGCAGGTGCAGCCTTTGCGCTTGTCTCTTTGTCTTTTTCTGCTTCCTTATCGTCGATTACTTTAAGGAATTCATCAGCTGTTTTTGCTTCAACAAGCTTTTTAGCAAATGACTGGTCCATAAGAAGAGTCATGAGCTTTGAAAGAACTTCCAAGTGTGTATCAGCTGCTGTATCAGGTGCAGCGATCATGAAGAAAAGATTACTTGGGTTTCCATCAAGTGATTTGTAATCAATTCCGCTTGGAATTGTGATAGCTGTAAGTCCTGCTGTCTTTACTGCTGCTGACTTTCCATGAGGAACAGCAATTCCCATACCAATTGCAGTTGACCCCTTCTCTTCACGCGCAAGAATTGCTTCTTTAAATGCTGCTGCATCATTAAGATTACCAACCTTTGAATGCAGGTCGATGAGTGCATCAATCGCGCTTTCCCTGTCAGTAGCAGGGCAATTCAAGAGTATACCCTCTTTCTTTAGTAAATCTGTGATTTTCATAGTCCCTCCTTGTATGCCTTATAGGCTATTATATAGTTCGTGTATTGCTTCTCCTGTTGCCAGATCGTCTGAAAAAGCTGTGGCGCTTCCAGCAGCAGTACCCATTTTGAGAGCCTCTTCGTAGCTCCCTTTATTTAGATATCCGGCAATGAAACCAGCGACCATTGAATCGCCTGCTCCTACCGAATTTCTAACCTTCCCCTTTGGAACACCTACGCGGTATTTCTCACCGGTCTCAGTAATGAGCATTGAACCGTCACCAGCCATAGAAATAAGAACATTTCTGGCGCCCATCTCCTGAAGTTTTCTAGCATGTTCCTCAATCTCATCATCGGTCTTAAGAACCGTTCCAAACATCTCACCAAGTTCGTGATTGTTTGGCTTTATTAAAAATGGATGATACTTAAGGACGTTCTTTAAAAGGTCCTTTGTGGCATCAACAACAACTTCGATCTTTTTATCGCAGACAAAAGAAATAATTCTTTCGTAAACATCGCTTGGAAGTGAATTTGGAATACTTCCTGCAAGAATAAGGATGTCGCCATCCTTAAGCTCTTTTATCTGGGAGAAAAGCTTGTCCAGAGCATCTGCCGGAATCTTGGGACCCTGAGCATTTATCTCTGTTTCAGCCTGTCCTTTTATCTTTACATTGATTCTTGAGATTCCATCGCTCAGCTTTATGAAGTCAGCTTTAATTCCTCTCTCATTTACACTCTTTTCGATTGCTTCTCCGGTGAAACCTGCAACGAATCCAAGAGCTGTATTGTCTATTCCTAAGTTCTTAAGAATAGTTGATACATTGATTCCCTTTCCACCAAAGTAACATTCTTCAGAATCTGAGCGGTTTGTCATTCCAGGTAAAAGAGAATCGCTCATTCTGACTACATAATCAATTGCCGGATTAAAAGTAACCGTATAGATCATGTGTTTCCTCCTTACTTCATACAACCTTCACGATTGTTTTACTACTATAGTTCTTACTGGGCTCTTTATCCGTTATAATGCAGCAGCTTGTTATGTCTGCAAAAGTAACTGAACTAACCTGACCAAACTTGGTATGATCTGCCAGAACATAGGAGATATACGCATGTTTGACAGCTTCCTGTTTTACCAGGGCTTCATCCACATCAGGAGTTGTAAAGCCTGCCGGGATTGAAATGCCGTTTGTTCCCATAAAAGCCTTGGTGAAATGATATTTACTGATGCCCTCGATACAATCAGGACCGATGATCGCTTCTGTTGAAGCCTTGCATCTTCCACCGATGATCATGGTATTAAGGCCTTTTTCCAAAAGCTTCTTGGCATGTACAATTCCGTTTGTAATGTACTTGGCCTTGCTGTTTTCTATATACTTGATCATCTCAAGTGTCGTTGTTCCTGAATCTATATAAACAAAGTCATCATCATATATTAAAGATGCTGCATATTTACTTATCGCATCTTTTTCTTCCCTGTTAAGGGAGGCCTTAGCTGATACCGGCGGCTCAAAAGTTGTCACATCACCGGACATAACAGATGTTGCACCACCGAACACCTTAAGTATCTTTTTTTCATCATGAAGGACAGAAAGATCACGACGAATCGTAGCAGCGGAAGCATCAAATTTCTCCATAAGCTCTGCTACTGTAACTGCATTGTTATCATTAATATATGAAACTATAAGATCACGACGCTCTTGTGTAAGCATATTGCCCTCTTTGTTTTTTATTGAGTAAATAATACCATCACACTCAATCAATTTCAATCAATATTAATCACAATTAATCACCGACAATATTGTATGATACTCACAAAATAAGCACAAACGATCATAATGTGTAATTTTTGTGACCAAATCTGAGCAAATACTTTCACTTCTTATATTATAAACTAAAGGTTATAAATATATTCTTAAAAAAGAATAAACCTTAAGGTTATTACGTAAATCTTCCTTTACAAAAATGTAGTAAATAAACTAAAATATTAGTAGATTTCATATTAAATCATGGAGGTAACTGTCTTGGAAGGAATGAGCTTAACTAATGAGCAGGTTGATATCTTAGGTGAGATTGCCAATATAAGCATGGGAAATTCCGCTACCACTCTGAGCATGATGGTAAATAAAAAGGTAGATATCACTACCCCGAATGTTAAAGTCATTAAGAGGAGTGAAGCCCTTGATGACTACGAAAAGACCTGTATATTCGTGCAGATTCATTATGTAAAAGGTCTGCAGGGCAATAACGTGCTCGTTTTGAAAGAACACGATGTCAAAGTCATGACCGACCTTATGATGGGCGGCGATGGAACAAATACCTCAGGTGAGATTACAGAACTTCATCTATCAGCTGCATCAGAAGCAATGAACCAGATGATGGGTACCAGTGCCACAAGCCTGTCCTCTATGCTTGGAATTGCAACTGATATAAGTACTCCTATCGTCAATCAGATTGACGTAGAGAGCATAAAAGTTTTTGAAAAAATGTTTGATACTACCTACGATAAATTTGTTAAAATAGCATTTAGGATGACGATAGGTGACCTTATTGATTCCGTTATGGTACAATTATATCCGGTACAGTTTGCTGAGGATATGTGCCAAAAATTTATGGATAAAGGAAAATAATATTTATAATGAATAAGGCAGAAACACTAGAAATCAAGAAGCAGTTCACACCAGACAGATGCACTATCGATCACATTTGCGGATGCTATGTTGATCATGAAAAAAACAAGCGACTTACTTTCAGAAAGGCCTTTGGACAGATCCCAGAGGAAGAAATGTTTAAATATCTGGATATTTTCCAGCACACACTTGCAGGAACATTTGGCAAGAATCTGATCAGTCTTGAGTTTCCTCTTGACCAGGAACAGCCGGGAGGAACTCAGGACTTTCTTTTGACTCTCCGTAATTCAAGGCTTGAAGATGATGAACTCTTAGAGGAATTCTACGACAAGATCATAGCCAATTACATCAACGGAGAAAACTATTACATAATCGTAGTTCACGCAGTTTACGATATTCCCGGTGTCACAAATGACGGAATCGAAATGGAAGATGCTTCCGACAAGATCTATGACTATATTCTTTGCAGCATCTGCCCTGTGAAGCTTTCAAAGGCAGGTCTTGGCTACAATGAATCAAAAAATGTTATTGAGGACAGATATCGTGACTGGATCGTAGAGGGCCCTACAAAGGGATTTCTTTTCCCGGCTTTCATAGAAAGAGAGATGGATATCCACAATATGCTCTACTTCACCAAAAAGCCCGATGATCTTCAGCCTGAATTTGTGGAGGCCATGTTCGGTGGAAGAGCTCCTATATCCGCTCCGGAGCAGAAGGACATTTTCGATGCTGTTGTCCAAAACACCATAGGTGAGGATGCTGACTATGACATCATGAAAAACATTCATGATAACTTAAACGATATGATTGAAGATCACGCTGAAGACCCTGAACCACTTGAGCTTTCAAAAAAAGACGTTAAGCAGCTCCTTCAGGACAGCGGTGTATCTGAAGAGCGCCTTGGTTATTTCGAGGAAAACTATACAAAATGTGCAGGTGATGAGGACTTCCCTCTTCTTGCAAGCAACATAGCTAACACCAAGAAATTCGACATTGAAACACCTGACGTAGTGATCAAGGTAAAACCTGACCGCACAGACCTTGTAGAATCCAAGATAGTTGATGGCAGACAGTGCCTCGTCATTGCTGTAGATGATCATATTGAAGTAAACGGGATCAACGTTAGGACCTTTATGAATAAATAAAGAAATAAGGCGATGAAATGAAGATCATTTCATCGCCTTTATTGTACTATATAATCAGTGCATGCCTCGAAGCATCTCAATAGCAGTTTGAGGACGTTCCTCAGTCTTATATTTATTATTATCGTACTTATTAAGAAGTCTAGCACGCATCTCTTCAGGATGGTTATATAACTGATCCATCACTCGGTCAAAGACCTGTTTCCATTCACCCATATCGTCGCCTCCGTATAAAAGACCAACAACAGTAGCGTGATTTATATTATCTGTTTTTCATAATCTTTGCAATGTCATTTTACACAAAAAAGTGTGAAATAAGTGTGTCCTCAAAAAACAAAAACAGTCTTCGACCAGAATAATGAATCTTTTATTCACCTGTAATTATCAAACAATACCCTGAGCCTTCATAGCTTCAGCAACCTTAAGGAATCCGGCAATATTTGCACCTGCAACATAGTCGCCTTCCTTGCCATACTTCTTTGCTGCTTCAGAAATGCTCTTATAGATGTTGACCATGATGCCCTGGAGCTTATTATCAACTTCTTCGAATGTCCATGAAAGTCTCTCACTATTCTGGCTCATCTCAAGAGCTGATGTTGCAACGCCACCGGCATTAGAAGCCTTACCACAAATAAAGAGAACTCCATTGTCCTGAAGGTACTTTGTAGCTTCAATTGTTGAAGGCATGTTAGCACCCTCACAAACAGCGATTACGCCATTTGCTACTAGAGCCTTAGCATCATCAAGATCAAGCTCGTTCTGTGTTGCACAAGGAAGAGCTACATCACACTTAACGTTCCATACGCCGTGCTCACCATTCTTCTTCTCATGATATTCTGCAGACTTTCTGGCAGCGGCATACTCAGAAAGACGAGCTCTCTTAACCTCTTTTACTTCCTTAAGAAGAGCAACATCAATTCCTTCCGGATCATAAATCCAACCTGTAGAATCAGAACA
Source organism: Butyrivibrio sp. Su6 (assembly GCF_900108105.1). Classification (GTDB taxonomy): domain Bacteria; phylum Bacillota; class Clostridia; order Lachnospirales; family Lachnospiraceae; genus Butyrivibrio. The sequence goes on along the minus strand of NZ_FNUR01000006.1, from coordinate 52,370 downwards.
TGTTACAACCTTTGCACCGAGCTGCTGAGCCTTCTCAATAGCGTAGATTGCTACGTTTCCTGCACCGGATACAACAACTGTCTTACCAGCCATATCCTTGCCATGATCCTTCAAAAGTTCTTCTGTGATATATACGAGTCCATAACCTGTAGCCTGTGTACGAGCAAGTGATCCGCCGTATGTAAGTCCTTTACCTGTAAGAACTCCTTCATATACGTCTCTGATTCTCTTGTACTGGCCATAGAGATAACCAATCTCACGTCCACCTACACCGATATCTCCGGCAGGAACGTCTGTATCAGCTCCGATGTGTCTGAACAGCTCTGTCATGAAGCTCTGGCAGAAAGCCATAACTTCTCTGTCTGACTTGCCCTTAGGATCAAAGTCAGAACCACCCTTACCGCCACCGATAGGAAGGCTTGTAAGAGAGTTTTTGAAAATCTGCTCAAATCCAAGGAACTTAATAATTCCAAGGTTTACTGAAGGGTGAAAACGAAGGCCACCCTTGTATGGTCCGATTGCTGAATTGAACTGAACACGGAAGCCATTGTTAACCTGAACCTGTCCTTTATCATCAACCCAAGGAACTCTGAAAAGAATCTGTCTTTCAGGAGTAACAAGTCTCTCTAAAAGAGCATCCTTGCGGTATTCTTCTTCATTAGCTTCAATAACAACACGGAGTGACTCAAGTACCTCCTTGACTGCCTGATGGAATTCTGGCTGAGCTGGGTTCTTTTCTACGACGTAATCGTAGATCTCATCAACGTATGACATTTTCATTCTCCTTCCTGTGCCTTGGCACATAAAAACAATGTAATAAAAAGGGGCGTAAGAAACCAAAGGTCTCTACGCCCCATTGCGCAGACATCACTGCATGTATACGATTATACATTTTAGTAATTTAAAGTGCAAGAGCAAAAATCATTTTTATTTGTTTTTTATTACAGCTAGCTAATATATGTCGCAATCAGCCTTACTCTCCGCCTTCATCAGAATCTCCACCTTCATCAGAGCTTTCATCTGAGTTTTCCTCTGACTCCTCTGAATTATCCTCTGATTCTTCAGAGTCTTCCTGCTCCTCATTTTCAGATTCTGAAGATGATTCGCTTTCATTGTTTTCAGAACTGCTGTCAGATTCCTCGACTTCCTGCTCTTCTTCCTCTTCCTTCTCTTTTACTATCCAGCGATAGAAGAATGCATGATTACCAATCATCTCATATTCGGCAATTCCATAATAATCTGCCCAATATTTGGTCATGAAAAAGAGATAATCACCTACACGGGCTCCATCCAAAACTTCCTGAGCCGCGCGGATACATGTAGAATTAGGACCATTTGATATGATAAGTTCAACCTTACCTGAACGATAAGAAGCAAACTGCATATTCTGTGTAATTACGCCTACAACCGTGCTCGGGAAAGCAGAACTCTTAACTCTGTTCATGATAACAGAGCCTACAGCAAGCTTACCTGTATATGACTCTCCATCTGCCTCAGCCTGTATTGTTGCCGCAAGCCAGGTAAGTTCATCTGCACTTGCAGCGTAAGAGCCTGATGTATCTTCCTTAGTCATAGCAAGTCTCTCTGCTATCTGTTTAGCAAGAGCTGCCTGTGCCGCTGCTGTTTTAGCTTCCAGGGCTTTCATCTTGGAATCGAGTTCAGTAAGCTGTTTGTCATAATCAGCAAGTTTATTCTTTTCAGAAGAAAGAGTACTCTTGGTACTGCTAAGCTGTCCTCTTACCGTATCTGTAAGATCAGCCAGTTCATCATGCTTCTCATCAAGCTGTGTCTGATACTGATCAAGTTCTGCCTCTTTCTCTTCCACCACAGCTTTTTTGCTCTCAATATCAGCCTGCAATTTCTGATACTCACTTATCTTCCTCTGATCATATTCGATTATGGCATTCAAATATTCAAATTTTGTAAGAAATTCCTGGATTGAACCTGATTCCAAAAGAATCTGAAGAAGTCCGGCACCTGACCCTTTTTCGTAGGTGGACTTTAGGCGTTTCTTTAAAAGATTATATCTGTCCTGCTCCTCAGCCTTTGCCTGCTGAAGTTCAGAATTGAGCTTAACGATTTCTGAAGACACTTCAGCCATTGCCTCTTCTGCTTCAGAAATCTCATCGTTAAGCGAATTAAGTTTATTGGAATATCCGTTAATTGTACTCTGCAACGCACTGCTCTGAGTCTCCAGATTGGATACATTGCTCTGAGTCTGGGCTTTCTGTCCCTGAAGAGCGCTGATAGCATCCTGAGTTTCCTTAGTCTGCTTTTCAAGATCAGAAATTTCCGCCTGAGTTTGTGCTTCCTGCTGCTGCATTGCAGCGATAGTATCTTCATATTCATCAGCATAACTGATGAACGGAATATTTCCTGCTATTATTGCTATGAGCAAAATTCCCAATAAATACTTCTTTTGCATAAACTCCTCGTCTTACTCTTCTACAGCCCCCGCATTCTCATCCTGTGCATTTTCAGAAACTCCCTCATTTTCTTCTGACACACTAACCGTTTCATTCTGTATTTCTTCAGTATCGTTATTATTTTCTTCCGTACTTACTACGTCTGCCTGAACAACTTCAGCCTCCAAAACATCCCCAGTCTCGTTTTCCTGCATTTGTTCCAGGCAATTTTCATTTTTCTCTATAGGAAATACTATTCCATTAGTCTTTCTGATAAAATCCATCATATTAAGGATCTTAAGGCTCTCAGAATGTGGCATTTCAGGACACTCAATCCACTTCTCATTAAGTGCTCTCACACATGCCTCAACCTCATACTCATAACCAGTCTTCTGCTTAGGCCGTTTATAATAAGCAGTCTTTTTGTGGTCAGAGTCGTAAACCGTGATTCCCTCAAAATTATTTATATTATCTACAACAATATATCCTTTTGTTCCATAGATAACACCGCTTCTGTCACTTACAGAAAGACCTGACGCATTAAGCACGGCCATTTTGCCATCTCTGTACCTAAGCGTAATACTGTCGTGAAGGTCCATCCCTAAATTGTTAAAAGAGCACATGGAAACAATATCTGTCACATCATTTCCAAATACCATTGACGCAAAATTAAGAACATATACTCCAAGATCAAGTAGAACACCACCACCAAGCTCAGGTTTGGCAATTCTTTCTTTGTGCGCAATGTTATATCCAAGATTTGCTGTAAGCATCGTAGGCTCGCCAATAACACCTCCGGCCAGAACCTCCATAAGCTTATTTCTCATAGGCATAAATCTTACCCACATAGCTTCTACTACAAGGAGATCTTTCTCTTCAGCCAGATCAAATATGGTTTTAGCCTGCTGTTCATTCAGCATAAAGGCTTTTTCACATAATACATGCTTTCCATTTAAAAGAGCCAGCTTCACATTCTCAAAATGCTCAGAATGTGGAGTCGCAACATAAACAAGGTCAACCTTCGGATCCGCCACAAGACTTTCATATGATCCATAATATCTTTTTATTCCATATTTGGATGCAAATGCTTTCGCCTTTTCTTCAGTTCTGGAACCCACAGCATAACAGGTAACTCCCTTGGCATTCTTAAGGGTTTTGGCCATGATCTCTGCAATTCTGCCAGTACCCATGATAGCAACTCTAGTTCGTCCAAACATATAGCTTGCCTCCTTATTCGGGTCTAATTACTCCAAAAACTCAGATTTGATATATCCTGTATTTCCATTATACTCTACTTTGGCCCAGCCATTAGCGTATTGTTCAACTACGTTGACAGTTGAACCAGCATAGATCATCGCTAAGATATCAGCCTCAGTACTCTCAGACTTACGAAGCCTTACTGATTCCTTAACAGTCATCTTACCAGTTTTGGCAGAAGTATCCTTTGTGGAGGTTGTCTCCTCAGTTTCTGTTTCAGTCTCAGTGTTATCAGCTGCAACTGTTTCTTCACTTACAACCTCAAAAAACTCGGTCTTTACATAAGCTACTCCGCCATTATATTCTATCTTGCTCCATCCGTTTGCAAGAGCTTCAAGCTCCTTAAACTCCTGTCCCTTTGAAGTCTTGGCAAGAACATCCGCTGTTTCACTATCAGACTTTCTGATGTTTATGACATCTGTTGCCTTGATAGTGCGAACCGTCGTTGTCTCAGGCTCTGTCTCCTGTGCTGCCTCGCTGACTTCTTCTGAGCTCTCATCACTTGCCTCTGCATCATCTGCAGTTGATGAGCTTGCCTCAGAAGATGCAAGAGCCTCTCCTACTGATACCTGAATTCCAGATCTCATCTTGGTCAAAAGCTCTGCAAGCGCTTCATCAGAATTTACCATCTCATTATAGCTTGATGCTACCTTGTTGTTTAAGTCAATAACATCAGCCTGTACATTCACGTTCTTTATATACTCAATCTCATTGGCATCAGCAATGTCTCCATTGATATAAAGATTACCATCCTCATCAGTACAGATGTACATAGTCTCAAGTCCGGGAATGGCTTTTTCATACTCATAGAGCTTAACCTCGTTATATACGTAAGCCACATAGCTTCCGGTCAATGGGCCGGGTTTTGTATATACAACGATATTCTCGAAATCCTCTATATAATCTGCAGCTGCAACTGCCTTAAGAGCTTCTGTCTCATCAAGTCCCTTGTAGATAGACTTGATAGTCTCTGAATCACCCGCAGCCATTGCAGTGTAATAAGTATCAACAAGAGCATTCACATCAGGATATGCATTCTCTTCCATAGTTACATCCTGAATCTCAAAAGTTGCTGCCACGTCAGAATCGGCCGGAGCTTCAGCAAGCATCGCAGCCCTGCGGTTTGCACTGATAGCAATACCAACAGTAATAGCAACGGCAAGCACCAGGATAACAGGCATGAGAATCTTTTTATTGTCGCCTAGAATTGCAAATATATCCTTTTTATCATTTCTCCATGAATTAAAGTCATTTTTCTTTTTCATTATAAAAAACCTCTGAATAAGTAATAGTCCCCACTATACTAGTAAACATGCACCCGACTGGACTCGAACCAGCAACAAAGGCGTCGGAGGCCTACGTTTTATCCATTAGACTACGGGTGCATACATACCCGAATATAATATCATATGCGCACTCTAAAGTCCAATTTAAATAGCCATTTCCTCTTGCAGAACCCCCATTTTGCCTGTGTTTTTGTCATAATAATAAACGTTGTCACTTAGCACTTCTCCATCCTCCACAACAGTACAATTTACTTCTTTTACCATTTTGTAAAGATAGCCCGGATCTACTGCCATTTTTTCAGAAGGAATAACTATCACCTCATGCACAGATGAGGGGATCACGATCAAACTGCTTTGCAGGGCTTTTGAAGTTGCCTCCATTACCCCCGGATACAAAAAGACTCCTGCTCCGTTGATCTTTGAACTGTTTGAGAAGACAAACATTTCAGGAAGGACTCCATCAAGGGGCATTTCTTTCAGAGCAGGCACATACTCTGCCATATTACCGAAAGTAAGTGGCAGAATTTTGGGTGCATTCTCATAGACATTCTCCCATAGCTCGTCAAAGGATACCTCCCACTCCTTCAAGTGCTCATTTTTTATAGTAATGATCCCCCTTCCAAGCCTTTCATCATGAACAAGACAAAATGGAACCAGGGCAAGGTCTGCAAATCTCTTATGCGGGATATCTCTAAGGATTTCTTCATTCTTGTAGTAATTAACAACCTTAAATGCTAAAAGACCTGCCACTTTCGAAAAATCGGTAAAGAATGACACATCAACGCTCTCCCCCGGGGCATACTGGTTATACAGCTCTACAATCTCATTCACAATACTCATGATCACCTTACCATCCTTAAATTTATCATAGAGATCATCGATGTAGATTGTAGGAGCTACATTTTCTGCCTGTTTTCTGATAATAAGTGCGTGATTGACTATACCATTATTCTTGGTAATCTCCTTAAACTCCACATCTACAGCATTTCCAAGCGCATCCTTTACTTCCTCTGTCATTATCTTTCCAAATTCTAATATATTCATTTTCATATCCTCTCCATTTCATTTTTTGATAAAAGTAAAAAAATAAGACAATAGCTCAAATAAACTATTGTCTTACATTCGTTTCTATAAAATTATGATCTAAATGAATCAGATACGGTTGTATACAGATTAAACTCTTGAAAGGTACTCACCTGTTCTAGTATCAATCTTGATAACATCTCCTTCGTTAACGAAGAGAGGAACATAAACAGTTGCACCAGTCTCAACAGTTGCAGGCTTTGTAGCACCTGTTGCTGTATCGCCCTTGAATCCAGGCTCTGTCTCAGAGATTGCAAGCTCTACGAACATTGGAGGCTCAACTGCGAATACATTTCCATTATAAGAATTGATCTTACAAACTTCATTCTCTTTTACGAACTTAAGAGAATCGCCAACCTGCTCAGATGTAAGTCCGATCTGCTCATAAGTCTCTGAATCCATGAAGTTGTAGATATCGCCATCCTGATAGAGATACTGCATATCTTTTCTGTCGATACGAGCTGCTGGGAACTTCTCAGTAGGACGGAATGTTGTCTCTTTAACACCGCCATTGATGATATCTTTAAGCTTTGTTCTTACGAAAGCAGCGCCCTTACCAGGCTTAACGTGCTGGAATTCAATAATCTGACATACGTTGCCATCGATTTCGATGGTCATACCATTTCTGAAATCACTTGCAGAAATCATAAAAAATCCTCCTAAAAAACGTCACTATCTGCGTTTAAGAAAGTAACAATATAAATTTTTACATCAAACAACTAGTATAGTTTAAACTATAGACTTGTTTTTTTCAACTATTTTTTTACGGGATAGTCTATCTAATTATAATATGTCAATATGTTCTCCAGCAAGTGCTTTGTTCATGCTCCTGACAGCGCAGAATTTACCACACATAGAGCAGGTATCATCAAATTCAGGTGCTCTGTCGGCTCTTATAGCCTTCGCAGTTTCAGGGTCGATGGCACACTCCCACTGTTTATCCCAGTCAAAATTCTTTCTGGCATCAGCCATTTCATTGTCGATGTCCATGGCATGTGGGATCTTTTTTGCTATATCAGCAGCATGGGCCGCTATCTTAGATGCGATAATTCCCTGCTTTACATCGTCTACATTTGGAAGAGCAAGGTGCTCAGCCGGTGTCACATAGCAAAGGAAAGCTGCGCCTGCCGCCCCTGCGATTGCACCACCGATTGCAGATGTGATATGGTCATATCCCGGTGCAATATCAGTAACAAGAGGTCCAAGTACATAGAAAGGAGCTCCCATGCAGATTGTCTGCTGCATCTTCATATTGGCCTCGATCTGATCCATTGGCACATGTCCCGGTCCTTCAACCATGACCTGAACATCTTTTTCCCAAGCTCTCTTTGTCAGTTCTCCAAGTCTTACCAGCTCTTCAATCTGGCATACATCGCTGGCATCCGCAAGGCATCCCGGTCTGCAGGCATCTCCCAGGGAGATTGTCACATCATGTTCTCTGCATATTTCAAGGATCTCATCAAAGTATTCATAGAAGGGATTTTCTTCTCCTGTCATGCTCATCCATGCAAAAACAAGGGAGCCGCCCCTTGAGACAATATTCATTTTTCTCTTATGTCTTTTTATCTGATCAATGGTCTTTCTGGTTATTCCGCAGTGAAGTGTCACGAAATCAACACCATCCTCAGCATGAAGCCTTATAACATCGATAAAATCTTTGGCTGTAAGTTCAGAAAGATCCCTCTGATAGTGGATAACACTGTCATAAACCGGCACTGTTCCCAGCATTACAGGGCATTCTTCAACAAGCTTTTTTCTAAAGGGCTGTGTGTTCCCGTGAGAAGACAGATCCATAATGGCGTCAGCGCCCATGTTTACGGCCGCCATCACTTTTTCCATCTCAACATCATAATCCTTGCAGTCCCTTGAAACTCCAAGATTTACGTTTATCTTTGTTTTTAGCATTGAGCCTACGCCCTTTGGTACTAGGCACTTATGGTTCTTGTTAGCACAGATTGCTACCTGTCCCCTTGCTACAAGGTCCCTTATTTCTTCTGCTGATCTGTACTCGTCCTTTGCAACAGCCTCCATCTGAGGTGTTATGATTCCCTTCCTTGCAGCATCCATCTGTGTTGTGTAATTTGTCATACCTTTTCTCCTCAAGTTTTTATTTTGTAAATATTCAGAGTTACCTCAAATTATGTAAAAGAGGTCCCCTGCCTCTGCCGATATCAAGTCCCGCCGATATGCACTTACCAATGTATTCTTTAGCTTTTTTTACTGACTCTTCCACGGTAAGGCCGCAAGCCAGATTGCAGGCAATAGCACTTGATAACGTGCATCCCGTGCCATGTGTATTAGGATTATTTATCCGCCTTCCTTCTATAAAGATAGAATTTCTATGATACAGACAGTCACAAGCCTCATCCTCCTTGTCAAAAGAGCTGTGTCCACCCTTTACTAAAAAGCTGCTGCCATATTCTTCCGACAAAGATCTGGCAACATCTTCCATATCTTTCTTTGAGTCTATTTTTCTCCCGCTGAGTATTTCAGCTTCCGGAATGTTAGGGGTTACCAGATCACATAGGCAAAAGAGCTCATTTTTAAGGAACTCTCTCGCTTCCTTTTTGGAAAGCTCCGTCCCTGATGTTGAGCCAAGAACAGGATCAAGTACGATATTTGATGCCTTATAAGCAACAAGCACGTCCCTTACAGCCTTCATAACATCTGCATCAGGAAGCATTCCAATTTTTATGGCATCTGGCCTTATGTCATCAAATATTGCCTCAAGCTGTTTTTTTACAAATTCAGCATCCACCGCCATGATCCCGCTGATTCCAAGCGTGTTCTGCGCAGTCAAAGCCGTGATAACGCTCATGCCATACAATCCATGAGCTTCAATCGTTTTAAGATCTGCCTGGATCCCGGCTCCGCCTGAACAGTCGCTTCCCGCTATTGTTAATACTGTTTTCATGCTTTTAGTTCCTCGTATGCCTTAAGCAGCTCTTTTGCCGCCTCGTATGAATCTTCTGCCTTCATAATTGCAGAAACCACGCATATTCCGGCAATCGGAGCATTTTTTAACACATCAATGTTATTTTTATTAAGACCGCCTATGGCATTGGCAGGAATAGGAACGCTATTGCAGATATCTGTCAGAGTATCCACAGAAGTGAGAACCGTTTTTACTTTGGTAGTCGTCGGATAAATTGCTCCAACTCCCAGATAATCTGCGCCATTCTGGTATGCTTCAAGGGCCTGTGGAACTGTCTTTGTGGTGGCACCTATTATTTTCTTTTCACCAAAGATTTTCCTTGCTTTATCCACCTGCATATCGCTCTGTCCAAGGTGCACGCCCTCGGCATCAACAGCCATGGCAACGTCCACTCTGTCATCTATTATTAATGGCACATTGTATCTTTTAGCTATTTCATGAGTCTTTGCCGCAAGTTCAATGTAGTCTCTTGTAGTCTTGTCTTTTTCCCTTATCTGAAGCATGGTCACCCCGCCTCGCAAGGCATCTTCTACCTTCTTTAAAAAAATCTCTTCCGGCAGGTTAGTACTATCTGTCACCAGATACAGCTTCATTTGCGCTTTGTCTATTCTGCTCATTTAACTTTTCCTGCTTCTTTCATATGTTATATGTAATCCAAATTAATCCGTTTTTCTATGATATCTTCGTTTACAACTGATAGTTCATCCAAAAGTTTTATAAGGAAACTTCCACAGCCTATTGGGCTGACTCTTTCATTCATATCCTTTTGATTCTTTAACAGTTCTTCTCTTGCCAACTCGCCTGCAATTCCAAAAAACGCACAGGCTTTTATAACCTGATCTATGCTTTGTTCTTTGGCCAAAAAGCTTGCGCATATCGCCCCAAGCATGCAACCTGTACCGGTAATATTTCCCATTTCTGAGACTCCGTTCGATATAAGGAATGTCTTTTCCCCATCAGTTATCACATCCGTCTCGCCACTACACAAAACAGTTGCATTAAGACTTGTTGCAAGTTTTATTGAAGCACTGATTGAGTCTTCTTTTTTTAAGCGTTCATCAGCATCAACGCCAAGCCCCCTATAGTTTTCATCAAGAAGCGCCTTTATCTCTGAATTGTTGCCCTTTATCAAAAAGAATCCTTTGAAGTCCCTGCTCTCATCGCGCATTAAAGCTTCTCTTTCTTTTATAAGTCCCAAAGCAAATTTCCTTCTAAGCTCTGAACAGGCAGTTCCTACCGCATCAAGCACAATAGGCAGCCCTTTAAAAAGAGCTGCCTCAAATGATATTTTCATAGCTTCCATCCTTGAATCAGATATATTCCCAAGATTTAATAGAAGCGCTGATGCATCATTTGTTATTTCTTTTACCTCCAATGGATGCTCAGCCATTATGGGCTTATCACCGAGAGCCAAAACCGCATTGGCACACTGCATCATAGATATTGGATTTGTAATACAATGGATCAAATCAGCCATTATGCCGCCTTTTCCTTTGTTTCAATGTCTTTTAAACTGTTCTGGATCTTTGAAAGAGCACCTGCTGCCTCCAATCTGTTAAGAAGCAAAAATGCTATGCTTCCTCCAATGAGGGTTCCGCAGATAAATGATGGTACATAGAAGAACCATGTAAGTCCCTGTTTTCCCCAGATATAAGTCATTACCGGATATGAAACTATTGCTCCGATGATTCCTGTTCCAATGATCTCCCCAAGAACAGCTGCTATGATCTTTCCTTTGGAAAGTTTGTAGAAAATACCGGAAAGTGCTGCCCCAAACACAGCTCCTGTAAGAGCAAGCGGAGGGATGCCCATAATCATCATTCTGATAACTCCGATCAGAACAGCGCACAAAAATGCATAGGCAGGTCCCATAAACACAGCACAGGTGATGTTGATAAGATGCGCCATTGGGCACATTCCCTCAATCCTCAAAATCGGTGATATTACCACCCCGAGTGCAACGAACATTGCAAGCATTACCATCCTTAATAACCAGTTACTTTTTTTCATACCTTTTCTCCTTTTCTCAGACGGTTTTGCTCATAATATTCACAAGGTTCCTATCCACTCTGCTGCATTGCTTCGTGTTTTGCGTGTAAAGCAGACACAAACTCGTAAATGCTATGTGCTTTACACGCAAAAAGCGGAAGTAACCTTGTTTGGTTGCTTCCGCGAATATTCTCCTAGTATCAGGCATCCCTACGTTGGCATTATCCAAATCAGGTTCTCGGTCGAAGGTCACACCTTCCTCTCAGCCTGTAATACAAGCTCCCGTCTGTTAAATTTTCCTTTCTCTTTATACACCAATTCAATAGCAGGTGCAAGGGGAATTTTGTTTTTATTTTGCATTTTTCTGACCCCTATTTTCACATTTGTTTTTTCTGAATGAGTATTTTTTCCTTTTATTCTGCCTTCTCATTATTTATAATCTTTTTTAACATGATAAATTTGGAAACAGGAGCAGAAAGAACATGAAAATTCTTGTAATCAACGGACCAAATCTCAATTTCCTTGGAATAAGAGAAAAGGCTATATATGGAAATCAGGATTATGCATATCTCTGCAATACGATAAAAGAAAAAGCTGCAGCAGACGGTGATGAGGTCATAATATTCCAGTCCAATCATGAAGGCGCAATTATAGACAGAATACAGGAAGCCTATAGTGATGGAACCCAGGGAATCGTAATTAATCCAGGAGCTTATACACATTACAGCTACGCTATCCACGATGCATTAAAGAGCATCGAGCAAATCGTAAAGGTAGAAGTACATATTTCAGATATCCAGTCACGAGAAGAATTCCGCAAGATTTCCGTAACTGCTCCGGCCTGCGATAAACAGATCTATGGTCATGGGCTTAATGGCTATCTTGAGGCTATGGATTTCATAAAAGAAACTGTAACAAAATAATACTAATATTGATTTACACTTAAAATTGACCCTGGCAATTTTACTTGATAATCAACAACAAATTGGGGATAAAACATGGGAACACTTGAAGATGCAAGAGAAGTTTTTTCAAAAGATCTGTATGCCACAGAGCTTTCCGGTGCCGTTATCGATGAGATAGGTGAAAACTATGCAAAATGCAGCATGGAACTTACTCCAAAACACAAAAATGCCTATGGCGGCATAATGGGCGGCGCCATCTATACACTGGCTGATTTTGCCTTCGCAGTAGCATCCAATTATGGAAAAGAGTGCGCAACAGTTAGCCTTGTAGGTCAGGCAAATTTCATGTCAGCAACCAAAGGAAACAAGCTTTTTGCAGAAGCCAGACTCTTAAAAAACGGCAAAAGAAACAGCTTCTTCGAAGTCACTGTAACAGACGATCTTGATAAGCTGATTGCAGTAGTCTCCTTCACAGGAGCTCATGTGCCGTTTAAATAAACCACTCATTTAAAGTGATACTTGTAGATTTTCTCCTTTTCATCCCATCGTACGGATAACTTCAGCACTATTCTTTATTTTTATCCGTACAATATGGTCATTTTTGCTCAATGATCTTTCCTTTTACGGATAAGATTGCATGTTGTATGCTGTCTTATCCGTACGTCACGCGGGAAATGAAGTGTCTACTGACAGATTGTACGGATAAGATTGCACGTTGCATGCTGTCTTATCCGTATGTCACGTGCAAAATGCACTATCTACTGACAGATTGTACGGATAAGATTGCACGTTGTACGCTGTCTTATCCGTATGTCACGCGGAAAATGAACTATCTACTGACAGATTGTACGGATAAGATTGCACTTTATCAGCATTCTTATCCGTACATCTGCCAAAAGTACCCCAAAAAGTACCGGAATTTTTTAGACATACATCTTTATTCGATGTTTTCTCCCAAAAGATATCAGCAAAAAGATACAGAACCAGAGGCCCTTGTACGTAGCCAATTTCTTACTCTTATACAAAAATGAAGCACGCATGTTCAGCGTATAGCCAAACATGCGTGCTTTAAAAATTCATTCAAATAAATCAGTTGTAAAGCAACATCATTTATCTGTTCATTTATCTGTTTCTAATATTAGATTGTTTCACCGCCGAGTACTGCAAGGAGTCTTAAGAATCCGCAATAGCCATTTTTATCAAGAAGGCTCTTCATATCATATCCTGCAGGAATAACAACTTTGTATCTCTTGCCGCCATAATTAAATACTACGTTTACATCAATATCACTTCTGGCTGAAAGAGCTTCTACCATCTTGTAATCAATTACTGAAGGCTTGTCTGTAACAAGGTTAAGAGCACCGTTTGCAGGAACTGACGCCACATTATTTATAACAGCTTCCTTGTACTGCTGTGGTGTAACCTTTCCAACGCTGAATGATATTGTCTGAGCTGGCTTTTCTCCACTGATTGCTGCTACAAGCGCTGCCTGTTCAGGGTTAGATGCTGCATTTGCCTGACCGGATGTACTTGTAATAACTAATGCACCAGGCTGGGTAGGAGTAGGAGCAGTCTGAGTAACTTCCTCAACTACTACTTCATAGTCATTACCGCCTGATGAAGAATTATCACCAGTTGAAACAGGTCTAAGTACTGCCTTAAGGTTGATTCCACCCTTTACATTATTCAGTGTAAGTGAGAAGGTTCCATTTCCGTTATCAACAACTGTTACATTTTCTCCACCACTTATGGTGTAACCTTCAGGGAGCTTTGCAGCTACTGCAAATGCCTGGTTGATCTTTGTTGTAAAGTATTCCTTACCGTTAATTTCCTGCTTGGATGTATCTTTATCCACAGTAATGCTGTAATCTGCGTTAGACTTATCATCCTGTTTGATTATGTAGTTGATAGCACTTACTACTGAATCGTAAACATTTTTAAAGCCTTCATAGCACTCAACACGATAAGGTATTTCACCGATACCCTCAACGTAGCGGGTACCAAGTTTTCCATCACTTATTGCCTTTGCACCCTCAACAGCATAGACTGTTATCTGAGGCATTTCTTTTGCCAGTTTTTCTCCGCCTTTTTGCGCCCTGACTGCATAACTTTCACCTGTACTGTTGTCCTCAACATACTTGGACATAGAATTAGCACCAGCTAGATTCAGACCATATTTTTCGCCCTTGATAGTACCTAAAACCACGATACTTCCAGCTTTTCCATCTTCATCATTGGCAATAGTAATACCATACTGCTGACCGGTAACATCGCCTTCAACCACGATTTTTCCGTTTCCATCTGTGTATATACCATGGCTATCAAAACTCTTCTGATTTACGGCAGGAACTCCTGTTGAACCCTCATCAACTGTATAAGTTACGTCTTCTTTTCCATCAACGATTTTCACATGACGTGTAAAAGAAGCACCTTCACCATTTACATATTCTGTACCGGATTCAATAGTCTCCTGTCCGTTGGAAACTACATTTCCACCAACGGTTAATGTACTCTCGCCCCTTACGTAGGCACCCGTTCTACCTCCTACTACATTTCCTTCAACATCAACATCAGCACCTTCTGCTACGTACACACCTGCAGAAGCACCGCCTGTAATGGTCTTTGTATCATACTCTGTTATTGTAGTTGCCTTATCATCAACATAATGAGTAGTATGTGAGCCAGATATATTTTCTTCACTTTTCGTAATAATCCTGGAACCATCTACATTTCCGCCAACCTTAACACTTGATCCCTCATCGGCTGCTGTAACAAGTCCGTTACGTGGATCAGCTCCAATAATTAAGTCAGTTGAATCCAGTAAGCTCTCGTGTCCATTTGAAGTTACATCACCCGTAACCTCAACTGTTCCGCCCAGATAAGCCTGCACTTTTCCTTCTACAGAACCATTTACTTTAACTTCATCATCACCTAGAGCCTCTACAGCATAATAGCCTTCTTCTACCACATCACCTTCAATTACTTTATGATCGTCCTCGTTGGTAGAATAATAAGCCATATTTTTTTCCGGGGTAATAGCATTTTCAGAAACAGACGACTCAATTGATTCCTCTTCAGCTGCAAAAGATGTAAAACCAAAAGTTGCAACCATTGTAATAACCATTGCCGTAGCAGTGACCTTAGCTAAAAGTTTCTTGTACATAACACTATGTCCTCCAAAACATATATAATTCATAATTCACAACGAAGTCATGTTAGCATAAGCCAAACTTAGTAAACCATTAAAACATTATATAATTAATGGTTTTTAGAATATGTTTTTCACTATTTCTTTTCCCTGATGAAAATCATATTCAAGTAAAAAACAATGATCCAAACCACCTACCCATCTGCTATAATAGGCATTGTAGTGTATTAAGCATTATTTTGGGGGTTACAAAATGAGCAAGTTAATTTATGAAAATCCGCTTGCATGTGAGGAAGACATTTCAAAGTTCATCCTTGAAGGCAGTGCCAGGATCAGTTTTCCCAATGGGGCTATGAGGCTTGAGAATGCCTTGTCTGCCAGTGAAGGGCAAAAAGCAAACTACGTTTTATGGTGTCCTGAAGCGTTTCCTTCTGATGTGAAGATTGAATGGGAATTTCGTCCGTTAAAAGAGCCAGGCCTGGCCATTATGTTCTTTGCTGCGAAAGCCAGAAGTGGCGGAAGTATATTTGATGAGAGTTTAAGCAAAAGAACCGGTGAATATAAGCAGTATCACAGTGGTGACATCAATGCTTTTCACGTTTCTTATTTCAGAAGAAAAGAGCCTGATGAAAGGGCCTTCCACACCTGCAATCTGAGAAAAAGCTATGGTTTCCACCTGGTAGCTCAAGGGGCAGATCCTATTCCTGACGCATCACCGGAATCTGAATGGTACAAAATAAAGGTTATAAAAAATAAGAACAAAGTCACTTTCTATGTTAACGACTTACAGATATTTGAATTTGTTGATGACGGTCACACATATGGCGACCTGTTAACAGGCGGACACATAGGTTTCAGGCAACTTGCTCCTATGGTCGCAGAATACAGAAATCTTCGGGCAACATGGATTTGAGCGAAAGAACTAAGTGGACGGGGTTGTAGGGCCATTTTCTAAAATGGCCCTACAACCCCGTCCCGATACAGTCCACTTTTACAGTTTTGCAATATCTACAAGTTCAAGATTCTCTTCAGTTGCCTTTGTCTCAAGACTTGTTACAAGCGCTCTTGCTGTATCAAGTGCTGTGATGACATTAACACCTGTCTCTATGGCAGTTCTGCGGATAAGGAATCCGTCTCTCGATTTATCTCTTCCCTGTGTAGGAGTATCGATTACAAGGTCAATCTTGTGACCAAGGATAAGGTCGATGACTGTAGGAGATTCCTGGTTGATACGATTTATCTTTCTGGCCCTAACGCCGTTCTCATTGAGCGTATCGGCTGTTGAACGTGTTGCATAGATAATGTATCCAAGTTTCTCATAGCGGCGTGCTATCTCAATAACTTCTCCCTTATCTGAATCCTTAACAGTAATGATCATCTGCTTGTACTTAGGAAGGTTCACGCCTGCTCCAAGGAAGGCCTTGTAAAGTGCTTCATTGAAGCTCTTGCTGATTCCAAGACACTCACCTGTACTCTTCATTTCAGGTCCAAGGCTGATCTCAGCTCCTCTGATCTTTTCAAAAGAGAATACCGGCATCTTGATAGCAACGTAACCAGCCTCAGGCTGAAGTCCCGGTGTATATCCAAGGTCTTTTAACTTATGTCCCATCATGACCTTAGCTGCAAGATCAACAATAGGAATTCCTGTAACCTTACTGATGTAAGGAACTGTTCTGGAAGATCTTGGGTTGGCCTCGATGATGTAAACCTCATCACCTACAGCGATAAACTGAACATTGATAAGGCCTATTACATGAAGGGCCTTTGCCAGTCTCTTTGTATATTCAGCAATTGTCTCTTTTACCTTGTCAGAAAGAGACTGTGCAGGATAAACGGAGATTGAGTCTCCTGAATGGATACCTGATCTCTCAATGTGTTCCATGATTCCGGGGATAACGATGTCATCGCCGTCACATACAGCATCAACTTCTGTCTCGATTCCCTGAAGATACTTATCAACAAGGATTGGATGATCCTGAGCATATCTGTTGATGATATTCATGAACTCCTCAATTTCCTGGTCTGAAAGAGCTATCTGCATGCCCTGTCCGCCGAGAACGTAAGAAGGACGAACAAGTACCGGATATCCAAGGCGGTTAGCAACCTCTTTTGCCTCTTCTGCTGTATAAACTGTTGCTCCCTGAGCACGCTTAATCTGAGTCTCTTCAAGTATCTGGTCAAAGATCTCTCTATCCTCTGCTGCGTCTACATCCTTAGCATCTGTTCCATAGATCTTAACACCCATCTTCATCAGATCCTGAGTGAGCTTGATGGCAGTCTGTCCACCAAACTGAACTACTGCTCCATCAGGCTTTTCGAGCTTAACGATGTTCTCAACGTCTTCAGGAGTAAGTGGCTCAAAATAGAGCTTATCAGCAATATCAAAGTCAGTACTTACTGTCTCAGGGTTGTTATTTATGATGATTGTCTCAAATCCGGCTTTCTTGAATGCCCATGTAGCATGTACTGAGCAGTAGTCGAACTCGATACCCTGGCCGATTCTGATAGGGCCTGAACCAAGAACCAATATCTTTTTCTTGGCTGTGAAGTCCTGACGAGGTTCTGTCGAGTCTGGACTGAACGTGTCATGGCGAGCATCGCGAGAGCATGACTTCGTCTGACCGCTTATTGCAGCTTCATCCTCAGAGTCCGGACCGTTGTAAACCGAATAGTAATATGGTGTTGCTGCTTCAAACTCAGCAGCGCAGGTATCAACAATCTTAAATGTGGCCTTGATGCCAAGTTCTTCACGGAGCTGTTTTAAAACATCAACCGAGAATCTTGTAAGTCTGCTGATAACTGTGTCAGGATACTCAAGGCGCTTAGCTTCAAGGAGTGTGTCAAAAGAAATGATCTTTTTAGCATCTTCTACTGTCCCCAGCTTACCTTCTGTATTCTTTTCACCTATTCTAAGGAGCTTAAGTTCCATCTTTACAAGGGTGTGGAGCTTATCTATAAACCAAAGATCGATCTTTGTGATGTCATGGATCCTATCATGGCTGATGCCGCGGCGAAGAGCCTCAGCAATTACCCATATTCTCTGGTCATCTACTACTTTGAGTCTCTCTAAAAGCTCATCGTCATCAAGCTCTGAGAAATCATAGCTTGTAAGGCAGTCAACGTGCTGTTCAAGAGATCTGATAGCCTTCATCATTGCGCCTTCAAAGTTAGTGCAGATGCTCATAACTTCGCCGGTCGCCTTCATCTGTGTTGTAAGTGTTCTCTTGGCTGTGATGAATTTATCAAATGGAAGCCTTGGGAACTTAACTACGCAGTAGTCCAAAGTAGGCTCAAAGCTTGCATAGGTCTTTCCTGTGATTGCGTTCTTTATCTCGTCGAGGGTATATCCAAGGGCAATCTTTGCTGCAACTTTTGCTATAGGATATCCTGTAGCCTTTGATGCAAGCGCAGAAGAACGGCTTACACGTGGGTTAACCTCAATTACACAGTACTCAAAGCTTGTTGGATGAAGGGCGAACTGTACGTTACAGCCACCTGTGATCTGAAGCTCATCAATGATATTAAGAGCTGCGCTTCTGAGCATCTGGTATTCTTTATCAGAAAGAGTCTGTGATGGAGCCACAACTATTGAGTCACCAGTGTGAACACCAACAGGGTCGATGTTTTCCATGTTGCAGACTGTGATGCAGTTTCCTGCACTGTCACGCATTACTTCGTACTCGATTTCTTTCCAACCGGCGATACATCTTTCAACCAAAACCTCGCTGGCTCTTGAAAGTCTGAGTCCGTTCTCGAGGATTTCTTCGCACTGTACCTGGTTGTAGGCTATTCCGCCGCCTGATCCGCCAAGTGTAAATGCAGGACGAAGAACTACCGGGTATCCGATCTTGTTTGCAAAATCCACACCGTCTTTTACGTTATGTACAACAAGTGAAGCCGCACAAGGCTCACCGATCTTTTCCATTGTATCCTTGAATTCCTGGCGGTCCTCAGCTTTTCTGATAGTCTCAGCTGTAGTTCCAAGAAGCTTAACGTTATGGGATTTCAAAAATCCTGATTCATCAAGTTCCATTCCAAGGTTAAGTCCAGCCTGTCCACCAAGAGTTGGTAGGATTGAATCCGGTTTTTCTTTTTCTATGATCTGCTCAAGGGTCTTCACTGTAAGAGGCTCAATATAAACCTCGTCAGCAATGTCCTTATCAGTCATGATCGTAGCAGGGTTTGAGTTTACAAGTACAACCTCAATTCCCTCTTCTTTAAGTGAGCGGCAGGCCTGAGTTCCGGCATAGTCAAACTCTGCAGCCTGACCAATTACTATAGGACCGGAGCCGATGACCAGTACCTTTTTTACATCTTTATTCTTTGGCATTAGTCTCTGCCTCCTTCCCTTATCATTGAAATGAATCTGTCAAACAGATAGCTGCTGTCCTGTGGTCCAGGGCACGCTTCGGGATGGAACTGAACTGTAAAGATATTCTTTCCAACATAGGCAAGTCCCTCGTTTGTTCCATCGTTTACATTTATAAATGCAGGCTTTGCCACATTTGGATCGAGCTTATCCATATCAACCACATATCCATGGTTCTGTGATGAGATATAAACCCTGTTATTTGACAGGTCTTTTACCGGGTGGTTACCACCTCTGTGTCCATACTTCATCTTGAAGGTATCAGCTCCTGTTGCAAGTGCCATGAGCTGATGTCCAAGACAGATCGCAAAAATAGGCAGCTCTGAATCATAGAGCTTTTTGATCTCTTTAATGATCTGTGTGCACTCTTTTGGATCTCCGGGGCCGTTGGAAAGCATGATTCCATCCGGCGCATCCTTAAGAATTTCTTCTGCTGTTGTATCTGAAGGATAAATTGTCACATCGCACCCTCTGGCAACTAGTGATGCTGCAATGTTTCTTTTTGCACCAAAGTCAAGAAGCGCGATCTTAAGGCCTTTTCCGTTAAGTTCTTTTACGATAGCAGGCTTCTTTTCTCTCTTTGAAAGGTCACCTTTAAGGCTCTCCTTGTAATCATCCTCGTTAAAAGAAGCACTGCCTGAAAGAGGTCCGTTCTCAGAAATATCTGCTACTCCCTTAAGGAACTTCTTTTCCTTGCAGGATACTTTGCTTACCACATCTCCTGTTGTATAGGCGTGGAGCTTATCTTTTACATCCTCATACTTGAGGCTTTCGTTGGTTGTAATAAAACCGTTCATGGTTCCTTTTTCTCTAAGGATCCTTACAAGCTTTCTGGTATCTATACCCTCAATTCCAGGAATATCGTACTTTTCAAGGAATTCCTGAATTGACATATCACATCTGAAATTGGAAGGAATATGAGAAAGCTCTCTTACTATAACTGCGTCGACCCAGATCTTATCTGATTCCATGTCATCCAGGCACACGCCATAATTTCCTATAAGCGGATATGTCATACAAACAGACTGTCCTGCGTAGGATGGGTCTGTAAAAACTTCTGTATATCCTGCCATTGATGTGTTAAAAACGATCTCGCTTACTACATCTTTATCAGCACCAATATGCTTTCCTTCAAAGACGGTTCCGTCTTCCAATATTAAAAATGCTTTCATGAATTACTCCTCTGTACATGTGACTTGTGTGATATACGGATTGCTCCGCTTCACTCTCGCTATATCACTTAAAGTATTCAACACCTGACTCAAAGATCTTCATATCCTGCTCGCCGTAGATGTTGATTGCTACGCCGTCGCCGCGTCTCTCTGAGTGAGCCATCTTACCAAGACATCTTCCATCAGGTGAAAGGATACCTTCAACTGCTCTGTAGGAGCCGTTGATGTTCCACTCGTCATCCATTGTGATGTTTCCATCAAGGTCGCAGTACTGTGTTGCGATCTGACCGTTTGCAAAGAGCTTATCAAGTACATCTTCAGTTGCAACAAATCTTCCTTCTCCGTGTGAAGCAGGGTTTGTGTATACTCCGCCAAGCTTTGCATTCTGAAGCCAAGGTGAATTGTTGGAAACAACCTTTATTGTAGCCATCTTGGAAATATGTCTTCCAATTGTGTTAAATGTCAGTGTAGGTGCATTTTCATCCTGTCCTGTGATCCTGCCGTTTGGTACAAGGCCAAGCTTGATCATAGCCTGGAAACCGTTACAGATACCAAGTGCAAGTCCGTCTCTGTTCTGTAAGAGGTCCTCTACTGCTGCCTTGATCTCCTCATTCTGGAAGGCTGTAGCAAAGAACTTAGCACTTCCGTCAGGTTCGTCGCCGGCTGAGAATCCGCCAGGGAACATGATGATCTGAGCCTGCTCGATAGCTTTTTTGAACTCTTCAACAGATTCTTTGATATCCTGAGCATCTCTGTTTCTGAATATCTTGATGTTAGTATTTGCACCGGCTCTTTCGAAAGCCTGAGCGCTGTCATACTCGCAGTTTGTTCCAGGGAATACAGGAATAAATACTGTAGGCTTTGCAACCTTATTCTTGCATACATATACGCTCTCAGCCTTGAAAAGACCTGTGCCTACAGCTTTTTTCTCCTCGTTAACTGTTGAGTGGAATACCTTCTCAAGTTTATCCTTCCAGCTCTCAAGGGCCTCTTCTTCTGAGAAGCTTACGCCGCAAGCTGTGAATGTGCTATCATCTGTAACTTCACCGATAACTCTTGCTCCTGCATCTACTGCATCTGAAACAAACTCTGCAGGAACTTCTGCAATGATATCTGCTATATCATTTGTAAAGAGCTCTTTTGCACTGATGCTCTCGTCAATCTTAACTCCAAAACCGTTACCGAAGGCCATCTTGGATACTGAAGCAGCAATTCCGTATGAATCCTCAGCATAGGCTGAAACGACTGCCTTCTTTTTCATAAGAGCATTAATCTTCTCATAAAGAGCCATGATCTTTTCATAATCAGGAAGATCGTAGCCATCTCTTGGAAGCTTGAACTGAACAAGCTTATTTCCTGCCTTTTTAAGCTCAGGTGTTACTACATCTGAAAGCTGTGCTACATCTACGGCAAAAGAAACAAGTGTAGGTGGTACGTTTATCTCGTTAAATGAGCCTGACATAGAGTCTTTTCCACCGATAGAAGCAAGGCCAAACTTCATCTGAGCTTCATATGCACCCAAAAGAGCTGTGAAAGGCTGGCTCCAACGGCTTGCATCTTCTGTCATTCTCTTAAAGTACTCCTGGAATGTGAAGTGGAGCTTTTTGTAATCTCCGCCGCTTGCAACAATCCTTGATACAGACTCTGTAACTGCGAAAGCTGCACCGTGGTATGGGCTCCAGCTTGAAAGATATGGATCAAAACCGTAGCTCATCATTGTTACTGTATCTGTTTTTCCTGATAAAACAGGAAGTTTTGCGATCATAGTCTGTGTCTCAGAGAGCTGTCTCTTTCCACCATAAGGCATGAGGACTGAACCTGCTCCGATTGATGAGTCGAACATCTCAACAAGACCTTTTTGAGAACATACATTGAGGTCATTTAATACTGAAAGCCATGCTTTCTTTACATCTCCATTTGAAAGAGCTTCTTTAACGCCCTCTGAAGCTGTCTGGTCAAGATAGTTATCAGCCTTTGAAGGAATCTCAACCTTAACGCTTGTCTCCTGGTGAGCTCCGTTGGTATCAAGGAATGCTCTCTTAAGGTTTACAATCTTCTTGCCTCTCCAGTTAAGTACAAGTCTTGGCTCCTCAGTAACTACTGCAACCTTAACAGCCTCAAGGTTTTCTTCTCCAGCATATTCAAGGAATTTGTCCACATCCTTAGGAGCTACAACTACTGCCATTCTCTCCTGTGACTCTGAGATAGCAAGTTCTGTTCCATCAAGACCTGCATACTTTTTAGGTACAAGATCAAGATTGATATCAAGACCAGGTGCAAGCTCACCGATAGCAACTGAAACTCCGCCTGCTCCAAAGTCATTACATTTCTTTATAAGTTCACTGACTTCAGGACGTCTAAAGAGTCTCTGAAGCTTTCTCTCTGTAGGTGCATTACCCTTCTGAACTTCTGCTCCGCAGCTTGTAAGAGATTTTGAATCATGAGCCTTAGATGAACCTGTTGCTCCGCCGCAGCCGTCTCTTCCTGTTCTTCCGCCAAGAAGCACAATGATGTCTCCGGGATCAGCGCTCTCACGGATAACATGCTCCTGAGGAGCAGCTCCCATAACCGCACCAATTTCCATTCTCTTAGCCACATAGCCCGGATGATAGATTTCTTTTACATAACCTGTAGCAAGTCCGATCTGGTTACCGTATGATGAATATCCTGAAGCAGCGCCTCTTACGAGCTTTTTCTGTGAAAGCTTGCCCTTCATAGTCTCAGCTACAGGAACTGTAGGATCTGCGGCACCTGTTACACGCATAGCCTGGTAAACGTAGCCTCTTCCTGAAAGAGGATCTCTGATTGCACCACCAAGACATGTTGCAGCGCCACCGAATGGCTCGATCTCTGTAGGATGGTTGTGAGTCTCATTCTTGAAGAACACAAGCCAGTTCTCTCTCTTTACGCCCTCGCCATAGTCCACATCGATAGGAACTACAACTGTGCAGGCATTGTTCTCCTCTGACTCCTCCATATCTGTGAGTTTTCCGTCTTTTTTAAGCTTTTTCATTCCCATAAGAGCGATATCCATAAGGGAAATGAATTTTTCTTTCTTTTTATCCTCTGTCTGATAAAGTGAATCTCTTGCAGCAAGGTAGTCGTTATAGGCATTCTCGATAGGTGCTCTGTAATCACCCTCTCCAAACTCAACGTTCTTAAGCTCTGTTCCAAATGTTGTATGACGGCAGTGGTCTGACCAGTATGTATCAAGGACTCTGATCTCAGTCATTGTAGGATTTCTGTGCTCATCATCATTAAAGTACTGTCTGATCCACTTGAAATCATTAAGTGTCATTGCAAGGCCAAGTGATTTGTAGAGGTTTTCAAAGTCCTCTTCAGGCATTGTGCAGAAGTTATCGAGAACTGCCACATCTTCTGGCTCATCATAATTTGTTACCAAAGTCTCAGGCTTGGTCTCATCTGCGATCCTTGAATCCACAGGGTTCATTGTGTATTCCTTGATCTTTGAAACTTCCTCAGAAGTCATATTTCCAATGAGCATATAGGTAACTGCTGTCTTGATAACAGGTTCTTCATCACCTTTTATAAAACGAACGCACTGTTCTGCGGAATCAGCTCTCTGATCAAACTGTCCCGGAAGTGCTTCGATGCTGAATACTACAGCTCCACTTGGCACTTCAATATTCTCTCTGTATAAAATATCTACAGGAGGCTCTGAGAAAACAGTTCTGCAGGCCTTCTCAAAAACCTCATCAGAAATATTCTCTACATCATAGCGGATGAAGATTCTTACATCTGATACGCTTTCAATTCCAAGATAACTCTTAATCTCATGCCTGAGTTCTCTTGCTTTTCCAGCAAAGGGCTGTTTTTTCTCAACATAGATTCGTCTTACACTGCTCATAATATCTCCTCGTTCAAAAAAATATTGTATATTGTTAAAAATAAAGAGTGCTGATATAAGCACTCTTTAATTAAAACTAACTATTTAATTCATCAGACACTAATCCCTCAAGAACGTACATTAATTCTCTATCAATGGCTTCTTCGGAAATACCAATAGTCTTGGAAGAAATCTTAAGACCTTCCACCACGTACATAAGATTGCGAGCACAGCCTAAAGGGTTCTCACAAACAAATTCACCATTTTCAACGCCATTTTCAATAAGCTTTTCAACAATTCTTACAGATGTATCAAACTTAACTTTTAAAGGATTATCTTTTGCCGACTGTTTCTTAACGGAAAAATACTCATATGTAGCGACAGTCAGATTGTTCTTTTTTCTAAGGATGTCTTTTTTCTGTTCCTTGAGGAAAAGAGCAAGCATATCACCTGCAGATGCATCACCTGATAACGCTGCACCAATAGCCTCGTCATCGTCCTCATCGGACTCAGTTGAAAGAACTTCAAGAAAAATATCTTCGGTACTGGAAAAATAGAGATAAAGACCCCCACGACTTATGTCACAGGCATCTACAATGTCTTTCATAGTTACATTCTTAAAACCTTTTTCAGAAAAAACCACTCTGGCTTTGTCAAGAATATACTGTTTCTTCTTGGCAGACTTCTCTCCCATTCTCCACTCCTACCAACATTTAATAAAGTAGTTCAGCTATCAGGCCTTGGAAGACCAATAATTCAAAAGCTCGTCCATTTTGCTGACTACCTGGAACAGTACTCCGTTGTAGACTCCCTCTGCCCACACTGTTCCTTTTGTCATTCCAGTAAGAATGTACTTGGAAAGAATACCTGCAAGGTCATCCATATCCATTATCTGAGCTTCCCTGATAAACATAAGCTCATCTTTAGCACTATTTAAATGATTCCTGGAATAAACATAGACATAATTGCGGTCAATAAGATTAGTATTCTGAGCCGCTTTTACAAACATTAACAAATTTGAATCGTAAACTGGAAATGGCATAGATTTAAGGTCGCCATTAGAATAGCTCTGGGCAACCTCTGATTTAGCATTGTCCTGCAGCCATCTGACATATGGTAATAACTTATCCACTTCTGGACGATATCTGGAAACGATGTCCTCAACACTGTTCTCATTGACACTACCGTCATTTTGAATACTCATTGAAAGGCGCTCCTTTAAAGGCTTTGAAGGTCATCCCTCTGCCTAAACTCAATAATCTTTTACCAAATTCCTTGATAAATTATAGCAAGGCTGTCATAAAAAGTACAGAATATTTTATGAGAATTTATTATGAAAATAAAAGATGATATAATATCTCGTGATATAAGCAATACTTATGAAGGAGCATGCAATGATAAGTAATCTCGAATATTACAAAGTCTTTTACTATGTAGGCAAATATAATGGTATAACCGCTGCGGCAAAAGAGCTGTCAATATCGCAACCTGCCGTGAGCCAGTCCATACATCAGTTGGAATCCCTACTTGGATGTACACTATTCCAAAGAACCTCAAAGGGAATGAAGCTCACGTCTGAGGGAAGTCTTCTATATAGATATGTAGAAAAAGGTTATGAGCAGATCGACCTTGGAGAGCAAAGGTTAAAGCAACTCCTTCATCTTGATGCAGGAGAGGTAAGAATCGGCGCCAGTGACATGACCCTCAGATTCTTTCTTTTGCCCTACCTTGAAAAATTCCATGAACTCTATCCCGGTATAAAAGTAACTGTAACAAACGGCCCGACCCCTGAGACGCTCTCTTACTTAAGAGATGATCGAATTGATTTCGGCGTGGTTTCAAGCCCATTTACAGAAGATAGCAATCTGTCTTTTTTCCCTGTCTCAGACATTCAGGACACCTTTGTGGCGGGAAGAAAGTTTATCCCGTATAAGAACAGGATGCTTGATTTCTCAGACCTACAATCAATGCCCCTGATCTTCCTTGAAGGCAAAACCAGCACAACGGACTATATCCACTCCTTCCTTGAAAAGCACAACACCACTCTTCATCCGGAATTCGAGCTCGCAACCAGCGATATGATAGTCCAGTTCGCCCTTCGAAGCCTGGGTGTTGGCTGCGTCGTAAGAGACTTCGCAAAAGAGTATCTGGACAGCGGCGTCCTCTTTGAGCTTCGCTTCAATAAGATGATACCCAAGCGCCAGATCTGCGTCGTCACCGACACTTCACGCTCACTGTCCATAGCCGCAGACAAGCTCATTCAATTGATCAAAAACAATTTTTCCCAAGCCTAAGTATCGAAGAAGTCACACAGGGACGGTTCTTTTGACTTATTGTTCACAACAAGTCAAAAAAACCGTCCCTGTGACTTTTTATCAGAACTTCACACCAAGAGTTGCAAGTTCGTCAACTACCTGATTGTAATCGCGGTAGATTATTCCTTTCCAGCCGAGGTTTTGGGCTGCCTCGATGTTGACCGGTGTGTCGTCGATGAATACTGTCTTTGATGGAGTCAGATTGTAGCGGCTTACAAGGAGGTTGTAGATTGCCGGGTCAGGCTTTACTACATGCTCGCGGTAGCTTAAGATTCCACCGTCTGTTTCATCCAAGAAGGCCATTGCATCAGGACATCCCTCAAGAGCCTGTTTTGAAAAGTTTGAAAGATACAAAACCTTGTAACCTGCTGCCTTTAAGGCTCTGATCCATGGAATTGTCTTTTCACGCTTCAAGATGATTCCATCGATATTTTTGAAAGAATCCTCTATATCTGTCCTGATCTCAGGATCGTTTTCCACAAACCTTGCAATTATCTCTTCATTAGTAAGGTTACCCTTGTCGTATTCCACCCAGTCATCACTGTAAACAGTTGCCTTGGCAATACGCTCTACCATTTTGTCATCATAGCCTTTAAATACAAGGAACTTATCCCAGGCAAAATCTGTAAGGACATTACCTATATCAAATACTATTGTGTCAATTTCGCCGTCAGGAATTACATTTCCGTATTTGTCGTGCTTTTTATTGCTGCTCATTGCATCAAGGGAAGCAATGGTATGTCTTCCTGTGATAGCTCCAATCGACCATATCAAAAGCCAGGTCAAAATCGGCACCGCTACTACAGCTCCCGCAAGGCCCATAAAAAGATCTT
Organism: Butyrivibrio sp. Su6; assembly: GCF_900108105.1. Lineage (GTDB taxonomy): Bacteria > Bacillota > Clostridia > Lachnospirales > Lachnospiraceae > Butyrivibrio. The sequence continues at coordinate 24,826 of NZ_FNUR01000006.1, read as the reverse complement.
TTGACTCAGGACCGCCAAACAAAGCCACAAGTAAAAATGCCACTATCAAAACAGCAATCAGAATAAGTGCTGCAAGTGCAAGAACTCTCTTAAACTTAGGAGTTTTTTCCATAATAAATATCATCCTTTTTTACGATATATTATATCTGTTCTTGCAGGACCGTTGCTGACCATAGTGATCGGATATCCAATATGTTCCTCGATAAACTCAATATATTTTCTGCAGTTCTCAGGAAGGTCTTCGTAGTTCTTTATTCCTCTGATATCGCATTTCCAGCCAGGAAGTACCTCATATACAGGCTTAGCCTTTTCAAGAAGGTGTGTAACAGGGAATTCTGTTGTCACTTCACCGTCAATGTCATATCCTACGCAAACAGGTATTTCATCAAGGTATCCTAACACATCAAGTACTGTGAATGCAACATCAGTTGTACCCTGAAGTCTGCAGCCATATTTACTTGCTACGCAGTCATACCAGCCTACTCTTCTTGGTCTTCCTGTAGTAGCGCCGTACTCACCGCCGTCACCACCGCGTCTTCTGAGTTCTTCTGCCTCATCTCCAAAGAGCTCTGAAACAAATGCACCTGCTCCTACTGCTGATGAGTAAGCTTTGGATACTGTAACGATCTGCTTGATCTCATATGGAGGAATACCTGCTCCGATAGCGCCGTAAGCAGCAAGAGGTGATGAGGATGTAACCATAGGATAGATTCCGTGGTCAGGATCCTTCATGGTTCCAAGCTGTCCCTCTAAGAGAATTGTCTTTCCTTCCTTAATTGCCTGATCAAGATAAAGAGCTACATTTCCAATATATGGTTTAACCTGCTCTCTCCAGCTTACGATCTGCTCAAAGAGCGCTTCCTGATCGATTGGTTCTGCATGATAAAGATTCTTTAAGATAACATCTTTGATCTCAGCTATTCTTGCGATCTTTTCCTTAATAACCTCATCATCCTGGTAAAACTCGTTGATCTGCCATCCAATCTTGGCAAACTTATCAGAATAGAAAGGAGCAATACCTGACTTTGTTGAGCCAAAGCTCTTTCCTGCAAGACGAGCTTCCTCAAGAGTATCGAAAAGTACATGATAAGGCATCATTACCTGAACTCTGTCTGAGATCATTATCTGTGGCATTGGAACACCCTTTGAAGTAATCTCATTAAGTTCTTTCATGAACTTTGTTATATCAAAAGCTACACCGTTTCCGATGATGTTCATTATATGTGAATGAAAAACACCTGATGGCATAGTGTGAAGTGCAAACTTGCCATAATCATTTACTATAGTGTGGCCTGCGTTAGCGCCTCCCTGAAAGCGAATAACAACATCGGCATTATCTGCAAGAGTATCTGTGATCTTGCCTTTTCCTTCGTCTCCCCAGTTTGCGCCTACTACTGCTTTAACCATTTTTAAACCCTCACTTTTTTCTTAATAGCATTTTCAATGCATATTCATAGTACTCTTGTAACATATATAAGTAAAATCGATATTTATTATGGTTGCCATAAACTATACTTATATCTGAAAAAAGTATAAATTCACGTATATATATGTATTTTTTTACGTCTAAATACTAAAATATTATATATATCTTGTCGATAAAACATTCAGAATAAGGTTTGTGCCTTTTTTAGGTATGGAAAATGATAGGAGGTTATCATGGCTAAGAAAACGGCAGTTAACAATGAATTTACGTCTGGCTCATTTAAGAAGCTTCCCGTAGCTGACAAATTCAAAAAGGTTTTTAATAAATTTCAGACTAATCTTATCGTAATATTCGTAGTTATCATTCTGATCGATGTTACTGCTCTGTTTAACCTGCATAACATATATGCGGTTTACTACGAGCAGAACACTCAACAGGGTGAAGTACGAATAACTATTCAGGCTCTGGCGAAATATTATCTGTGGGCACTTGCTGCTAAGGATGCTGATGACATCCAGACACAGATTGAAGGTGCTCAGGAAAAGATCCAGGAGCTGAATGATGGTCTTGATACACTTAGTAAAGTATATAAAGGTGATCTGTCCACTGCTTATCAGCATATAAGTGATATAGACAAGGCCGATGATACCCTTATTCAGATGTTCTCAGACGGTGCCTCAGACCAGGATCTGTATGACTACTATGTAGGCACTGTAAATGAGGCCATAAAAGTCGTTGTAAAAGACTTTAAGGAAATTGGAATCTCAGCAAAAGCTCAGGCATCTTCCGCATACATCCTCGCTCTTATCAGCGTACTTGTAATGACTTTGATATCTCTCATAGTTGTTGTTTATGCGATAATGTACTCATTAAAGGCGAGAAAAGCTCTTACAGACAGCATCCTGCAGCCGATAAATGCCATTGCAGAAGCTGCAGACAAAATGGCCAAAGGTGAAATTGAGATCAAAGTTGAAACAGATTCAGAAGATGAGCTGGGAAGACTTGCAAATGATATCACGGAAGCTACCGATGTTATTGAAAATATCGTAAGAGATATTGATGAAACACTTAAGAGAATGTCTTCAGGTGATTTCTCTTCAGGTTCTCAGAATGAAAAGCTTTATATTGGCGACTATGAGGCCATCAGAAGAGCTCTTTCAGATATTTCTGATAATCTTTCAAGCACTCTTTCAGAAGTTAAGAACTCTTCACAGCAGGTTTCACAGGGCGCTGTTAACATGTCACAGGGCGCTAATGACCTTGCAGAAGGTTCTACAGATCAGGCAGCTGCAGTTGAGGAGCTCACAGCTTCAGTTAATTCTATTAACGAGCAGACCAAGCAGCTTGCAGAAGTGGCTGAAAAGAGTAAGGAAATGGCTACAGAAGTCAGAGATAATGCTGAAGCAAGTGCCAGAAAGATGCATCTTGTTACAGATGCCATGACAAGGATCACAGAGGCTTCTGCTGAAATTGAGCAGGTAACGAACTCCATCGAGGCCATTGCAAAACAGACTTCACTCCTTGCCCTCAACGCTTCTATCGAGGCTGCAAGAGCAGGTGAAACAGGAAAAGGCTTTGCAGTCGTAGCCGATCAGATTGGAAAGCTTGCAGATCAGTCAAGTGAAGCTGCCAAGAACACTCACCAGCTTATTGCTGATACTATGGATGAGATCAACAACGGTAACTCAGTTGTTGCTGAAACAACAGAAGCTCTTGACGCTATGCAAAACAGCGTAGAAGAGATCACAGAGATGATCATCCAGACCGGTGACCTTGCTGAACAGCAGGCTCAGAGCATGGATGAGATAGATAAAGGTATAGAAATGATATCCAATGTAGTTCAGAACAACTCCGCTACCGCTGAAGAATCAAGCGCGGTTTCCCAGGAGCTTTCGGAGCAGTCTGAATCACTTAATAATCTCATTGGACAGTTTACAATTAACGAGTAATACAATTTAGCCAATAAGCCCTTTGCGTAGGCAAGATCCTGCGTGAGGGGCTTTATTTTTTGCCAAAACGAACCAAGAAGGCTTCAACCTCTTCTTTTGAAGGCATTACGGAAAGCGCTCCTTTGCGCGTTGTGATTATTGAAGCTGCAGCATTTGCAAAGTCAAGGCACTCAAAAAGCTCCTCTTTAGTAAGACTGTTTATGCCTTTTTTGTGTACATAGTCAATTGCGCAGGCGCAGAAGGTATCACCGGCACCTGTAGTTTCTATAGTGTCAGGATTCAGATATCCTTCTTTTTTAACAACCATATCTTTATACAGAGCCATGCTGCCATTTGGTCCAAGAGTTGCAAAGACAAGAGAAATGCCAAAATCTCTTTTTATCTTCTCAGCACCTGCCTGGATATCAGATATTCCCGTAACAAGCTCTACTTCATTATCTGATATTTTAAGGATATCGCAGTTACTTAGTCCATATTCAATGGCTTTTAACGCCTTTTCTTCCGACTCCCACAGTGGTGCTCTGTAATTAGGGTCAAAAGAAATGAGGCATCCCGCTTTTTTAGCTATGTCAACAGCAAGCTCTGTTGCCGTTCGAACCGTCTCATCTGTCATTGAAAGAGTTCCAAAATGGAATACATCTGCGCTCTCAATAAGCGCTCTGTTTGCCAGAACATCATCAATACTCAGCATCATATCAGCACCGGGTTTTCTGTAAAAAGAAAAATCCCTGTCACCGTTTGGAAGCTTATTTACAAAGGCAAGTGTAGTGTGTATCTCCTTATCAAAGGTAAGTCCCTTTGTGCTTATGCCCTGCTTGCTTATCCTCTCAGCAAGCAGCCTCCCAAAGAAATCATCTCCAACTTTTCCGATAAAAGCTGTGTCATTTCCAAGATTTTGAAGCATTGAAAGAACATTACAGGGAGCTCCGCCTGGGTTAGCCTCAAATAAAGGATTTCCCTGACTACTATCTCCACTGCCTGTAAAATCGATCAAAAGTTCCCCAAGAGCAACAACATCTATTTTTTTATTCATCTTTTCCCCTCACAAGTTCATGCATTGTCACATCCATCAATAGCTCTCCCTGAGCTTTAAAGCTGATTCCTTCAGCCTTCACATCAGTAAGAATGACCATTGACATAGCCTGCTCACCATCATTTATGAACAGCTCCATGCTGTATCTGTCCAGGACAAGTCTTAATGTAATCTGTCCCTTATTATTAGCCACTTTACATCTTCTCTGATGGACAATAGCCCTTCTGCTTCCGGAATGTTTTCTGTCAATCTTTACAATATTCATCTCCGGATCGTATTCAATGGTTGAAAAAGCTTTGCCATTATCTGCAAATCTTATCTCAAACTTTTTATATGAAAGATCATCTCCTGTTGGTCTGACCTTTACAGTCATATCTATGCATCTTCCCTCAATGCTTGAAAGTGATGCGCTGTCAGATATAAGCACGTTTTGTCTGCTTATTCTTTTTCCGTAGTAATTCTCTATTTCTCTGGCTGGTCTCTGCATGAGCTTGTTATTTTCAAGCCAGATTTCCCTTGGGAAGCTCATCTGTCCAAACCATGGGAAATCATCGCGTCTGATACCGCATGTATCCCAGTTCTGCATCCAGCCGATCATGATCCTTCTGCCGTCAGCAGCAAGGATTGTCTGTGGTGCATAAAAATCAATTCCGTAGTCTATTGCCTGGAAATTTTCTTCGCAGTAATCACCATTTTCATCCAAATGACCAATTACGCACAAAGTTCCATTACCGTTATGGAATTCCAGCTCCTCAGGAAGCATATCCTGTGGACTTGTCATAAGAAGCTGTTTGCCATCAAGTTCAAAATAATCGGGGCATTCCCACATCACTCCGAATCTGCGGTTATTCTTTATGACAAGTTTGTCATATTTCCAATGGATCCCATCCTCGCTCACATACTTGAGGATCTGTCCATCTTTATCCTCTGTCTTATTTCCTACAACAAGATAGTACTTGCCGTTTTCTCTCCATACCTTAGGGTCTCTGAAATCATACTTTCCTGCGCCCTCCGGTAAAGTAGTGCTGTCAATTACAGGGTTATTTTCATACTTTTTGTAATCTGTTCCATCTCCAAGAGCAATGCACTGAGTCTGAACTTCTCTGATATTACCCTCTTCATCTTCTTTCTTTTCAACACCTGTATAGACAAGGAGCTGCTTACCATCTTCCATCTCTATGGCACTTCCTGAAAAGCATCCGTCTTTATCATGCTGCTCATCCGGTGCCATTGCACAAGGAAGGTACTGCCATGTTATAAGGTCAGCACTCTTTGCATGTCCCCAGTGCATAGGTCCCCATACTGTATCATATGGATAATACTGGTAAAAGAGATGATACTCCCCTTTATAAAAGCTAAAACCGTTTGGATCATTCATCCAGCCACATCTGGGAGTAAGATGAAAAAGAGGCCTTTGCTCCTCCGGGATCATCTTTTCCTTCTTTGCTTCATATTCTCTGGCTTTGTTTAATTTATCACTCATTCTTTGTTCCTCACTTAAATAAATCCTGTATTTCTTTTTCCGGCTGATGAAAGATCTGGTAAACAGTTTTTTTCCATAAAAGAGGGAGGATAAATTAATTCTCCTCCCCCTCGCCTTTCATAATGTAAAAAACATTCTTAATTACTTGTAGAACTCATCAAAGTACTTCTGATAGATTGAAAGGTACTCATCAAGACCATATGCATTGACCTGCTTGATGTACTCATCCCAGTCAGCATCTGTAAGGCCGTTCATTACGAAGTTACTTCTGCTTGAGTTGATGTAGCTGATAAGATCTGTCTGGATAGTTGTAAGCTTTTCTGTGTCATCTGCTGTCATGAATACGTTAGGATATACATACTGGCAGTGCATGTCATCTGTGTAGTACTCTTTTATCCAGTCAAGACGATACTGTGCATCATCAGGACATGTTACGTATACGCCATAGTACTCATCAAGGATTGCAAGAGGTCCGCCTACGCACTCAGCTTCACGAACTTCTACAGGTGATGCATCTCCAAGAGGTGCGTGCTTAAGCATCTTTTCACCATTTGCATTTGTTGAAAGCTCGAAGATATCGAATTCATCGTCTTCGCCATATGTTCCCCAGTTGTTCTGTGGTGACTGGAATGGATCATACATAAGATCAAGCCAAGCACATACGAATGCAGGGTTAGCGCACTTTGATGTTACAACGCATCTGCCGCGGTCAAAACCTGATGTGAATGAAGCATTTAAAGGTGTTACGTTCTTGGTATCTGCCTGAAGAGCTGCAAGTGGAACGAAGTCTTCAAGGTTATCGATGTTGGCAACATCCCATGTGAAGCATACGCCGTATCTGTGGGATTTTCCTTTTGCTACATATGTAGACCAGTCCTGTGTAAAGCACTCAGGATCGATAAGGCCCTCTTCATAGAGCTTATGGAGCCACTGCATACCAGACTTAAAGCCTTCCTGAGTAGCTGTGCAGATGACCTTCTTGTCATCAGTAACTGCAATGTGCTGTCCTATGTCGTTATCGCCGTAGCCTTCGCCAAAACCGTTGATAAGAAGACTTGGATCCTGATCGTTCATGATGCATGACATAGGAATGATATCGCCTTCGATACCAAATTCTTTCTGAAGGTCTGCTGCGTGATCCTTAAACTGCTTAAGTACTTCTTCAAACTCATCAACTGTTGTAGGTGTCTGAAGTCCAAGGAAATCAAGCCATTTCTTGTTGATGTATGTGAAGTTGTTACCTACTGTCTGGATAGCTGTCTTGTTTGAACCAAGCTGTTCGATCCAAGGAAGTGCCCAGATATGTCCCTCTGAATCCTCACACATTGTGCGGTATTCAGGATACTTGTCAAATACAGCCTTAAGATTAGGCATGTAGTTATCGATGTACTCTTCCACAGGAATGATCACGCCCTGATCTGCATATCTGATAAGATCAGAGTTGCTGAATCCTGCATTGAAAACGAAATCTGTAAGAGTGTTCTTGTTTGCCATGTTGAGCTGAATCTTATCGCCCCACTGATCGCTTGAAATAGCTGTCCAGTCAACATGTACATTGGTTTCTTCTTCAAGTCTTTTGAAGATTGTTCTGTTGTTAGGTTCTGACTCAGTTCCTGATGGATAGCTGATCATACCTGTGATTGTAACTTTGTTCTCAAGTGGGAAGCTAAGATCATCTGCTGAAACGCTGGCTGATCCACTGCCTGATGCCCCGTTGCCACAACCTGTAGCTATGCCTGCAGTCAGTGCAAGTACAAGTGCAGCACTTAAAAATTTTGATGCTTTCTTTTTCATTTTTCCTCTCCTTTTCCCTCTAACATTACATTATTTAAAACTTCTTTTTGTAAGGAAGTTCTGCTCAACCTTTTACAGACCCCACCATAATTCCTGAATCAAAGTATTTCTGGAAGAATGGGTACATAACTATAAGTGGTAAGCTTGAAACTATGATGGTTGCATATTTTAAAAGTTCTGCAAGCTGTGCTCTCTGGGCTGTACTCTGCATATCTGCGATCATTCCAGGATCAGGTTCGTTCTGAATAAGGATTGCTCTGAGCACCAGCTGAAGCGGCTGCTTGTTTGCAGAGTTTAAATAGATCATCGCATCAAAGTAGCTGTTCCACATTCCAACGAACTGCCAAAGGATAAGCACTGCAATAAGTGGTGTGCAGACAGGAAGAAGTATTCTAAAGAAGAACACAAGCTCATTGGCTCCATCAACGTCTGCTGCCTCTCTAAGTTCACTTGGAATTCCTTTGTAGTAGGTTCTTGCGATTATCATGTTCCAAACACTAAATGATCCCGGAAGGATTACTGCCCACATACTGTCAAGAAGACCTAAGTTGCTGACAAGAAGGTATGTAGGAATAAGTCCGCCTCCAAAAAACATCGTTATGATAAAAATTGTGTTGAATATTTTTTTACCCTTAAAATCATCTCGTGACATTGGATAAGCACACAGCAGTGTAATAAATACTGAAATAAATGCGAATAGTACTGAATAAAGCACTGCGTTAAAAAAGCCTGTCCAGATCTGAGGGTTTGTCATTACTCGCTCGTAAGCCGTGAGTGTCCACTTGCTGAGGTCAAAAACTATTCCCTTATTCTGAAGTGTTATGGGATCCATGAATGAAGCAATTATGATATAGACCATGGGTCCTATAATAGCCAGTACAAATGCTGCAAGGATGATATATCCAACAAGAAGAAATGTCTTATCTCCAAGAGAAGCCCTTGCGAACTCGCTCTTTTTCCTGATTGAAAGTGATTTTTCCATTTTGATATCTCCTTATAATCCCTGTCCGTCATTGAGCTTCTCTACTACTTTATTAACTGTGATGAGAAGAATGACATTGACGATAGTATTGAAAAGACCTACCGCTGTGGAATAACTGTAATCACCATTAAGCAAACCTTTTTTGTAAACGTAGGTTGCTATGATCTCAGATGAAGCAAGGTTCATATCTGACTGTAATGCATAAGCTTTCTCAAAGCCTATGCTCATGATGTTTCCGGCCTGAAGTATGAACTGGATAACAACCATGTCCTTTATAGCAGGCCACTCAACTGCCTTTATCTGCTGCCAGATATTCGCTCCATCGATCTGAGCTGCCTCTTTTAGCTCTTTGCTGGCATTGGATAAAGCCGCGGTGTACATGATCGATGCCCAACCTGCTCCCTGCCAGATTCCGCTTATGATGTAGATCGGTCTGAAAGCTGCCGGGATCGTAAGGAAGTTTATGCTCGTTCCAAGCAAAAGGTTAAGTGGTCCTGTTACTGAAAGAAGTATTCTGACCATACCACAGAGAACGATGACTGAAATAAAGTTTGGCATGTAGAGAACCAGCTGAATTTTCTGCTTGATACTGCTGCTTGTCACTCTGTTAAGCAAGAGCGCCAATATGATCGGCATTGGGAAGCCCCAAAGAAGACCGAAAATACTAAGTTTTAATGTATTGGTAAGATATTGGAAGAAGTCAGGCGAAGATAAAAACTGCCTGAAATATTTAAGACCAACCCACTCGCTCCCCAATATTCCTTTGAAAGGGTTATATTTCTGGAATGCGATAAGAATGCCTCCCATAGGAACATACCTGAACACGATCGTAAGGATTAGTGCAGGCCCCAAAAAGAATACGTACAGTTGCCAATGCTGCTTAATATATATGAATGTATTGTGTAAGCTGTTGTCCTTTGCTTTTGCATTCATAACGCTCCCTCCCCATCTGTTTTACATTTGTAACATTTTCTTTTGCGTATGTAAAATATAACATATGGTAAAAAAACTGTCAATATAATACTTTTACATTTGCATCATTTTATTTTTACATTTGACACAATAATTTTTACATTTTATAATGATATGGGTGTTATGCATAAGAAAAAACACTAAAGAACGGAGATTACAATGGCAACCAAGGTTACACTTCAGGATATAGCAGATGCTCTTGGAGTATCCAGAAATACAGTTTCAAAAGCAATCAACAATACGGGGGTTTTAGCTGAGTCAACGAGGCAGAAGGTTTTAGAAAAAGCAATAGCTATGGGATACAAACAGTTTTCATATGCAAACTCTGTAGCTGATATCAAAAATCCTTCTTTTACCAGAAATAAAGCTGCCGGGGAAATAGCTCTTTTCACAGGAGGACTTCTTAATAACTCTCACTTTGCTTCTACTATGATCGACAAGTTTCAGAATGAGGTATCGATTCTTGGATATAGCCTTACCATGCACAGAGTAGATGAGAACAATGTGACAGACCTCAGTCTCCCACTTTCATTTAATCCCGACAACACTAAGGCAATTGTATGTATCGAGATGTTCAACCATCCCTACTGTGAGATGCTGTGCGAACTTGACATTCCGGTACTTATGATAGATGCTCCCGTTGCAAGCTACTGGAAACCATTAAATGCAGACATCCTGCTTATGGACAATTCCACAAGCATTTACACAGTGATAAACGATATGAGCAAAAAGGGCATGACAAAAATAGGCTTCGTAGGCCAGGTAACTCACTGTCGTTCATTCTATGAGAGATTTACTGCCTTTAGAGAAGCACTGTACATCAATAATCTGGAATTCAATGAAAAATACTGTCTTTCAGAAGTTCACAGTCATGATTCTCATTATAAAGATTATTTATTCAAGGCTCTTCAGAACATGGAAGAACTTCCGGAGATGTTTATTTGTGCCAACGACTTCGTTGCACTTGATCTTTTATATGGGCTTAGAAAGCTAGGCATCGAATGTCCAAGGGACATTAAGCTGTTTGGATTTGACGACTCACCTGAGTCCAAGATAATGACACCTTCACTTTCGACCAGTCATATTCACAGCCAGATAATAGGCTATTCTGCTGCCAACATGGTCATGTCAAGGATTGAGCAGCCTGATCTTAACTACCGCATCACTTATACAGAAACAGATCTGATATATAGAGAATCTACGAAAATGTAAAAGAAAAAAGTGCCTACAGGCACTTTTTTCTTTTACCATTGAACAGACCATCGTCTGCTATAATTACCCATATCCTTTATAGCACCTTTAGTTTTTTTAGCTAATTTGTCAGACACTTCAGATGCTTTTTTTCTATTGAGATAAAATAAAAACTCATCTTCATCAACTGGAAGGTCAACAACACTTCTTTTCCATGAAGAAAGATATGCAGCATTGCTGATTCCAAGACTCTTAATTCCCTCCTCGCCCGGTGCTATGAGTTTTGTTCCATTCAAAATGTGATCACTGAAATTTTCCATAATAAGAATATGTCCATCCCGTTCGTCTTTTAGATTTAAGACTATCTCTGTAACCTCTTCACAAGGCATGGATTCTTTAGAGTTAAAACAAATCTTCCTCTCGTCCTTTTTCAAAAGAAAAAGTTTCAGCACTCCATTTTCTGCAATTGCTTTGCCATAAGTCCCGCTGATTTCAAGTCTGTTGCTGCCTGGATACTCTCCTGTTGAAGTTATGAAAGTAGCTGTTGCTCCATTGCTATATTCAGCATATATCGTTGCATCATCCTCAACATCAACATCATGGAACAGCCCTTCATGACAAAAAGCTGTAAGCGATGAAGGCATTCCCATTATCCATTGCCATATATCAAGGTTATGCGGTGCCTGATTGAGCAATACTCCGCCTCCCTCGCCATTCCAGGATGCTCTCCAGCCTGATGACTCATAGTATGCCTGAGTCCTATACCAGTTGCTGATTATCCAGTTAAATCTCTTTATATCTCCAAGTATTCCAAGGTCAACAAAGCTCTTAAGGGCACTAAATATATTGCTGGTTCTTTGGTTGAACATTATCCCAAAACTTTTGCCGCTCTCTAAAGCTTTTTTATCCATGAGTTCAACTGACTTTGTATCAACTCCTGCGGGTTTTTCTGTTAAAACATGTAATCCTCTATCAAAGGCATCTATTGCCATTTTGGTATGTTGATAATGGGGCGTTGCAATAAGACACACATCCAAATTACTCGACGAAAGCATCTCTCTATAATCCGCGTAATATGAGACCTTGTCCCCAAACTGTCCCCTTGCCCAGTCAATCCGATTTTTATCACAATCACATACACAGGTCAAAGTCGAATTTTTAACCTCACCATTGAAAAGAGCTTTTGCATGCGCACTTCCCATATTTCCAATTCCAATTATGCCATATCGAACCATTTTCATACCCATCAATAGTTTCCTACTGTTATTTTTTCCTCTGTAAAATTCTCAACAAATGATTTTTTTTCATAAAAGTGCACTGCGTTTTTCTGTATGCCGTCAGCCTTGTAATATTCCGAGTTCTCAGCTATAGGAAGGCTGATAGTTTTCTTTTCAAACCCCGCTTCGTAAATAGCTGTTATTACTTCAATCGTTCTTTTTCCATCTTCTCCTGTTATCAGTGGTTTTCTGCCATTCTCCAATGCGGAAAGGTAATCATCTATCTCGCCGGTATGCCCTTCATATTTAAGATCAGGCAATTCATCATAGAACTTATTTATTTTCTCGATAAGTTCAGTGTTCCCCCCATCTACCGGGAATCCATTTTCCATTCCTACCTCAGCCTTAAGACTCCACGGCATGGAAATCTTGGCATCGGCACACTGAAGAGTGATTCCCTGTTCCTCACCATGGCTAACTACAGATGAAATAACTTCTGCCACAGATCCATCCTCATATTTCAGACATGCCAGTGACAAATCCTCCACTTCAGCATTATCATGCATAACATTGGTCAATACCGCCGTCGCTTCAACAGGAGATCTCTCTTCTATCCAATTGAGCATATCTATATGATGAACTGCATGATTAAGCGTAGGCCCACCTCCCTCTTTTTCCCAGATTCCTCGCCACCAAAGATCATAATAACAATGGGCTCTCCACCACTGGGAATCAACTCTGGCAAGACAGATTTTACCGGCAAGACCTGACTTTGCCAGCTGTTTTAGCTTATATACCCCATCTCTGAATCTGTTCTGCGCTATTACTCCAAGGGTTACGTTGTTTTTCTTTTCAGCTTCCAACATCCTATCGCACTCTTCAAGGCTTGCTGCCATTGGCTTTTCCACAAGGACGTTTTTCCCGGCATTCATACAATCAATGCTTATTGATGCATGTACATAAGGTGGTGTACAGACATGAACTAAATCTATTTTTACGTCTGAAGCAAGCATACTCTTATGATCAGCAAATACTCTTACATCACTTCCAAGATTGTATTTTTCTTTTATGCTTTCAGCTTTATTGGGATATATATCGCAAAGAGCTACGATTTTGCATCTTTCAGGAAACTCCAACAGTCCCTGTACATGAAGATTGGAAATATTACCCGTTCCAACTATTGCAACGTTTATCATACTTTTCTCCCCTATTATTTATGCGTTAAATATTTAGCTTCCATTTCAGCTTTTACGCACAATTCAGCCGCTTTAAAGGCATGTTCCTGCGTCATTGCATTTTCAGTTCTGTTGATACAGTCCAAAATGAGCTGTCCAAAGAATGGGAACCCCACTTTTCCATTAACTTCAAAATGCTGTTCTCCATCCTTATTTACAAGATAAACATGATCACAGGTTCCATCTCCTGTACCAATGTTTACATACTTTCTTATCTCGATATATCCTTCAGTTCCAAGTATTATTGTTCTTCCATCTCCCCAGGTTGAGAGGCCATCCGGGGTAAACCAGTCAACCCTGAAATGCTGGGTTGTACCATTATCACCTACAATTATTGCATCGCCAAAGTCTTCAAGTTCCGGATAATCAGGGTGCCCATAATTGCCAACTTCACTATATGCCACATGCGCATCTTTGACTCTGCAATAGTATAAAAACTGTTCTATCTGATGGGAACCAATATCACATAATATTCCGCCATATTTTTCTTTTTCAAAAAACCAGTCTGGTCTTCCCTTTGGATTACCTACTCTGTGAGGTCCAAAGCCATCCACATGGATGGGTGTTCCTATAGCCCCCTCATCCACAAGCTGGCCAGCAAAAACTGCAGACTCAACGTGGATTCTTTCACTGTAATAGACCATATATTTCTTTCCGGTTTTGGCTACTGTTTCTTTTGCCATTGAAAGCTGCTCCAAAGTCGTAAGTGGCGCTTTATCGGTAAAATAGTCTTTTCCATGCTCCATTACTCTTATTCCAAGCTCACACCTCTTCCAGGTCTCTGCCGCTCCACAAACAAGTTTTACTTCCGAATCATTTAATATCTCATCCTCTGAAGATGCTATTTTTACCTCCGGATATGCCTTCTGAAAAGCTTCAGCTTTTTTTACATCCCTGTCATATACCCACTTGAGCGTTGCTCCGGCTTCAATAAGTCCATTGCACATGCCATAGATATGACCATGATCAAGGGCTATCGCTGCAATGACGAATTCTCCTTTGTTCACAACCGGTGCCGGCTTACCTTTTGGTGCATAATTCATTCCATCTTTTTTATCCATAGCCCCAAATACTCCTCTTTTTTAATATAGGGAAACAGTCAAAATAACTGCTTCCCCATAGGTATGGTTAGTTATTGTAATGCTCTTCTCTCTCTGAAATGATTGTGTCAATTCCTACTGACTTAAGTTCATCCATGTATTCGTTGTACATCTGATCAAATTCTTCAGGAGCACATGTGATCATCTTTACCTGATAATCATCTTTTGCTATGTTAAGATCTGTGATCAGATCTGCTGTAGAAGGTGATGTGTAGGATGCATCGTGATTAAGTGTTCCTGCAAGAGCATACTCATAGTTTTGGATAACATAATCTTCATATCCGGGAGCTTCCTTTGATGTGCACTTATTGAAGTCATCAACTGTCTCGAAGTATCCCTGATTACCTACAATAAAGAGGTCTGTTCTGATCCAGTCTTTATCCTGAGCATTGTATTCAGCATCTTTAACAACCGGAACTCCGTCAACCATATCGTAATGTTCGCCTTCAAATCCATGATAAAGAACAAAACCGCCATCTTCTGTGCACATCCAGTCAAGATATGTCATGCATGCTTCTACAACTTCTTCACTTGCTGTCTTAGGGCAGAAAGCAATAAGTCCGCCAGCACCATATGCTGCTGAATAAACCTGACCATCATTTATATTCTTGAACTGAGGAATAGAAACAAAATCTGCATCACTTACATTCTCTTTTAATGTCTTAAGAAGTGATCCACGAAGTACGTCAACATTACCGTTTACGCTGTATTCACAGAACCCAAGGTTACCGGTTACGATTTCACTCTTGAAATCATCTTCTGCAAGGTTATAATACTCCTGGTGAAGAATTCCGCCGTTGTAGAGTTTATTAAGGAACTGATAATAATCATACATACCAGGATCGTAGTAATCCTGAATGACATCCTCACCACCGCCGCATACATTAACTTTTAGCGGGTCCCCTGCAATCTTTGAAAATACCTGCTTTAAGTTCCAACCGTTCCAGATAATTGCGCCAGAAACACCTGTCATACCATCTGGATTCTCATGAACCATCTTATCAAGTGCTGTGTACAGTTCATCGGGATTTGTAGGAATCTCAAGTCCCAGCTTATCAAGCCAATCTTTTCTGATAAAGAAGTTACTCTTTGCAGTTGTAGCTCTCTTAGCCACGATACCATAGAGCTCGCCGCTTTCATTTCTTCCGATATCAATAACGTCACTTCCAAGATATTTTTTCATGTTAAGAGCCTGGTCAGCTCCATCAATGAACTCTGATAGATTCCATGTTCCGCCCTGGTTATAGTAGTCTTCTGCATAAGCATAAGTGTAAGTCAGCGTAAGGTCAGGAGCTGTCTGAGAAGCTACCATAGCCTGCATCTTTGTTACTTCATCCCATCTTGGAACAGGGACAAACTCTACGTTGATTCCAACCTTGTTCATCTGCTCATTTACATACTTTGTCCACTTGTTATCTGTGATAGTTGAGCCATCAGGAGCATTGCTTCTGTCAAAGAGTTCTACTGTGATCGTCACATTATCAAACTGCTTTGAGCCGTAAGTTGTCTGATACTTACTTGCTTCTGCAGCTGTAGCACTATCAGTGCTCTCAGTACTAGTCGCTGTTTGAGTCTGTGTCTCTGTTTTTGGTTCTGCCCCCGTCTCAGCCGGCGCTGTACTTCCGCATCCAACTACCATTGTTGCTGCAAGTGCAATAGCCAATGAGTTTTTCAATACTTTGTTTTTCATTAGTGCCTCCTTATTTTTTACCCCCATATGAGGTATGATTATCCTTTTACTGATCCAACCATTACACCTTTAACGAAATACTTCTGAAGCCATGGATATACAATAAGAATAGGTATTGTTGATACAGCAACTGTCGCCATCTTAAGAGACTGGCTCATAACCTGCGTTCCGATACCCTCTGCATTTGCATTAGAGTTATTAAGCTCCTCTCCAAACAAAAGACTCCTGAGTCGAAGCTGTAATGTATACAGTTCAGGCTTTTGAATATAAATAAGTGCGTCAAAATATGTGTTCCAATAACCAACAGCATAGAACAGTCCCATGGTTGCGATGATAGGAACCGAAAGAGGAAGAATGATCTTATTTAATACCTTCATGTATGATGCGCCATCAATTCTTGCAGCCTCCTCCAAACTCTCCGGAATATTTTTAAAAAATGTTCTCATAACGATAAAGTTAAATACGTTGATGGACTGTGGTACAAACAGCGCAAATACTGTATCAAATAGTCCCAGAGACTTGACTGTCAGGAAAGTTGGGATCATTCCGCCGCTAAAATACATAGTAAAAAGAATAAACGCTGTAAAAAAGCTTCTTCCAGGCAAATCTTTTCTAGAAAGCGAAAATGATGCAAGAATTGTAAGAACAAGACTTAATGCTGTTCCTGCAACTGTTATGATCACAGTATTCTTCATCGCCATCCAAATTTGTGTCTTTCCAAGGATCTGTCTGTAAGCATCAATATTAAAATCGATCGGATAAAAAGTTACTCTCCCTGAAAGCACTGCATTATAACCACTTACTGAGTAAGCCAGTACATTCAAAAAAGGATATATGCATATAAAAGCAAGTACTGCTAAAAGCAGATCATTAACAATTAGTCCCGGTGTAAGTTTCTTTGTTTTCACACTTTATTCCTCCCGTCAGATTATTCCGTCTTCACCAATTGCCTTTGCAAACTTATCAGCAACAAACAAAATGATAATATTTATTACCGACTGAAAAAGGCCAATCGCAGTAGAATCACTATATTTTGCCTTTTCAATACCAATTCTGTAAGTGTACGTACTGATAACTTCTGATACATCCATAACTTTCTTGTTTCCCAAAAGAAGCGGAGCATCAAGGCCAATTGACATCATCTTTGAAATCTGAAGAATAAGCATTGTAACAATTACTGACTTGATTGAGGGAAGAGTTATATAGATTAGTCTTTGAAATTCTGTGGCGCCATCCAGATATGCTGCTTCATATAAGCTCTCATCAACACCTGTCAAAGCTGCGAGATAAATAATAGTTCCCCATCCTATCTCTTTCCACACATTACATACAACATAAGTGAATATCCACCATCCATGATCACTCATAAACGGAATAGGACTTCCTCCCATATTTTCAATCACTCTGTTGATGCTTCCGTTTGTCATAGAGAAAAGATTTGTAGCAATTCCTGCTACAACTACCCATGATATAAAATGTGGTAAATATAAAACTGACTGGGTTATTCTCTTGAAATGTTTGTTTCTTACTTCATTAAGCATAAGAGACACGATGATCGTAAGCGGAAAACTTACAAATAAAGTAGCAAAATTCAACACTAAAGTATTTCTTATAGCGTTCCAAAAATTTTTGCTCTTAAAGATTTTTGAGAATACTTCAAATCCGCACCAGGGACTGTCTGTAATCCCTTTAAAAACGTTGTAATTCTTGAATGCAATGGTGATTCCATACATTGGGATATACTTAAACAGTACATAATATAAAATTACCGGTACCAGCATCACGTATATCCACTTATAGTTCCATACCTTCCTTATTGTCTTTCTCATTTGTTTCACCCCAACTTTTTTTCTGAAAAAGAACCTTCCCCTAGTTGTAAATATAACACTGCCCCTTTGATGTTTCTTACACTTCTATGTATATTTTTTTTGCGCAATATGACCTTTTTAGGATAGCAATATCTGCACATTTAATGTGTTTTTCTGATATTTTTTGCGCAATTGTATGATTTTAACAAAATATTAATGTCAGATTGTGCAATGTATACATATTGTGTTTCTATCAATATTGCATTATCCTATTTTTAATATCTTGATAAGGAGAATTGTTATGACAGGCAAGAAGATACTAAAGAAATTTCAGCCGGTAAAAGGAGATCTTCAATGTGAAGTAAAGTCTATTGATGCTCCATTCGACTATACTGATGACATGCACAATCATTTCTGCCACGAGATATTGATCTTACTAGACGGAGAAATCTGGTTATACACCGAGTTTTCAGGAAAAGTCATGCATAAGGGGGATGTTGCTTTCATACCTCACTACCTGTTTCACACGGCAGATATTCACACTCTTAATAAATATGATCGCGTCGTTATAAACGTTTCTGACGCGGTTCTCAAAAAAGCTTCCAACAAAAAGTTCTCTCTATGCTCATGTTTTGAACCATATGACAGTGAAGACAAATCTCTTCACTCTATACATCTGTCAGAAGAAGAACTAGAGGAAATAAAAAAACAATGCATCTGCCTTCAAAAGAATATCGAACATCCTAAAGCTTCTTCCGATATTTTGGTCGACGCATATCTCAAACTGATAATGGTGAAACTCACTTCCAAACACTCTGATAATCCAATGGAAGATACTCCAAATGCCCTTCCAGATATTGTCAGCAGAACATTTGAATATATAGATGCACACTTAACTGAAGAGATTACCCTTAGTATCCTGGAAAAAGAAATTCATCACAATGGAACTTATATTTCACGCTGCGTTAAGAAATTTTCAGGACTTACAATACAGCAGTATATTATTGCCAAAAAGATTGCTCTGGCCTGCAAATTGCTACAGGAGGGCTATTCTCCCAGCGACGCATGTTATATGTCAGGTTTTAACAACTATTCCAATTTTTCCCGAACATTTTCCAAACAAATCGGGTATTCACCAAAACAACTACAAATGGCAACCAGAAAAATTAAATAGATATTAACATTTTTTAATGACAATTTACACGATATTTAATCTCGTTTAAGATTAGAAAAAGCACCTTTTTATGACCGTCAGAACCGGATTCATCCAGAAGCATATTTTTAAAGCAATAAAGCTTTCTGTTACAAAAGATCCGGATGCAGAAGGTGAATGCTAAAAAAGGAGTCCTTGGATAAAAAATCCATGGACTCTTTTTTGTCTCTTCAGGCTGATGCTTTAGTTCTTTTGCCAATTAAACAATAGTATGTCACCATGAGCATCAGAAAAGCGCCTATCCATGCAGATACTTCAGAAATGGCAATGCCCTTAAATCCGTTCCTTCCTACCAGG
Source organism: Butyrivibrio sp. Su6 (assembly GCF_900108105.1). Taxonomy (GTDB): domain Bacteria; phylum Bacillota; class Clostridia; order Lachnospirales; family Lachnospiraceae; genus Butyrivibrio. The sequence goes on along the minus strand of NZ_FNUR01000006.1, from coordinate 5,436 downwards.
AATCCAAAGATCAGTCTCATAATGACTTCAAGACCGCCTGAGAGCATTGGTATAAAGGTATTGCCCAACCCCTGAACAGAGTATCTGTATACAAAAAGCCATCCCAAGGCAAAAAAGCTCATTCCCATGATTGGCATAAAATCGGTGCAATAACCGATTATCGTATTATCAGTCAGCAGCATCTTAGCCAGACTTCCGGGCACAAATATCATAAGGAGCGATATCGGCACATTCACCACTGTGGAAAGCATAAGGCCCTGTCTTACTCCTGTGCGTATCCTGTCATATTTGCTGGCGCCCTTATTTTGCCCTACAAAGGTCATCATGGAAAGACCTACAGACATTCCGAACTGCTCAAAGAGTGATGCAAATTTCATGCAGGCTGAGTATGCAGCCACATATGCGCTTCCCATAAGATTTACAAAATACTGCAGAACCATGGCCCCTGCAGCTGTGACCGAATTCATAAACGCCACAGGAAGTCCTATTTTCATCAGTTCAACCAGTAAAAGCTTTTCATCTGCTATTTCTGATGTGTCTTTTTCCAGGCTCATAAAATTGATGGTTCTAAGCTTTTTAAGGCACAAAAGATATGATACAAACTGAGAAACTACTGTTGCAACTGCCGCCCCGGCAACTCCTGTGCCAAAGGCCATTATCAAAATGATATCCAGCATGATGTTCACAAGTGAGGAACAGATCATAGCAGTGAGGGGCGTTCTGGAATCTCCCATTGACTGGAGAATTGTGATCTCAAGATTATTCATAACCGTCACTACAATTCCCAGTAAGATCACCGCAAAATATCTATATGAATCGTCATAGATATCTTCAGGAGTGTTCAAGAACGTCAGCATCTTATTGAGCAGAGAAATGCAAACTACAGTAAACACTATTCCAAAAGTTATACTGAGCTTCTTGGCTGCCCTGATATACGCATTCAGCATAGCAATATCATTTTTTCCAAAGCTCTGTGCAAAGGTTATGCCAAATCCTCTTGTCATTCCTACAACAAATCCAAGTATAAGGAAATTAAGTGTCCCTGTTGCCCCAACAGCGGCCAGTGCCTGATCCGAGATTCCTTTGCCAACTATAATGCTATCCACAAGACTATATAGTTGTTGGAAAAGATTTCCCCATAATAATGGCAAAAAGAACAGTATGATCTGTTTCATACTGTTTCCTGAGGTCATATTTTGTGTGGTCTGTTCTGTATTTGTCATGGCCGCTCTCTTTAGTCTTTCTCTTGATGTTAATTATTTAATAGTTAAGATCATTTAAGTATCCAGGCTATTCCCTTTGCAAGACGCAAATCTGCATCTTTGAAATGATTTCCCGGATTCATTTCAAACGTAGTTTCTATTCCCTTATTTTTGTATTGATCATAAACTTTTCCGGTCTTATCTTCAACTGTACTAAGAAGCGCGTTGCGAGTGCGCGCCTCTTTATCACCAAGGGAAAAATATACTTTTGAAGGCATTTTACAAAAATCATTTTTTTCTACATATTCTGAAAATGAAGGATACCACATAGAACCTGATGCACTCACTGCTCTGGTGAACACATCAGTCTTATACAAGCTGTAAAGTGCAAACAATCCCCCAAGCGAATAGCCTGCGATAGCCGTATATTCAGGTTCTGCGCCAAGCTCATCTTTTATCGCAGGGATTATGCTCCCAGTCAGCTTCTCAAGATATCTGTCGGCTCCGCCCGTGTAAGGACTGTCATTTTTATACAAAGGTGCACATTCCCAGGGAGACATCTCATCATTCCAGTTGATATCACTTATAACAGCAAGATTCAGCTCTTTTTCCGTTATGGTACAAAGCGCACTATAAACATTACTTTCATCACCCTGAAATGTATTCATGACAATAAGTGGCGCAGATTTCTCTCTGTCTCCATGTATATAGATATGCTTTCCTTCAACTATCATGTTCGTTATACCGCTCCAGTCTTGTCTACCAGACTAAATACCTTTCCATTACTAATAGTCAGCACATGATCACAACAAAGCTCAATCAATTCCGGATCATGTGTAGAAACAAACACTGTTCTTCCTGCCTCTGCAAGAGACTTCAAAAGATCAGATACGTTTCTTACCCTCATATCTATTTCCATTTTCAGTGATCTTTAGTCCTGATTATTTACAAACAATTCATGGAATTCCTTTCTTCCCGGAACCCACGCTTTCTCATAAATATGCGTAAAATGATTCTTAACAGTCTGCTCCGATATTCCAAGCATAAATGCTATTCTTCTATTTGAAAAACCGGACACCTTCAGAAAGCCCAGCTCCAGTTCACGTCTAGTAAAGCTGTATTTCTGAGCAACTTTGAGATACTGCTGTTTTGTTATCTCATTTTTCGTCATTCTCCCAGATCCATTTCTTCATTCATCTTCCGCTCTGCATTCAGCCTCAGTGGAAGAAGCAAAAACTCAATAATAACTGCATATAATCCGGCCAGAAAACAGACTGCCAAATTGGGACCTATCGTATATGGATCGTCTAATCGTCCCATCAACAGAACCCCTGATATGATTATTGCAAAAAGAGCTGCATATATAGTAAGCTTCTGGGCCGCATCGACAGCGCCTATTATATTTTTCAGTTCCAACAGACTAAATGGCCTGATGCCAACTGAAAATGCTTTTAAGAAATTCTTCCATTCCCCCATGATAAGTAATCCCGGAACAAAGATTAGTACTATAAGCAGTATCGATGGCAAGTCAAGGAACCATAAGACAGCAGACATCCCCCAGCTTCCCCCTAATACAGTCATCATAAATACCGCAATGAACAGTAGCAATTCACCGATTAGAACCAGTCTTATATTCTTCATGGCAGGTCTCCTTTCAAATGCGAATAACTTTACCTACTTTGACCCTACCACAAACTTGTCAGAAAAGATATAGTACCTTTTGCTCCCTGGTCCACTTACTTTATCCCCTGTGCTATGAAAGTTCCATATTCCTTCTGAAGATTGATGGCGCCACCTTCTACATGAGGTAGCAGCATATTAAGAATCTCTTCTCTTTCCATAGTTCCAATGCCATGAAGAGCCTTCAGACTCTGAAGGTAATCTGCAAGATCATCTATATTTGTAACATGAAGAGAATCCTCGTATCGGCGCACCTCTATATCCGCAAACTCTTTTCCCAGAACATCTCCTCCGTTCTGAAGGGTAAATAGATGGTTAGGATCATAGTTCTTGCCAACAAGCCCAAACCATTCAGCAATAATATCATTGAAATTGTGCTCACCGTATGTAGCGCTGTAAAAAACGCCATCATCCTTAAGTACTCTTCTGACCTCACTGATTGCTTTATCTATATCCGGCACGTGATAGAGCATCATGTTTGCTATTACTATGTCAAAAGAGCTCTCTTCAAAAGGTATATTCTGAACATCGATTTGCTTGTATTCTATGTTTGAAAACTCTCCAACGTTCTTCCTTGCAGCGTCAAGCATAGCTTCAGAAAAATCAGATAGAACAAGCTTATCACACTTTGCGATGAGATCGCCGTGCCCTTTCCACATATCGCCTGTTCCGCATCCAATCTCAAGTACTTTCATGCCCTCTTTAATCTCATAATTAGATATAAGCCAGGGGCCAAACCCCATCTTGTTTGTTGAATACATATTATGGAAGTTGATTCTGGTATCAAGGCTTTTGGATGATGCATACTGTGCCTTTACTGCCTCTTTATCGTTACTGCTACCCATTTTCATACTAAATTTTCTCCTTATATTTAATCTCTCATTTAATGTATCGAATCAAAAAATCAGTAATCTTTAGTATGCTATATAATTTACCGGCATGCAAATCAAATAATTACGGTTCATCTGAGATATCCATTCATCTAAGATATTTATCCACCAAATCACTTACAATCTTCGAATTCAAAACATCCTGTTCAGTCTCAAAAGTAAGGATTAGGCGCTCTTCTGGCATAATCCCGTTTATTTGATAGCTATTGAGCTTTTTAACCGCCTTGATGGCGTATTCAGGCTTGTCCATCATCCCTTCGTGCTCCCAATAAATCTCTTTTCGTAGTTTCCTCGAAAGGAATGTGAACTCAGGATAGACTATCCCATAACCCGATAGGTTTAATGGTTTTTCATACTTATATAGAACATTAGTAGAAATGAAATCAACTAGCTACTTAGCCTTGAATTGACTCATTTTGAACAAGACCGGATTTGTAGTCATCTGATTACAGCTCGACACTTGACTCATATACAGAATTATGGGATTGCGGTCATGAATATTCCCCAAGACCATTGACTCATTTTAAAAAAACATGTTTTGAGATCATAACATTTCTATGCGATAGTTGATCTATATATAGCAATAACTTATTTAGAGTCAACCGCTCAGCCATCTCCGGTTGACTCAAATCGAATAATATCAGCTTTACAGTCAACTACTTCACCGTATTTTGTTGACCCATTTTGAAATAACCAAGATTTGCAGTCATAATGCCTTGCATATGATAGCCTCAACTAAAAGAATATCAGATTCACAGCCAAGATATTTTATATACACAAGCAAACTGACATGCCTAAATAGGGTCTTCGAAGCATCTTTTAGTATCTTATAGAATCGTAAAGTGAAATTTTTAATTCCCGAATAGGAACGACTTAAATAGAAAACCGGAAGCCACATGGGCTTCCGGTAATAGATTTTTGAATATTTCCGAAGAAACAATATTCTGCCATAGCAGATGATTATCTCTTTGAGAACTTTTTCACTCTCTTAAATGCCTTGTTTTGGGCATTTCTAGGGCGAGTTGCTGTTTACCTGCTGCGTACGGTAGAAAGCTCAGGGCTACTGTATGCGGCTGGTGGCAACTTTAATAACCGCGATCAAAAATAATACTCTGATTTTACTTTCTACTCATTAAATCTTTGTCTGTCTTTTGTAAGATTATCTTCTGATTTACAATACTAATGCCATGCATATGGCGCCTTCAAGACAATCATACGGAGGATAGTTGTCAATAAGCGAATATCCTCGTCTCTCATATAGTCCTACAGCATCCAACATAATAGGTCTTGTTTGCAGTATTGCTCTCTTGTAATTCATTTGTCTGGCTTTTTCCTCAATAAAGTCCATCATTCTACTAGCAATCTTTTGACCTCTTGACTCAGCTTCTACCCATACACGCTTTATCTCAACATCACTATCAGAATACTTTTTCAGTCCTGCACAACCAACAGGTTTTCCGTTGATATATGCTATGAGAACATCAGATATAGTATCAGATAGATTGTATGGAACAAACCCAGCTCTTTTTTCTACTCCGCCAACAATCTGACTATAGTATTTTTCCGTTTCTATATAGAACTGTTGAAAAGCTTCATTGTTTCCATCAGTCCATTTGAATTCAATTCTATCCATTTCTTTTGTCACCTTATTTAATTATCTTCCG
>NZ_FNUR01000021.1 GCF_900108105.1 Butyrivibrio sp. Su6 | reverse complement strand
AAACGGTGATGGATCCGCAACAATAGAATCAATAGTTTCAAAAAACTTCTTTTTGATGTATGATGCTTTCATGAGTGCCTCCTTAAATCAATGTGTGGTCGGATACCTTTGATTTAAGGGGCCGCCTTTGCTAAAGCTTCTTTAGCAAAGGCGGCCGCACTTTTTGAGGCCTGTGTCAAGCCCTAATTTAAAAATTTTCAAATAAAAAAGTGATTCTTACGTTCTTTGTAGAATCACTTTTTCTTTTGCAATAATGTTTTTGATATGAAAGTATATATGAATTTCCTTAACTAAATGACATTGGAATCGTCCCTCTGTCCACATTTACTTACGCATATACAAAGTGAAAGTTTTTTGTATAAACACTAAAAATGGAGCTGCCAGCAAGGCAGCTCCATAATCTACATATCATCTCAATTAGTATCAATTATATCTTCATTGCTATATCCCAGGCACCCCAGATGGCGCTTCTGATATTGCCTACCTTCTGGCAGTCTCCGAGGAGATGAACGTTTTTGGCCTCTTTCATGATAGGTATCGGATGATAACCTACTGACATGATGACTGAATCTGCAGGAAGTTTCTTTACTCTTCCATCATTAAGTCCAATCTCAACTTCATGCGGTGAAATGCTCTTAACAGATGCATTTAGATAAACCGGAACTTCATTGGTCTTAAAGCAGTCTCTTAAGTAGCTGGTGTTTGCAAGGCACATGTTCTTGACTGCGATCAGGTCATCCTTCATCTCAACAATCTGAGGATTCTTACCCTTGCGGAAAAGATCCAGAGCAATCTCGCAACCTGTAAGGCCACCGCCGATTATTACTACATTATCTCCTACTTTCTTTTTATCAAGAAGATAATCTGTAGCATCCATGGCATACTCTAAAGCTCCAGGAATTGGAATCCTGTTTGCCTCAGCGCCTGTTGCGATGATGTACTCATCAGCCTGAGGAAGGCTTCCGGCTTTAATTTCAGTATTGAAGTGAACTTCGACACCGAGCTTACCAATCTGTCTCTTCTGCCATGCAATGAATTCTTTATCCTTTTCCTTGAATTCAGGTGCAGCTGCGGCGATAAATACTCCGCCAAGTTCACTGCTCTTTTCATAGATCACAGGTTTATGTCCGCGAAGTGCCAGTATTCTTGCAGCTTCCATTCCGCCTACACCGCCACCGATGATGGCAACCTTTTTAGGTTTCTTTGTCTGAATGACTCTGTACTTAACTGACTGCATAGAGCGGGGATTGACCGCACATTTGCACATTCCTGCGGATTCTGAAAGATCCTGGTCATTGGCTGTGCCATTGTGCTTTGTAAGGTTAAAGCATGCTGAATGACAACAGATACACGGTCTGATATCAGCTTCTTTTTCTCTCTCAATCTTGGTAACCCACTTAGGATCTGCAAGGAACTGTCTGCCTACAGCCATAGCATCGATTCCACCTTCACGGATTGCTTTTGCTCCGGCAAGGGGTTCCATCTTACCTGCACATACAACCGGGATATCTACGAACTTTTTGATGTGTTCTACATCCTCAAGGTTACAGTTAACAGGCATGTACTGTGGTGGATGTGCCCAGTACCAGGCATCATAAGTTCCGTTGTCGCAGTTAAGCATGTCATAGCCTGCATCCTGAAGGAACTTAACAGCCTTTTCGGACTCTTCCATGTCACGTCCGATCTCCTCAAAATCTTCACCCGGCATAGCACCATACTGGAAGGCTTTGGTCATGGATCTTACGGAATATCGCAGAGATACCGGATAGTCGTCTCCGCAGGTCTTTTTTATCTCTTTTACGATCTCAGCAGCAAATCTGTATCTGTTTTCAAAAGAGCCACCGTATTCGTCAGTTCTGTGGTTGGTGTATTTTAAAGTGAACTGATCCAAAAGATATCCTTCATGGACCGCGTGCACTTCAACTCCGTCTACTCCTGCCTCTTTGCAAAGTCTTGCTGTCTCGCCAAAAGCATAGATTATCTGCTCGATCTCTTTCTTGGTGATGGCCCTTGTAGTAACGTCATCTGCCCATCTGTTTGGCAGAACTGAAGGCGCTGCAGTCAGATACTCTGCGTCAATAATAGGTTTTGCAAGAGTATTAAGTGCTTTATTTTTAGCAAGCATGGCAAGAGGTGCTGTAAGTGCCATTGATCTTCCAAAGCCTGCTGTCATCTGTATGAACATCTTGGCACCGGTCTTATGAAATTCATCCATAAACTCTGCCAGTTCTTTGAATTTCTTCTTATTCTGGTATAGCCACTTTCCCCCAAGCATGTCCTTAACAGGCGCTATACCAGGAATTACAAGGCCGCAATCGTATTTTGCGATCTTAAGTAAAAGCCTTGCTGCCTCCTTATCAAAATGGCTTCCTGTTGGCTCCATCCAGCCAAAGATGCAGGTTCCGCCCATAGGTGCCAAAACAATTCTGTTCTTTATTTCCAGGTTTCCAATTTTCCAAGGCGTAAAAAGCGCCTCATATTCCTGCTTCATTGTCATCCCCCTTTAGTGTCTATAGTGCTTCAGTTTTTCTTTTTAAGATGCAATTCCTTAAGACCCTCAACCTCGTCGCACACCGCTTTCATGCTGCAATGTCCGCAATCTGTGGGCATTCCGTCAAGTATGTTCGTAAGCGTCCTTGTGATCTTGTCGACCTTATCTGCGTTTGGAACAAGGCTCTCAACCAGGTCCTTGTCAGTAATAAAAATGACTCTGACCTTTTTTACCTCCGGAAGCTCTTTATACTTGGATATGTACGAACTTCCAACCCTGCTAAAAGAGATACCTCTTTTAAGAGCATCCTTGCTGACCCTGACCTGCTCAAGGTTACTGCTTGCAGATACTCTGACCATATACCCTTCCGGATATACGTGGTATCTTACAAAGTCAAGATTTCTTATGGTTCCAAAGGCTTTTTCGCTGTCTGTCTCTTCTCCAAGATCGCTTGTTTCCAGAATGATCACCCGGGCAAAAGAAATATTTCCATTTATCTCAGTAATGTCTTTTCCCACAACCAATATCTCATCCTCAGAAATATCGGAATCAGTAGTCACGCAGGTGTAGTTTACTGAGGGCTCGCTCATTCCACCGAGCTCTAAGGCTGCATCTCTTTGCATGATGAACTCCGTATTATCAAGGAGTTTCCATGCATTATTCCTGTCATAGGAATATTTTTTATAAGTCTTTGCAGAAACCTTCTCCATGGTCTCTGCGATTATGCTGTCATAAAGTTTCATAAAAGGGCTCCGTTAGAATTTAATATCTGCTTTCTTTCTGTCAAAAATCTTATTGACCTGAACATAAGCCCACGCCATAAGCTTCTGATCCAGATTCCAGAAATAAATTATAAAAAGAACTCCTGTAACAATTGACAGTATCTTAAAGATTGTAAAGAAAGTCTTTAATACCTTACTCATCGAAAGTTTTCCTTTCAAATCCACAAAAGTCTTTTAGCTTGCAAGTCCCTTTTGTCTTGCGTACTCTGCTGCTCCAAGTGCTCCCATAAGCTGAGGATCAACTGAAAGCTCAACAACTTTAAGCTTAAGAACCTGCTCGATTGCCGCCTTAAGTCCATCGTTTTTAGCGCATCCGCCTGAAAGTGTGATAGAATCAGTTGCTCCGGCCTTCTTGGACATAACAAAGCATCTCTTTGCTACTGCCATCTCGATTCCGGCTGCAATCTCATCCATAGGTTTTCCTTCACCAACAAGTGTGATAACTTCAGACTCAGCGAAAACTGTACACTGAGCAGTGATTGGAATAACGTTCTTTGCCGAAAGAGAAAGCTTTGAGAAGTCTTCAAGAGACATTTCAAAGGAACGAGCCATGGCTTCAAAGAATCTTCCTGTTCCAGCAGCACATTTATCGTTCATGGCGAAGTTTTTAACTGTTCCGTCTGTATCAATGGCGATACCTTTAACGTCCTGTCCACCGATATCGATAATAGCCTTAACGTTAGGATTTGTTACATGTACGCCCATAGCGTGGCATGAAATCTCTGAAATATTCTCATCCGCAAACGGAACCTTGTTTCGTCCGTATCCTGTACCAATAAGGTATGAAAGATCTCTTGTATCATGAAGATCAGGTACCTGAGATACAACCTCCTTCATTGCCATCTCAGCTGACTCCTGCGCTACAATCTTGCTCTTAAGTGTAGTGTTTGCAACCATCTTACCGTTCTCGTCAACAATAACGGCCTTTGTGTAGGTTGATCCTACGTCACATCCTCCAAAGTATTTCATTATAATCTCCCTCCAAAATTATGTTTTTATGTTTTTGTAATATACGCATGACTATAAGGAAGCTTACCACGTAGTATCATCCTCAAAGTCTACCAATGAAGGATCCACAGGTTCGGCCTTCATTACGGTTCTCATAAACTCATTGACTGTTGCTCTCATGTCTTTTCTCGAGACTGTTCTTGGATCCATCAGGTCGTGGCTGCACCAAAGGAGCTTAATACCCCTTTCTCTTGCCTGTTCCTCAAAAAGTCCCTGAACAGTAGCCATGTTCTTGCAGGATACATGCTGATACATGAGAACAAAGTCTACATTCCAGATCTCGCACTGTCTCCAGAGCTCTGTTACAACGTGATCATAACCGCCATTGGTATGCCTTCTCATAACCATTCGCTCATATAGTCTTGCAAGATCCTTGAGGGCTTCGTCCTTATTCTCCGTTTCAAGAGGCTTTGTAAAGTTAAGTGATTCCATCTCAACAAGGATATCTACGCCCCAGCAATTGGCCATCCAGTTGGAGAAGTTCGCATAATAATGAGCAGGTATCGACCAAACGATTGCTCTGTATTTCATCTTGCCTCTCCAGGCTTCATCCCTGTGCTCGTAGGCCTTAAGCATCAACTGATCAACTTTCTTGAAAGTAGAAATGATTCTCGGATCAAGTCCGCCGTCCATCTCGTAATTCCACTTTCTAAAGAGCTCATAGCAAGGTCCGATAAGCTGTGGATGCGGTGTCTGGTTTATCTCCCACTTTTGAAGTTCATACTTTGTTTCTTCGTTAAAGCGCTTCATTGCTGCAAAATATGCATCCCAGCTCCACTTAGCTCCTGTGTTTTCTTCGATGAACTTTATGCATCCTCTTATGTCTTTTACCGCCGCATCCATGATGGACTCATCCTCATACCTTACCGGGAAAGCCAGATGATATGTAGGAAGATCCTTAAATCTCCTGCTTGTGTAAGATGATGCCATTACTGAACCGTCACAAGGCATTGAGCTTGAGATAAAGCATGCTCCCATGTGAGGAAGGGCATCAACTACAACTGCTCCGCATTCTGAAGACGGTACAGGACATGTATCTGATGGAAGTCCATATGACTCAATCGCGTCGATATACGGCATACATGCCAGCTGGTCAATCTCAGACAAAAGAAATACCGGCATAAGCTGGTAAGGAATTCCGATAAGATCAGGGAATCCTGCCATTATCTGAGACATTGTCATCTCATCAAAAAGAACTATCTTTTTAGAAAGTGCTGTGCTGTTTCCGACCTTTTCATCGGATTTCATAAGGAGCACCAGATTCTCTGCAACATATCTGAATATTGCATAGATGAGTTCGTGGTGCATCTTCAGCGCTCTTCCGCGAAGTCCCATTGTGTTTTTATCCATAAAGGAGTGACAACAGAAATATGAGATCATCCATCTGTAGTGAACAGCTCCCATCATGGCCGGCACCAGGTCTTTGGAAAACGTGGCAAGAAGCATCGCCCACATTCTTCCCCATTCATAGAAGTCAACCGCTGTGTCTTTTACGCCGCGCCACTCTCTTCTTACTGTGGCCATTTTTCCTGTAGCATAGAGCTTTCCAAGCTGCTTTTCTCCGTTTATCACAAGATCTTTTATCTCATCAGGAGACATGTTTTTCAAAAGATCTGCCTCATGAAGGAGCCTTTTCTTAAAGCCCTTTGCATCTTTCCCGATGGACTTTGCAACATCCTTCCAGTCGGTTTCTTTTGCAATTTCTCCGACAATCCCAGCTATTTCTTTTATGTTCTCAGCCTGAGCCTTCCAGTCGATCTCATCCTTTAATCTGAAATTTTTGGGGTCTATATATTTCATAGGACGGCCTCCTTTCTGGCACTGTTTCTTATCCTCTTGATCTCAAGAGCTTCAACAAAGGCCTGGAATCTGGTCCGTAGCTGCCCGGAGTTATGTACATTGTAGGATCTGTCAATTGAAAGTGTTGGCCAGCCGTACTCTTCAGTAAGGATGTGGCTTGCAAGTGGTCTTTCAAATGCCCAGAAATCGCAGTACTTCATCTGTTCATAGATGATTCCGTCTGCCTTAAATTCTTTTGCCAGTCTGTCAGCTGTCTCACGCCTTTGAGTGATCTTCTCTTCAGCCATGTACCTTGGACATTCGCTGGTCTTCATATAGTGCCTTGCGATCTGCTTGAGGATATCCTCATCATCATTAAGGACTATCTCTTCCCTTCCCGGGAATGATCCGTAGCAGTACCTGTCCGCAACAACCATAGCTCCAGACTCTTCTAGAAGCCTTGTAAAATCAAGGTCATCAACTTCAGAGCCCACAACCACTACTCTTGCCCTGTAAAATGGCTTAGGATCGGTCTTTCTTGCCTTGATTTCCTCTAAGGTTTCTTCCAAAAGAGGTAGTATCTTTTTTGTAGGACAGCAATAACTTACAAGGCATATTACATGGAACTCGTAGCCTGTTACCGGCGGATTATCCAGCTTTCTAAGATTGCCAATCTCAGTGATCACCCGGCAAAGCCTGTTGTGCTCTTCAACAGCTTTTCTGATAGCGCTGTCAGAAACATCAGTTCCCAGCTTTTCATGCATCACATCCAAAAGACGAAGTCTCATCTGTGTTGCAACCTGATCAACATTGTAGCTCTCAACCTTGTATGGAACATCTGTATGCGTAACGAAAAAGTGTGGTTTCTTATTACAATCCAGTATCTCCAGGTGCTCATAGCATCTATTCATGGCTGAACACGCATCAACACCTGCTATTCCGTCAAGAAATCCGTAGCCTCCCTCAATTCCTCTTTCAAGGAGAGATCTGGCAAACTCGCAGGTATAATTGGACATATAGTAAGTCGATATGTCGATTGAACCTGTCCTTGGTGCTCTCATGCGGACTGAAAAGCAGTTGTCCACGTTAAGCAGCACTTCAGGCATGTGATAGCAGGTATACCCAATTGCATACTCCCCCTGACTTTGAGCTTCTTTTACCATTTCATTTGCTGCATCATCCAGCAAATTTTCAAAAGTAATCAGATGCTTTAAATCTTGCAATTTATCCCCCTTCCAACATCAGATGATGTTTAGATTTTTAAGAGCTGCCCTGGTTCCTTCCAAAATCGTGGAGCCTTCCGGAAGCTCAAATATGTTCTTGCCCTCAATATCATTTTCAGTCATGTCATCATCCTGAGGTATGACTGAAATAACTCTTACGCCGCCAATCTCTTTTTCCGTAACCTTTTCAGGAAGCGGCGCCCTGTTTACTATAAGACCGATCTCATCGTACATAACAAGCTCATCAGCTACGTTCTTGATGGTTCCGATGATATCAAGTCCTTTCCTGCTCTGATCCGAAACGCAGATAAGATGCGTAACCTTTTCAAGAACTCTTCTGTTTATCTGCTCAATACCGGCTTCACCGTCAATAACGACATAGTCAAAATCATTTGCCACCATCTCGATGACTTTTTTCAGATAAGCGTTTATCGCACAATAGCAGCCTGCAGCCTCAGGCCTTCCAATTGCCAGAAAAGCAAAGCCGTTCTGTTCTTCAATGGCATCCATTATCTTGAACTTGGCCTCAGCCAGAATGTCCTGAGTATCCCGTAGTTTCCCTGTTACATCATCTGCTACACTTTTTCTGATCTGATCAAGGGTATAAGAAGATTTTGCCCCAAGTGAGATCAAAAGCCCCACTGCAGGGTCAGCATCAATTGCCAGAATTTTAGAATCTTTTTTCTCTTCAGTAAGAACGCGCACTATTGCAGCACAAAGTGAAGTTTTCCCCACGCCTCCTTTGCCTGTAAGCGCAATTACGACTGTATTAGCCATTTCTCCCCCTTATTAGACTTTTGCACAAAGAATATATTAATATCATAATACAATTTAGTTAAATTTAGTACATATTTATGAAAAAAAAGTAAACTTTGTAAATAAACTATGCTATGATTAATTTTAGAAATCTTTGGTATTTCGTTTCATTCTGGGAAACTTTGGACATTCTAAGTCCACAACATAAATAGAGTAGGGGGAAAACATCATATGAAAGATCTCGTTCACATTTTTGAGTTCGAGGACCTTTTACAGGAAGCTGCCAACCCATTAGTGAAAAAAGGTAGAGATGAGGGGCTTAAAGCTTTAGGCTATACCTGTTATTTTATGCCTGAAGTTTTATTGGATCTGCCGGGTTGTTTTTCTGTGCGTCTTCGCGCTCCGCGCTCCACTTCGCCTGAAATGGCAACATACTACATGACAAACAGAACATGCATGTACGGAAGATGCCTTTTAGAAAGGGCCTTAGAGGGGGGCTTTAATTTTCTTGACGCTCAAATGGCAACTGAAACATGTACGGTAACCTGCCGTTTCCAAGAGCATCTCCAGCTTATGGATGTAATTCATAATCCTGATTTCTTCTGTGAATTCACAGATGTACCATTTAAGAAAAATACTAATTCAATTGAGCACTATGAACAGCAGCTCAAGGTCCATGTCCTTGACAAGCTTCACGAAAAATTTGGAATCGATACAAGTGATGAAGCTCTTTTAAAGGCAATTGAGCAGCACAATGAAGTCTGCAGACTCATTCAGGAGATTGGAAGCTACAGAAAGCTTAAAAATCCAACGATCACAGGTTGGGAATTTTCTATCATAATGCTCACAACTCTCACATGCCCTAAGCACCTTATCATCGATAAACTCCGTGATATTGCAGAGCAGCTAAAGACTAGAGAACCGGATGTCAAAAAGAACTATCGTGTGAAAGTTCTTTTGACCGGATCTGAGGAAGATGACCCTGACTTCATTAAGCTGATTGAGGAGTGCGGCGCCCTTGTTGTTGCTGACAGGCACTGCTACGGCTCTCTTCCGGGTCGTGAAGAAATTGTAGTAAAAGAAGGCGAGACACCACTTCGCGCAATAGCAAGGCACTATCTTGAAACCAGCATGTGTCCTCGTTTCATGGAACAGCATGTAATGCGTGAAAGGAAGCAGTATCTGGCTGACCTTGCCAAGGAATATGACGTAGACGGAATCATCATTTCGCAGATGAAATTCTGTGAGTACTGGAGCTATGAGCGCACGATCGATACTCTCATAATTCCAAGAGACTTTGGTATTCCTGTATGCTCCATCGAGAAAGAGTACGTCAACAACGCTGTTGGCCAGTTAAGGACCAGGTTCCAGGCCTTTGTAGAAAGTATTGAGCTTAAAAACTTACGTAAAGAGGGGGCCTAAGACATGAAACTATCAGAGATAAAAGATACTTACAGGAAGCTTTTCGTAGTTGAGAAAAGCCCTGAGGAAAAGAATAAGCCAAAGGATCTGAAAAAAGAGCTTAAGGACTTCTGGTATGGAAAGCCTCATGAAGAGAGAAATCTTGGAAAGCTCTATGTTGACGGCACAGGTCTTTACAAACACCGTGAATGGCGCGGTGTAAAGGACACCATGTACTACTTCAACATGATCTGGCTTTACAACTACGCTCATATGGTAACCGACATAATGAAGTATGGCGGTGAAGGTCCAAAGTCTTTGGTTGATTTTGCAAAAGGCACCTTCAGATACAGATGGATGGGCCAGACTTACCTTTCCGTTATGCACTGGTTCGACAGAGGTCTTGAGGGCATGCGCGGAGATGCTCTTGCTGCTTCTGCCTGGCACTACAGAGGCATGGTAAGTGAGACAATCCGTCAGTTCATGTGCATGTTTGCTTCAGACAAAAAGCTGCATGGCGGCAAAACTCCTGAAAGATGGAACAAGAACATTGCTCACAACGAAACAGTAAGTGGAAATATCTTTTACCCATTCAGAAAAGAGCTTGAAGATGTTGCTCTTGAGATGATTCCTTACTTCGTTTCAGTTCATGTAAATAACCACACGGTTCTTAACTATATTGATGCAGCGCAGTCCATCGGTCTTCCTGCTGACCCATGTCCAATGTGTCAGGCGGAATACGGCCTCTTTGTCCTTGACGATTATCCGGACTACGCTCCCACTATGGTAACCTCCAACGAAGCCTGCGATGGTTCTGTTGCTACTTCAGTTCTTCAGGACTGGTTCCTCAACAGACCTCTTTATGCAATGCCACAGCCTATGAGATATGATGATCCTCTGGTTCAGGAACACTGCCAGAAAGAAATCGAAGGCTGCTGGAAATTCATCGAGGAACAGTATGGAGTTAAGTTTGACTGGGATGAATACGTTAAATGGGCTAAGAGCTTTAACAAGCTTACTGAATTTGAATGGGAAAAATGGGACGTTGCAGCCAACACCAAGTACTATCCTATCAATGGTGTTGCACAGGCCCTTTACAGAATCTACTATTCTCAGGACGGTGACAGGCCAATCTGGCATGAAATGGATGAGCATGTAAAGCGCATCATGAACAAGACTGTAAAGAACAAGATTGAAACCTTCCCAAAGACAAGGCACCGCGCGATTGCCTGGAGCTGTGCTCCTTTGTATTATTCAAACTGGTGCACCTGGGCTTACAACTGCTGGGGAATCAACTGTGTTATCAACATGGACTCTCTTATGTTTGATCAGTACCTCAGAACAGACACTTACGAGCACGCTCTTGAGGATCTGTCCTGGTTCAATGAAAAGGCACCTATGAGAGCCATGGCTGTCGGCGGACATGAGCACATTTTGTCACTCTTTGATTACATGGAACGCTTCAACTGCGATATGGTCATCATGTACGATCAGCTACAGTGCAAAGGAATGCAGGGTATCCACGGCGTATTCGAAGATGAATTCAGAAAACGCAACATCCACGCAATCTGGGTTCCTCATGCTCTTCCTGATAAGCGTACAGTCTCCAGAAAAGAGATCCGTCGCATCATCAACGATTACATGACAACAGTAATGAGAGAAACTCCTCTGGATCCTTCACTTCTTGATTTCGACGATGACCAGAGCTGGTAATGCTACTGAAACTTATTAACATGCTAGATAAGAAAATCTCGGATAGCATGTTGAACTAATTATTATCATGAAGCTTAATAAAAAAATTCATAAGGAAAAACAATATGAATAAACTAACAAAACTTATTTTTAAAATATTTGGAATCTTCGCTGCCATCTATGGCATCCTGTTTGCAGTTTTCTACTTCGACCTCGATGGCAAGTTTCTGTTTTATGTTTGGGAGCCTATGATGATAAAGCGCTTCGATAACATGAAACGCAAAGACAATACTCTCACTCCTTACACCAAAAAAGAGAATGTTTCTGAAGACTTCTAAATACACAGTTTCATAATCAATATAATATAGTTAAAAAAAAATAAAGTAAGCCTTGTTTTCCTTTCAAAAAAGAAAACAAGGCTTTTGTATTATTTGTAATGGGACCGGCCGCCACCATTGACTGAACCTGAGGAAAACGCCCTGGTCTGCGGGCCGACGGTGAGGATGATGGGAACAGTAGATTCATTTACGTACCGTCGGATTCAGCATTGTAGCGTTTTCCTCAGAACCCGTCAATGGCAGGCACCTTGCGGTGTGGCTTGGTACAAGTGCCTCGGGCTCTGAATCCGAGAACAGCTTTTATCGCAGGCAATTGGGCATATACGGACGGAATGATAGGGATTGAATGAGCGTAATAATTCTTATAAATCATTACAATGGTTATCTGTGTGGGCGATTCAAACATTGGATAAATATGGGAGTAGCTGGGATGTAGGATAAGATTGAAAAAACTGTAAGACTTATCCCATTCTATCCAAGCCGATTTTCAGAGGTGTGGGATAAAACATAAAATTCTATCGGAGTTATCCCATGATTTTGGCCTTCTGAACACTGCGATTTACCAGAAAGTAGGATAAACGTGAAAAAAATAAAGTTCTTATCCTACAAACCAACAGAATTGTTAACAAAAATGATAAGAACGAGTGGGATAAAAAGAGTAAAAGTCAAACACTTATCCTACTCAGGAGCAAAATTCACTATCAGGATGGTTAAATCCGTAGGATAAAAAGCACATTATTTAAGCACTTATCCCACATTACTCTATGAACAGGCTTTATCTTGAGACCTGCGCAAGAAATGGTGTTAATGAATTCACTGCTCTTTTGAGACTGACTTCCGGTGAACCATATACTGTAGCGGAACTATTAGGCGAAGCATAACTTCGTCTTGTTATAGCGCCCCTACCCAGCAACTTCATAAAACACTATGGATGCTTTTTATGCGACTATACGTAAGCGTCACATATGCATCAATCCATTTTTGTTCTTCTAATGTTATTGTTTTTTGATTTGAACAATACTCTAAAAAATATATGTATGCCTGCTTAGCTTCAGTATACTTCCTAGCGTGATAATAATTATCTGCCACTTCAAATAACGCTTTAAAGCGTAGCTCATGACCTGTGTTTTCCTCAAAGAATCTTCTATATAGTCTCATTGACAGCAAATAGTCTCCAGCTTTTTGAAATTCTTGAGCTCTTATCAATTCTTCAGGAACATCTCTCATTAGTCACAATCCTCATTTTTCAGCTATTCTCATTGCTAATCATTTCCATTATTTGTTGTGATATTTTAACTGTATTACTGCGAATACACTGATTTCCAACTTCGCGGAAGCCAATTTCAGCATGAAACAGCATACTTTTCTTATTGTATGGTTCAGTTGTTATTGCTGCAGCCAATATATTAATCTCATTTTCCTTTGCATAATCAAATGCACGTTTATACAGAACACGTCCCAATCCTTGATTCTGATAGCTATCCGCAATAACTATCCTATCAATATAAAGAAATTTAGGATAACGCTCTTCAAACCATTTATAACTCTTGAAATCATAATCATTCAATCCTTCCCTAAAAGCGATTATGAATCCAGCTGGAAAATTATCCACATAAATAATCTCAAAAAGTGCTGCTGTCTCTACCAACCATTCTAATTCTTCCCTATCCATGGGTATAAGAACATCAACATATCTTTGATTTAGCTCCAGTACAAAACTATATTCATTAGGTTTAATTCGTTTAATTATTCTATCTCTCTTATCAGTATCCATACAAAATATTATAATATCCATACATAATAATAGGAAGCCTAGAAAAATAGGCTTCCTAATATTATCTAAAAAACTGTGAATAGTAACCATAACTTTGGATTTATGGTTTACTACACATATATAGACTACTATTTTTGCAAAAACAGCAGCCGAGCTATACCTACACTTTCAGCTCGGCTGCGTCTGTTTACAATAAAGTATACTTTTTCAAACTCTATTTTTAATCCGTCTTCTTGCAACTTCTACCGCAGCAAGACTGGATATGGATGCAAGTATGATCAGCAGCAGGAGCTCAAAGTCGTTTCTCTTTTCATCATATGCCGCACTCCTTGCTACTTCTTCTTCCGCAATTACCTGGATTTCATCTACAGAATCCTCTTCTTCATTTTTCTCTCTTTTAAAGTTCTGATCTCCAACAACATAGCTATATGTCGCCTGTAGAGTGCTTTCCTCTTTATTTTCTTCTACTTTTTCTTCAATATCGTCCTTATTACTATCTTCTGCTATCTCTCCAATATCGTTCATATTGTTATCTGCAACACTTTCTTCTACTTTCTCTAAAGTAACTGCATTTTCATTAGCAAAACAATCAATAGGATTCACAATCAAGCTTACAGCGATAGCAGTTCCAACTGCTTTTATAGCAATCTTATATAGTAAACAGTTCTTTCTCATTATCTCGCTCCTCACAATAAGATAGATTTCCCCACATAAATAAGGTTACCATTCTAAAATCACAAATTCCATCATATTGCGTCAGCTTTTTGACTTTTTATCAACTGTTAAGAGGACGTTTATATTTTTTTTATACTCCAGCTCTTGATTTTTTTAACCATTTGTATGGTATTCAAAGTTTTTGAGTTTCTCTTAAAAAGTTTAGATTGCGGCTCCGTACGCCACCATTGACCGAACCTGAGTAAAACGCCTTGGTCTGCGAGCCGACGGTGAGGATGATGGGAACAGTAGATTTTCACTCACCGTCGGTCCCAGCATTGTAGCGTTTCCATCAGAACCAGTAAAAGGCAAGCACCTGCGGTGTAGCTGGCTTTTTCTGCCTCAGGCTCTGAATCCAGGAACAGTTGGGGCGGACACTTTTCTACCTACGGGTAATTTTTTAATTTTCTGACCTTTTACCCGTGTTTTATTAGTGCCCCTGGGCAATATTTAATTTTCTCTGACTTTTACCCGAGTTATCAAACAATCATTGGGTAAATCTATCATTATTTTCATATTTACCCAAGCTTATTCAATAATTCTCGGGTAAAAATAATCTCTTTTATTCCTTTACCCAAATCATTCACTAACTCATGGGTAAAAACCTGCATTTTGTTCTTTAGTACCCGCAATGCTCTTGAAAAATGGACAAGGAACCTGAAAATGTGGGATAACTATAGTTAAAAGTTCAACTCTTATCCCACATCTCAGTAAAACACAAATATACAAGTGGGATAAGAATTACAATACTCCCGCACTTATCCCACATGCAACAGTATAAACCTTACCAGGTCATGTTTTTAAATTGCTCCAAGGCCCATGTCGATTCAATTTCAGCCATCCCTACTGTTCTCGGATTCAGAACCTGAGGCCATAATACCCAGCCACACCGCAAGGTGCTTGCCATTGACGGGTTCTGAGGGAAACGCTAAAATGCTGAATCCGACGGTGCATGAATCTAACTACTGTTCCCATCATCCTCACCGTCGGCTCACAGACCAAGGCGTTTTCCTCAGGCTCAGTCAATGGTGGCGTACGGAGCCAATTACTTGCGCATATACAAAGAGAGAGCATTTTGCTATGAGTAAAAATCTCACGCAATAATACTCTCCCTGCTTAAACATCTGATTTTACTGTTTTAAATTAAAGAATAAGATATTCCCAAACCTTAACAATCAATCTTTATTACAGCCCCTGTGAGGTCTGCGAACTTTAAACTTCCGGTAAATGTCTTTTGCTCTCCCATCATGTCAGTGAGCGTGATCTTATCCCCATTAACACTGATAGAACTTACATATTCCATAAGGATCTCATCAGGCTTTGAATCTCTGTAAGCTGTTGATAAACACATAACCTATCACTCCTTCTCTTTAGAAGCACACCCGCAGGCTTCTCTTAGTAATTCATTACCCTTTTTAAAGAATTCCGCCGCTTCAAGGACCTTTGCTGAAGCTTCCCCATTTCCGAAATCTTTAAGTTTATCTGCAACCTTCAAAAGTTCCTCTGCATGAGCCTCGTTGTGGGCACTCATATGATTCAAAAGAGCTACTGCTTTTTCCTTTGTCTCAATCCCTCCGTGCTCGTGGTGATGATGCTCATGTTCGTGCTCACTCCCATGTTCATGATGCTCGTGTTCTCCCATTTTTGTAACCCCCTTCTATAAAATTTTTAATTATTAAAATCAAATACTATATTAAACTTCTCATCAAAGGCCAGCTTTGCATCGAAAGGAGTTCCTTTCTTGCTGATAAAACCAGAAATCGTGTCAGTCTTCTTCTCATTGATGAGCTTTGCAAACTGCTCTTTATCGATGTCAATTCCAGCAATCTTACCAACAAAGAAGCTGCAACCTTCGTCGCCCTTCTTGTAGTCCTCGCAACGGTAGCCCATGTGACCTTTAATGATAGGCTTGCCGCAGATTGGGCACTTTAAGTCTTCTAAAACTTCGTCCTCATTTTCAAAGACAAACCTTATGCCGGTTACTTTGCCGTCTTCGTCCTTGCTAAGAGCAAGTGCCGCCTCAAACTTCTTGCCGCTCTTTGATTTAAAGCCGCTGATTTTGGAAGTTATACCGGCACCCAAAAGTTCTTTAACCTGGGCATCTTTTAGCTTAACCCCTGCAATCTGACCAATATTGAACTTACAGCTGTTTTCAGGGTCGTCCCTGTTGTAGTTCTTACAGCCATAGCCAAAAGATGTCTTGATTATCTCGCCGCCACAGACCGGGCACACTACATCCTTGACTACCTGTGCTTCAACATTTTCGAAGTCAAAAGAAATCTCGCTCTTGCCATCTTCGTTTTTCTTGAGCACAAGGCACGCATCAAATTTCTTGTTGGTCTTTCCCTTAAAGCCTCTGATAGTTGATGTATGTCCTTCTTTTAAAAGCTCGATCACATTTGCTTCTGAGAGCTGCTTGGATGCAATCTTGCCGATAAAGAACTTACATGACTCAGGGTCCTCTGCTCTAAAATTCTCGCAGCCAAAGCCTATGCTCTTTTTGATGATCCTTCCACCGCAGTCAGGGCAGACAACATCTTTTAGATAATCAGGTTCTATGCCGTCAAAATCGAACACTATTGAAAGCTTTCCGTCTTCAACGGTCTTTAATTCAAGCTTAGCGTCAAAACTCTTTTTACTCTTGCTCTTAAAGCCCTTTATGACATCTGTCTTTCTCTCATTTATAAGAGTCCTAATTGTCTCTATATCAAGCTTTTTGCCAGCTATTTCACCTATACTGAAATAACATGGATTTTCTTCTTTTGTCCTGTTCTCGCAGGTGATGCCATAGCCGGTCTTTATGATCCTTCCGCCGCAAGCCGGGCACTTTAAGTCCTCCACATATTCGATAGGAACATCTTCAAAGTTAAAGCTAATAACAGGCTTTCCATCTGCGTCCTTGGTAAAATTAAGGCTTGCACTAAACTTCTGCTTTTTCTTACTTGAAAAGCCTTCAAGCACGCCGGTCTTACCTTCTGTAAGAAGCTGCTTAACTTCCTCTTCAGAAAGGTCTCTTCCTGCTATCTTGCCTATACTAAATGAGCACTTTTTGGTCTCATCAAAATAGTTGCTGCAGCCATATCCAAAGGAAGTTGTAGTGAGCTCGCCTCCGCAAACAGGGCACTTTATGCCGATTGGTTTTCTCGAAGCCAGGCCCTTTGCCTCTTTACCTGTGAACTGATTGATATGATTTACAATATCGTGAGTGAGATCTTTATCTATGAGCTTACCTGTCTCACGTCTGATGTAGTCTTCGAGCTTACTTCTGTACTCCTTTGCATCAACTGAACCATTGTAGATACCTTCAAGGCCCTTTTCCCAGCTGGCTGTCATCTCCGGATTAAGGAGCGTTGGCACAGTCAGATAAACAACCTCGTATATCATCTCTCCAAGATTCTCAGGTGTTATGATCTGGCTCTTATTCTGGTTCAGATACTTTATGTCAATGAGCTTTTTGATTATACCTGCCCTTGTAGCTGCAGTTCCAATACCCTTCTTTTTTATCTGTTCGCGAAGTTCTTCGTCTTCGATAAGGTTTCCGGCATTCTCCATAGCTATTACAAGGTCACCGGAAGTGTATCTCTTTGGCGGCGCTGTAGCGCCTTCCCTTATATTCATGCCATTAACAGATATAGAATCTCCCTTGTGGGCTGTCTCAACGAACTTTATGAAATCCTCTTTGGATATTCCAACATCCTCTTCATCAGAAGCATTATCTCCTGCCTCGCCCTGGCTGTTCTCATTATCACCTGTGTTTTTCTTTTCTTCAGGAATTCCTAAAACAGCTCTAAATCCCGGTGCTGTCATAACTTTGGCAGATGCAAAGAACTTCTCGCCACCTACACCTATCTGGAGTTTAGCCGTCTTATACTCTGCAGGTGGATAGAAAATAGCCAGAAATCTCTTACATATCAAAAGATATACATTCTTTGAAAGAGGTGACAAAGAGTTAATGGCTGCCGTCTGCCCTGTAGGAATGATCGCGTAGTGATCAGTTACCTTGCTGTCATCTGTGTAATAGGACTTCTCTATTCCTTTATACAAACCATTTTTTAGGACATGCTCAGAAAAACCTGAAACCTCTGCTACTCCTGACAATCCCTTTACATTCTTATAGATTTCTTTTGCCACAGCTGTAGTAAGAACTCTGGCATCAGTTCTGGGATATGTTGTGAGCTTCTTCTCATAGAGCTCCTGAGCAATATCAAGGGTCTGGGATGGGCTTATCTTAAACCTCTTGGTACACTCAGCCTGAAGCTCAGTAAGGTTGTATAAAAGAGGTGCTTTCTTTTTGGAATTGCCTGTCTCAATACTGTCAATTACAGCAGGCCTTCCCGTCAAAGAATCAATTAAAGCCTTCGCATCCTCTTCCTTTTTGAATCCGTTTTCTTTGTATAAAAGCGGAGACTCAAAAAAGGCTGTTCCGGTAACAGCCTTCCACTCAGCAAGTATATTAGCGTCAGAAAAAGATCCTACGATCCTGTAAAAAGGAGTCTTAACGAAGTTCCTGATCTCCCTCTCTCTTCTGACAACCATTCCCAAAACGCAGGTCATTACCCTGCCAATGGCAATGGCTGTGTATGACTTTGTGGCAGCTGCATCATTTATAAGCTTTCCGTATTTTACTGACAGGGCACGTGAGAAATTGATACCGAGGCTGTAATCCTCGATAGCACGCATGATACCTGACTCTCCGAGGAGTGCATAATCTGACATAGGCTTTGCCTCTGCTATGCCTCTTTTAACCTCTTCATCAGTCATGGAATCAATCCAGACTCTCAGCTCAGTCATTCCATCTCTGACACCACCATAGTTTCTGATGTTCTCCTCGATGGTCTGTCCTTCTTTTCCCGAGTCGCCCGCCCAGTAGACAGTATCAATGTCATCTCTATGCAAAAGAGAATTCACAAGCTTATACTGATCTGCACTGGCCTTAATAACGCCATACTTATAGTTAACAGGTAGAAACGGTAAATCTTCCAGTTTCCACTTTTTGTATTTTTCATCGTATTCTTCAGGGTATACCATCTCCACAAGGTGACCAAAGCACCAGGAAATTACGTAATTATCATTCTCAATATACCCGTTTTTATTACCGGAAACATTAAGCACTCTGGCAAAATCTCTTGCCACAGATGGTTTCTCGGTTATGATAAGTTTTTTAGCCATTTGTTAATTCATCTATTCCGATCAACCGTATCTTGCCAGATGATTTCATAGATGCATCAGTTAGCCACGCATCAAATCCTGCGGTTGAAAAGAAATAGTAATAATCTCCCTCAAGTCTTGCTAGTCTTGCGCAGGATTCAAGTTTATCCAAATCTGAATGTGTGATCTGACTCTGCCACTTGCAAAGACACAGCGCTGTATCGCCCGTATCACTTTGCAAGATGATATCAATATCACCATCTTTTCCGAGCCATTGCCCATCATCCCCGATTTCAAATGGGAAAAGACCTTTTTCTTCGGATCTAAAGATATATTCTCTGCATACAGCTTTGAAACTTTCGTTTGCAAAACTTTGAATACCTGCAGATATAAATATATCATAAAATTTGTCAGTCGGCATTAAACGCAGACTACTTTCGTTTGGAAAAATGAACTTAAAATAGAAATTCAAAAGAGGGTCAGAAATCTTGTAAACACCCTTTAAAACATTCTCTCTGCCTGCATTTCCAAAGGAATAACCCTTGCATGCAAAATCATGGTGAATAAGGGTTTTCAGATACACTGATATCTTTGCTCTTGAAAAGCCTGTGGCATGGTACAAGTCATTTAGCTTGTTAACGCCTCTGGCCATCTGAGACATGATCGTATTATAAACAGCTGTCTCCCTCAAGGTATACTCTGTAAGCCTTTTAGGTTCGCCGTATAAAAAGCTTCCGGAATCAAGAAAGTTCTTACAGATATTCTCCTTAAAAGAGAGATTATCATCAAAATACTTCCAAAGAGCTGTCTGCCCGCCAAGCACAGAGTAGGTGAGAACCGCATCGCGATAAGACATTTTGGGAAAAAAAGCTCTCATTTCTGAGAAAGGCAGCGGCTTTATTTTCCTGAATCCTGCGATATTCCCTGCAAGATTTCCAAGATTTGCCACCATACTATTCTCAACCCAGTTAATGTCCCGGCTCGCCAAAATAACAAGAATCTGTTTCTGTCTTCCGTTCTCGGAAAGCATCAAAGTAAGCTGCTTCATAAATTCAGAAGCTTTGCCAACGACATTTTCAAAATCATCAAAAACCAGGATGAGTGGAACCTTAGTCACGCCGTCAATAAGCGCACTAAAAAACTCTTTAAAATCAGGGAACTCAGAGATCTTAACCCCATTTCTTCTAAGCTCACCTGCCCATAGAAAAAGCTGCTCCCTCTCTGATACGGAACGAGCAGTGAAAAAATAATGTCTTCTGTTTTCTATAAATTTTGTTAAAAGAGGCGTAACCTCAATATTCCTGTGGCCGTAGACCACAAGAATATTGGAAAGTCCGCTCTCATAATATCTGTTTAAGAAAGATAAATCTTCTCTTCTTTGTTCTTCCATAGCCCAACAATTAAAGTACTAAGCATTACTTTTTATTTATGTATCCACTTGCTTTAAGGAGCTCAGCGCACTCTACTGCTCCACCTGCAGCTCCACGAAGTGTATTGTGTGAAAGACCTACAAACTTGTAATCGTAGATTGTATCCTCACGAAGTCTTCCGATGCTTACACCCATTCCACCTTCATAGTTAACATCCAAAGCAACCTGTGGTCTGTTGTCATCCTGCATGTACTGGATGAACTGCTTTGGTGCGCTAGGAAGCTGCAATTTCTGTGGAAGTCCTGAGAAGTTTACAAGCTTTTCAATAAGCTCTTCCTTAGAAACCTCTTTCCTGAACTTAACAAATGCAGCAGCTGTATGACCGTAAAGAACAGGGATTCTGATGCACTGACATGTGATCTTAACGTCATCAGCAGGAACGATCACGCCGTTTTCAATCTTACCCCAGATTCTAAGTGGCTCTTTTTCTGATTTCTCTTCCTCACCTGAGATGAAAGGAATAACGTTGCCAACCATTTCAGGCCACTCTTCGAAATTCTTGCCGGCACCTGAAATAGCCTGATATGTTGTAGCAACAACCTCGTATGGCTCATACTCTTTCCATGCTGTAAGAGCTGGTGTGTAGCTCTGGATTGAACAGTTAGGCTTAACTGCGATGAAACCATTTGTTGTGCCAAGTCTCTTTTTCTGGAACTCAATAACATCCATGTGCTCAGGGTTGATCTCAGGAATGATCATAGGAACATCCGGAGTCCATCTATGAGCGCTGTTGTTAGAAACTACAGGTGTCTCAGTCTTGGCATATTCCTCTTCAATATGCTTAATCTCATCCTTAGACATGTTAACTGCAGAAAGGACAAAATCTACATCTTCAGAAACGCCCTTAACATCTGTAACATCTTTTACAACGAGGTTCTTTACAGACTCAGGAATTGGGTTATCCATTTTCCATCTCTTGCCTACTGCTTCCTCATAGGTCTGTCCGGCAGAACGTGGGCTTGCTGCAATAGTGGTAACTTCAAACCAAGGATGATTATTGATAATATCAATAAATCTCTGACCAACCATTCCTGTTCCACCAAGAACTGCTACTTTCAACTTGTCACTCATAATAAAAACTCCTCCTTAATATTGTAAGCACCGTTTTTCATGCAGCGGCGCATATAAACATTTTCAGTCGATACTATTTGTAAATTTACCCAAGGCTGTTTATGAACTCATCATTCAGCTTAACTATCTCAGACATGCGTTCAAGGCTCGGTGCGCCGATAGTAAGTCGCTTATTGACACATGTCTCCAAGCTGATTTCTTCATATATGTCATTATCGAATAATTCAGAAAAAGATTTAAGCTCTTCTATGCCAAGATCATCAATTGCACAGTTTTTATCTATGCAATATAGTACAAGCCTTCCGATTACTGAATGGGCATCTCTAAATGGCATACCCTTTTTTACCAGATAATCTGCAGCATCTGTGGCATTTGTAAAGCCAAGCATAGCGCTTCGTTTCATGTTATCTTTGTTAAACTGAAGAGTAGACAACATCTGCGTGAAAAGGATCAGGCAATTTGACGTATTATCTACTGCATCAAAGAAGGCCTCTTTATCCTCCTGCATGTCCTTGTTATAAGCAAGAGGAATGCCCTTCATGGTAGTTAAAAGAGTCATCAGATCGCCGTATACTCTTCCGGTCTTGCCTCTTACAAGCTCTGCTATGTCAGGATTCTTTTTCTGAGGCATAATACTTGAGCCTGTGGAATAGGCATCATCAATAGTTACAAATCTGTATTCATTGCTGTTCCAGATAATGATCTCTTCACTGAATCTTGAAAGATGCATCATTACTGTAGAAAGAGCTGACATAAACTCGATCAGATAGTCTCTGTCTGAAACTGAATCCATGCTGTTGAGGGTAGGTCCCTCGAACCCAAGAAGTTTTGCTGTATATTCCCTGTCCAAAGGGTAAGTTGTTCCAGCCAAAGCACCGGCTCCAAGCGGACAATAGTTCATTCTCTTATATATATCCTTCATTCTGAGAAGGTCTCTTTTAAACATCTCAAAGTAAGCGCCGAAGTGATGTGCAAGTGTAACAGGCTGAGCTTTCTGAAGATGGGTAAATCCCGGCATGTAAGTCTCAAGGTTCTCTCCCATAATGCCATTTAGCACCTTCAATATATCTGTCAAAAGACCTGTCACATGCTCTACTTCATCTCTCGCATAGAGCCTCATATCAAGGGCTACCTGGTCATTTCGGCTGCGTCCTGTGTGGACCTTTTTACCGGCATCACCGATTCTCTCTATAAGATTCGCTTCAAGAAAACTGTGAATATCTTCATATTTGGTAGTTATTTCAAGCTTGCCACTCTTTACATCTTCTAATATTGAATCAAGACCTTTAACTATGTCTTCCTTCTCTTGCATCGCGATGATGCCCTGTTTTGCAAGCATTTCAGCATGAGCCTTGCTGCCCTTTACATCGACTTCCAGAAATCTCTTGTCGAAAGTAATAGAAGCATTAAAGTTCCATGCAAGTTCATTTATACTGCCTGTAAATCTTCCACCCCAAAGCTGTGCCATCTTCTAATCTCCGATTCGTTTTACTTTGTCAGATTAAAGTCTTAAAAAATTATAATCCTAACTTAACATATATGAAAAGCCCCAAAATCACTAAAATATCAACAAAAATTTCAAAACTATAATTTATTTCTTGTGTAGAAAAGACAAATGTCCGTCATGCAAAGACATTTCGTTCTATTTAGTCCTCATAACATTTTTCTAATTCGCAACATCTAGCGAATAAAATATGAAAATTCTATTAAAAAAATGTGTTGAAAAAATGAACTGTAATAGTATACTTGTCTCTGTCGGGAAAATAAAAAAAGTATTTGGAGGAAATTTTATAATGGCAAAAGTAAATGATGAAGCAAAGATGAGACTTCTTAACGAGGCATTCGGAGCAGAAAACTATCTTGCAACTGCTTACGCAGTTACACTTCCAGGATACAACGTATTCTCAATGTTTGGTCTTCTTGGTGTTCTTGTTGGTGAAATGGTAGACAAGACAGGTTTCAAGACAAGACACAATGCATACCTTGGTGTTACTACTACAGGCGTTAATGTTGTTATCCTTGATGGCCTTAACAACAACAAGATCAAATATGCTGAGAAGTTCAACTTTGCTGAACTTGAAAAGGTTGTAGCCCTTGATAAAAAGACATTCGCGTCACTTCATATAGAAAAAGGCGGCAAGAAGTACACACTTCAGATGGCTAAGAGAATCCTTGGTGCAAAGCTCGCAACTCAGAAAGAGGATGCTTCAGCTGTTGTCGCAAAGATCAATGAGCTCACTTCTGCTACAAGCGTAGCTTAAGTTTCATTTACAAAAACAGGGGCTGTGAAATAGTGATAACTCACTTTCCACAGCCTCTACTGAGTTCTACACTGTAGATTAACGAGAGTATTCTTGCTTAAGCAATATGCTTTGTAAGAATACTCTTTCTTTGTATAAACGTAACTGACTTTTCTAACTCTCTATAAAAATTTAGATTGCGGCTACGTACGCCACCATTGACTGAGCCTGAGGAAAACGCCCTGGTCTGCGAGCCGACGGTGAGGATGATGGGAACAGTAGATTTTCTCGCACCGTCGGATTCAGCATTGTAGCGTTTACCTCAGAACCCGTCAATGGCAAGCACCTTCGGTGTGGCTGGGTTTTAGTGCCTCGGGCTCTGACTCTGAGAACAGTAGGGGCGGCTACTTTCAAGGATGTATGTGACTATATGTCTTCGTCTTTCAATGTAAAGAGAGCGAAGATTCTGTTTTGGAAATATAGCCTGATTTTTGAGCTTACAACACCATGCGACAAGGGTTTTGACTTGTGATTTTGGGCATATACGGCCTTATTTGAGGTTACCACACCATTATATAGAGAGCATATGTCCTCAGTTCACTCATCCAATGGATGTGGCAATCCAATTTTTTCTCGTATATGCCCAGTTTCACTTCCTGAAAATTCTGTCGATGGATGTGTTAACTTAAAAAATATGACTATATACCCAATTCACTTTGACAATCCAAATTTTCTATGTTCCATTCAGTCCATATGAT
>NZ_FNUR01000007.1 GCF_900108105.1 Butyrivibrio sp. Su6 | reverse complement strand
CAACTTTTTGCGAGGCCAGCCACCCCTCATGAAGGTCAACTGGGCATATAGGCCGATTTCAAGACTCGGGCCACCCGTTAAAATGGTGGCTGCGGACGGATAATCGCCGTATATGCCCAAATGCCTGCGATAAAAGCTATGATGAGGGGTGGCTGCAAGCTCGATATTATGCTATATGCCCAAAGCCGGGTGGACGAGCTATCTAAACATGACCTAGACTTATGAAATCCACTGATTAGGTCATGAATTCTGTAATAGCAGGGTCATGACAAAAAACAAGACCTAGACATTTGAAATCTGCTGATTAGGTCATGGATTCTGTAATCGCAGAGCGATTCCATGACAAAAAACATGACCTAGACTTATGAAATCCGTTGATTAGGTCATGGATTCTGTAATCGCAAGGCGTATCATAATAAATTGTCACAGTAAAATGAGCACATAGCCATGCGCACTCATGAAAGTAGCCACCCATACTGTTCCTAGATTCAGAGCCCGAGGCAATAACACCTAGCCACACCGAAGGTGCTTGCCATTGGCGGGTTCTGAGGAAAACGCTAAAATGCTGAATCCGACGGTGCGAGAAAATCTACTGTTCCCATCATCCTCACCGTCGGCGAGGTATAGACGGCGTTTTCCTCAGGTTCAGTCAATGGTGGCGTACGTAGCCGCAATCTAAAATTTTTAGAGAGTTAGAGAAGTCACTTACGCATATACAAAAAGAGAGTACTCTGATGTATGCTAATTGCATTCATCTGAATACTCTCTCTAATCTACAGTGAAAAATCTTTGTAGCAATTAATAATCTACCTTCATCATGCAAAGTCCCTGAGGTGGTGCAGTGGGACCGGCTTTCTGGCGGTCACAGGCTTCAAGGATTTCTTTTACTGAATCAACAGGGATGTTGCCGTATCCAACTTCTAAAAGAGTTCCTGTTAGGATACGTACCATGTTCTGGAGAAAGCCGTTTCCGTGGAAATATATGCGGATGTAATTGCCACTTTCTTCGATGTTTATGGTGTCTACACAGCGAACGGTTGATTTTTTCATTTTCTTATTGCCGCAAAAGCTTTTATAATCATGTGTGCCTATGAGGAATTGTGCTGCTGCGCGCATTTTGCTGACGTCAGGCTTTTGGTTTAAGACAGTCACATACTTCCTATCAAAAACAGGCTTTGAGATGCCATACCATACGGTGTATCGGTAAGTTTTTCCGAGGGCATTGTATCTGGCATGGAATCTGTCAGAGCAGATCCTTACTTCATTTACGCTTATATCCTCGGGAAGATAAGTATTCATATAAACCTGGATTTCTTCTTCAGTCATGTCAGTATCGAGAATAGCATTGGCTACAGTAGCTCTTGCATGGACTCCGGCATCGGTCCTTCCTGCGCCTATTACGCTAACTGGAGAATCAGCAGGTGCGTTTGTCATCTTGGATAAAACAGTTTCGAGCTTCCCCTGTATAGTCATTTCTTTACCAGGTTGTTTTTCCCAACCATAGAATCGTGTTCCATCATAACTTATGATAAATTTGTAGTTTCTTTTCATAAAAAACCTCGTAAAATAGTGGTGGACAATAGCAAAAACTAATGCTATTATAGCATACGTTGCACTAAAAAATGTCAGTTCGAGACCTTCCTGACACAAAACAAAACTAAAGGAGAAATTTATGCGTAACACAAAGGTATTATTTATCACTCAGGCTGCAGTGATTGCAGCACTTTATGTCGTTTTGACATTACTTGCAAATGCACTGGGACTTGCTAATCAGGCTGTTCAGGTGCGTTTCTCAGAGGCACTTACTATTCTGCCTTATTTTACACCAGCAGCAATTCCTGGTCTTTTTCTTGGATGCATACTTAGTAATACACTTACAGGATGTATGTTCCTTGATACAGTATTTGGATCACTTGCTACATTGATTGGTGCGGTTCTTACATATTTGATCGCTAAAAAGGTTAAGAACCCTGTTGCTAAGTGGCTTTGCCCTATTCCACCAATCGTTGCCAATATGATCATTGTTCCACAGGTACTTATGCATGTATATGAAGCTCCCGGAACACTTCTTTTCTTTACACTAACAGTTGGTGCCGGAGAAATTATTTCTTGTTACATTTTGGGAATGATTCTTCTTTTTGTTCTTGAGCCAAGAAAGAACGCGATCTTTGGCCTGAATGACGTAGTTGCATAATAGATTTGAAAGATATTGCTTACTACGCTATAATTTATATTTGGAGCAGGAGTTTTCTGTTCAAATAGATATAATGTGAGGTTCTTATGTCATCAATAATCCAGAATAATCAGGTTTTTAATAATGAGATACCATTTTGCAGAGTTTATAGCATAGAGAGCAAAAAGCAACTGGAAGAAAGATTTCTTGCTCACAGGATTTCCTATTTCATTGAGTGGCAGGATAAGTCTTTTTTACAGAGACTGTTCGACAGAAGCGGAAGCAAGATTGTCTGCACGTTTAAGATCAACAAAGGGGAGATAGCTCGTGCCAAGGCTCTTGCTCAGGGAATAGAGGGAATTAAGTTCAAGGACTATGGCGAGGAGAAAAACACCGAGCGCATTCGCAAGAGAAGCGATTCAGTTGTTAAAGAGAGCGATGGACTTGAGATGCCTGAACTGAAGTTTGAGACCAGTCAGGATGATTATGAAGAGTGAGATAGTTGAAAAGGGGATTAAGTAATCCCCTTTTCTTTTGCTTAAAAAGTAGGAGAAATTATGGCTGAGAAGAAATTTGGTGGAAGTAATAAAAAATCATTACCGGGAAGAGAAACTGGAAATAGAAAAAAAACGGTCTTCAAGAAAGATAATGAGATAAAAGAAAAAACATCAGCAAAAAGAAGTAGTCTGGATAGAAAAAGTGCACCGGCAAATGGCAGAATGGCCAAGGCATTAAGGCAAGGAAAAACAGATACGAGACGAAATGATGAAGTTCATGCTGCAAGTCGCTGTCCGTATTTTAAGAAGTGCGGTGCCTGCCAGATGATCGACACTCCATATGACAAGCAGCTTAGGCAGAAGCATGCTCATGTTAAGGAGCTCCTTGAGCCATATACTAAAGTTGCTTCTTTTGTTGGAATGGAAGAGCCTGAACATTACAGATGCAAGGTTCATGCTGTTTTTACTCATGACAAAAAGGGTAATCCACTCTCAGGAATATATAGAGAGGGAACTCATGAGGTAGTGCCTATTGATTCATGTCTTTTGGAAGATCAGAAGGCAGACGCTATCATAGCAACTATCCGTGGAATGCTTAAATCTTTTAAAATCAAGACATATGATGAGGATAACGGATTTGGCCTTCTTCGCCATGTGCTTATAAGAATTGGTAAGAACACTGGCGAGATCATGGTTGTTCTGGTTACGGTTTCTCCTATTTTTCCTTCCAAGAATAACTTTGTAAAAGCCCTCAGACAAGCTCATCCTGAGATCACAACAATTGTTCTTAATGTAAATGATAAGCAGACAAGCATGATCCTTGGCGATAAGGAAAAGCCAATGTATGGTCCCGGATTTATCTATGATATCTGCTGTGGAATGAAGTTTAAGATAAGTCCTAAATCTTTTTACCAGGTAAATCCTGTTCAGCAGGAAGTTTTGTATAATACAGCGATTGAAATGGCTGAACTTAAAGGTGATGAAGTGGCACTTGACTGTTACTGCGGTGTTGGAACAATTGGAATAATTGCAAGCCCTCATGTTAAAGAAGTTATTGGTGTTGAACTTAACAAGGACGCTGTTAAGGATGCTAACCTTAATGCAAAGATAAACAATATAGATAACATTACTTTTTATAACAACGATGCCACTGTATTTATGCAGCAGATGGCAGCATCAGGAGATAAGGTTGATGTAGTATTCATGGATCCGCCAAGAGCAGGATCTACGCCGGAATTCATTGAATCACTTAAGATCCTGTCACCCAAGAAGGTTGTGTATATTTCCTGCAGCCCTGACTCTCTTGCCAGGGATCTGGGAATACTCAAGAAGAATGGATTCAAGGCTGAAAAGGCCATTCCTGTGGACATGTTCCCTTTTACAAGGTCGATAGAGACGGTTGTACTTTTGACTAGGACCTAAGACGACGTCAGAAGGCTAACGCTGTTGTTCTGGCGAGATAACAATTATATGCTTAATTTGCAGTCCGCTGTTCTTGGCGGACTGCTACTATTCTTTCATTCGAAAGACAAGCAGTGATGATTTCTAATCTTTTCGCTGCTGATATTCCAAAGTTTAACTACATATAGCATGTTTTCTGCTGCTTATGGCATGATTTTTGCTGCTTGTGGCATGATATCTGCTACTTATGGCATGATTTCTGTTACTTGTGCAATTTCGGTGATAGTGGCAGTTGATTTTAGTGAGGTGAACTCTGCCTATATTCCAAGGCCTGTTGATATAGGCAGTTGATCATTATGAATAAAATGGGGTGGTGTCTGCCTATATTCCTAGTATTGCTTGTGGAGGCAGTTGATTTTGAGGGATCAGCTCTGCCTATATCCCGAGTATTGCCGCTATAGGCAGTTAATTTTACGTTGGACAAACTGCCTATATGGCGGGAATGGCAAATGGTAGCAGAAAATTGCTGCTTAAAATCAATGCCTATATTGCAAGAGAACTGGATTTAGGCAGAACAGCAATTGATAATTGCAATGCCTATATTGGCTGATGGCTGCATAGTGGCAGTATGACTGGTGAAAAAAACAGAAAGTAAAAGAAATAATAAGCAATGGCAGGTGGAAAACTTGAAATATTATTGGAAATGATGCGCTGGTTTGTTGGCGAAGTTCCGAATCAGATCTATGAGCAGATAAAAGAGTATGAAAAACTTCTTTTACGCCAGGACTTCGAATGATGATGTTTCCTGGTTTAGAAGTTGGGCATTCTTGTCATAAGCGTATGCTGACTGTTTAAGCATGTAAGCTGTATTGGATGACTTGATTGTATTTATTCTGCTATAGAGGGTTGATACCTGTTGTTCTAATGCAGCAGCGACGGCCTGAGAAGATGCTTTGCTGGTTCTTGAAAGCTCGTTAACTTTCGTGCTTAAGGACTGAAGCTGCATCTGGTATGTACTTATTCCCTGAATACTTGAAGACATAATAAAATCCTTTCCTTGCGTTTTACAAGGAAAGGATACTAGCCAAAACTAAATTCAACCTAAATGAATAATTAATTCTCCAATGTTCCATATAAATGACCGTCAAATTCTTTGAAGTAAGTCTCTTCAATTTTTCGCATGAATATTGTGATATCGTTATCTCCAAAGTAAAGCTCCATGCGGATGGAACCAACGCTTTCACCAATCAGATGGAAACGGATATACAGCACGTTTTCACGAAGGAAAACGGCTCCGGCGGTGTATGGATTATCATACTTTGGGAATATGCCTTCTTCCATGTGTTCAAGACCAAAGCTTAGCTTAAAAGCACCGGACTTAATGGCAGGGTCATCTGTGAAAAATGTGATGGTACTTTGCGCATTACCTGGGCAAATATCTAACTGCACCTTTGAGAATCCTTGCTTATTTGGTAAAAGTTCATAGGTCTGATGCAGATCAGAGGTCAACTTTTTGGTGTTATATTTTGTATAGGAGTGATTTATAGCAAGTTTTGGCGGTGCAATGGAAAGAGTGTCTGCATAACTTACAAGATCTTCGTAGTCCTCTGATGGAGCTTTTAGGCAAACTACAGGCTCTTTTTCATCAATCCCAGGTAAAAGAAATTGATAGATGCCATCATAAATAACTTGATTACCACCCTGAATTCCCTGTGTATCGGCGGTTGTGATTACCAAAAGATTCTTGTCAGGGATGCTTATTCCAAGCTGGCCGCCCATTCCGTAGAGGACATAGCCGCCCTTTTCATTTTGCCAGATCTGCATGCCGTAGCCCTGGGATTCGCCTGGGATTGGAGCAGTCATAACGGTATCGCTGATATTGGATGTGGCAAGCTCTATAAGATTCGATGGTAAAAGATTTCTTGTGACTCCATCATTACATTCTATAGTTCCCTTTTTATCGATAAGATACAGAATTTTCATAAAATCCATAGGAGTTGCCACGAGGCCGCTTCCACCCATAGAGACACCAAAAGGATCTTTTACCATGTATGAATCCTTACTAAAATCCATGTAGTTAAATACGTTTTCTTTCAGATAATCCAGCATTGGCATCTGGGTCATTTTTTCTACAAGTGCGGATAAAACATGGGCTGCTGACGTGTCGTAGTGGAAAACTGTTCCCGGTTTATGGGTTGGTTCCACTGTAAAAAAGCTCTCTACCCAGTCAGATTTCATGTCCACCTTATAGGTTGTAGAAGCGTGACAGGTCCTCATTTCCAGCATATTTCTTATGGTTGTATCTTTTACCCACTGGTGAATTGAGTCATTAACATATTCAGGAAAATAGTCAGTTATAGAGTTGCCGATGCCAACTAACCCCTTATCTATCAAAAGAAATACAGCAAGAGCCGTGATGCTCTTACTTATGGAAAACATGCGATGAAGAGTAGCTGCTTTATAAGGCGCATAGTACTTTTCGAAAATAAGCTTGTTATTTCGCATGATAAGTAGTGAATGCATTGGAATCTCTTTGCCATCTAGAAACTCAAGAAGATCTTTTATTGATGAAGATGAAATGCTGACATCTTCGGGATATGCTCTGTTAAATGAAAACATATGATTCTCCTATGTTGTATAAGTAATGTATTGAACATATACATATTATCACATCCATATTAAAGAATAGTAAGTAACAGATTGGCGCCACGTAAAGTAGATTTGAGATTATACATTTGGGGAATGAAATGACAAGAAAGTATGACAAATGAGATAAAGGCTGTTGACATACTACGACAGACGTTGTATATTTACTATGACAGACATACTACGACTGACATAGCATGACTGACGTAGTACGACTATCGTATAGAATCTGAGTAAGGAGGAGAGGTAGATGAAATGGTAGAGATCAGTAGTGATGTCATCAGAGGGTACAATGACACAATTATTCTTTTTACTCTGCTGGATGAACCATCCTACGGATATGAGATATCAAAACGAATAAGGGCTCTTTCAAATGATAAATATATAATTAAAGAGACCACGTTGTACTCTGCTTTTACCAGAATGGAGAAAAACGGCTATATTGAATCCTATATTCAGAACGCTGAAAATGGTAAGAAGCGCACTTATTACAGAATCACAGAAAACGGAAAAAAGTATTATAAGGAAAAATGTGAGGAATGGAATCTCACAAAGGAAGTTGTAGAATTATTTGTTAAGAAAATAGATTAGTATATGGGGAGAAAAGTATGGACACAATAAAAAAATATCTTGAAAGTATGTTTGAGCATCTTCCAAAGACTCTTGAGGTCATGAGGGCCAAGGACGAACTTTATTCAATGATGGAAGATAAGTACAATGAGCTCATAAGTGAGGGCAAAAAAGAGAACGAGGCTATCGGCATTGTCATTTCAGAATTTGGAAATCTTGATGAACTTGCTGAGGGACTTGGCCTTAACAAGGTCCTTGACAATATTGTTTCATCTGACAGGAGATATGTTTCAAGGCAGGAAGCAGATGATTATGTTGATGCTGCTGTATCCAGAAGATTTATGCTTTCACTTGGCATATTGCTCTGCATTTTGTCGCCTGCAGGACCGATTCTATTAGATTCAGTAGCATCAGCTACCGGTTTGGAATTTTTTACCGGAATAGGAGTAGCATTCATGTTCCTATGCGCGGCAATAGGTGTTGGATTCATTGTTTTTTCAAGTTATATGACCAAAAGCTGGAGCTTTTTAAGAAAACAGCCTTGTTATATCGACGATGAGACTATTGATTATCTGAAAACTGAAAAAGAGGAAAGCCAGACCGCAAGTGGAATGATACTGGCAGTTGGAATCATGCTATGTATTGTAAGTGTGATACCGGTTATAGCTCTTAATACTGCACTGGATATACCGATTATTTCAGATGGAGTTGGACCTTCTATGTTGTTTACTCTTGTAGCTGTAGGCGTGTTCCTTATAGTATTTTCAAGTGGCAGAAACAGGGCTTATAAAAAGCTTCTTTCACTGAATAAGAAGGTATTTGCTCAGGAGAGTAGGCAGCAATTTGCTGATACATCAAACAACTCATCCGGTTCAGATCATAGTGCAGCTTCAAATACAGCGTCAGGCGAAAGTGCTTATACATATTCAAGATCATCTCAATATGGCTCTGAGGAGAGTGTGAATATAGAACGGGTTACAGGGGAAGTTGTTGATAATGTAAATAAGAACAGATCATATAATTCTTATGATAAGCCTGAACAATCATCAGATTCAACTGAGAAAAAGGTGAAGAATTTCATTAGAGCTATGGTAAAGGACTACTGGAAATCAGTTCTTTGTATCTATATAATTTGGAGTTTCTTTACTTTCAGCTGGGGATCTTCATGGATCATCTGGCCACTTGCAGCAATTCTTAGAAGGCCAATTGAACAGTATTTTTTTGGAGATAAGCATTAATACAATAAAAAAGAAAAGAAATCATTTGCCATAAAGTTAGCTTTCACTTATGATATAAATGCGTTTGACGTAAAATCATAAAATAATGTGGGGTTATTTATGGCAAAGAAATTCTTTTCATCATTTCTTCAGGCGCTTTTTGGTGCGGTTATCGCACTGGGCGTCTTTTCTTTTACCGGTTTTCCTGTTAATGCACAGGGTGTTGGAGCTGTATCCATCGGCTCAGCTACCATAAACGGTAGCAATGTCAATATCAGTGTATCGGCATCAGATCTGCCGGATTCTGATGATGGCAAGTTCTATCTTTTCTCTGAAAAACCATATCAGGGTACAGTAGCAGGAGCACCAATTGCTTCGGCAGCTATGGGCGGATCGGTAGCTTTTCAGGTTCCTCTAAACAACAAAACAGCAGATTGCAGGCTTTATGACAAGTTCCAGGTTGCTGTGCTGCAGGGCGGACAATATGTTGCTGTGGCAGGGGCCAAGTATATTACAAATCCTGAAGCTCTGGCGTCAGCATCTCCCGCCAGAAAAAATAATGGCAAAAAGGGTCTTATTCTTGACGGAGCCAAGATTGGCAATGGAAATACAGAAAATTCACAGCTTGGAGTTCAGCAGGCCGCTTATAACATCAATTTGGAAGATGTCATTGGTGGAAATGGCCAGGTTGTCTACGAATATAATGGAAAAACCTATAACTTTGATTCGGCATATTTAAGTCAGTATGACCACTGCGTCAGAACCTGCACGCAGCAGGGGATGGGGGTTACGATTGTTTTGCTAAACCCCAGGGCAGCAGGTGAGGAATTTATGATCTCCCCTTCATCAAGAGGCGGAAAAGCGCTCTACTATATGATGAACACTTCAGAGGACAAGGGCCTTGAGTATCTTGAGGCAGTTGTTTCATATCTTGCCTACAGATACAATGGTCAGAATGGCTTTGGACAGGTTGATAACTGGGTTATCGGGAATGAAGTAAATGCCAAAAATGTGTGGAATTATTCTACTGTAAATGATCTGATGGCTTATGCGCAGCTATATGCTGATGAACTAAGAGTTTGCTACAATGCCATAAAGAGCAGAAATGCCAATGCATATGTCTGCATAAGTCTTGATCAGAACTGGACTCAGATCCACAATACAGGTTCCTATTATTCAGCAAGAGCGACTCTTGAAGCGATAAATGCCTGCATAACAGCACAGGGAAATATCGACTGGGGACTTGCTGAGCATCCCTACAATTATCCCATGACCTGGACTACTTTCTGGAGTCCAAAAAATGAAGCGGCACAGGCCATGATAAGGCGCGATATCAACACACCATATCTGTCCATGGAGAATATAGAGCAGCTCACTGATTATATGTGTCAGCCTGCAATGAGAAATACAAAAGGCGCGGTGAGGCCAATTCTTTTGACTGAGGTTGGATATACTTCAACCCAGGGAGAAGAAGCTCAGGCAGCAGCAATTGTCTATGCTTATCAGAGAGTTGCGACTAATCAGTACATTAAACTTATTGCATTTAACAGGCAGACAGATTATCCTTTAGAGGTATCACAGGGATTGTCTGTTGGACTTTCTAAGCAGGATGGAACAAGGAAGCTTGCTTTTGAATTCTATCAGCAGATGAATGGGCCAAATTCCGGAACTTATATACAAAGAGCAGCTTCTATCATGGGAATAGCTGATTGGAACGCTGCTATGAATGCGAGATAAAAATGAGAATAATTGACTATTACAATTATATAATGACAGCTGCATGCGTTCTTTTCTGCGCAGCAGCTGTTGTTATTTCTAAAAAGAAAAGCACAAACGAAGGCAAAGTGAGCGATCTTTCTGATAAGACAACGCATATTCTTTTGGCTGTCACGATAGGTATTGCCACATTTCTAAGGCTCTTTTTACTGGGAAGCATTCCAAACGGACTTCAGCAGGATGAGGCTTCGATAGGATATGAGGCCTTTGCGCTTGCAAAATACGGCGTGGACAGAAATGGCTATGCATATCCCGTTCACCCTCTTGCCTTTGGAAGCGGCGGAAACAGTGAGCTTATGATCTACCTTAATATGATATCGGTAAAGCTCTTTGGAACAGGTATTGTGAAATTAAGACTCCTTCCGGCAATTTTAGGGATTGCAACAGTATTTGTTTTTTTCTTTGTGCTAAAAGAGATTTTTTCAGCTTCTTTATTTGCAGGGAAAAAGAATACACTTTCAATTGTGGGAACCGCCTTTCTGGCAGTGTGTCCCTGGCATGTGATCCTGAGCAGATGGAGCCTTGACAGCAATATAATGCCATTTCTTCAGATAATAGGACTCTATACTTTCCTTGTGGCTTTGAGAAAAAGAACTGCAAAAAGCTTTGCGCTTAGTGCGGCTCTTTTGGCGGTTGGAATGTACGGATATGGTGCGGGAACAATGATAATTCCTATGTTTATCGTGATTGCCTGTATCTATGCACTCTTAAAAGGGACTCTTAACGTAAAAGAGCTTTTAATTTCCGGTCTGGTGTTCATGATCATCTTCATGCCCCTGTTTTTGTTCTATGCAGTGAATTATCTGGGACTTCCGGAAATTGTAACTGATTATTTCTGCATAAATAAGCTTACGGCTACAAGAAGCGGAGAGGTTTTCCTTACACTTGATTCTTCGCTTCCCGGAAAGCTGCTAAATAACCTGAAAGTCCTGGGGCTTGTTTTGACGGTGGGCAATGATGAAGACATGCTCTGTCATTTTTATCCGGGGTATGCAACTTTATTTGAGTTTACTTTCCCTGTTACTTTTATTGGATTTTTTGTTGTATTTAGGGATTTTTTCAAAGGGCTTAAGAGAAAAACACAGGAAGATACGGAATATCTTTGCAAAAATGCTGCTTTTGCGGCATTTCTCATTGCCAATGTGATTTTGTCCATAGCTGTAGAAACTGACATAAGCAGAATGGTAACTTTGTTTATTCCGCTTATTTATGCCTTTGTAAGAGGTTTTGACTTTATTCTTTCAAACAGTAAGAAGCTTGCCATAGCTCTTTTGTCTGTGATCCTGCTTGCAGATATCTCTTTTGTGAAAGACTATTTTACCGGCTTTAACAGCAATGTGATCAGTATTTTCATGCCAACTTATGGAGATGCCATAGCAAGGGCCTATGAGATTGCAGGTGATGACAGACAGATCTATTCTACCTATGAAGGCCTTTCTGCACCATTTATCGTGGCTCTTTATTATACGGATTATGATCCGGTTTTGTTTAATGAAACTGTTGAATATTACGACGATGAAGCAATGTTCAGGACAGCAAAGAGTTTTGGAAACTTCGTTTTTGCTGATATTCCTGAGAATTTTGATGCGCAGGAGTATGCAAATACAGTGTTTGTGGTAGCAAGCTCTGAGGTATCTCTTTTTGAAGATGAGGGCAATTATATTGTGGAAAATATGGGTGGATATTCTGTGGTCCACAAGGAGTGACATACTACATCTAGATCGCATAAAATGGCGCTTTATAGATAATTTATAAAGGTTAAAAAAGCATTAAAAATGGCTCTGGGTACTCGAAAAAAATCTGCTTTTACATGATAATTAATACTATCAAAAAATAATTTTGATGGAGGAAATGGTCATGAAAAAGCAGATTTTTTCTATTTTATCTACTGTGGGAATGTCTTTACTTATCCTGTTTGGTGTTAATAAATGCGTATTTCCTTCAAATGTTGTATATGCTGCCGGAAATTTAGAAAATGGCATTACGATCGAAGATGAATACATCATTCCGGATAAATTTGACTGGTGCACATATTATGTTTTGGTTGCAACCAACAATACCGGAAGAGATGTGGAGATAAATGCAGATTTTTCTGCTACAGATTCAAAGAAAAGTGTGGTTTCGCTTGTTCACGACAGGGCAGATGCAGTAAAAGACGGGCAGCAGTTTATTCTTTACGGACAGTTTTTAAACGAGAATATAAAGGGCGGAGCAACTTTTTCATATGACCTTAATGTAGCAGAAACTGACAACTGCACTTATAAC
This sequence comes from Butyrivibrio sp. Su6, assembly GCF_900108105.1. Lineage (GTDB taxonomy): Bacteria > Bacillota > Clostridia > Lachnospirales > Lachnospiraceae > Butyrivibrio. The sequence goes on along the minus strand of NZ_FNUR01000007.1, from coordinate 168,961 downwards.
ATGGTGGATATAGACACGAATGCAAAAGAAAAGTGCATAGAGGTAAGTGCAACCAATTATTCGGAAAAAGACATCCAGGGCGTAGGAGTCAGAACTCTTTTCACAAAAAACGGCAGAGCAGTTGCTTTTGATACTGTAAATATCGCTGATGTAGGATATACTTTCCACGGTGGAAGCACCAATTCACAGATGATAGGTTTAAATGCCTCTGACTATGACAACTACATAATTACATATATATCCGCCGGTTTTGACACCGAGCAGACTTTCTAACCTTTGATTTTAGAGCCTGGTCAATTTGATCAGGCTTTTTTTATGCCTATTTAATGCCTAAAAACATCTTTTTGACTTTCAGATTCTATGCTATACTATACGTTGATTATATATAATTACAGAAAGAGATTTTTATTTGTAATGGGTTTAGACAAACCTAAAAAGGTATATAGTAAAAGAATACGTAATTTACGGCGAATGATACTTATCACTGTCGCTGCTGCATGTCTTGTGCCTACATGTATCTGTGTGATACTGGCAATCAGATATGACAGGCTTAAATCTGCATATGATCAGAATAAAGTAGACCTTGAGTGGTACAGAGACAGATTTGGCGATGAAATGTCTATTTTGGCAGGGGGGAATGAAACGGTTAATACCTCCGATAAAGTTGTAAGTGACAGCGAGCCTTTGACAGAAGAATTTGAGACGGATTATTCGGATATATATATAAGCGGAGCGCAGAACCCTGAAGATATTGAGGGAACGCGCTATGTGTATCTTACATTTGATGATGGGCCAAGCTCTTCTACGGATGAGATACTTGATATACTTGATCAGTACAATGTCAAGGCTACATTCTTTGTCTGTGGAAAGCCTGACACCAGATACACAGAGCTTTATAAGCGCATTGTTGAAGATGGTCATACTTTGGGAATGCATTCCTATAGTCACAAATACAGTCAGATCTATGCTTCTCTGGATTCTTTTAAAGAGGATTTTGAACAGCTTCGAGTCTTTTTGTATCAGACCACAGGCGTCTGGCCTGAGTTTTACAGGTTTCCGGGAGGAAGCTCTAACGGAGTCAGCAAGGTTGATATGAGTGAACTGACAGCTTACCTTGATGAGCAAAAGGTTACTTTTTTTGACTGGAATGTATCAGCCGGTGATGATAAGTCCGGAGCCACTAAGGATACTGTTTACGCCAACATAGTGAACAATATTCCTAAGTTTAAGCACTGCGTGGTTCTTATGCATGACGCAGCCGATAAAAAGCATACAGTTGAAGCTTTGCCTGAGATAATAGAAGCTGTACAGGCAATGGATGACACAGTGATAGTACCGATAACAGAGGATACGTTACCGGTTCAACATATCAAAAAATAATAATAGAAAAAGTGCGAATGGAGGATATCAGGATGGGATTTTTTTCTGAGCTTAAGAGCGATCTTTCTCAGGCAGTGAACACACTGATGCCGGAAGATAAGCTTGATGAGACAGCGGGTCTTGATAATGAAAATGGGGCAGAGGAATCAGCCAAGAAGGGGGCTGACCGCGAGAAGGTAGATATCGGAAGTATGCTCGACCGTATCGATGATATCAAACTTGATGAGGCACCTGAAAAGGAAGAGGTTAAAGAGGAAATCTCAGAGCCTGTTCTTGAAGAAGAGGCTGTAATAGAACCTGTTCAGGAAGAAACTACAGAAGAGCTTTCTGTAAGCGAGGAAGTGGAAGCTCTCGAAGAAAAGATCGAGGAGCAGACAGCAGCTGAAGTAAAAGAAGAAGCTCCTGTAAGTGCTATTGAAATGGTAGCGGCAGCAAATGCAAATGAGTATATTGCAGAGACAACAGTTTCTGAAAATAATACAAACAATGGGGGGAATGAAATGATGGACTTTGAACAGCAGACACCAACAGATGAAACAGCAAGCATTACTGAGGGTATGGTCATAACAGGTGACTTGCAGACAACAGGATCTCTTGATCTTATCGGTAAGGTTACAGGTAATATCAAGTGCCTTGGCAAACTTAATGTTACAGGTGAGATCGTAGGTGATTCAGACGCAGCAGAGATTTATGCTGAGTCAGCAAGAATTACAGGTGAAGTTAAGAGTAAGGGCAGTGTAAAGGTTGGCCAGAGCACAGTTATCGTTGGAAACATCTTCGGATCAAGCGCTGTTATCGCAGGTGCTGTAAAGGGCGATATCGATGTACATGGTCCTGTAGTTTTAGATACAACAGCAATTGTTATGGGTAACATCAAGTCTCAGTCAGTACAGATCAACAACGGTGCAGTTATCGAAGGTATGTGCTCACAGGCTTATGCAGATGTTAATCCTTCAGAGTTCTTTGAGGGACTTAAAAACAGATAATCAAATATTAAAATGGAGAAATTATGAGAATACTATTAAAGCTCAGCGGTGAAGCACTTGCTGGGGACAAAAAGACCGGTTTTGATGAAGCTACAGTAAGAAAGGTGGCACTTCAGGTTAAGGAACTTGCTGATAAAGGCGTAGAAGTTGGTATCGTTATTGGTGGTGGCAATTTCTGGAGAGGCAGAAGCAGTGAAAGCATTGACAGAGTCAAGGCTGACCAGATTGGAATGCTTGCCACAATAATGAACTGCATCTATGTTTCTGAGATATTCAGAAGCGAAGGAATGATGACAAATATTCTTACACCTTTTGAGTGTGGTTCATTTACAAAGCTCTTCTCAAAAGACAGAGCAAACAAGTACTTCGCAAAAGGTATGGTTGTATTTTTTGCAGGAGGAACCGGACATCCATATTTCTCAACTGATACAGGCGTGGTACTGCGTGCTATCGAAGTTGAAGCGGATTATATCCTTCTTGCCAAGGCAATTGACGGTGTTTATGACAGCGATCCGGCCAAGAACCCTGATGCAAAGAGATATGATACAGTTACTATCGATGAGGTTATTGCCAAGAACCTTCAGGTTGTCGATATGACTGCTTCAATTCTTGCAAGAGACAACAAGGTTGCTATGAGAGTGTTTGCTCTTCAGGAAGAAAACAGCATTGTTAAGGCTGCTGATGGCAATTTCAATGGAACAACAGTTACTGTTGACTGATATCACATTTTAAGGAGATTAAGGTATGAATGAAAAGTTAAAAGAGTATAATGACAAAATGCAGAAGTCATTTGACTTTTTGAAAGAGGATCTTGCATCTATCCGTGCAGGAAGAGCTAATCCACATGTTCTTGATAAGATCAAGGTTGATTACTACGGAACACCTACACCTATTAACCAGGTAGGTAACATCTCAGTTCCTGAGGCAAGAATTATCCAGATTGCACCTTGGGACAAGGCTCTTATCAAGGATATCGAGAAGGCACTTATGACATCAGATCTTGGAATTACTCCAAGTAACGATGGTGCTATTATCCGTCTTGTATTTCCTGAGCTTACTGAAGAGAGAAGAAAACAGCTTGCAAAGGATATCAAGAAAAAAGGTGAAGATGCCAAGGTTGCTGTTCGTAATGTAAGACGTGACGGTAATGATGCGCTTAAGAAACTTAAGGGCTCAGAAGTATCAGAAGATGAGATCAATGATCTTAACGACGAGCTTCAGAAGATCACTGATAAATTTATCAAGGATATCGATGGAGCAGTTGAAGAAAAGAATAAAGAGATCATGACGGTATAAGGTTATGGAAGAAGAAAAGAAGATTCCCGCCCATGTGGCTATAATCCTCGATGGAAACGGAAGATGGGCCAAGGCAAAGGGTATGCCCAGAAATTATGGGCATATGCAGGGTGCAAAAGCTGTTGAAGATATTCTGGTTGTTGCCAGAGATATGGGCATAAAATACCTGACTGTATACGCGTTTTCAACAGAGAACTGGAGTCGCCCTGAGGCGGAGGTTTCTGCCCTCATGACGATCCTGCGCAATTACCTGAAGACAAGTATTAAAAAATCAATGAAGAATAATGTTCGCTGTCGTGTAATCGGTGAGCGACAGGCTCTTTCTGAGGATATACAGAAAGCCATTCAGGAGCTTGAAGAGGCAACAGCAGAAAATACAGGTCTTACATTTACTATTGCCATCAACTATGGCAGCAGGGATGAGATAAGACGAGCTGTTAAGAAGATAGCTCAGAAAGTTAAGGATGGCGAAGTAAATCCTGAGGAAATTACAGAGGATATGATAGGAGCAAACCTTGATACCAATTTCCTCCCAGATCCTGATCTTATGATAAGAACCTGCAACGAACAGAGGATATCCAATTTCCTGCTTTGGCAGTGTGCTTACACAGAGTTTTATTATACTCCTGTGGCTTGGCCTGATTTTGATAAGACACAGCTTGAACTTGCTGTTGAATCATATGGCATGCGCAATCGTAAGTTTGGCGGACTCAAAAACTGATCAATATAGGCTGGTGTAAAAATTGAAAACAAGGGTTTTAAGTGGTGTTGTTATTGGATTAGTACTTGCCGGAGTGCTTATTCCCGGTGGAATCATTTTGGCAGCGGTACTGTTTGCGGTTTCTCTTATCAGCTATTTTGAGCTTACAAGGGCAACCGGAGTGCATCAGGAAGATGGCAAATTCAGTATTTTGGAGATCTGTGGATATATTGCGATAGTAGTTCATTATATCCAGATGCTTTTGATAGGAACTCATAAATACTACATTTTTTCAATCATGTTTGCCTTCTTTTTACTAATGGTCTGCTATGTTGTGAACTTTCCAAAGTTCAAGTCCATGCAGGCTATGGCGGCTTTCTTTTGCTTTGTGTATGCTCCGGTGAACATGTCTTTTGTATATTTGCTTAGACTTCGCCCATATGGAAAGTATCTGGCGTGGATTCCTTTTATCGCCTGGGTGTGCGACACCTGTGCATACTTTGCAGGAAGAGCATTTGGCAAACATAAGATGGCACCGATTCTTTCTCCCAAGAAGACCATTGAGGGAGCTATAGGAGGGATACTGGGATCAGTTGCGGTAGGAGCTGTTTTCGGATACCTTTTATACAGAAATGAAGTCCACAATGTGAATGTGATCTATATGCTTATGCTGATCACATTTATTGGAAGCATAATTGCTCAGCTTGGCGATTTGCTTGCTTCCGGAATAAAAAGAGATCATGATATTAAAGATTATGGCAATCTGATCCCTGGACACGGCGGAATAATGGACCGCTTTGACAGCGTAATCTTTGTGATACCATGTATTTATTTTTTGGCAGTAGTTATGATTTCACATTTTTAATCAATATTCGTATAATAAGCGCTGTATTAGTGAAATATTCTAATACGGCGTATATATTTTTATAAATGTAAATTGCTTCGTTATTTGAGGAGAAAAAATGAGAAAGATAGTTTTACTTGGAAGTACAGGTTCCATTGGAACACAGACTTTGGATGTTGTAAGAAATAACAGCAAAGAACTGGAAGTAGTCGGTCTTGCTGCAAACACCAGAGTCGAGATGGTGGAAAAACAGGTCAGAGAGTTTAAACCAAAATATGTTTGCATGTTTGATGAAAACGCTGCAAAAGATCTGAAACAGAGACTTTCTGACATTGACATAGAAGTATACAGCGGTATGGAAGGATTACTTGAAATCGTATCCGTACCTGAGGCTGATACTGTTCTTACTGCCGTAGTAGGAATGATTGGAATAAGACCAACAATAAAAGCTATAGAGAGCGGAAAAGATATTGCTCTTGCCAACAAAGAGACCCTTGTTTGCGCAGGACATATCATAATGCCACTTGCTGCAAAGATGGGAGTAAAGATTCTTCCTGTAGATAGTGAGCATAGCGCTATTTTCCAGTCACTTAACGGAGAGCCAAAGGATAAAGTTGAGAAAATTCTTTTGACAGCCAGTGGCGGTCCTTTTAGAGGAAAGAAAAAGGCTGAACTTGAGAATATGACTGCTGCAGATGCTTTAAAGCATCCTAACTGGGATATGGGGCCAAAGGTAACCATTGATTCTTCTTCACTTGTTAATAAGGGACTTGAGGTCATGGAGGCCAGATGGCTTTTTGATGTGAGCCTTGATAATATACAGGTGCTTGTTCATCCACAGAGTATTGTTCACAGTGCTGTTCAGTACGTAGATGGAGCTGTCATTGCTCAGCTTGGTGTGCCTGATATGAAACTTCCTATTCAGTATGCTCTTTTTTACCCGGACAGAAGGCCTATGGCTGAAAAGAGACTTGATCTGTTTGAACTTGGAAGCCTGACTTTTGAGAAACCTGACATAGAAACATTCAGGGGACTTAAGCTTGCTTTTGATGCTGCGTATGAAGGTGGAAGTATGCCAACAGTATTTAACGCAGCCAATGAAATGGCGGTTCGCAGATTCTTAAAGGGTGATATACGATACCTTGAGATATATGACATGATCGAAGAGGCAATGGAGCATCATAAAAGGGTTGATAATCCTGATGTTGATGCGATTCTTTTGGCAGAAAAAGAGACCTATGAGTTTCTTGGAGGAAAATATAACATATGATAATCAGCATTATTATATTCTTTATAATCTTCGGAATACTTGTTACATCTCATGAATTTGGTCATTTTATAATAGCCAAGGCAGGTGGAATCAGAGTTAATGAGTTTTTTGTTGGAATGGGACCTACTCTGTGGAAAAAGCAAAAGGGTGAGACTCTTTACAGCATAAAGCTATTACCTATTGGTGGCGCCTGTGTATTTGATGGGATGGATCCCGTTGCAGAAGAAAATGAGACCTATGATGAGCATTCTTTTTTAAACGCACCGGTTTGGCGCAGGATAGCAACTCTTTTTGCCGGACCTTTTGCAAACTTTATCATAGCTTATTTGCTTGCAGTAATTCTTGTAAGCTTTTCAGCCTGGAATTTTCCTGTTATAAATCAGTTGACTGAGGATTCTGCTGCAGCTGAGGCTGGACTTCAGGCCGGAGATAAGATCATAAGTGTCGATGGCGAAAAGGTATATATGGCAGGAGAAGTTACGCTTATCTCTCAGTTTGCTGAAGGCTCTCCCATGGATATTGTCTATGAGAGAGATGGCGAAAGACATGAGACTACTCTTGTTCCTAAGTACAGTGAAGAAGCCGGCAGATACTATATGGGTGTTTATCTTGGAGAATATGGAGAGATAAAGGGCGCTGCGGCTTTAAAATATGCCTGGTATGAGGTGCGTTATTATTTCAAGACCACATACAGGAGCCTTGCTCTTTTGATAAAAGGCAGGCTTTCAGCAGACGATGTGTCAGGACCTGTTGGAATGGTCAAGATTGTTGATGATGCCTATGAGGAGGTTAAGCCTTTTGGAATATCAGCGGTAATCCTTACTATGATGTCATTGACAGTTCTTTTGTCAGTCAATCTTGGAGTTATGAACCTTTTGCCACTCCCTGCTCTTGATGGTGGAAGACTTGTGTTCCAGTTTATTGAGGTTATCTTTGGAAAACCTGTGCCTCCAGAAAAAGAAGGTTTTGTGCACATGATCGGTATGGTTGCACTTTTGGGATTAATGGTATTCGTGCTCTTTAATGATATTACAAAGTTTACAAGGTAATCCGTCAAGCGGCATACGATTTGCATGTTTATATGCAAGATCGTACTGACATTTGAAGATAAAGAAAGGATGAAATGTATGGCATATAGAGATAATACAAAGGTTGTACATATAGGAGACAGGGTAATCGGTGGAGGAAACCCAATCCTTATTCAGTCCATGACCAATACAAGGACTGAAGATGTAGAGGGAACGGTTGCTCAGATAAAAAGACTTGAAGAAGCAGGCTGTGATATTATCAGATGCACAGTTCCCAATATCGAGGCAGCTAAGGCTCTTGGAGAGATAAAAAAGCAGATACACATACCGCTTGTTGCAGATATACATTTTGATTACAAGATGGCTATAGCGGCCATGGAAAATGGTGCTGACAAGATCAGAATTAATCCGGGAAACATCGGATCAAAGGACAGGATTGCAGCTGTTGTCTCCTGCGCAAAAGAGAGAAATATTCCTATTCGTGTAGGTGTTAACAGCGGATCTCTTGAGAAGAATCTCGTTGAGAAGTACCATGGTGTAACTGCTGAAGGACTTGTAGAAAGCGCCATTGACAAGGTTGGTATCATTGAAGACCTTGGGTACGATAACATGGTAGTCAGCATCAAGTCATCTAACGTTATGCTCTGTGTTAAGGCACATGAACTTTTAGCAAAACAGTGTAAGTATCCTCTTCACGTAGGAATCACAGAGGCTGGAACTGTTTATGGAGGCAATATCAAGTCTTCTGTAGGACTTGGAATTATCTTAAATGAAGGCATTGGAGATACTATCAGGGTTTCTCTTTCAGGCGATCCTGTAGAAGAGATAAAAACAGCCAAAATGATACTCAGAACGCTTGATATCAGAAAGGGCGGAATTGAAGTTGTATCCTGCCCAACCTGTGGAAGAACAAGGATTGATCTTATCGGCCTTGCCAATCAGGTAGAGACAATGGTTCAGAAGTATCCTCTTAACATCAAGGTTGCAGTTATGGGATGCGCAGTAAACGGCCCTGGAGAAGCAAAAGAGGCTGATATAGGAATTGCAGGCGGTGATGGAGAAGGCCTTCTTATTAAGCGCGGCGAGATCATCAAAAAAGTGCCTGAAGATCAGTTGCTTGCTGTTCTTAAGGCGGAACTTGACGCGTGGCCTTCTAATGACTGATAAGCAATATATAGTCTGGTTCTAACGTGTTCTGGCGAGGTAGTTTTATTTAGGAGTTTTAATGGGGAAGAAGTTTTTCGAGGTTTTTCCTGGCCTTAAGCTTGATGACCGCACTCAGGAGATTATGGAACAAACTGAGGTTGTTAAGGTCTCAACCACAAGAAAACAGGATTTTATCAGAATATATATATCCAGTAATGCCCTTATCGACAAGGCAGATATTTACAAGACTGAAACTGGTATAAAAAAGCAGTTATTTAACGGACAGGATCTGACTATCAAAATCTATGAGAAGTTCAGCCTGTCTGCTCAGTATACACCACAGAATCTTTTTGATATCTACAGAGAGAGCATAGAGATGGAGTTAAAAGACTATGACCATATGGAGTATAGTCTTTTTCGTGCTGCCAATTTTGAATACCCGGATGATGGAAATGTGGTTATTCAGCTTGAAAACAGTGTAGTGGGCAAGAAAAAAGCTCCGGATCTTATCAGAGTTTTATCCAAGATCGTGAATGAGAGATGCGGACTGTCTGTGGCTATTTCTCCTGAATTTGTAGATACAGAGAAGGAAACAAAAGAGCCTGATTATACTGATGAATCAGTTAAAATGGCCAAGAAGCTTGAGGACTTTGAGCAGAAGTCTGAAGAAAAGAAAAAGCAGGCTGCCGAGAAGAAAGCAGAAAAGGCTGCTGAAGAAAAAGCTCAGAAAAAAGAGGAACCTCAAAAGAGTGCAGCAGAAGGGGCAAAGGCTGGATTTTCAAAAGGCAAGTGGACTCCAAAGAGAGACTTTGGCGGCAGCTACAAGCGAAGTGACAATCCTGATGTTGTATTCGGCCGGGACTTTGATGATGAAACCATGAAGCTTTCCGACCTTATAGGAGAGCTTGGTGAAGTTACAGTTCACGGTAAGGTTACAGCTTATGATCAGAGAGATATCAGAAATGAAAAGAGTATCATGATCTTTGACATTACTGACTTTACAGATTCTATCACTGTAAAGATGTTTGTAAAAACAGAGGATGTTCCTGATATCACAAAGGATATTAAACCCGGAGCTTTCCTTAAGATCAAGGGTATTGCTGCTGTTGATAAGTTTGACCATGAGCTGTCTCTTCAGTCTATAGTCGGAGTAAAAAAGATCCCTGATTTTACTACAAAGAGAGTAGACAGGGCGGAAGTAAAAAGAGTAGAACTTCATTGCCATACCAAGATGAGTGATATGGATGGCGTTTCTGAAGTTAAGGATATAGTTAAGCAGGCCTACAAATGGGGAATGCCCGGTATTGCAATAACAGACCACGGCGTTGTTCAGGCTCTTACAGATGCCAACCATGTTTGGGAAGACCTCTTTAATGATGAGAAAAAGAGAAGAAAAGAAGCCGGTGAGCCACCTATAGAGAGGCAGGATTTCTTTAAACTGATCCTGGGAGTAGAGGCGTATCTTGTTGACGACCTTAAGGAAATTGTTGTAAATGACAAGGGCCAGCCACTTAGAGATACAACCTTTGTTGTATTCGATATTGAGACCACAGGTTTTTCTCCTATAAAAAATAAGATCATTGAGATCGGTGCCGTAAAGGTAAGAAATGGGGAGATAATTGAGAGATTCTCTGAATTCATAAATCCTCAGGTTCCAATTCCTTATAGAATTGAAAAACTTACAAGTATCACCGATGAAATGGTAATGGATGCTCCAACAAGGGAAGTCATCATTCCTAAGTTTGTGGAGTTTTGTAAGGATGCAGTCTTAGTAGGACATAATGTTGGATTTGATATAAGCTTTATAAATCAGAATTGCCTTGAACTTGGCATTCCTGCGGATTATACAACTGTTGATACTTTATGGCTGTCAAGATATTTCTTCCCACTTCAGGCCAAGCATACACTTGATGCTGTTGCCAAGACTTTGGGAGTTGTGCTTGAGCATCACCACAGAGCTGTTGATGATGCTGAGTGTACTGCGCTTATTTTCAATAAATTCCTTCCTATGTTGGAGGAGCAGAAAGCTGTAACGCTTACTGATGTCAATATTCTCGGTAAGCCAACAAAAGAGATGATAAGGCACCTCCGCCCCAATCATTGCATTATTCTGGCAAAAAATACGTTGGGAAGAGTTAACCTCTATACCCTTGTAAGTGAGTCTCATGTGGATTATTTCAGAAGATTCCCTCTGATACCAAAGAGCGAACTTATGAAGCACAGGGAAGGGCTGATCATAGGAAGTGCATGCTGTGCCGGCGAACTTTATGGAGCAGTTGTAGAGGGAAGACCACCTGAAGAGATAGCAAGAATTGTTGATTTTTATGATTATCTTGAGATCCAGCCTGTGGGTAACAACCATTTCATGGTGGATTCAGAGCGATATGAAGACATCAACAGTGACGACGACATAAGAGAGATCAACAAAGAAATAGTTAAGCTTGGCGAGCAGTTCAACAAACCTGTTGTTGCTACCTGCGACGCCCATTTCTTAAATCCTGAGGATGAGATATACAGAACGATCATCATGGCTGGAAAGGGTATGAATGATGAAGAGCCTGCACCTCTTTTCCTAAGGACTACTGACGAGATGATGGAGGAATTTGATTATCTCGGTGGCGAAAAGGCAAAAGAAATTGTTATAGATAATACCAGGAAGATCCTTGATATGTGCGAGAGCATATCACCGGTAAGACCTGATAAGTGTGCCCCTGTCATTGAAAACAGTGATGAGATCCTCACAAAGATCTGTTATGACAAGGCCCATGAGATATATGGTGAAAATCTTCCTGAAATAGTTCAGGAGCGACTTGAGAGAGAGCTTAACTCAATTATAAAGAACGGTTTCGCGGTTATGTATATCATCGCCCAGAAGCTTGTTTGGAAGTCCAATGAAGATGGTTACCTGGTTGGCTCTCGAGGATCTGTAGGTTCCTCCTTTGTCGCATTTACATCAGGTATCACGGAAGTTAATTCGCTTAGTCCGCACTATGTGTGCCCTAAGTGCAAATACAGTGACTTTGATTCTGAGGAAGTGCTTAAGTATGGCGGTAATTCAGGCTGTGATATGCCTGATAAGAGATGCCCTAAGTGCGGAGCCATGATGAACAAGGATGGATTTGATATTCCTTTCGAGACATTCCTTGGATTTAAGGGTGATAAGGAGCCTGATATTGACCTTAACTTCTCTGGTGAGTATCAGTCTAAAGCTCATAAGTATACTGAAGTTATTTTTGGTTACGGACAGACTTTCAGAGCGGGAACAATAGCTTCTCTTGCGGATAAGACAGCTTATGGTTTTGTAAAAAAATATTACGACGGAATCGGAGCCAGCAAGAGAAAATGTGAGATCAACAGAATCGTTCAGGGCTGTACCGGTATAAGGCGAGGAACAGGTCAGCATCCCGGTGGAATCATAGTTTTGCCTGTGGGTGAAGATATTAACTCTTTCTGTCCTGTGCAGCATCCGGCCAATGATATGACAACAGCGACCATTACGACTCATTATGATTATCACTCTATTGACCACAACCTGCTAAAGCTTGATATTCTCGGACACGATGATCCTACTATGATCAGATTCCTGCAGGATTGTACGGGGCTTGACCCAAAGACGGTGCCACTTGATGACAAAAATGTTATGAGCCTTTTCATGAACACTACGGCTCTTAATATCACTCCTGATCAGATTGGTGGAACAAAGCTTGGATGTCTGGGACTTCCTGAGTTTGGTACAGATTTTGCCATGCAGATGGTTATTGATGCGGGACCTTCATCATTGTCCCACCTTATAAGAATTTCCGGTTTGTCACACGGTACAGACGTTTGGCTTGGTAATGCGCAGACTCTTATCCAGGAAGGCAAAGCGACAATTGATACCTGCATCTGTTGTCGAGATGATATTATGATCTATCTGATCCAGAAGGGACTGGATAAGTCAGAATCCTTCAAGATCATGGAAGCTGTTCGAAAAGGAAAGGTTGCCAAGGGAAAAGAGAGTAACTGGGCTGACTGGAAGAAGGATATGACAGATCACGGTGTTCCTGACTGGTATATCTGGTCCTGCGAAAAGATCAAGTACATGTTCCCTAAGGCTCATGCCGCAGCTTACGTTATGATGGCCTGGAGAATTGCATATTTCAAAGTATATGTTCCGCAGGCTTTCTATGCTGCCTGGTTTAGTATCAGAGCAAAGGCCTTTAACTACGAGCATATGTGCCAGGGTGAAAATCACTTAAGAGCTATCATGCGTGAGTACAACAATAAAAAGGATGAACTCACAAATGCACAGCAGGCTGAGTATGGTGATATGAGACTTGTAGAGGAAATGTATGAGCGTGGAATTGAATTCCTTCCTATAGATATCTTTAAGGTTAAGTCCAGAGACTTCCAGGTTATCGGAGATAAGATCATGCCAGCGCTTACAAGTATCGATGGTATGGGTGAAAAAGCTGCCGATCAGATTGTTGAAGCTGCAAAAGATGGTCCATTCTTATCCAAGGATGACTTTAAGGCAAGAACCAAATGTCCTCAGACTGTACTTGAAAAGATGGCCGACATGGGACTTTTGGGTGATATACCTGATTCCAATCAGATCAGTATTTTTGACCTGATGAAGGGATGATTACAAAACTGTAATTTAAAAGTCATTTCACTGTAATATTAACAGGATATTATAGTGGAAAATGACGAGGAGGAGAAAAATAATGGAAACAAATGACAACATGGAGAAGAAGGGCAATATGTTTGCCAGGATTATGTTTGGGGCATTTCTTGTTCTGATCTTTTTGGTGAAAAGAGTTGATGTAGCAGCTATAGGTCCGGAGGATACTTCTATAGGACTTTCACATATCAACGGCTTTATTCATGAGTTTTTTGGAATCAACATGGTATGGTATAAACTCACAGAACTTTTTGGAGTTCTTGCTATTTTAGTTGTTGCAGTTTTTGCCTGCCTTGGAATGATCCAGCTCATCAAGGGAAAGAGTATAGCTAAGGTTGACAGAGAAATTCTCTGCCTTGGCGGCCTCTATGCTGTTGTTCTTGTCACATATGCTTTTTTTGAAAAAGTCATTGTGAACTACAGACCTATAATTGAAGAAGGTGCTGAGCATGTTGAGGCATCTTTCCCTTCTTCACATACAATGCTTATCGTTACAATATTTGGAACTTTGATGTATGTTCTTCCAAAGTATCTTAAGAACGAAAAAACTGTTAAAGTATGTAAGATTGTATGCCTTGTGATCATAGCGCTGACTGTGATCGGGCGACTTGTTTGCGGTGTTCACTGGTTTACTGATATTCTCGGTGGGTGCCTTATAAGTCTGTGCTATATCAGTTTGTTTTCAGAGGCGCTTGGCAAAATAACTGAACAATAAGTGATTTTAAGAACTTCTCACTAGGGGTGATTGCCCTGAAGTGGGAAGTTTTTTCATTGAAATAAATTGTGCTTGAATTAATTTAAAAAAACTGATATATTTCTAATGTTTTGTTTATTTTGAGTGAAAAGGGTTTTATTTTTAGAAAAGGGTTTTAATGAATAACAAGGAAGTTACGGTTGAGTATCTGCTGGATAATCCACAAGAGATTAAATTTGCGTATCAACCAATTTTTAGGATTTCGGATAATTCGATCTATGGTTATGAGGCACTGATGAGGCCACAGCCTTATACTCCTATTGAGTTTATCAAGGCTGTAGTAGGTATGGACAGGCTCTTTCAGATAGAGGAAATAACAAACTATTATGGAACAAAGCATTTTATGGAGGCGGGGCTTGAAGGTAAGCTTTTCATGAATTCTTTTCCGTCAGTGTGCATGAGGATAGAGCAGACTAAACAGGTTGCAGCGCTTGGCGGCGAAAAAATGATGAATCGCCTGGTATATGAAATGCTTGAGTATACAAAACTCGAAAAATATGCCTGGGAAATGAAGAAAGTTGCCTTTAATATAGAAGGTGCTACTCCATTAGTGGCAATTGACGATTTTGGTACCGGAACTAACATAGATAAAGAGTGTCTTGATTTTTACAGACCTGACCTTGTTAAGATCGATAGGAAATTTGTATCCGGTGTGGATAAAGATTTTAACAAGCAGCATATTGTAAAAGAAATAATAGATGAACTAAGATCCAGAGATATAATTATACTTGCAGAAGGAATTGAGACCAGGGAAGAATACAATTTCTTTAAGAATATGAAGATTGACCTTGCTCAAGGTTATTATTTAGGTGAACCTAAGATTTATTGATCTTAGGTTCTTTTATAAAGTATCTATGTGTCTTTGGAAACAGGATAATAAAAACATTTTTATAGTAGGAGAATAACAGATATGAAAATTGTTGTAGCAGATACGGACAGCGTAGGATCAGATATGGATTACACACTCTTTGATGATCTTGGAGAGTGCACATATTATGATGATAAGATAACTGATGATAATGCGGCAGAAAGACTTGCAGGCGCCAAGGTGCTTATGATCAATAAAAGCGCAATATCAGACAAGATTCTTGATGCGGCTCCGGATCTTGAACTTATCTGTGAGTTTGCTACAGGATTTGACAATGCCAATATTGAAGCCTGCAACAGGCATGGCGTAAAAGTGGCTAACGTGGTTGGTTATTCAACCATGTCAGTGGCACAGCATACTTTTTCACTTCTTTTTTATCTGATGGAGAATTCCAGACACTATGATGAATTTGTTAAGAGTGGAAAATACGCTAACCAGTCTCATTTTTGCTGCCTTGATATTCCGTTTAATGAACTTGATGGAAAAACCTATGGAATAGTAGGAATGGGAAACATCGGCAGAAAGGTTGCTGAGATAGCAACTGCTTTTGGTGCAAAGGTTATTTTTTATTCTGCTTCCGGAAAGAGCACATGTACAGATTATGAGAGAGTTGAGTTTGATGAACTCTTATCCCGTTCAGATGTTATATCTTTGCATTGTCCTCTTACGGACAGAACAAGAAATCTTTTCGATAAAAACGCTTTTGATAAGATGAAGAAAAACGCTATCCTCATAAATGTAGCCAGAGGTGCAGTGGTAAGTGAGCAGGATCTTTACGATGCTCTTACAGAGGGTAAGATCGCTGCAGCTGGTCTTGATGTATTAAATCCTGAACCTATGGCAAAGGATTCTCCACTTCTTAAGATACAGGACAGTGGAAAACTATTTGTAACACCTCACATGGCGTGGGCAAGTACTGAGGCAAGAAAGAGATGCCTTGAAGAGGTGAAGGAGAACGTAGTAGCCTGGCAAAAGGGTCAGATGAGAAACATAGTTAACCCTTAAAGTATATAGTTAACAAATCATCGGTATAACGATTTTTAAATTTTTTTTAAAAAAGTGCTTGCATTTTTATTTGTAATAAGATATTATAAACAAGTCGCCGCGATACGGCGGCGACAAAACAAACTGATAAGCCTCGTTGGTCAAGCGGTTAAGACGCTGCCCTCTCACGGCAGAATCAGCGGTTCGATTCCGCTACGAGGTATTGACTGTTTATAACAGCCCAACCCGAATCCCAGATTGCTTTGCAACCTGGGAATTTTTGTGCATATCCTTGACGAAATGCCGTTTTTGTGATATGGTCAACATGGTAATTGTAAGTGGGCTTGAAGAAAGCCCACTTTCTTTATGTAATAATGCGCATGGTAACCATCGGGTTGTACCATGGCATGCAAAGAGGAAAATGAATGAAGAAAAATGAGATCGAAGCAAAAGTAGAAGAAATGCTTGTACCTATTGCTAAGGCAAATGAAGTCAGCATCTACGATGTAGAGTATGTTAAGGAAGCCGGTGAATGGTACCTTAGAGCTTATATCGACAGAGAGGGCGGCGTTGACATCAATAAATGCGTTGATGTAAGTCATGCACTTTCAGATGCTCTTGATGCAGATGACTTTATTGAGGATGCTTATACCTTGGAGGTTTCAAGTCCGGGACTTGGCAGACAGCTCAAAAAGGACAGACACTTTGAGAACAGCCTTGGACAGGATGTTGAGCTTAAACTTTTTAAAGCACGTGATGGTGTTAAAGAGTTTGCCGGTACACTTAAAGGTTATGACAGCGACAGTGTTACCGTGACAATAAATGATAAAGATGAGATTTTTTCCAGAAAAGAGATATCAGTGATTAAGCTTGCACTGGATTTTTGATCCAGGCGGAAAAAGGAGATTACGATGAGTAAAGAATTAATGGATGCCCTTGACCTTTTAGAAAAGGAGAAGAACATCAGCAAAGATTCTCTGTTCGATGCAATTGAGAATTCACTTATCACAGCCTGCAAGAATAACTTTGGCAAGGCTGAAAATATCAGAGTAGAGGTAGACAGAAATAATTGCGACTTCAAATGCTATGCCGATAAAGAAGTAGTCGAGCTTGCAGACGATGTTATGGATCCACAGATTGAGATCTGCCTTGATGATGCAAAGAAGATAACAAAAAAGGCAAAGATTGGTGATATAGTTGCAGTTCCTCTTAATTCTAAGGAATTTGGACGTATCGCTACTCAGAACGCCAAGAATGTTATCCTTCAGAAAATCCGTGAGGAAGAGCGCGGTGCTATCTACAATGAGTACTTTGAGAAAGAGCATGACATTGTAACAGGTGTTGTTCAGAGATTCATTGGAAGAAATGTAAGCATCAACCTTGGACGTGCAGATGCAATCCTTAACGAGAATGAGCAGGTTAAGGGTGAGGTATACAGACCAACATCACGTATCAGAGTATACGTACTTGAAGTTAAGAACGGATCAAAGGGACCAAGAATTCTTGTATCAAGAACTCACCCTGATCTTGTAAAGAGACTTTTTGAGCAGGAAGTTGCTGAAATCCAGGACGGAACTGTAGAGATCAAGTCAATAGCAAGAGAAGCAGGAAGCCGTACAAAGATTGCAGTTTATTCTAATAACCCTAACGTAGATGCTGTTGGTGCATGCGTAGGTGTAAATGGTGCAAGAGTTAACCTTATCGTAGATGAGCTTAACGGTGAAAAGATTGATGTAATCAACTGGGATGAAAACCCTGGAAACCTTATCCAGAATGCACTTTCACCAGCTAAGATCGTAGCAGTTTTTGCTGATCCTGATGAGAAGAGCGCAAAGGTAGTTGTTCCTGATTACCAGCTCTCACTTGCAATTGGTAAGGAAGGTCAGAATGCAAGGCTTGCTGCAAGACTTACAGGATACAAGATTGATATCAAGAGTGAGACACAGGCTAAGGATGCTCCTGGATTCCGTATGGAAGATTATCTTGATGATGAAGATTATGATGAGTACGAAGAAGGCGAGTATGAGGAAGGCGAAGTAGAAGCTTCCGATTCTGAAGTAGAGGAATAATATGCAGAAAAAGATTCCGATGAGAAAGTGCGTTGGATGCATGGAGATGAAGGAAAAGAAGGAGATGATCAGAGTCATCAAGTCTCCTGAAGGTGAAGTAAAGATTGATTTCACCGGAAAGGCTAATGGCAGAGGTGCTTATCTGTGCAGATCAGAGGAATGTCTGAAGAAAGCATTTAAGAATAAGGGCCTTGAAAGATCTCTTAAATCACCTGTTCCTGAAGACGAGCTTCAAAAGCTTAAAAAGGAGTTAAGCGAGATTGGATTCTAAAGAAAAGTTACTTGGTACGCTGGGGCTGTGTCAGAGAGCCGGTAAGCTAAAGAGCGGTGAATTTGCTGTTCTGGAAGCAATCCGGAAAAAGACAGCTATCATGGTTATTGTGAGCAACGATGCCTCAGACAATACCAAAAAAGAATTTAGTGATAAATGTAGTTATTATAAAGTTCCGATTTATTTCTATGGAACCATGGATGAGTTGGGACATGCAATAGGTAAGGACGTTCGAACGAGTTTGGCTATTACTGATGCGGGATTTGCCAAGACGCTCATAAAGAACTTACTTTCAGAAAAAAGTACGGAGGAAATGTGAATGGCAAAGATAAAAATATCCGAACTTGCAAATGAGCTTGGATGCGACGCAAAGGAGCTGATAAGTGTTTTGCAGGAGAAAGGCATAGAGGCAAAACGTTCGAACAGTTCAATAGAGGATGCTGATGCGGAGGTGGCTAGAAATCACTTCAAGGGTTCATCTAAAAAAGCAGATGAGGCCAAGACAGAAGAGAAAAAGGCACCTGCAAAAACAGAAGCTCCTAAGGCTGAGGCGCCTAAAGCAGATGCTGAAGCGCCAAAGAAAAAGAAGAAGATCATCATGGTTACAAATGCCGGCAACTCAAAAATGGGTGGCTATCACAATAACCAGGGTGGAAACAACAGCGGTGCTCAGAATAACAATAACAACAATCAGCGCCGTGATAACAGAGGTGGTTATGGCAATAACCAGAATAATGGTAATAACAGAAGAGGCACTTTTGCACAGTCTCAGAATGTATACCATCCAATTAAGCCATTAACTGCTCCTTCACAGCTTGAGAGCTATAACACTCCTGTAAATAAGAGTGTTAATCCAAAGCCGGCTCCTAAAAAGGAAGCAGCACCTGAAGTTCAGGAAAATAAGGTTGTTAAAGAGCAGCCGGTTCAGCAGGCAGCACCTGTTCGCAGCGAAGCTCCTAAGAGAGAAAATGCTGCACCTGTTCAGAATGAGAGACCTAGAGATAACAGGGATAACAGAGATAACAACAGAGATAATAACAGAGATAATAACAGAGATAACAGAAATAATTCCGGAAGGAACGAGCGAGGCGACAGAAACGGCTTCCAGAACAGAAATAATGGACAGAATGGCGGATTCCGCAGAGATAATAATCAGGGCGGATTCGGTCAGCGCGGTGGCCGTGATGGTCAGATGAGCGGTGGCCAGCCTGGCGGCAAGTTCGGCGGAAGAAACGATCGCAACGACAGAAATGACAGAAACGATAGAAATAACAAGTTCGATAAGAACCAGAGAGGCTCATTTGCTGACGCAGCTCCTGTAAAGGACGGAGGAAGCCACAGAGACGAAGAGAGACGTCGTATCGGTCAGGAGAAGGATAAGAGAAATAAGAAGGATCTTGCTTACGAGCAGGAAGAGATGATGCCAAGAAGCAAGAGAGTTGGCAGATTCATTAAGCCTGAAGTTAAGAAGGTTGAGGAACCTGAAGAGCAGATCAAAGTTATTTCTATTCCTGAGAAGGTTTCCATCAAGGAACTTGCTGAGAAGATGAAGATGCAGCCTTCAGTTATCATCAAGAAGCTCTTTATGGCTGGTCAGATTTCTACTGTAAATACAGAGCTTACTTATGAAGAGGCTGAGAATATAGCAATTGAGTACGATATCATCTGCGAGAAAGAGGTTCCTGTAGACGTTATTGAAGAGCTTCTTAAAGAGGATGAGGATGCACCTGAGACACTTAAGAAGAGACCACCTGTTGTCTGCGTAATGGGTCACGTTGACCACGGTAAAACATCACTTCTTGATGCAATCCGTAAGACAAGCGTAACTGACAGAGAGGCCGGCGGTATCACTCAGAGAATCGGTGCTTACACAGTATCTGTAAATGATCAGAAGATCACATTCCTTGATACACCTGGTCATGAAGCGTTTACTGCAATGCGTATGCGTGGTGCTAATTCTACAGATATCGCAGTACTTGTAGTAGCTGCTGATGACGGTGTAATGCCTCAGACAGTTGAAGCTATCAACCATGCTAAGGCAGCTGAAGTTGAGATTATCGTTGCTGTCAACAAGATTGATAAGCCAAACGCAAATATTGATAAAGTTAAACAGGAAATGACAGAGTATGGCCTCATTTCTACAGATTGGGGCGGAACAACAGAATTTGTTCCTGTATCAGCTAAGTCAGGTGAAGGTATTGAAGACCTTCTTGAAACTATCATCCTTACAGCTGATATCTTAGAGCTTAAGGCTAATCCTGACAGAATGGCCAGAGGACTTGTTCTTGAGGCAAGACTTGATAAGGGACGTGGCCCTGTTGCAAACGTTCTTGTTCAGAAGGGAACACTTCATGTTGGTGACTTCATCTCTGCTGGTGCAAGCTCAGGTAAGGTTCGTGCCATGGTTGATGATAAGGGTAACAAGCTTAAAGAAGCTCGTCCTTCACAGCCTGTTGAGATCCTTGGTCTTTCTGATGTTCCTAATGCAGGTGAAGTATTCCTTGGACATGAGACTGACAAACAGGCTAAACAGTATGCAAATACATACCTTCAGCAGCACAAGAAAGACCTTATTGAAGAGACAAAGGCTAAGATGTCTCTTGATGATCTTTACTCCAAGATTGAGGAAGGAAGACTTCAGGAACTTGATATTATCATCAAGGCTGACGTTCAGGGTAGCGTAGAAGCCCTTAAGCAGAGTCTTCTTAAGCTCTCTAACGATGAAGTTGTTGTTAAGGTTATCCATGGTGGTGTTGGTGCCATCAATGAGTCAGATGTAACACTTGCTGCTGCATCTAACGCTATTATTATCGGATTTGACGTTCGTCCTGATGCTACAGCAAAGAGCATGGCTGAGCATGAAGGCGTTGAGATCAAGCTTTACAAGGTTATCTATCAGGCAATCGAAGAGATTGAATATGCTATGAAGGGAATGCTTGCTCCTATCTATGAAGAAAGAGTTACAGGACATGCAGAAGTTCGTCAGATATTCAAGGCTTCCAAGATTGGTAATATCGCAGGTAGCTTCGTAAAAGATGGTATCATTAAGAAAGACTGCAAAGTTCGTATTTCAAGAGATGGCGAGCAGATCTTTGAAGGTGACCTTGCTTCACTTAAGAGATTCAAAGATGATGTTAAGGAAGTTAAGGAAGGCTTCGAGTGTGGTCTTGTATTTGATGGCTTCGACCAGATGCATGAAGGTGATATGGTAGAGGCGTATGAGATGGTAGAGGTACCTCGTCAATGAGAAAAAACAGTAATAAAAATAAAAGAATAAATGGCGAAGTAATGAAAGTTATTTCAGAGGCCATTCGTTATAGCAAAGATCCAAGGATCAGTCCCATGACATCTGTTATGGAAGTTGAAGTTGCTCCAGACCTTAAGACATGTAAGGTCTGGGTAACTGTAATGGGTGATGAAGAAGACAGACTTCGCACTCAGGAGGGACTTAAGAGCGCTTCAGGTTACATCCGCAGCACTTTGGCAAAAGAACTCAATATGAGATACACTCCAGAACTTAGATTCATTATGGACGACTCAATTGAGTATGCTATCAATATGTCCAAGAAGATTGATGAAGTTACAGCAAAGGACAATGAAGCAAGGGCAGCCCGCGGAGAAGAAGTAGAAGATTCTTTTGAGGACGAAGAAGATAACGAAGATTGATAGGAAAGAGTAGGTAGATATGAAGATAGATGAATTAATGCAAGGCGTAAAGACAGTAGGTATTAGTGGTCATATAAGGCCAGATGGGGACTGTGTTGGATCATGCATGGGAATGTATCTTTATCTATCCAAGAATTATCCTGATACAAGGGTGGATGTTTTTCTTGAGAGTATTCCACCTGAACTTGAATTCATCAAAGATTCAGATAAGGTCAATAAAGACTACACAACAGATATTGACAGTTATGATTTGTTCATTGCCCTTGATTGTGGCAAGGATCGTCTTGGAAATGCAGAAGGCTTTTTTGATGCAGCTAAAAACACTGTAAATATCGATCATCACATCAGTAATCCGGGGACAGGCAATGTGAATTATATAGTTCCTACGGCAAGTAGTGCATGTGAGCTTGTTTATACTGTGATCGACACAGATAAGATGGATGAAGATATTGCAAAATCTCTTTATACCGGAATGGTGACAGATACAGGTGTATTTAAGTATTCCTGCACTTCTCCCAGGACAATGGAGATTGCTGCAAAGCTTATCGGATACGGATTTGATTTTGGAAGTCTTATAGACCATGTATTTTATGAAAAGACATATCTTCAGAATCAGATTTTGGGAAGAGCGCTTCTTGAGAGCATTCTCCTGATGAATGGCAAGTGTATTGTATCAGTTGTTTCAAGGCAGACAATGGATTTTTACGGTGCTACCAGCAATGATATGGATGGAATCGTTAACCAGATGCTTCTTACAATCGGTGTTGGTTGTTCAATATTCATGTATGAAGAGGAACCAATGACTTACAGGGTAAGCCTTCGCAGCGACGGAAGTGTAGATGTTTCGAAGGTTGCCAAGATTTTTGGCGGCGGCGGACATATGAGAGCTGCAGGTTGTACTGTCAATGGAACACAGCATGATGTTATAAATAACATTACAAAATATATTCAGCAACAGTTATAATAATATAGCCACAAGATATGAGATGTCTTGTGGCTTGTTTTGACTAAGAATGAGAATAAGAACATGAACAAATATAATGGTTTGATAAATATATATAAGGAGCCTGGCTTTACATCTAATGATGTGGTGGCTAAACTAAGAGGAATCCTTAAGCAAAAAAAGATTGGACATACCGGAACTCTTGATCCGGATGCTGTTGGTGTACTGGTGGTGTGCCTCGGGACAGGTACAAAGCTTGTTGAGATGCTTACAGATCATGATAAAGAGTATATCGCGGTCTGCAGGCTTGGGGTTACAACTGATACGCAGGATATGTCAGGAAATATTCTTAGAGAGCAACCTGTAAATGTAACAAAGGCTGAACTTCATGAGGCTGTTCAGGCTTTTGTTGGCGATTATGATCAGATTCCTCCCATGTATTCTGCTATAAAGCAGGATGGCAAAAAGCTTTATGAGCTTGCAAGAGAGGGAATTGAGGTCGAGAGAAAGCCAAGAAAGATCCATATCGGAGCAATAACTGTTCTTGATGATTCACATTTGGAAAGTGATCATATTTTTACCATTGAGGTTAAGTGCTCAAAGGGAACGTACATCAGAACTCTTTGTAATGATATTGGACAAAGGCTTGGTTGCGGGGCAGCTATGCAGCACCTTACAAGAACAAGAGTCGGAGCATTTAATCTGGAAACAGCTATAACACTGTCTCAGGTGGAGGAGATGCGCGATAATGGTACATTATCAGAGGCAATTCAGTCTCCTGAGTATATCTTTAGGGATTTGGATAAGATTCACGTAAAAGACAGCGCGAGGGTTCTCCTTGAAAATGGTAACAGCTTCAGAAAAGACAATATTGTAAATGAAGATCCAAACGGAGTTAATGATAAAGAATTCGAAAAAGAGATGTTTACAGATGGAAACATGATAAGGGTTTATGCGGAAGACGAAACATTTTTTGGAATCTATAAATATGATGAGAGAACAAGGATGTTCAAAGTCGATAAATTCTTTTTCGAGAAATAATGATTTAATTGGTGGTGATTTGATTGGAAATAATAACCAGACTTGATGAACTGAATATAAATAGCAAGACTGCCATAGCAATGGGAAAGTTTGACGGTATCCATTTAGGACACAAAAAGCTTTTGGGGAAGATTCTTGAGCAGAAGCAGGATGGTCTTAAGGCCTGTGTGTTTACATTTGAACCTTCACCTGAGGAGTTCTTTGTTGGACACACGGTCAGACAGCTTTTTACCAGAAATGAAAAGAGACGTGCCTTTGAAAAACTGGGTGTTGATATCCTGGTTGAATTTCCTCTTACAGAGGCTACAGCAGCCACAGATCCTGAGGATTTTGTAAGAGATATTCTTTGCGGTGATCTGAAAGCTGTGTATATCGCTGCGGGTAGCGATGTTTCTTTTGGCGATAAAGGAAGAGGAGATCAGCATCTGCTCAGAAACTTAAGCAAGGAACTTGGCTTTGAGCTTGATCTTATTGAGAAGGTTATGCTTGATGGAACAGAAGTCAGCTCTACCAGAGTCAGAAATGAAGTCGCAGACGGTAATATGGCTGAAGTAAAAAGACTTCTTGGAACAGAGTACAGCATAAGCGGAATTGTGGAGCATGGAAGACATATAGGTCACACGATAGGAGTTCCTACAGTCAACATCCTTCCTCCAAACAATAAGCTTCTTCCTCCATTTGGAGTATATTCAAGCATTGTGGTCATAGATGATAAGGAATATGCAGGAATGACCAATATTGGCAGGAAACCAACAATTTCTGAAAAAGAAGCAGTTGGAGTTGAGACTTATATCTATGATTTTGATGAGGATGTATATGGTAAAGGTCTCACTGTAAGATTAAAAGAGTTTTTGAGACCTGAAATGAAGTTTGACAGTATTGAGGACCTTAAGCATCAGATTGAAAGTGATCTGAAAAGGGCTGCGAATTAAGATAAAAAAACGGGGAATTGGGATAGGCTAAGAGGAGAAGAGTATGGAGAATCTGCAAATTGCAACGAGCGCTGTAATACCTTTTATGGTGTACATTTTTCTGGGGATGATCGCCAAAAAAAGTGGCGCTGTAAAAGAGAGCTTTTTAAAGGAATTAAACGGGGTTGTATTTAAAGTTTTTTTCCCATTCATCATGTTTAACAACCTGTACGATGTGGATTTTAGCAGGCTGAGCAATGCAGGATATGTGGCCTTTGCATTTGTGGCTACGCTGATAGTTATATTTGCCTGTTTCTTCATAGTTCCTGTTTTTGTAAAAGAAAATCCAAGACGCGGAGTTGTGATGCAGGCAATCTTCAGGAGCAATTCGGTCCTTTTTGCTATTCCGCTTACTGAGAGCGTTTTTGGAAAAGAAGGAGCTGTGATGGCCAGCATTATGGTCGCATTTATTGTTCCTTTGTACAACATAGCTTCAGTGGCTATCCTTGAGTATTTCAGAGGTGGCAAGGTATCTTTTTTAACACTTTTAAAGAATATCCTTAAAAATCCACTGATAATCGGCGCTATTGCAGGTGTGGTATTTAATATTCTTCCGGTTACCATGCCAACAAGCCTTGTAAAACCTATAGCTGAGCTAAACAGCATGGCAACACCACTGTCGCTCTTTGTTCTCGGAGGAAGCCTCCATGCAGCAAATATGAAAAGAGATGTACTTCCTCTTTGCACAGGAATATCTCTTAAGCTCGTTATCATTCCAAGTATCATGGTGACTGTTATGTCCCTGGTTGGAATAAGCGGAGCAGAGCTATTCGTTGTATTTTGTATGTTTGCAACTCCTGTTGCTGCGGCCTCATATCCAATGGCTCAGAGCATGGGCGGAGATGCGGACCTTGCCGGTGAATATGTCCTTGTTTCAACACTTTTGTCAATTGTGACAATATTTTTCTGGATACTAATACTTAAGAACTTTGGAATGATGTAAAAACTTGTATTTTGGGCATGAGGAGTTGCTAAAATGGAGTAACTCCTCATTTTATGTTACAATTATGTCTGTGTGATCATTTATATTTTAGGAGGTTTAATATGGATTATAAAGAAAGATACAATGAATGGCTTAACAATCTTTCAGACAACGACCCATTAAAGACAGAACTTATAGAGATAAAGGACAATGACACTGAGATTGAGGAGAGATTCTTCCAGAATCTCGCTTTTGGAACAGCAGGACTTAGAGGTAAGGTTGGAGCAGGTACCAACAGAATGAATTTCTACACAGTTGGTAAGGCAACCCAGGGTGTAGCAGATTATATCGTGGCTTCAGGAAAAGAGAACATGGAAAAGGGTGTAGTTATTGCCCATGATCCAAGACATTTTTCAAAAGAGTTTTCTCAGCTTGCTGCCAGCATCTTTGCTGCTAACGGGATCAAGGTTTACACATTCCCTGATCTTCGTCCTACACCTGAACTTGCGTTCATGATCAGAAGACTTGGAACAGTTTCAGGTATAAACATTACAGCATCTCACAATCCAAGAGAGTACAACGGATACAAGGCATACTGGGATGATGGATGCCAGGTTTCATCTGAAATTGCCGATGGTATGACAGAGAAGATTGAAGCTGTCGACATGTGGAATGGTATTAAGAAGGGAGATTTTGACCAGTTTGTAAAAGAGGGCAAGATCACAATTCTTGGTGAAGAATACGACAGAGAATACCTTGATAAGATCGAGGGCATGGCTATCCACGAAGGAGATGAGCTTGATCTTTCAATTCCTCTTGTATACACACCACTTAACGGATGCGGTTCTATTCCGTTCAGACAGATGCTTACAGACAGGGGATTTAACAATTGGAAGATAGTTCCTGAACAGGAAAATCCAGACCCTGATTTCACAACAGTTGGATATCCTAATCCTGAGGATCCTAAGGCGTTCAAACTTTCTGAGCAGTACGGAAAAGAGTTTGGAGCAGAACTTCTTATGGCAACTGATCCCGATTCAGACAGATTTGCTATCGAGATCAGAAATGATAAGGGAGAATATATTCCTCTTAACGGCAATCAGACAGGATATATTCTTGTTAATTATGTTCTTGAGGGAAGAAAGGACGCCGGAACACTTCCTGCTAAGGGTGCTATGGTTAAGTCCATCGTTACATCAACTCTTTCAACTATCATGGCTAAGGCTTATGGAGTTGAGATGTTTGAAACTCTTACAGGATTTAAGAACATCTGCGGTAAGATCCCTTATCTTCATGAGAATGGATACACATATCTCTTTGGCTACGAAGAGTCAGTTGGCTATGCGGTATGCGAGGATATCCGTGATAAGGATGGAATTTCAGCAGGTATGCTTGTTGCTGAGGCAGCAGCTTACTATAGAAAACAGGGCAAGACACTTTGGGATGTACTTCAGGAAATCTATGCGAAGTATGGCTTCTTTGCAGAGGATGAACCAAACATCGTCCTTGAGGGAATTCCGGGCGCACAGCGTATTCAGCGTATGATGAAGTGGTTTAGGGAAAATATCCCTTCAGAAGTTGCAGGAGCAAAGGTAGAGAAGGTCATTGATTATATAAATGGCTACGAGGATATCCCTGCACAGAATGCGATAAGGCTTTTCCTTGATAACGGTTCATGGTTTGCAATCAGACCTTCAGGTACAGAGCCTAAGATCAAATTCTACTTCTATTCAAACAGGGACAGCAGAGAAAATGCCCTTGAGACAAATAAGAAGATAAAAGAAGAAATTTTTGCGCTTATAAATAGTGTAGAGTGATATTCTGCACTTTACATAATTTGTTTTATGTGCTAATATGTGTTAGTTGCTGACTTAATGTTCAGACAACTGTAACAGACTACCTTATACTCGGATGCAGGATACTCCAACCTTTGTCTGCGTATTAGGAGGAAATACTATTTTTTAAAGGAGAAAAGAAATGATTTCAAAAGAGAAGAAAACAGAAGTAATCAGCAAGTTCGCAAGAACAGCTGGAGACACAGGTTCACCAGAAGTTCAGGTAGCTATCCTTACAGAGAGAATCAAGGAGCTTAACGCTCACCTTGATAAGAACCCTAAGGATCACCACTCAAGAAGAGGTCTTCTTAAGATGGTAGGTCAGAGACGTAGCCTTCTTGGATATCTCAAGAAAAAGGATATCGAAGCTTATCGTAAGCTCATCGCAGACCTTGGTCTTAGAAAGTAATCTGTTAAAAGAAGACGGGATAAGGCTGATGTACTATCATCAGCCTATTCCGTTTTTTGTATTTTTATAACAAAAGATATATGGGTTCAAAGTTATAATAAAGATTATGCATGCGTGATTTTTATTATGACCTTGAAAACCATATATCAATAATAATGTTTACACTGCACACGCACCTGAAGTACAAAAATTCAATGAAACAGTCGTATATGAGTATGTTTTTGAATTTGTAGATGAAGGACTGCGGATGAGCAGTAGAAGGAGAAAAAATGGTAAAGACTTATTCAATGGAACTTGCCGGACGTACACTTAAGGTTGAAATCGGCAAAGTAGGAAAACAGGCAAACGGCTGCGCTTTCATGCAGTATGGCGACACAACAGTTTTATGTACAGCAACAGCTTCAGCAAAGCCAAGGGATGGAATTGATTTCTTCCCACTTTCAGTAGAGTATGGTGAGAAGTTCTATGCTGTAGGTAAATTCCCAGGTGGATACAACAAGAGAGAGGGCAAGCCTTCTGAGAACGCTATTCTTACAAGCCGCGTTATCGATCGTCCTATGCGTCCTCTTTTCCCTAAGGATTACAGAAATGACGTAACAATCGAGACAATGGTTATGTCAGTTGATCCTCAGTGCCGTCCAGAGCTTCTTGCAATGCTTGGCGCTTCAGTATCAGTTTCAATTTCTGATATTCCTTTCGATGGCCCATGTGCTATGACTCAGATCGGTATGATCGATGGTGAGCTCATCGTTAACCCTACACAGGAGCAGTGGAACACAGGTGACCTTAAGCTCACAGTTGCTTCTGTTGGACAGAAAGTAATCATGATCGAGGCCGGTGCCAACGAGATTCCTGAAGAGAAGATGAAGGAAGCTATCTACAAGGCACATGATGTTAACCTTCAGATCATTGAATTCTTCAAGGGTATTGTAGCTGAGGTTGGTAAGCCAAAGCACGAATATACAAGCTGCGCTGTTCCTGAAGAACTCTTTGCAGCTATCAAAGAGGTTGTTCCACCAGAAGAGATGGAAAAGGCTGTATTTACAGATGACAAGCAGACAAGAGAAGCAAACATCGCTGATATTACAGACAGACTCACAGAGAAGTTTGCTGACAACGAAGAGTGGCTTGCAATCCTTGGTGAAGCAATCTACCAGTATGAGAAAAAGACAGTTCGTAAGATGATCCTTAAAGATCACAAGAGACCAGACGGACGTGACATAAAGCAGATCAGACCACTTTCAGCTGAGGTTGATCTTATTCCTAGAGTACACGGAAGTGCTATGTTCACTCGTGGACAGACACAGATCTGTGATGTTGTAACACTTGCTCCACTTTCAGAGGCTCAGAAGGTTGAAGGTCTTGACAGCTTTGCAGCTGATAAGAGATATGTACACCAGTACAACTTCCCTGCATATTCTGTAGGTGAGACAAAGGTTTCAAGAGGCCCTGGACGTAGAGAGATCGGTCACGGCGCACTTGCTGAGAGAGCACTTCTTCCTGTTCTTCCTAGTGTTGATGAGTTCCCATATGCAATCCGTGCTGTATCAGAAACATTTGAGTCTAACGGATCAACATCAATGGCTTCAACTTGCGCATCATGTATGTCACTTATGGCTGCCGGTGTTCCTATCAAGAAGATGGTTGCTGGTATTTCATGTGGTCTTGTTACTGGAGACACAGATGATGATTTCATCGTTCTTACAGATATTCAGGGACTTGAAGACTTCTTCGGAGATATGGACTTCAAGGTAACAGGAACAAAAGACGGTATCACAGCTATCCAGATGGATATCAAGATCCACGGTCTTACAAAGCCTATCGTTGAGACAGCTATTGAGCAGTGCCGTGAAGCAAGATTCTTCATCATGGATGAGTGCATGAGCAAGGCAATTGCTGAACCTCGTAAGGAAGTATCCAAGTACGCTCCTAAGATCGTTTCTATGCAGATCGATCCTGAGAAGATTGGTGATGTTGTTGGACAGCGTGGAAAGACAATCAATGAAATCATCGCTAGAACAGGCGTTAAGATTGATATTACAGATGACGGACAGGTTTCTGTTTGTGGAGAAGATCAGGATAAGATCAATGAGGCTGTTAACATGATCAATGTGATCGTTACAGACTTTGAGAAGGATCAGATCTTCACAGGTAAGGTTGTAAGCATCAAAGAGTTCGGCGCATTTGTTGAGTTTGCTCCTGGCAAAGAGGGCATGGTTCACATCAGCAAGATCTCTAAAGAGAGAATCGACCATGTTGAAGATGTTCTTACACTTGGTGATACTGTAAAAGTTATCTGCCTTGGCAAGGATAAGATGGGAAGAATCAGCTTCTCAATCAAGGATTGCCCTAAAAGCTGAATACTTAATGAGACGTAAGTCGATTTTAGTATGAAGCTTGCTCTGGCGAACGAAGTGAGAGCAGAGCTTCCGTATCTAACGTATATTCTTTAAGACCGGCGTGTTATGCATACCGGTCTTATTTAAAGTAATAAAGGATTGAGCAATGAGTAATACAAAAGAAACAATTAATGAGATAAATAAGCGTCGTACTTTTGCAATTATTTCCCACCCTGACGCAGGTAAGACAACTCTTACCGAAAAGTTCCTGCTTTACGGTGGAGCTATTAACATGGCTGGTAGCGTTAAGGGTAAGGCTACAGCCAGACATGCTGTATCTGACTGGATGGAAATCGAGAAACAGAGAGGTATTTCGGTTACTTCATCAGTTCTGCAGTTCAACTTTGAAGGATGCTGCATAAACATCCTTGATACTCCAGGACACCAGGACTTCTCAGAAGATACATACAGAACACTTATGGCTGCTGACTCAGCTGTCATGGTTATTGATGCCAGCAAGGGTGTTGAGGCTCAGACAAGAAAGCTCTTTAAAGTCTGCGCCATGAGTCATATTCCGATCTTTACATTTATAAATAAGCTCGACCGTGATGCAAAAGACACTTTTGATCTTCTTGATGATATTGAGAATAATCTCGGGATCGCAACCTGCCCTATGAACTGGCCAATTGGTTC
This sequence comes from Butyrivibrio sp. Su6, assembly GCF_900108105.1. Lineage (GTDB taxonomy): Bacteria > Bacillota > Clostridia > Lachnospirales > Lachnospiraceae > Butyrivibrio. Next base: position 137,883 of record NZ_FNUR01000007.1, on the reverse strand, counting down.
AGGTAAGAATTTCAAAGGTATCTATGACAGGCGAGAAGGTCATATAGTTACATTCTCAGAGACGCAAAAGGGAACTAAGGAAGGAAAAGAAACTTTCATAGATCTTAACGATAAAGCTGCTATTGACAGTGAGATTGGACAGGATGCTTTTGAAAAGCTTCAGGGAGAAATAGAGCTTTTGGATGGAGCAGGCGCTGAATATGATCTTGAAAAAGTAAGAGCAGGTGAACTTACTCCTGTGTTCTTTGGATCAGCTCTTCAGAACTTTGGTGTAGAACTTTTCCTCCATCATTTCTTAAAAATGGCCACTCCTCCTACAGGACGTAAGTCTTCAGACGGAGAGCTTATTGATCCATTTGAGAGAGATTTTACAGCCTTTGTATTTAAGATCCAGGCTAATATGAACAAAGCTCACAGAGACAGAGTCGCTTTTATGAGAATCTGTTCAGGACGCTATGATGCCAACAACGAAGTTAAGCATGTGCAGAGCGGCAAGGTTATGAGACTTTCACAGCCACAGCAGCTGATGGCTGATGAGAGAAAGATACTTAGTGAGGCTTACGCCGGTGATATCATGGGCGTATTTGATCCGGGTATTTTCTCTATTGGTGATACGATCTGTATGCCAAAAGACAATGTGGTATACGAAGGAATCCCTACATTTGCTCCGGAACACTTTGCAAGAGTACGTCAGGTAGATACCATGAAGCGTAAACAGTTTGTAAAGGGTATCACTCAGATAGCTCAGGAAGGTGCTATTCAGATATTCCAGGAGTACAATACAGGACTTGAGGAAATAATTGTCGGAGTAGTTGGTGTTCTTCAGTTTGATGTATTGAAGTTCCGACTCCAGAGCGAGTACAATGTTGATATAATCCTTGAGAATCTTCCATACGAGTACATCAGATGGGTGGACAATCAGGATATCGATATGTCTACACTTGTTGGAACTTCAGATATGAAGAAAATCAAGGATATGCATGACAGACCACTTCTCTTATTCATTAACGAGTGGAGTGTTGGAATGACAATGGAGAGAAATAAAGGACTTATTCTTTCTGAGTTTAAGAAGAACTAATGCTTATCGTAAGTTGGAGGGGAGTACTTGAGAAAAGGCATTGGAAAAGTTAAGAGAATAGTGGCGGCGCTTCTGGCCGCGGGAGTTGTTACAACTGGTCTTTCAGGTTGTCAGTATGAAAGCTTTGATGACTATCTGGAAGCTTTGGGACTAAAAGATCCTAAATTGGATAATCCGGTTTCAACTACTGACAGCACTTATCAGGTGCCTGAGACTGCCATTGAAGTGGAAAGTGCCGGGGATGACGTATCAGATCAGGCAACTGGTGAAACTACTATTGTTGCAGAAATAGAAACAGGAGCAGAGGAAGCTTCCAAAGAAGAAAGCTCATCCGATAGTTCTTTTGATGCTTCATCTGTTAAATCAAGCCTTGCCCAGGAACAAAAACAGCAAAGCCCTGGGGTTACCTTATCCAAAGCATCTGATGATGAAGATGAAAGGGTCAGAGAATCAATTGGACTTTCTCCTGTGGGAATAGAGACCATAAAAAAGAGCCAGGAAGGGCTTTATGCATATGAAAGGCTTACTGAAGCAGGGAAGACTTTGTATGTTGAGCTGCTTACAATAATGCAGAATCTTGCTGCAGATGTTATTGTCTCAACTACAAGTGACGATGCCATAGAACAGGTCTTTGACTATGTAATGGCGGATCATCCGGAGATCTTTTATGTGGATGGCTATCATTATACCAACTATACGATTGATAACGTTATCACCAAGATTTCTTTTACGGGCAATTACACTTGCAGTAAGGAACAGGCTGAGGCAAAAAAGGTGCAGATAAATGAGGCTGTTAACAGATGCCTTGCAAATGCGCCTTCCTCAGAAGATGACTATTATGCGATCAAGTATATATATGACTACCTGATCACTAATACCGAGTATGATATAGAAGCTCCTGATAATCAGAATATATGCTCTGTGTTTTTAAATGGCAGAAGCGTATGCAATGGTTATGCAAAGGCAGCACAGCTCCTTCTTAACAAGATTGGAATTGACTGTACTCTGGTCACCGGAACCGTAGATACCAAGAATTCTAAAGGCGTCAGGCATGCCTGGAATCTTGTGAAGTGTAATAATGCATATTACTATGTGGATGTGACTTGGGGAGATTCTTCCTACCAGACAACAAATGGTGAGAGTGCTGATGCAACCAAGCTTCCTGCCATAAATTATGACTATCTTAATGTGACGACTTCAGATATCGTTAGGAATCACACAATATCTGATGACATTTATATGCCAAATTGCTCAAGTATGGCAGATAACTACTATGTCAGGGAGGATGAGTACTTCACATCTGCTGAAATGTCTCTTGTGAAGGATCTCTTTGACCGCAGGTACAATGATGGCAGCAATAATGTGACTATGAAGTGTGCTTCACAGGATGTGTATGACAGTATGTTCGCACAGCTGATAACAGACAGGAAGGTCTTTGATTATCTGCAGGGGGATACATCTTCCGTGTCCTATACAACATTTGCAGATACCAAGACAATCATCTTTTGGCTGTGATGTGGAATTGTGGGAATTGTGGTATACTGATTCGCTTAGTGAGGTATTGTCGAGCTTAGCGATAAGGATACCAGAATTCTTAGTGAGGTATTTTCGAACTTAGAATTGTGGTATAATAATTCATGATTGTGAATAAATGAGGTGACAAGTTATGGGAAAAGAAATTGCAGAGATTGGATCTGTTAAGATTGCTGATGATGTAGTAGCTAGAATTGCGGCTCTTGCAGCACTTGAAGTTGATGGTGTTTCAGCTATGGCTGGCAATTACACAAGTGATGCTCTTGAAAAGGTAAGCCGTAAAAACCTTACAAAGGGAGCAAAGGTCGTAATAGGTGCATCTCAGGTGCAGGTTGATCTGGCACTTATGATGGCTTATGGATATAATATTCCGGCAACTTGCCAGCAGGCACAGACAAAGGTCAAGGCTTCAATTGAAAATATGACAGGCCTTGAAGTTACAGACGTTAATATCAGAATAGCTGGTATTACAATGCCTAAGGCGTGATAAAACATTTTTTATAGAATAGGAAAAACGTGATGAATAGAAGTTTACTGAGAGAGCAGATTTTTATGCTGCTTTTTCGTGTTGAATTTAATTCCATCGAAGAGATGGCAGAGCAGGAAGAGCTCTTTACAACTGTAAGTGATGAAGAGTTCTCTAAAAAGGATGCTGATCAGATCAGAGAAAAATATGAGAAGATAGCAGAAAAGCTTCCTGAGATTGATGAGGCAATAAACAGTGCCACATCAGGATGGGATACAAAGCGTATGGCTAAGGTGGATCTTACCATCATACGTCTTGCTGTCTATGAGATAAAATACGATGACAGCGTTCCAACAGGTGTAGCTATAAATGAGGCAGTAGAACTTGCCAAGAAGTTTGGACAGGATGGATCACCTGCTTTTGTAAACGGAGTGTTAGCTAAATTTGCGCAGTGAATATACAGTCACACAGGTTAATTCTTACATCAGGAATATGTTTACTCAGGATTTCCTTTTAAGGACTATTACCATAAAAGGAGAAGTGAGCAATTTAAGGTACCACTCATCCGGTCATATTTACTTTACGATGAAGGATGCCGGTGGTGCTATTTCTTGTGTGATGTTCCGCGGTGACAAGGAAAGAGGCGGTCTTTCTTTTTTGATGAAAGAGGGACAGCAGATAAAGGCCAGCGGAACTGTTGATGTATACGAAAGAGACGGGAAATATCAGCTTTATGCCAGAAAGATAGAACTTGACGGCGCTGGAGCTCTTTATGAAAAATATGAAGAGCTAAAGAAAAGGCTGGCTGAGTCAGGCATGTTTGACGAAGTATATAAACAGCCTGTTCCCAAATATATAAAAACTCTTGGAATAGTTACAGCTCCTACTGGTGCGGCAGTGAGGGATATAATAAATGTGGCTACCCGTAGAAATCCGCATATTCAAATAATTCTTTATCCCGCCATAGTACAAGGTGCAGAAGCTTCTGAGAGTATAGTCAGAGGAATACAGGCTCTGACAGAGAAAAATGTTGATGTCATGATCGTTGGACGTGGTGGAGGTTCTATAGAAGATCTTTGGGCTTTCAACGAAGAAAATGTAGCACAGGCTATTTTCGATTGCCCTATTCCTATCATTTCTGCTGTTGGTCATGAGACTGATACTACAATAGCAGATTATGTTTCTGATAGAAGGGCACCGACTCCTTCTGCGGCAGCAGAGCTTGCAGTGTATGAGTACGAGAGGTTCCTTCAGGATATTGAGGATTATGCTTTTACTCTTACCAAGAGCATGGAGAGCAGGATAAGAGCCAGAAAACTTATAGAGGACAGGTTAAAAGAGAACCTACGACTTTTAAGTCCTATGAATAAGGTCAGGGACAGGCTTCTTAAGATTGACAAACTTGGTGATGCCTTAAACTCAAAGATGGACAGAAAACTGTCAGAGTACAGGCACAGATTAAACATTGATATAGAAAAACTAAAGGGATTATCGCCGCTTGACAGACTTATGGGCGGATATTCTTATGTCTCAAATGGGGCAGGAGATAATGTCAAAAGCATTGAGTCAGTTAGTGAAGGCGATGAACTTAATATATATGTTACAGATGGAATCATAAGAAGTACCGTTGTTGGAACAAAGGAAATTTCGTATGGCAAAGAAAAGTGAGAATACAGAGGAAAAGAAGCTTTCAGTAGAAGAAGCTTTTTCTGAGATAGAAAAGAAAATACAGGCTCTTGATAAAGAAGATATTTCTTTAGAGGATTCTTTTAAAGAATATCAGGAGGGAATGGAACTTCTAAAGTATTGCCATGAAGCTATAGAGAAAGTGGAGCAGAAAGTTCAGAAAATAGCAGCAGATGGCAATCTGGAGGATTTTGAGTAATATGAGCAAGGCAGATTTTGAAAAGCGCCTGACTGAAAAGGCTGCTTTTGTTTCAGATATTATAAAGACTTTTCTTCCCAAAGAGGAAGGCTATGCAGCAAAGGTCCTGGAGGCGATGAATTACAGCCTTATGGCCGGAGGAAAGAGAATCAGGCCTATAATGATGCTTGAGTCCTACAGGATGTTTGCAGGAGAAATGGCTGATGATAGTGTGATAAAGCCTTTTTTGGCAGCTATCGAGATGATCCATACATATTCTCTTGTTCATGATGATCTTCCTGCTATGGACAACGATGAATACAGAAGAGGGCGCAAGACTACACATGCTGTTTATGGTGCAGGGATGGCGACTCTTGCAGGAGATGGACTTTTAAATTATGCTTTTGAAACAGCTATTTTGGGTGCTATGTCAGGAAAAGAGCTTTCTGATTATGACGCAGATACTAAAAACAGATACCTGGCTGCTTTAAACATCCTTGCAACAAAGGCAGGAGTCTACGGAATGGTGGGCGGTCAGTGTGCTGATATCATGGCAGAGAATTCAACAGGCCTCTCAGATAGTGAAAAGAAGGATGTACTTTTTTATATTGACGAGAATAAGACCGGAGCGCTGATTGAAGCAAGTCTGATGGTTGGAGCCGTACTAGGCGGAGCTGCCAGATCACAGGTTGCAAAGATGGAGAAGATCGGAAGCAATGTAGGAATTGCCTTCCAGATCCAGGATGATATTCTTGATATTGAGGGAACTCTTGAAGAACTTGGAAAACCTATAGGTTCTGATGAGAAAAATGGAAAGAGTACCTATGTAAGCCTCTATGGAATGGAAAATGCCAAGGCAAAGGTAAAAGAACTTACAAAAGAGGCTACAGAGAGTCTTGAAGAAATGAATTTTGATAATTCGTTTTTAGATGAATTATTTCAGTATATGATCTACAGAAAGAAGTAATTGCTATAGTTTGCAGAAAAAATCTGCTGTAGTATAACGAAATTAGGTAGGTGGAAGTTATGCTTCTAGATGATATAAATAAAACAGGCGACATAAAGAATATTCCACAGTCTAAGTATCCTGAGCTGGCCCAGGAGATAAGGGATTTTTTGATTGAAAAGATCTCTGTTTCAGGTGGCCATCTGGCTTCCAATCTTGGAACTGTTGAACTCACTATGGCACTTCATGTTGCACTTGATCTTCCGGAAGATAAGATAATATGGGATGTTGGGCATCAGTCATATACCCACAAGATTCTTACAGGAAGAAAAGATAAATTTGATACCTTAAGACAGTTTGGTGGAATGAGCGGTTTCCCAAAACGATGCGAATCAGACACAGACTGTTTTGATACTGGACACAGTTCAACTTCTATTTCTGCAGGTCTTGGAATGGTAAAGGCAAGAGACCTTAAGAAAGAAGATTATACTGTAGTGTCTGTCATTGGTGATGGATCACTGACAGGTGGACTTGCTTATGAAGCACTAAATAATGCAGCAAAACTTGAGACCAATTTCATTATCATTCTCAATGATAATGAGATGTCCATTTCTGAGAGTGTTGGAGGTATGAAAAAATACCTCAATTCAGTGCGTACAGCGGAAGGTTATCTGAGTCTGAAAGAGGATGTTTACGCCCAGCTTCGAACCAATACAAAAGTGGTTGATAATATCAGAAGGGCAAAAAACAGCTTTAAGCAGCTCTTTGTACCGGGAATGGTATTTGAGAACCTTGGAATTACATACTTGGGACCTGTTGATGGCCATAACACAGCAGAGCTTGTAAAGGTTATAAAAGAGGCCAAAAAGGTTAAAAAAGCCGTTATGATCCATGTTATGACCAAGAAAGGCAAGGGATATGAACCTGCGGAGAGACATCCTGCAAGGTTCCATGGCACCGAACCATTCATTGTTGAAAATGGTCTTCCAAGAAATCCAAGGACTACATCCAATTATCAGGATATTTTCAGTACTGTTATGTGTAAGCTTGGCGACAGGGATGACAAGGTTGTTGCCATAACTGCGGCTATGGCTGACGGAACAGGACTTAAGAGATTCAGGAACATGTACCCTGACAGATTTATTGATGCAGGAATAGCAGAAGAGCATGCAGTAACTTTTGCAGCGGGAATGGCAGCCGGTGGCTATAAGCCTGTTTTTGCAGTTTATTCATCATTCCTGCAAAGGGCATATGATCAGATATTAGAGGATGTGTGCCTTCAGAAACTTCCTGTTGTCTTTGCGATTGACAGGGCAGGACTTGTTGGAAGCGATGGAGAGACTCATCAGGGAATATTTGATCTGTCCTATCTTTCATCTATGCCTAACATGACTATCTGTGCACCCAAGAATAAATGGGAACTGTCAGACATGCTCAAATTTGCCGTGAATTATGGAGCACCGATAGCAATCAGGTATCCAAGGGGCAATGCATATGATGGCCTTAAGGAGTTTAGAGCTCCTGTGGAAGCTGGCAAGTGTGAAGTTATCTATGAAGAGAAAGATATATGTCTTTTTGCACTTGGATGTATGGTGAAGATAGGTGAAGAAGTAAGACAGATTCTTAAAGATAATGGCTTTAAATGTACTCTTGTTAATGCAAGATTTGCAAAGCCGATAGATACTGATTATATTCATGTTGCATCTTCAAACCACAAGCTCTTTGTCACTATGGAAGAGAACGTGGCAAGTGGTGGTCTTGGTGAGAAGGTCAGAGCCTATATTGATGAGAACAGGCTGGATTGCAACGTGTTGCAGATTGCTATACCTGATAAATTCGTAACTCACGGAAATGTTGATAAACTCAGAAAAGAACTGGGAATTGATGCACAGTCTATAGCAGACAGAATCATGAAAGAGATACAAAGGTAATATTTATGGCAAAAGAGAAATCAAGACTTGATGTCCTTTTAGTTGACAGAGGCTTTGCTCCTTCAAGAGAAAAGGCAAAGGCACTTATCATGGCAGGTGATGTTTTTGTCAACGGACAAAGAGAAGATAAACCCGGAACAACCTTCGATGAGGCCAAGATAACAAGCCTTGAGGTGAAGGGTGATACGCTTCCTTATGTTAGCAGAGGCGGACTCAAGCTTGAAAAAGCAGTTAATAATTTTGGCTTTTCTTTAGAGTCAAAAGTATGTATGGATATAGGGGCATCCACAGGTGGATTTACAGACTGTATGCTTCAGAATGGAGCCACAAAGGTTTATTCAGTGGATGTTGGGCATGGACAGCTTGACTGGAAGCTTAGAAGCGACGAGAGAGTTGTCTGCATGGAAAAAACAAACTTCAGGTACATGGTGAGGGATGATATACAGGATGACCTTGATTTTGCATCCTGCGATGTTTCTTTTATCTCACTTACCAAGATACTTCTTCCGGCCAGAAGGCTCTTAAAGGATAATGGAGAAATGGTATGCCTTATCAAGCCGCAGTTTGAAGCGGGCAAAGATAAAGTCGGCAAAAAAGGCGTAGTCAGGGACCCTAAAGTTCATGAGGAAGTAATTCACAGGATCATGGACTTTGTAGGAATAGCAGGGTTTGACGTTCTCCACCTTGATTTTTCTCCTATAAAGGGACCCGAGGGAAATATTGAGTACCTTATACATATAAGGAAAAATCCTGAAAAGAATGATGTGGCAGGGGAACTGTCAGAGGCTGATGGCGAAAAGAAGTTATCTGAAGTTGTTCTTGAAAAAAGTGGAATATCCCATGAACCTGATATGGAGAGTCTCATAGCAGAAACTGTTCTTAGGGCTCATGGAAAACTTGATAAAAATGCTGGGGAATAAAGATGCACAATTTTTGCATTGTCACAAACAGGAGCAAGGATGTCAATCTAGACATCACAAACTACATTAAAGAATATCTTGAAAAGAACGGAAAAGAATGTGTTATCGCAGAGAGCACAAAGATCCGTGATGACAAGCACACGGGTAAAGAGTTTCAAAGTTCTATACCGGAAGATTCAGACTGTTGTATAGTGCTTGGAGGAGACGGAACCATGCTTCAGGCTGCAAGAAGTGCAGCGCGCCTTGATATTCCTCTTATTGGTGTTAATCTTGGAACACTGGGATATCTGGCTGAAGTTGAAAAGAGTGGTATTGACGACGCTCTTGAGAGGATACTTGCCGGGAAGTATGAGATAGAAGACAGGATGATGCTCTATGGAAGCATGAATGGCCAGGAGGGGTATTGTCTAAACGATATCGCAATTACCAGATATTCATCTATCAAAGCCGTAGATTATGAGATCTATGTCAATGATCTTTTGTTGTGCAATTACCACGCAGATGGAATCATAATTTCTACTCCGACAGGTTCAACAGGGTACAATATGTCAGCAGGCGGCCCAATCGTGGAGCCTTCTGCAAATATGATATTGATAACTCCTATCTGTCCACATACGCTTAATTCCAGAAGCCTTGTTTTATCAGCGGATACCAAGATTGAGGTTGGAATTGGCGGCTTTAGAGATGGTATAAACCAGAAGGTTGTAGCTTCTTTTGATGGAAGCGGAATAATAGAGATGACTACCGGAGACAGGATCGGTATAAAGAAATCCAGTAAGACTACTAAGATCTTAAAATTAAACAGAGTAAGCTTTTTGGAAGTACTGGGGGAAAAATTCAGATAAAAAAGTATTAAGGAGAGGGGAATCGTAATGAAAAGAAACAGACATGATAAGATAATTGAGATCATAGCATCAAATGTTGTCGAGACACAGGAGCAGCTTGCAGCTCTTTTGAAGGAAGCAGGATATGACGTTACGCAGGCTACTGTATCAAGAGACATAAGACAGATGAAGCTTGCCAAGCAGGCAACAGAGGATGGTAAATATAAATATGTTTACACAACTGCAGACAGTGATGCTATGCAGGATAAATATGTAAGTGTGTTAAGAGCAGGATATTTGAGCATGGATGTTGCACAGAATCTGCTTGTAATAAAGACAGTGTCAGGAATGGCAATGGCGCTTGCAGCAGCTATTGATGCATTGGATTTTCCACAGATAGTTGGATGTATTGCAGGTGATGACACTATAATGATTGCTATAAAGACCAGCGAAGAAGCAGTTGAGGTCATGGAAGAACTGCGTTCGCTGATGGGAAGAAAATAAGTAAAAAAGTTTTTAACATGGCGGGGTCCTCTTTTGTGAGGAGAAAAATATGTTATATAGTTTACACGTAAAGAATCTTGCTCTTATTAAAGAGCAGGAAATTGAGTTTTCAAAGGGACTCAACATTTTAACCGGAGAGACAGGCGCAGGTAAATCAGTAATTCTTGGCTCTGTCAATTTGGCACTTGGCGCTAAGGCTGATGGGAGTCTGATCAGAACCGGGGAAGAATATGCGCTTGTAGAGCTTGTTTTTGGAGTTGAAAATGAACTTCAAAAGAAGCTTCTTTTGGATATGGATATTCCTGTTGAGGAAGACGGAAACGTTGTGATTCAGAGGAAAATCATGCAGGGACGCAGCATCTCCAAGGTTTGCGGCGAGACAGTGACCACAAGGCAATTAAAAGATATTGCCAGTGTTCTTATCAATATTCATGGACAGAATGATCATCAGGAACTTCTTCACAAGAAGAAACACATGGAGATTCTTGATGATTATTGTTTGGACAAATTGAAGCCTTTTTTTGAAAAGCTATCGACTGAGTATTCAAGGTTAAAAGAACTTGAAAAGGACCTTGAAAGTACTAATATGGACGAGGCAGCAAGACTTCGTGAGCAGGAGCTTCTTGAATTTGAGACAGGTGAGATATCCGATGCAGAAATAGTTGTTGGCGAGGATGAGAAGCTTGAGACAAAATACCACAAGATGGTGAACAGCCGCAAGATTTCTGAGGCTGTTGGAGTAGTATCTTCTATGACAGGATCAGGTGATGGCGATGAAAATGCATCTGATATGATTGGGAGAGCAGTCAGGGAATTATCTTCTGTTGTTTCCTATGACAAGGATTTAGAGGACCTTCTCTCACAGCTTTCTGATGTGGAGAATCTTTTGACTGATTTCAATCATGCGCTTTCAGGCTATCTTGATGATCTTGAATTTGATGATGAGGATTTCAGGACGACAGAGGAGAGGCTTAACACCTTAAATCACCTTAAGGACAAATATGGTGGTACCTTGGAAAGAGTTCTTGAGTACTACAATGAAAAGATGGCCCGCCTTGAGACATTAAGTGATCTTGATGCCAACAGAAACAAGATGATAGCTGACATAGCGGCTCAGAAGGAGATAGTTCTTTCTCTGTGTAAAAAGATATCAGATATCAGGAAAAAGCAGGCTTTAGTTTTACAGGAAAGCTTAAAAGATGCTTTGATAGACCTTAACTTCATTGATGTCAAACTTGAGATAAGGATTACCAGTGATGAAGATAAGATATCGGCACGTGGGTATGATGATGCTCAGTTTATGATATCAACCAATCCCGGCGAGAGTCTGCGCGCTATGGACCAGATAGCAAGTGGCGGTGAGCTTTCAAGAATCATGCTTGCCCTTAAGACAGTGGTTGCTGACAAGGATGATATCAATACACTTATTTTTGATGAAATAGATGCGGGAATAAGCGGAAAGACAGCCTGGAAGGTATCCAAAAAACTTGGAGAGCTTTCAAAAGAGCATCAGATCATCTGCATTACACATCTTCCTCAGATCGCAGCTATGGCTGATACCCATTTCATGATTGAAAAAGGTCTTGAAGATGGAAGAACTGTAACAAATATTTACAGACTTAAAGAAGATGATGGAACGAAAGAACTTGCAAGACTCCTTGGCGGAGATGAAGTTACTGAGGCAAGTTTACAAAACGCGAAAGAAATGCGACAGCTGGCGGAAGAAACTAAACGAGGATAATGAAATGACTATCGACAATGATGATCTTTTAAATAGTGTTATGGCTTCACTTGGGAGGATAGATACAATTTCCCTGTCAGATATGCCAAATATTGACCTGTATATGGATCAGCTTACAACATTCATGGATGAGAGACTTAAAAAGACAACCAGGTATCCTGATACAGACAAGATACTGACTAAGACCATGATCAATAACTATGCCAAGAATAATCTTTTACCTCCTCCTGTAAGGAAGAAGTATTCAAAAGATCATTTGATACTGCTCATTTTTATTTATTACTACAAGAGTATATTGTCCATAAATGACATACAGACACTTATTGAGCCTTTAAAAGAACGATTTCATATAAGTGACGATGAGTTTAATTTAAGTAAGATCTACGAGACTACCTATGAGCTTCAGAACGAAGAGCTTGAGCCGGTGATGGAGGATCTGAAAAAGAAATATGCCCGTTCATTAGAGACTTACGAAGATGCGGATATTTCTGAAGAAGAGAGAAAACGAATGCAGATGTTTTCTTTTATAACTCTTTTATCCTATGACGTTTATGTAAAAAAACTGTTGATAGAGAAGATACTTGATAATGTTGTCCTTGACGAGAAAGCAAATGGCAGCAAAAAAGATAAAGCGAAGGACAAAAAGAAAAAATAAGGAATAAGATTTAATGGGAATTTACGATACACTTAATGCGCAGCAGAAAAAAGCTGTGCTTCAGACAGACGGACCTGTGCTGATACTTGCCGGAGCCGGTTCCGGGAAAACAAGGGTTTTAACGCACAGGGTTGCCTATTTGATAGATGAATGCAATGTCAATCCCTGGAATATAATGGCAATCACCTTTACCAACAAGGCAGCAGGTGAGATGCGTGAAAGGGTTGATAAGATTGTAGGATTCGGAGCAGAGAGCATCTGGGTTTCAACTTTTCATTCAAGTTGCGTAAGAATCCTTCGAAGATATGCCGACAGACTTGGATATGGAAACAACTTCACAATCTATGATACAGATGATTCCAAGTCTCTCATGAAAGACATTTGCAAAAAATATCAGCTTGAAACTACAACACTTAAGCTTCGTGGTATTATGGGAAGTATTTCGAAGTGCAAGGACAATCTGGTAACAACCAATGAGTATGCATTAAACACTCAGAATGAATATAACAAGGTACGAATCTCCAAGGCTTACACTGAGTATCAGAATGCTCTTAAAAAGAACAATGCCATGGATTTTGATGACCTTATTTTTAATACGGTTGAGCTCTTTAAAAAGAATCCCGATGTTCTAGAATATTATCAGGACAGATTCCGCTATATCATGGTGGATGAGTATCAGGATACCAATAATGCCCAGTTTGAGTTCATTAGACTTCTTGCTGATAAATACAGAAATCTGTGTGTAGTTGGTGATGATGATCAGAGTATCTATCGCTTCAGAGGAGCCAATATCAGGAATATTCTTGATTTTGAAAAGGTATACCCTGATGCAACTGTCATAAAGCTTGAGCAGAACTACCGCTCAACGCAGCAGATCCTTGATGCAGCCAATGCAGTTATTGGAAATAACTACGGACGTAAGGAAAAAGCTCTTTGGACAGAAGAAAAAGATGGTGAAAAGGTTCACCTTCGTCAGTTTGATACTGCATATGATGAGGCAGAGTTTATTGCTTCAGACATAGGAAAACTTAAGAGAAGCGGCAAGCTTTCTTACAGCGATACAGCTGTTTTATACAGAACAAATGCACAGTCAAGACTTATAGAAGAGCGATTTGTCCATGAGGGAATTCCTTATGACATCGTCGGTGGTACGAACTTCTATTCCAGACGAGAGATAAAAGATCTTTTGGCTTATCTTAAGACTATTGATAACGGCAGAGATGACATTGCAGTTAAAAGAATAATAAATGTGCCCAAGAGGGGCATTGGCGCTACTACACTTGAGTATGTGCAGAATTATGCGGATGAGAGGCAGATAAGCTTCTTTGATGCTCTGTGCGAAGCTGACCAGATAATGGCTGTTAGCAGAAGCGTAACTAAGCTAAAAGACTTTGTGACTATGATAAGGGCTTTCAGGACCAAGCAGAAATCCTATTCATTAGAAGAACTCCTTAAGGATGTCATCGATGTTACAGGTTATATGGACTTCTTGAAGACTCTTGATGATGACGATGACAGCGGAGATAACGACAGAGCTGCCAACGTGGACGAACTTATATCCAAGATCGCAGCATATGAGGAAAATGATGAGGTTGAGGAACCAACTCTTTCAGGCTTCCTTGAAGAAGTTGCCCTTGTTGCTGATATAGACAGGATTGGAGAGGACAATGAGAAGGTTCTTCTTATGACTCTTCACAGTGCCAAGGGACTTGAGTTTGAACATGTTTATCTGGCAGGAATGGAGGAAAATGTTTTCCCTTCATATATGACTTTGCAGACTGAAGATTCTGATCCTGAGGGAATAGAGGAAGAGCGAAGACTTGCCTATGTTGGAATAACAAGAGCAAAGAGAAACTTAACTCTTACAGCGGCAAAGCGTAGAATGGTAAGAGGAGAGACATGGTTTAACCAGCTCAGCAGATTTGTAAAAGAGATTCCCAGCGAGTATTTAGACAGGGAGAAACCACAGCTTGATAAGCCGGCATTTCTTTTTGATGATGGCGACTCTATCGATGAGTACGAGGGTGTTGAGAATACCTATGGAACTTCTGGAAGATATAGTGATGAGGATGATTCCTATCGCAGTTCCGGAAGATACGGCAATGGAGATTCCTACGGGAAATTAGGCGGATATTCCGGAATTGGCGTAAAGTCATCCTACCAGAATAAGAACTTTGGAAGCGATAATGGCGCGTCCCAGCTTTCTAACAGCTACAAGATAAAAGCAAAGCCTGCTCCTAAAAAGCCAAGAGCTGTTCCGCAGAGTAAGCCATATATCGCAACAGCAGCCAAGACTCATGTTAAGGGCTCACTTGCAGGTATCTCCAAAGGCATGCCTATGAAGACTGCAAAGCCTGAATATGAGACAGGAGACAGAGTTTCTCATATCAAATATGGTATTGGCACAGTCACTTCTTTGGAAGAAGGACCTAGGGATTACAAGGTAACAGTTAATTTTGACGATTGCGGACAGAAAATCATGTATGCCGCTTTTGCAAAATTAAAAAAGATGTGAGTATGTCACAATTCTCAGTGAAGTAATGAATGAGCTGGGAATTATGGTATACTGATATTAATAAATTTTTTTCTTATAGAAAGGGGTTACTTATGGAAGTAAAAACAAAGATCGATGACATTATTGAAATGACACGTATTAACGAACTTCTCGACAAGAGAGAGGCTGCAAATGCTAAGAAGCCTTCCAACGTGATCCTGTGGTGTTTGGCTGTTCTTGGTTCTATTTCAGCTGTTGCGATCATTTCTTATCTTGTTTATCGCTACATGACACCGGCATTTGAAGATGATTATTATGATGATGACTTCGATGATTTCGAAGATGACTTCGACGACGATGACTTCATCAAGGAAAGTTAAGAATTAAAAAGTGAAGAAAAAAGAAGTTTATACAGGAATAGTAAAAAGGGTTGAATTCCCTAACAAAGGAATAATAGAGGCTCCTGACGGGAAGATCGCTGTTAAGGGCGTTCTTCCTGATCAGAAAGTTTCAGTACAGATACAGAAAGTAAGAAACGGTAAGGCAGAAGGAAGACTTTTGGAAGTCTTAGAAGAAGCTCCTGACTGCATTGAAAGTCCATGTATGCATTTTGGTAAATGCGGTGGCTGCAGTTACCTTACAATGCCTTATGTTAAGGAACTTGGCCTTAAGGAACAGCAGGTAAGAAGCTTACTTAAGCCTGCAGTAGAAAGAAATACTACAAGGTTTACCTGGGAGGGCATCAAAGTAAGCCCTATTAAGTTTGCCTACAGAAATAAGATGGAGTTCTCATTTGGTGACGAAGTCATGGGAGGACCCCTTTGTCTTGGCATGCACAAAAAAGGAAGCTTTTATGACATTGTAACTGTCAGCGGCTGCAGAATTGTCGATGATGATTACAGGGCTATCCTTTCAGCAACACTGGATTATTTTTCACCTATGTATGACAGAAAAGAAATCTCTTTTTACCATAGGATGAAACAGGAGGGCTATTTAAGGCATCTCCTTGTTAGAAAGGCAGTCAGAACCGGAGATATCCTGGTTGACCTTATCACAACAACTCAGGAAGAGCATGATCTTACAGGCTTTAAGGAAGCTCTTTTAAACCTTGAGCTTGAGGGCAGGATCACAGGAATTCTTCACACAAAGAATGATTCTCTTGCTGATGCTGTAATTGATGAAGGCACTGAGATCTTATATGGTCAGGACTTTTTCTATGAGCAGCTTTTAGGCCTTAAGTTCAGGATCACACCTTTCTCATTTTTCCAGACTAACAGCTTAAGTGCTGAGGTTCTGTATCAGACAGTAAGAGGCTATATCCAGAGTCTTTATGATCAGAAGAACATAAAGCAGGACGGCGTAATTTACGACCTCTATTCAGGAACCGGCACAATTGCTCAGCTCCTTGCGCCTGTTGCCACAAAGGTCATTGGTGTTGAGATCGTTGAGGAGGCTGTTGAGGCTGCAAAAGAGAATGCAAAGCTTAACCACCTCGATAACTGCGAATTCATCGCAGGCGATGTGCTTAAGGTTTTAGATGATATAGAGGTAAAGCCAGATCTTATTATCCTTGATCCGCCTCGTGATGGAATTAATCCTAAGGCTCTTACTAAGATCATAAATTATGACGTAAACTATATAATTTACGTTTCCTGCAAACCAACATCTCTTGCCCGCGACCTGGAGATCTTCCAGCAAAACGGCTACATGATGAGCCGCGCAGTAGCTGTTGATCAATTCCCATGGACAAGCCATGTAGAAACCGTCGTTCTCTTAACGAAAACGAGCGGCAGCGAAGGCTGAGTTTTACAGGAGCGGTTGTTTTTGCGAGATAACAATTATATGACTAATTTGCAGTCCGCTGTTCTTGGC
The DNA here is from genome assembly GCF_900108105.1 of Butyrivibrio sp. Su6. Lineage (GTDB taxonomy): Bacteria > Bacillota > Clostridia > Lachnospirales > Lachnospiraceae > Butyrivibrio. The sequence goes on along the minus strand of NZ_FNUR01000007.1, from coordinate 121,055 downwards.
GGACTGCTACTATTCTTTCATTCGAAAGACAGGCAGTGATTATTTATATTCTTTTCGCTGCTGATATTCCAAAGTTTAACGACATATAGCATGTTTTCTGCTACTTATGGCATGATTTTTGCTGCTTGTGGCATGATTTCTGCTTCTTATGGCATGATTTCTGGTACTTGAGCAATTTCTGTGATAGTGGCAGTTGATTTTAGTGAGGTGAACTCTGCCTATATTCCGAGACTTGTTGATATAGGCAGTTGATCATTATAAATAAAATGGGGGGTGTCTGCCTATATTCCTAGTGTTGCTTGTGTAGGCAGTTGATTTTGAGGGATCAGTTATGCCTATATCCTGAGTATCGCTTGTGTAGGCAGTTGATTTTGAAGTATCAGTTCTGCCTATATACCGAGTATTGCCACTATAGGCAGTTAATTTTACGTTGGACAAACTGCCTATATGGCGGGAATGGCAAATGGTAGCAGAAAATTGCTACTTAAAATCAATGCCTATATTGCAAGAGAACTGGATTTAGGCAGAACAGCAATTGATAATTGCAATGCCTATATTGGCTGAAGACTGAATAGTGGCAGAACGAATGGTGAATAAAGCAATGCTCCTTTCAGGAAAACGCCTAATATAGGCAGGAAGCCTAAAACAATTACCACTGCCCCCAAAAAAAACAAGCAAAAAACAACAAGCAATAGAAACAACAAGTAAAAGAAGAAACAAGTAAGAAACAAGTAACAAACAAGTAAAAAACAAAAAGGAGAAATAAAAAATGATAGGACTAAAGAAATACTTAATTGCAGAAGAGAAAAGACTAAAGAAAATCAAACAGGATGTAGATAAAAGACTTGTTGAAGTGCCTGAAGGCAATCTTAGGATAACATCATCCGGCAAACATATTCAGTACATGCATTGCAAAGAAAAGGATGGTAAGTATCAAAAACAAGGAGAATACCTAAAGAAAGAGGATATGCCTCTTGTTAGAAGACTGGCTCAAAAGTCTTATGACCAGAAGATGAAAAAGCTGGTAGATAGGAGACTTAAGCAAATCCAGATCATTAGTAAAGAGTATTCGGAAGATGAGCTTGAACTTATCTATACCAATATGAACGTCAATAGGCAGGCTCTGGTTACACCTGTTGAAAAGACATGGGAGCAGAAAGTGGCTGATTGGAAAGCAATCCCATATACAGGAAAAGCGTTTGATGAAGGTACACCTGAAATATATACCAAAAAAGGAGAGAGGGTAAGATCAAAGTCAGAAAAGCTGATCGCAGATACTTTATTCGATTTGGGAATTGAATACAAATATGAATGTCCTATTGTCTTAAAAGGCTATGGGGTGGTGTATCCGGACTTTACAATTCTCAGTCGCAAGACAGGAAAAGAAGTATATTGGGAGCATGATGGAAAAATGGATGATCCTAAATACTCCGAAAAAGCAGTAAGGAAGATTAATTCATATATTTATAATGGAATAATACCCGGGGATAGACTAATGCTTACCTTCGAGACATCAAACATAGTGCTTAATGATAGAACCATAAAGAAAATGATTGATAATTTCTTGCTATAATACTTAGAGAAAAGAATGGCTTCATTTCTACAGATGTATTTTCAACATATAGTGATGGAAGGCAGATTGGAGAATCAGCCATGATCATTATTGATACTGAAACTAGGAAATATGAAAAGGTTCCATTCATGGGGAAACTTGGATATAAGGTTTGTACAGTTACAGTGAATGAGCGCTTTTATAAAACTATGCGCTCGCAACCAAATTTAACAAAAAATAGCAAAATATGTAAGCTTCGCTTGGTAGACAGGTGGAGCTTACTTTTTTATGATTGATAAAAATGTTAAAATATTTGGCAAAGGTGGTAGAAATATGAGGAAGGTGTATTTGGATAATATTCGCTGGATAACAGTAGTGCTGGTTGTCATCTATCATGTAATCTACATATTCAACGGTGTAACACAACATGGCATCATCGGACCTTTCAGTAAACATCAGCCACAGGATATATATCAGTACATTGTATATCCTTGGTTCATGTTACTTCTGTTTGTGGTATCCGGCATGTCAGCCCGCTATGAACTAATTAAACGAACAGAAAAGGAATTTATCAGCGTAAGGACGAGAAAGTATCTTGTGCCATCAACAATCGGCCTTTTGGTTTTCGGCTGGGTTCTTGGCTATTACAACATGCTGATGTCCGGTGCTTTTAATTCCATGAACAACGTATCAGGGCCAATCCTTTTCCTGATAATGGCAGTCAGCGGATCAGGTCCGCTGTGGTACATTCAGATGCTTTGGCTCTTCAGCCTGATACTGGTACTGATCAGAAGGATTGAAAAAGACAGATTCTATAATATATGCGGCAAAGCAAATCTTTTGACACTTATACTTCTTGTCATACCCGTATACGGAGCAGCGCAGATACTTAACACACCGATAATAGTGGTATACAGATTCGGTATTTACGGACTGGGCTTTTTGATAGGCTACTTTGTACTGTCCCATGACGAAGTGATGGATCGACTTGGCGAAAGCTGGCTGTTATTAAGCATTCTTGCCATCGCATCCTGCGTAGCCTTCGTGATTTTATATATAGGTCAGCCTTATCCGGATCATGTAGTTCTGGACACAATCATGTGCAATGTATACGCATGGTTTGGAACTCTCGGTATACTTGCCTTCATGAAAAAATGGGGAAATTTCACGAATGCTTTCTCAAAGTGGATGTGCCGAAAATCATGGGGCCTCTACGTATTCCATTATCTGATGATAGCGGTCAGCGGATGGTATCTGCATACATTATGTCCGTTCCTTGCCCCTGTCATCGTATACCTGTTGGTTGCAATAGCAGCATTCGCAGGCTCCTACCTTCTGTATGAAATCATGAGCCGCATACCTTTCATAAGGTGGTGTGTTCTGGGAATAAAAAAGGAGAAGAAAACATGAGTTTTGCAGACAATCTTATGGAATTAAGAAAGCTTAATAACCTGTCACAGGAGGAAATTGCAGAGAAGATAGGCGTATCCAGACAGACGCTTTCAAAATATGAGACCGGAGAGTCGCTGCCGGACATAAAGAGATGTAAGATGCTGGCTGACCTCTTTGGTGTATCCATGGACGACCTTATCTCATATGAAAAGAATGATTCGGACAACCTGGGATATACTATACCGCCGAAAGGAAAACATATCTTTGGAATGGTCAAAGTGGGAGATAAGGGTCAGATCGTCATTCCTGCCAAAGCAAGAAAAATCTTCGATATTAACACAGGCGACAATCTGATTGTCCTCGGAGATGAATTCCAGGGTATAGCTCTTATTAAGGAGACGGGCCTTCTCGGTCTTATCAACAGTGCGAAAGAAAGTATAACTGACTAAAAGAATGTAGTTCATAAGGAGAAAGAGAGATTTATGCCAGGTAGGAAATACTTATATACGGAAAGGGCGCACTATATGTCCCCGAACATGCACTTCGGTATCATGGCGGAAATCGGAGCGGAGTTCGATGCGGACGGTATCATCGAGAGCATTGGTGTTCTTAGATCGGCTCATCCGCTTATGAGAAGTCTGATAGCCGAGGAGGAGGGAAGTTCATTGATATATTATGAGGAGCATCCTGAACTTGAGATTCCGATAACGATAAAAGAGGCAGACGATAACTGGCAGACTGATTATGAGGCGGTATCTTCAGCTGGATGGAATGTTCAGAAGGAAGCGCTGCTCAAGGTCTATGCTTATCCATCCGAGAGCGGAACGAGAGTCCTTTTTATAACACATCATCTTCTTTGCGACGGGAGAGGGCTTCTACAGTTGGTGCAGGAGTTTGCGGATCATTATACTAGCGGTGCCAGGCCGCACCTTGTTGATGAGAAGCTGATGGAAAGCCTTGATGATCTTCCGAATGGCAGCGACCTTAGGTTTATCAGCAGGGCGCTGATCAGAGATGCCAATAAGAAGTGGCGTAAAGAAGGGCATAGGGTCAGCTACGACGAGTATCTTGAGTTTGAACGTGATCATGATCGCAAACAGGATATAAAGCGTGAGATAAAGAGAGTTGATGGAGAAGAGCTTGATACGCTCCTTGGTCTATGCAGAGAAAACGGGGTATCGCTCAATGACTATCTTGTTGCTAAGATGATGATCGATGAGAAAACAAATAAGGTGGTCATAGCTTCTGACATAAGGAATAAGATTAAAAACTATAAGGAAGGCTCGCTTGGAAACTATGCTACAGCATTCAGCGTGGTGGTTAAGAAGAAAACCTATGAGATCATGGAACTCGCAAGGGCTGTAGATCATGAAGTCAGGAGCATAATAAGTAAGCCGGATAGGGAGATGCTCGTTCTCTCGTGTTATTTCAATATGGAACCGGAACTCCTCGATGCCATAGCTATATCGACTCTTGGAAGTTTTGAGAGCAAGGCCGGCAGATTTGTCGGTAGCAAGATGTTCGGTTATGAAAAGCGCGACGGCCATTGTATCACGAACCTTGGAAGAACGGAGAGCAACACTATAAGAGAGGGTGTATTCATTCCGCCGGCATCTCCCGTAAACAGGAAGGCGTGGGGCGTTCTGACGATAAACAATAAGATGAGGATTTGTTCAATACAGTCAAAGTAAATCAATGGAATATAACTTTCAGTTTTCCGCTCAAAGTCCCTAGAAAGTGGAGCGTTCTATCCGAATATAATCATATAATTTTAAGCCTCTATCTTGTAATGAGATAGAGGTTTTTTATATCAAATAAAAAAATGTTATAATAAACATGACATATAGATGTCGTGTTTGCAATGATATGGTTTTAGTGGAGTGAAAGATAATGAAGATAGACAGGCTGATTGGAATACTTTCTGTATTACTTCAGGAAGAGAAAACTACAGCACCTGAGCTGGCAGAACGCTACGAGGTTTCAAAAAGAACTATCAATAGAGACATCGAGGCTCTGTGTAAAGCAGGGATTCCTATACAGACTTCCCAGGGAGTTGGCGGAGGAATCAGCATCATGGATGGCTATCGCATGGACAGGACTATTCTGACATCGAAGGACATGCAGATGATACTTGCAGGACTGCGGAGTCTGGACAGTGTGAGCGGAAGCAGCTACTATGGCCAGTTGATGGAGAAAATCCAAACCGGATCATCTGAGTTTATCAGTGGCAGGGATTCTATACTTATCGATCTGTCCTCATGGTATAAGGGCTCCCTTGCTCCAAAGATTGAAGTGATCCAGAGAGCGATAGAGAGCAGGCATCTTATACAGTTTGAATATTATGGACCGAATGGAGAGAGCAATCGAAGGATAGAACCATATTATCTTGTCTTCCGGTGGTCAAGCTGGTATGTATGGGGATGGTGCTTAGAGCGCAAAGATTACAGGCTGTTCAAGCTGAACCGTATGGATTGTGTTGCAGAAATGGATGTGAATTTCACTTGTAGGTATGCACCTATGCCTGACCTGTCGAATGAGAAGATCTTTCCGGGCAGTATAAAAGTAAAGGCTCTTTTTACACCGGATATAAAGTGGCGGCTGGTTGAAGAATTCGGGCCGCATTGTTTTACAGAAGCCGATGATGGAAGGCTACTCTTTACGGCAGATTATACAGATATGGAAAACCTTGTGACATGGTTAATGACCTTTGGGGCAAAGGCAGAGGTGTTAGAGCCTGCAGAGGCGCGGGACATTATCCGCAGGAATGCTGAAGAAACATTAAAAATCTATGGAGGATTAACATAATGAGATTAGATGGCTTTGGATTGCTTGTTGAGGACATGGGAAAGATGATCCGTTTTTACCGGGATGTTCTTGGATTCGAAATCAAGGAAGAAGAGAATACATCAAACGTTTATCTGGTGAAGGATGGAACGTTATTTCTGCTGTACGGCAGAAAAGATTTTGAAAATATGACAAGCCGGAGATATGAGTATATCAAGGGATTGAATGGCCATTTTGAAATAGCGCTATATGTAGATACTTTTGAAGAGGTGGATGAGGCATATAGGAAAGCCGTGGAAAATGGAGCGACATCTGTGCTTGAGCCTGAGCTTGAGCCCTGGGGACAGAGAACCTGCTATATCGCAGATCCGGAAGGAAACTTGATCGAGATCGGTTCCTGGAATAAGCCTTATGGAGAGAAAGATCTGACGGAGGGATAAAAGGTATGGCGTTTGATTATAAGAAGGAATACAAAGAATTTTATATGCCGAAGGGTACGCCCTCTATCATCACTGTTCCGAAGATGAATTATATTGCAGTTAGGGGCAGCGGCAATCCCAATGATGAAGGACTGTGCGTTCAGTGTATGTATATCGGCTCCTATGATGACGAACCTGCAACGGTGCAGATGATGCATGACTTCATGGAACAGCAGGGATACAAACTAGATATTACTGAAAAAAGACTTCATCATGAAATATACCTAAGTGATGCAAGGAAGGTAGCTCCGGAGAAACTTAAAACTGTGATAAGACATCCTATAAAGCGGAAAGATACAAGTAACTTCTAACTATGACTGACCCAAAGAAATAACTAAATCTGGTAATGTAAATTGGAGGAATGATCATGGAATATATTAGAGTTACCAAGGACAATTTAGAGGAAGAGCACATTTGCTGCGCTATATCCAATAATAAAGACGTTCAGGTTTCATCAAAGAAAGCCTGGCTTGCAGATAGATTTGATGAGGGACTTGTCTTTTTAAAGAGCGCGGAGCGTGGCAAATGCTTTATTGAGTACATTCCTGCTGAGAGTGCATGGGTCCCTATTGAGGCTGATGGTTATATGTACATAGATTGCCTGTGGGTTTCTGGCTCTTTTAAAGGACATGGCTATTCCACAGAGCTTCTGGATGCCTGTATTGCTGACAGTAAGGAAAAGGGTAGGAAAGGTCTTTGCATTCTTTCTTCAGCCAAGAAAAAGCCATTCCTTGCGGATCCTAAGTTCTTGAAATATAAAGGCTTTGAAGTATGCGATGAAGCTGATAATGGTATTCAGCTTTGGTACCTGCCATTTGATAAGAAGGCTGATAAGCCAGATTTCAAGGAATGTGCCAAGCATCCACGCATAGATGAAAAAGGATATGTTCTGTATTACACCAACCAGTGCCCATTCAACGCGAAATATGTTCCGGTTTTGAGGCAGACTGCAAAAGAGAATGACATACCCTTCCATGCAATTCATATTGAAAGTAGACAGGAAGCACAAAACGCACCTACTCCAATCACAAACTATGCACTATTCCATGACGGAGAATATATTACCAACGAGCAGATGAACGATAAAAAGTTTCTGAAGCTTGTAAACGGATAAGAGGAATACGCATTCTTACTGAATAGGAGAGTAATTTCAAACGTAGCGGAGAATAATATGCACTTTGTGAATGCTAAAGGAATAATAACTAAGAGCGGTTGGCATTATGGAATGAATATATACAGAGGGTGTTCCCACGGCTGTATTTATTGTGACAGTCGTAGTCGTTGTTATCAGTTCACACATTTGTTTGAAGATATAGAAGTAAAGCAGAACGCTCCGGAATTATTAGAGAAAGCACTGAAATCCAAAAGACAAAAATGTATGATCGGTACCGGCTCAATGTCTGATCCGTATATGCATTGTGAGGAAGAATTAGGATTGACAAGGAAGTGCCTTGAAATCATTAAGCGATATGGCTTTGGTGTAGCAATACAGACAAAATCAGACCGTATCCTTAGGGATATCGATTTGCTTGATGAAATAAACCGTTCTGCAAAGTGTGTGGTTCAGATGACACTTACGACTTGGGATGACGAATTGTGTGGAATATTGGAACCGAATGTTTGTAATACAAAACGGCGAATAGAAGTTTTGGAAGAAATGCAAAAGAGGGATATTCCTACTGTAGTTTGGCTTACTCCGATTTTACCATTCATTAACGATACGGAAGATAATATTACTGCTATCCTGAATGAATGCGTCAGAGTCCGGGTAAAAGGCATCATAGATTTTGGTATGGGATTAACACTTAGGGATGGCGACCGGGAATACTATTACGCAGCGCTTGACAAGCATTTTCCCGGGCTGAAGGAACGCTACATTAAACGATATGGAAATGCCTATGAATTGCCAAGCCCTAAAGCCGGGGAACTGACTGAGATATTTCAAAGAATCTGCAAAGAAAATGGTATTATGTCAAATCCGGAGGATTGTTTTCGTTTTATGAATAACCTGCCGGAAAAATATCAGCAGATAAGTATATGGGATATATGAAGAGGCAAGGATAAAAATCAGTGTAGCTTTGCGATGTAAGAACTTCCCGTATGGAACGCGTGCACTAAATTATGATAAAATATTTACATGAAGACGTGGCTTGTTGATTCTCTGAGAAATATACAAAAACGTTTTGTGTCATGGTTATCAATAGTGACAATAGTCCTGATAGGAACAACACTCATATTGGGACTTTATTTTGCGTCGTCCACAGTCAGGAGAGCTTCTCTTTACTATATTGATGAGCAGAATTTCAGGGATTTTGATATATCAAGCAGTATCGGAATAAAACAGCAAGATGTCGACAAGATAAAATCTCTTCCGGAGGTAAAAGATGCTGAGGGGCAGATCACCTTCTATGGAATCGCAAGCTTTTTAGAAAACAATTCATCAGTTACTATCGTCTCAATTACAAAAAATGTCAGCATACCTACAGTTACATCCGGGTCTCTTCCAACTGCCCCAAATGAATGTGCCATTTCCTACAGCGCAAGCCAAAAAATCAGAGCCGGTATAGGCGATGAGATTGCCCTGGAGGTTTCCTCTGCACGTTTTTCTGATGTTCTTCCCAACAAAACTTATAAGATAACAGGCATTGCATCCCACCCTGATTACATGGTAAATACGTCCACAGACTATGTTGTGCTGCCCACGGATTCTTTTGATGTCGAGGATCTGTCTTTTGACTATTCAAATATCCTTGTGGATGCAGATGTATCTGTGAGTTCCTTTGAGCATGCATATCAGGACCGGATTCAGGAAATAAAGACGATTTTGGAAAAAGAATCTGTGTCAATAGCTGATAAGCGCGCAACGTCCATTTTGTCAGATCTTGAACAGGAATACGAAAGCGCTGAGTTAAAGATCCGGGATGAGCTTGCAAATGGAAAAGCTGAAATCGACAAGAACAGAAAGGTATATGAGGATGCTATAGCAAAGGCTCTTGAAGCATTGCAGTTAGGAGAAAAAGAGTTTGAAGAAAAAAAAGCCGCTGCAGAAAAAGAGCTTTCGGAAGCAGCTAGAAAGATCAGAGAAGGTGAAGAAGAGTATAATACTCAGATTGCTGATGGACAGGCACAACTTGAGCAGGGTGAAAAAGATATGGAAAAAGAGCTTAATGATACTAAATATAAGCTCTTTTATGGAATGCTAGAGCTTGCCATGCTGATAGCGCTGGCACTGGGAGTTCCACTTACCGGAAGGATCATTCAAAGCCTTGAAACTGATGCCTTCATGTTTGTAAGGGAGCCTTTTGCAATGGCCTGGACTGCGTCAGTTCTGATAAATACTCTTTTTTCAGTTGTAATCAATTACCTGGCCTTTAGTAAGGTTAATAAGGTTCCACTTACAGACATAGCAAAATATTGAGCTGATTGAAATTAAATCAGTCCTGCAAAGACTGATGCAAATATTACAGTAAGGATACCGGCTACAGCGATTGAAAGTGAACTCATGGCGCCTTCGATTTCGCCAATTTCCATAGCTTTGGCAGTGCCTATGGCGTGAGCTGCGGTTCCAAGGGCAAGACCTTTGGATATAGGCTCATGTATTCTGAAAAGCTTAAAAATGATTTCAGCAAAGATATTTCCTAAAACTCCGGTGATAACAATAACTGCAACGGTGATGGTTACGTATCCTCCAAGTTCCTGTGAAACGCCCATTCCGATGGCTGTTGTGATTGACTTTGGAAGGAGGGTTACATAGCTTTCATGAGAAAGCCCCATGAGCTTGGCAAGCACAAATACTGTCACAAGGCTTGTTATAACCCCTGAAAAAATACCGATAACAACGGCTTTGGCATTGCTTTTAAGAAGCTCCCATTCTTCGTATAAAGGAATGGCAAGACACACAGTAGCAGGTGTCAAAAGCCAGCTAAGGTATTTGGCTCCTTCATTGTAGGTGTCATAATCGATTCCGCATCCAAGCAAAAACAGCATGGTAACTATCATTGAAATAAGAAGTGGATTAAAAAGGCCAAGACCTGTTTTCTTTTTAAGGAAATTTCCAAGACCGTAAGAAATGAGACTTATTGTTACGCCTGCATAGGCGCTGTTTTGCATAAATTCGTTCATAGTGTTTTCTCCTTCTTATCCTTTCTGATGATAAACTGTGATACCAATCCGGTAGCAGCCATTACGGTAAATATTGTGATCACTGTAATAACTGATACGGGGATAAGAACAGGCTGCAAAACATTCCATGATGACATAAGGCCCACGCCTGCCGGGATAAATAAAACAGGCATGATCTCGATGAGAAATTTACCTGCGTCCTTTACCTGATCGAGTTTGAGGATTCCTGTGAGGAGAAAGACAAACATAAGGACCATTCCATAGATGCTGGCTGGTATTGGTAATGGGAGAATAGCTTTTAAGACTTCGCCCAAAAGAGAAATCGCCAGAATAATCAGAAACTGCTTTAAATATTTCATTAATTTTTCCTCTATATTACAAAAAAAGTACCTTCCTATTATACATAATGTTTTTAAAGAAGCAAGTAGCGGAATTGACAGTAATATTCTTTTATGTTAGTTTGACATAGAAAAAAATAATAGATTTCATAGAGCTTAGGTGTCCATTGTTACGAATGGGTGAAAAGGGAATCCGGTGAGAATCCGGAGCGAAGCCGTCACTGTGTTAGGGAGTTTGTGCTTGTTATCACTGAGAAATTGGGAAGATAGCGCAGATGTTGACCGAAGTCAGGAGACCTGCCTAAGTTTTGCAATTTTGATTTGCGGACTTCGAATCAGATTCATGTGAAATATCTTTTGATATATTTATCTGAATTTGAAGACCACTATGCATGTGGTCTTTTTCTTTTATTGCGTCAAAGTTGCAGAATGAAATCCCTGTACAAGGAGAGGAAAAATGAAAAAGAATCTAGTTACTTCACTTGTTCTGACCACTTTGACAGCACTTGCAGTTTGTGGATGCGGCAGCAGTCAGACAGGTACGTCCGAGAGCGCTGTGACAGAAACATCAGCCGCAGTAGAAAATTTAGCAAGCACAGAAACAGATGCTTCACAGGAAATATCTGATCAAGAAGCTGCTGATAATGTAGCGGCTTTAATTGACGCTATCTATGTTCAGACAAGAACAGATGAGACAGACGCTCAGTGCACTGCAGCCAAAGAGGCATGGGATGCACTTACAGATGCACAAAAAGAATTAGTAGAAGGAGAATTCGCTGATCCTGATTATTTTGGAAGAGATACAGGCGATGCTTCTTTGGATGACCCGCTTAATCAGGATGAAATTGGTGAAAATGAAATTCTTGTTGTCAGCTTTGGTACTTCTTTCAATGACAGCAGAGTTAAGGACATAGGCGGAATTGAAAAGGCAATTGCTGCAGCAAATCCTGACTATTCAGTAAGAAGAGCATTTACAGCTCAGATCATTATCAATCACATTCAGGCAAGAGATGGCGAAGCTATTGATAACATGGATCAGGCCCTTGAAAGAGCAGTTGCAAATGGCGTAAAAAATCTTGTGATCCAGCCTACACATCTTATGCATGGGGCAGAGTATGATGAGCTTGTAGATGCAGTTAATAAATACGCTGATTCTTTTGAAACAGTTAAGATTTCGGAACCACTTCTTGGAGAAGTTGGCGCTGATGCAACAATCATAAACGAAGACAAGCAGACTGTAGCAAAAGAGATAACAAATGCTGCCCTTGCTGAAGCTGGTTTTGATAGCCTTGAAAAAGCTGTAGAAGAGCAGACAGCATTTGTATTTATGGGTCATGGCACAAGCCATGCTGCAAAGGTTACCTATTCTCAGATGCAGACTCAGATGAATGAACTTGGCTATAAGAATGTATTCGTTGGAACTGTAGAGGGTGAGCCCGAAGAGACAGCATGTGAAAATGTGATAGCTGCAGTTCAGGAAGCAGGTTATACAAAGGTCATCTTAAGACCACTTATGGTTGTTGCAGGTGACCACGCCAATAATGACATGGCAGGTGATGAAGAAGATTCCTGGAAGTCAATGTTTGAGGCAGCAGGCTTGTCAGTTGACTGCCAGATTGCAGGTCTTGGCCGAATTGAGAACATTGAGGCCCTTTATGTTCAGCACACAGCTGATGCCATAAAAAAAACCAGTGATTCAGTAAAATCAGATGCATCAGGCATCGCACTTGAAAAGGGTACTTACGAAGTTTCTTTTAACACAGATTCAGGTATGTTTCGTGTGAATGAAGCAAACAACGGAAAAGGTACACTTACAGTTAATGAAGATGGAACAGCATATATTTCAATCGCGCTTGTTTCCAAAAAGATAGTTAATCTCTATGTTGGAACAGCAGCTGATGCCGAAAAGAATGAGGCTGACTGGTTACAGCCTTATGACGTCGAGGTTACATACAGCGATGGAAGCAAAGAGACCGTAAATGGTTTTGATGTTCCTGTAGAGAAGCTTTCAGAGGAATTTGACCTTGCTATTTTAGGTGAAAAGGGCAAATGGTACGACCATAAAGTTTCAGTGACACAGTAATTTTTTTATCCGGAGGCATGTATTTTGAAAAAGACATTTGCGTTGATCATAGCTTTTTTGCTCCTTATTACGGGCTGTGGCCAGAATACAGAAAACAAAATACTTGCTGACGGAGTATATGTTTGCGAAGTTTCTTTAGAGGGAGGAAGCGGCAAAGCAACAGTAGAATCTCCGGCTGAGGTTGTGGCCAAGGATGGAAATATCACAGCATGTATCGTATGGTCCAGCAGCCATTACGATTACATGGTGGTTGATGGTAAGAAGTACCTAAATGAAGCCTTGGCCGGAGAAAATTCAAAGTTTACAATACCTGTTCCCGGATTTGATCAGGAATTTACGGTGATTGCGGATACGACAGCCATGAGTACACCTCATGAGATAGAGTATAAGCTTACCGTTCATGGAATAGGAGAAAAAGACATCTCTTCAGAGGGAGAGAGCACTGAATCTGTAATAAACGCAGGACACGCGTCGACGGATGAACTTACTCTTACAGGCAGCCTTGAACTTGAGTATGCAAAAGAGTTCAGTGTCGACTTTTACGAGGATAATGATAAAAACAGATACAATTATATAACTATTGGAAGCGGGGATTTGGAGCAGAGTTTTTTGCAGAGCTGCTCAGATAAGGCTTCACAATATGAAACAATCAAAACTGATAAAACTTACCTGGTATCCACATCTGTAATGGATCTTATAGCTTCAATAGGAGCTCTTGACAGTATCAGACTGTCAGGCACCAAAAAAGAAGACTGGTCAGTAGAAGAGGCGAAAAAAGCTATGGAGAGCGGCGACCTTCTCTATGCGGGAAAGTATTCGGCCCCTGATTATGAGCTTCTTTTATCGGAGGGGTGCAATTTTGCAATAGAAAATACCATGATCTATCACAATCCGGAGGTCTATGAGAAACTTAAAAGCCTTGGGATAACAGTTATGATAGAGCGCTCAAGCTACGAGAGCAATCCTCTTGGAAGACTGGAGTGGGTAAAGCTTTACGGAGTAATTTATAACAAACTTGATGAAGCAACAGCTCTTTTTAAAGAACAGGAAAGAAGAGTAAACGCAATCAAGACAAAAGAGAAAACAGGAAAAACTGTGGCAGTTTTTTCAATTAATTCAAACGGAATGGTGACGGTAAGAAGAGCCGGGGATTATATCAGCTCAATGATAAATCTTGCAGGAGGTGTCTACGTTCCCAAAGATTTAAATGGCGAAGAAGATAACAATCTCTCCACTATGACTATTACTGTGGAAGATTTTTATGCAGGAGCAAAAGATGCAGACCTGCTTATATACAACGGAACAATCGAAGGGGATATTGTCAGTAAAAAGGAACTGGTGGGGAAAATGCCTCTTCTTGGAGAATTCAGTGCTTTTAAAAGCGGCGATATATACTGTCTGCCTGAAAGCTTTTTTCAGCAGAGCACAAGCGTGGCAGATTTTATTGAGGATGTTAATAATATACTTGAAGACGATACAAAAAAACTTAACTATTTGTTCAGGTTAGAGGAATGATTTTGCAGAAAAAAACCGCTGATCAGATTCTTATTATTTTCATATTGACAGTTCTTTTGGTAATACTAGGACTTATATCCGTGCTGATAGGAAGCGCGGATATAGGTGTTAAGGATCTTTATGCCTTTTTTAAAGGATCAGGAGAAGATTTCGCCAGAAATATTTTATTGACCATAAGGCTTCCAAGGATCCTTGCAGCAGTTATCATGGGCGGAGCGCTGGCTGTTTCAGGTTTTTTATTACAGGTATTTTTTGGAAATCCCATTGCAGGACCTTATGTGCTTGGAGTATCTTCATCGGCCAAGCTCTTTGTGGCACTTGCAATGGTCTTTTTATTAAAGAACGGACGTGTATTTTCGTCCTTTGGAATGATAGTTGCAGCATTTATCGGGTCACTCATTTCGATGGGAATTGTTCTGATAATGGCAGGCAAGGTCCGCAACATGTCTCTTTTAGTAGTGTGCGGTGTTATGATCGGGTATATATGCTCTGCAATAACTGATTTTGTGGTGTGTTTTGCAGAGGATTCCAATATAGTTAATCTCCACAACTGGTCTCTTGGAAGCTTTTCGGGAACTACTATGGAGCATGTGCAGATATCTTTAATCTTTGTGCTTGCGTGTATTTTTTTATCCTTCATGCTCTCTAAGCCCATTGGTGCTTACCAGCTTGGAGAAGCATATGCAAGGAACATGGGAGTAAATATAAAGGCATTAAGAGTGATACTAATTCTTTCATCAAGCCTTTTGTCAGCAACAGTAACAGCCTTTGCCGGTCCCATATCTTTTGTGGGAATAGCAGTTCCGCATATTATGAGGGGACTTTTTAAGACGGCAAAACCACTTATCATGATACCTGCGTGTTTCCTTGGAGGAGCTATTATAACGCTGATCTGCGATGATATAGCAAGGACAGCTTTCGCACCGACGGAACTTAGCATCAGCTCTGTGACGGCTGTGGGACTCGCACCTGTTGTTATCCTGCTGCTTTTAAGGCGAGGGGAGAGATAAAAGTGGACAAAGTATTAAAAGTTTACAAGCTGGATGTCGGCTATCAAAAAACTGTAGTGGCAGATATCACACTGGAAGTTATGCCGGGTGAGATCGTAGCCCTTATAGGCCCTAACGGAGCGGGTAAATCAACAATCCTTAATACCATAACAAGGCAGCTTGAAAAGTTATCAGGCAAAATCTATATCAAAGAAAAAGAGGACAAACTTGTAAATGGTGAAGAACTCTCTACTGTGATGTCAATGGTCACAACACAGAGGATCAAGCCCCAGCTTATGTCTGCTAGAGAAGTGGTGGCAACGGGAAGATATCCTTACACAGGAAGGCTTGGGATACTTTCCAAAAATGACTGGGAAAAAGTTGATGAGGCAATCGCTTTGGTTGATGCAAAAGAAGTTGCAGAAAATGACTTTAGCAAACTAAGCGATGGACAGCGCCAGAGGATTATGCTTGCCAGGGCAATCTGTCAGGAGCCGGAGATAATGATCCTTGATGAGCCCACGTCTTTTCTTGATATTCAGTTTAAGGTGGATATTCTGTCAATAATAAAGAGGATGGCCAAAAGAGAAAATATAGCGGTTGTACTCTCTATCCATGATCTTGAATTTGTAGAAGCACTAGCTGATAAAGTGATCGCAATAAATGATGGAAGAGTTGTCGCTGTTGGAAGGCCAAAAGAAATAATAACCGGTGAGATTATAGAAGATATATATCATATGCAAAAGGGCTGTGGAAAGACGCTGATCGACGGGCTAAGAGGCTATTCGGATGCTCTTTATAAGCTTATAAACAGGTAAAATTATGAAAACAAAGGTAATTATGGTTCAGGGCACTATGTCCAATGTGGGAAAGAGCCTTTTAGCGGGCGGTCTTTGCCGAGTCTTTAAACAGGACGGATACAGGGTTATGCCCTTTAAATCCCAAAATATGGCGCTTAACTCTTTTGTCACGGAGGATGGATTAGAGCTGGGAAGAGCACAGGCAATGCAGGCGGAATGCGCAGGAGTTAAGCCTTCTGTGTACATGAATCCTGTTCTCTTGAAGCCCACAAATGACGTAGGCTCCCAGGTGATAGTAAATGGCGAAGTTATAGGGAATATGCCTGCCAGAGAGTATTTCAAATATAAAAAGAAGTTGATTCCTGATATACTTACTGCCTATCACGAGCTTGAAAGCCAGGCTGATATCATCGTGGTTGAAGGGGCTGGAAGCCCGGCGGAGATAAATCTGAAGGCGGATGATATAGTCAACATGGGTCTTGCAAAGCTCATTGATGCGCCGGTCCTTCTTGTGGGAGATATCGACAAGGGCGGAGTATTTGCACAGCTCCTTGGCACTTTGGAACTTCTTGAAAAAGATGAGAGAGAAAGGGTTAAAGGGCTTATCATCAACAAATTCAGAGGTGATAAGACTCTTTTGGATTCCGGAATAGAAATGATAGAAGAGATGGGACAGGTGCCTGTTATAGGAACTGTGCCATACACAAGGCTTCTTATAGATGATGAGGACAGTCTTAGCGATAGGCTGACAGTCAACAGACAGGCAGAAGGTCCATCCATAGAGGTTGCAGTAGTAAGACTTCCAAGGATATCCAATTTTACAGATGTTGCCCCATTTGAAAGTATAGATGGAGCCAATGTAAGATTCATAACAAATCCCAGGGATGCTGAGAGCGCGGACCTTATCATCATCCCAGGCAGTAAGAATACTATAGGAGACCTTAGATGGATGCGCGAGTCTGGAATGGAGGCAGCCATAAAAAGAAAATCGGCGTCCTGCCCGGTTATCGGCATATGCGGTGGCTTTCAGATGCTTGGAGGGGAAATAAGTGATCCTGCCAAGGTTGAGGATGGCGGAAGTATCAGGGGACTTGGCCTTTTACCTGTAAATACCATACTTAGAAAGCAAAAAAGAAGAACCCAGTGCGAGGGAGTCTTTGATCGTATGGATGGCTTTTTTGAAGTGCTTTCAGGAGCAAAATATACCGGCTATGAAATTCATATGGGCGAAACAAAGGGCAGAAATGGAGAAGCTCTTTTGTCATGCCAAAATGAGATGGTTTTTGGCACCTATGTCCACGGAGTCTTCGATGAAGGCGACATAGCCCTTGACCTAGTAAAAAAGATAGCAGATATAAAGGGTATAAAGCTTGGAAAGACAGTAAATTATAAGGCCTTTAAAGAAAACGAGTATGACAAGCTTGCACAGGTCGTCAGAGATAATCTGGACATGGATTATATTTACAGCATTTTGGGGTGAATATGGAAAATATCGAATTTGTACTTCCTTCTGAAATTGAAAAGAGAAGCTTTGAGATAATAACAAAAGAGCTTGAGGCACTGGGTAAGATAATTCCTGATGAAGAGGCTCCAGTCACAAAAAGAGTTATACATACCAGCGCAGATTTTGAATATGCGGATACTCTTACCTTTTCAGAAAACGCCATAAAGATTGCCAGGGACATGATAAAAAACGGCGCACATATTGTCACCGACACCAATATGGCCATGGCGGGCATCAATAAAAAGAAACTTGCCATGTATGGAGGAGAAGTTCACTGCTTTATGGCTGATGAAAGCGTAGCTGAAATAGCAAAACAGCGCGGCGTTACAAGGGCAACCGTAAGCATGGAAAAGGCAGCAGAGCTTAATGTTCCTATAATTTTTGCCATAGGAAATGCCCCGACAGCCCTTATTTCCTTATATGAAATGAAGGAAAAAGGTATCTACAGACCTGAATTTGTCATTGGTGTGCCTGTGGGATTTGTAAACGTAGTAGCGGCAAAGGAGCTCTTTTTACATTCGGATGTTCCATACATAATAAACCGCGGAAGAAAGGGCGGCAGTAATATAGCTGCAGCCATTGTAAATGCATTGGTATATGGCCTATGAGAAAAGGATTTACGACAGGGAGCTGCGCTGCGGCTGCATCAAAGGCAGCAGCGTATATGCTGCTTTCGGGAAAAGAGAAAAGCGCGATTGAGATAGAGACCCCAGCAGGAGTTATGTTTGAGGCTCAGATCGTGGATATACAAAAGAATGAGTCCTATGTTTCATGCGCTGTTATCAAGGATGGCGGTGATGATCCGGATGTTACAACAGGAAGCCACATTGTCTCGAAAGTTAGTATTGTAGAGGACTCTTTTGAAAAAGATATGAGATCCCCCTTGAAAGTCGTAATTGACGGCGGAATCGGAGTGGGGAGAGTTACAAAGCCCGGACTTGACCAGAAAGTTGGAAATGCAGCGATAAACCATGTTCCAAGGGAGATGATCCTCAAAGAAGTTACAGAAGTATGCAGCTTTTTTGACTTTAATGGCATTTTGAAAGTTGAAATCTCAGTTCCTGAGGGAGAAGAGCTTGCAAAAAGGACTTTTAATCCAAGACTTGGAATAGAGGGCGGAATCTCAATACTTGGGACTACAGGAATTGTTGAGCCCATGAGTACTAAGGCTATTCTTGATACCATAAGGGTTGAGCTGAATCAGAAGAAAGCCCTTGGGCAGACCACGGCCATCGTATCTCCCGGCAATTTTGGTCAGCAGTTTATGAAGGATACCTTTGGATATGACCTTGATATGAGCGTGAAGTGCTCGAATTTTATCGGCGAAACTATAGATATGGTATGCGAGATGGGATTTGAGAAAATGGTTTTGACAGGCCACATCGGAAAGCTCATTAAAGTTGCAGGAGGCATCATGAATACTCATTCCCATGAGGCTGACTGCAGAATGGAGATACTTGCCTGCTGTGCG
The DNA here is from genome assembly GCF_900108105.1 of Butyrivibrio sp. Su6. GTDB lineage: Bacteria > Bacillota > Clostridia > Lachnospirales > Lachnospiraceae > Butyrivibrio. The sequence goes on along the minus strand of NZ_FNUR01000007.1, from coordinate 102,026 downwards.
ATTTTGGCAAATGCAGAGGCTGATATTGCAAAAAAGATACTTGGGTGTACAAACACTGAGGAAGCGCTTCATATTGTGGAAGAAGCAGGGATGCTCAAGGAGACTATGGACATTGTACTTGAGAAAGTGCTGTTTTACTTAAACTTCAGGGCTCAGGGGAAAATTCAAATTGAATGTGTGATCTACTCAGGGGACTATGGGATACTTGCAAAGTCTTCAGGTGCAAAAGATCTACTCATGTAAAGAAAAGAGGAACGAATGGTTCATTTTGTAGGTGCAGGGTGCGGCGCTGCTGACCTTATAACAGTAAGAGGAATGAAGCTCTTACAAAAAGCAGATGTAATAATCTATGCGGGATCTTTGGTCAATCCCCAGCTTTTAGAGTATGCAAAAGAGAGCTGCGAAATATATAACAGCGCGGTTTTGACCCTGGATGAAGTCATGGAGATAATGGTTCTTTCAGATAAAAAAGGAAAAGAAGTGGTAAGGCTTCACACTGGGGAGCCAAGTATTTACGGGGCTGTTATGGAACAGATGCAGCTTCTTGATAAAGAAAACATAAAATACGACAGCTGTCCCGGAGTCAGCGCCTGTTTTGGGGCTGCGGCATCGCTAAATCTTGAATACACGCTTCCTGATGTGAGTCAGTCCCTTATAATCACCAGGATGGAGGGAAAAACCACCGTTCCTCAAAAAGAATCAATTGAAAGCTTTGCCTCTCACAATGCCTCAATGGCTATATATTTAAGCGCGGGAATGCTTGAGGAACTGTCTAAAAGGCTGATAAAAGGCGGATACAGCGCCGATACTCCTGCGGCAATTGTGTATAAGGCAAGCTGGCCTGATGAAAAGAAGATTCTCTGCACTGTGGGGAGCCTTTACGAGAGCGGGCAAAAAGAAGGTATCAAGAATCTTGCAGTTGTTCTTGTTGGAGGAGTGATAGCAAAATCCGGTTACTCATTGTCAAAACTCTATTCACCGGATTTTGAAACGGGCTTTAGAGGGATCAAAAATGAATCAGATTAAAGTAATACAGGTCGCTTATGCTACTGATAAAGGAAGGCAGCTGGCAGAAAGTCTGTTTGATGGAAATGGCGATGTTCTTGCAGAGATAAAGGACGAGAATGAGAAGCTCTCTGACTTTTTTAAGCGAAACTTTGAAGAACATCAGCCTATAGTATTTATCGGAGCTGTGGGAATCGCTGTAAGGCTCCTTTCTCCATGCATTCAGAATAAGTTAAAAGACATCCCTGTAGTTGTGATAGATGAACTTGGAAAATTTGTTGTTCCAATTTTATCGGGGCATTACGGAGGTGCTAATGATCTGGCATCTCTTTTAGCCAAAAGAACTGGCGCTACGGCAGTTATCACTACTGCAACTGATATTAACAGAGCTTTTGCAATAGATGTTTTTGCCAGGGAAAACGGTCTTGTTATCACAGACAAGGAAAAGATAAAGAAGATTTCTTCCAGGGTTTTAAAGGGTGAAAAGATTAATTTTGCCTGTGATCTTAAGGAAAAAGAGTTCACAGGGAAAATGCCAACAGATATAGCAGAGATCAATATAAATATGCAGGAGAATAGCACGACCAATTTATGCATTCCTGATTTTTACATTAGTGATGAGAAGGGAAAAAAGACCTTTGAGGATGCACTTTTTCTTTATCCAAAGCGCATGGTCCTTGGAATGGGCTGTAAGAAGGACAAGAGCTTTGAACAGCTAAAGGCCTTTTTACTTGAGCAGTACGATGAAAAAGAGCTTTCACAAAACCTGTATGCTATCTGCTCAATAGACGTTAAGGGTAGTGAAATTGGGCTGCTTAAGCTGTGCCAGTACTTTGGAGTAAAGTTTCTCACATTTTCTTCTGATGAACTAGAAAGAGCAGAGGGAGAGTTTGAGGAGTCTGATTTTGTGAGGAGCAAAGTAGGCGTTGGAAATGTCTGCGAAAGGGCAGCAGTTTTAGGCGCAGGCCATGGGGCGATACTTGTAAAAAATAAGATTTCCAGAGATGGAATGACCCTTGCGGAAGCAAAGAGAAGGATGATCACAATAAAATGGTAGGAAAGATATTTATAGTTGGAATGGGCCCCGGAGATAAGAACATGATGACCGGGCAGGCAATTGAAGCTATGGAAAGCAGCGATATCATTGCGGGCTATACAGTTTATGTTGATCTTGTTAAGGATCTTTTTCCGGAAAAAGAGTTTTTTACGACACCTATGAAACAGGAAATTGAAAGATGCAGAAAAAGCTTTGAATTTGCCAAGGAAGGGAAAAATGTAGCACTTATCTGCAGTGGAGATGCCGGAGTTTATGGTATGGCATCTCCTGTGTATGAGCTTTGGGAAGAGTACCCGGAGGTAGAAATCAGTGTGATTCCCGGTGTCACTGCTGCAATTTCAGGTGCAGCAATTCTTGGGGCTCCCATAAATCACGACTTTTGCGTTATTTCCTTAAGCGATCTGCTGACGCCGTGGGAGCAGATAGAAAAGAGGCTGAAAGCAGCAGTAGAGGGGGATTTTTCAATAGTTATCTACAACCCTTCCAGTAAAAAGAGGGCAGACTATTTAAAAAGAGCCTGTGACATCATGCTTGCAAGCGGCGCTGATGAGGAAAGAGCCTGTGGATACGTGGAAAATATAGGCCGAGAAGGCACAAGGGCCCATGTGTGCACTTTATCTGATCTGAAAAATGAGACCGTAAACATGTTTACAACAGTATTTATCGGAAATTCGAGATCTAAACTTATTGGCGACAGATTAGTGACTCCAAGAGGATACAGGATAAATGAATAAAGTAATCATTTTTGGTGGAACAACTGAAGGAAAAGAGCTGGCTATAGAGCTTGCAAAGGCGAAAATTCCAAGCCTTTATCTTGTGGCGACGGATTATGGAAAAAAGGTCATAGATGATGATCCGCTAGTTGATGTGCATATTGGAAGGCTTGGCAGCAGTCAGATGAAAGAGCTTTTTGAAAAAGTTAAGCCCATTGCTATAGTTGATTCAACTCACCCCTACGCAGAACTTGTAAAAAAAGAAATTGATGATGCAAGGAAGGATTTCCCGGATATTCGCTTTTTTAGAGTACACAGGGAGGGCGAAAAAATCGATGCCTGCGGGGCAAAGTTATTTGAAAATGCCGGTGACTGCGCAAAGGCACTTCTTGAGACAAAGGGAACAATTTTTTTGACAACAGGCTCCAAGGATATTCCTGAGTTTTGTCGTGAAAAGAGCTTATGTTCACGCCTTGTGGCCAGAGTCATACCAAATGGAGAGAGCCTTAAGATATGCTATGACAACGGTCTTTTGGGAAAGCAGATAATAGCGATGCAGGGACCATTTTCATATGACATGAATCTGACTTTCTTTAAAAACTATGATGCAAAGGTCGTAGTCTTAAAGGAGAGCGGAAAGGTCGGAGGAGAGCTTGAAAGGATTCAGGCAGCCAAAGACGCGGGGGCTCAAATCTTCATAATAAAGCGTCCTATCGAAGCTGCCGGGGAAGACTATGAAAGAGTCAAAAATGAAATAATCAGCATATCAAAACGGGAAAAAACTGCTTCAGATATGCAAAATGAGAAGACAGGTACAGAACACACAAAGAGTCTTCAAGTTATCCTGGCGGGTTTTGGAATGGGAAAAGGTTCACTTACTTTGGAAGTAAAAAGAGCCATTGATGAAGCAGATTACATCTTCGGTGCAGAGAGAATGCTAAAGGGCATAACTTCAGAATGCCGGAAGTATCCATATTACCTTGCATCTGACATAATACCTGCCCTTGAAAAGATAAAAGAAGAGAATGCAAAAGAAACCATTAAGGCGGTAGTTCTTTTTTCAGGGGATACAGGATTTTACAGCGGCGCGGGGAAACTTAATGCAGCACTTATAGCTAAAGGCTACAGTCCAAAAGTTTTGCCAGGCATATCATCGGTAAGTGCCCTGTGCGCAAGAATAGGCGAGAACTGGCAGGATAAAGCTATCATCAGTACTCACGGAGTAGATGAGAAAAAATGGATCGGAGAGCTAATAGCATCTGTAACAGGAAGTGCCGGCACCATAGCCATTACTTCCGGTGTAAAAGACATAAACAGAATTGGAAAACTTCTGGAAAAACTGGAGAATGACAAAAAAGGTAAGTTCACAGTCTATGCCGGTTGCAACCTTTACAGTGAAGAAAAGATATGTGTACTTGACCCTGCAGGATGCATGGAGCTTAATGAAGAAGGTCTTTACACCCTCATAATCAAAAATGAGCAGAAAGCAGAAAAAGAGCTTCTTCCGGGACTTAAGGATGATGAATTTATCAGGGATAAAGTACCTATGACAAAAGAGGAAATAAGGACTTTGTCTATTTGTAAGCTAAAGGTTTGCGATAGAGATGTCATATATGATATCGGCGGCGGGACTGGCTCTGTTTCAGTGGAATGTGCAAGACTATCTCCCGGAATAAAGGTTTATTCTGTGGAAAAAAGAAAAGAGGCATGTGACCTTATTAGGAAAAATGCTGAAAAGTTCATGCTTTCAAATATAGAAGTGGTAGAAGGTACTGCGCCAGAGGCGCTTAATGATCTTCCTGCTCCTGACAAGGTATTTATTGGCGGCAGCAGCGGTAATCTTAGAGAAATATTTGAAAAATTGAGAAGCTTTGAAAAGAAAATAAGAGTCGTTGCAAATGCAGTCACCATCGAGACTATCGCCGCATTAAATGAACTTATCAAAGATTATGATATTAAGGATGCCGATATAGCGCTTGTCCAGGTAAGTAAAGCAAAAAGCCTTGGACAATACTCCCTTATGGAAGCAGAAAACCCGGTATATATTGTCTCTTTTACAATCGGTTATTGAGGAAAAATGAATTATCCAAGATTACTTATAGCAGCCCCCAAAAGCGGAAGTGGGAAGACCACTGTAACCCTGGGAATACTTGCTGCTTTGAAAAAACAAAATATAGATGTGTGCAGCTTTAAATGTGGCCCTGATTATATCGACCCCATGTTTCACAGAGATGTGATAGGGATTCCAGCAGGGAATCTGGACACTTTTTTTACAGGAGATGACCTTACAAGAAAGCTCTTTGTAGATGAGTATGAGGGGGACATTGCTGTAATAGAGGGCGTTATGGGCCTTTATGATGGTATAGGCGGAATAGAGGAACAGGGCTCATCTTATGACCTTGCAAGAGTCTTAAAAGCACCGATTGTGCTGGTAGTTGACGGGAGAGGAGCCGGAAGGTCTGTAATTGCGCAGATAAGAGGCTTTCTTGACTATGACAGTGAAAAACTCATAAAAGGCGTGATCCTGAATAAGACATCAAAGAGCTTTGCCTCTGTACTTATGCCTCTTATAGAAAAAGAGCTGGGAATAAGATGTTATGGCTATGTTGAAAATAAAAAGGATATTGAGCTTTCAAGCAGGCACCTGGGGCTTATTTTGCCAAAAGAAATAGATGACCTTAAAGAAAAACTTGATATGACAGCCGGGATAATTGAAGAAGGCGTAGATATCAAGGGGATTTTAGAGCTTTCTAAAAAGGCAGAAGCTATTTCTTTTACCAAAAGTAAGGATGAGCCCAAGTCGCTAAGAGCCAGGATAGCAGTGGCATTTGACGAAGCTTTTTGCTTTTACTACAGGGAGAACCTTGGCCTTTTAAAAAGCCTTGGGGCAGATATAATTTTCTTTTCACCGATCAGGGATAAGGCGCTTCCAGAAAACATAGATGCCCTCATTCTTGGCGGGGGCTACCCTGAAAACTATCTCAAAGAGCTCTCAGATAACAGGGATATGCTACAGGACATAAAAGAAAAACTATCCCTGGGACTTCCTGTTTTGGCGGAGTGCGGAGGGTTCATGTATCTTACAAAAAAGATAACGGATCCTGATGGGAATTCTTATGATATGGTTGGCTTTATTGATGCTGATACAAGCTGGGCCGGAAAAAAGGTACGCTTTGGTTACGTTGAGCTAAGTGACGATGAGTTTCAAATAAAGGGACACGAGTTTCATTATTATGACACTGATAATAATGGAGAGGATTTTGTTGCCCAAAAACCAACCGGAAATCGTAGATACAACTGTATACATCATATAAATGGCTCATATATGGGTTTTCCACACCTTTATTATCCCTCATGCCCTGATTTTATTGAGGCTTTTTTGGATAAGATAGCAAAGCCCTGAAAAAATTCGTTTTTTTTTCACAATTTTTTGTAGATATTTTCACAGGTGATTTGTTATATTTAAATCTAACTTTTCAGGCAGATTTTTAACTAGTTGAAAAAAAGGGTTTTATTAAAGGGAAAACATGTTTTCGAAAGACACGCAGATATTACTTTGTATATCTTCTAATGTATCTGAACAAGAGAATATCCGTAATCTGATAAATGGGGACAGAAATTGTGTCTTTGTTAAATCTGAAAGAGAGGCGCTGGCGCTTCTTAAGTCCAGGCTTCGTCCATCACTTATCCTATTGGATCTTGATTACCCGGGGAATGATTATTTTACACTGTTTTCAAGGCTTAAGTCTGATCCGGTATTAGAGAATACACCGGTGATCATCCTTATTCCTGAAGATTCAGGGAAGGAAGCTTTTTTCCTTACTATAGGTGCGGCGGATGTTATCAGAAAGCCTTTGGCGCAGGAAGTTCTTAACAGGCGAATAGATAATGTAATAAACAGTCAGTATGTAAATGATTATCTCATTACCAAGATGTATTCATATAGAGATTCTCTTGCTGAGGAGCACAAAAAGCTGGTTATTTACACCAAACAGATCATCAAATCGCTTTCTTCTGCAATTGATGCCAAGGATACATATACTAATGGCCATTCAGTGCGAGTTGCCGAGTACGCCTGCGAGATTGCTGAGGCAATGGGCTACGATGACAAAATGCTTGAGATCATCTATCAGGCAGGATTGTTACATGATATAGGAAAGATCGGAGTATCTGACACAGTTCTTCGCAAGCCCGGAGAACTCAATGAAAAAGAGATGGCTGCCATCAGACAGCATCCTATAATTGGCCACGAGATACTCTCATCTATTACAGAGATACCTCTTATTTCTTACGGCGCCAGATGGCATCATGAGAGATATGACGGAAAGGGCTATCCGGATGGATTAAAGGGCGAGGAGATACCGCTCATTCCTCGTATAATCTGTGTGGCTGACGCCTATGACGCCATGACATCAAACAGGTCATATAGAAGGCAGCTATCGCCACTTGAAGCACGAGAAGAGATTCTTAGAAACTGCGGAACACAGTTTGATCCGGAGATAGGTAAGATAGCAGCTTCCATAATTGAGAAAAATATCTCAGGTGAAATAAGCTTTAAAAACAGAGAGACTACATTTACATCAATTTTCTCACCAAGCAATAATAAAGCGCTCTATGCATAGTGAAGTGGATTTTATTGTCATTTTTGATTTTCAATGACAATAAAATCCACTTTTTTTGGCTAAAGTCATCTGCTAAAATCAACCTTATGAAAGTAAGAAAAGACTTATACGCAAAAAAAATAAGAAGACAGTATCTGGTGCTGATACTAACGCTTCTTTTTACGCTTTTGACACTTATCTTTGGGTCGCTATACTTTAGATTTTACAGATTAGAGCTTGTTAAGCAGGCGGAAGCCCACACCTATGACAAGTATTTTGTGATGATAACTGATAATTACAAGACAGATTTTTGGCAGTCAGTGTATGAGGGAGCGCTGGAAAAAGCCAGGGAATCTGATATCTATGTAGATCTTTTGGGGATGAATCTTTCAAGGGACTATTCCTGTGAAGAACTGATGAAGATAGCAACTGCGTCAAAGGTTGACGGGATCATGGTCTGTGCTGATGAGTCAAGCTCCATGACCGCGCTCATAAACGATGCGGTTAGTAACGGGATACCTGTAGTAACTCTCTATGGCGATAACACCCATTCTGACAGGCTGAGCTTTGTGGGAATCAGTGGATATAGCGTGGGCAAAATGTATGCAAAGCAGATCATCAATATTATCAAGGATGCAAGGCGTGAAAAGCTTCTTGGAGAAGATGGTATTGAGGACACCAGAAAGGTTCAGGTCGCAGTTCTTGCAAATGCTGATACCAAAGACGCCGGACAGAATATCATTATATCTGCCATTCAGGATACTATCAGTGAAGAAAATGTAACAGACGCAGAGTTTGATGTTTCTATTGTCACGGTTGATAACACAAATGCATTTTCGGTAGAAGAATCAATCAGGGATATCTTTTTAAATGAGGATGTTCCTGATGTAATCGTATGCCTGAATGAGCTCAACACCACCTGTACTTATCAGGCAGTTGTTGATTTTAATAAGGTAGGAGAAGTCAGCGTACTCGGTTATTACGACTCCTCTGAGATTGTTAAGGCCATAGACAGAGGTGGCGTCTATGCTACTATTTCGATTGATACCAGACAGCTTGGAGAGTACAGTGTTTCTGCCCTTTTGGACTACTATGAATTTGGAAATACAAGCGAATATTATCTGGCAGACGTAACACTTATCGACAGAAGTAACGTGGCAGATTTCCTGAAGAAGGAGGCGCTCGATGAATAAATTCTTAAACAGCCCTCTTCAGACCAAGATCATAAGCGCCTGCGTTCTTGCCAATATAACCATATTTATCGTTAATCTCTTTTTGATAGTCGGGATCAACAGCATGTCAAAAGACATGGAGATGGTTTATGAAAGCAACAGGTCTTTGAATGAGCTTTCTGTAGCACTTAACATGGTTCAGGATTCCATGACTGAATATCTTTCTTCAAAGACCAGTGACTCTTTGGAAAACTACTATATAAACGCTCAGAAATTCAGAGACCTTTCTGATGATCTGGGAGAAAAAGTTACTGATTTTTCTTTTAACCGAATGGAAAGAAATATTAAGTTCATGTCTGGTGAATACCTTGAGCAGGTTGAGCAGACTATAGAGGCCAAAAGAGGAAGAAATGTAGAAAAATACAGAGCCTACTATGAATCCTCCACGAATCTTTTTGAGAACATACAAAGCTATATTACAAGTCTTAATCTGGAGCTTTTTGTAATAAATTCAGAGGATTTCATAACCCTTATCCAGACCTTTAGAACCTTTGAGATCATAGGCGTTGTGGTAATGACTTTTGTAATGATAGGAAATGTGATCATAATCACAAGCTTTGTTAAAGCGATGATAATGCCACTTAGAAGCCTTGCAGACTCAGCCAATGAGATCGCTGACGGTGACTTTGATGTCACGCTTCCGTCGGTTTCTTATAGCGATGAAGTCGGCATTGTTATCGGCGCCTTTAACAAGATGATCGTCAGCATCAAGGACTATATTGAACAGCTCAAAGTCAGCATGGCCAATGAGCGCTATATGCAGGAAAAAGAGCTGATGATGGAGGCACATCTTAAGGACGCACAGCTGCGGTATTTGCAGGCCCAGATAAACCCGCATTTTCTTTTTAACACGTTAAATGCAGGTGCTCAGCTTGCAATGATGGAAGGTGCTGACAGAACTTATGAATATGTTCAGACTGTGGCTGACTTTTTCAGATATAATGTAAAAAATCAAAAGGATGCTGTTACTTTAAGGGAAGAGGTCACTTTAGTTGACAATTACATCCACATTTTAAATGTGCGTTTTTCAGGGGATATCGGTTACGAAAAACAGGTGGATGAAAGACTTCTTGATCACAAAATGCCAAGTATGATCCTTCAGCCAATTGTAGAAAACGCTGTAAATCACGGTATAAGGGAAATGGCCGGGGATGGCAGGATTGTTCTTAAGGTTTACAGACAGGATAAGGATGTCTGCATAAGTGTAAAGGATAACGGAAAAGGCATCAGTAATGAGACTATAGAAAAGATCCTTTCAGGGGATTATGTAAGTGATGAAAACGCCTATGACAACAACGGAATAGGCATGGATAATGTGATAAAAAGGCTCCGTCTTTTTGTGGGGCACGAAGACGTATTGCAGATATATAGTGAAGGAGAAGGTAAGGGCTGCGAAGTAGTGATTCGTCTGCCGCTTGAGGGAGCAAAATATGTACAGGGTGATGATTGCTGATGACGAGGGTATTGTCATCGACTCAATGAAATTCATAATAGAAAAAGAGTTCGGACAGCTCTGTCAGGTTGAGTATGCAAAGTCAGGCCGAAAGGTCATAGAACTTGCAGAGAGCTTCAGACCTGATATTGCGGTGATAGATATCCATATGCCGGGCATCAACGGCATTGATGCCATAAAAGAAATGAAGAGGTTTTGTACTAACACTGTTTTTATTGTTATGTCAGCCTATGATAAGTTCGATTATGCTAAAGAGGCCATAAAACTGGGAGTTTTGGAGTACATCACAAAGCCCATGGAGAGGATAAAGGTAATCACGGTTCTGAAAAAGGCCATGGAGCAGATAGACAGTGATCGTGAAAAGCGCAGCAATGAGCTCCTGATCAAGGAAAAGCTTGAAACAGTTGAGCCTATTATCGAGAACGGACTTATTTATGACATTCTTTTGCAGGAGCATTTTGAAGAGGATATAGACAGCTACAGGACTATTCTGGGGATAAATGAGAACTATGGCTGTATGCTTGCCATTGTCTGTGGCGATTCCCAGGAGGGAAACCACATGACCAACGCAGTTGGAAGCTCTGTAAAAATATCCGGTAAATATCAGGAGATAAGAGAAGGTGTCAGGACCTTTTTTGACTGCAAGATTGGAAATGTAATGGCCAATAAGATAGCAGTTCTTTTGCCTCTTGAAAAAGAGAGCCTTGATTACAACGAGAGGACTGAGATTATTGACAGAGCAAGGGAAATGGCCAGGTTTCTTAAGAAAAAGACAGAGATCAGCTTCAGAGTGGGAATTGGCGGAGTTAAGCCCTTAAGGGAGCTTGCAGAGTCTTATAAGGAAGCGTTGAATGCACTTATTGCTACGACGGGCTCGGTTGCACATGTGGATGACCTTACTATCAGCTGCGGATACGAGGATGATTATCCCAAGGACCTTGAAAAGCCCATGTTTGATGCAGTTACGAAAGGTGATCAGAACGGAACTTTGGTATATGCAGAAAAATATGCCGACTGGATGTGCCAGAGAGCTGATGATGGGGACCTGATGTCCATGAGGCTTAAAGTACTGGAGTTTTCTTTGTACGCGGAGCACCTTGCATATCAGAATGGTGGACAGACTTATCGTTACTCCGGGCGAAACAATTATCTTCCTGAAATAATGGAGCTTGATTCACCTGCGGAGATAAAGAAATGGTTCATAGATAAGATGTCAGGTGCCTGTAGGAACGTGATCAGCAAGAGAGAAGAGCGCTCAAACAGCATTATGAAAACGGCCATGGATTATATCAAAGACAATTTCCATAAAGACATATCCCTTGATGATGTCTCAAGAGTCGTTAATATATCACCTTATTATTTCAGTAAGATATTTAAAGAAGAGAATGGACTTAATTTCATTGAGTATCTGACAAATGTAAGAATAGAAAAGGCCAAAAAGCTTTTGGAGGAGTCGGACCTTTCTATTAAAGAAATATGCATTTCCTGTGGCTATACTGATCCTAATTATTTTAGCCGCAGCTTTAAGAAAAACGTTGGAGTTACACCTACAGAATATAAAGACAGGTTCTAAAGGGTATTTAAAATGGGGAAAAGAATAAGAAGGGTTATTTGTGTTTTTTTACTGGCTTTTTTAACTGTTATGTCTTTTAGTGGCTGTGAAAAAGAATCGGCGAAAGCAGATAACAGTGCGGAGAAGGAAAGCGACAAGATCCAGATCGGTATGTGCTTTGATTCCTTTGTTATAGAGCGTTGGCAGAGGGACAGGGATGTATTCGTCTCCACTGCAAAAGAGCTGGGGGCAGAGGTTAATGTCCAGAATGCCAATGGGGATCCTGCCCAGCAAAAGCAGCAGATTGATTATTTTATTAAAAAAGGCATGGATGTGATAGTCATCATAACAATTGATTCCGAGGAGATACTGGAGAGTGTTGAAAAGGCCAGGGAAGCTGGAATCAAGGTGATAGCCTATGACAGGCCTATTGCAGGGACAGATACAGATTTATATATTTCTTTTGACAATGAGAAGGTCGGAGAAATGATGGGAAATGCCCTTATGAAGAAGGGCCTGAGTAGCGGTAAGGTGCTTATGCTTTGCGGATCTCCAACCGACTACAATGTACCGATGGTTGAGAGCGGCTTTGGAAAAGTGATGGAGGAGAATAAGATACTTGTCCTTGATGTTTTTCATGCTGATGGCTGGAGAGCGGAGCTTGCAGGGGAGTACATCTATGAGCATATGGATCTGGTTGAGCAGGCTGATGCTATTATGTGCGGCAATGATGACCTTGCCAGCAAAGTGGTCCATGCTCTGTCTGAAAAAAGGCTTGCAGGTAAAAAGCTGGTTGTGGGACAGGATGCTGATCTTGAAGCCTGCCAGAGGATAGTTGAGGGGACTCAGCTAATGACTGTGTATAAGCCAATCGAGAAGCTGGCTCAGAAGGCAGCACAGTCAGCTGTTAAACTGGCTAAAGGGGAGGAGCTTTTGGAGGAAGAACTCTCTGTATATGATAATGATGGGAAAGAAATTCCATATCTTAAGATCGAACCGGTCAGTGTTACAGCAGATAATATCGATGAAGTTATAATAAAGAGTGGCTTTCATTTAAAGGAAGATGTGTACTTAAATGTTCCGGGCAAAATGCCAAAATAATGAGAGTAGCATTATTTTGAAAACCTTAAAGCTGCGCTTGCAATAAAATGCTAGCACAGCTTTTTTTATAAAAATTTAATAATAAAAATATGCTATAAGTCGTAAGTTACTCCTATTCTCCCGATGCTAGAATGACACTCGTAAGGAGCAGAAAACAATCTGCAAAAAACTACTAACAAACTATTGTGGGAGGAAAAGAAATGAAGAGAAAACTATTAAGTGCAGTTCTTTCAATGGCTATGGCAGCATCGCTCATGGTTGGATGCGGAAGTGCAGCACCTGCTCAGACACAGACTGACAACAGCGCAGCTCAGACTGAGACCAAGACAGAGACAAAGACAGAGACACCTGCACAGACAGAGAGCGCAGGCGGCGGAAAAGTCGGCGTTGCAATGCCTACTAAGGATCTTCAGAGATGGAACCAGGACGGTGCCAACATGGAAGAGCAGCTTAAGGCAGCAGGCTATGAAGTTGACCTTCAGTATGCATCAAATGATATTGCTACTCAGGTTTCTCAGATTGAGAACATGATCAGCCAGGGAGCACAGGTTCTTGTTATTGCTTCTATCGATGGTGATTCACTTGGAACAGTTCTTGCTCAGGCAAAGGAAGCAGGAATCTCAGTTATCGCTTATGATCGTCTTATCATGAATTCAGACGCTGTTTCATACTATGCAACATTTGATAACTACATGGTTGGAACAAAGCAGGGCGAATACATCAGAGATCAGCTTGATCTTGACAACGCAGCAGGCCCATTCAACATCGAGATCTTCACAGGTGATCCTGGTGACAACAACGCAAGATTTTTCTACGGCGGCGCTATGGACGTACTTAACAAGTACATCGACGAAGGTAAGCTTGTAGTTCAGTCAGGCCAGAAAGACTTCGATAACGTTGCAACAGCTAACTGGTCAACAGAGAATGCACAGTCAAGAATGGATGCTATCATTTCTGCTAACTATGCAAATGGAACAAAACTTGATGCAGTTCTTTGCTCAAACGACTCAACAGCTCTTGGTGTTACAAACTCTCTTGAAGCTAACTACACAGGTGATTGGCCAATCATCACAGGTCAGGACTGTGACGTTGCTAACGTAAAGAACATGATCGCTGGTAAGCAGTCAATGTCAATCTTCAAGGATACACGTACACTTGCAGCTAAGACAGTAGAGATGGTTGACGCTATCATGAAGGGCACAGATGCTCCTGTTAACGACACATCAACATATAACAACGGAACAGGCGTTATTCCTTCATACCTTTGCGAACCTGTATTTGCTGACGTTAACAACTACAAAGAACTTCTTATTGATTCAGGTTACTACAAAGAGAGCGATCTTCAGTAATTAAGCTTTATACAGGCGGGTCTTACTGGCCCGCCTTATATTTGAGAATAGGCCGATACAGATAGAAAAGGAGGAGGGGCAACATTGGAAAAGATATTATTGGAAATGAAAAATATCACCAAGACCTTTCCTGGTGTGAAAGCATTAGACAACGTTAACTTAAAAGTTGTGAATGGTGAGATCCATGCGCTTGTTGGAGAAAACGGGGCAGGAAAATCCACACTGATGAATGTGCTTAGTGGTGTTTATCCATATGGTTCTTATGAGGGCGATATTGTATATGATGGTGAAACTTGCAAGTTTGGAGCCATAAAGGATAGTGAAGAGAAGGGAATAGTTATTATTCATCAGGAACTTGCGCTTATTCCCTATATGACTATTGCTGAGAATATGTTCCTCGGAAATGAGAGAGGAAAGAAAATAAAGATTGACTGGAACGAGACAAACAAGCAGGCAAGAAGATATCTGGATATTGTTGGACTTAGAGAGAGTACACAGACATTGATCAAGGATATTGGTGTTGGTAAACAGCAGCTTGTAGAGATTGTCAAGGCTCTTTCAAAAAGGGCAAGGCTTCTTATTTTGGATGAGCCTACATCATCACTTAATGAGACTGATTCAAGAGCGCTGCTTGATCTTTTGCTCAGGCTAAAAGAAGAACGTGGTCTTACTTCCATTATTATTTCTCACAAATTAAATGAGGTTTCTTATGTGGCAGACAAGATCACTGTCATAAGAGACGGAGCGACTATTGAGACCCTTACAAAGGGCGTTGATGACTTCTCTGAGAGCAGGATAATCAAGGGAATGGTAGGTCGTGAGATATCAGACAGATTCCCAAAGAGAGTGCCGAATATCGGCGATGTGAGCATGGAAGTAAAGAACTGGAATGTTTACCATCCTTTACATAAAGATAGAAAAGTTGTTGATGACGTAAATATCTATGTCAGAAAAGGTGAAGTTTTAGGAATCTCCGGACTTATGGGAGCAGGAAGAACAGAGCTTGCTATGAGTATTTTTGGAAAAAGCTACGGAGAGAACATCACCGGGCAGATTTTATTAAACGGAAAAGAAGTACAGCTGAATACTGTTAAGAGTGCAATCAAACATGGACTTGCATATGTTACTGAGGACAGAAAGGGAAATGGCCTTATTCTTTCAAATCCGATCAAGACAAATACAACAGTTGCAAATCTTGAGGCAGTAAGCCACAGAACAGTAATTGACAAGCATAAAGAATATGCAGTTGCGGTAGAGTATAAGGACAAGCTAAAGACAAAGACACCTTCTGTGGAACAGCATGTTGGCAACTTAAGCGGAGGAAATCAGCAGAAAGTTCTTTTGGCAAAATGGATGTTTGCTAACCCTGATATTCTCATACTTGATGAACCTACAAGAGGTATTGATGTAGGTGCGAAATACGAAATTTACTGCATAATAAACCAGTTGGTAGCGGAAGGGAAATCTGTAATTCTTATTTCTTCCGAACTTCCTGAGGTACTCGGAATGTCAGACAGGATTTATGTTATGAATGAGGGTAGGATTGTTGGGGAACTCGATGCCAAGGATGCAACTCAGGAAAAGATAATGTCAAGAATTTTACAGACTGCTGGTTAATAGGAGGATAGTGATGAATAAGGAACAGGTTTTGGGGTTTTTGAAGAAAAACACCATGGTAATAGTCTTAATTATAGTAGTAGCGTTTTTTTCATGGAGAACAGGTGGAGCAATACTTCTTCCTATGAATGTAAGTAACCTGATCTCACAGAATGCATATGTGTTCATTCTTGCAACAGGTATGTTGCTTTGTATTCTGACAGGTGGTAACATCGATCTTTCAGTTGGATCGGTGGTATGCTTTGTAGGTGCTATCGGAGCTCTTTTGATGGTAAATGTAGGAGCTCCTGTGTGGCTTACAATTCTGATAATGATCCTCATCGGAACAGCAATTGGTGCATTCCAGGGCTTTTGGATCGCCTTTGTAAGAATTCCTCCTTTCATTGTTACATTGGCAGGAATGCTTGCATTTAGAGGCTTATCAAACGTAGCACTAAATGGTCTTACAGTATCTATTAAAGATCAGACAACCTTTGTAAACCTCTTCGGAGGTGGTGCAGATTGCTATATTCCTGATTTCTTTGGAAATGGGAGCCTTAACCTCACATGTCTCTTTGGAGGAATCCTTGCAGCATCAGTGCTGGTTCTTTTACAGGTTCTCAGCAGAGTAAAGAAAAAACAGAATGGTTATGACCTTGAGCCTGTATGGACCTTTGGAATAAAGCTTGCAGCCTTGGCAGCAGTGATCATCCTCTTTGCTTACAAGCTTTCTCAGCACAAGGGAATTCCTACAGTTCTCATCTGGGTTTTGGTTGTGGTAATTATATATGGTTACATTACAAGCAACACTACAGTTGGTCGTTACTTCTATGCAGTAGGTGGAAATGAGAAGGCTACAAAGCTTTCAGGTATTGATACTAATAGAGTATATTTCCTTGCATATACAAACATGGGATTTTTGGCAGCACTTGCAGGAATGGTAACAATTGCAAGACTTACATCAGCTCAGCCAACCTATGGCCAGAACTATGAGATGGATGCGATCGGATCCTGCTTCATCGGTGGAGCATCTGCCTACGGCGGAATCGGAACAGTTCCAGGGGTTATTGTAGGTGCGGTTCTTATGGGTGTTATCAACCTTGGTATGTCACTTATGGGTGTTGATGCCAACATGCAGAAGGTTGTAAAAGGTGTAGTTCTTTTGGCTGCGGTTATCTTTGATGTTGTATCAAAGCGTGGTGGTAAGATGATCGTGAAGAATTGATACAAGATAAGCTTTGAAGCAGATAAAATAAAAATCACGCTGTAGATAAGGGAGAGTATTCCGGAAAAGCAATTTTGCTTATACCAGTGTACTCTCCCTTTGTATATGCGTAAGTAATTGGCTCCGTACGCCACCATTGACTGAACCTGAGGAAAACGCCGTCTATACCTCGCCGACGGTGAGGATGATGGGAACAGTAGATTTTCACGCACCGTCGGATTCAGCATTGTAGCGTTTACCTCAGAACCCGTCAATGGCAGGCACCTTCGGTGTGGCTGGGTTTTAATGCCTCGGGTTCTGACTCCGAGAACAGTAGGGGGCTACTTTCAAGAATATGTTTGACTATATGTCTGCGTTTTTTCAATGTAAAGAGAGCGAAGATTCTGTTTTGGAAATATAGCCTGATTTTTGAGCTTACGACACCATGCGACAAGGTTTTTGACTTGTGATTTTGGGCATATGCGGCCTTATTTGAGGTTACCACACCATTATATAGAGATCATATGTCTAAAGTTCACTCATCCAATGGATGTGGCAATCCATTTTTTCTCGTATATGCCCAGTTTCACTTCCTGAAAGTTTTGTCTATGGATGTGTTAACTTAAAAATATGACTATATACCCAATTCACTTTGACAATCCGAATTTTCTATGTTCCATTCAGTCCATATGATCGTGATGAATAATGGTTTGGGCATATAGCGCTTTGTAAAGCTTCCAGCCACCTCTGATTCTTACTATTTTGGGCATATAGCAGCTTTTTGCGAGGCCAGCCACCCTCAAATGGGCATATAGGCTGATTTCAAACCTCTGGCCACCCGTTAAAAGGGTGGCTGCGGCTGGAATATTACCGTATATGCCCAATCGACTGCGATGAAATCCATGATGAGGGGTGGCTGCAAGCTTGAAATCAGGCTATGAGCCCAAAACCTGTTTGATTGCAGGTGGCTGAGCTATTAAAAACAAGCTATATGCCCAAAGGCAACGCTTTCGGGCTCCTAAACTACTACCTATAGAGTGGACACATACAAACTCCCTTTAGCACTGCTTTCACATGCGGCATGCGAAAGCTGCGAGCCCATGTTCCCTAGAAACTAGCCGCTTCTGCTGCCACTGAATTCAGAGTCCGAGGCGCCTTCATCCCCTACTGTTCTCGGAGTCAGAGCCCGAGGCAATAACCCCCAGCCACACCGAAGGTGCTTGCCATTGACGGGTTCGGAGGGAAACGCTACAATGCTGAATCCGACGGTGCGTGAAAATCTACTGTTCCCATCATCCTCACCGTCGGCACGCAGAACAAGGCGTTTTCCTCAGGTCCAGTCAATGGTGGCGGACGGAGACGCAATCTAAATCTTTTCTAAGAGAATATGAGAGACGACTCAATAGGCTTTAAATTGGTAACTAATCACTAGAGCCGTCCCATTTTCCTACAGAGCCAATTACTTACACATATACAAAAGGAGATCATATTTCCGCGGATTATTATGATAAATACCTTTAACAATTTACCACGTTAATATGTTGACATAATATTTTGCATATAAAAACACGTGATTTCGGCAGGAGATTAATTTCACTCCTACAGTTTAGTGAATTAACTTGATGTATTTTAACAATTCAACGCTTTCTATTGCTAAATTGATATGTATAAAGTATAATGAAAAAATGTAATTTATAAAAATTTAATATTTAAAGTAGAAAGTGGGTTTACATAAATGATGAAATTATCACAGATGCCTTATGAGCGTCCTGATATGGATGCCATAAAGGCTTTTTATGAGAAACTAATAGACGACAGTAAGAATGCTAAAAGCGGTGAAGAACAGTACGCACTCCACAAAAAGTACACTGATTTTGTTGCAGATGTTAATACAGAGATCAGACTCGCTGTATTTAGACATAACATTGATACAACTGATGAGTTTTATTCAAAAGAAAATGATTATGTCGATGAAATAATGCCTCTTATTTCCAATCTGGATAATCAGTATAAGAAAGTTTTATTTGAATCACCATTTCGTGAGTACCTTGAAGAGAAGATAAATAAAATCTTTTTCAAGAACATTGAACTTGCAAACAATTCAATCAGTGAAGAGATACTTCCTCTTATGCAGGAAGAGAATGCACTTATCAGTAAGTATGACAAAGTGATTGCTTCTGCAAAGATTCCTTTTGATGGAGAAGAGTACAATATATCACTTCTTCGCAAAAAACTTACAGACGAGGATAGAGACACAAGAAAGCGTGCATGGAAAGCTCTTTCAGAGTACTTTCTTTCAGTTACTGATGAGATCGATGATATTTATGACAAGCTTGTAAAGAACAGAACTGAGCAGGCTAAAAAGCTTGGATATGATAATTACGTAGAACTTGGCTACAATCGTATGCAGAGAAATGCATACAGAAGAGCTGAAGTTGAGAATTTCAGAAAACAGATAAAGGAATCATTTGTTCCTTTTGTATGTGAGATTCAGGAAAAGAGAAAAGCTCAGATTGGTGTAGATGAGCTTAAGTATTATGACAACGATGTGTTCTTCAAAAATGGTAATCCAGCACCTATCGGAACACCTGAAGAAATCATGAAGGCAGGACAGGAAATGTATTCAGAGCTTTCTCCTGAGACAAAAGAGTTCTTTGATTTCATGATGGAGAATGAGCTCTTTGATGTCCTTGGAAGAAAGACTAAAAAAGCCGGCGGATATATGGACTATCTTCCTAAATATAAGGCTCCATTTATCTTTGCTAATTTCAATGGTACAAGCGGAGATGTAGATGTTATAACTCATGAGTGCGGCCACGCATTCCAAGGATTTGTTACCAGAAATGATGAGACTCCTGAAAACAACGACCTTACTATGGAGACAGCTGAGATTCATTCCATGTCAATGGAGTACTTCACATACGGCTGGATGGATAAGTTCTTTGGCGATAGATCAGATGATTATCTTAAGATGCATCTTCAGGATTCAATTACATTTATTCCTTACGGATGTATGGTTGATGAATTCCAGCATATCGTTTATGACAAGCCTGAAATGACTCCAGCAGAGAGAAAACAGGTTTGGAAAGACCTTGAGAAAACATACAGACCATGGCTTGATTTTGATGGCGATGAGTTCTTTGATGAAGGTGGCTTCTGGCAGAAACAGGGACATATTTTCTGGAATCCTTTCTATTACATAGATTACGTTCTTGCAAGCGTAGTGGCTATGCAGTTCAAAGTATGGATGGACAAAGACTATAAGGATGCCTGGAATCATTACTTACAGCTCTGCAAACTTTCAACCAGAGATTTTTACGAGAACGAGCTGGCTGAAGTTGGCCTTAAGAGCCCATTTAAGGATGGAACAATAGATGAGCTTGCAAGGAATATGAGAGAAAAAGTCTGATAACTCTTTATTATAGGAAGAGATAAGTTTATTTTTAAAAAACTTATGTTGCATTTTTGGTTTCGCCGATTTAAAATGGTGAAGTGTCAAAAAGACATATGTGCGCCAGTGACAAACACTGTGCGATTACATATATATTATGCGGGAGGTAGAAATATGAAAAAAAAGACACTTGCGTCTCTCCTTGCTCTTACAATGGTAGCTGGTTCATTATCAGCTTGCGGTAAGACAACAACAGAGACACCTGCAGCTCCTCAGGCAACTGAAGAGGCTTCTACAGAAGCAGCTGCAGAGACAGAAACAGAAGAATCAGAAGAAGTTGTTTCAACTGCTGATCTTCCATCATCAGTTCAGGAACTGAACGGAAAAGAGTATGGTGAGAATGCTGATTACATTTCACTTTACGACAAGTATGGCAAGCAGATCTCAATCGCTGATGTAACTGAAGATGAGACAACTGGTCTTGCTTACCTCAATGTAGACGGAAAGAGCTACGAGCTCGGTCTTGATTTCCTTTCAATGGCTATGGTTTACAACACATCAACAGAGGGAACAGACTTCGCTACAGAAGAAGAAGTATATGCAGAGTGGTGGAAGTATTACATCACACGTTGGAATCATATGCTTCCTGAGATTCCTCTTTACTCAAACGAGTACTATGATGTTTACAACACACAGATCAAGGGCGTAGAAGAGCATCCTACAAACCCATATTGGAATCCAGCTCTTGCTCTTATCGACTGGACATCAGAAAAAGAAGATAACTCAATTATCCTCGGTGACACAACAGATCTTTCTGGTAAGTTCAGATATTCTGTATTCGGAGCTAGTAACCCTGGCGCATCAGATAATGATATCTACAGACTTACAAATGGCCTTGACATCGTTGCTATGACTAAAGAGGGTGGCTACGAAGTAAATAAGACTGTTGTTGACAGCTACGATGA
Organism: Butyrivibrio sp. Su6; assembly: GCF_900108105.1. Classification (GTDB taxonomy): domain Bacteria; phylum Bacillota; class Clostridia; order Lachnospirales; family Lachnospiraceae; genus Butyrivibrio. The sequence goes on along the minus strand of NZ_FNUR01000007.1, from coordinate 80,807 downwards.
AGTAGATAATGAGGATGGTTCAAGAACTTACACAGTTAAGATCAAGGACAACCTTAAATTCTCAGATGGATCTGCTGTAACAGCTAAGAACTATCTGTACTTCCCACTTGCATTCTCAACACCAGTTGCTGCAGAAGCTGCAGGTAAAGATCACAAGAGACTTCTTTATGAAGTAGGCTTTGATGCATTCAATGCATATGACGGAACAAACGAAGGTACAGACGGCGCAACAAAGGTTATGAGCGGTGTTCGTCTTATAGATGATTACACATTCTCAGTAACAATTGATGCTCAGTATCTTCCTTACTTCTATGCAAACACATACCTTGCAAGAGATTACTTCGCTCCTTCATACAAGGATCTCTGGTTTGGTGATTGCGATATAGCTGATGACGGTGAAGGCGTTTATATCACAGGCGACTTCTATGCAAAAGACGGTGACAGCTATGTAATGGCTAAGCACATTACTGAGTCAGCTAACAACACAGATACAAAGTATCCTTACACAGGTGCTTATGTTGTAAAGAGCTATGACGCAAGCGATAAGTCAGCTGTTCTTGAGAGAAATGAGTACTATGCAGGTAACTATGATGGAGCAGTTCCTTCTATCGACAAAGTAGTTTACAAGAAGGTAATCGCAGAGACTCAGCTTGAAGACTTTAAGGCAGGCGGTATTGATCTCCTTTCAGGTATCACAGGTGGTTCTGCAACTGATGAAGCTGTAGCACTTGCTGATGGTTCAAACGGAGCTTATGCTTATACACACTATTCAAGAGCTGGTTATGGTAAACTTGGATTCAGATGTGACTATGGCCCTGTTCAGTACACAGCAGTTCGTCAGGCTATTGCATACTGCATGGACAGAGCAACATTTGCTAAGGACTTCACAGGTGGTTACGGCGGAGTTGTTGACGGACCTTACTACACAGGATCTTGGATGTACAAGGCTGCTGTAGATCAGGGAATGCTCCTCAACACATATGATACTTCTGTAGATTCAGCTATCGAAGTTCTTGAGAACGATGGTTGGGTATATAATGCAGAAGGTGGCGAGTACACAGAGGGTGTTCGTTATAAGAAGATTTCCGGCGAGTATGCTACAGAGAATGACAAGAACTATCAGTCAGTTGACGGTGCATACAAGACAGTTGAAATCGATGGCGATTACTACATGCCACTTGTACTTAACTGGTATGGTACTGTTGATAACGAGTTCTCAGATCTCCTTGTAACAGGTTTCGAGCAGAACGATAATATCGCAGCTGCAGGATTTGCTGTTCAGAAGACAACAGGTGACTTTGCACCAATGCTTGATGAGCTTGCTCAGCAGCAGATTTATGGTTACTACAGTGGTACACCTATGTACACATGCTTTAACTTTGCTACTGGATTCAACTCAGCGGTTTATGATTATTCACTTAATATGACTATTAATCCTACAACATATGACGATTATCAGGCATATTACATTAAGGATGAAGCAGATATTTATTGGAACTAATTTTCTACTAGAAGTTTCGGTAGGATTATGGTAATATAGGTAACTGACTGACAATCCACGGTTATGGGAATGAGCCCATAACCGTGGATTATTGTCGGTTTAAAGATGATTTTCGCAATATAGATTATTTGTTATTTGAATTTGAATACTCCTATCTGCAAATTGATTACAGATGGTTTATATATAGAATATTTTTAGGAGGTTTTGGCTGTGGGAAAATATATTCTTAAAAGAATAGGCTACATGTTTATTGTTCTTGTAGTTATGTCAGTTTTACTATTCCTTATATATAATCTGGTGCCAAATAACAGAGCTTATACAGACGCAAAAGCGGATATGACAGCTCAGAAAACTCGTCTTCGTAACGCTTCCGAAGAAGAGAAGGACAAGATGTTTAATGATTTGTATTTGGAATACCAGCGTAGATATGGAACGGATACCGATAATATGGCGGTGAGATACCTTAGATGGGTAGGAATTATGCCTAACTATTATGGTACTTATTCCGGACTTTTACAGGGAGATTTTGGTTACTCATATGAGTTCAAGGATGATGTTATCAATGTCGTTCAGGAACCTTTGAAAAACACCATATTTATAAATATATTTGCAACAATTCTTGCGCTTGGAATAACAATTCCTTTGGGAATTGTCTGTGCTGTACATAAGGGAAGCAAAGGTGATCAGGCTATGCAGGTTATTACCATCATAGGCTATTCTCTTCCAACTTTCGTAACAGCAATTCTTTTCGTATGGATATTCTGTTCACTTCTTGGAATATTCCCTCCTAGTGGAATGAAAACTCCGGGAAGTAACTATACAGGATGGAAGTGGTTTGTCGACAGAATGTACTACATGGCACTTCCTCTTATAACAATGACTTTCTGCTCACTTGGTTCTATGACAAGATATGTCAGAGCTTCTATGATCGATGCTCTTTCACTTGACTGCATCAGAACAGCGAGAGCTAAGGGTGTTACAGAAAAGGCAGTTATTTATTCACATGCATGGAGAAATGCTCTTATCCCTATCGTTACTCTTGTTGTTGGATGGTTCCTTGGTATTTTCGGTGGATCACTTATTTTCGAGAATACATTTGGTATCAACGGAATGGGTAAGCTTATGATCGTCTCACTCCGTACACAGGACTTTGATGTAGTTATTTTAATGCAGCTTTTCTATGTTGCTATTTCTCTTATAGGCAACCTGATAATTGATATTGTATACGGACTTGTTGACCCTAGAGTCAGAGTAAGCGCCTAAGGAGCAGTGAGATTATGAAGAAAAAGAATTTTTTTGGCCGATTGAACGGCTGGGTACGCAGAGTATTTTTTGGAGGAAGCAGAGATCTTGCAAACTCCATTGATGTTGAAGAAGTAGTAAGCCCTGTAGGACAGATTGTAAGAAACTTCCTTGAGAGAAGACTTGCAGTTGGAGCTTTAATAGTAGTTATTTTAATGTTCCTTTTGGTTTTCTTTGGACCACTTTTTATGCCTAACTACTATGACTCATATACAGAAGTTACTCAGAAAAATGTTGCTCCTACAATGAGCATGATGAAAGTTCCTTCAGGACTTAAAAATGATATAAAGATGATCGACAGCTATGGTAGTTTTTCAGTAGGTCTTTCCAATTCAGGAGATGTATATGTTTGGGGAGCTACACAGCTTGGAACAACAGGTATTGATATTGGAGAAATCCCTGATGCAGTTAAGGAAGATACAATTGCTTATGTTGCAGCAGGTATTGACCATATAATTGCTATCAGTGAATCAGGTAAGGTTTACGGATGGGGCTCTAATAAGCACGGTCAGTACATCACAACTGATAAAGAAGTCCTTGAGCAGCTTGAAGAAGCTGAGGAATCAGTAAGTGAAGAAGACCAGGCAATTCTTGAAGAAGCCGGAGCAACTACTGAGGATGTAGAGACTGAGACAGATGGCGTTGAAGAGACATCAGAGGGCACAGAAGAAACAGAGGTTGCAGCAGCAACATCTGCTTCAGCAGGTGAGAATATCATTCCTATGCCTGATGAGCTTGTTAATGGGACTATTGATGTAGCTAATATCAAAAAGCTTGTATGTGGTTATCAGTGTACAGCAATTCTTATGAATGATGGTAAGCTCTATATTTGGGGTAATGCTAATGCATACCAGAATATCAGCAGCTTTGTTGATAAAGATGACCTTACAGATATTGATTTTACACTTAACTATGTAGTTGGACTTACTGATGCAGGAACATCTATCTACACAGGAAAGCGTGGTCTCTACGATCAGTATCGTACAAATATAAATGAAGCAGCTAAGTCTTCCAAGAAGTTCCTTGGAAAGAGAAAGATTGTTTCAATCTATGCTACAAACAATCACCTTTGCGGAATGCTTAGTGACGGAAGCCTGTTCTTTACAGGAAACTTCCCAAATGATTCAGTTGCTATGCCTGCTCTTCATGACGGAGAGACAGTAGTACAGCTTGAAGCAGGAACATATCACTACACAGCTCTTACATCAGAGGGAAGAGTTCTTTCATGGGGTGGCTCAACACTTCATCAGACAGATGTTCCAAATGGACTTGATGGAAAGGTCACAAAGGTATTTGCAGGTGCTTTCCAGAGCTATGCAGTTAATGACAGCGGCAAGCTTATTGATAAATGGGGACTTAAGGGATACCTCTTTGGAACAGACGGTAATGGAGCAGACATCTTCCAGCGTATCATTGCAGGTGGAAAGATGACTATGACAATCGGTGCGGTTGCAGTTATCATTTCAACTATTATTGGTATTGTGGTTGGATGCCTTTCAGGATACTTTGGCGGAACAGTGGATATCATTCTCATGCGTGTAGCAGAGATCTTTGCAGCTATTCCATTCCTTCCATTTGCACTTATTCTTTCAGCTATCATGGCACAGATGGATATTTCTGAGAATGAAAAGATATTTATTCTTATGTGTATCCTGGGTGTTCTTACCTGGACAGGACTTGCAAGAATGGTAAGAGGACAGGTCCTTGTAGCACGTGAGAACGAGTATGTTACAGCAGCTAAGGCTATGGGTGTTAAAGAAGGCAGAATTGCTTTCAGACACATCCTTCCAAACATCGTATCAATTATATTTGTTACACTTACACTTGATTTTGCAACATGTATGCTTACAGAATCTTCTCTTAGTTATCTTGGATTTGGTGTTACATATCCAAGACCAACATGGGGGAACATGCTGAGTGGTTCAAACAATTCAACTATTATCAAGAATTACTGGTGGCAGTGGGTATTTACATCTATTTTCCTTGCAGTTACCTGTATCTGTATCAACATTGTAGGTGACACATTAAGAGATGTAATGGATCCAAAATCAGATCGTGATAAGTAAGGGAGTGTAAGAGATGGCTTTATTAGAATTAAAAGATTTACATACCTTTTTTAGAACTAAAAAGGGAATAGTTAAAGCGGTTAATGGCGTTTCTTACTCAGTTGATGAAGGAAAGACCATTGGCGTAGTAGGAGAGTCCGGTTCCGGAAAGAGCGTATCAGCAATGAGTATTCTGCAGCTCCTTGATGGTAACGGATACATCGATAGCGGTGAGATCATGTTCGATGGCAGAGATCTCACAAAGCTTTCAGAAAAAGAAATGTATAAGGTTCGTGGTAATGATATTTCTGTTATTTTCCAGGAACCAATGACAAGCTTAAATCCTGTCTTCACTATCGAAAGACAGGTAAGTGAGCCTTTCATTATCCATCAGGGTATGAATAAAAAAGAAGCAGCCGAGAAGGTCGTTGAGATGCTTGCAGATGTAAAGATTCCTAATCCTCACATTGTTGCAAAACAGTATCCACATCAGCTTTCAGGTGGTATGAGACAGAGAGTCATGATTGCTATGGCTCTTGCCTGCAAACCAAAACTTCTTATTGCTGATGAACCTACAACAGCCCTTGATGTTACAATTCAGGCCCAGATTCTTAAGCTTATGAATGATCTTAAGAGTGAGTATAATACTTCAATTATCTTCATTACACACGATCTTGGTGTAATAAGACAGATTGCCGATACAGTTGCAGTTATGTACTGCGGACAGGTTGTTGAGCTTACAGACGCAGAGACAATTTTCCATGTATCAGAGTTCTCACATCCATATACTGAAGGACTTATGATTTCAATTCCCAGACTTGATACTCCTTCAAACCAGAAGCTTGACGCTATTCCAGGCGCAGTGCCTCATCCACTTAAGCTTCCAAAGGGATGTAAGTTCGCTCCTCGTTGTAAATATGCAACAGAGAAGTGTTTAAATGAAGAACCACCACTTATCAAGGTTCGTGAGGGCCAGCAGGTAAGATGTTTCTATGCTAGAAAGGAGGATCGTCATGCCACAAAATGATAAAGTCCTCTTAAAGATTACAAACTTAAAACAGTATTTCCCTGTAGCTAAAAAGGGAATGTATGTAAAAGCCAATGATGGTATTACACTGGATATTTACGAAGGTGAGACATTAGGTCTTGTTGGAGAGTCAGGCTGTGGAAAGTCAACTTTTGGCCGTACACTTCTTCAGTTGTATCGTCAGACCGGTGGTAAGACAATGTACTATGGAGCTTCTCTTGATGAACTTGCTCCTAAGTATGTAAAAAAGACTGTTACAAACCTTACTAAGCTTAAGAAGAAGATGGAGGAGCATCAGGCTGAGTATGAAAAGGCTCAGAAAGAGTATGATGCAGCACCTGATGATAAGAAACTTCACCTTCACACAGATCTCACAGCAAAAAAGAAGACTGCTAAGGATTCTTATCTCAACATCGTTAATCTTATCGGTGGCTTCATAGTTGCTGATGACCTTGCTCCTGTTGAAAAGATATATACAGAGAGATATACAGCATGTGAGAAACTCAATAAGGATATTGAGAAGCATAAAAGTGCCAAGCTTGATGCAGATGAGCTTGAGTATGTAGTTAATAAAAAGGCTGATAAGGCAACAGATAAAGAGAAGAATAAGCTTGCTTCTCTTAAGGCAAAGGCAGATCTTATTAAAAATACTATTGATGCTGATAAAGCGGCAATAGCAGCAATTGATGAGAGAATAGAGGCTCTTCGCGCAAACTATAGAAGTAATCCTGATTTTGCAAAGCATGAAGAGAATCGTGATGAGGGTATTGATCTTGCAAGACTTTCATACAACGAAGTTCGTCTTATCAGAAATCAGCTTCAGTACATTTTCCAGGATCCATATTCATCACTTAATCCTAGAATGACTGTTGCATCACTTATCGGTGAGGGACTTATGGCTCATAAGTTCTGCAAGGGCAACAATGAGCGTATGCAGGATGAAGTAATCAAGATCATGGAAGACTGCGGACTTGCAGGATACTTCGTACACAGATTTGCTCACCAGTTCTCTGGTGGACAGAGACAGCGTATCGGTATTGCACGAAGCCTTGCTGTTAATCCTAAGTTTGTAGTGTGTGATGAAGCTGTATCAGCTCTTGACGTTTCAATTCAGTCACAGATCCTTAACCTGTTACAGGAACTTAAGGAGAAAAAGAACCTTACATATTTGTTTATCACACATGATCTTTCTGTTGTAAAATATATTTCAGACAGAATCGGTGTTATGTATTTAGGAAACCTTGTTGAGCTTGCAACAGCTGATGACATATTTGCATCACCTGCGCATCCTTATACTAAGGCTCTTCTTGAGTCAATACCTACAACTGACAGCAAAAAGGATCTGGTAGTTCTCGAAGGAGATATACCTAGCCCTGTTAACCCTCCTAAGGGATGTAAGTTCCACACAAGATGTAAGTATTGCACAGAAATTTGTGAGCATGTTGTTCCTGAGTGGGAAGAGATATCTCCAAATCACTTTGTAGCATGCCATCATAAGCTTGTGAAATTTTGAAAGGTTGCTTTGAATGGGATGGAATAGAAAAGTTGACAGAATATTTAAGGCAAGAGAAGAAAATAAAAAAAGTGAAGAGACGCCTGATATATACGCGGATGAGTATTATGATCCGAAAGAGGACAGAATTCCTTACGAAGTAGGAGATAACCTGGAAAAAGGAGATCTCTTTGCTATGATAGTGTCGGCTTGGATTGTTATCATGCCGATAGCTTTAGGGATTCTTCTTCTTATCGTATTACTGGCATGGTTCCTTCTTGGACTCTAAAATAATAAACTTTTCATTAAATAGGCACAAAAGTGTTAACTTTTGTGCCTATTTTACGATATAATAATAGAAAAGCAGATGGGATCTGCTTTCAAATTATTATACTATTTTAGAAAGGAGGAAAAATGTGTATGACAGCTACATGTGATGCCAGAATGGAAGTTATGGACTGCATTAGAAAGGATTGTGAGAACGAATATTATCCAGATCCCGAGAAAGTTGCCCATATTACCGGTTTACCTTTGGGGGTTGTGTTTGATCTGTTAATCGAACTTAAAAACCAGGGTTGTCTTGGAAAGAGATGATCTTCACCAATTTAATGGAGAATACCATGGAAGAACAGCAAATTTAAAGGTCCTGTGCAATTAAAGCATAGGACCTTTAATATTTTTTTATTATTATCAAAGCATTTCTACAGGCTCATGCGTAAAGTCAGCTTTTCCTTCTTCGTAAAGAGCTTTTACAAAGTCTATAGCTCTCTGACCTGATTCCTCTATAGGCACGTTTTGACTGTATATGTACTTTAAGTTATCACCGGTTGTAAGTAAGAAGTCTATTTCTGTTCCGCTTATCTTGCCATCACCAAAATCCAATGGCTTTACTTCCACAGAGCTTACTTCTTTTATAATTCCTGAACCAAAAAGAACTCTCATTAAGAAAACCTCCTTTATGTAAGTGATATTATAGTCTATATTTTATCACTAAAATGATGTAATTGCGATAGTCTTTGGCTATTTTGCCTATTTGTGCTATACTAAAGCTTGTGTTACAAAATTTGTAATATATTCTTGAAAGGAAGATGACAGAGCCATTTTGGCGCTTAATATATAGAAATGAATACTATAAAAAAGTTACTTACATCAGTTGCACTTACAGCAACATCATTTTCACTTCTTACAGGCTGTTCTTCAGCTGATAAAACTGCTATACAGGATACTGCTGATAAATTTCTTGCAATAGTTAAAAGCGGTACAAACGAGGATATTGAGAAATATGCCAGTGCCGAGGTCTCAGAAGGCGAATTTGTTAAGACCTTCGATAGTGAATATCTTAAACAGAACTTTATGGACGGTTTTGTAAGCAGCGAGATAGATGATGCTACGATGGAAAGAGTTGAATCATTCTGTTCACTCTTTTCCGATATGATTACAGATTACAAAATATCAGAAGTTTCTGTTGATAAAAGCGGCGTGGGAACAGTTGTAGCGATGATCGATACTTCTTTTCCTATTGATGTGATTGACAACTCGGAAGCTCTTGAGCTTATTGAAGAGCAGGCTCAGTCCTACTATGCTGAGAATGAAGAGCAGATAGTGGCAATGTATGAGGAAAAGACAGAAGAAGAGGTTGAGGCATATATTTATAACGATATGATCATCAAGATCATTGATGTTTATGAAGCACTTATTAAAGAGGCTTCGCCCGAAACCTATGCGATAACACTTACAGTTGAGAAAAATGCTGAGACAGACAGCTATTATGTGACAGGTGTTACATCTTACGATGAAGCGTCAGAATCTACTACACAGGCTGCTACAGAGACTGCGACTACTGTTGAGGCAACATCATCAGCCACCGGTTCTTCTGAGGAAGCAGATGCTTCTTCCAGTTCAGTATCAGAATAAAGAATAATGCATGAAATAAAAAGGCTACGCATTTTAGTGCGTAGCCTTTTTCTATAAATGAATTTACATTAGTCTGTTTGCATGTCTTTGAGCTTATTAGCCTGTTGGAATATTTCGCCCAATATCTTTTTGAAACCTTCGAATTTTTCTACAGCCATATCTGATGAGCGAACTCCTTCGTTGGAGAGAGAAGCAACTTCCTGGCTTGTAGCTGACAGGTTGGAGATACTGTCATTGATCTCAGTAGTAGAAGATGCAATCTGCTTCATTCCTTCGCCAATCTCGGCGAATCTGTCAAGCATCTCTGTAACATTTTCATTGATACTATTGAAGTTCTCTCCAACAGACTCTATCATTGCATTCTGTTCTGATACGGATGCAACTGTATCATCAATACTTGCCATAGCTTTCTGAACATCTTCATTAAGCTCATTTATGATATTTGTAATCTTTGTAGAAGCTGTATTTGTTTCATCGGCAAGCTCTCGCACGTCGTTAGCAACTACTGCAAAGCCTTTTCCTGCTTCACCGGCCCTTGCAGCCTCTATGCTGGCATTAAGTGCAAGAAGGTTAGTCTGTTTGGAAATAGACATAATAGAGCCAACAATCTTTTGTACTTCTTCAACCTTATTGATAACTGCCTGAGTAGCATCAACTGTAACCTGGCTTTGTTTTGAAACATCTTCAGATTTGATCTTAAGATCTTCAATAACTTTTACGCCGTCCTTTACGGCTTCCTGAGTACTTTCTGAAGCTACAGTCATGTCTTTTCTATGCTGCTCTGTAGTATTTGTTTCTTCCTGAATTTCCTGAACTCGTTCAGCCTGTTGTGTTACAGCCTGTGCTGTGCTTTCCATGCTTGAAGCAATATCCTTCATGCCTTCATGCTGAGTTTCAATTATATTCTGCAAAGAGGCCATGTCTTCTTGAGAAGAATTGAACAGGTCAGTAATAGTATTGGCAATTTCTGCCATTGCATTTCCTGTCTCGAGCGTCTTTTCGGCATTCTTTGTTATCTTTTCATTATTTTCATTGTTGAACTTTGTTAAAAGAGTTACTGTAGCAATACAAGCTACAAAAGCAAGAGCCAATGTGATGAAGGCAGGAACATGAACCATATCCAGAGAACCTTCTGTAACATAGGCCTTTATGCATGTAATAAAGAATGAAATGGTTATAGCCGAGATTCCTGCTTTACAGAGCCTTACATTTAAGTAGACAATGCTGCAGAAAAGTATCGGCAGACCAAATGCAAAATATGAAATGCTGTCTTCGGCAATCAGCAATACAAAATAGAAGATTGTAGCTCCACCCATTATAAGAATACAGCCAAGTTTTTGTGTGGTGAACTTAAACTGGCCAATACAGATCATTACACCACCTAGTACGACATTGGCAAAAATGGAAATTTTACCAACTGTTAAACCGGTTGAGAAAGCATTGATTATTGTAAGTATAAGTCCACTTAATAATATAACTACACAAACAGAAAAAGAGGTACTGTTAGCACGGCGAAATTGTTCTGGGCTCATATGTTATTTTCCTTTCTTAACTACATTGTGTTTTTGAAAACCATATTAATTCTATCATAGCAGGCTAGAATATAAACTATTTAACGTATTAAAAACTTATTAAAAAAAGATAAAAAGCGAATACTATAAAGTGATTTTTTATAGATATTTATACTTTTTTAAGAACACATAAAAACAATATATTGTAAAATATAGTTAGCGCTTAGTATACAGTTGAAAACATTGGCGCGAAAAAATGTATGATTCAGAAGAGGTGTGTCTATGAAAAAAATGAGCCTGAAAGTTAAAATGTTACTTTGTATTTTGCCTGTTATGGCAATCGCCATGATCATCTTAACTTATGTGGCTACCAAGGAACTGTCTACCAATCTTCAGACAGCGAATACTGAAGCCATGAACAATAATGTTGAGGCAAATGCAAATAGTCTTGATGGAAAACTGGAGATCATAAGAACTACAGCTGTAACTGTTGCAGAAATGGTTTCTACATCTTATCAGTTTGTTCAGATGGATAACTATAAGGGAACATTATCTAAGATTATTAATGATAATGATTCTATCCTTGGTGCAGGATTGTGGTTTGAGCCAAATACATTTGATCCGGCTGAAAAATATATCGGCCCATATTGGTACAGAGATGGAAGTACAATAGTTGAAACCTGGGATTATAGTAATGCAGAGTATGATTATTTTAATCAGGAATATTATTTGAATGCAAAAGCTCTTTCACAGGGACAGGCCGTTATAACAGATCCATATTATGATCCTACAAGTGGAAAGATCATGTCCAGTTGTTCTGCTCCAATATATGATGGAAATACATATGTTGGATGTGTAACTGTTGATATGGAGCTTACTGACATTTCGGAGTTTGTATCAAGTGTCAAAGTAGGCTCAACAGGAAGTGCTATACTTCTTTCTTCTGATGGTACTTATATATATACGGACGACAACCAAAAGGTAATGGATGGCGTAAAGATGCAGGAGGATCCTGATGCAAATATAGCAGCAGGAGGTCAGATGATCATTTCAAATTCCAGCGAAGAGCCACATATGGGAGTTATGAGAGTTGGTGGAAAAACAATCCTCTTAACCTATATGGATATTCCTAATGTCAACTGGAAGATGATCATCAGAATGGATCTTGAAGAAATTGAAGAACCATCCAAAAATGCTACAAGAGTTCTTACAGTAATTATGATCATTGCTCTTATTGTAAGTGCTGTTATTATAACAATCTTTGTTATGAGTATTGCTAAGAGTATCAACAGCGTTAAACAGTTTGCAAACATTCTTGCAAGTGGAGATTTTACAGTTGATAAAATCGTATCTAACAGAGGTGATGAGCTCGGTCAGATGAGTGATTCCCTCAACGATATGTTTGAGAATAACAAGGAAGTTATTTCTAGAATTTCAGATGGATCAGTACAGGTGAGCGAGACATCAACAGGCCTCGCAAATATGGCTAATGAGCTCTCCGGCCAGTTTAATGATATCCAGACCAATATGTCAGGTGTTAACGATGCAATGATGTCGTCAGGAGCTGCTACAGAGCAGGTAAATGCATCTGTTGAAGAAGTAAATGCATCGGTTCAGCAGCTTGCATCTGAAACAGAAAAGACAAGCGAAGATGCTGTTGATATCAAAAAGAAAGCAGGCGAGATCGAGCAGCAGAGCAAAGCTGCATATGATAATGCTTTACGTATTGCAGAGCAGCGCGAGGCTGACCTTGCGGATGCCAATGAAAAAGCTAAAGTTGTTGATGAAATCGGAACACTTGCAGATACAATTGCTGAAATTGCTGATCAGATCAATCTTCTTTCACTTAATGCCAGCATAGAGGCTGCAAGAGCAGGAGATGCAGGTAAAGGATTTGCAGTTGTTGCTTCTGAGATCAATAAGCTTGCAAGCAGCACTTCAGAAGCGGTAGAACAGATCAGAGAGACAATAGACGGAGTACAGGAAGCATTCGGAACACTTTCAAGTTCATCCGGAGAACTCCTTGGATTTATCAAAGAAACAGTTGCTCCTGACTATGATAAATTTGTTAATATGGCAAAACAGTATGGTGATGATGCAGGAGCATTTGGAGATTCATCAGAAAAGATCGCAGGAATGGTTGAGAATATCAGAGCAGCAATGGAAGAAGTATCCAAAGCTATTCAGAATATCGCAGAGTCCACTCAGGACACAGCTGATCTGTCAAGCAGAGTAAATGATTCTGTAATGGCTGCAGCTGATGTGGTATCCAATGTAAATGATATGTCCAGCAAGCAGGAAGAGATTGCGGATACTCTCGGAGAGATTGTTGGCAAGTTTAAACTTAAATAATTTTCCCCTCCCCCAAAAAAAGAACTCCCAAATCCGGGAGTTCTTTTTTTGTTGCACAAGACCGGCAAGCGAATGGATGCTTGCATACAAATTCATTTGCCGGTCGTAAGGACATGGAGCACAAAGTGCGGAATGTCTGTGTGCAGAATCGAGTAGGAATCAGCCTACTCGATTCTATATCAGAGAATATCGCGTCTTTTAATGTATTGTGGTTGAAGTTCTGTGCCAATGATATTCTTGGCATTTACAATCTTAGCCCATTTATCTACAACGGCATTTTCAATGCGGATGTTGTCTGAAATCTCAGAATAGGCCATGATGATTGAGTTTTTGATAGTAACGCCTTTTCCTATTACAGCGCCACGGCCTATGATCGAATTTTCAACTGTTCCTTCGATAAGACAACCATTACTGATAAAAGAATTTGTGACTTTAGCTGTCTCAAAATACTGAGTGGGGCAGGAGTCTGTAGTTCTGGTATATATTGGCCAGTCTGCCTTGAAAAGATCACTTGCTATACTGTAGTCCAAAAGTTCCATTGATGCATGGTAATAATCATCAAGGCTTGTAAGACTTGCAAAGTAACCCTTGTGCTGGTAAGCTCTGACATCCATCTGCTTGCAGTAGAGATTGATGATATCAGGAAGAGTGTAGATTGATGACATCCAGCTTGCATCCTGTACAAGCTCAATAAATGTCTCTTTTCTCATACAATAGGTATCCATGAGGATATTCTTGTTGCTGGCTGTTCCGAGATTCTTCTCGATTGCCTGAACACCCTTTTGCTTATTTAGAACTACTGTGTGACAGCCTTTGAAGTATTTCCTGGCGTTCTCTACTTTGTGGTATAGAACAGTTATCTCAGCTCCGGATGCTATGTGGCTTTCAAGGAGCTGACGGTAGTCCTGCTTGTAAACCATATAGCTTGGAGCAACAATAACATACTCTTCGTGCATACGCTGGATGTAGTCGAGGTTTGCCTTGTAAGCAGAGATGTCGTTGTTATAGATTGAACGTGAAGAGGTATTTTCTGAAAAAAGAAGCTGTATCTTACCTCTTTTACTGTTTATGTTGTAATGTCTTCCTGATCCGATGTGCTCGCAAAGAGATCTAGGTTTTGACTGCAGGTAGACCTGAATCCTGTTGATGTCAGAATTACTCATGTTGGAAATTGGAAAATCCACAACCCTGAATCTTCCAAGGAATGAGAAAGATCCGATAGGGCGGTAGTCCTGAAGGCCATCAACATATATAGTATTATCTGCGGAGGATACAATTCCAAATGCTTTAGCCATTATTTGTTACCTCCTTTCACATTCTTTGCAACAAGCGTTATGTTTTCGCTGGTCTTTGAACCAACCTTTGCTTTTCTTCCAATCTTAACATTTTCAGCAACAAGCGCTCTTGTAACTACGGCGCCCTCTTCAACAACTGATCCGGGCATCAGCACACTGTCTATTACTTTAGCACCTTTTTTGACAACAGCATTGGTGAAAAGAACTGAATTTGAAACTGAACCTTCAACCTGAACGCCCTGTGTAATGTAGGCTTTTTTAACCTTTGCCTCTTTGCCGATATATTGAGGAAGAGTTGAGATATCCTCTGTATATATGAGCCATGAAGAATCGTTTAGATTCAGTTCATTCTTGGGATCGAGAAGATCCATGTTTGCTTCCCAAAGAGAATCGATAGTTCCAACATCTTTCCAGTAGCCGCTGAATTCATAAGCAAAAAGACCTCTGTGCTCATTAAGCATTCTTGGAATGATGTCTTTTCCAAAATCGTGGTCGGATTCAGGATTTTTCATATCTTCCACCAGCATCTTTCTAAGAAGCTTCCAACTGAAAATGTATATACCCATAGAAGCCAGGTTGCTCTTTGGCTTTGCAGGCTTTTCCTCAAATTCGATTATTCGTCCTTTGCCATCTGTGTTCATGATGCCGAAGCGGCTGGCTTCTTTCATAGGAACACCGCGCACGGCAATAGTAGCATCCGCATTCATTTCCTTGTGGTATGCCAGCATTTTTGCATAATTCATTTTGTAAATGTGATCGCCGGAGAGAATGAGTAGATACTCCGGATTGTATGCATCGATAAAATCAATGTTCTGAGAGATTGCATCTGCGGTTCCTCTGTAGACATCAAGGCCCTCATCAGCTTTTTCACGAGGCGTGAGAACGTATACACCACTGTCCTTGGAGTCAAGGCCCCAACGACCATCCTGTGCTACATAACTGTTTAGCAGTACAGATTCATACTGCGTTAAAACTCCGACAACGTCGATGCCACTGTTAGCACAATTACTGAGTGGAAAGTCAATGATGCGGTATTTTCCGCCGTAATAGACAGCCGGTTTGGCTACTTTTGTAGTCAGATCTTTTAATCTGCTTCCGCGCCCACCGGCAAGAATCATAGCCAGCATTTCATTCTGACTCATATAAAATCCCCCCTATTCTTTAGATTTATAGAATTACCCTCATAATTATGATATAATACAGTGCGAAAAAAAGATAGACAAAAATATACATAAGGTGAGGATTTATAGGTGCTTTCAGTTATTATTCCAGCTTACAACGAAGAAGAGATCATCCCTAAAACAGTCAGTACTATTGATGGGATTTTGAACGACGCAAATATAGCGCATGAACTTTTGTTTATAAACGATGGATCTAAAGACAGAACCTGGGAGATCATTGAGGAGGCTGCTTCTCAGAATAAGAACGTCAAGGGAGTGTGTTTTTCAAGAAACTTTGGAAAAGAATCTGCTGTTTTTGCCGGATTATCACAGGCTACAGGCGATTGTTGCGTGGTTATTGACTGTGATCTTCAGCATCCACCGGAAAAGATTGTTGAGATGTACAGACTTTGGGAACAGGGCTATGAAATAGTTGAGGGCGTAAAAACAAGCCGTGGCACAGAGAGTGCACTTCATAAGTTTGCTGCCAAGAGCTTTTATGCGATCATGAGTGATGCGGTTGGATTTGATATGTCCAGAGCATCTGATTTTAAGCTTCTTGACAGAAAGGCTATCAATGTTCTTCTCAACATGAGAGAAAAAAATGCTTTCTTTAGAGCTCTTTCATCATGGATAGGGTTTAAGAGCACGGAAGTAGAGTATGACGTAAGAGAAAGAGAGGCCGGAACATCCAAGTGGAGCACAAGGTCACTTATTAAATACGCCGTTACCAATATTTCTTCTTTCACCTCTGCTCCTATGCAGATAGTGACAATACTTGGATTTTTGGTTTTCTTTGTAGGACTTGCATTTAGCGTAGAGGCTCTTGTTCAGTATTTCTTGGGCAATGCCAGAGCCGGTTTTACTACAGTAATTATTCTTCAGTGCTTTACATCTTCAGTCATCATGATGGGACTTGGAGTAATTGGTTTTTACATTTCCAAGATTTATGAGGAAGTGAAGGGAAGACCTAAGTTCATTATCGATAAGACAACCTACGAGAGATAAGTAATAAACGTAATTTTATAAAAATATAATTGGTATATTCCAAATGATGGGGTACAATATTAGTGAGTGGGAGATTGTTATGCGCACGTGAAAGGAGCGGATAATGCTTGCTACATTAATTCCTTTATTTGACGATAAAATGTCGGTTTGTGCCTATTCAGTTTTCGCGAGAAAAGAAAACCACTTCCTGAATCCTGGATTTGAAGGAGGCGCCAGATATGACGGCGCAGGCACCATCCATGAGCTTGAAGTTGTAAGCAGCATGGGCGTTGCCACACTTTCCGGTGGAAAGGAAGTATTTGTCCCCATCAATCAGTTTTCTATTTTCTCTGAGATTTCTCTTCAGTGTACTGTGCCTGCTGAAAAGGTAGTTCTTTTGATGGATAATACGATCCTTCCGGAGGAGCAGTTTATCAGAAGGGTAAAAGAGCTGAAGAGTCAGGGGTACAAGCTTGCTATGCGTAAACTTCCGATTGCAAGTTTTGAACCCTACAGAGAAATCTTAAGTAAGTGCGATTACATTCTGCTTAATCATGCCAAGATACATATTGATAAAGCCAAGCTCTATTTCAGCTCGGTTTATCCAAATATAAAGCTGTGCGCCGTTAATGTTGATACTCAGGAAGAATATGATGAGCTTACAAAAGACGGTGGATATGACCTTTATGAGGGCGGATTCTTTAGAATGCCTGTAAAGGAATCAGAGACAGAAGTCAGTCCTTTGAAGGCAACTTATATAGAGCTTTTAAATGTTGTAAATAACCCTGACTTTGATCTTACAGAAGCTGCTGATGTCATCGGAAAGGACCCTGCGCTTGTTATTTCTCTTTTGGAGATTGTAAACAGGATGGCTCTTAATTCGGAGATCACATCTATCAGGCATGCAGCTGCCATGATGGGACAAAAAGAACTAAAGCGTTGGATAAATACAGCAGTTACTAAGGAACTCTGCGCTGATAAGCCGTCGGAGATCACTAGACTTGTTATGATAAGGGCTAAATTTGCTGAGAACCTCTCTGAAAGCTTTGAGCTTTCCATTATGGCTCCGGAACTCTTTATCATGGGCCTTTTCTCTGCGCTTGATATTATGCTTGATAAGCCTATGCAGGAAGCTCTTGATATGGTTGTTGTTCCTAAAAATGTAAGAGCAGCTCTTTTGGATGGTGAGGGCGATTATGCCAAGATTTTACATTTTATTAAGTCATATGAGGATGCTGACTGGACGGAAGTTTCAAGAATAATGGTTCTTGAAAACCTGGATATGGACAAGATCTATGAGGCATACCTTGGAGCACTGCGCTGGTACAGAGATCTCATTCCGGCGAACTAAAAGTAAAAAATAAAAACGCTTGCTACATGCGTGTGGCAAGCGTTTCTTTTTGGCTAATTTATGCGTTTGTTGACTGATCAATGCTATCAGCGGTAAAAACCGGATTAGGGTTTACCGGAGGAACATTTACAGGGGCTGACTGAGTATTTGCTGTAGCAAATTCAGGTGTTACAGTTGCAGCATTTTCTACAGCAGGCTGAATGTTTTCAGGAAATACTACAGGAGCAACTGATCCGACTGAATCTACTGCAGGAGCAGCCATTTGAACATCAGGACTAAGTGGTTTGTCTTCTTTTGACATCTTTTTTACCATCTTGATCGCATTAACTGTCATGAATATCTCAAGAAGGATAAATACAAGGAACATTCCATCATATTCAAGTGAACAGCTGAAATCATAGAAGCCATGAAGGAAAATAGGAACGAGAAGAGCTTTTTTCAGATTGAGCTTCTTGCCGTTTTCATCGCCTCTAAGCTCGCAACCCTTGGCAATACCGTAGTAGATACCCATGAAGATTCCGAAGATGCAGTGGCCAGGAACAGCAGTGATAGCACGCATTATAGCAGTTGAAAAACCGCCCTGGAATACGTAGAGAATATTTTCGAGTGTGGCAAAACCAAGTGAAGCACAAACAGAATAAACTATTCCATCAAATGAGAAGTTGAACTCTTTGTTTTTCCAGGTAGCCTTTTTAAGCACGAAATATTTTCCGGCTTCCTCTGCAAGAGCAACAACGCAGAACATTTCAAAGAATGTGTAAAGTGCATTTGGTGTGTAGAAGAAGAATGACAGAATATACAATCCTATCTCTTCTAAGATCATGGCGCTGATTGTTGTAAGAGCACCAAGTCCGAAAACTTTGGCCATAAGTGAAAATGGCTCTTTCTCGATGTTATCAGCTCTGTAGATAACAACGAGCAGAACGATTGCAGGAAGTACTGCAAGTAAAGCAAGTGTTGACATTTGATTTTTCCCCTTTTTTCATACTTTTTTCCATAATTAATAAAAATTAATTACTTGGATAAGTTATTATATTTCAAGACAAATGTCAACTGAATTGTGGTAGGGAATAAATGCAGATTCTTGATTTCATGATATATGAAGGTATAATCTTGAGTATGATGAAAAAACAATTCTTTTTACTTAGTTCAATATTTATAGTTTTTCTTAGTGGTTGCAGTTTACAGGTGCCAGAGGAAGACATTGCCGGAGCAGAGCTTAGCTTTGAACAGTTATATAACAGCCTTGAAGCAGGAGAGGAAGCTTCTAAAAAAGATGCTGATGATGTAGTTTTGAAAGAAGACAGCATAGACACGCTTTCTGATTCTTCGGATGCAGCATCTACAGCGGTCCAAGGCGGTATACTTTCAGAACCTTCAGATATAAATCTTCGTGATACGGATGGAAATGGCAAGAATTATCTTTTTACCTATGATGGTGAAGATTTTTCAGCAGTCTATACCACGGATAATTGGAAAATTTACGATTCTTACAAGATAAACAATACTGAAGATATGACTATTATATGTGAGGCACTTATTAGTGTTCATCAGATACATGGCAGTGATATGGAGTCTTACAGGACTGCAGAGGATATGGCATATGAATGGCTTCAGCACAATATTGCCTATCAGTTTTTGTCAGATGACAGTTCATGGAAAGTCCATGCACAAAACGTCGACCTTGATCCCAAGGACCAGGGTAAGAGTTTTTCTGAAATATATGAGGATAGAACCGGCAAAGAGTTTAATATAAAAGACTTTTTGAAATCGCCGTGATCTTATAATTCGTATTTGGATTTCTTTCTGCGGATCTCATCCATGTAGGCCGCACTGATAATACCGGTAGGAAGAGCAATGACAGCCATGCCAACAAGGGCAGATATCATGGTTATGACTCTTCCTGCAGTGGTGACGGGAGAAATGTCGCCATAGCCAATGGTTGTGATTGATATTGTTGCCCAGTACAGAGCATCAAGGAAATTGTTGAAAAGAGCTGATTCAAGCTGGAAGATCAGCATAGCCGAAATGAATATGTAGATTACAATAAGGATGAGAACTGCTCCAAGTTGTTTCCTTACCTTCCTTAACATATTTGAGATAACGACCATTGTTTTGGAATAGCGAACCAGCTTTATGACTCTGAAAGCCCTAAAAAGCCTAAGGAGCTTTAGAGACGTGTTTACAGGCCAGATAACATATAGGATTGGGATAAGAGACAGAAAATCAAATATGGCAAGTGGAGTAAAAAGATAAGCTATGTAAGCACTGACACTTTTGTATCCCATTTTGTAATCAGCAGTATAGAGCCTTGCACAGTAATCTATCAAAAGAACTAAAAATGTAAGTATATCTATATATATTGTATAGATATTTTCTGTTTTGAGCGTAAGAGGAATAAGGCTTACGATAACTGAAGTTGTCATAAGCATGTCGTATGCTTTGGACGAAGAGTCTCCGGTATGGGAAGCCTCAAGGACTTCATACATTCTTCTTTTAGAATCTTCCATTTTCGCAGCTCCTTATTTAGCAAAAATAGCCATTATGCCGAGAAATATCAGAATAATTGAAAAAATCTGGCATAAGGCGACAAATATTCTCGATTTTTGAACTCGTTTATCTTCGATAAGACCTGAATCATGGATCAGGGTTTCTTTTTCCTTTTTATTAGTCATTTACTATATTCCACCTAATTTGTTAGAAATGTAATTATCAGTGTTATATAATAATGTTATCGTAATTATGATAAGCTATCAAGAATTTAATTTTCTTTTAATTTACTATTGATAAAAAACATCAAGTGTATTATTATTTATACATGATTAATGCATAAAAATACAAAAACGGTTATTAAAATGCATATTCCAATATCATATATGCATACAGGAGGGAAAATTATGAAAAAGAAAATTATTTCTTTAGTTATGGCATCAATGATGGCAATCCTTGCAGTAGGATGTGGATCTTCATCAGCTACAACAAATGAGAGTACTGATTCAGCTAAGTCTGGTATTTCTACAGTTACAGAAGGAAAGCTTACAGTAGCTACTTCACCTGACTTTGCTCCATATGAGTTCTATGCAGTAGATGAGAGCGGAACTCCACAGCTTGCAGGTTTTGATATCGCCCTTGCTCAGTACATTGCAGATTATCTTGGACTTGAGCTTGAGGTTGTTCCGGTTGATTTTGATGGTGTTTTGATGGAACTTCAGACTAAGGCAGTTGACCTTGGTGTTGCAGGCCTTTCACCTGATCCAAAGCGTGAATCAATCATGGATTTCTCAGATATCTATTATGAAGGTGGACAGTCATTTGTTTGCACACAGGCTAATAAGGATAAGTTCACAAGCCTTGCTGATGTAAACGCTGCAGGACTTGAGATTGGTGCACAGACAGGTTCAATTCAGGTTGACCTTGCACAGACAAACAGCCCTGATGCAGATATCATCCAACTCACAAAGGTAACAGATATCGTAGCAGAGCTGATCGCAGGTAAGCTTGATGGTGCATACATTGAGACTGCTGTTGCTGAGAGCTACGCCAAGAATTATCCTGATCTTTGTGTAGTACTTGACGTTCCTTATGAAGGAGCAGAAGGATCTGCAATCGGTGTATCAAAGGGTAATGATGCTCTTAAGGCAGCTGTAAATGAAGCAATCAAGAGCGCTATTGAGAGTGGTAAGATGGATGAGTTTGTTGCAACTGCAAATGAGCAGGCAAGTGGCGAAATCATTGAGGGACTTCTTGATAACTAATAAATTATAAAAATATGTGTGGGCAGAACGTTAGTAGAGTGTTTTGCCCACACAAAAGTAAGGATGAATATGGATAGTTTTATTAAAGCGGAAAATTTTTCTAAGATTTCTCCCTATGCCAGCCTGTTCTGGCAGGGTATGGTAGTCACTGTAATGCTTTCATTATTTACAGTGGCTATTGGTTTTGTATTGGCACTTATTTTATCAGGCATGAGAATGTCACATTTTTACCCGTTTGCATTTTTGGGGCTTGATAAAGAAGGACACCAGAGGGAAAAGGGATTTCTTCCTGCCGTTAGCAGGTTCAACCCTCTTAGTTTTCTTGCAACTGCATATGTTGAGATTCTGAGATCTACTCCTGTTATTGTTCAGGTTGCAATCATCTATTATGGAGTTTTTGGTTCTCTTATAACACTTCCAAGTTTCACATTTTTGGGATTTATCAAGTTTGAGAGATTTTTCCCGGGTGTTGTAGCTCTTGGGATGAACTCAGGTGCATATCTTTGCGAGATAATGAGATCAGGAATTCAGTCAATTGACGGGGGACAGACTGAGGCTGCAAGATCTCTTGGTATGAGCCAGATGCAAAATATGAGATATATCATCTTGCCGCAGGCTATCAAAAATATCCTTCCTGCAATCGCAAATGAATTTGTTGTAATTATTAAAGAGTCAGCTATTACCTACACAATCGGTGTTCAGGACATTATGTCAGCTGTTAATGCCGTAAGGGGCGCTACTTTCATAATTATAGAGCCTTTGCTTGTAGCAACAGCAATTTATTTCTGCCTGTGCTTCCCAACAAGTAAGCTCATAGCATATTTTGAAAGGAGAATGAGCCGTGGCGACAGAAGATAAACTTATTCAGGTAATAGACCTTGAAAAACATTATAATGGTGGAGCTATCAAAGCTCTTGACGGAGTAACTGTAGATATAGACAGAGGTGATGTGATGGTGGTTATCGGACCATCAGGAAGTGGTAAATCAACATTCCTTCGTTCACTGAATCTTTTGGAAGAGCCTACAGGTGGCGCTATCATTTTTGACGATGTTGATATAACCAAGAAAAAATATAAAGACGAATCCGGCAAGTGGGTAAAGGTGGACATGGATCTTCACAGACAGAAGATGGGAATGGTATTCCAGCATTTCAATCTTTTCCCTCATATGACTATCATGGATAACATGATCCTTGCTCCTGTAAAGGTAAAAAAAGTTCCGGAAGAGGAAGCCAAAAAGAAGGCCTTAGAGCTATTAAAAAGAGTTGGACTTGAAGATAGAGCAGGCGCTTATCCGATTCAGCTTTCCGGTGGTCAGAAACAGCGTATCGCTATCGTAAGAGCTCTTATGATGGAACCGGAGGTTATGCTTTTTGACGAACCCACATCAGCTCTTGACCCTGAGATGGTCGGTGAGGTACTTGATGTTATGAAACAGCTTGCGTCAGAGGGAATGACAATGGTTGTTGTAACTCATGAGATGGGATTTGCAAGAGAAGTAGGAAACAGAGTTCTTTTTATGGCTGACGGAAAACTTCTTGAACAGGGCACTCCTACTGAGATCTTTGAGCATCCTAAGCACCCAAGACTCCAGGAATTTTTGGGAAAAGTGCTGTAAATGCGTATAACAAATTACCGGATGTATGGGACCTGATGATGAATAAGAATAAAATAATTGCATTAGAAGCAATAGATCAAAAAGAAAAACTTATATATGATGTGGCTGATAAAATATGGGACTATGCAGAACTTTCGCTAAATGAGTATAAGTCCTGCGATCTGTATTGCAAGGTCATGGAAGATGAAGGATTTGAGGTCAGAAAAGGCTTGAGCGGTATCGCAACGGCCTTTATGGCCTCTTTTGGCAGAGGAAAACCTGTAATAGGGCTTTTGGCAGAGTATGATGCCCTTTCAGGAATCCCAAAGTGTAATGTGGAAAAGAAAGAACATCTTGATATAGAAAAGCTTGAAAGCAGTATAACATCGGATAGTTCAGCACATGGATGCGGGCATAACCTTTTGGGCGCAGGAGCTATGGCTGCGGCTATCGGAATAAAGAAATATCTTAAGGAATCAGGCCGTGAGGGAACTGTTATTTTATATGGATGTCCTGGAGAAGAGGGCTGCGCTTCGAAGGCCTTTTTTGCTAGAGATGGTGTATGGAGTACTTTAGATGCCGCTCTTACCTGGCATCCTTCAGATTGCAACGAGGTTGTTACAGGCTCGTCCAATTCCTGTATCCAGGTGAAATACACATTTAAGGGAGTATCTTCTCACGCTTCTGCTGCACCTGAAAAGGGGAGAAGCGCTCTGGATGCTGTGGAGCTGATGAATATTGGTGTTCAGTTTTTAAGAGAGCACATGAGTGATAAGGCGAGAGTGCATTATGCCATAACAGATGCAGGTGGTATGAGCCCTAACGTTGTTCAGGCAAGAGCACAGGTACTTTATATGGTGCGTTCCAATCATGTAAAAGAGGCTCTGGAACTTCAAGAGCGAGTAGACAAGATTGCAGAGGGCGCAGCCCTTATGACTGATACAACAGTTGAGAGAACCTTTATAGATGGCATGTCCGATACAGTTACCAATAGAAGTCTGGAGAAGGTAGCATATAAGAATTTTGCAGAATTGGGAGTTCCTGTTCATACTGATGAGGAGCTTAAATTGGCAAAAGAAATAGCTTTAACCTATGAAGGCAGCGATAAAAATCCAGGTATTGGGGCTTCTTTTGACGAAGAATATGCCAAAAAAGCTGCTTCGCTTAGGAAAGAAAATGGTTCTTATATGAATGACTTTTTGTTACCGCATTTCATGGGAGACGCTTTTGAAGCTTCATCAACTGATGTTGGAGATGTGAGCTACAATTGTCCTACTGTGCAGATTCATGTAACATCCTGGCCTAATGGGTGCCCGGGACATAGCTGGCAGAATGTTGCATGTGGCGGCACTTCCATTGGAAAAAAGGCGCTTCTTCACGCAGGAAAGGTGCTTGCGGCCACAGCGATAGATCTTTTTGAAAATGAAGATATATTAAAGGAAAGCCTTTCGGAATTAAAAGAAAGGACCAAAGATGGCTACAATTGCCCAATACCCAAAGGGGCTATAGCAAAGGTTTAATGTAAATGAACTACCACACGTGGCAGAGGCTTTGCACCGCTACGTGTGGATTTTTGTGGCCTTTTTTACTAAAAACATATTGACTTCTACATCGATTTTTAGATAGAATCATTCGGTATATGTTTTAAAGATAGGGATAAGAGTTATGCAGAGTTTTTTGAGTAAGATTAAGGATTTTAATAATAAACACAGGAAGATTGCTCCATTTATAATATGGATTGAGATAATTCTGATATTTCTTGCAAGTATCATGAAGAATATTTGCAGGCATTACAAAATTCTTTTGGCAGTAGTTGTTGTTCTGATCGTCATAGGGATTTCGGCAAGACATCTTGCAAGTGTTGAATCTAAAACTCCTGAGGAAGGCTCTGTAGTGGCTGCTTCTGAGGAGATGTCAGTTGTAGAGGAGGCTTTGCAGGAAGCTACGGTTGAAGCTTCGAATGAGGCATCTGGCGAAGAGAGTCTGATAAATGTAGATTCAGCAGTTAGTGAAACAAGTATGGAAAATGTAGATTCAGCAGTTAGTGAAACAAGCTTAGAAAATGCTGATGCAGCAGCTTCATTAGAGAGCACAGCTTCTTTATATGTGGATAGTGGTATTTCAGAGTTTATTAAGGCACATACAGAGGCTGTTGGCTGGATAAAGTTTGAGGATGATCTGATCAGTTATCCAATCATGCAGGCAGAGGACAATTCCAAATATGCCATAGAGGATGCTGATGGAAATGACTCAGAGACAGGAGCTATTTTCCTTGATTACAGATCATCAGCTGATTTCTCGGATTCAAATACTATAATCTATGGTCACAATATGCGGGACAGAAGCATGTTTGGTGCGCTTAAGAATTATAAAGAGGACCTTGGCTTTTTAGATGATCACAAATATTTCCAGATCATAACTCCTGAGGGAAGTGGCAGATATATGCTCTTTGCTTTTATGGATGTTCCCAAAAATTCATACATCTACGATGTTTGTGGCGACAACACATCCAGAATGCGTGAGTTTCTTGATACGATAGAGTATAAGACCTACATTGACACAGGAATAGAGCCAACTGTTGATGACAAGATAATTACTCTTTCCACCTGCACTCAGAAAGATGACCTGTTCTTTGTTATGTTTGCTGTTAAAGTAGATGATTAATGGTTGTAGGCAGCAAAGTGTGCAAAAGCTTTTTTGAATGCGCTAAATTAGCTTAGTATATGCGCATTACGTTAGAGATTGTCTTCACCCCATTTTTTCAGTTCGAGAAGAATGGGGATAAGGCTTCTTGCCTTATCAGTGAGGGTATACTCAACTCTGACAGGCATCTCGTCATACATTTTTCTTTCTACGAGGCCATCTTTCTCAAGCTCTTTTAAAGAATTGGCAAGCATTGTATTGGTGATGCCTGCAATAGAGCGGTTTAGCTCGCCATATCTGACTGTCTCATTATTATCGATGACACATAGGATCATGATCTTCCATTTTCCACCGACTATGTTAATAACTTTTTTTAATCCACAGCCTTCGCCTGCAATACTGTTGCACAAAGGCTCTTTTTTTGCGTCTTTTTTCATAGTATGTTTTTCCTTACCAGATACATATAATCTGCGTACTTGATATATTTTTTATACCTAATACAATATAAGCATTGGCTGAAAAAAACAAGTATTTTTTATGAAAAAAGAAAGGAAAGTAGGAGATGAGAAAGGCTGTTAATGATATTAACAGATGTGTTGCCTGCGGAGTCTGTGCTAAAGAGTGTCCAAGGGATGCGATCAGCATATTCAAAGGCTGCTACGCAGTGATCAATCATGACAAATGTGTGGGCTGTGGAATATGTGAGGGCGCTTGTCCTGCAGGTTCTGTAAAGGTTATGGAGGTTTCTAATGGCAAAAAATAAGAAGAAAAATTGGTATGATTATCTTTGGATATGGACAATTATTTATTTTGCGCTTGGCTTTTTTAATATTCTTTTTGCGTGGCTTGGTATGATTGATTTCATACTCCCTCTGATATTTGCAATAGCCGGTGGAAATAAGTGGTTTTGTAATCATATGTGTGGAAGAGGCCAGCTGTTCTGGGTTCTTGGAAGAAATTTGAAGTGTTCCAGAAGAAAACAGGCTCCGGCGTGGATTTCATCGACGTGGTTTAGATATGGATTTTTGGCCTTCTTTTTAACAATGTTTGGTACAATGGTATTTCAGACATATCTGGTATTTTCAGGTGCTGAGTCTTTGCGAAAGGCAATAAAACTGTTCTGGACCTTTAAAGTGCCGTGGAAATGGGCTTATAATGGATCTATATTCCCTGATTGGGTAGCTCAGTTTGGCTTTGGGTTTTACAGTCTGATGCTTACATCAACACTTATTGGGCTTATTGTTATGGCATTATATAAAGAGAGAACCTGGTGTTCATTTTGTCCAATGGGAACAATGACACAGGGAATCTGTAAGATTAAGGAGAAGAGAGGATAAAGATTATGACTATAGAGGAAAGAGCAGCAAAGGCTGTAGAAATGAAAACATCCGGAATGTACAACTGTGCGCAGTCAGTAGCTGTGGCACTTGCTGATGAGACAAAGCTTACCGATGAGCAGCTTTGCCAGTTAACCGCAGGATTTTGTGCAGGAATGGGAAACATGGAGGCTACCTGCGGAGCACTTATCGGAGCCGGAATGATCACAGGCTTGAAAACTGAGGGAAAAGGAACTCTTGCCAAAACAAGACAGCTCCAGGAAGAGTTCGGAAGAAGATGCGGTGCCATAAAGTGCAGAGATCTTAAGACCGTTACAGATGGTAAGCCACTTTGCCCTTGCGAAGAGTGCGTAAGAAATGCAGTGATGGTCTATGGCGAAGTTATGGCACTGGGGGTAGAGGGACGGGATTAACGGCCCATTTTGAACTTAAATTAGAACAGTAAAAAATCCTTTGTGCCGGTGTGCTTATAAAAAATACACCGGACAAAGGATTTTTTTAGCTGTTAAGCTCCAATTCTTTTCTGATTTTCATCATTATATCCAAGCAAAATATTAGGATTCTTTTGACTTATGATATTATAGACTTCATTTATCATATTTTGATTAAAGTCATTGGTAGGAAGCGACAGGATAGATACTGCTCCAAAAGTTTTGTTATACACGGTTATCCCTGAGTTGACAGTTTTTCCATACTGGGTCATATTGCTTGGATACATCCATGTTATGTCATGATAGTTAATAAACAAGCTGTCATTTTCCTTTTTGCTGTTATCTTTATATGCTGAAAATGAGTGAAGAAGCACAATGTAATTCTCAGTGAGATACAGATTCTGAGGATATTTGCGGACTCCCAGAGCCTCAAGTTCTTTTTCCATCTGTGCATAGGATGCATCTGAAAGATAGCTTAATTTTTTAAGCATCAGCCCTGATTTTACAATGTAATCAATTCCAAAGTATAAAAGGAAAATAGCAATAATACCAAAAAAGATCGCGGTAGTTTCTATTTTTTCTATAGGAAAACCGCTGCCATTATAATCATTTTGAACATGAAGCATGTATTTGCCGTAAGTAGCGTCATATTCATCAGAGTTAATAGCAAAGTAGTCTTTTAGCTTTCCTTTTATTTCGTTTGAAGGAGCTTCAAGGTAACCGACAAGCTTGTAACTTCCTGTGTTTTTAACTGAAGTATCAGCTTCAGTATATTGTTCGTTGTCCATTATAGCGATGAAGCTGTGTTCATTTTCTACAAGATAATAATTGTTATCATTATAGGAATAAATCATAGAAGGGCTTTTGGTTATTACAAGTTCTGCAGCATCGTTGTTTTTGACATTATCGATGCCATCAGTGTTTGTCATATCGAAGCGATTTACTGAACCGTTTGTTATAGCCGAATAGTGCTGGTTATATATAAGCATTCCGCCGGGAATTGCGATGCATACAATGATTGCAACCAGGCAAAAAGCAGCTTTTTTGATCATCGAGTTATAGCTTTTCCTGATAATTGAATCAGTCATTCTTTTTCTGGCTTCAGATTTTGTGACAAGTGGAGTCATAGGCTGAGAATAATCGGCATCTGCCATCACGGGAGTATCAAAACCACTTAGCTTATTTTCTCTTTCTTTCATGATCATAGATAATATAACTATCGTGCATACTAGGCCGATAAGAAAGATCACAGCACCAATGATCACATTGCTTAATAGATCGTCAACCGGCTTTGTACTTAGTGTTGAGTATCTGATCCTGAAATTGTCATCAGTAATGCCGAGTTTTTCAAGTGACTGCTTGTACATGATACCAAGTTCACTGTCTTTTATAAGCTCGGATGCGCTTATGTCTAGTGTACAAGGCTCTAATGTAAAGCTGTCTGCCTCATAATTGAGATATGCCCAGGTATCATCGCATATTCTGTCAAGTTCTTTAACTGTTTCTTTGTCGTCTGTAGTCAGGATAGCGATTGAATCATCATCAAGCCAAACTGCGTAATACCAGCTTGACGGAGTGCTTCCAGAACTTTCAGTAGCAAAGCAGGTAAAAACTGCGTCTATAGTAACCTGATAGTAGCCATCCTCGATATCTTCATTGTTGTTAATGGAAAGAGCAGCATTGTAGTCTTCCAGACTACCGTTGTTTTTGGATATTAGTGTATCTATGTCTGACATCAGGAAAAAACCTACTGCCAACATAACAATACAGCCAATAAGTTGTAAGAATCTGTTACTTTTAGTCTTCATATTTACTTTTTCCCCCAAGTTAGCGTTTTCCTGATAATTATATTTGAAGAAATTCAGTTAGGCAACCCATATCCTGAACGGATGGCCCTAGGACCATTTGTGTCCTATTCGTCTGCCACGGCATAGTACGAACAAAAAGTAACAAAGCCATGTGGTGGGTGTGTTAACTGAGCAGCAGACCTTTGATGGAGCTCGTGACTATTGGAAAGTGCTAAAAAGCAGGCTTAAGGAGGAAGGAAATCAGTTGGTTACAAATTGTAACCAACTGAAAATGAAGTCTCCTAAAGATGGGAAAAGGTATAAAGCTGACGTGGCAAATACTGAGCAACTCCTTAGAATTATTCAGTCTATTCCTTCAAAAAAAGCCGAACCATTTAAAATGTGGCTTAATATGAAGGGTAAGGTAGATATGGTATTTAAAGCTAACTAACAATAAAGACTTATATAGATTAATAACTGGTTCGAAGAGTAAGGGGGGTTCGTGAATATATTATAATAATTGAAAAAATGTTATAATGAAGTCACAAAAGAAGTCCGTCAACAATTATTATGAGGAACAGGGCTATGATGATAGCTACCAAGTATTCAATCAAAGAAATAAAGGATATGGTCAGGTCACTTGTTGAGAAATACTCAGCTGATGGGGCTGTTATTTTTGGTTCCTATGCAAGAGGAGATGCTACAGAGGACTCTGATATTGATGTGATGATCATTGGAGGACAATATTTTGATCCGACAGATGTATTCTGTATAGCTGATGAACTCTATGACATCTCGGGCAAACAAGTTGATGTTTATGAGGAACGTGAGATAGATAGAAACTCAGAGTTTTTTAGAAATATACTTAAGGACGGAGTAAAGGTTTAAATGCAGTATACTGACGAGCAGAGAATTGAAAAAATAAAAGTAACAGTTTCAAAGCTTCAGGAATATGTTACCAGTTCAGGGCTTACAAGAGACAAAATTTTAGAAGATGAAACAATAAGATGGACTTTAACAACACCGCTATATAACATAGGTGAGCATGCATATTATCTGAGCAAGGAGTTTAAGGAAACGAACTCAGATATTCCATGGGCAAAAATATCAGGACTTCGCCATAGATTAGTTCATGATTATGAAAATACCAATTGGACAATAATCTGCGATATTGTATTTGATGTTATTCCGGAGTTTAAGAAGCAGCTTGACGGGATAAAATAGGTAAATGAAAATGACAAAGAAACAGAATAACACCGTATCAAAACCTCTACCTTTTATTGCCCCAGGTTCGGAGAAGAAGATTACTCCAGAAGAAATGAATAAAAGAAAGATAAAGTTTGAGAGACTAGAGAAGATTGGTGAGAAACATACTGTTATCACCGGTCATGATGTTGATGGCGAAACTGAAAATCCTTATAGGATCAAAGCCATGATTTTGATAAATCAGGACAAAGATGTGCCGGAAGAGTTATTAAAACAGATTGAGGAATACGATAAAGAATTGTTGAAAACTAAATGAAGAGTTTACAACAATAAAATAATTACAGTGAGCACCTGTTTTACTCCGTGTGAGAGTAAGACAGGTGTTTTATTTGTTCGTTTTTTAATCTACGAACAACTTCGGCAATCTCTCTAAAATTAGGATATATGTGCCAAAGTGCCAGACTTAAAAAATGGAAATGATACTAATAAATAATGGTTGCTATTGTACTTTTTAAGGTGTGGAATTTACTTAAGATTTTACTCAAAATGAAGGAGAAGATATAAAAAGATAAATGGAGATATGAGTAAAAATGGGATAAAATTGTATGAGTAGAATATGAGTAAAAGTGAAGAAAAGGGAAGATAAGAGTAGATAAAATGGGAAAAGTAAGAGTTTTATTCGTCTGCCACGGCAGGATTTAATGCCAAAGTAAAGAATGGCGGAAATAAGCCATTTATGGGCAGAATAGTATCTGATTTACACCTTTTGAGGTGAACTACCCGATGAATGATGCAAGCACTTTGCATAATGCAGGGTGTTTTTTCTTTGGATTGATTGACAAAAACTTTGGTTTGAGATAAAATTTCTTTGGATTCGGAGGATAAAACTATGGATTATAGACAGATAAAAAAACAGGCAAATGAAATACTTAAGAACAAAACAGCAGAATGCTCGTATATAGAATACAAGGCATCAGAGCAACAGCTGGATAAAATATTAAAAACCATCTGCGCATACGGAAATAACTATTACAACAATGATATTCAATATATTTTTATTGGTGTCGAAGAGGAAAATAACGAAGAACAGAAAGCGATTCCG
Source organism: Butyrivibrio sp. Su6 (assembly GCF_900108105.1). Classification (GTDB taxonomy): domain Bacteria; phylum Bacillota; class Clostridia; order Lachnospirales; family Lachnospiraceae; genus Butyrivibrio. The sequence goes on along the minus strand of NZ_FNUR01000007.1, from coordinate 49,012 downwards.
GTTCTTCCAATCAAGGGAGTTACTGAAGGACGGCTGGAAAAATGCAAGAATAGCATCAATTCATTGCGCTCTTTTTTATATCCCAATGTTGCGTTTGAAGTAGTAGCAAATGATATGGATGGAATCAGTTATTTGCTTATTATTGTAAAGCGCCAGACCGGAGGGCCTTTCATGGTGGCTGAAAAAGCTGAAAAAGACAAAAAGATTAATCTTAAACCGGGAAGATATGTGAGAATTGAAGCGGAAACACGTCTTGCGAGAGTAGATGAAGAGTATGATCTGCTGCGTAAGTTTTCCAATTTTCATTTTAGTTCGATTGTAAGTTCCGGTGCTTCAATTGATGACTTAGATATTGACTTATTAAGAGAATACTTTTCTATTACAAGCTCAAGACAAATCAGTGATGGAATGGAAAAGAAAGAGCTGGCTAAGGCCCTGGATTTGATTGATAAAAATGATCCAACTGAAAGACGAGTTAAAAATTATGCTGTACTCATGTTTTCCGGGCATCCGGAAGATCGTATTCCATATGCATATACGGAACTAATAGTTGATATGTTTGGCACAAAAAGAAAGATGGAATCCAAAGTATTTAAAGGTGCAGTTTGGAAACAGTATTATGCTGCGTTGGAGTACATCAATAACAATTTCTTAAATGAATTGGTTATACGTGATGATGGCAACTCAGATAATCGTAAAATCGAGAACTTCACGTTTATTGCACTGGAAGAATTGCTTGCAAATGCCATTGTTCATAACAACTATGAAAATGGTAAGCCAATCCAGATTTATGTGTCTGAAAAACAGATAAACATTGTGAATTATAACAAGCCGTTACCGCCTATACGCATAAGTGATCTGAATGAGAGAACGTTTTTTAACGAGCGAGACACGGAGAATCCTGAAATCAGGGATATGTTTAAAGCATTAGGCATTATAGAATCTTTCGGAACAGGTATCGGGGAAGCCAAAAGATCAATGCGGGAAAATGGATCTCCGGATCTTTTCTATAAGACTTTTGATGTAAATGACAACGTTACTTCTGTGGTTATACCTGTAAATGAAGAATACTATGAAATAAAAAATGGCTCAAAACCAAAGAAAAAAGTTTGGATTGAGACTGAAACCAAAGATTTCAAGCAGAAAATCTTGGATTCGGGGTATACAAATAAAATAAAACAAAACGTATTGAAGTTATATGAGGAAATCGGGACAGAGGTTTTTGGGAATTCTCGAGTAGTCGAAATTCTTGGTTGTTCGGAAGTGACAGCAACGTCCTATTTGAAAAGGATGGAGGATGAAATGAAGATCATAGTTCCGGTAGAAGGAATGGGGAAAGGGAAATATAAGTTTTCTGTATAAGTACAATAGTGAAATGATGATAGGAAAAGTATTTATAGAAAGACTAAAAATTCTGGAGGAATCAGCAGATGGAGAGATGACGCCGGAGAAGAGTTTATCAGTATCGATATCGTATATCAGAAAACTGAGCAGCTCCGCGGACTTTCTCTTCTTGGAGCAGATAACCCTCCTGGAATCTACAGCCTTGGGCTTACTGGATTAGAGAAAAATGCAGATGGACTGTACAAGGCAGAAGATGTTCTGAAGCGTTTTTCAGAATCTATAGATGCCTATGATTATTTGGTTGAAGAGTACATGGACAATGCGGCATAATAATTACCGGTACATCAACTGGTAAAAGAACGGGATTAAGATTTATGTCAGAAATAATCAGAGTACATCTGAATTTTAAAGGATATGTGCAGGGAGTTGGTTTTAGATATACTGCGTATCACACTGCAATCATGTACGGCCTTACCGGCTGGGTAAAAAACGAGTGGAACGGCTCTGTTACTGTGGAAGCCCAGGGAAATCCCGCTGCCATAGATATGTTTATCCAAAAAGTAAAGGATGGACGCTTCATAGAAGTGCTTGATATGACAAAAGCGACTATCCCACTGGAGGATGAAAGCAGTTTTCAGATTAGGTATTAAAGAGAGGTATTAACTTCGTGAAAAACGATCAAGAAAAGCTACTGTCTTCATATATGGAATTATGGATATTATACGTTCTCAGGATGTATTCAGACGATGAGAATCCAATGACAGTTGCACAAATATCTGCTAAAGTGACTGCTTTGACGGGGCTTGGAGAAAACAATATAAAGGATGGCGAGGCTAATCCAATTGCTAAAACCGTTTCAAGACGTCTTCAGGAAATGGAAACACTAGGGAATCTATACAGTTCTGGTAATCAGTCAGCATATGGGGAGGCATTTTACAGAGTAATGGGGGGACAGGTGAAAGCACTGGGCACCAGACCAGTATCCTATTACTATGAACCAATTCTAAGTGGTGGAGATGTTTCGATGATCTGCGCTGCTGTTGAGAGTAATCACTATTTATCCATGGAGGAAACAGAGTTCCTTATTCGAAGATTGGATGCTGCTTGCAGTTATAAAGATGGAGAAAAAGAACTTCTATCATATAAGAAGGATAGAAGCGCGTTAAGGCTTCCCAGAAGGCCTGAAAAGGGCTATGATGCTTTGCTTCCCCCATCGAAAGCATCGGTAACTTTAAAGAAGTTTTCTTTGCTTCAATATGCCATCAAGCATCAGCTTATGGTTAAGGTGATTCCGGGAACTTATGCTACTGAGAATGATAGGACTGTCTTTATTCCAAAGAGAGAGAAGGAGAGTATACTCAATCCTTATGCGATGTTATGCCAGAATGGACAGTATTATTTAATTGCGACACATGAAGGCTATAGTAACCCAACCCATTACCGGGTGGATAGGCTTTATGCAATTGAACTAATTAAAACAGGGGACGGGAAGAAAATCCGGTTTAAAAGGAGAGAAGAAATCCCAGTAAAACTTCAGAAATTTTTTAAGGGAAAGAAATTTGATGCAGATTCATATACAGCAAAATATCCACTCATGGCATATTATGGTGATAATGGTATTAAAAAATGTGAGCTTTTGTGTAAAAAGAACGCAATCACTGTTGCCATTGATTATTTTGGTGCAGGAAATGATGTGAAGATTGTTGAACAGGATGATAAATATGTAAGATTAACAGTGTTTGCTGATTATGACAATGTAAAGATGTTTTGTGTTCAGCAGTATACTATCGTTAAGCCGTTATTTCCTGAAAGCTTAACCGTTGATGTTCAAAACGCGATTAAAAAGACAATAGATGAATTGGACAGATTTGTCTAATGTATATTCCATAATTGCTTTATCCTAAGACCGTGGAGAGAATCCCATGGTCTTTTTCTTTTGACCTAGTATGTAAGGAGGATTATATGGCAAAGAATCTTAAACTATTAGAACCGGATGTTTGTGAGATATTTCTTAAGCATGAAAATGAAAAAGGAAATAATAAGGAAAAATGTAGATACTTACATATCAGTACCGAGTATTCCAAAGCTGATCTTGAGAATGATATTAAGGCTGGCGCAGTCCAGTACAAGGCATGCAGAGAATTCCTGGACGGCCAAGGAAGCGATATGGTTATTATTATTTGCGATACTGAGGAAGAAGGTTTTAAAGCAGTTACATATCTTGCTGCAAGTATAGGCTTTGCAAATGAAGATTCTGGGGCAGATGAAGATGATTATTGTGCATTTGATTACGACAACAATATACCAGTGATAGATATAAATGAGCTCCTTAGTTACGATATGTCGGAAAATCCAAATTTTACAGATGGACCTTTTTCGATGAATTATAACATGGAACAAAAGAAATCTGATCCATATTGGATAGATTATGAAGGAGATGTCTGCATTGTGGACAAATGTATGGCCGATGAAGATGGAAACATTGCGTTATACAAGCATGACCAGGGTATGGGCTTCATATATAATCCTTTAGATCACAAGGATTTATGGCATGAATCTTTTTGCAAATTTATGAAAAATGGCTGTACCGTTTATTACATATTAGTAAGAAACACCGGCACAAAAGATCTTTTTCAGGAAAAGAAGGAAACAGAAGTTTCGGAAATAGATACATCGCTTACGTGGACTCCCTACATGCAGAAATATGATGAAGATTTTTCTCTGTGCTCTCTGATACTTAGATATACTGCAGAGGTTATTAACATAAATGCAAAAACAGCAGAAAAAGAAAACTATTATAGTATTTTATTTAAAAATTATCTAAGTGATTATGGCTATTCTCTTGAAAAGAGGTTCCCACTTAGAAAACTATTAAAAAATATTTGTTTTATGGATGACAACCCATGCAGAGCAATAGACAGGATACTTAAATATATTAAGCATAAATACCCTCAGAAAACTGTCCTTACCAAAGAGATGTTCTCAGAGACAGGGGTCCTTAAAAATGTCTTGGAAAAAGCACAGGAGAATAAAAAGGAAAAATCCGATACAGTTAAGATGGATGACCTTGTTGGAATGGAAGATGTAAAGCGGCAATTTGAGAACATTATAAAGTCAATCAAATTTAGTAACGAAAGGAGAAGAAGAGGCTTACCGGGACTTGATTATAGAAATATATTCCTGCTCATAGGTGCACCCGGTACTGCCAAGACCACAATGGCTAATATTCTGGGACAAAGAATGAAAGAGGAGCATCTCCTTGGCGGAACAAGGTTTGGCTCTTTTTCAGGAGCGCAACTCAAGGGACAGTTTGTTGGTCAGACTGCGCCTAGGGTTCATCAGATATTCGAGGATCATGACATTATCATTATTGATGAAGCATATTCACTTACTGCATCTGATATGGGTGGTATGGATACATATTCCCAGGAAGCGCTGGCACAGCTCGCTATTGAGCTGGAGGATCATGGAAAAGACAGACTAATCTTCTTTGCCGGTTATGGCGGAGCGGATGTCATGGAGAGGAATAACAAGATGAAGGAGTTTCTGGACTCCAATCCGGGGATTAAGAGCAGGATTAACGGAACTATCGTATTTCCATCATATAACGCTATTCAGATGATTGATATAGTTAAGGGAATTGCCGGCAGATACGGCTTTATGTTTGAGGAAGATGCTATGGGCCCTGTTTATACTTATTTTGAGAAAAGAGTGAATGATAGCAACTTCGGTAATGGACGTGAAGCAAGAAGTTTTGTAGATAACTGTCAGATGACCATGGCCGAGAGAATCATGGAAATACCGGTAGCAAAGCAGACCAAGAGGATGATGCAGGTGATTACGAAAAAGGATGTAATTGACACTGTGAAAAAGCTCTCAGAGGCGGATGATAATCAGTATGGGCGCGTAGTTAGATATGGTTTTGCGTGATATAATGATAATGTATTGACGCTTAATAAGGCATTTATAAGGAGAATTGACTATGATGCTATCAGAGTTTGCAACTAAGAGTACCGATGGAAGGAAGATTGTATTGGCAAACAGGGTGTCTTATGCCAATTCTCTTTTCCGACGGCTCAATATACAGCATGGAATAGATATATTTAATATTGAGGCCATGACTTTAAGCGATGTGGCAAAGGAACTCTATATAGGGTATTGTGCGGTTAAAGGTGAGAAATTTCCACAAATACTTGATTCGGATGAATCTCTTTATGTATTTGATGAACTGCTACATCATCATGAATGTAAGACTTTAGCGGCGCAGAGCCTTACTCTGACTACAGTAAGGGATATTTTGAATTGTATAAATGAACTTAGGCAAAACGATCTTACAGATGACTATGGCAGTGATGGTGGTGCCAAGGTGACAGAGATTAAGGAAATCATTGCTGTCTATGAAGATACATTAAATGAGAGAGAACTTTACGACACCTCCAGATTATATAGTAAATCAATAGAGATATTGGAAGGAATAGCAGATCAAAAAGAGCTGTCGTTGTACCTTCCATATCTTTCAAAGGGGGCAGTGCTGGGAAACCTTATTTCCAACAAATGGAGTGATGTTGAAGAAAGACTCATAGCTCTTTTGACAAAGTTTCTTAGGTTCAATGATGAGCAGGGACTTTATGAGCTTGAGGACTACATGACAGATATTGACTTGAAAAAAGCTCTTGAAAATAAAGATATAAACATTTACAGAGCATACGGCTGTGCCAATGAAGTCCGCCAGGTTGCATTTGACATAAAGAACTGTAAAACGAATATCTATGGCGATGTACAGGTGTTTTACACAAGCCCCGAGTACCTTAATTATGTTAAGGCTTCTTTTGATGCAGATGAGATTCCTTATGTCATCTCTAATGGGTATCCGGCAACAGAGCTCAACTTAACCCAGCTGATGCTAGCACTTATTGCGGCGGCTAGAGAAAACTATTCATATGAGCTACTGGAAAACGTTTGCCTTAACCCTGCGGTTACCTTTGAAAATGTGGCTGAATCTGACTCTGTCTACATTAACCCTGTGGCTGGATATAATGATGCACTTTCGAAGGGTATTGGTTGGAGCAAGGAGCGCTATATTGAGTATCAGAAAAGGACTCAAAAAGAGGCAGAGGATGCCATAAGCGAAGTCAGCAAGGATGATTCCAAAACACAGGATGAAAAAAAATACATTGTTGAGAGACAAAAAGGAAAAGAAATCTTTGCAGACTTTCTTACAAAGTTTGTGGATGTATTCGATCATGAAAAGAGTGCCAGTAAAATTCTCTTGGAACTTTGGGAGTTTGTGCGGCTATATACTTACAAGAAAAACAGGGAAAGAGAAAAGCTTTCAGAGAGTATTTATACACAGGTGAAAAAGCTTGAGTACTATGATAAAGAACGAAGCTTTGAGGATAGACTGACTTTAATAGAAGACTTTCTTAATCAGCTGACTGTCAATGATGAGCCTGAACCGGGGGCGGTTGCAATCAGTGTAATGAAGGGCATTCAAGTTGTTGAGAGGAGTCTGGTTTATATTTTGGGACTCTCGGCGGGAAAGCTCTCGGTGGATACAAAGCAGTCACCTATCCTTTTGGATGATGAAAAGAGAAGGTATATAAAGAATGCAGGGAAGGATACCTGCCCGGTTGTTTTGGCGGGTGAAAAAAACAGCGCAAGACGAAAGGATATCTGCAGGACTCTGGCAGAAATCAATAATGGAGGTATTACATTTCTATATAACGATTACGACACCACAGCTCTTAGGCAGAGCAGCCCGTCAGTTTTTTTATGGGAGATAGCAGAGGAACTTGGAATAAAAGAGAAAGACTTCAAGGAAGCTATCGGATACCCTATCGTGAAAGACGACATAAGAATTGACGCCGATGATCTTCAAAAGGGTATTTATGATTACGGAGAGAAGAAACGCAAGGAGGCGGAAGAAAATCGGAAGAAATCTGGTAAAGAGGTTTTGAAAAAGAAAAAGCTGGACAGCATTACAATTAGTGCTACCGGTCTTCAGACGTTCCTGTCCTGTCCATTGGCCTACTATTACAGCTATGTGAACGGTCTTAAGGTATATGATCAGAAAAGTCCGTCAGGGGCAACCTGGCTCACTGCTTTTACAAAGGGAAATTTGTGCCATTACAGCATGGAAAAATATTTTTCTGAGTTGATGCCTCCTAAAGCACCATTCACAGGAAAGGTGGATGAGGTCAGATTAAGGGAAATTGTAAGTGAATGTGCCAAAGAGATCGAAATGGTTGAACCATACATGTCAAAGGCCATCAGAGATAAAGAGGAACAGTACTACTACGACAAGATGCTATCTTATCTTAAAGACAGGGTTAGCTGCTGGCAGCTGGACAATCAATGGAAGGTCATTGGCTGCGAGATTGCATTTGAGGGCGTTGAATATGAATGCGTTTCCAAAAAGGGAGAGCATTTAAAACTCTCATTCAACGGATCGATTGATAGAATGGATGGATACATTGATGATGATAAGTGGCTTCATTTGCGTATCCTTGATTATAAGACAGGAAAGAAAGAGAGTAAGCTGGACGAAGTGGACAAGGGCGTCCAGATTCAGCATTACCTTTATGGAATCGCAGCTATTAAGTACATTAAAGATCATCAGGAAGAACTTAGGAAAATTTTTGAAGTTGAGAAATTCGCAGGATATAGTTTCGATGAAATAGGTTATGAGTTCCCTTACGAGAGCAAGGAGAATTATGGGCTGTCAGTTACTTTTATTATGAATGGCTGCGGCAATGTGCTAAGTGGGGGACTGGATGATCTGAAAATTGATTTTCAGGAGAATACCAAAGACCTTATGTGCAAGGTGCTTGGCGCGTATCAGGCAGGCAACCTTAAAGATATTCCTGCAGAATGTGACAAGTTTATTGACCAATCCATAGAGAATGAACTTCAGAAAAAATTAGATAAAGAAAACAAAAAAATCAGCGATAGGTTTGAAAAGAATAATAAGCCTATAAACGATTCGGATCTTTTAAAGATTGAAGATGTGAGAATGAAATACACTCTGAAAGACTATTGTAAGGAGAGATACTGCGATTATAAAGACGTCTGCAGAAGATGGGTTGGAGGAATAGAATATGAGCAATCAGATGAATAATGGTTTGACAGAGCGGGACGCAAGGGAAGAGATAGCAGCAAACAGTGACCCTGAAAGCTTAAAAAAGAATATGTTTGTGGAAGCCGGGGCCGGGGCTGGAAAGACATACCTTATAGTACAAAGGATAGTGAATCTTCTTAAGCAAGGAGTAACTCCCTCCCAGATTGTAGTTATAACCTTTACTAATGCAGCAGCTGAAGAATTGAGAGGTAGGATTACAGGACAGGTACAGAAGGCTTCTCTTAACGACGAGACTCTAAAGAGTGCTTTTTCCACTTTGGATGAAATGAATATATCCACTATCCACAGTTTTTGTAATGTGTTGTTGAAGGAGCAGGCAACTACAGCAAAACTTCCCCTTGATCTTACTGTAATAGAGGATAAGGATGAGCAAAAGCTTCTTAAGAAGCTTTTTAATGCATATTTGAGAGAGACGTTTGACTCCAAAGAGTGGAATCGTCTTGAGAAAATGTGCCCTAAAACGGATGCTCAGGGACATGACCTAAAACAATCTCCCAGGGAAATCATTCGTGACCGCATGTATAAAATGTTCCAAGGGATATTTGCACAGCCTGATGGTGTTGAGATTAAGCATAAGAATTCCCAAGAGCTTAATAAGGAACTGGAATTCCTTGAAAGTCTGGAACTTGATAATCTGAATGGCGAGATTTGTGCTAGGGTAAGTAGGATAAAGAATAAGGTGCTGGAAAGCGCAAATAGCCTTATCATAGCCGATGAAAAAAAGTTATCTTCTTTTGACAAACTTCCTGAGGATGAAAAACTTATAGGAAAATCGTTCAGAGAAACGGATTTTATCTTTAAACAGGAAGATGTGCTACAGGAAGATAAATATTTCCTTAAGTGGGCATTGTCTGGGGTTAAGATTTTCAATAAGCCAAATACCAAAGCTTACAATAAAGATGGAATTGAAGATGCTCACCGGGCAATTAAAGCTTTGGTGGATAAGGAATACAAAGATATTAAGGCACTTGCAGGTGACGAGAAGGATGTTAAGTCTTTAGCTTATTCCATAACAAACGATGTATTTAACTGCAATTTACTCATTCATGCTGATAAGGCGGCCAAGTTCTGCAAGGAGAGATTTCCATCAAATATGGTTACAAATGATATGCTCCTTGAACTTGCAGGAAAGCTTATTTGTGATGAGGAAAATGACAGTGCATTGCGTTATTTTTCATCCAAGTACAAATGCTTTTTTGTGGATGAATTCCAGGATACGGACAGCATTCAGGCCGACTTTATTTACAGGCTTGCATCTGACTTAACAGACACTGAGCACATACGCTTAAGGGATGGTGCATTATTTGTTGTAGGTGATCCGAAGCAGTCCATCTATAGGTTCAGAGGGGCTCAGCCAGAGGTTTATTTTGATATAAAAGATCGCATGAAAAAGCTGGACAATGCTGTAGTGTATGAACTTAAATGGAACTTCAGGAGCAACAATGAACTTATTGACTGGATAAACAATAAGTTTGAAGAAGCTGATGGCATGAGGGGGAATACCGATCCAGAAAACATAATGTATATAGTTGATAAAGGACACCCCTATATACCTATGGAACCGCAAAAAAAGGTGGCAAAAGGTGATGATAAGCTTCTGAAAGGTCCTTACAGATATACTGTTGCAGATAGCTTTACCATCCGAGCGGAGCCAGACGCTGCCAGTGGGGAGGGCAGTACTAAAGAGTGGTTTGTGCCTTCCGGATATAACTCGCAGAAAGATGTTCAGGACGTAGTGGATCTTATAAAAAACCTTATAGATGGTGGCTACAAGATCACGGACTACGATGAAAACACTCATGAGCCATTCTCAAGGAAAATCATCCCATCAGATATTTTGTTGATGACCCATAAAAAGGGCAATATGAAACAATATCTGACGGAGTTAAAAAAATGCGGCATTTCAGTTAGGCTGGATGGAGAGGCTTCCCTGACAGAGGACATTTATGTCAACATCTTTCTTCGTATCTACAGGCATCTCATAAATCCAAAGGACAGATTCGGCAGAGTGGCAGCTCTTGAAGCGATAAGAATGACGGATCTTATAAAGGATGAGGAGAAGCTGGATGTTTATTCGGACTACCTTTTGGATTCTTTAAGAAAGGGCACAAGAGGAATGACCCCCTATGGGGTGGCGGAATACCTGGAGAGGCAGCTGTCAGCTCTTTTGCATAAGGACAAAGACATCTCATTTATTGATGTTAATACCTCAATGGCCAGAATAAGACAGATGATTGAGTATGTATGTCAGAATGAGCATGGTAACGGGATTAGTATAATTAAGTCTATGGAAAGCTTCATACAGGACAAATTGGAGCATGAACTGACTTTGGAGAGAAATGCTGATTCATCAATCAGACTTATGAACCTTCACAAAACCAAGGGCCTTGAAGGCAAGATCGTGATAATCGCTGACAGGAACAACAAGATATGGGAACAGAAGCTGTCGTCATATAGAAGAGGCAATGAGTATTATCCCGGTTATAGAATCCTGAAGGCATATTGGAATCCATGGGAGAAGGATAAGGATCTGCTTGCCTCATATGTGGCAGAGGAAAAAGCAGAATTTCACAGGCTTGAGTATGTTGCGGTCACGAGGGCAGAGCAGGTGGTTATATTTATGAATACTGTTGCTCCGGGATGCATTTTTGCCAACAGAGTGGTTGAAGAGACAAAGAACTATAAGCATGAGATTGTTGATACCAGTCTTAAGGACGGATTTGATTATAAATTAAGGGAGTTGCCTTCGATTGAAGAAATTATTAATGAAAAAAAGAATGCGCCAAGAGAACCCAAGGCTAGCGATAAGTATGATGTAAGAAAGGATAATTACACCTATCTGTTGGAAAAAGATAATGATGCTGATGAGAGGAAGCATGCTATCTATGAAAAGCAGTCTCCGAGTCTTCTTGAGGTTAAGGAAAACGAGCGTGTTTTTAGAAAAGAAGTTCTAGAAAGAGCAGAAAAGCAGGGAATTACCAGGGAAAGTCAGAAGAGTAAAGCTTTGAAACGCCCCAGTGGCAATCACGTAGGAAATGTTCTTCATAGGACCATGGAGCTTTTGCTGGAGAGATACGACAGTGAGGCTGGCGATGAAGAAGCGCAGAATATTGCTCTTGCAGCTACAAGACAGGCCCTCTTTGAGCATATAGATGAAATAGAAAGAGGCGGTGCAAAGAAAGAGGATGCTCAGAGCGAAGAAGACACGGCGATATGGACTAAAGAAGAATATACTCCAAAGGAGGTAGAAGCTTTTATCGGCCAGTGCGCCAAGTCATATTATAGGTGGCTAATGGATCAGGAAAGCAGTCTTTTAAAAGGGTGTAGCCACATATATACAGAGCTTCCATTCTCATACTATTCTGATGATGAGGAGCAGAAGATCTTCATGAAAGGAAATGCGGACCTTATTATAACCAAGGAAGATGGCTCGGCAGTACTTATAGACTATAAGTCGGATCATGATTACTGTGTGCCTGAGGAAGATATACAGGGGGTATTTAAAGAAAAATATGGGCCGCAGCTTAGTGTTTACAAAAAGATAATAAACAGGCTCCTCAAGATTCCTGAGGACAAGATATCCTCTTATATTATTTCGTTTAGTCAGAAGGACTGTGAAGGAACAGTGTATGAGGATACATCCATCAGGGTGAGGTGCACGGAAATAGTAACATGTTAATTGATTGGCATGTATGCGTGAAGGAGGCTAAGATATGAAACCCTATGAAACAAGAAAATGCACAATGAAGGATGCATTTGATTGGGTCAGTAATTACATATTCGATCGCAATTCCGAGGAGAGCGAGTGGTTTGTATATGACGATGAAGAAGACACTGGTGAAGAAAGAGAAATAGATGAGTACGAGAAAAACTATTTTACCATTAACTATTTCGAAATTCCAAAGATAAAGCTTGAGGTATGTAAAGGAGAGTACTATAAGTCTGAAATACCTGGTAATGAGCCAGCAGTCCAGATCTGCTATTACCTACATGAAGTAGGGGCGTACGAGGACGTTTTTATTGCGCAGGTTGATACTTTGGAAGAGATTAAGGCTTTGATATCCGAGCAAAAGAATATTTCAATAGATGAACTGATGCATATGGAAGCAGTAATCTATGAATAATGCTCTGAAAAAAAGACAAATTTGTCTATAGCAAACAAAATAGATATTTCATAATAGGATTACAGCAAGTGCTGTGATCCTATTTTTATCGCGGAACAAATGGAAGGGGATAAAGATACGGTTTCGCAAAAATAAAAAAAGAGTAAACTCATATGGTTTGGCAGTATTACGGTGTAAAATATATGTGTATTTGTTTCTTGTGTGGAGGAACTGCGTGGAGAAATTGACGCATTGATGCTTGATTTATGGTCAGATGGGCTTAGGGTAATAATAAATGATAAAGGCGGCTTCAGAGATATGTTTGATGCCAAGGGCTATTCTTATGGGAATGATAGTGATGCTATCAAGAGATTTTTCAGAATAAATCTGTTCTGCGGAAGGAGAAAAGATAAATGGTTAAATGCGTAAAATGTGGCTGTGAACAATCTGATGATGCTAATTTCTGCATGAAATGCGGCACACCTATTGTTAGAAAACCTATTTGCCCTAAGTGTAAAAAAGAACTGCCGGAAGGATCAAATTTTTGTAGATTCTGTGGGACTTCATTAAAACAAGGAATTTGGGATGACGATAGTAGTCTTGCAAGTGGTGAAATGAATATGAAAATCAGCAAGAATATAGTTGATACGCATACCCAGGGACAAGAAAAAAAAGCTACACCTTTCGCTACATACATTGAAGATCCCAGAAAATTTGGAAAGAATACTGAATTTTTATGGCCTTCATACAACGTTAGATTGTTTGAGGATTGGTCGGCAATGGATGATTACGTATATTCTCTAACAACCTCGACGTCAAGTAGCGAGATGCATCGACTAAATAAAAATAACAATGAAAAAAGTGTTATATGGAAAAAAGACTGTGCATATGACGAGGGGTTTGTACTTAATAATATAGGCTTCTTTTGCAAAGCAAAGGGTTCCAACCGCTTATTTATTTATGATATACAAGGGGAAACCATAAATGAATTTGAGATACAAGGTAAGATAATGTATGTGTACGATGAGTTTGTTTATACTGTTGTTGGTTCAGAATCATATAATGAGTTATATGGAGGAAAACTCGACGGCGCAAGGATTATTGAATATTCTGTAATATCCGGAAAAGAACGAGATGTTGTAAATGGTAGTTTATTGAAGGTGACATATGAGAAGGCATTAAAACATAGTGGACATCCTTTTAATTTTAGAGAGTATGAAGGCGAAGGTTCAAAAGCTGAGATTGTAAATGTTTTTGTGAATGATTCTAGAATATATATTTATGTTGTATCTCATGATGATAGGGAATATGGACATATTGTCATTGATAGACATACGAATAAGATAACATCATTTAGAGCTAACTCATCCCAGTGGTGCAATCTGATAAATAACACCATTTACCATTTCGACGAATATGCGGATGGTTATGGGCACGATAATAGTATTAAAGAGTACGTTATAACCCCAGATGGAAGTCTATGCGAAAAAGACGACATGAAAGTTTGGAAATGTAATATTGGAGAACCAGGTGGATTTGCCTTTCGTGATACTCCTAATCGTTATGAATATTTCGACGGAGATAATGCTATTAATTATGAAAGTGTTTTCAATCAGGATGGTTGGGAAATACGTAAGCTAAGATTTAACGAAGGTATTATTGTTAGGGATGTAAAGATTGAAGATGTATGTGTGATACGTGGCGTAATAAAGCTTAATAGCAAGAGCAGACGTTTTCGAGATTTTTCAATTTCATACAGAACCATGCCATATGATGAGAATGGTTACATGAAGCCTGAATTTTATTTAGAAGGTACATATTGTTTTAGTGAGTGAGATTGATGTCTATCGACGGTGTATGTGAGAAATGTTAATAAATATTTCATTGATTGGAGGAAGGTTACATGACAAATACAACTGAGATTGTAAGGTGTTCTTTCTGTAATAAAGATCTAGAACAAGTAAAGCGTCTTATAGCAGGACCTAAGGGCATATATATTTGTGATAAATGTGTTGAAATTTGCGCGGATATTATTCGTGAAGAAACGGGAGTAGCCGTTCCCATGAATGATACGGTTAAATGCCATAGATGTGGACAGGTATTACCAAATGACGCGAAGTTTTGCTATAAATGTGGCGTTGCTTTGATTGTTAATGAGAGTTCTGCCAAAGATATGAAGGTAAAGGCAACTTCTCTAGAAAAGGTTATAACTGAGGATACAATTGATGAATTAGACTATTTGTCCATGGATTTGTGTAAAAAATGGAACATAGATACGTCATGGAGTAGGCTAGCATATTATAGCCATTGTAGGAGAAGAGGTTTTGGTGCCTATGAGAAGGATGAGCGCTTTCCTGAAATGAGTATTGATGAGGTAAAGGTCGCTATGCTTAAGAACACAGATGTAGTGGCAAAAATAGATGGCGAAAGACGTACACTGGATAAAATTGGGAAGATTGGCCCATATGTTGTTGACGAGAAGGGGATGTATTTTGAAAGAAATGATATTATTCATTACAGAGCTAGAGGCGTTAAGCGAAAGGTGAATATATTGCCTGTAGTGAAGGATTATTTGGGCGTTCAGTCCCTTAGTATTAAAGACGATAAGCTTATTGTTCGGTATATGACAAATATTCGTCAAACGGGATGGAATGAAGAAGTTAGTATTATGGGAGATATGGGATCTGAGTTTCGTGATTCGTATGAAGCAGACATTAGTGAAATTTCTATAAGCATTTTTTGATAAGAGTATTGCTTGGCGGTATAATATAAAACCTTTTCTATTGTATAATTTACGATATAACATCATTTAGCGTACTTAAAATAAGGAGCATTCTATGGATTGGAAAAAATTGTTATCGACAAAACGTCAGGTGTCTGAAGAAGGAAAAAACGAGCAGGAAAAATATAAAACAGATAGATATACCGGAGAGTTCGATGATGATTATCTTTCAATAATATCCAGTCAGGCATTCAGGCGCCTTCAAGATAAAACGCAGGTATTTCTCCTTGATAAGAGTGATTTTGTAAGAACAAGGCTCACTCATTCTCTTGAAGTGTCTACAATTGCAAGACAGCTTGCAGTTATGATTTCTAAAAATCTTAGCAAATATAATTCCGAAGAATATAAAAGAATAATAGAGGACATCCCAAGCTTTGAACATGATATAAGTACAATTGTGGCATGTGCAGGACTACTCCATGACACCGGTAATCCGCCCTATGGCCATTATGGAGAGAATGTTATAAGGAACTGGTTTGCAAAACAGTTTATGAACAATGATTTTGCTTTCAGGAATAAGCCCATTGGTGAATTGCTTACGGAACAGATGAAAGCAGATTTTGCGAATTTTGAAGGCAATGCACAAGGGCTTCGTATCATGTCCAAGAGCAGGCATAAGGAAAACAGTCATGATATAAACCTGACCTATGCTGTTATGAATACATTAGTTAAATATCCAAATCCATCAAATGGGTTTGACAAGACTAGTGTTGATGTCAAGAAACATAAAAATGGGTATTATCATGCCGAAGAAGATATTATGAAAGAGATAGGAGAAGCTACAGGTACACTGATCGATGGCTCTTATGTAAGACATCCCTTGGTTTATATCATGGAGGCTGCTGATGATATTGCATACTCTACTGCAGATTTGGAAGATGCTGTTATGAAGAGGTGTTTTACTGTAGATGAGTTTATAGACTATTTTACTGACCAGGCAGATAGAATAATCCATAAGAGCTTTAAAAGATTTATGGACGAAATTGAGGAATCTGAAATAAGGGAAAAAGTTGCAAAATATGAAGAAATCAGAGATAAGATGTCTGCCGAGGCCAGGAAAGGACCTGGTAAAAAAGATCAGGGCAGAATAGATGCCTGGGATGATGAGAGAAAGAGTCAATTTACAACTGATGAAGAGAAGGCTGTATTAAATAGATTGGAGAAAAACGTTGCCCAGTGGACTAAGCCAAGAAGTTATATTTCAAGACTGAAAAAGAGTATTTACACTCAAAAAAGAAGAACTTCTGATACTGATTTTGTAATATTTGAAAATTGGCTAACGGAAGTAAGAGAATCCCTTATGAAGGGAGCGGCCTTTGCATTTGGAAAGAACTATGATGCTATCATGAACGGAACCTATAATGATGATTTGTTTGTTGGAACCTATGTTGAGACGACTATTACTATTCTGAAGAAGACCATGGCAGAATATGTTTACGATGCCGAAGAACTTGTAGAAATGGAACTTGCTGCCAAGAAAGTCGTTGAATCACTTCTTGAAAACTTTGTAGAAGCTGTTCTCTATTATGAAGAAGATGATGCTGATGAGCATATGACTGTAATCGATGATCGCTTCATTCGTAAAATCCCTGGGAATTTCAAGGAAGATTACAAGGGAGCCAAGAAGAATCTTGAAGGAACTGAAAGAGATACTGATGCTGAGAAACTATATCTGAGACTCCTTATGGTTACAGATTATATCAGTGGAATGACAGATTCTTATGCGTCGAATTTGTATAAGGTTATAAATGGGATAATGTGATAAGGAAAAGTGTATTTATGGAACGTTCAATTTTGTTTAACGATTTATTTGACATGTACGATTCAAGGAGAAAGGATGGAAAAAGACTTAGAGGGGAAGAATTGGATGATATTACTTCAAATGAGCTCTTATATAATAGCTACATCGGTATAGAGTCTGTTAACAATGGCAAAGAATACAAAGTACCGGGAAAAAAAGGCGGCTATACCAGAGAATCTATGGCGAATCTTATGGCTGAACTTTTACATAAACATAATAAGCAAAATGTGAAAGAAATCGATAAGCTTGTAAAAAAAGAGTTTGCCGCTAAAACAGGTGTTGTAGTTTATGATTCCAATGATGAAGAGGAAAACAAAAGAATAAAGAAAAGGCAAAAAGAAAACGCTGCTATTTTTGGAATAAATGGAACGCCATATTATGTTAATTTTCAGCCTGCATTTCCGTCTGGATACATTTCGTATTTGATTGGCTTTGTCAGATACATTAATCCGGATGAGCTAAAGAACTACAAGCTAATTTATGATGAGCTTTCTGAGGAAGGTAAGAAACAGAAGGACGAAGATAAGAGAAATGAGCAGAAGCTTGATAAAGACACATATTGGTTAGATGTATTGAGCGATTATAAACAGGTTATTCTGACCGGCGCGCCGGGAACGGGAAAAACCTATAAAGTACGAGAAGTAACTAAAGAATTAACCAAGAATAAGTTTACATTAAGGGGAAAAGAGATTAACAGGTCAGAGTTCGTCCAATTTCATTCTTCCTACGATTATTCTGATTTTGTAGAAGGGCTTCGTCCTGTAAATCTTGGTGGTAATACCTTTGTAAGGCTGGATGGATCGTTCAAATCATTTTGTAGAACTGTTGCCGAGTATAATCTGGAACGATTATCACAATCGGATAATTACAAAAAATTTGGTAACGCAAACGAACTATTTAAATTGTTCAGTCTTGAGGATGAATACCAGGATGCTAAGGATATCAGGAGCGAGATAAAAGACTATATTGACGATAAAGAACATCAGTTTTTCTTTGTAATCGATGAGATAAACAGGGCAGATATAGGAAGAGTTTTCGGCGAGCTAATGTTTGGCCTTGAGGAGTCTTACCGCGGAATTGAGAACAGGTTTAAAACTCAATATATAAATCTAGAAACATATATTAAGGATGGTGAAGAGTATAAAAAGATTAAAGATATTGACGGGCGAGAAGATGTATTTGAAAAGGGGTTCTTTGTGCCTGAAAATGTACATATTGTCGGTACAATGAATGATATAGATCGGAGTGTAGAATCCTTTGACTTTGCTTTAAGAAGACGATTCCAATGGATAGATGTAAAAGCAGAAGTTGTTATGAGACCTACGTTAAGGGAGATGTTAAAGGGTAAAATTGATTATGGTACAGGCGAAGAGGGTAGCCAAAAATCTCCTTTTGATATACTTGTTGATCGCATATCAAATCTAAATAGTGTTATAAGTGATAAAAACAAAGGAGGAAGATTTGGATTAAGCGAAGCTTTTCATATTGGACCGGCCTATTTTAAGACCTTTGGAGATCCAATCGAGAATTCTAGTGATCCTGATTCTGATAAAACTGTTGGTTACCAGCAGATTTGGAAATGGAAGCTTGAACCAATACTTAAAGAATATGTTAGAGGTCGGGATTCACAGGATGTAAAAGAATTCATGAGGGAGTGTGCTAAAGCTTTTGAAACCATGGGCGCATTATCAGATGAATATAAGAATCAGGATGAAATCGATAGTGAATCAAATGATTCTGATAGTGTAGATGATCAGGACGAAGATGATGAGTAATAAAAGATATTCCATTAATATTAAGGCAACCGACTATCAGAAAATTTATAAAATATCAGATGACAATATTGAAACTATTGGTTTTACATGGAAAGAACTTTTTATGAATGCTGATGGTGCCGACAGCCTGGGGATGCTTATAGCTCAGACTGCGCTTGAAATAATGCTCAACAAAGCAATCAAGGACAATAATGGAATAACGGTCGGAAAGAGTGAGACCCGTAACAAAAGAGAGGCTGAAAAACGTAACAAAAGGAAGGCAAATACTGAAGGAAATAATAATTCTTTAGAGCTAATCGCTTCATTTGATAAGGAAACGATAGGTGGTATAGTAGGAGCTTTGTCAGGGACTGTATCGATAGAAGAAATAAGAAAAGCACCTAAGATCACGGCGAAGATTTCGTTAGATAATAACATATCATTTTACATCAATCTTCAGGTACATAGCAGAATGGACTCGAATGATTCCTGGTATTTTCTTCATACCTTGCTAAATCATGGAAAACTTAAATCCCATTCTTCCAGTGTCTTTGAGAATATGGATCAGTTGTATGATTTTCTGCTTGTGGATCTTTTTGCAGATAGTATCAAAAAAGCCATCCCGAAGGGGCATTACAGGACATATCAACGTTTTGAAAGAAATGACGACAGATTAAAGGGAACTATAGATATCGCGCGACATATAAAGCTAAACGCAGGGAAGGAAAACGGTGCTATAGCCTATTCTTTCAGGGAAAACTCTGTAGATAATAGGTTTAACAGACTATTGTTATCAGCCTATAAGCATTTAAAAGAAAGATACCCACAGCTGGTGGAAGAGAAGATAGACAAAGATATTGCTATCAGAGACTACATAAATGTCCTTTCATTTCAGATTGAGCATAGTAGATTGGATGTGCATAAAATAATAATAGAAAATGCCACTCCAATATCACATCCTTACTACACAGAATATGAAGAGACTAGAAAGATTTGTCTTAGAATATTGAGAAATATAGGAATGTCGATTTTTGATGCTACGTCTGGTCAAGTTAGAGGCTTTTTATACTATTTGCCAGATATATGGGAAGATTTTCTCATGTATGAGATGCAGAGACGATATATGGACAGGTATAAGATACTTGCACAAGAGCCATATGAATATGTAAAGACTTTAAAGGGAAAGTATATCTGCACTAGCATTCCAGACTTTGTTTTTTTGCACAACAATATTCCGGTTCTTATCCTGGATGCAAAATTTAAACCTGGATGGAGTGATAATAGTGTCTCTAAAAAAGCTAATGATATTGACAAATGTATAAGGGATATGGTTGTGGTCAAAGCAAAGGGTACTGGTATCATCTATCCCTTTAAACTCGATCTGGCCAAGAATGTGAAAAAATTAGAGGATCGCCAAAAAGGCCGCAAAAGAACAATTAGTGATAATAATGATATATATTTTTATTTCTTTCCTGTTGGAATTCCACTAAGTAATCAATTTGAATCCTATGACGAATGGCGGGCAAAGTTTGACTATTATTTAAATATCTTTCTTGAAGCACTAGAGAAGGACCTAGAGGAATGTTGTGGTGAATGAATTAAAAAAATACTGTACTCTTGATGAACTGGTTGATTGTATATGTGAGATTACAGAAACTGATCCTCCGCGTACTTCCCATGAGATAAAGGTACCTGACGATGAGGAGGCGCTTATCATTACGGAAGGCGTCATTATTCATGTAGAGGAGCTTCACCTTTGTGTAAGAACAGCTGATTTCTGCAGATATGACCCAGATGAGGATTATTACATGCCGGACTTTTCAATATCCATGATATATGATGATAAGGATACAGAACCTGATCATTACTTGTACTGGGAGCAGGATTCTCCAATAATAACATTGTATAACTACCTTCATGAAAAAAATATCTCCATGAGTTATTTGGAGGGACTGAATTGTATGGTCACACTGGAAACATAATTATGATGGGATAGAAAGGGCGCAAATGGAACAACACTTACAAGCCAAGGGCAAAACAATTCTCTACGGAGATACGGACAGCTTTATTGAAAAGCGCCTTATTCCCGAGGATTTGCCAATTGGAAGAGTCATTGATCCGAAAAAATTTATAGAGAAGCAGGAATATATTAAGAGCCTTTATAGTGCTGACAAGAATTCACGAATTGAGATTCGAGAGTTTAAAGAGCTAAGGTATGCTACCTGTCTTGAATTTGGTGACAGTGAGGGATTTGTTGCTGTAAGTGAGACAGGGGAAATGATTTCTGTACTTAAATCTCCTTACAGCAAGATGCAAAACTTCCTTGGAATAGCATTTGCCAATGCTGTAATGGTAGGAGGCAGCAGGCTTGATTGCTATGCCTGTGATAACCTTGAGCCAACTTATTGCAGGAGAGGTTTTATCCCAATCTGTAAGATAAAATTTGATGAACGGTATGCTCAGAAAATGGCGAAATATTATTCGAGTCATCCGGACATTGTATTCTTTATATATTGCGGGGATCCTGTTTATACCTACTGGCAGAAGATGAATGATGGACTTTATATGGCATGGGATAATTATGAGTATGTGCCTTATATAAAGGAAATTCAGGAATTGATTGGAGCCCCTGTTGATGGGAAAGATTATAAATTTGCAGGTAAATTCAGAGATATGATATGGGGTAAATGGAATGGTGGACTTAAAAGAGAATTCATGTTCCGCCCCAATAAGTTGATGAACTATGTATGCAGCAATGCGAAAAGGCTTGATGGCTGGATGCACTAAGAAGTGCAATACACAACTGCTGAAGTTTTCTGGATGAAGGTACAAATATATGAAACGAAAATGTGCAATGTTTTGGAATAACAGCTGTCAATGGCTAAAAACGTGGTATGGCATAAGTGCTGTATCGGAAAGATACAGTGGCTTTGATTTTGTGGAGGCTAATGGAAGAGTCTTTTTCAAAGCAAAGCTATCAACAATTATGGGATCCGAATCAGAATGCATTACTGAGCAGATGGGTGAAAAAGGCATTTTTGAGGTTGATGATAAGTTCTTAAGAGCTACAAACAAGGATTTCTTCATAGGATTTGTCAAGCCGACATCGCAAAAAGCTACAATTCTGGATGTAATCAGTGCTGATGATTCGATAACGATGGAACATCCTACAATATCAGTTGGTAAAGACATTGTTTCCTGGATAAAAAAGCAGGAAATACTTGATGATAGTGTTGCCATTGAGGTGGCCAGTGCATCTACTAAGTATTCAGAGAATTATGCTATGTCAACGGAGACTGTCAAAATTACCATTGATATGCTTAAAGGAAGAAAACCAGTAATGGTGATGAGGCCTTACGGCACTTCTGATGGAGATGTTTGTATTTTTGCTGCGGACATGACCAGGCAGAGCCAGGAATATGCGCTATTATCTGTATCCCAGGATGGAAGCGCTAAAGAATTATGCCTCTATGACAAGTTGTTTGGCTATAACGATAAAAACATATTTTTAGCCAGAAATAACGATATTATTATTGTGGATAGAGAAACAAAAGAAGTGAGTATTTTAAAGCAATGCGCAGGGTACGCTTTTGATAATCTCGCTTATGTAGATACAGCAAGAAATGAGTTCTTTTTCTATGAAAAGGAAGGAATGAAACATCCTGGAAAAAGTGCATTCATAGGTTTAGCATTATCTTTTGACAAAGGTTGTGAAGTAATTTCTAAGGAACGTATTGAGTGCCCCGACGTGGTTGCCAATGCAGACAATCCTCTTATTTATGATGGATATAAATACGTATGGCGTGTTAATTCACTATGGAATGGATACAAGATTTATCGCAAGGATGGGAGCCTAAGAGAACAGTTCATTGTTGAAGGGGATAAAGAGGAGGCCAAGAGTCCAACGGTTTTTTCATCACCTACTGTAATATTTGTTGAGTGGGAAAAGAATGTAGAGGACGAATCCGAGGGAAGGTGCCTTTCATATTCTACAAATATTGGTTTATGTCAAATGTTATTGCTTGATGATTCCGGTAGAGGAAGAGATGTGATACTACCGGAACCGGAAGATAGATAAAAGACAAATCTGTCTGAATGAGTTTTTCATTGCGTTTTACAATAAGATCGTAGGAAACGCCTGCGGTCTTATTTTTTATGGGACTGATGTTACAGATGATCAGTATTACATTTACGGGACTATGTTATGAATAATATGAATTGCTTGATAATTCCGGGGACATTTGATGACTGGAAAAGAGCAGATATCTCTTTGTTAACGCAATTGAGCCAAAGGACGATTAGGAAAAAGGCAGAGAATTTTGAGGCTGTAAAGAACTATCTGGAAAAAGTATCATATGGTGACGCTGATTGCAATATTGGTATCTTGATGAGAATCCCATTTGCAGAAATCAGGCAATATTGTGTTGTTGGCCCTGTGTTTGCAGCTCTTTTACTGCACGAATACAAGCTTGCAGAGCGAATTATAGACAAATATAAATGGGTTGAAATGTCTGGGACTATTGTTTCATATAGCTTCGAAAAATTGTCTGAAGATTTTTTTGAACCGTATATCTATATTGATCAGCTTTTTTTGACAGATATGAATATTCCTAAGAAGCTGCTATTAAAGCTCAGGGCATGTGATGGATTTTTTTATTCGGCTGAACATAATGTAGTAGATAATAATCTTATTACAATAATTGATAATAATTTTTTACTGCCTTCTTTATATGATATTACTGAGGCATGCGGGAAATCCCCTTATTTAGAGCGATTCAAGAAGCTTAAGAGAAAATGCCCGGAAATATTTGGTGAGATATTTTTGGAAATCTTAATTAGTGAAAATGTCTGGGAACAGATTTTTTATTGCGGAAGATTATCAGAAGTGCAGGATATATGCGGAGTTATTTATAATGAACATTTCGATTATTCTAGGGCAGTACTTGCTTTTTTTAATTGTGAGACCACTGCGTTGATATGCGCAATTAATGCTGGACAGATTACAGAAGGATGCATCGAAAGATATATCGCAAATGTCAGAAAGGTGTACCGTCTGATAAAAAGCGATTCTGATGTTGATACAGGGCATTTTAAGGGATTTATCAGAACACTTTTTGCAATTGTTTATTATATGGATAATCATGAGAAACTGCTTTTCTGGGGAACTGATGATGAGATTGAAGCACTTATCGGGAGATATTATAGAAGAATAAAGAATATACTTAAAAAGTGTATTTCTGAGGTGGGAATTGATGGACTTGTATTTACAGATGTTCTGCTTACGCATGATCTAGGAGATATGGTCTGCCCGGGAATTGAGAAGCTGTTTGGAAATTCTTTTTCAGTTGAGATGTATCTGAACTATATAATCTCATTTATGAAGATGTTTAATAGGTATACCCACATTAAAATTGCAGATGAGGAAAAGCTTATTACTTTATTTATGAGTAAACTTGACAACTTGTCATCAGATGGGATGTTTTTTACTTGTAAGCTTAAGGAAGCCAATAGCTATTCAGGAGAAGAGGATTGGGATAGGGTAAAGAAAAGACATATAAATGAGTTTTACACATGCTTGTCAAAGAATGCGTAAAATCTTCCGATATCACTAAAGACTTAAGTACATTTGTTCCAGTGGCCGGGCATAAATGCTGAATCGCAGGTCGAAATTGAGGCTGCTCCAGAGAAAGAGGAGAAGGCATCACTCCTTGGTGATCTTAAGGCAAAGAAAGAGGAAGTCGCCAAGACTCCTAAAAAGGAATCAATCGACAAAGGTGTCAAAGCCAAGGGTGGAGAGGCACTATGATTCCAAGAACCAACTAATATCAAATAATGGCCATGGGCATAAAGCGTCAAGCTGAAGGTATATCCACAGTTTGGCGCTTTTCTTGTGCTCGGAAAGGAAATGCGATGTCAAGAACAGTAGTGGACAGAAGAACAGGTAAAACAAAGAATTATGGCTCATGAATCCTAAGACACTTCAATACCTTATGGGGCATAGTGAGATTGGTGTTACCTTAAATACCTATACTCATTTAGGGTTTGAGGATGCAAGGGAAGAGCTTAAGAGATTAAGAACCAATCATCATGGTGAAAATGATCGGGAATAAGGATAATAATAGGATATATGTACCAAAGTGCCAGACTTAAAAAATGGGAATGATACTATTAAATTATGGTTGCTATTGTACTTTTTAAGGTGTGGAATTTACTTAAGATTTTACTCAAAATGAAGGAGAAGATATAAAAAGATAAGTGGAGATATGAGTAAAAATGGGATAAAATTGTATGAGTAGAATATGAGTAAAAGTGAAGAAAAGGGAAGATAAGAGTAGATAAAATGGGAAAAGTAAGAATTTTATTCGTCTGCCACGGCAATATTTGTCGCTCTCCAATCGGGGAGTTCATTATGAAGGATATTGTCAGTAAGCAAGGCCTTTCTGACAAGTTTCACATAGAATCATCTGCAACACATACGGATGAGATTTGGAATGGAGTTGGAAGCCCGGTGTATCCTCCGGCCAGAGCCAAGCTAAGAGAGCATGGTATAGGGACTGATGACAATGATCTTGGAGTAAGTCAAAAAAGAGCAAGGCTTACCTCAAGGGCAGATTATGACAGGTTTGATTTCATAATTGGCATGGATAGCGCCAATATACGTGATCTCAATCGTATATTTGGCGGTGATCCTGATAAAAAGATATTTAGAATGCTGGACTTTACTGATAGAGACGGCGATGTTGCAGACCCTTGGTATACCGGCAATTTTGATGCTACCTGGAGAGACTGCTCTGATGGATGCCACGGCCTGTTCAGACAGATAATGGTAAGTCCTGAATTTTCAGAAGTGTTGGCAGATGATAATGATGACAATAATGATGAATATGGAGATGGTACCGGAGATTTGGGCCTTATCCACGATGATTTTCCAAGAGGATAAATAACCGACAAAATGGCCTCCATAATTATGTATGTTGTAAGACGCAATTGTGATAAAATGATATTGTATCATTTACCCCAAAATGGGAGTCACAACGTACTTAATTAAGACTCCCATGTTTTTACATTAGGAGGTTTCGTTATGAAATTTTACAGATGTGAACATTGTGGCAACATTATTACAAAACTAAATGATTCAGGTGTTCCTGTGGTTTGCTGCGGAGAGCCTATGAAAGAGCTTGTTCCGGGAGCTACTGACGGTGCAATGGAAAAGCATGTTCCTGCAGTTACAGTAGATGGCAACACTGTTACTGTTGTTGTTGGCGAGGTAGAGCACCCAATGCTTGCTGAGCATTACATCCAGTTCATCTGCTTAGAGACAGACAAGGGCTGCATGATAAAGAAGCTTAACCCTGGCGAGAAGCCTTGCGCGCAGTTTGTTCTGGCAGAAGGCGAGAAGGCAGTTGCTGCATATGAATACTGCAACCTCCATGGACTTTGGGTAAAAGAAATCTGATATTGACCACACGTAGTGCTGTCACTTTAAATTCAAGGTGACAGCACTTTTTTCGCTTATTTTTATGCTCATTTCTCTAATAAAAAAGTTCTTGTGCTAAACACTTTAAGATGGTAAAGTAGAAAAGATAATTAAAAATAGTTTTTGGAGGAGTGAAATGGCACAGAGAACAGATATTCACAAAGTACTGATCATCGGCTCGGGACCAATTGTCATCGGGCAGGCCTGTGAATTTGATTATTCGGGAACGCAGGCTTTAAAAGCGCTTCGCAGTCTGGGGTATGAAATAGTACTGGTTAATTCGAATCCGGCAACGATCATGACTGATCCTGAAATGGCGGATAAGACTTATATTGAACCACTTAATGTGGAACGTGTTACAGCAGTTATTGAAAAAGAAAGACCGGATGCTCTACTACCTAATCTTGGTGGTCAGTCCGGACTTAATCTGTGTTCTGAGCTTTATAAAGCAGGTACCCTTGATAAATTTAATGTAAAAGTTATAGGTGTTCAGGTTGACGCTATTGAACGTGGCGAAGACAGAACAGAGTTTAAAAAGACCATGGATATGCTCGGCATTGAGATGGCTCGCTCAAAGGCTTGTTATAGTGTAGAAGAGGCCCTTGAAGAAGCTGACGTGCTTGGTTATCCTGTTGTTCTTCGTCCTGCTTATACAATGGGAGGCGCCGGAGGCGGTCTTGTTTACAATAAAGAGGAACTTCAGACTGTCTGTTCCCGTGGCCTTCAGGCTTCTATCATTCATCAGGTTCTTGTTGAGGAATCAATCCTTGGATGGGAAGAGCTTGAGCTTGAAGTAGTAAGAGACAAAGACAATAACATGATCACTGTATGTTTCATTGAAAACGTTGATCCTGTCGGCGTTCATACAGGTGATTCTTTCTGCACAGCTCCTATGCTCACCATAAGTGAGGATCTTCAAAAAGAGCTGCAGCGTCAGGCCTACAGAATCGTTGAACACATCGGAGTTATCGGTGGTACCAATGTTCAGTTTGCTCACGACCCTAAAACAGGTCGTATCGTCGTTATCGAGATCAATCCACGTACATCACGTTCATCTGCCCTTGCCAGCAAGGCTACAGGCTTCCCTATTGCACTTGTTTCAGCTAAGCTTGCCACTGGACTTACTCTTTCAGAACTTCCTGATTCTAAATTTGGAACTCTTGATAAATACGTTCCTGGCGGTGACTATGTTGTTGTTAAGTTCGCCCGCTGGGCATTTGAAAAATTCCATGGAGTAGAAGATAAACTCGGAACTCAGATGAGAGCTGTTGGCGAAGTCATGAGTATTGGCAAAAACTTTAAAGAGGCGTTCCAAAAGGCTATCAGGTCTTTGGAAAAGGACCGCTATGGTCTTGGCGCTATAGAGAAGTTCGAAAAAATGCCAAAAGAAGAACTCCTGCGTATGCTCAAGGATGCTTCTTCTGAGAGATATTTTCTTATATATGAAGCTATGAAAAAAGGCGTATCAGTAGAAGAAATACATGATATCACAAAGGTTAAGCATTACTTCCTTAATGAGATGAAAGACCTTGTGGATGAGGAAATGGAGCTTACATCAAAATACACTGGTAAAGTTCCGGAAGCCCTTGATCTTATTAAGGCAAAAGAGGACGGTTTCTCCGATAAATACCTTTCAAAGCTTCTTGGTGTTACAGAAGATGACATCAGAAATGAAAGAGAAAAAGCCGGACTTTGCGAGGCCTGGGAAGGCGTTCATGTATATGGCACTGATGGAAGCGCATATTACTATTCCACATATCAGCATGAAGATGAGGGAAGCGTTGTGGAGAGCGCCCCTGATTCAGACAATAAAAAGATAATGATCCTTGGCGGTGGCCCTAACAGAATTGGTCAGGGTATAGAATTTGATTACTGCTGTGTTCACGCTGCCATGGCCCTTAAGAAACTTGGCTTTGAGACAATTATCGTCAATTGTAATCCTGAGACAGTTTCAACAGATTATGATACATCAGACAAGCTGTATTTTGAGCCACTTACACTTGAGGATGTACTTCAGATCTACAGAAAAGAAAAGCCTATCGGCGTAATTGCTCAGTTTGGTGGACAGACACCTCTTAACCTTGCAGCAAAGCTTAAAGAAGAAGGCGTTAATATCCTTGGCACAACACCTGAAGTAATTGACCTTGCTGAGGACAGAGACCAGTTCCGCATGATGATGGATAAGCTCGGAATCCCTATGGCAGAGTCAGGAATGGCATCTGATGTAGAAACGGCAAAAGAAATTGCTGCAAAGATTGGTTATCCTGTAATGGTTCGCCCATCTTTTGTTCTTGGCGGACGCGGAATGGAAATAGTAAGAGATGAAGAGAGCATGGAAGGCTACATGAAGGCAGCTGTAGGTGTAACACCTGACAGACCGATCCTTATCGACAGATTCCTTCACAATGCGCTTGAATGTGAGGCTGATGCCATAAGCGATGGCAGAGAGGCTTTTGTACCTGCAGTTATGGAGCATATTGAACTTGCAGGTATCCATTCAGGAGATTCAGCCTGCATAGTGCCATCCAAACATATCTCAGAAAAGCACCTTAAGACTATTGAAGAATATACAAGGAAAATCGCTGTTGAGATGAATGTAGTGGGACTTATGAACATGCAGTATGCCATCGAAGATGACACAGTATATGTGCTCGAAGCCAATCCCCGTGCATCAAGAACAGTTCCTCTTGTTTCCAAGGTTTGCGGTATTAAGATGGTTCCTGTTGCAACAGATATCATTACTGCATCTATAACAGGACGCCCTTCACCGGTAAAAGAGCTAATCCAGGAAAAAGAGAAAAAGCAAGATCCTCCATATTACGGTGTTAAAGAGGCAGTATTCCCGTTTAATATGTTCCCTGAAGTTGACCCTGTCCTTGGACCTGAAATGAGGTCAACAGGTGAAGTGCTAGGACTTGCCAAGACCCCTGGAGAAGCTTTCTTTAAGGCTTCAGAAGCAGCAAATGCAGCCCTTCCATTAGAAGGAGCAGTGCTTATATCTCTTAATACTGAAGACAAGCCTGCGGCAGCTGAACTTGCAAAGAGCTTTGATGCAGATGGATTCAAAATCTATGCTACAGGTAAAACATATGACACAATCGTTGAGGCAGGAATTAGTGCAACCAGGATAATGAAGAATTACGAAGGTGGAAGACCTAACGTTGAAGATGTGATCAAAAACGGCGAGGTACAGCTTATTATCAATACTCCTATTGGTAAATACAGTGAACATGATGATGCATATTTAAGAAAAGCAGCAATAAAAGCCCGCATTCCATACATTACTACTGTTGCAGCAGGCAAGGCGGCAGCAGAAGGAATACATGAAGTTAAGGCCAAAGGATGCGGAAGCATAAATTCTCTTCAGGATTACCATAAACAGCTTTGATTTATTTGAAATGTATATATAGCGAAAACGTGATAAAATATAGCGTATAAATATGTTTGTTGGGAGGTCGGTATGTATAAAGATGGTAAGATCTGGGTGGCAAATAATGAGAATGGGGAAAAGGTATTTCTTTTGCCTAAAATGGCTAACAGGCATGGCCTTATAGCCGGAGCAACAGGTACAGGAAAGACAGTTACTTTAAAAGTGCTGGCAGAAGGCTTTAGCGATATGGGCGTTCCGGTTTTTCTGGCTGATGTAAAGGGTGATCTTTCCGGAATGGTCAGCGAAGGCCAGGATTCAGAGGACATGCAGGCAAGGATCAGGAGATTTGGCCTTGATGAAGCCGGTTTTACTTATACAAAATATCCTGCAACATTCTGGGATGTTTTTGGCAAGGAGGGAATCCCTCTTCGCACAACAGTTTCAGAAATGGGACCGCTTCTTTTATCCAGGATCCTTGGACTTAATGATCTTCAGAGAGATATATTGTCAATAACATTCAAGATTGCAGATGACAATGACCTTCTCCTTGTAGATACCAAGGACCTTAAGGCAATGCTGAATTATATATCCGAAAACAACAAAGAGTTTGCTGCAGACTATGGCAATATCAGCAAAGTTTCAATTGCGGCAATTGTTAGAGCTATTGTTTCTCTTGAAATTGAAGGAGCTGACAAGTTCTTTTTCGAGCCGGCCCTTAATATCAGAGACTTTTTTACAACGGGTGAAGGCGGAAAGGGTATGATAAATATCTTGGACAGCACAAGCCTTATAAACAATGGCACTTTGTACGCAACATTCCTTTTGTGGATGCTTTCAGAGCTTTTCGAGACACTTCCGGAAGTTGGAGACCTTGATAAGCCTAAAATGGTATTTTTCTTTGATGAAGCACACCTTCTTTTTGCAGATACACCAAAGCTTTTGATGGATAAGATCGAGCAGGTTGTTAAGCTCATCAGATCAAAAGGTGTTGGCATCTACTTTGTAACGCAGAATCCTCGTGATATTCCGGATGGGGTTCTTGCTCAGCTTGGAAATAAGATACAGCATGCACTCCGCGCATATACTCCATCTGATATGAAGGCGGTCAAGGCAGCAGCTGATTCATTCAGGGAGAATCCTGCATTTAAGACAGCTGATGTTATTCAGGAGCTTGGAACAGGAGAGGCAGTATGCTCACTTCTTGACGAAGATGGTACCCCTACTGTTGTAGAGAAGGTATCTATCCTTCCGCCACAGTCACTGATGGGCGGCATTGATGATTCTTTGAGAGAAAAAGAGATAAAGCAGAGCGTTCTGTATAGTAAATATTATGAAGCTGAAGATCCGGATTCTGCCTATGAATTCCTTGAAAGAAAGGGTCTTGCAGATGCTGAGGCAAAAGCAAAGCTAAAGGCTGAGGAAGAGGCAGCCAAGGCAAAGGCCAAAGAGGAAGCCGCAGCAGCTAAGGCAAAAGAAAAAGAAGAGGCAGCAGAGGCAAGAAAGAAAAAGCAGGCAGCTAAATCAGTTGGAAATGCTGTTGCAGGAACTGTAGGACGAGAGGTTGGAAAGACTTTCGGCGGTAAGTTTGGTAAGTTTGGAAAAACACTTGGAGGTAATCTGGGAGCAAGCCTTGGAAGAGGTATTCTTTCAACACTGTTTAAAGTTTGAACTTAAAATAATAATTATGGAACCGGCTTCTGTGATACAATAGAAGCTGGTTTCTTTATTTTGCAG
The DNA here is from genome assembly GCF_900108105.1 of Butyrivibrio sp. Su6. GTDB lineage: Bacteria > Bacillota > Clostridia > Lachnospirales > Lachnospiraceae > Butyrivibrio. The sequence goes on along the minus strand of NZ_FNUR01000007.1, from coordinate 17,509 downwards.
ATTCTTTTGACCAAAAAGAAAAGAGCCTTTAAAAGGCTCTGAATTTTGGGAGGAGGGGTTGCCAGGTGGGGAACCAGACAACCCGTGTATGAAAAAAAGTATTGTTGGGGGTTCAGAAGTTTTGTACTTCTGATAGATTATATAGTACAGGGTAAGTGTTTCCAAAATGTGTACGAACTATTAAAGAAATATAATCTATTATAAAAAATAAATTGGAGTAAAAGAAAAAATGTCAAAAAACAAACGTAAAAACGCACATTATAAAAATAAGAAAGAGGATAAAAACAGTGCATTCGGGCATTTGATGATATCAATCATCATTTTAGGAGTTGTTGTTTTATTGTTTATAAATGTAGCTCTTCCTATTATTAAAGAAGGTACTAAAAAAATAGTTGCTCAGAAAACGGTTGATCTTATAGAAGATAATATTGATAAGATCGCAGCAGACCATCCGGAAGTAAAAGAGGCTCTTGAGTCCCTTTCTGAGGAGGATAGGGAAACAGTTACTGAAATAATAGCAGACCATATTGATACAGAAACTGCCGGAGAGGTTATGGAATATGTCAATGAAGGCGACAAAGATGGTCTTATGGAATATGCAGTTGAGAATCTTTCACCTGAGGAAATCAGTAAACTGGCGGAGATATACAGCAGATATTCAAATTAAAAAACATTGTTTTTAAGTAGCACTTCGCCTTTTCTCCACAAAAAGTTCACAAAAAAGATTATTTTATTCACTTTTTGAACACAATTTTAGTTTATATTGTTAATTAAGGTTAGTGATGAAACAGTTCTCTAAGCCGTTTAGAGACAATCACTATCTCCCCCTCATAAGAAAATCGCAGGCACTCACGTCCCCCCGTGGGTGTTTTTGCGTTATACGGAAAAATGGCCCCTAGCCCCTAGGGACGGGGTTTGTGGTTCATTTTTTCTTGAAGTCTTGACTTCTTGTTTCATGGCTACATTTTTTCTATGAAATATCATTTCAAAATCCCCCAAAATTAATATTTTTACGTCTAGTATTTTCTTTACATGATGCTACGATTACCTTAAGTAAGTATATTTTTTGCTTCACATGATGAGAAAAGGAGGTCGATATGAGCAGCATTTCATCTGTGAGTGGATACGGTAGTTACTCTCCATATTCCACTATTGCAGCAGGCGGAACTTATCAAAGTGCTTCTCAGGGAGCTTCAGAGCTGGCTATTCAGGAGAAAACCAAGTCACAGGTCAATGGCCTTGATGCAGGTAGCGAGAACCTTACTTCTGCGAAATCTGTTTTGAACATTGAAGATGGAGCAATGGATGGAATAACTGATTATCTTCAGTCCATCAGAGAACTTTCTCTTCAGGCAATGAATGGAACTTTGTCAGACGATGACAAACAGGCAATTCAGAATCAGATTGAGCAGTACAAGCAGGGGATAGAAGATATAGCAGGAAGTACACAGTACAACGAAAAGAATCTTCTTGATGGCTCAAATGGGGATCTAAAGGTTGCTACCGACAACAATGGATCTGAGGCTACGGTTTCAACTTACAATTCCACTTTGGAAGCCCTTGGAATAGCAGACTATGACGTTACAGGAGATTTTGACATAAGTGCGATCGACAGTGCTCTTGAAAAGGTTTCAAGTTCAAGGTCAAATGTAGGAGCACAGACAAATGGAGTTGATTATGCATTATCATACAACTCACATGCAGCACTTGAGCTTAATGGATATCAGATGGATAAAGAAGAGGATAATTCTGTAAAGGCTTATCAGCAACTCAAGACCCAGCAGGCGCTGGATTCTTACCAAATGACTCTCCAGAAAAGACAAATGGAAGATAATGAAAGGCAAAATCTGATGCTTTTCGCCTGAACAACTGATTAATTCTACACGGTTAAAACTAAATTTAATTTAATTAAAAAATCTACGTAATTGTGATATAATAATTACGTAGATTTTTTTCATTGCAAAAAATTGAATTAAAAAAAATCAAAAAAACAAACTTAATTAAATGTGCGTCGGCCACGGACATATGTATTTCGCTCAAGGATGGTTGATGTTTATTAATCAATTAGAGCGAAATTAACCTAACTAGCTTGACATAAAGTAAGCACTCTTATAACATAAGGGCAGTTGCATGATTATATGCGTGTATACAATCTTGTCGATAAGTGCAATGGCGCACGAAAAGAGGTGTCATTGCAATTTTTATAACATAATCGATGTAGTACGTTGAAGCGTCAACGCTTTGCACCATTAATAGCAACTGGATAAACAAATAAAACAGGTAGGTGGAGATTTAGAATGAACACAAAGACACTAATGTACATTGTTAAGAGAGTCATCCTTGCAATTGTTACAGTCTGGGTAGTTATCACGGTTACGTTTTTCGTAATGCATGCAGTTCCAGGCGGACCATTCACAGGTGAGAAAGCTGTTACCGAATCGGTAAAAGCAGCGATGGAGGCCAAATATGGTTTGGATAAGCCCCTTGTAGTTCAGTATCTTACATATTTGAAAGATATCGTAACGAAGTTTGATTTTGGACCATCATTAAAACAGAGAGGCCGTAACGTTAATGACATCATCTTTGACGGAATGAAAACTTCAGCCAAGCTTGGTGTTATTGCAGCTGTAATAGCTCTTATCTGCGGAGTGATCCTTGGATCTGTTGCAGCCCTTAGAAGAAACAAGCTGATCGATAGGATAATAATGATAATTACCACAGCATTTGTGTCTATGCCATCATTTATAATGGGATCACTTCTTCTTATTCTTTTTGCCATAAAGCTTAAAGTCTTCCCGGCAAACGGCGCATCACAAAATGGACTGGTTCTTCCGGTCGTTACACTTTCTCTTTATCCAATGGCTTATATCACAAGACTTACAAGATCATCAATGCTTGAAGTTCTTGGTCAGGATTACATAAGAACAGCCAAGGCAAAAGGTGTTTCAGGAATGAAGATAATTTTCGGACATGCCCTTAAAAATTCTCTGATTCCTGTAATCACATACTTTGGACCAATGCTTGCAGGAATTGTTACAGGTTCACTTGTAGTAGAGCAGATATTTGCAGTTCCCGGAATTGGAAGGGCTTTTGTAAACAGTATTACAGGCCGTGATTACCCGCTGGTTATGGGAACAACGATCGTCCTTGCGACACTTATCGTAATCATGAACCTTGTGGGAGATATCATGTACAAGGTTGTAGATCCGAGAATCACATTAGAGTAAGAGCATTATTTCAATAAATTGTTAGGAGATTTTCCAGATGGATATTTCAAAGCTTAGTGCGCAGGTTAACATGGACGATTTCATTCCTGCTACAGAAGAAGAAAAAGAATACATGGTTCAGATGCGTCCTTCATCAACATTCTTTAAGGACAGCGTAAAGAGACTTTTAAAAAATAAAGTTGCAACAGTTTGTTTCTTCATAATAGTGATCATTACATTGGCAGCAATTTTTATTCCAATGTTTTGGCCATACTCTTATGACCAGATGCTTGGTATGACACCCGGTAAGCCGGTAGATAATTCCTTCAATGATCTTAAGCCTTTTGAGTACGGCAGATCAGAGATCAGAAGAATGGAAGCGGGAGAGACAGTTATTCCTCATATCTTTGGAACTGACTCTCAGGGAAGAGATTACTTCATCCGTGTTGTTTATGGAACAAGAATTTCTTTAGCAGTTGGCTTTTTTGCCAGCATTATCGTTCTTATCATTGGTATGACAATCGGCTCAGTTGCCGGATACGCAGGAGGAAAGGTCGACCTGATAATCATGAGAATAGTTGATATCATCTATTCCCTTCCTGATATGCTCATGGTCATCCTTCTTTCATCAGTACTTAAGGTCGTTATGGAAGGCGCTCTGGATGGAACGGTGCTTGCCAAGATCGGTTCAAACATCATCAGTTTGTTTATAGTGTTTGGTGTTCTTTACTGGGTTTCAATGGCAAGACTCATAAGAGGTCAGATCCTTTCACTTCGTGAGCAGGAATATGTACTTGCATCCCAGGCCGCAGGAGCAAGAGGAAAATGGATCATCTTAAAGCATCTTATTCCTAACTGCTTCTCAGTAATCATTATTTCAACAGCTCTTCAGATTCCAAGTGCTATTTTCACTGAGAGTTATCTCTCATTCCTTGGACTTGGTGTAAATGCACCTATGCCTTCACTTGGTTCTCTGGCCTCAGATGCACTTAACGGTATTTCATCATATCCATACAGACTTGTAATACCTGCACTTGTTATTTCACTTATAGTTCTTTCACTTAACCTTTTTGGTGATGGGCTTCGTGATGCATTTGATCCTAAGTTAGAAAAGTAATCACCTGACGAGGTCCTTTCGAGTCTGGTGTACTACTTTGTTCTGGATGACACGAAGTGTCAGAGCAGAACTTCATTGGAAAATCACTTGACGAGGCAAAACTAAGATCATAAATACAATATACAATCGGGAGTATAAATTGATGAGATTACTTGAAGTAAGAGACCTTCATACCTCATTCTTCACAGACGCCGGTGAGGTAAAGGCAGTTAATGGAATATCTTTTAACCTGGACAGAGGAAAGGTCCTGGGAATAGTAGGAGAGTCCGGTTCCGGTAAATCAGTTACTGCATATTCGATAATGCAGATACTTGCAGGAACAGGAAAAATAGTTTCCGGTTCAATCAAACTTGATGGACAGGAACTTGTAGGATCCGGTGAAAAAGTCATGAAGACTGTACGCGGAAATAAGGTGTCGATCATTTTCCAAGATCCAATGACATCACTCAATCCTACTTATACAATCGGACATCAGCTGATGGAGGCAATTCTCCTTCATACAGATAGAAATAAAGAGCAGGCAAAAGAGCGTGCAATAGAAATGCTCAGACTTGTTAATGTAAATGAGCCTGAAAAGAGAATGAATCAATATCCATACGAGTTTTCGGGTGGCATGAGACAGCGTGTAATGATAGCTATGGCGCTTGCCTGCGAACCGGATATTCTTATTGCGGATGAGCCTACAACAGCTTTGGATGTTACGATACAGGCTCAGATCCTTGATCTTATGAAGTCACTTCAGAAAGAACTTGGAATGGCAATAATAATGATCACACATGACCTTGGAGTAGTTGCCCAGATGTGTGATGAAGTAATTGTTATGTATGCCGGTTCAATATGTGAGCAGGGTACAGCGGATGAGATCTTCTATAATCCATGCCACGAGTATACGAAAGGACTTCTTCGTTCAATCCCTACAGAAGGAAAAGAGGGCAAGAAACTTGAACCTATCGCAGGTACACCTATTGACCTTCTTAATATGCCTAAGGGATGCCCATTTGCACCCAGATGCGATGCGGCTATGAAGATATGTTTGCGCGAAAGAGCAGAGCGTATGCAGATCAATGATGATCATGCTGCTGGCTGCTGGATGAACGTTAAGAAGCAGATGGAAGGCAGGGTTAACTGATGAGTGAAGTATCAAACAAAAAGAATCTTGTAGAAATAAAACATCTTAAAGAATATTTCAATGTAAATGTAGGATTCTTTAAGACTAAGCCTCTCAAGGCAGTAGATGATGTCTCTTTTACCATAAAAAAAGGTGAGACACTTGGACTTGTAGGAGAATCAGGATGTGGAAAGACAACAGTAGGACGTACGATCTTGAACCTCTATAAGCCAACAGCCGGAGAAATCTGGTATGACGGAAAGCAGATCAAGACTAAGGATGACATAAAAGAGTTTAGAAAGAAAGCCACAATGGTTTTCCAGGATCCTTATTCATCGCTTAATCCAAGAATGACAGTTTCTGACATTATCGGAGAGCCTCTTGATATCCACGGCCTTTACAAGACCAAGGAAGAGAGAAGAGATCGTATCCTTGAACTTATGAGTTATGTAGGACTTAACTCTGAGCATGCGTCAAGATATGCCCACGAGTTTTCAGGCGGACAGCGTCAGCGTATCGGTATCGCAAGATCCCTTGCTGTAAATCCGGAATTTATCGTGTGCGATGAGCCGGTTTCAGCCCTAGACGTTTCTATTCAGGCTCAGGTCATAAACATGTTTGATGAGCTTCAGGACAAATTGGGACTTACATATCTTTTCATTGCTCATGACCTTTTGGTTGTAAGACATATCAGTGACAGAATTGCGGTTATGTACCTTGGAAAAATGGTAGAACTTGCTGATGCTGAGGAAATTTATAACAATCCGCTGCATCCATACAGCAAGTCCCTTCTTTCATCGGTACCTGTACCGGATCCAAAGATAGCTAGGGCTAATAAGAGAATTGTCCTTTCGGGAGATATACCGAGCCCGCTTAATGCACCGTCAGGATGCCCGTTTAGAACAAGATGTCCATATGCTCAGGAGGATTGTGCCATGAGTATGCCTGAGTTTAAAGAGGTTTCATCAGGACATTTTGTAGCCTGCCATCATATTGAAGATGTTTCAAAGATTCAGAACAAGATAGTTCTTAACTAAAAGATAGAAGATGCGATCCAGCATTTTTTATAAAAAAACTTATTATCTTACAAGGAGGATAATTATGAAAAAGAAGTTATTATCAGTATTACTTGCTTCATCAATGGTACTGAGCCTTGCAGCTTGCGGCGCTTCAGCTGACACAGCTACACAGAGCACAGATACCCAGCAACCACAGAGCACAGAATCAACAGCTTCTGATGCTAATGCTTCAACAGATGCTGCTCCAGCAGCTGATGCAGGAACAAACAAGGGTGTGATCAATGTTTGTCTTGCTTCTGAGCCTGCAACACTCGATCCAGCACTTAACTCTGCAGTTGATGGTGCAACAATGATCAACCACCTTTTCTCAGGTCTTGCTAAGTGGGGACTTGATGCAAACGGAAACCTTGAGCTTCAGCCAGACTGTGCAGAAGCACTTGTAGATGGTGTTGAGAATGAGGATGGAACAGTTACTTATACTTACACACTTCGTGATGGTCTTACATGGTCAGATGGACAGCCTGTAACAGCTGGTGACTTCGTATTTGCATGGAACCGTGCAGCAAGCCAGGCTCTTGCAGCAGACTACGGCTACATGTTCGAAGTTGTTGACGGATATGCTGATATTTGGGCTGACGGCGCAACAGGAGAAGAAAAGCTTAATGTAAAAGCTATCGATGATAAGACTCTTGAAGTTACACTTGCTAACCAGATCGCATATTGGAATGAGCTTCTTGCATTCCCAACATATATGCCTGTTCGTGAGGATGTTGTTGCTAACGAGTCATGGGCTACAGATCCTTCTACATATGTAAACAATGGTGCTTACACAATGACATCATGGGAGCACAACTCAGTTATCACTCTTACAAAGAATGAGAACTTTGTAGATGCTGCTGACGTAACAATGAACGAGATTAACTTCTATCTTTCAGATGATGCTAACAACCAGCTCGCTAACTTTGAGAATGGTGACTGGGAGTTCATCGATGATGTTCCTACAAACGAGATCGCTTCTCTTAAAGAGAACTATCCTACACAGTTTGTAACAGCAGGTCAGCTTGGAACATACTATGTATGCTGGAACATCAATGAAGAGATCCTTCCTTCAACAAGTACTCTTACAGGTGTTGAAAAAGCAAATGCTGAGAATGAAGTTCGTAATGCACTTGCACTTCTCATCGACAGAAACTACATTGTAAACGATATTGCACAGGGTGGACAGGTTCCTGCATCTTCATTCGTTGCTATGGGTCTTACAGATGCTGATGGATCTCAGTTCTATGAGAATGCCGGACCAGATTCAAGCTTCACAGGTTACTACGATGTAACAGATGCAGCTTACGAAGCAAACTGGACTTCAGCACTTGAAACACTTAAGAAGTACTATACATTTGATGAGGCTACACAGCAGTTCACAGACTTCCCAACACTTACATACCTCTACAACACATCAGAGGGACACAAAGCAATTGGTGAAGCTATTCAGTCAACATTTGCAGGTGTAGGTATCACACTTAACCTTGAGAACCAGGAGTGGGCTACATTCCTTGATACACGTAAAGCTGGTAACTATTCAATCGCTCGTAACGGTTGGCTTGGTGATTACAACGATCCTATTTCATTCCTTGATATGTGGACAACAGCTTCAGGTAACAACGATGTTCAGTTCGGTAAGGGCGACAACGCTAAGGTTGCTGCATACTCAATCGATCTTACAGACCTTGGATATGACACAAAGGTTGAGAACGGAACCTGGGCTGAGACATATGATGTAGTTATCGCTGACATCAAGAAGTGCACAGATGCTAACACACGTTATGCACTTATGCACAGAGCAGAAGACCTGCTTATGTCAACAGGTTGCATCTGCCCAATCTATTACTACACAGATCTTTACATGATCTCTGACAAGGTAAACGGCTTCTTCTCAAGCCCACTTGGATACAAGTACTTCATGTATTGCACAGTAGCAGAATAATGACTATAATATTGTAGTCATTGAGCCGCCATGCTCACGCGTGGCGGCTTTTTTTCTAAGTTTATTTATTCAGGTGAGGAGATTATGGAAAACGAAAAATTAAAACCCATGTTATTTACGGCCCTTAAGGGTTACAATGGCAAGCAGTTTGCAACTGATCTTGTTGCGGGAATCATTGTTGCTATCATAGCACTTCCCCTTTCAATTGCACTTGCTCTTGCTTCAGGTGTTGGACCACAGGAAGGTCTTTACACAGCGATTGTTGCCGGATTTATTATTTCATTCCTTGGCGGCAGCAGAGTTCAGATAGCAGGACCGACAGCTGCATTTGCTACTATCGTAGCAGGTATCGTAGCAACAAAGGGAATGGATGGTCTTGCCCTTGCAACTATATTTGCGGGTGTTTTACTTATTCTGATGGGAGTATTTAAACTTGGCTCCCTTATCAAATTTATCCCTTATACAATTACAACAGGATTTACAGCAGGTATTGCAGTAACAATTGCGATAGGTCAGGTAAAAGACTTTTTGGGACTTACTTATCCGGCTGGAACAGCTACTGTTGAGACAGTTGATAAGGTGGAAGCAATCGTAAAAAATATAGGAACCTTTAACTGCCAGGCACTTCTTGTAGGACTTCTTTGTCTTGCGATCCAGATCGTATGGCCAAAGGTAAATCAGAAGATCCCTGGTTCTCTTATAGCTGTTATCGTCGGTATCCTTATTGTTAAATTTGGTGGACTTCATGTTAATACAATCGGCGATCTTTACGAGATTAGTGGAAAACTTCCTACTCCTCATATGCCTGAATTTAGCTTTAAGACAATTCAGTCTGTAGCAGGAGATGGATTCACTATAGCAATCCTTGCAGCAATAGAATCTCTTTTGTCATGTGTTGTGGCTGACAGCATGATCGATTCTAAGCACAGATCCAATATGGAGCTCGTTGCCCAGGGTGTTGGTAATATCGGATCAGCTTTATTTGGTGGTATTCCTGCAACAGGAGCTATTGCCAGAACAGCTGCAAACATTAAAAATGGTGGAAGAACTCCTATTGCAGGTATGGTTCACGCAATCTGCCTTGTTTTGGTACTTGTTATTCTCATGCCACTTGCTGCACTTATTCCTATGCCAACCATTGCATCAATTCTTTTCATGGTTGCTTACAATATGTGTCAGTACAAGACCTTTGCTCATCTGTGCAAAACAGCTCCAAAGAGCGATATCATAGTTCTTGTAACAACATTTGTACTTACTGTAGTATTTGATCTTGTTGTAGCTATTGAAGTTGGTATGGTTGCAGCTTGTGTTCTCTTCATGAAGAGAATGAGCGAGGAGTCAAGAGTTCGTGGATGGAAGTATTATGATCCTGAAGATGACCCTGATGGACCAGAGCTTAAGGATATTCCAAAGCACGTAAGGGTATATGAGATTTCAGGACCTATGTTCTTTGGTGATGCTGAGCAGATTGCAGAGATCAGTTTCAAGGATTTCACAAGAGCACTTGTTATCCGTATGCGTGGTGTACCTGCTATCGATGCAACAGCTATGCATTCACTTGAGCAGCTCTACGACAGATGTAAGAAAAACAATGTCCAGCTTGTCTTTTCACATGTTAATGAGCAGCCTATGAACACCATGGAAAAAGATGGTTTCGTAGAACTTGTTGGAAGAGAAAACTTCCTTCCTCATATAGAAGATGCATTAAAGAGAGCAGCTGAGATTTGATGGAAACTGAGTAGAACAACAGGCAATGGTTTGTAAATGGAAATAATCAACATTTACAAACCATTTTTTTTGTCACTTTTTTAGTCGAAAAATAGATAAAACTACATTGTAATATCAGATGCGCAAGTCTACAATAAATGTATGATGTATACATGATACATCTTATTGGAGGCGGGGTATGAAAAAAACAATTTCTATTCCTTACTACACGTCCACCATGGACATTCATGTGGAAGAGGAGAATCTTAAGGCTGTTATCACAGCGAAAATGCACGAATTTAAAACTGAAAAAACAGAGATTGAACTTGTAAAAGAAGCTTTAGAGAATCCAATCGGGGTGGCACCTTTATGTGAACTTGCCAAAGGGAAAAAGAAGGTTGTGCTGGTAACAAGTGACCACACGAGGGCTGTGCCAAGTAAAATAACACTTCCTTTAGAGCTTGCGGAGATAAGGAAAGGAAGTCCTGATGCAGATATCACGATACTTATTGCGACAGGTCTTCACAGGGCAACAACCGAGGAAGAACAGCGCAGAATGTTTGGCGATGAGATAGTAGATAACGAGAAGATTGCCATCAATAATGCATTTGAACCATCTGATTTTGCTGATATGGGAACACTTCCATCAGGCGCTGAATTCCATGTAAATAAGCTTGCTACAGAGTGTGATCTGCTTATTTGTGAAGGATTTATTGAGCCTCATTTCTTTGCAGGATTTTCCGGTGGAAGAAAGAGTATTTTGCCTGGAATCTGTTCACAGGAAACTGTAAACATGAATCATTCCTATCAGGCAATAGCCAGTAAGTATGCAAAAACCGGTGTGCTTGAGCACAATCCTATACATGAGGATATGTTGTGTGCAGCAAGAAGAGTGAATGTGCAGTTCATCTTAAATGTTGCACTTAATGCAGAGAAAAAAGTCATTGCTGCCTGGGCCGGTGATCTTGAGGCAGCGCATGCACAGGGCGTTAAGTTTATAAGAGAATGGTCGCAGTGTCCTAGCATTACAGGAGATATAGTTGTTACAAGTAATGGAGGCTATCCTCTTGATCAGAACCTTTATCAGAGCCCCAAGGCAGTTGCTACAGCGGAAGCCTGTGCAGGGGAAGACGGCGTGATCATCATGTGTTGCAGCTGTGCTGACGGCATGGGTGGAACACATTTTGAAAAGCTGATCCAGATGGGAACGCCTGAGGAAATCGATGCTTATCTTTCCAAGATTCCTGCGAAAGACACAATTCCTGAGCAGTGGTGTCCTCAGATCTATGCAAGGATCCTTCATAAGCACAAGATGATCCTTGTTACAACATATCTTGATCCTGAGACTGTGAAAAAGTGCAACATGATACCTGCAAAAACTCCTGATGAAGCGCTTGAAATAGCATATGGAATAAAAGGAAAAGATGCCAGCGTAGTTGTGATCCCTGACGGTGTAAGTGTTCTCGCTGTTGCACCTGAAAATTGAGAAGGAGGGAGTATGGAGGAAGTAAAGATTGCTCTTAAAGTAAATGACCTCGATAATGTCGCCACCATTTTTGCAGAAAATATAACTGATGGAACAGAAGTTGAGATCAGGGACAAAAAGGGTCAGAAGACAAATGTGAAAGTAATTGGAAATGTTCCTTATGGTCATAAGATTGCTGTAAAAGATATAAAGAAAGGCGAGCAGATAACAAAATATGGCGAGGAAATAGGAGTAGCCACTCATGATATAAAGTTTGGCGAATATGTACACGTTCACAACCTTGATAGCATGAGAGGAAGAGGAGATCTTGAGAAAAAGGGGGATAAGTCATGACAACTTGGAATGGTTATCGAAGAAAAGATGGCTCAGTTGGCTCTAGAAATTATGTGGCTGTCATCCCGTCTGTAACCTGCGCAAATGACGTGGCAAATGCCATATGCAGGGAGGTTCAGGGAACTGTTACCTACATGCATCATCAGGGATGCTGTCAGCTTCCGCCTGATCTTGACAGGGTTACAGATACGCTTATCAGTTTGGGGAAAAGCCCTAACGTGGGAGCTGTGCTGATCGTAAGCCTTGGCTGTGAGGGAACTGATCATGCCAGAATGTATGAGGAGCTAAAGGCCACAGGTAAGCCAACAGAAATCATTCACATCCAGGCCCTTGGCGGAGTTTCAAAGGCAATACGAGAGGGAACTGATATAGCAAGAAGGCTTGTAATAGAGATTTCAGGACAGCAGAGGGAAAAGGCTGACGTGTCAGAAATAGTAATGGCGATCAAATGCGGCGCCTCTGATACCACCAGTGGAATGGCTTCAAACTGCGTTATCGGATATGTGGCTGATAAGCTTGTTGATCTTGGGGCAACAGTAGTCTTTGGCGAGACTACAGAGTTTCTTGGAGGAGAACATCTTTTAGCTAAAAGAGCTGTCAACAAACAAGTGGCAGACAAAATATACCAGATTGTTACTGAAATGGAGGACAGAGCAAAGAGCATAGGCTGCGATATGAGAAGGGGACAGCCTACACCGGGGAATATTGCTGGAGGTCTTTCAAGTATAGAAGAAAAGAGCCTTGGAGCTATTGTAAAGAGCGGCACAAGACCAATTCAGGGTGTTTTGGAGTATCCGGAGCACATCACTGATCAGAAAGGACTTTGGATAAAAGACACACCTGGAAGAGAACCAGAAATCCTTACCGGCATGGCTGCAACGGGTGCTCAGTTCATGTGCTTTTCAACAGGACGCGGAGCACCACAGGGGTTCCCTAGCATGCCTGTAATCAAAATCTGTGGCAATCCAAATACTTATGAAAATATGAAGGACGATATGGACCTCAATGCCGGTCTTATCATAACGGGAGAAAAAACTATAGAACAGGTAGGGGAAGAGGCCTTTGATAAATTATTGCGGGTACTGAATGGAGAGATGACTAAAAATGAGGCGATTCAGTATTTCAGTGCAATAGACATTCACTGTCTCGGACCTGTTATATAAAATTCACAAAAAGTGAAAGGGGGTTTCTTTTATGAATCCAGTATTAGCAATGCTTATCGGTATTGTTGTGATGATGGTTCTCATCATCTGCACACGTCTTCATCCCTTCCCGGCGATGATCGTGTCTGCTATCTTTATTGCAATCCTTTCAGGAAACGCACTTCTTGTTGGAACAGGTAATGAAGGTGGCAATCTTTTATCAGTTGCAGTGAGCACTGTAACTGGCGGTTTTGGAAGCACAATGACTTCCATTGGTATCGTTATTGGCTTTGGTACAATAATGGGTATCTTTATGGAAAAGAGTGGAGCAGCTAAGAGAATGGCACTTACAATTCTTAAGCTTGTTGGTGTTAAGAATGCAGACGTTGTTCTTGGACTTACAGGATTTGTTGTTTCTATCCCTGTATTTTGTGACAGCGGCTTCGTAATTCTTTCTTCTCTTGCAAAAGAGTTCTCAAGACTTACCAAGAAATCAATGGTATGGCTTGGCGGTATCCTTGGAATGGGCCTTTACATTACTCATTTCATGGTTCCTCCGACACCTGGACCACTTGCTGTTATCAGCACATTCCAGCAGAATGGCATAAACATCGATCTTGGTCTTTTCATTATTGCAGGACTTCTTTTCTCAATTCCTCTTTTCATCGTATCAGTATTCTTGTTCCGCTGGTTCGGTGAAAAGTATAAGGACAAATTCGTTGTTCCATCTGAGATTGACAGATCAAAATATACAGCAGATCAGCTTAAGGTTCTCGACAGGATCGAAGCTAAGTTAAATGCAGGAAAAGATCTTGAAAATGCAGATTTTGCAGAGCTTCTTTCAACAGAAAAGCTTCCTGGAGCATTTATTTCATTTACAATTCTTCTTTTACCTGTAGTACTTATTCTTTTGAACACTTTAGTAGGACAGACAGCACTTAAGGCCACAATGGTCGGACAGGTCGTACAGTTCCTTGGAACACCAATCATCGCCCTTTTCATCTCTCTTTGCATTGGTGCATTTGGACTGGCAAAAGACCTTGATAACAAGACTGTAATTGCTATGATGGGAGAAGCTTGTAAGGACGCTGGTCCTATAGTATTTATCACAGCAGCCGGTGGTGCTTTAGGTGCTGTTGTTAAAGCAACAGGTGCAGCTCAGATAATGGCTAACGGAATCGTAGCTATGGGTATTCCGGCAATTCTTGTTCCGCTCCTCATTGGAACAATCATGAGATTCCCACAGGGCTCAGGAACAGTTGCCATGATCACAGGTTCAGCAATCGTAGCACCTATGATGGCTACACTTGGAATCAATCCATATCTTGCAGCTTTGGCAGTCTGCCTTACAGCTATGATGCCTTCATTCCTTAATGACTCTTACTTCCATGTTGTAACAAACTTCTCTGGAATGGATATTAAGACATCTCTTAAGACGTGGACGGTATCAACAATAGCAATACCAATCTTTGGATCGATTCTTATAATCATTCTTAGCTTGTTCATTCATTAAGACTATATGCGAAAGATCCGGTCCAAATATACAGACTTTTGGACCGGATTATTTCTTTTAACAGCTCGAAATTTGGTATAATTCTGATGATAAGTGTTTTATCAGAAATCGTATTATATGGGGAAAAACGTATGCCAACAAAAAAACTGCAGGTAAATACAATAAGTCATCAGGTTTATTCTATTATAAAAAAAGCTATTGTCTCAGGGGAGTATGCACCGGGGTTCTGGCTTCAGGAAGTGGAGCTTTCCAAGGAACTTGGAGTTAGCAGGAGCCCTGTTCGCGAAGCATTAAAGCAATTATCTTCAGATGGGCTTGTAAAAGAAATTCCAAATAAGGGGACATTTGTAAGAGAGTTTACACAAAAAGAGATAATTGAGATATATGAGATCAGGGAGCTATTGGAGTCCTATGCTATATTGAACCTTCCAAAAGAGCTTACAAAAGAGCAGCAAAAGAAGCTTACGGATTATAAAAAGGATTTTAAAAAGTACCATAAAGATGATGATCTTGACATGTATATTGAAGTTGATTCCAAATTTCACAGATTTATCATTGAGTGCTGTGATAACAGCATTCTGATGGAGCTTTACAGAAAAGTCAGGAATATGAATATGCTATTTAGAATATTCTCTTTATCTTCAAGAGAACGTTTTGATGAGTCTCAAAAAGAGCACTCAGATATAATTGATAAACTAATAAGTGGTGATTATAAAGGCGCAGACAGGATAAATAAAACTCATCTGACATATGCAAAGGATACAGCTTTGGAGCATTTGCTTGGAGAATGTTCTAAAGACGATGAGGATGAATAAACAGACTGCATAATATCAATGGGGGAAAATATGGGTATAAGAGAAGATGCAAAAGAAATAATCGATGCTTCAATCGCGAGTGCACTACCTGATAATGCGGTAAAAAAAGCTCTTAAGAAGTTACCTGCATGTGATGGAAAAATATATCTGGTAGCAATAGGGAAAGCTGCCTGGCAGATGACTAAGGCCGCAGTGGATGAGCTTGGCGATAAAATTACAGATGGTGTGTGTATTACCAAGTATGATCATGTTAAAGACCAGATAGACGGGATCAGATGCTTTGAGGCAGGACACCCTGTTCTTGATGAAAACTCCGTAGCTGCAACAAAAGAAGCAGAAAAGCTTGTGTCAGGTCTTTCTAAAGATGATTTTGTTATTTTTCTTGTTTCAGGTGGCGGTTCAGCTTTGTTCGAAGACCCAAAGGTGTCATTGTCTGAACTTCAGGACATCAATAAGCAGCTTCTCTCATCAGGAGCAGGTATCACAGAGATAAACACTATAAGAAAGAGACTCTCAAATGTAAAGGGCGGTCGCTTTGCAAAAATGTGTGAGCCGGCAACAGTCTTTTCGATTATTCTTTCAGATATAATTGGAGATCCTCTTGATATGATCGCATCAGGACCGGCGTATCCTGATTCAGCAACGACTGAGGATGCAATTGGAATCATAGAAAAATATAATCTTAAAGTGGCAGGAGATGTGAAAGCTCTTTTAACCGAGGAAACACCAAAAGAGCTATCTAATGTTACGACCATAGTTACAGGAAGTGTTAAGCAGCTTTGTGCTTCAGCATCCATAAAGGCAAAGGAACTTGGATATGAACCTATTGTCCTGACGGCTTGTCTTGACTGTGAAGCTAAGGCAGCAGGGCAGTTTCTTTCTGCTATTGCGAGAGAACACTCAAAAGATGGCAAAAAGCTTGCATATATCATGGGCGGTGAGACAGTAGTAAAGCTTACAGGAAAAGGCCTTGGTGGCAGGAACCAGGAGCTTGCCCTGTCTTGTGCAGAAGGCATAGGCGGCCTTAAGAACGTATGTGTATTTTCCGTCGGAAGTGATGGCACAGATGGGCCAACAGACGCTGCAGGCGGCATTGTGGATGGATATACCAAAGAGGCTCTTTTATCAAAAGGAATAACAATATCTGATGTTCTTGCCAATAATGATTCATATAACGCCTTGAAATTAGTAGATGGACTTGTAATCACAGGCCCTACAGGCACTAATGTTAATGATGTTGCGGCATTGCTGATAGGAGTCTAAGGCAATAAAAATGCTATAAATGAATATTGTTGTAGATTAGGGAGAGTATTCCGTTGAATGTAATTGGCTTTCAACGGAATACTCTTCCTTTGTATATGCGTAAGTGATTGGCAGCGTCCGCCACCATTGACTGAGTCTGAGGAAAACGCCTTTGTCTGCGAGCCGACGGTGAAGATGATGGGAACAGTAGATTTTCTCTCACCGTCGGATTCAGCATTTTAGCGTTTTCCTCAGATCCCGTCAATGGCAAGCACCTTCGGTGTGGCTAGGGATTATTGCCTCAGGATCCAATTCCGAGAACAGTAGGGGCGGCTACTTTAAGGTGCTTCGGCCTCCGAATTCAGGAACTGCAGGGAGATAATTTAAGGTGCCTCGCGCACCGAAATCAAAAACAACAGAAGTGGCGACATTCAAGAATGCGTAGTGCTAGGAACAGTAGATGTTGATACTTCTAGAACGTATAAGGCTTTATTCCCTCGTCTCCCAATGAGAGCGAGCTGCTGTTTTGGGCATATAGCTCGTTTTCAATAGCTCAGCCACCTGCAATTAACCGGTTTTGGGCTCATAGCCTGATTTCAGGCTTTCAGCCACCCCTCATTATAGCTTTTATCGCAGGCATTTGGGCATATACGGCGATTATCCGTCCGTAGCCACCATTTTAACGGGTGGCTCGAGTCTTGAAATCGGCCTATATGCCCAGTTGACCTTCATAAGGGGTGGCTGGCCTTGCAAAAAGTTGCTATATACCCAAAATAGCAAGAATCAGAGGTGGCTGGAAGCTTTACAAACCGCTATATGCCCAAAACGATTTTTTTCTAT
>NZ_FNUR01000018.1 GCF_900108105.1 Butyrivibrio sp. Su6 | reverse complement strand
GCGACACTGTGCGCTTATGCGGTATTAACAGTCGTTTCCAGCTGTTATCCCCCAGTATGAGGCAGGTTGCCCACGCGTTACTCACCCGTCCGCCACTAAGAATATACAATCATCTGCCGAAGCTTCTGAAGCGTATATTCTCCGTTCGACTTGCATGTGTTAGGCACGCCGCCAGCGTTCATCCTGAGCCAGGATCGAACTCTCACGTTTAAAAGTTTAATCAGGCTAGAACTAAGCTTGGCTTTTGTTCTGTCCGTTATTTACTAAATCTTTGTTCTGAATAAATTCTCTTGGAATTTTTCAGGGTTGCATTACTGTTTATTTGTCAAGGTGCTGTAATTATGAGCCTTACTAGTTGCATAAGGCAACGCAGAAGGAGGGATTTGAACCCTCGCGCCGCTATTAACGACCTGCACCCTTTCCAGGGGTGTCTCTTCAACCACTTGAGTACTTCTGCAAAATAGTTGATTAACAATAATTATTTGATTATTGTAAAGCAGCGTGTTCATAATTAAGCGGAGCGAAAGGGATTCGAACCCTTGTGGCGTTGCCGCCAAACGGTTTTCAAGACCGCCTCGTTATGACCGCTTCGATATCGCTCCGAATATTTATTGTTTCTGCGGAAGTTCTTTCGTTCTCGCCGCAGCGCAAGAATTATATTAACAAAGGGCGACCCTTATGTCAAGCGTAATTTGAAACTTTTTTTATTTTTTTCTTTTTTTACGCTTTTTCAAGAATCAACTTCACGCATCGCCATTAAGTACTCTACCCCAGTTATCTGCCGCAATACGCATGTTTACTGCTTTTTTCACTCCAACATACATCTATCATATAGATCTAAGAGTCTTTCTATATTTTTTTCGACAGAATAGTATTTTTTTACCTTTTCCTTACCCTTTTTTCCATATTCTTTTGCTTTTTCTTTATCATTTATGAGTTCAAGTAACGCATTTTTTAATGCAAAAGAATCCTTGGCTGGTATTAAAATACCATTTTCACGGTTTTCTATGATGTCAGGTATTCCGCCTACATTACTTCCTATAACAGCATCTTCCCTTAACATCGCTTCTATTATGGTCATTCCAAAACCTTCGAAATATGATGGAAGGACTAGGATGCCACATTTTTTCAGATACATGTCCTTTCCCTTTTCATCAAGCCATCCAAGATAAGTTATATAGTCAGAACGCTTCCCAAATTCCTCTTTATAAGACTCATCCTCATATATTCCGCCTATATATAACTTAGCTTCCGGAATCATTACATGTATGCCATCCATAGCCTCCAATAATTCATCAAGGCCTTTTTCCCTGCATATTCTTCCAAGAAAAAGAATTTTGGTAAAGTCTTTGTCCGCCAATAATGCATTTGTATTTCCATCCATAGCATATGCAACGCGATTGCTATCGTTTGTCACTATACCATTAGGGAAAACTTCAATTTTTTCACCATCGATGATAGTTGAAAAGAAATCCTTCCAAAATGAAGTAAGCACCAACATTCTGTTTCCCATTGAAAGAATGTCTTTTACATTTCTTCTCTGTCTATCACTCAACTGGTTCTCGTAATAATTAATAAAATCTCCACCATGTTGGTGGAGTACTATCTTCTTTCCATGTTTGTATGCTGTTTTAATAAAAAAAGACTTACGAACAAAGCTTGAATCTGATGAAAAATGAACATGTACAATATCACACCAGCCAAGTTTTGTTAAAAAATCCAAATATGCGCGTCCGGCAATAAGTGCCTTTTTCACCTTACTGCCTTCACGCATTGTGCTTATATATTTAAGTTCAACCTTATCGTCCAAGCCTGCTTTATAAAATTCATTAACTACAGCAGATATCCCGCCATGGACACCTCTGTCCGGTCCGACCATCAATATCTTTTTTCGCATCATTTACCCGCGCCTCACTCATCCCTTCTTTATCCCATTTAAAATCGCCTCTGCGGCTGGAATATCCTCAGGTGTAGTGATCTTGATATTGTTATAAGAGCCCTCGATGAGCTTAACTTTTTTATCTGAAAAATACTCAACTACCATGGCATCGTCAGTGATGTTGACACCCTTCGCCATGAGCTCTCCCTCTTCCCTGTCAAGTCTCTGATAGAGGTCAAGGATCATCTTATAGGAAAAGACCTGTGGCGTCTGGATCATCCATGTCTTTGACCTGTCCGGAGTAGTCTGGGCAAAGCCGTTATCATCGGCAATCTTTATGGTGTCTTTTACAGGCATGCCCACTACGCAGGCACCATACTCCTTAACTCCATGAAGAGCGCGCAAAATAATGTCATTATCCACAAAAGGTCTGGCTCCATCGTGGATAAAGGCATAGTCGCAATCCGGATCTGCTGCCTGGAGGCCGAGGCGCACGCTGTGATAGCGGTATAGGCCGCCTTCAACAATAGCTGTAACCTTATCAAATCCGTACTTATTCACGATTTCATTTCTCACATAGTCAATGTCTCCGCGAGAAACCACAAGAACAATGTCGTCTATAAGGCTCTCTTCAAAAGCCTTTAGAGAGTAGTATATGAGCGGTTTTCCGCCAAGCTCCATGTACTGCTTTTTAACATCACTTTTCATCCTGCTGCCGCTTCCTGCAGCCAGCACCACCGCAACTGTCTTCATTGTCATCTCCTCATGGATGTATATAGATTTTTTCCGCTTTTGCACGCAAGAAGTCTTACTTATTCGCATTTTAACAAAAATATGTACAGCAGTATGCTTCCTTACTGCCTTCCGTGGAATCTTCGCTCGCGATCTCCAAGTGGAAGATTGGGAACTGCATTCATATCTAGTCCGAAGCGCACGCCCTTTTTGTATTCATAGTAGGCTGCTGCGCCGATCATTGCTGCATTATCAGTACAAAGAACCGGTGAAGGCCTGTAGAACTTTATGTTTTCCCTGGCGCATTCTTTTTCCATAAGCTCTCGAAGTCCTGAATTGGACGCAACACCGCCGGCTATAGCGAGCTTGTCGTAGCCATATTCCTTGCAGGCCTTTATGGCATGAGAAACGAGAACCTCAACCACCGCCTTTTGGAATGAAGCAGCAACATCGGCCTGGTCAAGCTCCTGGCCCTGCATCTTTGCCTGGTTTATGTAATTTAGTACAGATGATTTTAATCCGCTAAAAGAAAAATCGTATTCCGCGTCAGGGATCTGAGCCTGCGGGAATGTAAAGGCATCAGGATTTCCCTCTTTTGCCGCCTTGTCAATCTTGGGACCGCCGGGGTATCCAAGTCCAATAGCCCTTGCCACTTTGTCAAAGGCCTCTCCTGCTGCGTCATCCCTGGTCTGTCCGATAATCTCGTACTCGCCATAGTCCTTTACAACAACAAGGTGCGAATGACCACCGGAAACCACAAGGCATACAAAAGGAGGCTCAAGGTCTTTATTCTCAATAAAGTTTGCACTGATATGTCCCTCTATGTGATGCACACCGATAAGCGGCTTTCCTGTGGCAAAAGAGATTGCTTTAGCCTCAGAAACACCCACCAAAAGAGCTCCCACAAGCCCCGGGCCGTAGGTAACTGCAATAGCGTCAATATCTTCCAGAGTCAGATTTGCTTCTGAAAGAGCTGCTCTTATGCAACCGTTCATTTTTTCAACATGCTTTCTGGATGCAATCTCCGGAACAACACCACCATAGATCGTATGAAGCGCAATCTGGGAAGAAATGATGTTTGAGAGAACTTCTCTGCCGTTTCTCACCACTGCTGCCGCAGTTTCATCACAGCTGCTCTCAATGGCAAGTATAGTCACATCACCAGCTTCCTTTTCGGCAACTGCGCTGTTTTTTCCTTCTTTTATTGACATAAAGATGACGCCGTCATCCTCGACATTTTTATTTATTTCCATATCTTTTTGTACCTTTATCTTTTAAGATTTCCACCAAATTTCTTCAGAGCTTCCGCTTCTTTGAATCTGTTCCCACTTG
This sequence comes from Butyrivibrio sp. Su6, assembly GCF_900108105.1. Classification (GTDB taxonomy): domain Bacteria; phylum Bacillota; class Clostridia; order Lachnospirales; family Lachnospiraceae; genus Butyrivibrio. Next base: position 59,717 of record NZ_FNUR01000018.1, on the reverse strand, counting down.
TGAGGAAATTGTAATCGTCCTTGCTGGTAAGAAGACCTATATCTGTAGAGTTTGATACATCTCCCGGGTGGAAAAGAATTTCCATGCTGCTCTTTCCCCTGTCAGCAAGAATCTCTCCTGCAAAAGGAAGGCAGGCTTTTACATTGTCATAAAACATGTGGCCCGACATCATAACTCCCATAAAGAGCTTATCTTCTACCTTCAGGCTATCCAGTTCATTTCTGTATTTTCTCTTATTTCTTCCGGAGAGGAAATTCAGGATGAGCACCTTAAGTACATTTACAAAAGAGATACCTGTAAGCTTTGAGGCAGCTTTTTTGTAAATTGATATTTCTTCCTTCGGAAATCTTATATATGAAACCTGAAGATTCTTTTCTTTTATCACATCCATAACAGCGTCAAAAATAGCAGGAATCATGTGGTAATGAACATGTCCGTCAATCCTGAAAACGCCATCATTCATGTAAGGTCTGCAGGCTTCGATCTGGGCCTCAACCTCTTTTTTCACCTGTTTAGAATAAAGAAGTCGCATTACCGGAACATAGCTCATTACAAGGAGCTTGATAAAACCGATATTAAAATTTCCGTCAGCGTCAATAAGTCTTGATGCCTTGTCGCCTGTAAGAGGCTTTCCCTCAACAAAATTAATATGTACTGTCACAAAGAGTTCTTTTCTGATATCCTCTATGGCATCCATGCACTCCTTGAGATAGGGGCTGTTTGGCATGATGCTTATGCCGTTAAGAGCTCCGTTGTGATAGCAGTCTATAATATGACGACTCTGCTCCGGAAAAAGGCCATAGTCGTCTGCATGATACTCAACCAAAAATATTTCCTCCTGAAAACTTAATTCGCTTTTTGTGTCCACCCAAGGATCTTCCACTTGCCGGAATCATCCTGTCTCAAAATAAACATGTAGTAAAGCCCCTGGCTTGCAGTACCCTTTCTAAGATTAAGATAACAGTCAACATTGCACATTTTCCTGCCTTCAACTGTTACAACCTCAGGCTCTCTGCTCTGCACTTGGTAAGTGGGGATTGAGTAATCCTCATCCCGCCTTGTCTTTACCTCATTTTTCATGGACTGATAGAAATTGGACTGATTGGCCAAAAGCTCATCATCCATTAACCCCGCTAAAACATCCAGCATCTTCTTTTGCTGATCGTCAGTATAGGTCTCCTTGTAGAGCACCTTCATTATGTTGGCGTACATTTCCACAACCTTCCTGGGATTGGCCGGATAGTCTTTTTCCAGATTAGTTGTTGTGATCTGGTCAACCACCGTCAATGTATAGTTCTCTTCATTGGACGAGCGTTGATTCCTGGTAAAAAGAAGAAAAAGTCCCAGTACAACAAGTGCGCCAAAAACTACCAGTAATACCGACTTGATCACTGCTGATTTTGTGTTTTCCATAGCCCCCTCGCTTTCTTAAGCTCTTTTACTCTTCAAACTTAAGTGTGACACTTCTGCCGTCTTTTGCTGCCACTACATTTTGGAAAATCTTTTTTGTTTCCGGTAAATATTCTGCCGGATTTACAAGTGAAGGACTGTAATGAGTAAGCCACAGCTCTTTTACCCCCGCTCTTGATGCCATCTTAGCTGCCTCATAGAAAGTCATATGCTTGTACTCTTTGGCCTTTGCGATCTTATCAGGCTCTCCATACATTCCCTCGCATATGAAAAGATCTGAATCTTTCGCATTCTTCACGATACTGTCCGTAGGACGTGAATCCGTTGTATAAGTAAGTTTGAGTCCCTTTCTGGTCTCTCCAAGCACCATATCGGGAGTAAATACTCTTCCATCCTCAAGCTCAATAGTGTTGCCCTTTTGAAGCCTGTTCCAGTACTGCCTGTCTATCCCTGCTGCCGTGGCCGCTTCCACATTAAACTTGCCCTGGCGTTTAAGCTCCATGGTGTAACCATAGCACGTAATATTATGATTAACCTTGAATGCCTTTATGGTAAACTCAGGAAATTCCTCCAGAGAAAACTCTTTTTCATTCTCATTAAGCTCCATAAAGTTGATCTTAAATGGGAGCTCCGGAGCAATCACGCGAAGTGAATTAACCACCTTTTCAAGCCCCTTGGGTCCTACCATCAAAAGAGGCTCCGTGCGCTCTGCATTTCCCATGGTCAAAAGAAGTCCCGGCAGTCCGCTGATATGGTCTGCATGGTAATGGGTAAAACAGATCACGTCGATGGGCTTGGCGCTGACGCCTTTCTTTTTCATGGCAATCTGTGTGGCCTCGCCGGCATCGATCAAAATACATTTTCCGTTATATCTCACAAGAAGTGATGTGAGATAACGGTTTGGAAGGGGCATCATTCCGCCGGTTCCAAGTAAACAAACATCTATCATAAATTATTTCCTTTTCCAATAAATAACGGCATCCTCTTTGGGATCCTCATAAAATCCGGGTCTTTTGCCCTCAGACACAAATCCAAGACGCTCGTAAAGACCTATGGCAGGGGCATTGCCTGCTCTTACTTCAAGAGTGTAGTCACCTATACCAAGTCCACGGCCTCTTTCAAGGAGCTGCCTCATCATCTTGTAGGCGACGCCCTCTCTTCTGGTGTCAGGCGATACTGACACATTGGTTATCTCGCCCTCTCCTGATATATTCTGGACTCCGCAAAGACCCACGATCCTTCCGGCCTTTTCAGCAACAAGATAGATCGTATCATCACGGGTCATGGCATCAAGAAGCTGCTTTTTAGTCCAGGCTTCTCTGCCAAGGTTCATTTCTTCAAGCTTATAGGCATCATCCACATCTTCAGGAGTCATCTCTCTTACCCTGATGATTCCCGGAGCCTTTGGAGTGTTGTCCTTTTTAGGCGCTGCGCCGCCATTTTCCTTGGCCTCGCGCTCAGCCTGGGACAGCCTTAAATAGTCAGGTGCAAACTCATCTGCTGTTGTAAATCTGTTCTCTGCGGCATAGACATTGGCAAGGGCACAAAGAGCTGCCGCATTCTGCCTGCTCTGATGGAATGGAGCGATGGAATAGGGAACAGTCAAAAGCCCTTCAAGCTTATCCCTGTACACAGGAACTCCATCTCCCAAAAGAACTACAGGTTTTCCAATTTTGTTGATCTCTTCAGCAATGTTTTCCACAGAAGTTGCAAACTGCTCGTGGATTACCTGCATATCAAAGGTCTGCTCGCGGACCTTCCCCTCCTGTCTGTTTGGCACGAAGGTGTAAAGACCTGTATATACCTGATTTCTTTTGGCATCCATCATAGGACAGATGATCTTCTCAACACCGTAGAGATTATAGGCAATGCCATCAACAGTTGGGATGGCTATTATAGGCTTATTAAGAGCAAGGGCAAGTCCCTTGGCTGTTGCACTTCCTATCCTTAGTCCCGTAAAAGAGCCGGGGCCCTTAGCCACAGCTATGGCATCGATAGTGGAAAGGTCAAGATGAACCTTTTTGCAGATGTCATCAAGCATGGGCATAAGTATCTCTGAGTGTGTAGTTTTGTACTGAATAAGGAACTGTGAAAGAAGCATATCGCCGTCTGAAACAGCTACAGCTCCCACAAGTCCTGATGTATCAATTGCTAATATCTTCATTTATATCTCCGGATCATTTCTTTGTCATTGTTATAAGACGATAATCAAAGCCTTTTTCAAGGTTCTTTTCTATGACAATCTCTGTGTAGTGCTCAGGAAGAATCTCCTCGATCAGATTGGCCCACTCAACGAAGCAGATTCCATCGCCATAGAAATAATCCTCATAGCCGATCTCATCCATCTCGCTCACATCGCCAATTCTGTAAACATCAAAATGGTAAAAAGGAATCCTTCCCTCGTCGTAAACCTGAAGGATTGTGAAAGTAGGGCTGCTGACAGGTCCCTTTATTCCAAGTCCCGCTGCAACTCCCTGAGTGAGCACAGTTTTACCAACCCCCAGATCTCCAATCAGAGTATAGACCATGCCTGGTGTGGCATTTTCACCGATTCTTTTTCCTATTTCGAAGGTTTCTTTTGCACTATTTGTTTCAAGTCTGGTAACTATATCCATATAAAACCTCACAAATATCACATTCTAAATTATAGTATAGCATATTAGACAAGGCGCAAAAAGAGTCGCACTTTTACATGCGACTCTTAAAACCCTCATATTAAACTGCAGCCACCATCACGCGTCAGCTTCAGCTGTTTTCTTTTTAGCAACGAGCATAGGCTCTGCCTTTAAAATAGGACTTATCTGCTTGTAGATAAGGAATGTCACTGCACTGTGAACGATGCCCTTGATAAGGTTAAATGGTGCTACGCAGAACAGGCAGAATGTAAAGAGATTATCAACGAATGGATAAATCTCTGTTCCTGCTTTTAAGATGTTCTCTACACCGCCAAACATAAGGGCGTAAGCAGGGATCATAAAGAATGCGTTCAGTGCTGCACCGATAAATGCGATGCAAAGTGTTGCGAGAATGCATCCGATAAGAGCAGTTTTCCTTGTTCTCTTAAATCTGTAAACGATTGAAGCAACCATTACAAAAGAAGCTCCGATCACGAAGTTAGCTATCTCTCCTACGAAAGCAGAAGTTGTTCCCTGAATGAGAACGTTAAGTGTAACCTTGATGAACTCCACCATAACTCCTGCAAATGGACCGGCAGCGAATCCAACTATAAGAGCCGGAATGTCGCTGAAGTCAAACTTGTAAAAGCTTGGTGCGATTGGAAGCGGAAACTCTATAAGCATCAGCACAAAAGATATTGCTGAGAAAACACCGATGATTGCCATCTTTCTGGGTGTTAAGATTCCCTCCGTTTTTCTTCCTTCCTTCAGATCCTTCTTTGCTGCAATCTTTTCAGCCAGATATGCCAGTGCAAAAGCCAGTACTATAAGAAGCACAAGGCCTATGAATCTGCCTGAATTCCCCGCAATGATCTGAAGTAAATTTTGTTCCTGTTTCATTTTTTCCTCCTTTTGTTCGGGGGAGGAGTCCTACACACGACCCTTTAAGTTTGGTAAAAGAACTTTCGAAAAATAAAAAATCCCAAGTAAATATACTTGGGGTACGCAAACTAAAAATCGTGCATTCTTCTCTCATCCAGACTTTACTGTCGGTTTTGGAATCTCACCAAATCAGCCACCTATCAATAGATAAGCAGGTCGCGGACTATACCGCCGGTTGGGAATTACACCCTACCCCGAAGAACTATATTTTTTCTAAATCAAATACTATAATGGTTATAGACATATGTCAAGAGTGTTTGACAATTTAATTTTGCAAAATTATAATTTGACTGTACAAATTACCACTAAGAATTATATGAAAAAAGGAAAGCTATCACACAGCTTTCCTTTTATATTAAGCATTTTTCAATTTAAATTTCTGCATATCGTAGTCTGAATCAACCTTTTCGATATGTGCTCCCAGCTCGCGAAGCTTTTTATCGAAGTCCTCGTAACCTCTTTCGATATACATGATATCCTCTACGGATGAGAATCCTTCGGCTGTGAGAGCTGCGATAACAAGAGCTGCTCCTGCTCTAAGGTCCGGTGCAGAAACTGTAGCTCCGGTGTACTTATCCACACCCTCGATAATAGCTGTGCTACCCTCAACCTTAATGCAGGCTCCCATTCTGGTGAGCTCATCCACGTACTTAAATCTGTTCTCGAAAATACTCTCTGTCACGATACTGATGCCGCTGGCAAGTCCAAGAGCAACCGTGATCTGTGGCTGCATGTCTGTTGGAAATCCAGGATAAGGAAGTGTCTTAACATGAGTGTTGGTAAGACGCTTTGTAGCTACAACTCTGACTGCGTCATCTGACTCATGGATCTGACATCCCATCTCTATAAGTTTCGCACTGATTGATTCCAAGTGTTTAGGAATAACATTTTTTATTGTGATATCACCCTTTGTAGCTGCCGCTGCCATCATGAAGGTTCCGGCCTCTATCTGGTCAGGAATGATAGTGTACTCAGTACCATGAAGCTTCTCAACACCCTTGATCCTGATAACATCAGTTCCGGCGCCCTTGATATTGGCACCCATGCTGTTAAGGAAGTTTGCAAAGTCTACTACGTGTGGCTCTTTGGCTGCATTCTCGATAATAGTCTTACCTTCAGCCATTGCTGCTGCCATCATGATATTGATAGTAGCGCCAACACTTACAACATCCAGGTAGATGTGACTGCCGATCAGCTTGTCTGCGTGAGCATCAATGATGCCATGTTCAATGCTTACCTGTGCCCCAAGAGCTGTGAAGCCTTTGATATGCTGGTCGATAGGTCTAAGACCGATGTTACAGCCGCTTGGAAGTACAACTCCTGCTTTTTTGTACTTACCAAGAAAAGCACCAAGAAGATAATAAGAGGCACGGATCTTTTTAATGTAGTCCTCTATAGTAAATGTGTGGACCTGTGAAGCATTAATTTTTACTGAATGTCTGCCAGTTCTCTCTACAAAAGCTCCGGTAGAGCTTATGGCCTGAAGCATCGCATTGGTATCTGACTCGTCAGGCATATTGTCTATATAGACAGTTTCGTCCGTCATTGTAGCCGCAGCCAAAATAGCCAGCGCAGCGTTTTTAGCGCCACCTATTTCAACTTCACCTACAAGAGGAACTCCACCTTTTATTACATATTTTTCCATAGGAATCCCATCCCATATAACCTAATTTTAAAAAAATAACTCATTTGCCAAATTATATTAATAGCACAATATGATATATGTGTCAAAAATGGCTTAATTCAAATAGTTCAAAGGATTGACCTGAGTTCCGCCAACCAAAATCTCGAAATGCAGATGCGGTCCTGTGGAAACACCCGTGTTACCTGAAAGAGCAATCTTTTGTCCCTGAGTTACAGACTGGCCCACAGAAACAAGAACTTTTGAGAGGTGACCATATCTTGTCTCTCTTCCGTCAGGGTGTCTGATATATACACAATATCCATATCCGCTTCCCCAACCGGCTCTTGTAACTACACCTGAAGAAGATGCAACGACTGCAGTTCCGACAGGAGTCGCCCAGTCAACACCCTTATGGTAAGAGCTTGCTCCCTTGGTAGGTGCGTTTCTCTTTCCAAATCCTGATGTCAGGCGACCACCGGATATAGGCTTAATGTATGTAGGAGGAACAATCGTACCTTTTTCAACAATCTTAGGAACAGCCTGATATGTGACTTCTTCCTTCTGGATCTCGCTGGATACCTCGCTGGCATCATTATATGTAACAAGGGCTACAACCTTTCTGTGTCCTGCAGAAGGCTCCTGAAGTACCTTGGTCTCTGTCGTGTACCAGGAATCGTTGTAGACATACTGAACTTCTGCCTCGTAGTCCTCTTCGTAGTATTCCTGAACTGTGTAAACAACTGAAAGCTCAGGTTCAGGAACTGTTACTATAAGTTCATCACCGGTTCGGATTGTGGTGTTCTCACTCTCCAAAAATCCGTTCATGGCAACGATATCCGCTACAGTAAGATCATATTTTAAAGCTATGGAGCCAAGAACATCGCCTTCCTGTACTTCATAGATCTGATTGGTCTCTTTGTCCTTGGTTACTTCATCAATAGCATCTGAAAGGGATGTGATCTCATCATCAGGCAGGTAACTTTCAACAATCTCAACCTTATCAGCAAAATCTATGGACATAAGTCCCAGCTCATAATCTGAAAAGTCCTTGTCATAAGAAAGAGGCGCAGCATCCTTAACTGCCTCAGTGAGCATCTGAGAAAAACCAGACTCAGGCATGCTTGTCTGGGCATCTTCCTCTTCTTTTTTCACCTCTTCCTTGCTAAGAACAACAGGAGTCAGAACGTTCACTTCTCTTGTTGGATCAAGGGCCAGTGTGACATCGTATTTATCCTCGGTATCATAGGTAGAAAGAGCTGTCTCAAGAAGCGCCATTACATCATCGATAGAAGCCAGATTCACAGAGAACTCATTTATCTTAATGGAGTAAGCCCTGTTAAGGGTACTCTTCCTGCTGCCTGAAAGGACCTCTACCATGGAGTTCGTAACTTCTGCTATGGAATTGACAGCCCCAAAGATCTTGTCACTTCCGTCAATTGTCATATCTGCGCCGGCAAGAGTAAGCTCATCGTCGCTGCTGGATATCTCTTTTCTCGCTGTTCGATATGCTTCATAAGCATCATTCCTGGAAGCAACCGTTCCAACGAACTGTCCGTTTAAAGTTATAGTAAAAAGGTTGTTGCCGCCCTTCTGGAACTTTACAAATGTAGGCATAAATAAGATCCAGAAAGCAATTACCACCAAAGTGGAATGCAAAAACCATATTTTAATCCTGTTTCTAAAAATTGTGTTTCTTAAATTCATGTTGTAAATCTTTCCAAAGCGTATTAAATAATGCCAAAAATTCTAAGAATATTGATAACAAGATCTGCTCCTGCCACAAGGAGTGTAACTATAAGAAGTGGAAGAAGGGCTGTATTCTTGGTCTCAATTGCAAAATGAACTTCTTCGAATTTCTTTTGGATCTCTTTATATTCTTCCTGGTGCTTCTCTTCCTGTTTGTTCAATATTGCCTGAATATTGCGGTAGGTCTGAACACCAACGTCATGGGTTTTTGTGCTATTTTCATCAAACTTCTTGTTGAAGTTCTCCTCCATTTTCTTTGAAACAGCTTCAACAGATTCACTGATAGCTGACTCAACTTCAGCCTGTGTGTTAGCTTTGATCATGTCCTGTGCGCTCATTTCTCTAGTGAGCTTATCCATAATGTTATCCAAAATATTCCCTCCCAACGTGATCTACTATCCCTCTGTTCTGCATACAATATAGATTATCATTTGTTGTGCAAATTAGACAAGACAATATTTCAAAAAATAGTTTTGTTGTTCACTTTTACTATTTGTTTACCGTTTGTTCATAATTTGTTAATAATTGAATTGTATATTAATACCATAGCCGATGGAAATACGGCAACCAAATTTAGAAAGATAGATTTTTTCATAATAGGCCAGGTGCGGGAAACCGTGTCTGGCCACTCCTCATTAATGGGGCGATTACGGTAATGGCAAATATACCATTACCCACGCCTTAATCCTCTTGTTTCTCACCAACTGCCTGAATCTCTTCATTAAGTGAAAGCATACGTGCATCAAGGTCTGCAACCATTTGTGCACATTGCGTAAGCTCAGAATTGATATGACTGGGAGCCTTACCTTCAAACTTGTACTGGATCTTGTGCTCAAGAGAAGCCCAGAAATCCATGGCTACTGTTCTTATCTGTATCTCAACCTTAACATTAACAATCCTGTCTGAAAGATAAACAGGGAGAGACACTATCATGTGATAGCTCCTGTAGCCGCTGTTTTTGGGGTTCATAATATAGTCCTTGACTGTAAGGACCTGAATATCTTTCTGGTTGCTGATCATCTCAGCAATTCTGTATATATCTGAGGTAAAAGAGCATATGATACGGATTCCCGCTATATCATTAACATAGCGGACCATGTTTCCTATTGTGGACTCATATCCGTTTCTCTTAAGCTTTTTTACAATGCTCTCTGGCACCTTGACTCTTGCCTTAACGTGCTCAATGGGGTTATATCTGTGAACCTCCTGAAACTCCTCGTTAAGGATCTCGATCTTGGTTGTAATCTGCTTAAGTGCTGCATTGTAAAGGAGGTTAACTTCCTCCCAGGTGTTAATATCATCGGAAATCTTTATGTTGCTCTCAGCGAGATCTAATTCCATATCAGCTCCTTGTTTTCCAGTACTCTTTGTTCAAACTGCAAGCCTTCACAACGCCCATAGGAAGCTTTTTATAATTTCTTCCAAGCTTATATCCCATCCATCTGAATCCGCACATAACAATATATCCCGGGATAAGATGGGCTTTTCCTATATGTCTGAAATGATCAATTGTCTGTCTCACCATCTTTTTGCCCTCAGTCTCAGACTTGATCCTGCCAAAGATCTCCGGATGATCAGTCTGTGAAACACCAAGGTCAAAATTCCTGTGGAACTGCTGCATACAGGTGTAATTGTGTGAGTGGATGACTCCTGCCTCAGGAACATACATGATAGCATAGCCGCGCTGGCAGGCATTACCCGCAAATACCATATCCTCGTTAAAAATAGTTCTGTGAGTAAATCCACCAATTACATTATATACGTCACGCCTGTACATGGCACATACATTTGAACAAAAATAAGTTTTTATTCCAAGCTTATCCACATCTTCCTGTGTTTTTCTCATAGGCTCGTTGGGATAATTGAACTTTCTGGAATATCTCTCAGCCAGATTGCAGTCAGACTTTGGATATTGTCTTGCATAGGCTGCTGCAACATCCCTGTCAAGGGCCTTTGCCAGGTTACTTATAAGCATCTTATCCCTTGGGAACGCATCCTGAGTCATCATTAAAAAGAAATCCGAATCAGATAAGGCTACTCCCTGATTTCTGGTTTCGCCGTGGTCAAATTCAGCCTTTGTCACATGCTTTACTATTATGTTGTCATACTTCTCTAAAGGATTTTCTTTTGTCTCCTCAAGAAGCTTATTCCAATATTTTTCCTCGGTGTTCATGATGATGATGTGGCTTGGTCTAAGGGACTGCTTTTCCAGATCATCGATCAGTGTCAGTAAGGAATAATCCGGTTTGTAGGTAGGAATAATTACGTCTACTGTATTCATCTGTTTTTCCTTTTATATACAACTTATGCTGAGCGCATGTTTAGCGTAGCCTTTTCACCCGGTAGGAATATCCTATCACATGAAAAGAGGTATGTGCGCTTTGTTCGAGCACAATACGCACATACCATCTCTACAGTCTAAAATGCCCTCAGCATTAAATCATCAATTCAAATATGGATCTGTATCAGATTTGATCTTATCACTGTATTTCTGTACATCTGAAGAAATTGTGTAATCTGAATCATTGAACAGGAACTGGTGGAGCCACTTAACGTTGCTAGCAAGATCTACTGCGATTACGCAGCTTCCCTTCTTACCGATAGTACCTGTTGCTCTCATGCTCTCTTCAGGGAATCCGCCATTATCAACTACGTTGTAATTAGCTACATTCTTAAGGAGCTCAAGGATCTCTGACAGATCAAGTGATGTATATGTCTCATCAAATGCCTTGTTGGCAATTGTCTCAAGATCCGAATAGCTCTTGCCCTTTGCCTTATCAAGACAAGCCATAAGGACTGTTCTCTGTCTCTCAGCACGTTTGAAGTCATCACCTGCTGTGTATCTGATACGGCAGTAAGCTGTTGCCTGAAGACCGTTAAGAGTCTGAAGTCCTGTGCTTGTTACAGGTACATACTCAAGTCCAAGCTCTGTAGCCATTGTCGCCTGATAGTTGTTAAGGTGAGAAATCTCAGCCTCTGTAACATCGATCTCAACTCCGCCAAGAGCGTTAACTACATCTGTAAGTCCCTTGAATCCGATAGTAATGAAGTCCTCAATATCCATATCAAGGTTCATGTTAAGCATTGAGATAGCCTGCTCAGGACCACCCTCAGCGTAAGCTGCGTTACACTTAGTGTACTCATCGTTACTAAGGTTAAGGTATGTATCACGGTAAACTGAGCAAAGCTTAACCTCACCATTTTCATTGTTGATAGATGCAATAATGATAGTATCTGTTCTGGTGTTTTTCTTGATAGCGCCCTGGTTTTTAGCTTCATCACGGGTATCAACACCAAAGAGTGCGATATTGGTATAGCCCTTCATCTGCTCATTCTCAGCAGCTGCCTCACTGATACTCTTTGAAATAACTTCCTCGTTCATGTTAACCTTACCAACCTTGGTAACATCAACCTTGAAGAATACGTGGTAAGCAACAAGAACAAGAATACATGCTACTAAAACTTCTGCAACAAGAATGAAGATTGCCTTCTTGTTATTTTTCTTTTTACCTGATCCGCCATGTGAACCACCTCTTCTGGATGAGTGGCTTCTGGTAGAACTTGAGTGGCTCTTAGCACCGCTCCTTGAAGAAGAATGGCTCTTAGAACCATTTGAACTTCTCCTTGCAGGTCTCTCATCATAGTCATCGTAATCATCATAATCCTCGTAATCATCACGATATCTATTATCACGAGTAGACTTTCTCACTTCTCCGTTATTCTTGTGAGATGAACGTCTCTCGTCTCTGTCATAATATTCGTCATCACGCCTTGACATTTTCTATCTCCTTTATCCCAACAAAATATAATTTACATAAATAAAAACCAAGTTATACTATGCCACAAATAAATAAAATATACAAGCGCAGGATAAATTATTCTATCCTGCGCCTGTTTCTCACTATTTAGTATGCGTTTTTATTTACAAAGCCATATCGGATGGTTCCAAGCATTATCTTAAAATCAAAGGCCATGGTCCAATTCTCGATATAGTAGATATCGTAATCAATTCTTTTTCTGATGGATGTATCACCGCGGTATCCGTTGATCTGTGCCCAGCCTGTGAGTCCCGGCCTGACCTGGTGTTTTACCATGTATCTTGGAATCTGCTCTTTAAACTTCTCAACAAACTGCGGTCTCTCGGGACGAGGTCCAACCAGGGACATCTGCCCGATAAAAATATTAAAGAACTGAGGCATCTCATCAATACTTGTCTTTCTAAGAATCGCACCAACTCTTGTAACTCTCGGGTCTCCCTTAGTGGTCCAGCCCTTTTTCTCCTCCGCCTCAGTCTGAACCTTCATGGTCCTGAACTTGTACATCTTAAAAGGAGCGCCGTTAAGGCCTATTCTCTCCTGTTTATAGATGATAGGTCCCTTGCTGGTAGCCTTTACTGCTATAGCCGCAGCCAGCATGACCGGTGAAAAGATAATGATAGCAAACAAAGATCCCACAATATCCACAAGCCTTTTCATCGCCTTATTAAATGAATTGGAAAGTGGCACGTATCTGATGTTGATAACTGGCATTCCCTGAACATCCTCAGTATATGGATTACTGGGGAAAAGAGATGAATAATCCGGAATGAACTTGGTGTGGACGCCGGATTTTTCACACTGGGCAACCAGCTCCTCCAGTCTGTCGTAGTCATCCAAAGGAAGGGTAATCGTTATCTCATCGTAATTGTTATTTTCAAGGTAAAGGCCAAGCTGCTCGATCTTGCCCACAACCTTAACGCCGTGGTAATTGGTCCCAAGGGGAACAAAGTCATCAAGAACTCCTGCTATCTCATATCCCCACTGAGGATTGTCAAGAATTCGGCTTATATAGCCTTCTGCAGCTCTTGAATAGCCAACAAGAAGCACATGCTTAAGATTGTAGCCTTTTTTCCTGATATACCTTAGGAACTTCCTGAGAACAATCCTGAACGCTGTGGCAAAGGTCACATTCAGCACAGCAAATATGATCATCATGGACCTGGAAAAGTCGTTGTGCTTTAAAAGGAAAAGGATTACCCAAAAGCCAAGGATCCCGGCCACATTGGCCTTGACCACATCCATGAACTCGTCCCACATTCGTAGGGCGCGCCGGGGCGTATACAGCTGAACCATATAATAAAGAATAAGGTAAGCCGGCACAAGAAAATACAGTGCCCTGAAGTAGATCTCCATAGGCAGATGGCCGCCCGGCAGTCTTTTACTAAAGAGCTCAAACTTTATAAAATAAGACGCAATGTAAGAACCGGCTACAATGAGCCCGTCCGCAACTACATGCGCCCTGTTTAAATGAACCTGATTGTCTTTTATCATAAAAATACAGCCCCAAACTTCCTGGCACAGTTAATCCACAGCTCCAGCTGCATCCTTAAACTGTTAAAGATTTCTTTTTTCCCAAATGCCACTCTTTTGTCGGCATTAACTCTAATCTTGGATAAGCCAAGGGCAAGCCCCTTAAGATGTGCTCCTCCAAGTCCCCTCTTTGTATAAAAAACATGCTTTATCAATATACCTGCCAGAATGAGTGGCAGATTTATCGCTATCTGAAGGATAGGCATATTTTTATAGATAAAGTATAAATTATTACCCGCTGTTAGTTCAACCTTAAATCTGTTATATCTTGAACCACTTGTGCCACTTCCTGCGTGATAAACTATGGCTCTGGGCTCGCAGACATTGATATATCCCTTTAATCTGGCCCTGTAGCCAAGGTCCACATCCTCAAGATAGCAAAAATGTGCAGGGTCAAAAAGTCCAACTTCGTCAAACAACTCTCTCCTGTAAATTGCGGCTCCCGCGCAGGCGCTGGTCACAGGTTCTATGCTTGAAAAATATTTGTTATCCTTGTCTCTTCCCGGAGAAAAAGCCCACCCCAAAGCACAGTAAAGATCCCCCGCATCATCGATAAGGTGGGGCTCTTTAAACTGAAGCATCTTGGCCTGAGCGCTGAAGATCTTCTTTTTCCTGTCCATGGTGGATACTAATCTTTCAAGAACATCTTCCGAGCAGACAGTATCATCGTTTAGTAAAAAGACATACTCTGACTCGCAGGATTTTATGCCGATATTAACCGCATTGGCAAAGCCAGTATTTTCAGGAAGCGCCACCAAAGTCACCCTTGGATAGTTATTCTTAATAAAATCCTGACTTCCATCTGTTGAACCGTTGTCAACAATAAGCACTCTAAAATCCCTGAAAGTCTGCTTTTTCAGACTTTCAAGGCAATCAGTCAAAAACTTTTTTCCATTGTAATTGGGAATAATAACCGAAACTTTTTCCATAAGCTCTTTCCCTATATTTTCCTGACGACCTGAGGATCCCACATAACCCTTAAGCCACGTCTTTTCATCTCTTCCCCGATCTTTAAGTTGATCTTAAGGATTTCTTCCTCGGTCAAACTGTTGATATTATCAAGATATTCCCTTTTGCTCTCAACCTGAACATCATCATGAGACTTATCAGTCATGTTCCCTTGCAAATCGCTAAAGGTATCCTCATACTCAAAACCCGCAATATCCTTAAAGGCTTCCGCAAACTCTGGTCTAAGTGCCATGCATCTGATATCCACTGCGTAGCAGTCCTGCTGCACAACAGCCTTATGCTGAAGGCCACCGCTGTATCCAAAAGGCATTCCCTTGAAGATTGCGGTTCCATCTTTTTTGTAGATGCCGCCGGCAACTCTGCCTTTCTTATTTATGAGCTTGCCACCGACACAGCCAATGTCTTTTCTCTGGGAAAAGATATCACCCCCATAACCTGCACGGTAAAAGCCAAGGTGAGGGAGCTGGGCAATCTCCGCCTCCACTCCAAAATTCTTAAGGGCATCACCTATAGCAATCTGTCCCGCTTCATAGGCATACATTTTGCTGGCAGGGTTGGATGCTGTGGAACCCTTGTGGCATCTCCAATGATAAAGAACCTTATCAATGTGTGCAATCTGATCAGTAGCCATAGGCATTGTCAGCGTTGCCTCAAGGCATGCCCTTAAAACCAGGTCAAAATCCTGAGCTCCATCGTACTTTTTCCTGAATTTAAGTCTCTTTATTATATCAGCCCTCATTACTGTGAAATGGCAGATATAGTTATTGGACAAAAGATAATCCAAATTAAATGAAGGCTTTTGATGATGCTCATAGTAAAGGTTCTTATGGTCATCAAACTTGTCTTCATCTGAATAAATCAGCCTTATAGGGCATGCCTGAAACTGTGTCAGGTGATTCCTTGACATGCTCTTTCTGATAACTCTTGAAACTTCATATAATGCGTCCGGTGTAAGGAGATCGTCATGATCCAAAAGACCTATATAATCCCCTTTTGCCTTCTCTAAACCTCTGTTTGTGTTTTCTGAAATTCCCTCATTGGAACCAAGGTAAAAATATTTAATCCTTGGGTCTTCCTTCATATACTCTTTTACCAGGTCAGATTCAAGGGGTGAAGCATCTGCAAGAACCAGCTCCCAATT
Organism: Butyrivibrio sp. Su6; assembly: GCF_900108105.1. Taxonomy (GTDB): domain Bacteria; phylum Bacillota; class Clostridia; order Lachnospirales; family Lachnospiraceae; genus Butyrivibrio. Next base: position 43,922 of record NZ_FNUR01000018.1, on the reverse strand, counting down.
GCCGTAGGTCTGAGCGACTACGGAATCTATCATCTGTCGAAGGTATTTCTCCGGAGTATTAAAAAGAGGCACTACAATGCTAAACCGCAAAGCGCCTCCTGTTTCAGCCAGAGCCTTGTACTCCTGCTTCTGCTCATTAAGTACAGCCTCTGACAATTCATTGTATGTATACTTTTCTTTCCTGTTGTCGGACAATCTCTCAATGGCAGCAAAGAATGCAGCCCTAGCACCATTGCGTTTTGCATATGCTATTGTCTTTTTAGCCGCATTCTTTATGCCCATAAATATCTCCTGAGTTTTAAAATGAAGAAGTTTTGCTCTCGGCTCAGCCTATCACAGCCTTAACTGCAGCTGTAAGCTCTTCCTGAAGTTTGTCTGCATCAGCAAGGTCTTTTCCCTTAACACCCATGTAGAACTTGATCTTAGGCTCTGTGCCTGAAGGTCTTGCACAGCACCAGGCATCGTTATCAAGTGCAAAATAAAGAACATTTGATGTAGGAAGTCCTGTCTCGCCTTCCTTGCCTGTAGCCATATCCAGAGTCTTACCTGTCTTGTAGTCTCTGAACTCTTCAACCTTCCACTGACCAAACTCCTTAGGTGGATTGCTGCGGAGCTTATCCATAAGTGCTGCGATCTGCTCTGCGCCTTCCTTGCCCTTCATTGTGATTGAGTACTGGCCTTCCTTGTAATAACCGTACTCCTCGTACATATCGATCATAGCATCCCATACGCTCTTGCCCTGCTTTTTGTAGAAAGCAGCAAGCTCGCAGAGGCACATAACTGCAACAACAGCGTCCTTATCTCTTGCGTGTGTTCCAGCAAGACATCCATAGGACTCCTCAAGACCAAATACATAGTTGTGAGACTGACCGTTCTGCTCGAAGAGCTTGATCTGCTCGCCGATGTACTTAAATCCTGTAAGAACTTCGATGTAGTGGCAGCCGTATTTTTTAGCAACAGCCTTAGCCATGTTTGTAGTAACGATTGTAGTAACAAATGCAGGGTTAGCCGGCATTGTGTTTGTCTTTGTGCGCTCTCTTAAGATGTAGTCACCGATGAGCATACCTGACATGTTACCTGTAAATCCTACATACTCGCCTGTCTTTGTATCTTTTGCATAGATTCCAAGACGGTCTGCATCAGGGTCAGTTGCAAGAACAATGTCTGCATCCTTCTCTTTTGCAAGCTCAAGGGCAAGCTTAAATGCCTTAGGATCCTCAGGGTTAGGATAATCAAGTGTTGTGAAGTCAGGATCCGGAAGCTCCTGCTCAGGTACTACGAACACATTCTTGAAGCCAAGTTCCTTAAGAACTCTTCTCACAGGAAGATTACCTGTTCCGTGGAATGGTGTGTAAACGATAGTGAACTTATCAGCCATCTCATCAATAACATCCTGATGAATGATCTGCTTTTTAAGTTCAACCATGTACTTATCATCAAGCTCTTCGCCAAATGACTCATAAAGACCTGCCTTAACAGCCTCTTCCTTTGGCATTGTCTTAACTTCGTTGTAATCAGTGATAGCCATAACCTCACTGATGATTCCTGTATCGTGAGGAGGTGTGATCTGTGCGCCGTCCTCCCAGTATACCTTATATCCGTTGTACTCAGGTGGATTGTGAGAAGCTGTAACCATTACACCTGCGATACATCCAAACTCTCTAAGTGCAAAAGAAAGCTCAGGTGTAGGACGAAGGATATCACTTACATAAGCCTTGATTCCGTTTGCTGCAAGACAAAGAGCTGTCTCCTCTGCAAACTCAGGAGAAAACTTTCTGCAGTCATAGGAAATAGCAACGCCCTTCTTTGCTGCATCAGCTCCGCCGTGCTTTTTAATATAATTAGCAAGACCCTGTGTAGCCTTTCTTACAGTGTATTTGTTCATTCTGTTTGTGCCGGCTCCGATAACTCCACGAAGTCCGCCAGTACCAAATTCAAGTTCTTTATAGAAACGATCTTCGACCTCATCAGCATTGTTTCTGATAGCAAGGAGCTCATTCTTTGTCTCCTGGTCAAAATAATCATTGTTAAGCCAATATTCAAACTGTTCTGTAGCTTTGCTCATATCTCTTTCCTCCTAGTATTTATCGGTAGTGTCTAGTCGACACCCCTTTTTTATTTATAAAACCTTGATTTATCGGGGGTTCAAAATAAAAAGAGCATTGACCTCCCTTTTTGGTATAATGTCAGCGACCAAACATCCAAAATAACAAATAAGGAATCAATGCTCATGGACATTATACTTTATTTACTTCAACTCATTCAACAGCTCTATCAACAGAACTGCTGGTTAATTAACTTCATCTGTAGATATATTCCCTTAAAGCAATGGGCTTACGAGGACTCTCATTCACCCAAATATCAGAAGTTTAAGATTGATAAGCTTCCTAGAATTGTTTACCATCACCAGGATTGGGACTGGAAAGATCTCAACAACTACTATGAACAGCGGTATGGCAAACCTGTTAAGCCTATCCGTCGTCGTTCCGAATGCGATATACCAGAGGACTGCACATGCCCATCCTGCAATGCTCCACAGCCATTCCTTTATAGGAACAATGGTAAGGCGGGCCAACTTCTGTGCAAGGTTTGTCAGACTGCATTCAGTCCGGATGAAAACAGATTTGAGAAACATCTTACCCTTAAATGCCCTTACTGTTCTCACAGCCTCGTTCATAAGAAAGACCGCAAGCATTTCATAATACACAAGTGCGTTAATCCCAAGTGTCCTTACTATCTGCACAATCTTAAGAAAGTCAGTAAGGAAGATCTTGAAGAAGCCTATGGCAAGAACAACTACAAACTTCACTACATCTACCGCGAATTCGTGATAGATTTCTTCAAGATGGATATAACCTCTCTTCCAAAGAATGCCTCTTCACTCAAGTTCATCAAGAACAATGCTTATATCATGTCCCTGTGCCTTACTATGCATGTCAACCTTGGTCTGTCTCTGCGCAAGACATCTCATGCGCTCCAGGATCTGTACGGTATTTCCGTCTCACATCAGATGGTTGCCAACTACTGCAAGACTGCCGCTTTGTGTATAAAGCCTTTTGTTGATACATATCCTTACGAAAAGGAATCCGTATTCACAGCCGATGAAACATACATCAAAGTCCGTGGTATCAAAGGCTTCATCTGGTTCATCATGGATGCCGCAAGCAGGGCTATCATTGGTTATCAGGTCTCAGATAACAGAGGCGTCGGCCCTTGTATCATGGCGATGAGGATGGCCTTTCAGCACTTGAAAGAGTTACCCCAAAACTTCAAGTTTATTGCTGATGCCTACAGTGCATATCCTCTAGCTGCCCAGCAGTTCTTCATTCATTTCGGTAAGAGCTTTAAGTTCGACATTACTCAGGTATTGGGACTTACGAACGACGATGCAGTATCTGCAGAGTTCCGCCCATACAAGCAGATGATCGAACGACTTAACCGTACTTATAAGGAATCCTACCGACCAACCAACGGCTTTGATAACTATGATGGCGCCAACTATGATCTTGCTCTCTGGGTTGCGTATTACAACTTTCTGAGGCCTCACAAACATAACGGTTTCAAGCCGCCTGTAGTAGATGACATGGTCATGAACGCAGGCAATATGCCAGGTAAATGGCAGATGCTGATAATACTTGGTCAGCAAACCATCCTTAACATCCAGCAAGGTGCAACTGCATAAACAGGAGCGGAACCGTTGTCAAGGAAACCGTGGAATACCGGAGCGCTCCGCGCGAGGATATGCCGCGAAAGTTACTTGACATAAGGTTCACGGATTATCCTATACCTCTGGTCAGCAAGCACGCTTGCTGGCCTGCTTCCGGCGAGGACGGGTTCGGGCAGAGCCCGATTAACGGGTCAAGGGATGAGTCCCTTGCAGGTTCTTAGGGCGGCGCCCTAAGCCCTCGGAGAGCCTATAGTGGTCAATATCTACATTTTCAAGGTTCGATTGAGCCTTTTTTCTTGGGCTCAGTTTTTCATAGCCGACTTTACACTATCTATTTATCTGTGGATGCTACCACTCTATTTCCACAGTTTAATATTCTGAAACACCTATAATATTATAGCATATAAAGTCGATTACTGTGTTCTCAGGCTCGAATAACCTTCTACATTAAGGCTAAAATCACTTCTATCAAGTGAGAAGTTCGGATTGTAGTAAGGGTCTCCCTTATCGAGAACTTTTTTCCATTTAGTCCTGAAGTGCTCTGACTCTGCCTCGTAGCGCTTTGCGTTTTCACCTTCAAGATCAAGGCCTCTGGACAGTGATTCATAATGGAACAGCTCTGCAAATGGTGTGAATACGTTCAGATAACCCTTATCACGGAGCTTTAAACAGAAGTCCACATCGTTGAGACTTACCTGGAAGCCCTCGTCAAAGCCGCCGACTTCATCGTATTTTGCCCTGCTGACCATGAGGCATGCACCTGTAACAGCGCTTACGTCCTGTGCATAGCAGAGGCGTCCCATGTATCCAAGATTCATACCCGCCTGTCCATAGTGTGAATGACCTGCAGTTCTGTGAGCACCGAGTTTTAACACAACTCCTGCGTGCTGAATCTTTCTGTCAGGGAAGTAGAGCTTGGCACCAACCGCACCCACGTCACTTCTCTGGGCGTACATAAGGAGCTCTTCCATCCAGTTAACTGTGATAACCTGAGTATCATTATTCAAAAGAACTATATATTCACCGGTAGATTTTGAAACTCCGTAGTTTACAACTGCTGAATAGTTAAATGCCGGCTTTGAGCCGTCTGCATTTAAGTGAAGCCCATTCTCGTAGAAATCAACAACCTTCACAATATCTTTTAGGGAGCCATTCTTAAGCTCTTCATAATAGCCCTTTATTTCTGAACCCTTGCTGCCATTCTCAACAACTATTATCTCGTAGTTGTCGTAAACAGATTTCTCATAGATTGAATCAATACATCTCTTAAGGTCCTCAGCGTGTTCGCAGTTAGGGATCACAATGCTTATCTTTGGCGTTCCCACAACCTCGTAAGAGATCTTAAAGATTGTCTCAAAGGCTCTGGTACTTGTGATCTTAAAGTGATCATAGCCATGACGCCTTAAATGATCAGCAACTGCTCCCTTTGCGGCCTCAATAGCATAAGGTTTTGCATTGATATCTGATGCAACTGACCCTGCGTGGGATCTCCAGTAATACAAAAGCTTTGGAATATGAACGATGTGCTCAGCCCTGTCTGTGAGGCGAAGGATCATGTCATGGTCCTGGCTTCCGTCAAACTTGGTTCTAAAGAGCTCTGTTCCGTCCAAAAGAGTTCTTTTAAATACGCTGAAATGACAAATATAGTTATTAGCTCTTAAATTATCGATTGCATAATCAGGCTTAAAGTGCATGGTTATCATCTTGTTGATGTCGTCGCCCTTAAAGGTTGTCTCATCACAGTAGAGATAATCTGCCTTTTCCTCATTGATTGCCTTTACATACCAGTAAAGGACCTCAGGATGAAGAATATCGTCATGATCAAAAAGACCTATATATTCACCTTTAGCCAGCTCAAGACAGTGATTGGTATTTCCTGAAATACCCTCATTCTTCTCAAGCTTCATATAGCTGATGCGGTTCTTGCCGTCTTTATCCTGATACTCCTTAACGATCCTTGAAACAAGCGCTATGTGTTCAGCATCAGAACCATCAGCAAGACAAAGCTGCCAATTAGAGTAGGTCTGCGCCAAAACTGACTCAACCATGTCTCTTAAAAACTTCTCAGGAGTGTTGTATAAAGGTACCAGTATTGAAATTAGTGGTTCATATTCAAACTTAGTATTCTCCTGCTCTCTCCTTGTCTCCTCACTTGGAAAGCTCTCTGTTCCGTAGTGAGTCATGGCCTTTTTCTCAATCTGCTTGTACTTTATCTTGGCAATAACTCCCTTTAAAGAGCCCTGGTTTCTGATACGGTCTCTTTGTCTGATCACCCAGTGCATGGTATTTCGCGCAGGTGTTGAAGCCTTCCATATAGGATTATTCTTGATTCTGTCCAGCTTAAACTGAAGCTCCTGGTTCTTATCTTCAAGCTCAGCTATTCTGCTGGCAAGCTCTGCACTTTTTAGTTTCTCTTTTTCATATGCAGACTTATAGTCAATTTCGCTCATCTACTACTCCTAAAACATATCACTCTTTTACATTGAGAATATTTGGCACCCAGTTTACAAGCTTTAGCCTGCTCGTCTTATCAACAGCAAGCATGCCTATCTGGTAATACCCGGGTTCAAGATCGCCTTTTCTGATTTTAACCTTATAGCCTGTCAGGTCCACATTGACCTGATCCTGAAGCCTTATTCTGATGTCAGGCCTGTACCAGGTATAAAATGGCACAGCATAAACCTTCCTGTCAGCAGGGCCCGCCCCATCCTCGTGCCTCTCCACAAGGCGCAATAAAAGCTGCTTTTCAAAAATAGCATTGTCAGATCCTATAACAAAGCTATAGCCCTTCAAATAATAGCCTTCATCATTCCCCTCAGCAGTCACGCCGTAGAGCCAGTTATCCAGAGTACCGTTGTACTCGCAGCCAATCCTTAAGCACTGATCCTCCCTTGCGCCCTTGATTCCCTTTTCATGAACAGAGATGCGGCTGTAAGGGATATCCTCAACAGGAGTGTAATCCTCCTTTGGAATGATGGCTGAAATAGTCTCATCCTCAGTAAGATGGGGACTATAAAACGGGTCGAAATTGTAAAGGTGAGAATGACGCCTCATAAGGGTATCTCCCTCCCGGCCAAGTCTCTCCATCTTTTTAGGGTCCAGATTATCAATTCCCCTGGTCAGGGACTCATGATGATACAGGTAAATATGATTACAGCAGACATTGTAGTAACCAGCCTCTATCACAGAGTAACAGAAATCCACATCATTAAAGGCCACCTTCAGCTCCTCAGGGAAACCTCCGATGTCATTATATTTTTTCCTGCTTATCAAAAGACATGCCGCAGTAACTCCGATGTTGTTGTGAACGCCTCTGTTGTAGCCAAAATAATGGTTCTTGCCATCGTGCATCTTCTGAAGCTTGTGCACAGGGCCGCGCCTTACATTGGCAATTCCGGCATGCTGAATAAGGTCCGTATCCGGGTAAATGAGCTTTGCGCCCACTGCTCCCACATGGCCAAGCTGGGCCTGGGAAAGCATCTCGCGAAGCCAGCCCTCTTTTTTAGCCTCAATATCATCATTTAGGAAAAGAAGATACTCCCCTGTTGAATTTCTCACGCCCTGATTGCACATAGCGGAGAAATTAAACTCCTGAAGCTTATAAATGTAATTGATATTGGTAAGTCCGTTCTTTCTAGGCGCGCGGCTGCAATATACGCCGTACTTAACCCTATTTGCAGCGGAGGAACCGTTATCAATTATCACAATCTCATATTTGATATTCTCATCACCGGTGGTCTCAATAATGGAATTAAGACACTGCTGCAGGATCTCCGGATGGTCCTTTGACGGAATGATAATGCTGACAGTAGCAGGCTTTAAGAGCATGTGCCTTGAGTTGTGGAATGATCTTCCGTAAAAGACCTCCTGCTCAGCACTACGATGGAATAAAACTTCCCTTATATGACCGATTGGAAGCTCCATTCCGGTTCTTTTGGCAAAGGCTCTCTCATGAATCGCAAGCATGCAAAAGAGGACATCTGCCGATAATAAAGATGCCTCAAGGCCAACCTGTTCCGGTGAATTCTTTTTGTTGGAAACGCCACCAAGCATCCTGACTGCGTTGTCGTATTCTGTAGCTGCAGCATGCATGGTTTCTGAACGGCAGGCAAAAAAGCTGCCAATATAGAAAGCATTTAAATAAGAGTCAGGAGACCAATCAGGCTTGAAATAAGGATGGATGTATTTGCCACCGTTTCCCATTTCATCCTCGTCTCCATAAACTACATTGTGCTCGGGATGAGCAATAAAGTACTGCTGAATGACCTCTTGAGCCCTTTTTGTAAGCTTCCCTCTGCTACTTGCAAAAATGTAGATGGTATTCTCATCGCCCTTCATATCAGAGACTTCCCAGACCTTGGAATAGGCAATAACCTTCACCTTAGGCTCAGGCTTTTTGTGAGGCACAACCTCTCCTGTCTCCAAAGTCTCCATGATAACAGGCGCATCTGCTTTAACAACAGGCTCTTTTTCTATGGCTTTCTGCCACTTGTCATAGGCCGAAGACTTAGCATTAACTGTTTTGTTGTATTTAGTTACACTCCTTTTGATCAGAGCACTCTTTGCCAGGTCTTTAAGCATTCCCCTTTACTTACTCCTCGTCGTCTTTGTAGTACAGCTCTTCACGCTTACTGATTATCTTTTTCCCGATCTTTTTAATGATATTCTCTTTTGGCTCAGCTACTGTCACTTCAGGAATGGAGTTTGCGATAGCATCTGCCGCATTCCTTGGGATAAGAGTTGTCAAAAGAGATACCTTCAGATGATTTCTCTCCTGAATACTGAGTTTGTTACTTGTAAGCTTAAACTCAATGTTAGGGTCGTCGCTGTTAAAGACAAAAGAATCATCTGATATCCACTGTCCATTGACAGGGTGTATATCTATATCTGCTCCGCCCTCTGAAATGGATGTTCCATTCCAGGAAGCGTCAACAATAGTCACAACGCAGGATGCAAAGGCCGGATCAATACGCACTGTCTTGCAGTTTGAATCCACCCTGATATCCAGATTCACAGTATTTTTCTCATCATACTGCTCCTCAGGGAAAATGGATTCATCCTCTGAATAGCCTTCGCCCTCATCAAGATATATCTGTATAAGGTCCGCAGGTCTTGCCGCATTCTGTGCCCCCAAAGTCACTTCCTTTGGCACAATGACCTTTCGTCCTATCTCCTTCCAAATTTCAACCATGGACTTTCTGTTGCCGGTCACATATTTCTGGAAAGCATATTCCTCATCAAGAAGAACCTGGATCTCTTTTTCTGTGATACCGATCTTATTAAATATAGGCTTTGGATCGAATCTTTCTCTTTTCCTGTCCTCTAACCTATAGCAGTAAAGCGCCCTCCACATCTGCTCTTTTGCAGGGATGCACTTACCGTAAGTCCACTCATAATCTATTATAGTCCAAATAGGGCCATTAACCATAATATTTGAGAAAATAAGGTCATAATCCGATACAGGATAATCCTCTTTGTACCTTATTCTGCGGTAATACTCATTTATAAGGGCATTGAAGCCTTCGAAATCATCCTTATCAATGTACTCGTCAAGAAGGGATGACAGCGGAACTCCGTTGACAAAAGAGAAAATGGCACAGCCCTCTTTTTCATCAAGCTGACAGTCATTGATCTCCAGGTCGCCCCCTCTGAATTTCTCAACAAGTCCAAGATATGCATCCCTTATGCCAAAGACATGCTCTTTTGCAGCCTCTGTAAGAGGATACTTTTTGATTATCTTCCTGCCTGCCCTGTCTATTGCAATGTCAGTACGGATCTTGAACTCATCCACTCTGTCATTACTGTACTTACTGTATATTGTATCAACTCCCGGTCCCAAAATAACCAGGAAAGAATTGGCAAAATCCTGATACATGCCGTCTTTAATAAGATCCTCATAGGCATGTTTTTCATTAAAGAGAACCATTCGGTCTCTGTCGAAGTTTCTTACATTATCCTGAAGCTCCCCGAATTTAGGAAGATATGAATCTGAGTGTAAAAGAGTCATAAGCTTGTAGTCAGGATATGGATAATAGAAATGGTAATCATTCATACCGCATTTTTTGAAAATGTTTATGAGACCATTTCTGGTAAAAGTCTTGGCTACGCTGTCAGGTGAATAGCCTTCGATCCCTGTAAAGTAGGTTCCAAGGTGATCCTCTGCGCATCCTGCAAAATACTTAAGTCCAAGTCTGTTTTCAATGGCAATGACAAGTCTTCCGCCTTTTTTCATATGTCTTGAGAGCATTCTCAAAAACTTCTCGTAAGGATTGTCTGTGCCAATATAGCCCTGACCATATTCAAATACACCGATCAAAAAGATATAGTCAAAATCGTTTGGGAGGTCAGGCTCAATGTCCCTGAAGTTACCAACATGAATAGTTACATTGGAACACTCCTGATTTCTTGTGGCATTGATCTCAGAGCGCCTTCTTGAAAGGTCGCAGGCTACAACCTCTCCAGCTTTTGAAGAGAGCATGCCTGTGATGGCGCCGCACCCTGAGCCAACTTCCAATACTTTAGCCTTTGGATCCATAGGGATCCACTCAACAATATTGGCTCTCTGATCAGATAAATGGTAAAGGATTGGCCAGTTTGCCCTCTCCTCTATGATCTTCTGATACTCTTCTTTTTTATGATTTTTAACAATATCAAGAAGGTCGTTCTCTATAGCGCCATCGCTATAAAGATCAACCCCTGAATAGTGTTTAAAGTTAAGGGTAACTTCCCCGATCTTGATCTCTTCCTGCATGCTCTTTCCTCGCAAGTGCTGATTTTCAGTCATTCTTAGCATCGCTGACTTTACATATACTGTTCATGTCATAGTAGCCGACAGTGTTTTTGTCTGAAACAACTGAAACGCTGAGCACGTCGTAAAGCCTGTGATAAACTGTAAAATCATTCTGTTCAAAACCTGTTACTCCAAAGCTTAGAAGGTAGTCTCCTCCCTGAAGTGACATGTTCTGAGTAAAGGTAATATCTTTTACATCTCCTGCCTTTACAGGTTCCAAAAAGGCCTTTTCAACCATTGAGTTGGTACCTGTGATCTCAATGCCCATAACGTTTTTAAAGGTCATGGCAAAAATAGGAGCTGAAACATTTCTGTTAAACTTAACTCTCATGTGAACAGTGAAATCTGTTCCCTTGATAATGGAGTTTGTGCGAACGTCCTTGTTATCAGTGATGTAATACTCAGTGATAACTGCTGCGCCATCGCCATACTCGAGGGCCTCAACATCTGAAACTGATTCCTTTTTTGACGCCTTATTATCGCCCTTGATCTTGGCGTCAGCTCTTTTGTCTGCTGAAGCGGCAGCTTCCCTGATGGACTCATCATCTAAAAGATTCTCCACATCACTTGACGGAAGCGGATACTGTCCAACAAGAACCTGCTTGTAGATGTCGATCATCTTCTTGGGAGTTCCCTCACCAAGGAGAACACCCTGATTTAAAAGAACTGCTCTGTCACAGTATTTGCTGATACTTGAAAGGTCATGGGATACAAAAAGAATAGTCTTTCCTTTCTTTTTGAACTCCTCAAACTTGTGATAACACTTGGCCTGGAAGAATACGTCACCTACAGATAAAGCCTCATCGACAATGAGAATCTCAGGGTCAATATTTATGGCTACTGCAAAGGCAAGACGCACGAACATACCGCTTGAATAGGTCTTTACAGGCTGATAAACATAGTCGCCTATATCAGCAAACTCAAGGATAGCGTCCATCCTCTTTTCAATCTCTTCCTCAGAAAAACCGATCATCATACCATTGAGGTAGATATTGTCGATTCCGTTGTACTCCATGTTAAAGCCTGCTCCCAACTCCAAAAGAGCTGAAATATGGCCGTCTACGTTCACTTCTCCCTCTGTTGGAGAAAGAACTCCTGTGATTATCTTAAGGATAGTGGACTTTCCTGAGCCATTAGTTCCGATGATTCCGACAGTTTCGCCTTTTTTAACAGAAAGGCTTACGTTGTTAAGCGCCCTGTGCTCCTTAAACTTACCCTTTTTAGCAAGGCCAAGAGAGTCCTTAAGTCTGTCCATGGGCTTATCGTAAAGCTTATATATTTTAGTCAGATTTTTGACTTCAATAGCAATGTCTTTATCCATACAAATCTCCATTGTAATTTGTTATGATACTACGGATTGCTTCACTTTTTTCATCCCTAGTATCATAACACGTCTGCGAAATGCGGCTTTGAGCGTTTGAATATGAGGGATCCGATGCAGAATACTGCAACTACAAAGATCCAAAAATATGTTGATGAATAGAAATGCTCAAAAAACCAGGTGTCTCCGTAAATTGCATTTCTGTAGCCTTCAACAATATAGGTCATAGGATTAAGCTTGAAGATCCACTTGTACTTGTCCGGTACAATATCCAAATTCCAGAGAATAGGTGTAGCCCACTGGAAAAGCTGAAGTCCTATGCTGATTATCTGCAAAAGATCTCTAAAGAACACCACAATGGCGCAGGTTGCATAGCTTATGGACAAAACCAGAATAAATTCGCAGCCCACATAGTAGATGAGCTGGAGCCAGTAGATGCTTGGATAATAGCCATATACGCAGGCAATGAATAAAAGCACGCAAATAAAGAACACATGGATAAACATAGCTGCGATTATCTTGATGATAGGAAGGATACTGATCTTAAAAAGCACCTTCTTTACAAGATAGTTGTACTCAAGAAGTGATGTTGTTCCGTTGGTCAGAGCCTCCGAGAAAAAGAACCATGGTACAAGACCCGCTGTAAGGAATAAAACATAAGGAACTTCAACACCGTCAGATACAGCCTGGGCTCTCGACTGGAAAACCCTGTCAAAAACGATGTAGTACATAACAACAGTGACTACAGGCTGGGCAAGGGCCCACACAATTCCCATGTAGGAGCCGGCATATCTTTTCTTAAAGTCATTTATTGATAATCTCTTTATGAGTTTTCTTGAATTGTAAAGTTCAACAGGCAAAACAAGAAGTCTGTCATACCAAAAGAAGACCAGAACACAGCTGACACCTATCAAGATACATCCACATATCTTTTTAAGCATCTCTGTGTGCGGGTCTGCAAGAGGATTTGTATGAAGAATAACTAAGAGCGCCAGTGAAAGCGCCAGTACGTAGAAAATCCCCAAGCCTGCGCGCTTGGGAAGTTTCTTAAGTCCCCTGATCAATACTCTTTAATTCCTTTCCACTTTGTATCCTTGTCTGAAAGGTCAATTTCTACACCTTCAAGAAGTGGCCATTCTACTCCGATATCAGGATCATTCCAGATAAGACCGCCCTCGTCGTTTGGATGATAGAAATCAGAACATTTGTAAGCAAACTCTGCATAATCAGATAAAACGTAGAAACCATGAGCAAATCCCTTAGGAATAAAGAACTGCTTCTTGTTTTCTGCTGAAAGTCTTACGCCAAACCACTTTCCGAAAGTCTTGGAATCTCTTCTAAGGTCAACTGCTACATCGAACACCTCACCGTTGATGCATCTTACAAGTTTATCCTGTGGGAACTCCTTCTGGAAATGAAGGCCTCTAAGTACTCCCTTATGGCTTGCTGACTGGTTGTCCTGAACGAACTCTACATCGATTCCAGCCTCTACGAAATCATTTTTATTGTAAGTCTCAACAAAATAGCCTCTTGAATCTCCAAAAACTGTAGGTGTTATAACCTTAAGTCCTTCGATCTCACATGTTTCTACTGTTATCTTACCCATTTTAAAACTATCTCCATTTTATAAAATTTGTTCTTATAAAAAATATTTATTCTTATCCTGAACTGCTGCTTGCAATCAGATTAATTTCTTTTTACAAAAATCAGTTTCCGGGCACAATTCCAACAGGAGTTCCCGGTGCCTGCCCTGCAGGAGGCGGAGTCTGTGGCATCTGCCCATTGTACTGAAAAAGACTGGCATCAAGTGTGGCCGGATCAACTCCCTGTCCGTTTGGATTAAGGAGTTCTCCAACAACAGCCATTCCGGTTCCCGGCTGGTCATCTGGGTTTCCAGAACTGGACGCAGATGAACTATCAGAAGAGTCCTCAGAAGAAGCAACCTTTTTTATGACAACTGCAGAAGAAATCTTCTCTGTCTCATCAAAAAAGTCCGGATCCGCTAAAAAGCCGTCAAGGTCATTGCCGATCTGCAGGCCATACTCAGATAAATCTCCGCTGTAATAGGAGGCAGCCACTTCAGAAGTATTCTCTTCCGCTGTAGTCTGTCCCCATCCAAAAAGTGCATTTATTTTTTCAGTGTTGGCGGCATACACTATAACAAGGACAAGGAAGATTGCGCTTATTATAGTCAGTATCGCCATTCTAAACACTCTTTTATCCATAGCATGCCTCTGTTAAAAACAAGGAAGTTCTGCTCTCGCTTCGCTCGCCAGAACACGTTCGCACTAATTTCGAAAATACCTCAATAAGTGCTCACAGCCCTTCAGCTACCTCTTTAAGGTACTTACCGTAGTCTGTCTTCATCAAAGGCTCAGCAAGTTTAAGAAGCTGCTCCTTGTCGATGAAGCCTCTCTTATAAGCAATTTCCTCAATGCAGGAAATATAAAGTCCCTGTCTCTTCTGGAAAGCACAAACGAAATCTGATGCATCAAGAAGTGAATCATGGTTACCTGTATCAAGCCATGCAAAGCCTCTGCCCATAGTCTCAACTCTGAGCTCGCCTCTTCTTAAGTACTCGTTGTTGATACTTGTGATCTCGATCTCGCCTCTTGCTGATGGCTTTACATTAGCTGCTATATCAACTACCTGGTTGTCATAGAAATAAAGACCAGGTACTGCATAATTGCTCTTTGGATGCTCAGGCTTTTCTTCAATGCTGATAGCCTTGCCGTTTTCATCAAACTCTACAACGCCGTAAGCTCTTGGGTCTCTTACATAGTAGCCAAAGATAGTCGCTCCCTTATCTCTTGATGCAACTTCTCTGAGGAGCTTTGAAAAGCTCTGACCGTAAAAGATATTGTCTCCAAGAACAAGTGCAACTGAATCACTTCCGATGAACTTAGCACCGATGATAAATGCATCAGCAAGTCCTCTTGGCTGATCCTGAACTGCATACTCAAAGTGCATTCCAAGCTGTGATCCGTCGCCAAAGAGTTCCTCGAACATAGGAAGGTCTCTTGGAGTTGAAATAATGAGAACTTCTCTGATGCCCGCAAGCATAAGTGTTGAAAGTGGGTAGTAGATCATTGGCTTGTCGTAAACAGGCATCATCTGCTTAGACATTGCACGTGTAAGTGGATAAAGCCTTGTTCCTGATCCACCAGCTAAAATTATACCTTTCATTTCAGTTCTCCTTATTTGTTTTTATACATCTTTTCATAGTACTTTTCGTAGTCACCGGATGTTACGTTAGCCATCCAGTCCATGTGCTCGAAGTACCACTTTATTGTCTTACGGATGCCTTCTTTGAACATTGTCTCTGGCTCCCAGCCAATTTCTGACTTGATCTTGTCAGGAGCAATGGCGTAACGTCTGTCATGTCCCTTACGATCTTCTACGTATTTGATAAGATCATATGAAAGGTGAGCCTTTCTTGGATCTGAATCATCAAGTTCATCCTTAAGAACATCAATAATTGTCTTAACGATTTCGATGTTCTGCTTCTCGTTGTGACCACCAACGTTGTATGTCTCGAAGAGACGGCCCTTTTCCTGAACCATGTCGATTGCCTTAGCGTGATCCTCAACATAGAGCCAGTCACGAACGTTCTTACCATCACCGTATACAGGAAGTGTCTTGCCTGCAAGAGCGTTGTTGATGATAAGTGGAATAAGCTTCTCAGGGAACTGGTAAGGTCCGTAGTTATTTGAGCAGTTTGTGATGTTTGCAGGGAACTTATATGTATCCATATAAGCCTTTACAAGCATGTCTGAACTTGCTTTACTAGCTGAGTATGGGCTGTGTGGTGAATATGGTGTTGTCTCATAGAAGAAAGCAGTTGGATCATCATCAAGTGAACCGTAAACTTCATCTGTTGAAACGTGAAGGAACTTCTTGCCCTCCTTAAATGTTCCGTCAGGAAGTTCCCAAGCTTTCTTTGCTGCGTTAAGCATTGTAGCTGTTCCCAAAACGTTTGTCTGAACAAAGATCTCAGGGTTAACGATTGATCTGTCAACATGGCTCTCAGCTGCGAAATGAACAACTCTGTCGATGTCATTCTCTTCAAAGATCTTGTTGATCGCATCTCTGTCGCAGATATCAGCCTTTACAAATGTGTAGTTATCTCTGTTCTCGATATCCTTAAGGTTTTCAAGGTTACCAGCATATGTAAGAGCATCAACGTTAATGATTCTGATCTCGTTATCATACTTTTTGAACATGTAGTGAATGTAGTTAGAGCCGATGAATCCGGCACCACCTGTTACTAAATAGGTTCTCATTTATTTTTCCTCGTTTTCCTTTTGTTCTTTTATTTACTTAGCTATGATAAGACGGATTGCTCCACTTCGTTCTCGCAATCCTACAAAAATATTCTCATCATAGCAGTATACCACAACTCATCAATAAGTAGAAGAGCCCCATAGAATAGCACATATACCTGGGCTGGGGGAATATCATAGAGCCCGTAACCACGCTATTTATAAACACTCCTACGATAACAATGAATGCCATTAAAAGAATATCCTCTTTTTTCCTAAGGACTCCCATTCTGAACATCAAAGTCAGATACAAAATGTAAATTACCAAAGATGCTGTAATAAGAACCCTTGGGGATATGTTGGCCACTGATATAACAAATGCCTTCAGCACATTTGCCTTAAACACATACAGGAAAGCCTTGGACTCTCCCTTAAATATTCCGGAAATATCTTTTTTCATAAGCTCTGTCAAAAGAACTTTCTCAACCGCATCCTCTTTTAGCTGAGCATCCACTTCATCCAAACCCGGGAAGTACTCAGCTACATACTCTTCGCAGATAGGAAGCACAACGTCAAAGCCGATAACATCATAACAGTCCGCATAGTGGGATGCCATGGACACCCAGTCAGAGTTAGAAATCGTCGACTCTTCTCCAAGCTCATACCCTGATGAAGCAAAGTCAATTGTAAGCTCCCGCTCAATCAAAGTGTCATATATCCTGGTGTACAGCTCGCTGAGATTCGGATAGTCCTCAGAAGTATCATACTTCTCATACAAAGCTGCGTCTTCAGCCTTTGCAGTATAAAGAACTGTATCAAGAGCTCCCTTGCTGTTTCCTGTGTGCTCCACAAAGTGCCCGCGAAGAACGTAGTTATAGCTCCTGTCTGCGACGCTGATGCAGACAACTGCAATGATCACAAGGATAAGGGTTTCCACAAATCTCCTGATATCTCTGGTTATTTTCCACAAAAGATGCATGACAAAAGACACAAATCCCCAAATAAGAAGAGTTATGAGCATCTGCTTTCTGATGCTTGAGATCAGGACGCACAGCAAAAACAATACAGTCACATTCAGCTTGTTGTAATCCTTAAGCGCCATAAAGAGCCTGATGTTAAACAGCACAAACAGGGGCATCGCAAGTGATTCCGTCATTATACACTCTGAATACATAGAGCCTCTAGCCGCAACAAAGCGGTTTAAGACGCACACAGCAAGCTGGAAAAAGACAGCAAGAAAGCCAATTACCCTTGCCTTATTCTCATAGGTGTTATCTCCTGCTACCCTGTACATAAAAAAGCCAAGCCTTGCTGTAGCATAGACCCACAAAAGGCTCTGAATGATCACAGCACAGAACAGATATGAAGGCTGCCCGTACATTTCCCCTGCAAAATCAAAAAACTCAAAGACTTGCCTGATGCCTAAGAGAAATAGTGGATACACAGGCTCCCTGGTGAAATCCATGCTCACATAACTCTGCGAATCCACACACCACACTGTCCCATCGTAAACAGCCATTCCCATAAAAAACAGGAATGGCAAGATTACGTATAGCAATATTAAATTCTTTTGATGCTTCATTTTAAACATAATTCATTAATAGTAGATGTTCATATCTACGTTTCCGGAAATACCGGATACTTTTCCTTTTGAAGTGTATTGCCACATATTTACCTTGGAAGCTGAGTATTCCATGGCTGACTTGTACTGGGCAAGCCAGATGTTGTAGCTGCTAAGCTGAGAAACATTCATTTTCTCAGTAAACCAGGTCTTGTTGGAATAAACACCAACAGAGTAACCGGCATTTGCAATTGTTCCGCAGAAAGCCTTGATATTGGCTGTTCTCTGGTCATTACTGATTCCATCGCCTCGGCCGTTACTCTTTTCAATATCCAGGTAAACCGGGTATGAGAGGCTGTATCCCTTTATAAGGCTGATAACCATTGAGGCTTCCTCAACAGCCTCTACTTCATTAACCGCCTGTGAAAAGAAATATACACCGACCTTAAGGCCTGCATCCTGAGCACCTTTTATGTTGGACTTGAACTTTGAGTCCTCAATAAGTGCGCCCTCTGATGAACCTCTGTAACCACATCTGATGATAACAAAGTTTACACCGGAGTTCTTAACTGCAGCCCAGTCGATATTTCCGTTCCACTTGCTGACATCGATACCCATAACGTTGGATGAACCGGCAATAGCACCGTCGCTTCCAAAGGTGTACTTTGCTCCCTGGATAACCTGCTCACCGGTAACAGGATTACCGTTTTTATCAAAATAGTAGGTCTTTCCATCGATAGTCTGCCATCCGGTGTACTTGTAAGAAGTTGCACCATTTCTAAGATAAAAGGCAGATTCAATATAGTAGTCACCATAGTCGGCCTCTATGTAGTTGCCTTCGCTGTCCTTGATGTAAACCTGCTTGCCGTCTTTAGTCTGGAGCTTTTCGGAATTGCTCTTTACAGTAACTGTCACTTTCGCTTCTGTATAGCCATCAGCTGTTACAGTGACTGTTGTCTCTCCGGCATCCTCACCCTTAATTGTTGTGCCATCAACAGAGACCTTTCCGGTGTCTGCAGAAGTTACCTTAAGTGATATATCAGAGTTTTTAGGCTCAATCTTAAAGGTTCTGCCCTTTACAAGTGTTACCTTGGTAATGCTGATAGGTGCAGTCTTGTCAGCAGATGAACTGCTGCCTGTGGTGCTGGAACTGCTGGAGCTTGATGAAGAACTGCTTGAGCTCGAGCTACTGGATGAGCTGTCTTCCTTCTTAACAGTGACCTTCACGATTTCCTTCTGATAGCCATCAGCAGTGATGGTAATGTACTCAACACCCTCACCAACAGCTGTGATAGTTCCATCATCAGAAACCTTTACAAGATCAGGATCAGATGAAGAGTAGTTAAACTCTGAAGGTCCATCAGTTATCTCTATCTTGGAGGTCTCACCGATTTTCAAGGTAACATCGTAGGATTTTACCTTGAACTCTTTATCCTCTTCATCATTATCAGAGTTCTCTTCAGATGTAGCTGCAAAAGCAAGGAACATGAACCTTCCAACGCCGTTAATGGCACTGCTTGAAGGATCAACGATGTTGCTCTTATCCACAGCCTCGTAGGTGTAGCTTCCATCTCCGCTGTCAGTGCCTTCTCCAACAGCAGTCTTGGTGCTTTCAACCCACTCGACTGTATCTGTAAGGGCTGATTCAACCTTGTCCGCTACGGCCGTATCCTCTTTTGCCACATTGACTTCAGATTCCTTCTTAACTTCGCCTGTAACGTCGACAGCCTTCATCTCTACTGTATTCTTAACCGTGACAGACTTTGAAGACGTATCCACCTTATATTTTGCATAGTCACCTGTTAGAGCATTTGGAGTAACTGTGTACTTTCCTGCCGTCAGGTCTTTTTTATAGATGATTCCGTCCTGATCGTGGTCGTCATAAGTGACGCTGCTGCCATCAGGATTTTTAACTGTTACAGTAAAAGGAGTGCTTGCAATAAGCTTTCCTGTCTTGGAATTGGTGAACTTTATCTTAATATCGCTCTTGATAGTGGCAACTGACATGGATACGTTTATTGTTGCGCTCTCAGCCTCTTTCTCAGCATTCTCCTGCTCTTCCGCTTCCTCATCCTCGGAAATCAGCTGAGCCGCCTCAAGCTTTGCTCTCTGGGCATCTGCAACTGCGATAAGTCCGCTCTCGCCTACAATCTCAGTCTCGCCGTAGTTCTCTCCCACACTGGCAAAAGAGCTGATCTCATGATTTTTGTCCATAGCTTTTTTGTAGAACACGCCTGTAGCCACAGCTCCGGCAATCAGGACAACAAAAATCAATGCTGCGATTCTCTCAACGGCTGAAGACTCTGTGATAATTCTAAGGAAGCCTGAGTCATCTCTATCTCTTACAGCACGCCTATCGCTATAATCTCTATCACGGCGATTATCTCTTCTATCTTCTACATGAGCTCTGCTACGCCTGGAATCTGCCAGGTAATCATCATATACATCGTCGTAATCTTCATCATCCTCATCGTAGTCGTGCTCATAGCTCCTACGGGCATCGATATCTTCTACATTCCTGTAGTCCTCATCGCCCTCGTAGAGCTCATCATCCTCTTCTTCGTAGGAATCATCGTCCTCGTAATCATCTTCATAATAATCGCGGTCGTCATCATAGTCTCTGTCATATTCGTCATCATCTATGCCATCTGTCTCGCGCTCATATTCCTGATCATCCCTGTCGTAATCATCAGACTCATCATACTCACGAACATCCTCGTAGTAATCATCATCCTCTACATCGCCGAAGTCATCCTCATAATCATCCTCAGGATAATCGTCGTACTCATCATCGTACTGCTCTCTGTAGTCTATATCCTCGTCATGGCGCCTTGTACGCGAACTCTTCCCAACAAGTCCCAATCCTCTTTTTGAACTTCTTCTCATACCTTAACTTTTCTCCCTTTAATCGCCATCGGTAACATCCCATTCTAGCATTTATAAATCACATCATCAACCAAGCCCCTTTTGTCACCTCTCCCACAGGGTGTAATCGTGGTCCAGAACATAAATGACAAATTTGCCAACTTCTTCTGTATTCACAATTTCAGGCTCATAGGTTTCAAGAAATACATTAAAATCCTCAGTCATAGCCTCAGAGACTATATAACAGGTTGCCCCCTCCTGGGATTTAACAGGCGGATACCAGGTAGTGTCAGAGAGCCACTTGCAGCCTGACATTTCAGCCATGTTATTAACGGCCCTGACTTTGACAGTGTTGTTTCCCATAACAGTAACATAGTTGGCATAATCAAATGTTGTATAGCCGTAAGTATAGCCATTCTCAGTCATCCAACTGTAGACCTTATAGGCATCTGTGTTATAGGAATAGTCATTTATTACAAGGTCACTATAGAATATAACAGCAGAAAAAGCACCATAAAATGCCACCAGGAAAAGAGATGCTGTAAGAATAATTCCTCTTAAAAGTGCAAAGTCCTGAAACTTTTCTTTTAACTGATGAATCAAAAGAGAAAAGCCAGTGGCAACTGTGAACAAAAGCATCAGGAAATATCTGCCGGCCACATCTGCAGTAGTAAAGGTCTCAAGCAGCACACACAAAATAAATCCAAAAGGAAATACCAACATGCTCCAGTATCTGTAAGTCTTATCAGAAGAATCGAGCTTATAATCTGACAGAGCAGCCCTATAATTCTGGAATAAATCCTCATCAATTTTCTTCCCTGCATTCTTCACAAGTTTAAAAATGTAGATGACATAACCTGCAATTGCCGCAGCAACAATCAGGATAATCAAGACCGGTAATCTGTTGAAGCTAAGGGTTGTTCCAATTACAGGACACACCTCACCTACAAATTTCTCAAAGGCATGCCTGATATTCCTGCTTGCTCCGAAGTTGGTGGTAGCAAAGACCTTGGTGCAGCCAAAAGAAACAACAAATAAAATAATAGTCCATATCAAAATGAAAGGATCACTCTGTTTCTTTTCCCTGATCCAGAAAACGAAACGCCTTAATACCTCAACTACAACCAAGGGTATATAGCAGAAAAGGCAGGCATGCATTCCCTGTAATCCATTGAGAACAGCTATCAAAAGAGAAAGTGCCAAAGTCCACCAGCTCACCTTATTATCTTTTAACCATTTATTATAAAAAATAAGGATAATAAAAAGCGTTATAGCATGACTTACATAGTATGAAGCATACAAAAAGAGCATTCTCTGGAATTCATCTGCGGCATTTGTAAAAGACAAGATGATCACAAGGCTCGCTAAAACCTGAGCCCAGGAAAAGCCTATCTGTCTGAAGTAGACAATCATAACCGCAAGAAGTAAAACCATCATTATGACACAGGCTATCCCTGCTGCAAGATTGGCATTCTGTGAGACAAGAGGATATATAAATGCAGCAAGATTAGGTACAGATATGACCCTCACTGTAGTAGAAGCATACCAGGTTGATGGCTGAACAAAACCGTTGTCATATATCACTGTCCCCAAAAGGGTCTCTGACGCAATATCCGCTTCCATCCTGGCTGTGTAATGGAAAATATTTGCACTAAAAAAAACAAATAAAAGCGCAAGAACTACCACAGCCATAATGACTGTGATAATCCTTGCGATTATATTGTTTACCACTAACTTTTGCTTTGCTTTCAATTTTTCACCCCAATGCGTAGAAAACAGCTATTCCGGCAATAATAAACAGCATTCCTAAAAGTTTTCTGTTCGTGATCTTTTCTCTAAAGAAAAATCTGGACATGAACATAACAATAATATAGCCCACAGGCTCCATTACTACTACCCCCATATATCCAAGTCCATCATAACAAAATATGGAAATGATCATGGATAAAACCAAGAGTCCATATCCACCAATTACAAGACCATTTAAATACTCTCTGATAAAAGAAGAATACTTGCGTCCGGCGCTCTGCTTAAGAAGCATCTGTGAAGTGGAGGCTATAAACTCAGCTACTATCATCAGGAAAAAGTAAATGTTAATCATCTTCGCCTTCCCCCTTCACTGCGCCTGTATTCATGATCACAACTCCAATCACTACCAATACTACACCCACAACCTTAAATGGAGTTATACCCTGACTAAAAATTATAAAATTCCAAAGCATCGACCACATAAGTGTCATCGCCTTGTTGGCATAGGCTACTGATAACTGGAACCTTTTTATCATCTGCTGCCAGATAAGAGCGTAGGCTGCCAATATCACAAATTCAAGTCCAAAAAACAAAATGTATCTGGCTGATAAAAACTCATATTTTGAAGCCAGATTGGCTGCCACAGTAGACAGAGAATAAACAACTACTGCACTCTGGAGCAGCAAAATATCTGCTAAACCAATTCTCTTTTTCATAAAACCCCTCAATTACCGTAATCAGGATAGATGACTCTCACAAAATGATCTGCCATGTATGCATTACAGTCAGCATTCACATGGACGTTGTCCAAAAGCCACGTGGAACTATTGTCTTCATCAATTGTTCCGTAGTAGTTATCTACAAAAGATACCCCCGTTGCTCCGGAAACATCAATCATAAACTGCAGATAAGTTGTAAGCTTACCATTTCCAAAATCATATCTATCACCGCTCACAAGCTGACCTGATGAATCATAGGCATAGCACATAGGGAAGGACATACAAACAATCCTTATGAAAGGATATTTCTCCTGGATAAGCTTAATGCCTGCGTTAAGGGCCCCGCTAAAAGTAACAGGATCGCTGTCATTGTCAGGATTCATGCCAACTCTTAAGTTGAGATAGTCCTGAGCGTTATAGAAAATAACTAGCGTATCCACAGTATTAAAATCCAGGTCTCTCAAGGTTTCAGCACTCTTGTCATAGCGTGAATCCTCAAAAAGAGTTGATTTTTCAATTAGCTGATCAAAGTCCTCATCATAGATGCACTTGGCTACATTGTAAAAACTAAAGGCATCAAGGGCATAGTCATCTGTATACTCAGCATTTTTAAGCGCAACTGTTGAAGCCGGGAATCCTGCATTTATACAATTTGAACCTGCCAGTTTGGACTGAACCTGGCTTGTAACACCTGTCTCAGATGTGTCATAGGTAAGGGAATCATTACCGAGGAAAAGAATTGTCTCAGTACCGTCCTCTTCGTGACCAGCCTTTTTATCCTCTGATAACAGGAATATCTGATCAAGAACTTCTATCTCGTAGCTCTCTCCTGTTACACCCTCAGTCTTGGCAGTTCCCTGATTCCATCTCCAGAGCTTAAAGCCTGAAAAGGCAAGGACGCCTACGATTATGGCTATCAGTATAATGTGGACCCAAATGGGGATCTGTTGAAATTTGTTCTCATTTTTTTCTTTACTCATGATTACCTCTTTTACTACTCTTACCACTCTTTTGAAAGCAGCTCACCATAATCAAATGCTGCTATCATCTCTCTCATAGTGGCAAGTTGGTTTTTCATTTCTTCTGATGAATGGATCTCATAGCTTCCATCCTTAAAGCATTCTACCATAAATCTGTTAATATCGGGTTTATAATGTGTGTAGTCCGCATAGTTATTGAGGTCTAAGGTCTCCGGCATTGTCTGAAAATAGAATAAATGAACATTGTCATATTCAAGCAATCTATCCGCAACATACTGATACTGACTAAATGTCGCTTCAATGGTATTTTCCTGCATTACATTGTGCCAGTACAAAATGCTGTATGGTGGGAAAAAGAAATAAAACTGTGTATCAGGATTATTTTCCACAAAAGGAAGTATATTTACCTCAAGGTTTTCTTTGGTTTGAGGCAAAAGAGCATCTGCTGCCGTCTCTTCATCCACATACTCCGGTTCGTCATAGTTGTGCATAACCCACTGAATATTGTAATAATCAGGCGTCCACCAGCTGGCATATATTTCTGACAGATCAGAGCCCTGTCCCTGAATCATAGGACGCATAATGTACTGCAAAAGTACATCCTTGTTGAGCAGATACTTCACATCGTTAAGGTAATTATCATCATACAGATATTCAGGCAGTGGATACTTTGTGGTCTCTGTATCTGCAGTCATAGTCGGGATATCCATGGCAAAAAACACAGCTTTTACATCACTATTTTTTCTGGCGTATGTATCCTTATCAAATACAATTGATAAGATGTTGTAGTCATCCTTGGGATACGCTCCACTATAACTGAGCTTTATAGTATTGACGTCAAGGAGCTCTTTAAAATCATCTGTATCAAAATTAACCGTCATAGATGAACCAATGATGCATCCCTCATAGTTCATATTTTTGGCCATTCCGGGATTTTGACTTAGCTGATTATCCACCACATAAGGGAATCCCTCTAAAGGTGCATGGTAATGAAAAAATGGATCCACATAGACAACTATGGCGCCACACAGAACAAATGCCGCAAATATAAGCGTTATCAGTATTATAAATTGTTCTTTATAACCGTTTTTACTATCCATCAAATTAATCCTATTAGTTATCAGAAATTCATGTAGAGGAATGTGCTTACTCCTCCGAAGCTAAGTACACACCACACCAAAAGTGCCGCTGTCAAAAGTGTTGTACCAATGCCAATCTTGCACTCTTTTGCATAATTTATGGCGCTTTTTCCAAAGAACACGATTGCAATTGAAAAAGCAAGGAATAACCACATGCACAGATCCCATGCAAAGTTAAACTTCACTATTGACGTAAGCTTAAACACATACCATATCTCATCAAGTCTGAAATAATTGGCGAAGTCACTATAGTAAGGTCTGATACCGCCGCTAAACATGCGCTTAAATAACAGTGCTGCATCTGAAATAGTATTTGCTCTAAAGAACACCCAGGCTATTGTTACGTAGATAAAAGTAAAAAGACGTTTTCCACAAACAACAGCTCTTGTAATCTTTTTTTCCACGGGAGAACCATTTTCTTTGCGATTTATACTTCCAATCGCCCTTGTTAACATATTTAGAACACCATGCATAACTCCCCATACAATAAAGGTCCAGCCACTTCCATGCCAAAGTCCACTTATTAGGAAAACTATCATGATATTTACATATGTCCTGACAGCGCCCTTCCTGCTGCCTCCAAGAGGAATATAGATATACCTGGTAAAAAACTTAGTTAGTGTAATATGCCATCTGTTCCAAAAATCTATTATATTAACTGCCTTATACGGAGAATCAAAGTTAAGACTAAGTTCAAGACCAAAAATCATGCAGATTCCGCTAGCAACATCACAATATCCGCTAAAATCAAAGTAAAGCTGAAATGAATAGAATACAGCAACAAGCACAGCCTCCCACCAGCCAAGGGTTGCCAAAGAATTATATCCATAATCCACAGCCTTACCAATGGTATCAGCAAGAATCACTTTTTTGAAAAGGCCCAAAGAAATAAGGAGAAGTCCTCTCATTACTAATTCCCAATCAAGGCTCTTTTTCGCTAAATCCCTTAACTGGCTCACAAAGTCCCCATAACTCATAAGCGGTCCCTGAAGGAGTTTCGGAAAAAAGAGAATGTATGAAAGATATTCAAACAGGTCGAATTCCTCGATGTCTCCCCGATAAAAATCCACAAGATAAGCTATCTGATTGAAAGTATAGAAGCTTATTGCTATCGGAAAGAAAGCCCCCTTAAATTTAAATAATAGAAGTGCAAGAACGTTTAGTATTATTCCAACTGCCAACAACAAACGCTGTGACGTGTTTTCACCATTTGTGCCTTTATCCTTGATAGAATTTAGAACCAGAATAAAGATCGCATTTAATACTATACTGGCTAATAATACCAATATATTTTTCACTCCAAAAAGTGCATAAAAAACTAATGAGCCTGCAATTATCCACAAATTGCACAGTCTCATTAGCTTCTCATTTTCTCTATAAAAATGCCTTATCAGGAAATACCCGATAATGAATACCGGCATAAAAGCCAGCATAAACTCATAAGAATTGAATAACATAACTCCCCTTACTTAAGCCACTCACTTCTTTTACTCATAAGAAGTGCCTTAAAAATATCGATGTCATCTACTGTTGTGAGCTTGATATTCTTTTCAGATCCTTGAGAAAAATACACCTTTTTGCCCATCTCGATCATAAGTGTACAGGAAGCAACAGATGCTGTAATTCCTTTTTCAAGTGCCTGTCTGTGAAGATCACAGATCTCTCCAAGCTTAAAGCCCTGTGGAGTCTGAGTTCTCTTTAATTTATCTCTTGAGTAAGACTCCTCAGACACTACTCCATCGTCAGTTGTAAGCATGGCCTCAGCGCATGGAATGGCTGTTATAGCATTGCCATACTGTTTTGTCTTCATGATACAGTCTGATATAATCTCCGCTGAAACCATGGGTCTGATGGCATCGTGGATAAGCACAATATCATCCTTGTCAAAAAACTTCTCAAGCTCATAAACACCGTTTCGTATGGATCCCTGTCCATTGTCTCCACCTTTAACTATATGCTCAAGCTTTGTTATATTAAACTGTTTGGCATATGCCAAAAGCATCTGCTCCCATCCATCTACGCAGACAACTGCGATTGAGTCTATTTCAGGATGATTCTGAAAAGCCTCCAAAGTATATACTATAACCGGTTTCTCATTAACTGTCAGAAACTGTTTTGGAATATCCTGATGCATTCTGGCTCCTGTGCCGCCTGCAATGATCAGTGCTACAGTTTTCATATTCTTTCCTCTTTTCGTAATAAAAATCACTCTTTAATTATATTCACATGCATAGGCACCTGTTTTTCCTTTGGTGGAAGCGCCATGTAATCTCCATAGGTTTTTTTAAGCCACTTGTCATGGAGTTTGGGAATAGGGAACTCTTTTCCTCTGATAAGCGCTGTATCAGGTCCATACACTAAATGCTCAACATCAAAATCAAGGCCCCAGTACCTGGGATCCGGCTGCTCGTTGGAGATAAAGAGTACTTTTTTACCATCATAAAACTTATCATTATCTCCATCAGCAAGCCTTGCAATTCCGCCCTGCATCTGAAGTCCAATGTACTTCATTGCAATCTTTTTAAATGGGATCAGCTTTCCAACATTTGCAAGCACAAAGGCCACAACTTTCATAATTCCTTTGAACTTACTGTAATCAACATAAGGTCTGTGTCCCATAGCCAAGGCATATAGAAGCTTCATCCTGATAAGCTGCCACTTGTGATTGTCATCTTCTATATCAAAAACAAACAGATCAAGTGTTGGATGAGAATATCTATTCTCGTAAAAATCCTCTGCTCCAAATGTAGTTCCTTCATAGGTCAGTTCTGTATCAGCTATCTTACTGATAAAATCAAAGAACTGTGGATATCTTTCAAATCTCAAAAGCTGAAATCTAGGATCAGCCTCTTTTTCAAAGGCATCCAAAAATCTCTCATAATCCGCTCTTAAAAACAAAATATCCACATCATCATCCCAAGGAATAAAGTCCTGATGTCTTACTGCACCAAGGAATGTACCACCATGAAGATAATACTGAATATCATATTTTTTACAAATCCTGTCAACCTCAGAGAGCATGGCAAAATCTGACTCATGCACTCTGTCTAAATAATCCTGTACTTCTTTTTCCATAAAACTTGAAACACTACTTTCTTTATTTCCTTAATTGGTAATCCCCAAATCCTCATACATATAGTTTATTATATACCCTGCCCTGTCTCTGAAGAATGCATCCAAAATCTCAATATCTTTTTGGTAATCTTCTTCGTCGTAAGGAGCTTCATATCCCTCAAAACCAGGATAATCATCAAGAGCAAAATCTCCTCTGAACCTGTTATTAGACTTGATAGTTGCTGCTTTATACCTATCTGCCATTGCCCAAAGCTTTGCAGATACTGTCTCGTAATCAAAATTATTTGTTGCTATTTCTGTAAAAGAATCTGCAAACCTCTCTCTAAACTCCTGGTTAGCACAAAGAGCTGTAAAAAGCTCATCTCCATTTAGAGGATTATTGTCATACCAGTTTCCTGTGACGAATGAATCTATATCAGCAGTATTGGCCCCTATGTTCATTGCGCAGGAATCATCAAGGTCAAATAAGAGCCAGCGCCACCTGCAGTCTTCATATTCCGTTAGCCCTGGATCACGGCTTCGCCAAACTGCATAATTATTCTTGTATGTATCAGAATTAGCCACATAAGTCTCGATTGCATAATAGTCTATAAGACTCTGAATATCCACTTTTTTTTCAAATTCGCGGTAGTTATCCACAATAGACATATCATTTTCTGTGGCAAAAGTAACAACATCATCATACAACGATACATCATTTGCATCGTTCGTCCTGGACTCACCATTTTTAATGATAACCACATTGTTCTGAGGGACGCCATAATACTCTTCAATATAACTTGTGCCTATAGTTTCCTGAAGATTGTACAGTCCCCAATACTCGCCATTTAAAAACACCGCATATGGCACAGACCTTTGAGTACCAATCTCTCTGTCATTTACAAGCGAATGTACTAACACATCTCTTATCTTGGAAACATACATATCCGTTGACCCACCGCTACGGAGCATCAACTTATCAAATATTAAGCCATTATCAAAAAAGTCATAGTTAAAAGAATTGTTTCCATCATATTCTTCCCTTGCATATATTTGGAAATTCTTTTGATTCATCTCTCGTGTCCATCCTCCATGAACACGAATACCAGCAGTTTGCGAATAAATCTTCACATGGTTTGATGTAAAAAACTCCACCCCAACTTCTCGCTCCCATCCGCGTCCTTTTTTTCCAAAATGGGTATATTTGACATCGTCGATATCTGCTCGTTCCATGTCGAATTTCGCATAAAGAAGATCATAAACTTTACCATAAACGTATATTCCCTTCTCATATCCAAAAAAATCATCCGGATCAAAAGAAACAGATAATATACCAATTCCTTCATACTCAGACTCATCAAGTCCAACGAAATACGTGTTGCAAACCACATCACTCTTTCCATCTGCAGATATGGCCACTGCTTTCAAAGCAGTACCTTTATCCACATTATAATCAGGCAGATAATTATTCTCAGAAGATATACCTCCGATATTAGAATAGATATTAGGCTCATCGGTCCTGTTTTCTATAGTAATAGCTCCTGTGTATTTAATTGAACTCTCATCAGGAATTGAACCATCTAAAGTGTAATAAATCTCCCCTTCTTTTGCAGATAGTTCTACAACGACATTATCCGTAAACCAACCACCTTCAACAGAATATGTCGGTGCATCAAGGTTCCTTTTTTCCACCGGAGGTGTCTGCTCTACATAATAAGGAGAAGGATCTGAAATATAGTAATCATCACCAATAAGCGAAACCACCTTGTCATCCGAAAATCCACTAGCAATGACAGCGCTAGATACAACCTGTCCCTCAGGATCAGTCAGGATGCACTCTTCTCCATCAGATATATGAAAAGATAATCCATGAACATCCACAGGAACATAATCATCTCGATAGAGACTTATATCGTCAGTATTATCACTGCACCAGGCAATAATACACTGCCCTGGCTCTACGATAAAATCAGGAAAAATAAATTTTCTTAAGTTTTCCCCACTATCTGACAGGCTCCATCCCTTAAGGTTAACACTCGAGTCTGACCTATTATAAAGTTCTATATAATCTGCACCGTAATCTCCGTTATCGTCATAGGCCGCCGTAACATTATGAGGACACACCTCAGATATAACAATTGGCGACTTCTCTTCATCCTCTATAGCCAATTTCTTCACTAAACAAATTGCCAAAATTGATAGTAGGACTACGCCTATGCAGATCAGCTGTTTATTTCTTTTCATCCATTTATACCATTACTTCTCTACCATCGGATCCTCATAAATGGTATATCCATCAATGTTTGCTATCGCATCAAGTCCCATATTCACCAGATTACCATCTATTTTTCTGCTATCAGCAATAACAATGTAATGACACTTAGTCTGCCTGGTTGCTTCCAAAAGAGCTGTGGCATCTATTGTCTCCGGCTTTTCCATAACTTCATACACAGCATTGTAATAATCCCACTGTGTTACTACCATCTCGCGGCCATAGGGCATGAGTATATCTGTATCGTATTGTCTTACGAAATGCACAAGCTCAGATGGGAATGCTGCTCTAACTCTTGGTTCTCCATCCTCAGGCGCTATGACTTCACAGATATCAATAACGTTTTGAGGAATGTGATAGAGATTCTCAGCCTTTGACATATACTGATTGGCATAAACAAAAGAACCTGTCACGGCAATTATCAACAGTATAAGCGCCAGCATTCCTCTTCTTACAGCAACCTTTTTGAAGTTCATGACAGCCTTGCAGGCACCATATCCTATAACCACGTACATAGGAATAAGCCACAATATCCTGTAATATGTATCACTCCCATCATCAAACAGCGCCACATAGACAATCTTAGTGATAGGGAAAAGAAATACTATAAGGATTACCAGCGGCAGTATGCCTAAAACGATTTTCTTTTTTATATCTTTTTCACTGGCCACAATGTAGATAGCAGCTGCCAAAAACATTAAAAGCAGCACTCCATTTCCGCCATACAATTTCAGTGCAACCCAGCACTCCATGAATATTCCGTACATATAGGTCACCTCACATGCCACTTGTCCAGATTGAGAAGTAAAGAGCCAGATAGATAAGGTTTGGTATCATGCAAAAGAAAGCTCCTATAATAACCTTCAAATTCCTGCTAAATATCAAAAGAAGAAGTGATAAAAGAGCTATTATCCCACTTCCAAAGATAACTCCCATAGCACTGCACATGCCTGATAGCATATTTACAAGAGCAAGCATTATCCACAAATAAGCTGAACTTGTACCTGCTTTATCCACAGATATTTCTTTATTATTAGCATTCACATTCTCATACATCTCAAGGAAAATCCAGAAAATCATAGGGAATACCAGATTTCCAACCATAGCTTTTCCCTGCCATGTCCTCATCAAAAAGAAAGTTGCAGGAGTGTAGTGCGAAACATTTCCAAACATCATGAGAAAGCTCACAATAATCAGAAATACAGGCACCATCTCTTTTTTATCTTTAAAAAGAACTTTACCAATCTGTGCGTAAACCAGGTAAACTAGCGGAATGAATAATAGTGGTATAACAGAGTGTGACACAATTGTTGCATGAACACCGCTTACCTTGGCAATAAAACCAATCCACATAGTTATAACAGCAAGAGCGTGCCTAATATCAAGGGAAGTAGAATTTCCGGTATAGGGTAAAATCGTATTCATAACATCAGCCTGCTGCGCAAGCAATGACTCAACCACATAATACGCATCGTCGCCATCAAAGCTCGCCATAACAACTGCCATTACAAGTTGAAATGCAAGGAGTCCAAAGAAAAGAAGCCAGTAGACTTTAGGAGCAGTAATCTTCATTACTATGGCTTTATCGGACACTATAAAGTTTCTATCCTTTTTGATAAAATAAGCGTAACAAGCTCTTACTATTCCCAGCACTATCAGTATCCATGAAGCTATCAAAAAGTATTTCACACAGTATGCAAATGCACTATACATTATCGTAGTCATGCAATATATTGCGATAACCTCAAATACTGCAAGGTAGATCAAAAAGCCAAGCAGAAAAGTCACTCCAACACTTCTCTTCTCTTTCGGCAATATAAAGTTGAATAGCAAACCGATAACCATTGGCGCACAAAGCAGCCAAAATATCAGCTTAAAAACCTCACCAACAATTTGCAACAAAATACAGTCCTCCCCAAAAGTTTAACGCCATATCACTCCTGCATCATGAGCTTTAAGTGCTCCTGAAGAATGCTGATACCTGTTAAGTTCTCTCCGCCACGAGGGATGATGATATCAGCGTATTTCTTGCTAGGTTCTACGAACTGCTCATGCATTGGCTTAACAGTCTCTGTGTACTGCTTCAGGATTGAATCAATGCTACGTGCTCGCTCAACCATATCACGGCGAATTCTTCTCATAAGTCTCTCATCTGCGTCAGTCTCCACAAAGACCTTGATATCCATAAGGTCTCTGAGTTCCTTGTTCTCAAGAATAAGAATACCCTCTACAATAATTACTTTTTTAGGTATAACATGAACTGTCTCATCAGCCCTGTTATGAATGGTATAGTCATAGACAGGCACATCAATAGCTATGTTATTCTTAAGTTTTTTCACATCTTCAATCAGAAGATCTGTATCAAAAGACTCAGGATGATCATAGTTAAGTCTGGTCCTGTCCTCATAGGATAAGTCATTGTGCGCCTTATAATATGAATCATGATTGATTACTACAATATCATCCCCAAACTTTTCCTTTATCATGCGGACAATTGTTGTCTTGCCCGATGCTGTTCCTCCTGCAATTCCTACGATACAAACCTTATCGTTCATAAAAAACCTCCATTAAAAAATATATCTCAACGAACGTAATTGCCGCCGTTTGACTTATAGTAATCATGCTCTAAAATCTCGCCATCTTCATCATATATGATGAGCTGAATGTCATTCAGATAATGTGCCTCGTCATACAGATAATTGGTATCCGGATCTTCATCGCTGTAGAGAAGCCTGAAATACCGCTCAACAGGCCTGTAATTAAGTGTTCCCAGGGCGGTACTCATAGCTGTAAGTTCCTCACTCTCACAGGCCTCGTAAGTTTTCCCGGTAGAGTTATCCTTTACAAGGATATATGGTCCGCTTGTACCATCTATTTTATTAGTCATAGAATAATTTCTTATCATTCTCTTTAAATAATCATCCAAAAAGACTGGTGAATCTCCATTGACATACAGCACGAAATTGTAATCTTCTAAGTTTAGAAGGTCAAGCTTAATATATAAATTGTCCTCACTAAACAGGACATCATCAAGCTCCTCATTGAAATTATCAACACATTCCTGCCAATAGCTATAAGAGTCATCACCGCGGTGATCTGCCAGATCTCCTGTTTCAGAAAGCCACTGCCCCATGTAATCAGTAACCTTTTTAGAACCAACTACATTCAAATGGCCATGGTCATTGAGATCAGAGTAAACATCAATTACATCAAGGTCCAGCATATTGATATACGGAACATCATAGCTTTCCGCTATCTGTCCTGCTCTTATGGCTGCTGCCTGATCCTTGGTCTCTGCAGCAAATGGATAATAAGTAAGCACAACAGGAATACCTCTCTCCTGACAGAGCTCAATTATCTTCTCAAGATACTCTGTTCCAACTGTATCCTCTTTCAAAAGATCTTCCTCTGTAACTACAGGGTACTGCTCCGGTTCAAGCTCTACCTGGTATCTCATCTCCGCACCAAAAAGTCTGTTCCTGTCAGCAGTTCCGGTTATAGTCTTAAAATCACTCTCGTTTAGGTATTTCCAACGATTATGGTAAATAATGAACTCATAAAGAAATTCTTTTTTTACGCTCTCATCCTGAATAAGATCATCAATTGCCTGTCTTTTAAGATCATTTAAAGGCCAGGCATCCATGTTCAAATGGAGCTGTTCAACTGATGTATTTACTTCATCCTCATCGTCGAATTCTTCCCTGTTATCGAGGTACCTGATGTTTTTCTCGAGCATGTAAGTATCTACAACAACCCATTTAGGTGTGCAGTATTCAAGTGCCTGCTGAAGCTCCCAGTAGGTTGCCTGAAGCATTGCTCCGTGACCACCCATATTGTAGGAAGTTATGCCATACTCCTCAAAAAGAAATACCGGGTTAATGGCATTTATCACATGGGATGAGCCCATAAACAAAACATCTATGTGGTCTTTTTTGGCTTCGTTAAAAAAGTCGGTATATTTGTAATCGCTCTCTTTTCTCTTAACTATCACGACAGTCGCTGCAATTGCAAGAGCAAGGAGCAATACGAAGATTATCGTTTTAAATACATTGGCTAGTGTTTTTTTCATGACCTTTATTTTCCTAGATTATTATTCATTTTGATGATATACGGATTGCTCCACTGCGTTCATCAAAACTGTTGATAAATAAACGCAGCGCTGTCGTAGCCAGGGCCCCAGATTCCAAAAACTAAGATAGAAATGATAGCTGCGATTACGATAATGTACCTGATCCAAATTCCCTGTTTAAGAATTCGTTCTCTAATAACGAATCCGTTGTAATTCACAAGATCAGTAACAACTACGATGATAAGCCCCACTATTGCCACAAAGAAATCCGCACTGTCGAGTCCATGCTTATATAGGCTTCCATCTGCCAGCATCCACGGAGTGAATACCAAGCTGTTCTTAATGATAACTAGAGCTTCACCAAGTGAAGATGCTCTAAAAAATACCCACGCAAAATTTACAAGTAAGAAAGTAACTAATACTTTCAATACTCTGTGTGAAAATGCATTTCTCTCAACCTTAAATACATTTACGCACCAGTCTCTTACCGGCTTTAAAATATAACCAATAACCTGGAATAATCCATGAAGAAGCCCCCAGACCACAAAAGTCCAGCCGGCCCCATGCCAAAGTCCGCTAACCAGAAATACAATCATTATATTTAGATATTTACGAGCAGTACCTTTTCTGTTTCCTCCAAGTGGGATATATAAATAATCCCTAAGCCAGGTAGACAGAGAGATATGCCATCTTCTCCAATATCCTGCTATGCTGCTTGCAAGGTAAGGGCACTTAAAGTTCTCCATAACATCTATACCAAGAAGCCTGGATATACCGATTGCAATGTGCGTGTATCCTGCAAAGTCAGTATATATCTCAAATGTATAAAATACCGTTGCAACAAGAGTTGTAAAACCTACAGCCTCCATGGGATTAGCATATACGTTATTTACGTAAATAGCCAACCTGTCAGCAACTACCAGTTTTAAAAAATAGCCCCAGATTATCTCCAGAATCCCATCCCTCAACATGTCATAATCCACAGTGAGTGGAAAGTTAAACTGCGGAAGCATGTTTTTTGCTCTCTCGATAGGTCCCTGCGTTATCTGTGGGAAGAATGATACATATAATCCGACTTTAAGGGGATTCTTTTCAGCCACCAGGTCACCGCGATATACATCGATCAGGTATCCGATGATCTTTAGCATGTAAAAGGAAATGCCAAGAGTCGCCAAAAGATTAAGATTTACTGCCTCCTCTGTTCTCCCTGTAAGAGAAAGAAAAGTCTTTTCTATGAAGTTAAGATATTTGCAGGCAACCAGCACAGCTATGTGGATAGCTATTGCCACAGATAAAATTGCCGTATTCTGCTTATTTTTTTCAAGCAATAGTCCAAAACCATATGCTAGTGCTATAAAGATTACCAGTACTACAGTACTCTTTACATCAATGCTGGCATAAAAAAACAAGCTTGTTATAAAAAGCCAGATATACTTAAACTTCCTTGGTACTATAAAATTGATTGCCACAACTATTGGCAAAAATATGAAAAATTCTGCGGATACCAGCTGCATAACGCATTCCCCTTAGAAATTAATTCTCTTTTCCTCTACTACAATAGGTCTGTTGATCACTCGGGTATTTATATTGAGGATATACTCACCCATAAGTCCTATGAAAAAGAGCTGAATTGCTCCAATAAGGAACATACCAATGATCATGGGTGCATAACCTGCATGGAAGCTATACCAGTGAGTCAGCTTCAATACAAGGTAGACAAAAGCTACTATAAGATCCACAAGCGCACAGATAAATCCGGCAATTGTACAAAGTCTCAAGCCAACCTTAGTGTATGATGTGATGCTGAGCATTGCCGCATCATACAGGGTATAGAAATTGTTGTGTGTCTTACCGGCTCTTCTCTGAGGCTGCTCATACTCTACAGTTGTCATGTTAAAGCCTTCTCCGTACTCTGCAACAATTCCCCTGATAAAAGGAATTGGATCCCCAAGCTGCCTAAGAAGCTGGATGAAAGTTTTGTCATAAAGCCCAAAGCCTGTGAAATGCTCGATCATTCGAACGCTTGACATATTTTTGATCAGCTTGTAATAACAACTTCTGAGAAAATAGATAAAGCCATTTTCCTTGCTTGAAGACTTTACTCCACTTACAATCTTATGTCCCTCTTCCCATTTTCTCACAAAAACAGGTATAAGCTCAACAGGATCCTGGAAATCTGCACAGATTGGAATAACGCAATCTCCATCAAGTGAGCACATGCCATGGAAAGGTGAATTAAACTGGCCAAAATTGGTCACATTAAAAATAGCCTTTATCTTTTTGTTTTCAGCGCATAATCTCTCAATTATATCTCTTGTGCCGTCAGTTGAAGCATTGTCAATAAATGCTATCTCATAGTCATACTGTGGAAGTTCCCTGACTAAAACCTCCTCTACTGCTTTGCTGATGGCTTCAACATTTTCAACCTCATTGAAGCACGGAATCATAATACTAATCTTTTTCACAATTAAACCTCTTAAAATCTTTCATAATAAAATGGGATGTGACGCCCATGCCACACCCCATAATTCTTAATCTACCTCAACTTCTTCCTCAGGTGCAGAATCAGCTTCGTGGTATTCCTTCTCGGTGTTGACATTCCATATGTTGCTGCGGTCTGTCTCCCCACTAAGAATATTCTTAACCGTCTCAAAAGAAGTGCACATTGAATGATCAATGTTGTTGTATCTGTGCTGTCCATTACGTCCAACGCAGTACAGATTATCAATAGTGTTAAGGTAATCCACCAGTTTATCCATTTCTTCGTATGTATCGAAGTATGCAGGATAAGCCTTCTTAACTCTTTCCATGTGATAATCAATAACCTCATCAGCACTGCTGATAAGATTAAGTGTAACCATCTCTTTAATTGCCATCTTGGCAAATTCGTCCTCAGTCATATTCCACATTGAATCACCTTCAAAGCAGAAATACTCAAGTCCAACCCAAACTGTATGCTCCAGGTCCTTTACAAGATATGGAGACCAGTTGTTGTAAATCTGGAAACGTCCCATCTTAACTGTTCTGTCCTGAACATATACCCAGTTATCAGGAACAATATTACCAATAGTCTTGATCTTGGTCTTATTCTCAAGATTGAGCTTAGGAACCAAAACTCCTAAAGTCATATAATCCCTGTAAGGAAGTCCCTTGGCAATTCTAAGTGACTCAGCAGGAACATCATTCATTCCCTCAACAAGGTCCTTAACAGGCATGGAGCTGATGACTATATCACCCTCAATCTCCATCTCTTTGCCGTCAAAAAGATAGGTGATGCCCTTTATGTGATTGCCATCCTTCCTTATCTTAGTAACCTTGGCATTGCAGACAATTGTTCCTCCGAGATTTTTGATCTCAGCTGCTGTGACATCCCAGAGCTGACCGGGTCCAAGCTTAGGATAGCTGAACTCTTCAATAAGTGAAGTCTCAACCTTGCCACCAGTCTTTCCTGACTTTTTCTGGAAAGCATTTTTCAAAACTGCAAGGATGGATACACCCTTAACTCTCTGTGCTCCCCAGGATGGGTCAATTTCTGATGGGTGTCTTCCCCAAAGGTTCTCTGTATAATATTCAAAGAACATGGAGTAAAGCTTTTTACCAAATCTGTTTACATAGAAGTCCTCGAGAGAATTCTCTTCTCTCTTAAAGATCATAGCCCAAAGATATGAAAAGCCGCAGGCAATTGTCTTGGCAAGTCCCATATTCTTGAAAGTTTCAAGCTTAAGTGAGATTGGGTAATCATAAAACTTTCTGTCAAAAAAAATCCTAGACACTCTGTTTCTGCGGAGCATAACCCTGTCTGTCTTCTCTGGATCAGGTCCGCCCTCAGCCATAGCCATAGGCCTGTCTAAAACTATATCATCATATGTAGGTGCTCCCTGAAGAGGCAGCATTTTCTGCCACCACTCATTTACCTCAGGAACCTTTGAAAAGAACCTGTGTCCACCCATATCCATACGATTGCCTTTATAGTTAACTGTTCTGGAAATACCACCAAACTGGTCTGTCTCTTCAAAAACTACAACCTGATAGTCCTTTGACTTGGACAGAAGCTCATAAGCTGCTGTAAGTCCTGCAGGACCTGCCCCGATAATAAGTACTTTTTTCATCTAACTTCCCTCTTTTAGTTAGTCTTTTAACAATAAGAGTAGTATACAACAACGTATACATTTCTTCAATTAAAAAGCAAAAAAGACCTCCCTGGCATATAGTCAAGAAGGTCTGCATATGTTCAAGTACGAGTCAAATCACTCGGCATCAGGTTTTGCAAGCTTATACTCACCATTTATAAGTTTCTCATAATAATCAGGATAGTATTCTTTTAACATATCATCGCGATATTTATAATACTCATCAGGATTAAACTCAGAAATCTTGATGTAGTCGGTATCGTAATATACTGATGGTTCATTCTTTTCCATGTAGTTTGGAATGTGCGCTAAGAGCCTAGCAAAAATCTGTCTTCCTGTTAGAGTAAGATGTACACCATCAATCAGATACTGATCAGCAGTATCAATGTATAAGTCACAGTGTGTACCAAACATTGCATCGAAACTCTCAACATTCTCATCCTCAGCGGCATTTTTTGACTTTCTGGCATAGTTTGCAAGAGTGTCAAAATAGTTACTTACAATATAGGTATCGCCAATCAGATTATTTTCACTGTCATAGTAAACACCATAAAACGGAGTTAAAAGAATGATTGTTGCGTCTGGACTTATCTCTTTCAGCTTATCAATGCCGGTACACATTGCATCATAGAAACAATGCATTGCATTTCCATCATACTGAGTATGATCAAGCGGTAGCCCTAAAAAGAAATCATTGGTTCCATAGGAAAGAAAATAGTAATCAACTTCCTTAGGATCAACCTTATTCATAGTCTCTAAGATTTCCGGATACTCTGATAGTACACTATTTCTGTCTGCCTGCCCTGACAAAGCATAGGTCATACCAAGAAAACTTGTTGATACAAGGCTACTAGGTGCAACATCAGATGTTGTCATCTCAATGGCACCTGTTGTTCCTCCTATTCCAAGGTTATAAACAACTGAATCAGGAACCCTCTCACCAATAAGATGTGGAATATCAGTTCCCTCGCTCCTACCATTAGCAAACTGGCTATCGCCCATGAAAACCATTACAGTTTTATCCTGCTCTTTTACTTCATCAGTTGTAGCAACAGTAGCTGCTGCAGGAGTCTCAACTACAGATGTTGAAGCTGAGGCACTTGCCTCTTCCAAAACCGGCTCCATCAAGCCATCGACCACAATTGTTGATCCACTCTCTGAAGCAAAATCCACTGCACTCATGGCAGTAGAAGCGTCAGAACTCTCAGTCTCATCATTTATATACTCTGTGGCCTTCTGAGTATCATCCCCCTGAAGAGCGCACCCTGTAATAACAGTAACAAAAGTCATGACAGTTGCAATTGCTGTCAAATATCTCTTTTTCATATCAACATCCTTCCTGTATTTCTCATAAATCTTCTTACGATATGATTGTATCACTTTGATTTTTCTTGTGAATAGATAATCTTCAATCTTAAGAATATCTGCCGCAAATCTTAAGAAAGTCTTAAGATTTAAACGCTATTTTGATAACTTTTTAATTCCAATAAAAGCAGTCAAAATAAATCTAAAGAAACTAATAATAACAAGTCCATAGGCAATTCCATTTATCCCAAGTGCCATAGTCATCGGGATAACTATAAGACAAAAGCATGCCCCATAAACACTATTGATAACAAGCTGCATCTTTTCTTTTGAAAAGCTCAT
Organism: Butyrivibrio sp. Su6; assembly: GCF_900108105.1. Lineage (GTDB taxonomy): Bacteria > Bacillota > Clostridia > Lachnospirales > Lachnospiraceae > Butyrivibrio. Next base: position 3,697 of record NZ_FNUR01000018.1, on the reverse strand, counting down.
GATCACAACCATGAGCGAACCGGATATAAAATAGAGTATCTGCCCTAGGTTAGCCAGGAAAAAGAACCTGGTCGCTTCCTCAAATATGTCAGGATACATAATCTTTACAAATATGTATGACACTCCGGTGCAGGCAAGAGCGCCGACAGCGGTTAATATTAAAAGGAATACGCTGATAAGTCCAAATTTCTTTCTATCAAGCTCAATCTTATAGTTGGTAAGATAGCTGATAATAACACCATTAAGTGGGGTCGTAAGCATTGCGACGATCTTACCTATAAGGCTAGCCGCATAAAATACAGTAACCTCTCTTCCACCAACTACAAGTCGAAGGAGGATCCTGTCTGAGTGTAGTATCAGTGCTGCAAGGAGATTGCTGGCTGAAATAAACCACAAAGACTTCATGTTCTCTTTGAAGCTATCGGAAAGTCTGGTGTATGGGCCTCTAAAAATGTGCCCTCTAAAAAAAGTGTAAATAATGCCGAAGGCTTCACCTATAAAGAGAGTTGCTGCCCAACTCTTTGTCACAGGATATATCAGAAGGCCTAAAACATAGCCGATAGAGACCATTCCAAAGAAAATAAAATAGTCTTTGAACCTGATGGTCATTCGCCACTCAACATCAGCGTAGTACCTGACTACTGTCACAATCATTAGTAGCAGCACCTGAATATATAAAAGTGCTTCGAGGTTTCCTAAGACAAAAAGAGCTGCAAATGACACTACAACAGATATTCCGGCAACTATCAAAAGAAATAAATTATAGTCTCCGTTACTCTCTGTCCTGTCTTTTTTTGCTACCATTCTAGAATAGCTGGCTGCTGTGCCAAAGCCTGCCCCCATTATGGATACCGCAGAGATCAAATAAAGAACGGTGCCAAAAGCATCCGCTCCCACCCTGGACTCAAGTCCCGGATAGATCAGCAGCTGAAGGACACCGTTATATATTACCAGTGCTAGAACACTGAATATAAAATCTTTAGAAGCACTAAACAAAAGCTTCTTACTATTATTTTTCATTACTAATATCTCACTTCATCAGATCTGTCTCTTTATGCCTCTGAAGCATGTTGAGCTGCATCTCAAACTCACGTCTGTTGTTGATCGACATGGTTGACAGTATAACCCCTGCAAAAAAGCTCTGAACAGCCGCCATTAAAACAAAGCAGCATACAATAAGTGTAGGAATCCTTGGTACTAAATGTGTAGCCCAATATTCCTGAAGGATTGGCACAAAGAATATAAGTGAAAGAATCGTAAGCAGCGCCGCAACAATAGAGAAGAACCCAAATGGCTTGTAGCTTCTGTAAAGTCTTGCTATAGTCCTAAGTACCTTGAAACCATCTGCGTAAGTGTTGAGCTTACTCTCTGAACCTTCAGGGCGATCTCTGTAATCGATGATGACATTATCAATCTGCATATTGTTGTAAACAGCATGAATAGTCATCTCTGTTTCAATTTCAAATCCCTTGGACAATACAGGGAATGTCTTAACAAACTCATAACTAAATGCCCTGAAGCCGGTCATGATATCTCTGATATTGCAGTTAAAGAGTCTGTTAATGCTTCCTCTTACAAGGTTGTTTCCAAAGTTATGGAAAGGTCTTTTATTCTCCTCATAGTATGTACTTGATAATCTGTCACCTACTACCATATCTGAATTATGATTAAGAACAAGGTCAACCATCTCAGGTGCTGACTCCATAGGATATGTATCATCTCCATCAACCATTACATAAACAAGGGCATCAATCTCGCGGAACATCCGTCTGATAACATTGCCCTTGCCCTGCATGTATTCATTTCTTACAATTGCTCCTTCAGCCTCAGCTATTTCTGCTGTGCGGTCCTTTGAATTATTGTTATATACGTAAATTGTAGCCTCAGGCAAAGCTGCCTTGGCATCACGAATAACTTTTCCTATTGTCTTTTCCTCATTATAACAAGGAATCAAAACTGCTATTTTATCCATTGTTTCCCCTTTTCGATTAAATGCAAGATTTCCATAGCCACATCTTGCCTTATACATTTTAAACTGATAATGAAATAATATCAAATTCGGTAGTATTCTCAATCAATCGTATACACATAAATAGTGTATGGTGATGAATTATCTGTATAACTCTTAATTAGCTTAATCCCTGTTTTATCTGTGTTAGTTATATCTATACGCGAGAATATATACTTACATCCAAGCTCTTTTAGAGCAGCCGCATTAATATAAATATCATTATCAGTAACTTCTGACATACTCTTGGTGGCCATAACAATCGACAGATCCGTGCCTGAATAGAGATAGCACCTTGCTCCCCATTCATCAAAATATAAGCGGGATGGTTCCATACGATCAAGAGCAGGAGCTATTACCTCCCTAAAGGCTTCTTTATAGCTCTGTGGATAAAATCCCAAATATCCATCAAGAGTATAAATCCCGTTATACTCAAGAATTGCCGGGTGCATTCCATAAGCAACGCTGTACTCGCCTGTTTTATAGTCAAGGTCTTCTTTTATCTCATCAAAAAGCTTAGTAGAATAAAACTCTTTGAAATTAAGAGCATCATTCTCATGGCCAAAAATCTCGCTGCGAGCTGTAAGCTTTGCAGTATGATACAGATCGTTGTACTTAGTTGGTGATACAAGAACTATCAAAGCAGCTACGAAAATTATCACATAAGGTATGCCTATCAATGCCTTATATATAAATGATTTCTTTCCCTGCTCTGAATTTACTTTGTTACTTATCCACAAATAAAGTCGATAGATAAAAATAAATAACATCGTGCACCACAGGAATGGGTTAAAAAAGATTGTCCTGTTGTACTGAAATCCTGTAAGCGGTGGAACCAAAGTTTCAATCAGATGCTCTACTGACTGCGAATAATAAAGTCCATATACAACGCAGTTAAATACAATGATCAGAAAGCAAAGATTGTAATAATTTGTAAAGATTCCTTTGACATTCTTTTTCACAATATACCTGACATTTAAAAGTAAAAGGTAGGCTAGGCAGATTGGCATTACAAAAAACTGATGAAGGTCCTCTACATGCATCATGCCATTTACAAAAATGTCAAAACTCTCTCCAATAATCTCATTAAATGGCAAATAGGTCTGAACCATAGTCTCCCTGATAGTCTCAGCATCAGAAAAGAGCATCATGTTAAAAAGCCTATATTCAAATACCACGTTGCCAATTCCAAGTGCCACAAGTGAAATCACAAGGCTCCAGCTAATTTTCTTATCCCTTATCCACAACCAAATAATCGCTATAAACAAATAGCCTAGTATGAAGAATCCTAAATAGGAAAAGTAGGAAATAAACGGATAACAGAAGACAAGTAAAATGAACCATATACCCCGTCCCCAATGTCATTTAGTTAAGGTATTCAAGTGCATTTAATACATAACGGATGGCATAAAAACTCCGTTTTAGAAAACTTCATATCTTGTTTGCAAAACAAATGGCACGCCAAGAAAGCAGGATTGCTCCTGCTTCTTCCGTGCCATTTATTCTTGGAGAAATTTATGCTCTATAACTTAGTGGAACTACACGTTTGGTATGCTTTTTTCTTGGATATGTGCGGCCTTCTCGGATTGGCGTGACGTTACCTATCAACAACAGTTCCACTGTATCACTAGACATTCTGTTATGCAGGAAATCCCTGCAAGTAATCACAGCATCAGAAATAGAGACTTT
>NZ_FNUR01000005.1 GCF_900108105.1 Butyrivibrio sp. Su6 | reverse complement strand
ATATGAGAGACGAGGATATTCGCTTATTGACAACTATCCTCCGTATGATTGTCTTGAAGGCGCCATATGCATGGCATTAGTATTGTAAATCAGAATATAATATTAGTGAGTAGGATGATTTTTGATGACGCAGTCACTCCAATAGGCATCCCATTATAAGCGATTGACATAATTACTCCTATATAGTAGAATTCAAAAACTACTATATAGGAGTTTTTTATATGAAGGCAAATGGTGGATTTTTAGTTACAAAAGTCAAACAGCTTGGAGATCGTGTTTTCCAGAAAATTCTTTCGGAGAAAGATGTTGATGCTTTCAACGGTCCTCAGGGGAGAATTCTATATGTACTTTGGCAGGAAGACGGAGTTCCAATAAAAACAATTTCTGAAAAGAGTGGCCTTGCAATTACTTCTCTTACCACAATGCTCGAACGGATGGAAAAGAGTGAGCTCATCAGCAGAAGACAGGATGAGGCAGATAGAAGAAAGACACTACTTTTTCTGACCCAAAAGGCACGGAATCTAAAACAGGATTATGATTCAGTTTCTGAGCAGATGGGAGAGATCTATTATGATGGCTTTACAAAAAAAGAGATCATTGAATTCGAGTCATATCTTGAGAGAATCATGAACAACCTGGAAAAGTGGAGTGAACAATGAGCATTTGTATAAAAGACCAGATACAGAATATGAACCTTGTTGTCGGATGCAACGTTGGATGTGCATATTGTTATGCAAGGAATAACACAAGGCGTTTTCATATTACTGATGATTTTGATAAACCGGTTTATTACCCCTCAAAGCTAAGGATGATGGAAAAGAAAAAGCCGCAGAATTTTCTGCTGACCGGCATGAGCGATCTCTCGGGCTGGCATGAGGAATGGAGAGAGGAAGTCTTTAAAAAGATAGCAGAGAATCCTCAGCACCAGTTTCTTTTTCTTACCAAACGACCGGATCTTCTGTCTTTTGAAACAGATCTTGATAATGCATGGTTTGGCGTTACAGTTACGAGAAAGTCTGAGTTATGGCGTATTGATGCACTGCGGAGCAATGTGAAGGCAAAAAAATATCATGTTACTTTTGAGCCTTTGTTCGATGATCCGGGTAAGGTTGATCTTACAGGCATTGACTGGATTGTGGTGGGAACCATGACAGGTGCAAAGAGCAGGACTGTTAAAACAGATCCCGGGTGGGTTTATTCATTGACAGAACAGGCTCATGAACTGAACATTCCTGTATTCTGGAAAGAAGATCTTGTTCCGATTATGGGAGAAGAAATGATACAGGAAATGCCGGATGCTTTTAACAAAGTGCTGGAGGAACAGAGGATATGGAACAACCAGAAATCAAAGTAAATCATATAGAAACAAAAAGTGTAATGACAAAATCGAATACTCCTATTGGAGGATATTCGGTGAATCCTTATGTGGGGTGTCCCCATGCCTGTAAATACTGCTACGCATCTTTTATGAAACGCTTTACAGGGCATACAGAGGAATGGGGAACTTTCATGGATGTGAAAGACTGGCCTGAAATAAAGAATCCAAAGAAGTATGCCGGCCAGAAGGTGATCATTGGAACAGTTACGGATGGTTATAATCCGCTAGAGGAAACATATAAAAATACAAGAAGACTTCTGGAAGAACTAAAGGACAGTGGTGCGGACATACTTATCTGCACAAAGTCAGACCTTGTACTAAGAGATCTGGATCTGCTAAAAGAAATCAATGAAAATAGCAGACTTACGGTATCATGGTCAATCAATACTCTCGATGAAGAGTTTAAAGATGATATGGATGCGGCAGTAAGCATAGAAAGAAGGCTTGCTGCAATGAAAGAGGTATATGCGGCAGGAATTCGTACAATTTGCTTCATTTCACCCGTGTTCCCGGGGATTACGGATATAGAAGCAATCATAGACAGGACAAAAGATCAGTGTGACCTTGTATGGCTTGAGAATCTGAATCTTCGCGGAGGTTTTAAGGCAGATATCATGAAATACATTTCCGATAAACATCCGGATCTGGTGCCGCTGTATGACGAAATTTATAACAAAAAGAACCGCAGCTATTTTGAAGCGCTGGAAAAGAAAGCTGAAGAGCTGGCTAAAAAGTATGATTGCAGGTTTGTTGATAATGAAACTCCGTATGAGAGAGTAGAGAAAGGACATCCAACAATCGTAGATTACTTTTACCACGAAGAAGTAAGAGGAACTGCCAATAGTGGAAAGAGAAATGTAATACATAATCCTTGATGGAAGAATAAATAGGAATATAAAGATTTTTAAGATTTTTCTTGAAAACAATTTTTAATCATATTAGCCTTTTCTTAGGACGTCCGAATCATTCCTAAGAGGAGGCTTTTAATGACGAAAGAACAACTTCATAAATACGTTTCTGAAAGCACCAAAAACGAGAGTAACATTTGCCAGATTTATGCGATTAAAGAGGGGCTGGATGTTTATGACGACTGCTGGCACGGATTTAAGACCTTAAATGCTATGAATGTCAATTCTGTTACCAAAGGAATTATGGCGTTACTTGTGGGAATTGCGTTGGACAAGGGCTTTATCAAAAACGTGGATCAAAAGGTGATAGATTTTTTCCCTGATTACATTGTAAAGCGTGGGGAGAAGACCATATATGATGTCACAATCAGGAATCTGCTCACTATGACAGCTCCTTATAAAGGCAGGTCAGAACCCTGGAAGAAGGTGTGTACTTCACAGGATTTTACGTATGCGATACTTGATTATCTCGGAGGACGTAGCGGAATTACAGGTGAGTTCAGATATGCTACGCTTGGTATTCAGATTTTGGCAGGGATAATCGAGAAGGCAGCCGATGAGAAGTGCATAGATTTTGCCAACAATAATCTGTTTGTGCCGTTGAACCTTCCTGAGCGAATAGCGCATGGAGACAGTTCCAAAGAAGATCAGTTTGATTTTTTCATGAATAAGAATCCAAGAAAATATGAATGGTACAGCGACCCTCGGGGCTGCGTTACTGCGGGCTGGGGATTATGTATGTCAGCGAAAGATATGGCTGTAATCGGCGCTATGGTGTTGAATGATGGCCTGTATAACGGAAATAGAATCATCTCAGAAGAATATCTGAAAGATATGCTCTCTCCCCACCTCAAGCTAGGTGAACGGTTTGGCTTCATGAACTATGGCTACTTATGGTACAAACCCTATGATGATAAAGAGGTATATGCGGCGATTGGTGACAGCGGAAATATCATCTATATAAACAAAGAGAAAAAAGTGTCTGTTGGAGTGACAGGTACGTTTAAGCCGAGGATATTTGACAGAGTGGATTTTATCGAGCAAAAGGTCTTGCCTGCCATTGGCGTAGGATGACAATTTTTGAATTCCGGCATGGGATTTTGGTGAGCTTGAAAGGAGTGAAATTGAAAACACAGAAGATTGTAAATCATATGGATAAAACTGCAAAAAGCAGAAGAATACTCATTCTGTACTTAATCATAACGATCCTGTTAACCTGGCTCTTGCAATTCATGCCGATGATCCTTGGTCTGGATATTGAGAACACATCGATATCTTCATTTGATTTTGCTTCGCTGTTCTTTGGAATCGGAGGTGTAATGCCGACGCTGACCGGAGTAATCTTTGTACTCGTTTTTTACACGAAGGACGGGATAAAGGATTTCCTGAAGAGATGCTTTGTTCCCAATAAGGGATCATTAATCGCCATTTTGCTCTCGCTTGGACTGATCTGTGCGGAAGTATTTGTGACACAGATGATCTCAAGAGGATTGGGTGCTGAGAAGCTCGGTTTTGAGGGATTGAAGCTGATCGCCAAGAACCCGTTGTATCTCTTTTATTTCCTGTTCTGGGGGATAATCTCAGGTCCTTTTTCTGAGGAATTCGGTTGGAGAGGTTTCCTTACAGACCGCCTGTTCAGGAAAGAAAAGCTGATGCAGGTATCGCTGCTCATCGGATTTATCTGGGGTATCTGGCACTTTCCGCTGTACTTCTATCCGGCACAGATCCAGCATGACTGGTTTATGATCACCCCGTTATTGGGATTGCTCTTTATTGTCAGCTGCATGTCGGCAGCACTTGTTTATATGACGATTTATGTGATCGCGAAAAGAAAAGTATTTCCGATTTTCTTTTTGCATATGTTCAAGAATATCATCCTGACCGGCGCGATGATCTATCCTTTCTCAGAGACCTATAGTGTGGTCGTTGTTTTCGTTGAGATAGTAATGGATACATTGTTCTACGTTATATTCACGAGAACGCTTTTCTACAAAAAGGCTTTGGAACAAACCCCGGAATTTGATTATCTGAAGTAGGCAGGATCGTTATCTGTCCTCTGAAGCACTGTACTATGATCGCAGTACAAATACTGCTAAGTCTTCACTGCTTTCCTATGTGGAGGAAAACGCAAAAGAACTCTGGGATGCAAGCATGAAACTTTCAGGATTTCGATAAATTCCAGTTATCAGAGGAACAGGCGGAATAGAGCTTACAAGAGATCTTAAAGATATAACTTTTTATGATGTGTATCAGGCAATTGAGCCTTTGGAGGATGTGTGATATGTCTAATAATAAAACACAGGAAGAACGTCTTGATTATCTTGTAGAAGGATTCAAGGCAGATTCTGATGAATATAAGGAATTACAGACTCCAAATAGTACGGAAGATAAAAGACGAATCTTAAGGTCGCTTATGAACATCCGTATGCCAAAAGAATTGTCCTCTGAAGTAATGAAAGTACAGGATGAATATCTGACTGAAAGAGCGGCTGAAAAGGGTGTGGTGAATCTGTCAGACATCCCGGTTATCAGGGACGGACTTTCTATCTGGCAAGGAGATATCACAAGACTTTCGGTGGATGCTATTGTTAATGCCGCTAATTCGCAGATGCTGGGCTGTTTTGTTCCGATGCACACCTGTATAGATAACTGTATCCATACTTTTGCAGGAGTGCAGCTTAGAGCTGAGTGCAACAGGCAGATGAATGAACTTCGAATAAGATACGGAAGAGACTATGAACAGCCTACTGCCGATCCAATGCTCACTGATGCGTATAATCTTCCGGCAAAGAAAGTTATTCATATAGTAGGCCCAATCGTACAGTACAAACTTACTCCTGAATTGGAAAAGGATTTGGAGAACTGCTATAGAAACACTTTGGATATGTGCGCTGAAAATAGCTTGAAGAGCGTTGCTTTTTGCTGTATTTCAACAGGAGTATTTCATTTTCCTAACAAAAAAGCAGCTGAGATTGCCGTTAAGACTGTGTCAGAATGGCTCAGTGATAATCCTGGTAAGGTAGAAAGAGTGATATTCAATGTTTTCAAAGATGAGGATAAGGCCATTTATGAAAAACTAATATGATGATATGCCTAATGGTTATCAGGAAACTATAGAGAAAGGAATGAATGCTGTGAGATACTTTACTAGAAGCATGTCCTATGGTAAAGGAAGCAAAGAAGAGCAAATAAAAAGGCTTTTGCAAGAAATCAAGGAAGCAGACGCAATTGTCATTGGAGCAGGAGCTGGACTATCAACATCTGCTGGCTTAACATATAGCGGCAAGCGTTTTGAAAAATACTTCTATGACTTTGCCAAAAGATTTGGAATAAGAGATATGTATTCAGGTGGATTCTATCCGTTTCCGAGCGAAGAAATACGCTGGGCCTGGTGGGCAAGACATATTTATTTTAACAGATATATTGATGCTCCAAAGCCAGTGTATAGGGATCTTCTTAAGATGGTTTCCGATAAGGACTATTTTGTGATTACCACAAATGTAGATCACCAGTTTCAAAGAGCAGGGTTTGACAAGAAAAGACTGTTCTATACTCAGGGTGATTATGGTTTGTTTCAGAGCGTGAATCCTGCTATTCAGAAAACCTTTGATAATGAAGAGTGGGTAATGAAAGCTATGGAAGCACAAGGTTTTGTAAGAGATGATCAGGGAGTATTTCAGGTACCGATTGATGGTAAGCTACTGATGGAAATTCCTTCTGAGCTGATTCCAAAGTGTCCTGATGACGGCTCTGATATGACTATGAATTTGAGAACTGATGATTCTTTTGTTGAAGATGAAGGATGGCATAGGGCATCTGCAGCATATTCTGATTTTATTCGCAGACATGAGAATCTTCATATTCTTTATCTTGAATTGGGAGTAGGAGCTAATACGCCCGTCATTATAAAGTATCCGTTCTGGCAGATGACGCTGGCAAATGAGAAGGCGGTATATGCCTGCTTAAATTATGGTGAATCATTCTGCCCAGAGGAAATTGCAGATAGAAGTATCTGCATTGATGGTGATATTGCAGATACTTTTTAACAGTCCGATTGCCCGTTTGGCATTATGTGATCAAAGTATCAAAAATATAACGAAAAAGAACCTGCCGAAGAAGTTAATTCATCGACAGGTTTTTTTATGGAAAAATCTACGGTTATATAATCGATAAAAAGCAGAAAACTTTGAAAAAAATCGATTTAACCATGGCATATATTCTGACATGTGCTATAATGTAATCGATAAAAGTCAAAGTACTTTGAAAAAATGAGGTTTGTATGGAGTATTCTAGAGAAATATATGTTAATAGATTGATTGCGCGTAAGGAGAATGGGTTAATAAAGGTAATAACAGGAGCTAGACGTTCTGGTAAATCGTATTTGATGAATGAATTGTTTTTTAAACATTTGCTGAATACAGGTATTCCAAGCAAAAATATAATTAAGTTTGCATTTGATTCGGACGAAGATATAGATTTACTTGATGCATACTTTCCTGAAGAGCCGACAAAGATTGTTATTAATCCAGATGTGTTTTATGTGAATGCTAAGAAATTTAGGGCATACATGAAGGATAGAACAAACGATGCAGAAAAATACTATTTACTATTAGATGAAGTGCAATTGCTTGATAATTTTGTTGGAACCCTTAATGGCTTATTAAGACATACTAATTACGATGTCTATGTTACAGGCTCTAATTCAAAGTTTCTATCTTCTGATATAGCAACTGAATTTAAAGGCAGGGGTTCAGTAGTCCATGTGTTGCCGTTAGCTTTTTCGGAGTATATGCAAGGGACAGACCTGTCTCCAGAAAAGGCTTGGAGGGAATATGTTGTAACTGGTGGCATACCTCTTGTGGCACAAATGAAAAGCGAAGAAGAAAAAGTCTCATATCTGAAAGGCTTATGTGAAGAAACATATTTAAAGGATATCATTACTCATAACAAGATTAAGAAAAAAGTTGAACTTGGAGATACATTTGATATTTTGGCGTCTATGATCGGTAGTCCTGTGAATGCAAGGAGAATTACAGATACCTTTAGAAGCGTTTTGGATAAGAGTATCACTGCTGATACAATTGGTGATTATGTTGACTACTTCCAAGATGCATTTGTTGTGTCGAAGGCTAAAAAATATAATATTAAAGGCAGAAAATATATTGGTTCCCCATTCAAAATCTATTTTGAGGATATTGGTGTGAGAAATGCCAGACTCAACTTTAGGCAGATAGAAGAAACGCATATCATGGAGAATATCTTATACAATGAATTGCGTTTTAGAGGATTTAATGTTGATGTGGGAGAACTGAATGTTAGTGAAAAAACAGACAGAGTGGATGTAAATGGTAAGGCTATATATGCACAGAAATCGCTTGAAGTCGATTTTGTAGCATCAAAAGGAGGTCAGAAATTTTATATTCAATCAGCTTTGACAATGGAATCTCCTGAAAAACAGGCACAAGAAAAAAGAAGTTTGTATTATATTGATGATTCTTTTAAGAAAATAGTCGTTGCAAAAACAGGGTTGAATCCGACATATGATGACAATGGCGTAATGACAGTTGATTTATTCGACTTTTTGCTTAGTGATAAAATATTGGAAACAGAGGCGGTTTAACTGTTTTTGAGAAATATGTCTGGATAGTTGAATTTAAGGCAGACTTGGATTTAACGCAAAAATATAAATCTGATTATGAACGGAGGTATTGTCATGAGTAGTTATAAAGATTATAAAAAGAAAACTCTGCAAAATCCGGAAGTGAAAGCGGAATATGATGTATTGCAACCGGAGTATGATATAATTCAAGCGATGATTGATGCGCGCAACAGTCAACATATTACGCAGAAAGAACTTGCTGAAAAAACAGGCATTACTCAAGCTGATATTAGTAGGATTGAAAATGAAACACGAAATCCCAGCCTTGCTATGATGAAAAGGATAGCAGAAGGATTAGGGATGCAGTTGAAATTAGAGTTTGTACCAACCGTTTCAAAATGAGCCCTAATACTTGAAGAAAGTGTCACTTAGCCCTAAGTACCTTGATTAACACAAAACAAACCCGTCCGGGGATGTCAATGACAGAGAAGATTGCTCTGGTGATTGACGTGCCAGGGCGGGTTTGTTATTACATAGAGCAGTTATCTCAAACGAGGTAGCTGCTTTTTTGCGCTCATTTTGAGCCTGAAACTATTTACTTTCAGAAGGAGGTAGGCGATGAACTACGAAGAATTCAAAGACAAGGTAGTAGAAGATGTAAGAAGAGAGTTAGAGACAAGAACCGGACAAACATCATTTAAGAACCCATATCATTTATGACTCCGTCCACTAGGTCCATTCCAATGTCATTTAGATAAGAAAATGCAGTAAATGCGGAATAGGCACGCTACGTTTTTCAGATTATATAGTAGCGTGGACATCTACGTGACACCGCTTTATTTTTAGACTGTTATCACGTAGTTTCGCAATGATTTTCTGGCATTCTACGTGATACACCTCCGTTAACAAGCCTCTCCTCACGTATTTTTTCCAAATATCTGTTTAGTTTTACGTGTTCTACTACTAATAAAGAGCAGCATCTCACGTAGACGCTATAGATATCATGCTTGTTGCTCTGTCACATGGAGAAGGAAAGGGGGAACCTATGATGACAGCATTATGAGATGTTTAAAATGTTGAAAAAATAGCTCATTTATTATAATGTTGATCTGAGCGAGAGCTCTTTGGATCACCGCAGACGGGAAGAATTTCCCGTCATTTTTTTTGGAGTTAACCACGATGAGAGAACTTAGCATTTTTATAGATGAGTCAGGTGATTTTGGAGAAACAAGGGATGTAAGAGATTACTATTTAGTGACTTTTGTTTTTCATGATCAAAGTAATGATATCACTGAAAAAACTATACAACTAGAAAAAAGCGTTAAAGAATCCGGTCTGGACATCGAGTATATTCATGCGGGCCATGTTATTCGTAAGGAAGGAGTTTTTAAAGAGTATTCTTTAGACGAAAGAAGACAGAGTTCAGCTTTCTGGCAAACTGGGAAAAGCTATAAATGCAATGCTTAAAGAGCATATGGATTATCTTAAAGAATATGATAAGGTGATTGTATATTATGATAATGGGCAGAGAAAGCTTGGTTCGATTCTTAATGCTATATTCTCTATTCAGTTATCAAATGTTGAATTTAGAAAAGCCGAACCACAGAAATATGCAATTAAATGCTGGAAAGACAGGTAATACAAGGTGAAATAAATAATTCATTTCAACGCAGAGTTTTTTAATAATAATTTCAGAGATATTTTCTTATGGGAATTTGCGGAATTTAGTAAAATGGTTGTGGTAATCTAGTTAACATAAACTATTTATCTCAGGAGGTAATTATCAATGAATAAAAAATCTGCTTTTGAAGTATACCTGTCTGCGGTTTTTAAATGGGGTATTACTGCACTGGTATCGGCCTGTATGTTTGCTACAGCAATGTTCATAGTAGAAAAGACAATTGGCTTTTATCAGGTTATCCCTTGGATCGCAGTAATAATTTTCGGTATCATGGATGTGTGTTTCTTTATTACAGGAATGCTGATTCTTAAGTCTTCATTTGATGAAGATGGATATTTAAAAGATGGAAAACTTCAAATAGGAAAGATTTTCTGCTCAGTTGTTCTTATCCTTCAGTGGAACTACATTATTTACATGGTTCCGACCAGAACATTCTGGGGATTTTTATGTTTCTTCCTGATACTTATCGGATTCTTTATGGATATTAAGCTACTGTCCGTTACCGGCAGTATTTGTATTGGTTCTATGTTTATTGCATGGTTTGTCAGAGGCACAGCTCTTTTGCCAGTAAAAGACGAACTCTTTATTACAGATGTAATCATGTGTGTTGTAGGCCTTGTGCTTTCGTTAGCCGGCCTTGTAATGTTCTTATTCTTTGTTTCACACTTTTTGATTACTGCCAAAAAGGATGAGCTTGAAGAGAACAACAGGCGTGTTACAGGTGTTATGGATGCTGTTCGTTCAATATCTTCCAAGATGGTAACTGCAGGAACAACTCTTTTGGATATCTCATCAAGTGAGAGCGCTTCAGCAGAAGAGCTATCAGCAACAAGTGATGAGCTTGTTAAAAACAGTAATATTCTTGGTAATAAAGCAGATGAGAGTATGGCAAACTTGTCAGAGCTTAATGATTGCGCAAGCATTGTAGAAGAAAATGTTGAGACTGTTGAGAAGACATCTGACAACCTTCTTAAGAAGTCAAAAGAAAATGAGAAATCATTAAATGATCTTCAGGGAATAAATTCTGAAGTTTCTGATTCTATGGCAGTTACAACAGATATTGCAGACAGACTTCTAAAGGCAGTAGAAGAAATTGGAACAACGCTTGAACTTATTCAGGGAATTTCGTCATCAACAAGCCTTCTTGCTCTTAATGCTTCAATTGAGGCCGCAAGAGCGGGTGATGCTGGAAAGGGATTTGCTGTTGTAGCAACTGAAGTTGGTAAGCTTGCAGAAAACACGCAGAGCTCACTTAAGGACGTTGGCGCAATAATTGAAAGAGTTCAGAAGAACGTAGAAGAGATTACAGGACAGGTTGAGATAAATGCCAATAAGCTTGCTGAACAGAATGAACAGTTTAAGACAGTATTTGGCGACATAAGTGAAATGACTACAATGCTGAATGATTCGGTTAATGCAATTGAAGAGATGAATGAGGCACATAAACGCCAGTCAGAAATCATCAAAAAAACTGTTGAGATTAACCAGAATATCGCAGAGAGTATCAGAAGTGAGAACGAGCAGTTTGTGGCTATCAGTACCATGGCTGGAAATAATGCTACAAATACTGAGCATGTTGCACAGCAGGCTAGTGCAATCAATGACATGGTTGATGAGATTAATCGTCTTCTAAATAATTAAAAAGATGTGAGTGTCAAAAGACTGTGCCTTCTAAAAAAGAGGGCACAGTCTTTTTTATTTAATACGAGGAAATTGCGCCTTGCCGGCGCAACCTTGAATTAAAGGCCCGGACAAGACCGGGCCATGCAAAGCGGAGGTATGCAGAGTATTATTATCAGTCTACCTCATCAAAAAATTCATCATCTTCGTGCATAAAGTAAGAAATTTTTCACTGACATTTTTAAAATTCATCCCGTATAATTGAGGATGAGTTATTTAACTTATACTTAGTAAATTCGCCGGAGGAACGAGATTCATGAAATTTGCTATGTTACTGTGGAGTTTTGGATTTTTTGAATAACTGACATATCTTTTAAATAACAGAATCAATGTAGCAAAGGAGATTATAGATATGGAATTTAATAAAGTTATTCAGAAGAGAGAGTCTGTTCGTAAGTACAGCGATACAAAGCCAACAGAAGATCAAGTGAAATATATTCTAGAAGCGGGGCGCTTAGCACCAACAGCTTTTAATAAACAACCACAACGAGTGTATATACTAAAAAGTGGAGAAGCTCTTCAGAGGATGGACAGTGTTCATCCATGCCGTTATGGAGCACCGATGGTAATTCTAGTATGTTCCGATAAAAATGCTGCAAGTAATTTTCAGGGTGGAAATAGCTATTTGACAGATGGTGTTATTGCAGCAACACATATGATGCTGGCAGCAACAGATATAGGATTGGATACATGTTGGGCTGGAGTGAATGATGTTCTTAAAACACAGAAGGCTTTTGACCTGCCAGAAAACATCTATCCTATTTGTTTCCTGGATTTGGGATTTCGCGCTAGCGATTTCAAAGGTGTATCTAGCGATAAAAAAAGGAATCCAATTGATTCAATGGTAACTATTTTATAAAAAATTGCGGCGTAGCCTTAGGACGATTGTAAAGCAGGAGTCATAACCTGCCGCCGTATTTACTCCTGAAGAGGAGTATAGCGGAAAATTCCGCGTTAATTAATGCAGCGCTGTGCTGGAAAAGTCACTGCATGTTTTTACAAATCCGTCCTGACATGGTAATATATATTCGCTGTGTCAGGACTATTTTTATGTCATAATAGATAAATGGTGCCCGACGTGGTACTCGGTACAATAAGCTGAGATAACAAATGGCTTAAATAAAGCATTTTTAGAAGGAGATACATAGAAAATGAAACTAGGCATAGTAGGTTTACCAAACGTAGGTAAGTCAACACTTTTTAATTCACTTACAAATGCAGGAGCGCTTGCAGCTAATTATCCTTTTGCAACAATTGATCCTAACGTTGGAGTTGTTGCAGTTCCTGACAAGAGACTTAAACTTTTGGGGGATCTTTATCATTCCAAGAAGGTTACACCTGCAACAATCGAGTTTGTTGATATAGCAGGACTTGTAAAGGGTGCATCAAAGGGTGAAGGACTTGGAAACCAGTTCCTTGCAAATATTCGTGAGACAGATGCTATCGTACACGTTGTTAGATGCTTTGAGGATCCTAACGTAGTTCACGTTGACGGATCAGTTGATCCTGCAAGAGATATAGAGACAATCAACCTCGAACTTATTTTTGCGGACCTTGAAGTTCTTGAGAGAAGAATTGCGAAGGTTGCTAAGACTGCACGTATGGATAAGACTGCAGCAAAAGAGCTGGATCTTTTGAACAAGATAAAGGCAACTCTTGAAGAAAATAAGATGGCCAGAGAACTTGAGATCACTGATGAAGATGAACTTGCTCTTATGAATGGATATGATCTTCTCACATGGAAGCCTGTGATTTATGCGGCTAATGTTAAGGATGAGGATCTCGCCGATGATGGAGCTTCTAATAAATATGTTGCAGCTGTAAGAGACCTTGCTTCAAAGTCAGGTAGCGAGGTATTTGTTATCAGTGCTCAGATTGAGGCTGAAATTTCAGAACTTGAAGCTGATGAGAAGGCTGAGTTCCTTGAGAGCATGGGACTTACAGAGTCTGGACTTGATAAGCTTATTGCAGCAAGCTACAAGACACTTGGTCTTATGAGTTTCCTTACATCTGGTGAAGATGAAACAAGAGCATGGACAATCAAGATCGGAACAAAAGCTCCTCAGGCAGCTGGTAAGATTCATACAGATTTTGAGAGAGGATTTATCAAGGCTGAGGTTATCAATTACGAGGATCTTCTGAGAGAGGGTTCACTTGCAGCGGCAAGAGAAAAAGGTCTTGTCCGCATGGAAGGAAAAGAGTACGTGGTTCAGGATGGAGATGTAATTCTCTTTAGATTTAACGTATAAAATGTGGAGGATGTTATGCCGGATATAATGGGGAAGATGGATATTGCGTTTCCACACTTAAATATCTATTTGGAGAATGTCCCAAAGAGTTTTACTGTTTTTGGTTTTAGTATTGCTTTATATGGAGTGATCATTGGACTTGGCTTTTTTCTGGCCCTTATTCTTATTTCAAAAGTTGCCGGGGCAACTGGTCAGAACCCTGATACATACTGGGATGTGGCAACTTTTATAATTGTTTTTTCGATTATTGGAGCCAGAATATATTATGTGTTTTTTGCCTGGGATTACTATAAAGATAATCCTATCAGTGTGTTTAACATCAGAAATGGCGGCCTTGCAATATATGGCGGCGTGATTGCAGGTTTTCTTACAGCATTTATATACTGCAGGATTAAAAAAGTTAATTTCTTTTTGCTTACAGACACTATTATGCCGGGGCTTTTGCTTGGTCAGATAATGGGAAGATGGGGCAACTTTACCAACAGAGAAGCTTTTGGTGAATATACAGATAATCTTTTTGCTATGAGACTTCCTGTGGAAGCGGTAAGAAGCGGAGAGATAACTGAGCTTATGAAGGCTCACATGGTGGAAGGAACAAACTATATTCAGGTGAGTCCGACATTTCTTTATGAAAGTATGTGGAACCTGTGCCTTCTTATAATAGTGCTTTTGTATATCAAACATAAGAAGTTCGATGGTGAGATAGTTCTTTTATATCTTGGTGGCTATGGCCTTGGAAGATTCTGGATAGAAAGACTTAGAACTGACCAACTCATAATGCATACCACAGGACTTCCGGTGTCACAGATGCTTGCCGCATGTCTTGTTGTGTTTTCAGTGACGGCTATGATCATTAAACGTCTTAAAATGCGCGAAAAGTAATAAACAGAATATTTTTTTCAATGAAAAATGTCTTCTTGAATTTTTGATTCAGGAGGGCATTTTTTTTCATGGATTTTTAATAGACAGTAAGAAAAAAGTGTTCTATAATGTGTTTAGGTGGTAAAAAGTGGCAAAAAGTGGTTAAAAGTGGTAGAAAAGTGGTAAATTAAGTGGGAGCAGCATTTAAAGGCGAATATAGTCATTCCATAGATGCTAAGGGAAGACTCATAATACCTGCTAAATTCCGCGAGCTTTTGGGTGATCAATTTGTGGTTACCAAGGGCTTTGACGGATGCCTTTTTGTGTTCGCAGAAGAGGGATGGAATCAGTTTGAAGAAAAACTACAGTCCCTGCCCATGGATAAACCTGAAGCCAGAATGCTTGGCCGTTTCTTCATCGCAGGAGCAATTGATGCGGAAGTCGACAAGCAGGGAAGAATTCTTTTGCCAGCAAATCTCTTGCAACATGCAGGAATAGAAAAAGAAGCTGTTATAGCAGGTGTAGGTAATCGAGCTGAAATCTGGAGTAAGGCAGAGTGGGAGAAGGCAAGCACCTTCGATGACATCAATGGAATTGCAGCTAAGATGAGTGAGTACGGTTTAAGCATTTAAGCTGAACCTAGAAGCTTTTCGAGTCTGGTGTATGGTTTAAAAACAGTAAGGAAAAAGTATGGAATTCAAACATTATTCAGTACTCCTTGATGAGTGCCTGGACAATTTGAATATTAAGCCTGATGGAATTTATCTTGATGGAACTCTTGGTGGCGCAGGACATTCTTCACATATAGCTGAGAGACTTACGGATGGAGGACATCTGTACGGCACAGATCAGGATGAAGACGCTATCCGTGCAGCGACAAAGAGACTTGAACCTTATGAATCCAGAGTCACTATCATCAGAGATAACTATGAAAATGCTGTGGAGAGGCTGAAAGCTCTTGGAGTTACCGGAGTTGACGGTATACTGCTTGATCTTGGAGTGTCATCATACCAGCTTGATAACGCTGAAAGAGGTTTTACCTATAAAGAAGATGTTCCTCTCGATATGAGAATGGACCAGAGACAGACACTGACAGCCAGAGATATTATCAATGACTATTCTGAGATGGAACTTTTCCATATCATAAGAGATTTTGGAGAAGATAAATTTGCCAAGAATATTGCAAAGCATATCTGTATAGAAAGAGCTAAATCTCCAATAGAAACAACGGGACAGCTCAATGACATCATTAAGGCGGCTATACCAGCCAAGATGAGAGAAAAGGGAGGGCATCCTTCCAAGAGAACATATCAGGCTATCAGAATAGCCCTTAACAGAGAGTTGGATGTTTTGCAGAACTCTTTGGATGGATTTATTGATTTCCTTAATCCCGGAGGAAGGCTCTGCGTTATTACTTTCCATTCATTGGAAGACAGAATAACCAAGAATAACTTCAGGAGAAACGAGAATCCTTGCACATGCCCACCTAATTTTCCGGTCTGCGTATGTGGTAAGACATCAAAAGGCAAGGTAATAACAAGAAAGCCTATTTTACCAAGTGAAAAAGAGCTTGCTGAGAATAAACGTTCTCAGAGTGCAAAGCTTAGAGTTTTTGAAAAGATTAAATGAAATTAACTTAACTGCAATAGCAGTAAGAAGGGAGGCTAACATGGCAAATGAATACATTCGCGGAAATACCGTAAGAAAGATCAATGAACAACCAAATGAGAAAAAAGACCGCTTCCATGTGCAGGAGCCTCAAAAGAAAAATAGAAGGCGCCACCACATGAGCCTTGGATATCTTGTGTTTTTATCAATGGCAATGGTGCTTATGGTGGGAACGCTTGCATGGTACATCAATTTGCAGTCACAGATCAAGAACAGCGTTAAACATGTAGCTCAGCTTGAGAGCCAACTTAATGCATTAAAACAGGATAACGATGAGGCTTACAACAGAGCTAACGGCAATGTTGACCTTGATGAGGTAAAAAGAATAGCAATTCAGGAATACGGAATGACGTATGCCAGTGAGGGACAGATCATAACATATTCTGATGGCGGCGGAAACGACTATGTACGCCAGATTGCGCCTATCCCGCATGAATAACTTCTTAAAAAAATTTGCCCCTGGTACAAAATATGACTATAATTGAAAGGGTGTAATTGGAAGGATTTTATGTTTAGATGAAAAGGCGTAAAGAAAAAAATAAGCAGAAGTTTACTATAGGAATGAGAAAAAAGCTGGTGGTGCTATTTGTATTGGTACTACTGGCTTTCGTTGGGTTAGGGGTCAGACTTATCCTTATAACTAAGAACAACGGTGAGGAGTATCAGAAACAGGTTCTTTCTCAGCAGCAATATGATTCGACAACTATTCCCTTTAGAAGAGGCGAGATCCTGGATGCCAACAATACTATTCTTGCCTACAGCGAGAAAGTATACAATGTCATCCTTGATGCAAAGATTCTTTTAAGGGATTCCAAATATCTTGATCCTACGATAAAAGCGCTTGTAAGATGCTTTGGGCTTGATGGGGGTGATATAAGAAATTACCTTTCAGAGCATCCATCATCTCAGTATTATATTTTGGCCAAAAAACTTACTTACTCAGAAATCAGTGAGTTTCAGGGACTTATTACTCCCGGCTCTGAAACCTATGATGAAAATATTCAGGGCATTTGGTTCGAGGAGAGCTACATTCGTAAATATCCAAACGGTTCTCTTGCCAGTGACATAATAGGCTTTACTTCAAGTGACAACACTGGTATGTATGGACTTGAAGAGTATTACAACAGCACTCTTAGTGGAACTCCCGGAAGAGAATACGGATATCTTGACGATGATTCCAATCTTGAGAGAACAACTATTTCAGCTACAGACGGTGATAGCATCGTCACAACTATTGATGGTAATCTTCAGACAATAGTTGAAAAACATTTATACGAGTTCAATGAGCAGTATAAAAACAATGCCAGAGAAGGCAACGGAGCCAATAATGTAGGCTGTATCATTATGGATATCCATACTGGTGAGATCCTTGCTATGGCAAGTTATCCAAACTTTGACCTGAACAACCCAAGAGATACGGCGGCCCTTATCGGAATGCCTGCGGTTGATGAAAAAGGAAACAAAGTAAAAGGTGAATCAGTCTATGATTCCGGTGTGTACATCACTGAGGAAATGCTTCAAAACTTTACTGATGAGCAGCTCTATCAGAACTACAATGCATTGTGGAAAAATTTCTGCATTGCAGATACATACGAGCCCGGATCTGTTGCCAAGCCTTTTACTGTAGCTACTGGACTTGAGAGCGGCTCTATAACAGGTGACGAAGTCTATAACTGCCTTGGTAAGCTCGAAGTCGGCGGTTGGGAGATCAAGTGCCATAACACCTACGGTGACGGAGCTGTTTCAGTATCAAGAGGAATTGAGATCTCCTGTAACGTAGCTATGATGTATGTAGCGCAGGCTATCGGGGTTAATACTTTTACCAAGTTTCAAAAAGATTTCGGATTCGGACTTAAGACCAATATCGATCTTGCCGGAGAAGCCAGAACTGAGGGCCTTACCTACAGTGCTTCCAATATGACATCTACTGACCTTGCCACTAACTCTTTTGGACAGGGCTTTAACGTAGATATGATCGAGATGATAACAGCCTTTAGCTCGCTGATCAACGGTGGCTACTATTACGAACCTCATGTTGTAAAAAAAGTTGTGAGCAGCAGCGGAGCAACAATTAAGAATATTGAACCGAGAATTTTAAGACAGACAATATCACAGAGCACATCTGATAAGATAATAGAGTACTGTAATCAGGTAGTTGCAGGTTCGGAAGGTACAGGTAAAACTGCAAGGCCTGCAGGATACATGATCGGCGGCAAGACCGGAACAGCTCAGACTCTGCCCCGTGGAAACCATCAGTATGTTGTTTCATTCATGGGATATGCACCGGCATCTGACCCAGACATAGCAATCTACGTTGTTGTTGATAGACCCAACGTGCTTTATCAGGATGATGCCAAGTTTGCAACCAGAATAGTAAGAGCTATTCTTACAGAGGCTCTTCCTTATCTCAACTATCCTATGACAGAGGAGCTTTCTGAAAAAGAAAAGGCGGAACTCGAGACTCTTCGTGAGCAGCTTGTTACAACAGCCGTAGCGGAAGAAGAGCAGGAGGAAAATCCGGAGGAAGTTACAGAAGAGGCAGGTGAAACTGAGGAGGAGACCACTGAAGCCCCAGAGGAAAAAGAAAGAAATTCAATCTGGGAGTCATTTGACAAAGATCCTACTACGGGCTATTATGTAGACCCAAGTAACGGAAATCTTATAGATCCGGACAGCGGAAGCGTAGTTGGAGGAGATGAACTTCCTGATTTTGAGGGAGTACCGGAAGAGGCCGCTTCAGCAAGCAGTAGTAATTAAAATTTGAGGATGTAATTATGGAAAACTATTTAACCAGAACACTGATACCTGTTCTTGTATCATTCATTGTAGCAGTTGTGATCGGACCTTCAGTAATAGGCATGTTAAAAAAGCTTAAGGCAGGTCAGACAGAGCGTGAAGAGGGACTTGAGTCCCATCAGAAAAAGACCGGGACGCCAACAATGGGCGGCTTAATATTCCTTATTCCTTTCTTTATTATAGGAATATTGTACGGAGCAGCTCATAAGGAAGTTATTCCGGTGCTTATTCTCACCTTTGGTTTTGGACTCATTGGTTTTATTGATGATTATATCAAAGTAGTAAAAAAGCATAATCTGGGGCTTCGCGCATGGCAAAAGATCGTTGGTCAGCTTATTATTGTAGTTGTTTTTGCTCTTTATGTTGAGAAATTTACTGATCTTTCACTTGCTATGAAGGTTCCATTCACAGATATAATGCTTGATTTTGGATTCTGGAATATTCCAATACTGTTCTTTATCGCACTTGGAACAGCCAACGGAACAAATTTCACAGACGGAGTTGACGGTCTTTGTGCGTCAGTAACAGCAGTTGTGGCAGGATTTTTTGCGATAGCTGGAATGGTGACAGGAGCAACAGGAGCTGAGGTTATGTCTTCAGCTATGATGGGAGCTCTTTTGGGCTATCTTGTATATAACGTATATCCCGGAAAAGTAATGATGGGAGACACAGGATCCCTTGCTATAGGCGGATTTGTTACCGGAATAGCGTACGTTATGCAAATGCCTATATTCATTGTGATAGTTGGCTTTATTTACGCTTTGGAAGTTGTTTCAGTCATTATGCAGGTTTCATATTTTAAGATAACACACGGTAAAAGAATCTTCAGAATGGCCCCTATTCATCATCATTTCGAAAAAGGTGGCTGGTCTGAGACTAAGGTCGTGAATGTGTTTACTACAGTAACAATACTCATGTGCCTTATTGCTTATGCCGGTTTGAGATAATTAATGATATACGAAGGAATGTAAAATGAAAGCAGCAGATATTATTGGAAAAAAAGTACTAGTAATTGGTTCAGGTCTCTCTGGAGTCGGATCAGTAAGACTTCTTCATCAGGTTGGTGCAGTGCCAATCGTATTGGAAGAGAATACAAAGGTGACCGAAGAGGATATCAGGAAAAAACTCCACGAAGAAGATAGGGATAATACACAGATCATTATTGGAAATATCGAAGATGATGTATTAGATGAACTTTCTCTGACTGTTCCAAGTCCTGCAGTACCTCTTGATGCACCTACAGTTATGAGAATTAAAGAGAAAAATATACCTATCTGGAGTGAGATTGAGCTGGCTTACAATTTTTCCAAAGGTAAGCTGGTTGCAATAACAGGAACAAATGGTAAGACTACCACTACAACTCTTGTGGGCGATATTATGAAGGCTCATTTTGCAGATACATACGTAGTTGGAAATATAGGCGTATCCTACGCTGAAAGCGCACTTAAGATGACTGAAGACTCTGTTACTACAGGTGAGATCAGTTCTTTCCAGCTTGAGGCTGTTGATAATTTCCATGCAAACGTATCAGCAATCCTTAATATTACGCCGGATCATCTCAACAGACATCATACAATGGAATGCTATGCTTCCATGAAGGAAAATGTCACAAACAGACAGACAAAGGATGATACCTGCGTTCTTAATTATGACAATGAATATACAAGAGATTTTGGGAACAGATGCCCATCTAAGGTGATCTTTTTCTCAACAAAAGAAAAGCTCTCTGACGGATTCTTCCTTGATGGCGATGAGATCTTTATGAGTACAGCAGGTAATGCAACCAGGATCATGAACATTCATGACATGAATCTGGTTGGCCTTTGCAACGTTGAAAATGTTATGGCAGCCATAGCAATAGCTCTTTCTATGGGTGTTCCGCTTGCTACAATTCTTAATGTTGTTCGTAATTTCAAAGCAGTAGAGCATAGAATTGAGTTTGTTGCTACCAAGAATGGCGTTGACTATTACAATGATTCCAAGGGAACCAATCCGGATGCGGCTATCCAGGGTATAAGAGCCATGAGCAAGCCAACAATCCTTATCGGCGGGGGCTATGATAAAGGTAGTGAATATGATGAGTGGATTGAAAACTTTGGAGATAAGGTAAAACTTCTGGTACTTATTGGCCAGACAAAAGAAAAGATTGCAGAGTGCGCTAAGAAGCATGGATTTACTAATTATTGTTTTAAAGACAGCTTTGAAGAGGCACTTAAGTTCTGTACAGAAAGCGCTGATGAGGGTGATGCAGTTCTTTTATCACCTGCATGTGCAAGCTGGGATATGTTCCCAAATTATGAGACCAGGGGAAAGAAATTCAAGGAATACGTAAATGCGCTGTAATGTGTTCTTTTACGGTATTTGTTATGAGGGATTAAAGTGGAGAGAGTCAGGACACTAAGAAAGCCAAAAGTTGAATCATATATAGACTATAGTCTGGTTTTCATAGTTCTGTTTTTGCTGGCATTTGGACTTGTTATGCTTTATTCAACAAGTTCTTATGAAGCTAATCTGGACTATGGAGATTCAGCCTATTACTTTAAGCATCAGCTCGGACCAACAATCATTGGACTTGGAGCTATGCTTTTTATGTCCTATTTTCCATATAGGATCCTTAAGAAATTTGCTTTTCCAATTTATGTGATTGCAGCTGGAATGCTCCTTCTTCTGATTCCTCTTGGAAAAACCATCAACGGCGCTAAGAGATGGTTGTATGTTGGAAGCATATCAATACAGCCTGCCGAGGTTGCCAAATTTGCCGTAATTGTTTTTTCTGCGACACTTGTTATTTCACTTAAAAAGAAATTACTTGATCCGAAAGGCTTTGGAACAATGCTTGCGTTCCCGGCATTTCTTTCACTTTTAGTCTATGGAATTACAAAGAACCTTAGCTCTGCGATCATTATCATGGGCATAGCTGTAGTAATGCTTTTTGTGTCTACGCCCGGATATAAGAGATATGTTATCGCAGCTCTTTCTGTTTTGGCTTTGGCCACTGTAATAGTTCTTATTGTTGCTAATTCGGCAGATTCAAGTGGAATGAACTACAGATTTAAAAGAATACTTGTATGGCTTGATCCTGCTGCTTATGCAAGTGGTAAGGGATTCCAGACTATTCAGGCTCTTTATGCTATTGGCTCAGGCGGAATTTTTGGTAAAGGCCTTGGCGAGAGTATGCAAAAAATGGGCTTCATTCCAGAAGCTCAGAACGATATGATCTTTTCAATTATCTGCGAAGAGCTGGGACTTTTTGGAGCTATCGCAGTAATGCTCATGTTCCTTCTTCTTATCTGGAGATTGATGGTAATAGCCAATAATGCTCCGGATATGTTTGGAGCACTTTTGGTTATCGGTGTAATGGGTCATATTGCTATTCAGGTTATTCTTAATATCGCGGTTGTAACCAATACTATCCCTAACACCGGAATCACACTACCCTTTATAAGTTACGGTGGTTCCGCAGTTATTGTTCAGCTTGCAGAAATTGGTGTGGCGCTTAATGTGGCCAGAAATATAGGAAGATGATATAGATGGCAAAGAAAAAGCGTAGAAAAACCAGACCAAGAAAAAAGAATAATATAGATATCAGAAGTTTTTTTGAAAAGATCACAGACTCCTTAAGATATAACAGGAGTCTTTATATTATCATCGGCATAGTCATAGCTCTTTTTATTGTGGGACTTCTGGCATTTACTTACATAAGGGATAATTACACCATTACAAACGTTTATGTGACAGGTAATACACATTACACGAACGAAGAAGTCATAGATATGGTAATGACAGATAAGTTCTGTCACAATTCACTGTATCTTTCACTTAAATACAGGAATAAATCTATAGAAGGTGTTCCTTTTGTAGAAAAAATGAGTGTTGAGATAGTATCCCCTGACACTGTAAGAATAAATGTTTACGAAAAAGCGGTTGCCGGATATATTTCGTATCTTGGGCACTATATTTATTTTGACAGAGATGGAATAGTGGTTGAAAGCTCTCTGGAAGCCAGTGATGACGTTCCTGAGGTTTTAGGACTTAGCTTTTCATATGTTGTACTTTACGAAAAACTGCCAATAGATAACGAGGAGGTTTTTGAGGAAATCCTTGATATCACACAGCTTTTGTCCAAGTACAACTTAAAGGCAAACAAGATCTTTTTTGACAGTGAGTATAATCTTTACCTGTATTTCGAGGGAATTGAAGTAAGTATAGGCACAAAAGACTATATAGATGAAAAAATAATACAACTTCAGTACATTTTACCTAAACTTGAAGGTAAAACAGGTTTGCTTGAAATGAAAGATTATGATGAAGACACAAAAAACGTGACTTTTCAGGAAAAAAAGCAGTAAATTGTTGTACAAAAACAAAAATTTAAAGGAAAAAAACAGGTTGATAATTGAACAAAAAAATCGTATCATAGCTATTAGGAGTCTATGGATTATGAAGGAGGAGTTGTTTTGCTGGAGATAAAGTCAAACGAAGCAGAAAATGCCTGCAAGATAATTGTCGTTGGGGTCGGCGGTGCAGGAAATAATGCTG
Source organism: Butyrivibrio sp. Su6 (assembly GCF_900108105.1). GTDB lineage: Bacteria > Bacillota > Clostridia > Lachnospirales > Lachnospiraceae > Butyrivibrio. The sequence goes on along the minus strand of NZ_FNUR01000005.1, from coordinate 177,979 downwards.
TAAATAGAATGGTAGACGAAAATATTACCGGTGTTGAGTTCATCGGTATAAATACAGATAAGCAGGCACTTCAGTTATGCAAAGCCCCTAAGCTTTTACAGATCGGTGAGAAGCTTACAAAGGGTCTTGGTGCCGGTGCAAAGCCTGAGATTGGCCAGAAGGCTGCTGAGGAGAGCGCAGAAGAGATTTCTGCTGCACTTAAGGGCGCTGATATGGTATTCGTTACTTGTGGTATGGGTGGCGGAACAGGAACAGGTGCTGCTCCAGTTGTTGCAAAACTTGCCAAAGAGATGGGGATTCTTACTGTTGGTGTGGTTACAAAACCTTTCAGTTTCGAAGCTCGTGTTCGTATGCAGAACGCTATGCTTGGAATATCTAATATCAGGACTAATGTAGATACACTTATTGTTATCCCTAACGATAAACTTCTTCAGATTGTTGACAGACGTACAACTATGCCTGATGCCCTTAAGAAAGCTGATGAAGTACTTCAGCAGGCAGTTCAGGGTGTTACTGATCTTATTAATGTACCTGCAGTTATCAACCTCGATTTTGCAGATGTACAGACTGTTATGAAGGATAAAGGAATTGCTCATATCGGTATTGGTACCGGTAAGGGTGATGATAAGGCAGCTGATGCTGTTAAGATGGCAGTTGAGAGTCCACTTCTTGAGACTAAGGTTAACGGAGCTACAGATGTTATCATCAATATCTCTGGTGATATCAGTCTTACAGATGCTCAGGAAGCTTCTGACTATGTTCGTGGACTTGCCGGCGATGATGTAAACGTTATCTTTGGTGCAATGTATGATGAGAATAAGACTGATACTTGCACAGTTACAGTTATCGCTACAGGAATTGATGATAAGCTTATGGCAGCTAAGCCAGCTGCAGCAAGACCGGTTCAGCAGGCAACACCTGTAACACCAGTTTCAATTCCACAGCCTACAGTTAACGTAGCACATGCTACAACTGTTACACCATCTTCAGTAGTAACTCCTATCCAGCCTTCAGTTGAGACAATTGGTATTTCTCGTGAGAACAGTGCTGCAGCTCCTAAGCCAAATCTTGGTATCAACAGACCTACAGATATCAAGAGTACAGTAGAGCCAAAGTCACTTAAAATTCCTGATTTCTTACAGAGAAAATAAAAGTTAACGAAATAGTATTAAAAAGCCTTTTGCAAATTATGCAAAAGGCTTTTATTTTTGCCAGAACAATGCTACAATAGTTTGTGTGGTTGTTTGATTTTTTCACCAATATGTAGTGGACATGTCAAATCGGGAAATGGAGGAAAAGTTATGAAGTGCCCATTCTGTGGGAAAGATGATACCAGAGTAATTGATTCAAGACCGGCTGACGATAATACGTCAATTAGGAGAAGAAGGGTCTGTGATTCCTGTAGCAAGCGTTTTACTACATATGAAAAAGTTGAGACAATACCTCTTATTGTTATCAAGAAGGGCGATGTGAGAGAACCATATGACAGAGCCAAGATTGAGGCAGGAGTGTTCAGAGCGTGTCATAAGAGACCTGTAAGTGCTGAGCAGATCACTAAAATGGTTGATGCAGTAGAGACAGAAATCTTTAATATGGAGCAGAAGGAAATCCCCAGCAGATCTATAGGTGAGATTGTTATGGACAAGATGAAGAATCTTGATCCTGTAGCTTATGTCAGATTTGCATCTGTTTATAGAGAGTTTAAGGATGTGAACACATTTATGGATGAGCTGAAGTCAGTCCTTAAGAAGGAAGCTGAGGGGACTATTACAGACAGCACAGACAAGAACACACCTCTTTTAAAGAAAGAATAAAAAGTACAAGTATTAGCCTTGACAACTTATTGTCAAGGCTATATATTTACATACGTATTGCTGCGTTGCTTTATATCATGCGCATACGTAGCGAAAAAAACAATTTCATAGGAGGAAGATTTTAGCATGATTAGAGGAGATGTTATGAGAAAGGGAGTATCATCACTTCTGATGATCGTGTTAACAACACTGACTGTTGCATTGAGTGGATGCTCAAGTGACAAGGCAGGGGAATCTGCTTCTTTGGACCAGAGCGCAGGGGCGAGCACTGAAACAGTGACTGGCACAGCTGATACAGCGTCTGAAGCGGTTGCAGATGATCTTTCTAAGCTTATCGTAGGTATACCTCAGGATATAAGCGATCTAGACCCTCATTACGCAACGGGGGCTGGAATCAAAGAGGTATTATTTAACGTCTTTGAAGGCCTTGTAAAGCCTGACGCTAGCGGTAATCTTATCCCAGCTGTAGCAAGTGAAGTTAACATTTCTGATGACAACAAGGTTTACACATTTACACTTCGCGATGGAATCAAGTTCCATGATGGAAGTCTGGTTACAGTGGAGGATATCAAGTATTCTATCGACCGCAACAGGGGCGCTGATGGAAGCGAGCCACTTGTTTCTTCATTTTCCAATATTGAAAGTGTAAATATTATTGACGACAGTCATGTGGAGATTGTTCTTACAACTCCAAACTCTGAGTTTTTACCACTTCTTACAGTGGCTATTATCCCAGAGAGCAATACAGATCCTGCTACTAATCCAATTGGTACAGGCCCTTACAAGTATGTTTCAAGCTCACCACAGGAGAACTTTATCGTTACTAGATTTGATGACTATTGGGGTGATAAGGCATACATTAAGGATGTAGTATTTAAGGTTGAGGCTAATTCAGATGCCATCGTACTTGACCTTGAAGGCGGCTCACTTGATATGGTTGCCCGTCTTACAAGTGCTCAGGTAGCTCAGCTTTCAGATAAGTTTGATATTTACGAAGGCACAATGAACCTGGTTCAGGCTATGTACCTTAACAACGCTGTAAAGCCATTTGATGATGTTAGGGTGAGACAGGCTCTGTGCTATGCAATAAGCCCTCAGGAGATTATGGATTTCGTTTCTGATGGCGCCGGAACAGAGATCGGTAGTGCTATGTATCCTTCATTTACAAAGTACTATGATCCGGCTCTTAACGACACTTATAATCAGGATGTAGAGAAAGCGAAAGCTCTTTTGGCTGAGGCTGGTTACCCTGATGGATTTACATTTACAATTACAGTTCCATCAAACTATGCGCAGCACGTTGATACTGCACAGGTTATTGCAGAGGAACTTAAGGCTATTGGTGTTACAGCCAATATTCAGGAAGTTGAATGGAATACATGGCTCAGTGATGTTTATTCTGACAAGAACTATGAGGCAACAGTTGTAGGTTTTGATGCGTCTACTCTTTCTGCTTCAGCTCTTCTTGCAAGATATTGCTCAGATTCAAGCAAGAACATGTTCAACTTTAAGAGTGATGCATATGATGCAGCTTATGCAAATGCAGTAGCAACTTCTGATGATGCTGAAAAGACCAAGTACTATAAAGAGTGTCTTAAGATTCTTTCAGAAGAGGCAGCCAATGTATATATTCAGGACCTTCCTGAGTTTGTTGCTCTTAATAAGAAATTTACAGGATATGAATTCTATCCTCTTTATGTACAGGATATAGCAAAGATCAGACCTGCACAGTAAAGATAAGTAAGATATAGCGAGGAATGCGATATGAAATATATCATCAAAAAGTTTTTTTCAATGATTGTGACTTTGGTGGTGGTTTCGTTTTGCGTATTCCTCGCTTTTAACGTTATTCCGGGTGATCCGGCCCTTAGAAAACTTGGAACAGAAGCTTCACAGGAGCTGATTGAACAGACCAGACAACAGATGGGATTAAATGACCCGCTTCTGGTAAGATATGCCAGATGGTTTGTTGCTTTTCTTCATGGAGATATGGGAACTTCCTATAACTACAATGTTCCGGTTTCGGGCATGATCATTGATAAGATCCCGATTACTCTGACAATGGCTATTATGTCATTTCTGCTTACGATTTTGGTTTCAATTCCTCTTGGAATCACTACGGCTAAACATGAAAACGGTCTTCTGGACAAGACGATCACCATAACTAATCAGATAATTATGGCGATTCCGCCTTTCTTTTCCGGAATCCTGATTACTTTCATATTTGGAATGATCTTTAAGCTGTTTACTCCGGGAGGATTCGTATCTTATACAGAAGATATGTCTAAATTTATCAGGTATCTGATTTTCCCTTCAGTTGCCATCGCACTTCCTAAGATTGCAATGACAGTTAAGATGCTGAGGTCCAGTCTTCTTGATGAGGCTGAAAAAGATTACACGAGAACGGCCTATAGCAGAGGAAATAATACAAGTGGTGTGCTTTACAGGCATGTACTTAAAAATGCCATGATACCGGTTATCACATTCCTTGGAATGCTTCTTGCAGACATGGTGGCAGGCAGTATCGTTATTGAACAGGTATTTAGTATTCCCGGAATCAGCAGGATTTTGCTGGCGAGTATCAGCAACAGGGATTATCCCGTTGTACAGGCGATCATTATGGGAATTTCAGCCATAGTTATCGTGATAAATCTTTTCGTAGATATAATTTACAGAATAATCGATCCAAGAATTGAGATAGCAGAGTGATGAAGGATTTCTTAAAAAAGCTGAAAAAAAATCCCTACATGATTGCGGGATTAATAATAACAGGGCTGATAGTACTCCTTGTAGTAGTGGGAATATTCTGGATGCCCTATGAACCTACCAAGATGAGTGCAACAGAAAAGCTTCAGGGCATTTCTTTTAAGCACCTTATGGGAACTGATAACATGGGACGTGATGTGTTCAGCAGAGTTATGTATGGAAGCAGGATCACGCTCCTTATAGCTATTGGAACCGTTTTGATAGGTGCAGGTGTGGGAACCATAATAGGCGCACTTACAGGTTACTACGGAGGAGCCTTTGATGAAGTTATCATGAGAGTTATAGATGCTCTTTTTGCCTTCCCAAGTATTCTCCTTGCACTTGTTATTGTCAGTGTATTTGGAACCGGATGGTCACAGCTTCTTTTATCCCTTGGAATTGCCTTTGTACCTAGCTTTGCAAGGATAGTAAGAGGCGAGGTTTTAAGAGTAAAGAGCATGGACTACATAGAGAGTGCCAAGCTTCAGGGAGTGTCTGATATCAGAATGATATTTGTTCACATACTTCCTAATATTAAAAATGTTTTAGCTTCTTCAATCCTTATTGGATTTAACAATGCAGTTCTTGCCGAGGCCGGTCTTAGCTACCTTGGAGTAGGTTCACAGCCTCCTTTTGCAAGTCTTGGAAAAATGCTTTCAGATGCGCAGCAGTACATGTTTACAGTGCCCAGCATATGCCTGTGCCCGGGAATTGTAATTGTACTTATGGTTTTAGGATTTTCCTTTTTGGGAGAAGGTATCAGAAGATGGAAATAATACTGGATGTAACAGATCTTCATATAGAATTTCATGATCATGAGCTTCCTGAGACTGTAGTAGAGGACTTTGATCTGATGCTTGGCAAAGGGGAAATTGTGGGCATTGTGGGTGAGTCTGGTTCAGGAAAGAGTATGAGTGCCCTGGCAATTGCAGGTCTTTTGAACAGACATTCCATGGAAAAAACAGGAAAGATAATGTTTAACGGCGACAATCTTCTTACCTGTAACAGAAATAAGCTAAGGACCTATCAGGGCGATGAGATATCGATCATTTTCCAGGAGCCGATGACTTCTCTTAATCCGGTCAAAAGAATCGGTTGGCAGGTGGAGGAACCTCTTTTTATCCATCATCCGGAGATCAGTAAGGCTGACAGGAAAAAGAGAGCTATTGCGATGCTTGAATCAGTTGGCCTTGAGAATGCAAGCGAGGTTTACAACATGTATCCTCATGAGCTTTCAGGTGGAATGAGACAGAGGGTTATGATTGCATCCGCAATGATAGGTAATCCACAGATCCTGATAGCTGATGAGCCGACCACAGCGCTGGATGTCACTGTACAGGCTCAGATTGTAGAACTTCTTAAAAAGCTTAACAGAGAAATGGGAACTTCAATTATTTTTATTTCCCATGATCTTAGTCTTGTCAGACAGCTTTGTCAGCGAGTTATTGTTATGCAGAAGGGCGTGATCGTGGAAACAGGAAATACAGAAAATGTATTTAGAAATCCGAGGGATCCCTATACAAAAAAGCTCATAGCTGCCATACCCAAAATTGATCTTGGAGATTGAAAGGTCTGCGAATATGGAAGAATCAAAGGTACTTAAGGTAGAGAACCTTAACGTATATTATAAAAACAGAAAAAGAAAGCCTTTTTCAGGGCAGAGGAAGATCCATACTCTCTATGATGTCAGTTTTGAGATGGAAGAGGGTGAGGTCCTTGCTATAGCAGGTGAGAGTGGTTGTGGAAAATCAACTCTTGCCAGGGCAATAGTGGGTATCAATAAGGATTACACCGGCACTTTATGGCAGAAATATGACGGACCTCAGATGGTGTTTCAGGATCCGTACAGTTCACTTAATCCGGCCAAAAAGATAGGATGGCTTTTGGAAGAACCGCTAAAGGTTGATAAAAAGCGTAAGTGGACGAGTGAGGAGCGCAAAAAGAAAGTCGAAGAAATCATGGGGGAGATAGAGCTTCCTCTGGAGATGCTTGACAGGTACCCTTCTCAATTGTCAGGGGGACAAAGGCAGAGAATATGTATCGGGATAGCACTTATGAGATCGCCGAGGTTATTGATCGCTGATGAGCCTGTATCAGCTCTTGACGTTACGATCCAGGCGCAGATAATGGAACTTTTGCAGAACCTTCATAAGAGACTCGGAATTTCCATTATATTCATTTCCCACGATCTTAGAGTCGTGTATCAGATAAGTGATCATGTGATGATCATGAAATCCGGAAGAGTCGTGGAATATGGAAAGACCCGCGATGTTTATAAGAATCCGCAGGATGAATACACTGTTCAGCTTCTTAAAGCTGCAGGAATCCGCCAGTAAAACGGCAATTTATTTATAAAATATAAAAAGAATTAAATTAATCTTAAATAACGTTCTGACCGCCTAAAATGGTACTTTATTCCCATATAATGGTATTAAGAGATTCAAAAAAGTATCCGATATTCTTTTTGGAAGTAATTGTGGGAATAATTACAGGAAAGGAGGCAGGACGTTATGGCATTAAATAGATTAGGAAATGGCCTTTCAGGATATAATGCATATAATATCCCGCCGGCCAGCGACAGGAGCGCGCAGATTGCTCCGGTAAAAGAAGCACAGGATACCAGCGTAGATCTCGGCGAACCTAAACAGCAAGAGAAAAAGATGGATCTTACTGTTGAGGTACCTAAAAGAGATAATGCATCCATTGAAAATGTTGCAATTTCTTTAGGAGTGTATGATGGCATTTCAGTTGATCTCTTTGGCAGAGACGGAATCGCATCAAATGATATGAAACAGGCAATTTCAGGAATGAAAAAAGATCATATCCTTCATGAGTATCAGTATTTTGTAGGAAACAAGGATATGACTGGCAAGGCAGCCAATGTTATTTCAGGGACAGAGGATGGACTTGTTATTAAACTTAACTGATATAGTTGGAATGTTGAAGCTACCGCTTGCGGTAGCTTTTTTTCGTTACTCTGACTCCCTTGCGTTACAGGTGAATAAAAGGTAAAATTTACTGAATAAGATAAGCGCGCGGGGTGAGAATTATGAACTACACAGATGGATATACAAGAACATGCGGACTCATTGGTAATCCTGTAAAACATACCATGTCACCGCTTATACATAATTCACTTGCTTCTATGACAGGGATAAATATGGTATATGTTCCCTTTGAGGTAAAAGAAAAAGAACTTAAGAATGCCATAAAAGGAGCAGTGGCTCTTGATATTCAGGGAATGAATGTCACTATACCTTATAAAACGGATGTTATTCCATTTCTTGAGGATGTTGATCCGCTTGCCAAGGCTATAGGAGCTGTTAACACTCTGGTAAGGACGGCAAATGGCGGTTTCAAGGGATATAATACAGACATGACTGGTCTTTATCATGCCATGCAGGATGAAGGAATAGAACTAAAGGATCAGACAGTGGTTATTCTTGGCGCCGGCGGTGTTGCAAGGCCTACAGCCTTTTTGTGTGCCAATAAAGGGGCAAAAAAGGTATATATACTAAACAGGACCTTTGAAAAGGCTGTCGATGTGGCAGACGAAGTAAACCTTGCGCTTGAACTTACTGATAGTGATGAAAAGGTAGTACCTATGCTTCTTGGAGACTATCGTAAGGTTTTGGAAACAGAAGATAGCTTTATTGCTATCCAGTGTACTTCAGTAGGTCTTTTCCCTGATGTTAACAGTGCTGTAATAGAGGATGAAGAGTTTTATAAGAAGGTATCTTCAGCAATGGATCTTGTGTACAGACCCCTTCAGACAAAGTTCTTGAAGCTTGCAAAAGAGGCGGGAGCCAAGACATTTTCAGGTCTTAAAATGCTTCTTTATCAGGGAATTGATGCTTATGAACTCTGGAATGAGGATAAAGGAATTAAGATATCAAAAGAGCAGGCGGATGAGATCTACAAATCTATGATGCTTGAAGTTGTGGGAGCTTCCAATATTGTGCTTGAAGGCTTTATGGGAAGCGGTAAGAGCACTGTTTCTGAACTTCTATCTGAAAAGCTGATGCTTGAGCTTATTGATACAGATGAAGTCATTGAAGACACTGAAGGCAGAACTATAAACGAGATCTTTGAGACAGAAGGCGAGGCTTCATTTAGAGAAATGGAGACAGATCTTTTGGAGGCTATAGATTCCGATCACTGGAGAGAATTTGTTATCTCCCTGGGAGGCGGAATGCCTGTAAAAGAGGAAAACAGAGAGCTTTTAAGAAAAATTGGAAAGGTTGTATACTTAAGGGCAAAGCCTGAAACAATTTTTGAGAGAGTAAAAGATGATGATAAAAGACCTCTTTTAAAAACCGAGGATCCGCTGGCAAAGATCGAGGAACTTTTAGAAAAACGCGCATCATTCTATGAAGATGTGGCTGATGTGATAATTGATACAGATGGTAAGACTCCTTTAGAGATTACAAAAGAGATAATAGATAAACTGGGTTTATAAAGAATGAACAAAAGAAATTATTCAAAAGAGCTTGAGGGAAAAATAGAGTATTTTCAGAAAAACGGTGAATATCCCAAGCTCTTATTACACGCCTGCTGTGCTCCGTGTTCTTCATATTGCCTTGAGTATTTGAGGGAGTATTTTGACATAACTGTTTTTTTCTACAATCCCAATATTACTTCTGAGAATGAGTACTCAAAGCGTGTTATTGAGGAAAAGAGACTTATAGCTGAATACAACAGACAGGTTGAGGAAAAAGACTTTGATGGGATGAATTCTGATGAGAAAGCCCGAAAGATTGAGATTCTGGAAGGCTTTTACGACCCAAAAGAGTTTTATGAAGTTACAAAAGGTATGGAGCATTTAAAGGAGGGCGGTGAAAGGTGCAGAAAGTGCTTTGAACTGCGACTTGATGAAACGGCCAGGGTGGCAAAAGAAAAAGGCTTTGATTATTTTACTACTACACTTACGATCAGTCCTTTGAAAAATGCGGAAGTTTTGAATGAAGTGGGAGAAAAAGCTGCACAAAAGGCCGGAAGCAGATTTTTACCATCGGATTTTAAAAAGAAAAACGGATATAAGCGTTCAATTGAGCTGTCACATAAATTTGATCTGTACAGGCAGGATTTTTGCGGATGCAGTTATTCAAAGGCTCAAAGGGAGCAGGAAAAACGGGAAAGAGATGGGGAGTAATGGATACAGGTATAAATGAAAATGATTTACCGGATTCACTGGTGCTTCACGATCCGATAACTGGAGAACCTATTCAAAAACAATATGATGAGAGCAGTATTGTTCTTGATCCTTTGACTGAAAAGCAGATTGCTGATCAGGAGCGATTGTACCAAAACAGGCAAATGCAGAAATGGCAGCAGACTTATGGAAAGTACTATGATTATCCTGCTGCAAAGAACTCTGCTGATAATCATGAAGTACCTATGGAGTCAGGCTATAAAATACTGTGCTTTTTGTCTCTTTTGGGATTTATGATCTCCAGGTTTGGCGGCTTTGGCTTGCTGACGAGTCTGGGCTTTTTTGGTGTCCTGAATATTATCATGGTTCCATTGCTTCTATGGTTTGTAGGAGTTATTGGATTCATCTTGATGATAGTTGCAAGAGTCAAAAACAAAAAAAGCATATTTGGTAAGATCGTCATGTGGTTATACATCATTGACTTTGTTTTGAAGGGACTCTTTGTACTCCTTATTGTTTTGGAAACATCGGGATTTTTTTGGCTTTTTTAACCATTGATAGAACAGCTTTATTCTGTTAAAATTCATTAGTCTGATTTTAAATTATGATTATTTTTTTATTATAGAAAGAAGGGTAAGTTTTGGAAAAAGTACTTGAACTCATATCAAAAGAAGTTTCTGATGCTTTTGAAGCAGCAGGATATGACAGGGAACTTGGAAAGGTAACTATATCCAACAGACCTGATCTGTGCGAATACCAGTGTAATGGTGCAATGGCCGGTGCCAAAAAGTATGGCAAGGCTCCTTTTATGATCTCTGATGCTGTAGCCGAAAAGCTCCAGGGAAATGAAATGTTTGAAAAAGTAGAGTCTGTTAAACCGGGCTTTCTTAACATCACTGTAAGCGGAGATTTTGTAAGAGGCTACATTGTAAGAATGCTCCATGAGAAGCACATGGGAGTAACTCTTCCGGGACACGAGCCTACATTTATGCTTGATTACGGCGGACCAAACGTTGCAAAGCCTCTTCATGTAGGACACCTTCGCTCAGCAGTTATTGGTGAGAGTATAAAGAGAATCTTGAAATACAACGGTTACAAGGTAATAGGCGATATTCACCTTGGTGACTGGGGACTTCAGATGGGACTTGTTATCACAGGTCTCAAGGAGAGAAAACCTGATCTTTGCTATTTTGATCCTGATTATGAAGGTGCATATCCTAAGGAAGCTCCTTTCACTGTCAGTGAACTTGAAGAGATATATCCTGCAGCCAGCAAGAAGTCAAAAGAGGATGAGGCATTTAAGGCCGCAGCCATGGAGGCTACAAAGCTTTTACAGGATGGCTACAAGCCATACAGAGCTCTTTGGCACCACATTTTGAACGTATCTGTTGCTGATCTTAAACAGAACTATAAAAAACTTAATGTAAACTTTGATCTCTGGAGAGGTGAGTCTGACGTTCATGACGTTATTCCGGGAATGGTTGACTACATGAAGCAGCACGAGTATGCATACCTCAGCCAGGGAGCACTTGTTGTTGATGTTGCTAAGGAGACTGATACAAAAGAGGTTCCTCCATGCATGATCCTTAAGTCTGACGGAGCTTCTCTTTACAATACAACAGACCTTGCTACTATCAAGCAGCGTATGGAAGAGTTCCATCCACAGGGACTTATCTATGTAGTTGATAAGAGACAGGAGCTTTATTTTGAGCAGGTATTCCGCTGTGCAAGAAAGACAAAACTCGTTATGCCTGAGACAGAGCTTCATTTTGTAGGTTTTGGTACAATGAATGGAAGCGATGGCAAGCCATTTAAGACAAGAGATGGCGGAGTTATGCGTCTTGAAAATCTCATAGCTGAGATTGATGAGAAGATGTACACAAGGATCAAGGAAGGAAACCTTGATATTTCTGATGAGGAAGCTCGTGATACAGCTCACAAGGTTGCCCTTTCAGCAATCAAGTATGGCGATCTTTCTAACCAGCCATCCAAGGATTATATCTTCGATGTTGAGAAGTTTACTTCATTTGAGGGAGATACAGGCCCTTATATCCTTTACACTATCGTTCGTATCAAGTCTATTCTTAAAAAGTACGAGGCAGAAGGAAAGAGCGCTAAGGAAGCTAAGCTTGATAAGCCTGACAGCGATGATATGAAGAACCTTATGCTTCAGCTTACAAGATTTGCTGATGCAGCAGAGAGCGCTGCAAGAGACCTTGCTCCAAACAGAATCTGTGCATATATTTATGACCTTTCAAATGCATTTAACAGTTTCTACCATGGAACCAAGATCCTTGCTGAAACAGATGAGAACAAGAAGGAAAGCTACATCGCACTCCTTGTCATCACTCTCAAAGTCCTTGAGACAGGTATCGATCTTTTAGGATTTGACGCACCTGAGCGCATGTAATAATAGAGGAATAGTATGAATAATAACCATATGTTCAGCAACAGAAAGCTTCTTCTGTTGCTGATTCCTATTATAGCTGAACAATTCTTAAACTCCCTAATGGGAATGGCTGATTCCATGATGGTCAGCAACGTGGGAGCAGCGGCTCTTTCCGGCGTTTCACTTGTGGATTCCATCAATAACCTTGTGGTGCAGGCTTTTAATGCCATGGCTACAGGCGGCGTCATTATCTGCTCAACATATATTGGACAGAAGGATATAAAAAGAGCTTCAGAAGCTGCCAGACAGGTTATCTTAGTATCTACTTTTATTTCAGTTCTTTTGATGATCCTTGGTCTTATCTTCAGAATGCCATTGTTAAAGCTCATATTTGGAACTGTTGAAGCTGACGTAATGGAAGCTGCAGGTATTTATTTCTTCCTTACAATTTTATCCTATCCAGGCGTTGCTTTGGCAGCTGCATGTAGTGCAATCTTCAGGGCACAGGCCAATACAAGACTTCCAATGAATGTAGCTATAGTATCCAACATTCTTAATGTAACAGGTAATGCCCTTTTGATCTGGGGTTTTGGACTTGGCGTATATGGCGCAGCTCTTGCGACTATGTTGTCCAGAATCTTTTCGGCGGTAGTTCTTTTGATATATCTAAGGAATAAAGAGCTTGAGATCAGCATAAGGGATTATCTTTCGATCAGGCCTGACAAAGACAAGATTCACAGAGTCCTTGCCATGGGTATTCCTAACGGCATAGAGAATTCTATGTTTCAGTTCGGTAAGCTGGCAATTCAGTCTTCTGTATCTATTTTGGGAACAACAGCTATTGCAGCTCAGTCCATGACTAATATTTTTGAAAATGTAAATGGCGTTGCCGGAATAGGTGTAGGAATAGGACTTATGACAATAGTTGGTCAGTGTCTTGGTGCAGGCAGGAAGGATGAGGCTATATACTATACCAAGAAGATGATTCTTTGGGGCTACATAGCTATTTTGAGCAGCTGTCTTTTTGCTTATGCAATCGCAAGACCTGTAACTTACCTTGCAGGAATGACTCCTGAAAGCGCGAGCCTATGTATATACATGCTTGGATGGATTACGATCGCCAAGCCTATTTTGTGGTCACCATCCTTCGTTATCCCATATGCTTTAAGAGCTGCGGGGGATGTTAAGTTTTCCATGATAGTTGCAACACTTACTATGTGGCTTTGCAGAGTAACACTTGCTACATTCCTTATCAGAGTTGTGGGAGTTGGTGCTATTGGCGTGTGGATCGGAATGTTTGCTGACTGGGCTATAAGAGGTGTTATTTTTACCATAAGATTCAGGCGTGGAAACTGGATCCACAAGGTTGTTGCGTGATCCAATAATTATGTATTCAAGATTTTATACAATTTTAATTCAATTTGATAATGAATAGAAATATAATTAAGATAGTCACTTTTTCGATAGTATTTTTAGGTAAAACCGCATGAAGAGAAAGAACTATCTTTTTTATTTAAGGTATATATTAGCTGCAATGGGAGTGGTTTGCCTTATTGCAGCTTTTGGCATGCTCGGACAACATATGCAGCAAAAAGCATTCAGGCGTATGCCGCAGATTCCTTCAGAAGTAAAGCATAAGGTGTTAGTTCTTAGTTCTTACGAACCTACGTATTTTACATTTGCAGATCAGGAAATAGGCCTTAAAGAGGGATTATATCCCAATGGAATAGAATTTGACACGGTTTATATGAATACAAAGAAATTTGGTACCGTGCAAGATATTGAGACTTTTCATGATTACTTCAAGGATAGGTTCCTCAGAGATAAAACATATGAGGGTGTTCTTTTAGGTGATGATGATGCCCTTAAGTTTGCACTGAAGTATCAAACGGAACTCTTTAACGGACTGCCTCTGGTGTTTTATGGAATAAATGATCTGCAGTTTGCCGAGGAGGCAAGCCGCAATCCTATGGCAGCTGGATTTTATGAAAAAGACTATTTGCAGGAAACTATGGAAACTGCAATGGAAAGCCTGCCTGACAGAAAAAATCTCGTCGCTCTTCATGATGAATCTGCAGCGGGAATAGCAGATATGAATATATTTTATTCATTAGCTGAAAAGTATCCTGATTATACATTTATAGATATAGACAGTTCCACCCTTTCCCAGGAGGAGCTCATACGAAGTCTCCAGAATCTGCCTAAAAACTCAATATTGTTTTATATGACTTGTTATAATGACAAGTACGGAAACAATTATTCTATGCTCAACAGAACAAGAACTGTTGTCAACAATGTGACTGTTCCTATATTCAGAAATTATTCCGGAGGCAGAGATGCGGGAGTTTTGGGTGGAACCTTTATGGATTTTAGGGTTCAGACAAAAAATGCTGCGCAGATAATGTGCGATGTTTTGAATGATGATGTAGAGATTTCGGAGTATAGTTTGATCCTGGATACTCCAAGCAGGACTGAATACAATTATCCTCTTGTTATGGAGTATGGAATCCATATAGATAATCTGCCAAAAGACACTATATATATAGACAGACCTACGACTTTTTTTGATAACTATAGTGAAATACTTCCGGTAGCATTGCTGATGATCTCATCAATGGTACTATTTATTGCTGCAATGTATGCGGCTCTTAAAAATGAGAAAAAAGTAAATGAGGCGCTTAGAGATTCAAAAGAGGAAATAGAAAATTCTCATTACAAATTGCAATATCAGGCTAGGCACGACGATTTCCTTGATGTATTTAACAGGCGAGCTATGGTTGAGTACCTCAATGACAATGTGACAATGAATCAGGTCTATTCGATAATAATGCTTGATATAGATGGCTTTAAAGATGTTAATGAAAACTATGGACATGAAGCAGGAGACAAAATTCTTAAAACTATAGCTGATCATCTGCAGAGTTTTTGTCACTCCAACGGAATGACTCTGGGAAGGTATGGCGGTGATGAATTTTTGATCTATTGTCCTTCAGAAAGGCTTGATGAGAATTCTAAGAAGATATGTGATCTGAAAAAGCTCTTTTCACAGTCTTTTACCTCAAACGGGATAAATATTGCTCTTTCTGCCAGCATGGGTATTTCCAATTCGGATGGCCTTTCATATCCCGAGCAGCATATTATAAATGCTGAGATTGCAATGTATGAAGCAAAAGAACGCGGAAGAGGCATGATATTTGTCTATGCCGACGTGATGAAAGATAAGGTAAATAACGAGGAGAAGATAAAGACGCAGTTTATAAAAGCCTTTGAAAAAGACGGCTTTTATATGAAATATCAGCCAAAGGTTTCGGCTGATACAAGGGAACTTGTGGGATTTGAAGCGCTCATCAGAATGAAAGATGGCTCCTATGAACCAAATCTTTTTATCCCTGTTGTCGAAAAGAGCGGGTGGATCACGAGACTTGGCAGACATGTGACGTTAATGGTTGTTAAACAGTTGTCTGAATGGATGGCACAGGGGAGAAAACTATATCCTATATCAATCAACTTCTCGAGTAAGCAGATACATGATGTTGGATATGTTTCTTTCTTAAAAGAGCTTTTGGATATCTATGATATAGATCCAAAGTACCTTCAAATTGAGATTACCGAGAGCCTTCTTTTGGAAAACTCAATACAGACTGACGACCTGTTCGAAGGTCTGAAGAGATTAGGAATTAAAACTCTTCTCGATGATTTCGGAACCGGCTATTCATCACTTGCTTATCTTATCTATGTCCCTGTAGATGACATAAAGCTTGATAAATCATTGGTAGACGCTTATTTGATTGATGGCAAGGATAGCTTTATTGAGGATGTTATAAAGCTTGTTCACGATATGGGCAAGACTATAACTATAGAGGGAGTGGAGTATGAGTGGCAGTATGAGAAGCTTCGCAAGTATGGAGCTGATACTATACAAGGGTATTATTTCAGTAAGCCCCTTGATCCCAATGATGCTATTTCTTTTGAGGTAAAGAAATAGAAACGGGATAAAAACGCGCAATTATGCCTTTTTCATGGTATAATAAAGTTTACAATAAATTTTTTTACGAGGAGCTAGTATGTCTTTTGTTGTATTTACGGATGGGTCGGCAAACCTTCCGGGGAAAATGTCTGAGGGGATAACTATATTGCCGTGTAGTTATATGTTAAACGGAACTGAAGTTGTGTACGAGGGAGATGTTGAGGAATTTGATGCTCATTCTTTTTATGAGGGACTTAAGAATGGCGATAAAGTTAAAACCTCGCTTTTAAATACACATCTTTTTATGGAACATTTCAGACCTGTACTGGAGAATGGGCAGGATATTGTATATATAGCTATGGCAGCTGGTATTAGCGGAACTTACAATGCTGCTATCAATGCCGCTGATGAACTTATGGAAGAATTTCCTGACAGATTTATCCATATAGTTGATTCTAAGGGCTGTGGATTTGGAAGCGGTATTTTAGCGATTAAGGCCGCTAAGCTTTCAAAAGAGGGCAAAAGCTGCAAAGAGGCAGCACAGATCTTAGATGATGCAGTGCCTCATGCATGTCAGTACTTTACAGTTGATGATCTTAATTTCCTTAAGAATACAGGACGAGTAAGCGGAGTAACTGCAAGTATCGGAACAATCCTTAATATTAAACCGATTCTTTTTGGCGACAGCACAGGTCACATTATTTCCTGCAGCAAAGTAAGAGGCAGGAAAAATGCTATAAGTGCCATAGCTGCTAAGTACTCTGAAAAGAGGATGGAAACTGAAGACAACATCGTGTGCATTTCTCACGGCGATTGCTACGATGATGCTGTTAAGCTTTCTGAGCTTGTAAAAGAGATAAATCCAAAGGCAGAGATCACAATCTGCCAGCATGAGCCTTTCTCGGGAGCCCATGTGGGACCGGGAATGCTTGGATTGTTTTTCTGGGGGAAAGAAAGATAAATAATCCTTGTTGATCATGTATGTATTATCTATGAGGGGATTTGCTTATATGATTCTTATGTTGATGAAAATGTCAGGGATATCAGCACTTTATATAGTGTTGACGGTGTTCCTGTGGAAACTTCTAAAGGACAGGAGGCAGACTTTTGTCATAAAGCTGTCTCTTGGACTTATCTATGGTATGTGTTCTGTGTTATCTACCCATTGTGCGGTGGATTATGGAGACATGCTTCTTAACCTCAGAGATGTCGCTCCACTTGCGGCGGGACTTTTTTTTAATCCTGCTTCAGGTATCATTGCAGGTCTTATCGGCGGAATAGAAAGATATATTGCGGGAACATATTTTGGTGTAGGGTCATATACGCGAATTGCTTGTAGCGTATCTACCTGTCTTGCCGGTTTTGTTGCCTGGCTTATGCATTCAAAAGTATTTGAAGGAAAAAAGCCTTCTCCTGTATATGCTCTGTTCATGGGCGCTGTTATGGAAGTTTTCCATATGTACGTGGTTTTCATAACCCACAGAGATGATATGCGAATGGCTTTCCATGTAGTAAGCATCTGCTCTGTTCCTATGATTGTATTTTCAGGAATAGCCCTTTCTTTTATGTCTATTATTCTTCAGATTCTATCCGGCGAATGGAAGAATCCTTTAAAGGATATGACGGGAGAGAAAGTATCTGTTTCCCAGAGATTTCAGCGCTGGCTCTTTTTGATAACCACAATTGTTATTGCCGGCAATTTTGCCTTTTCTTACATTATCCAGACTCAGTCTGCCTCTCAAAATGGCAGAAACAGCATAATAGAGACTTCTCAGAGCGTAAAGAACCGCTATTTTGAAGTGTCAAAAAGACTTACCGCAGAAGGAAATGAATTCTTTGAGATCATAGATTCCGACGGAGATATCATTGCCGGAAGGCACAAAGAAGATAAGCTTAGTGAAAGCACTCTTAATGCACTTTTGGAAAAAAAGGATGCGGAACTCTTTGAGGGACAGTTCTTTGAAGAGGTGTCACTTAATAAAGTCGATGGTATTGGCGTTGATATGATTCTTTTGACATATATACCTTACAGTGAGCTTTATTGGTATAGAAATGCCCAGGCATACGAATCAGCGCTGGCAGATATCCTTTTATTTACTGTTATCTACGTGCTCATTGCATTTTTGGTAAAGCAGATCGTTATCAGTAATATTGATCTTATCAATGCTTCACTTGATAAGATAACAAATGGCGATCTTGATGAAGTTGTTCGGGTAAGAAACTCATCAGAGTTTGCTTCACTTTCAGATGATATAAATCAGACAGTTGAGACACTAAAAGGATACATAGCTGCTGCGGAAAAGAGGATAGAACAGGAGCTTATCTTTGCAAGGACGATACAGGAATCGTCTTTGCCAAGGAACTTCCAGTTTGCTACTTTGAAGGATAATATCGAGATATTTGCTTCTATGAAGGCGGCAAAAGAGGTCGGCGGAGACTTCTATGATTTCTTTTTTGCCGGCCCCGGGAAACTTGCTTTTGTAATTGCTGATGTTTCGGGAAAAGGAATTCCAGCAGCTTTGTTCATGATGAGAAGTAAGACTGCTATCAGAAGCTTTGCGGAGCTTGGAAAAAGTCCTGCAGAGATAATCTTCAAGACCAACAATACTCTTTGCGATGGAAATGATGCAGAGATGTTCGTAACTGTGTGGATCGGAATCCTGGATGTGGCAACAGGCGTTATGAAGTGTGCTAACGCCGGCCATGAGTACCCTCTTATCAAACATGTCGGCGGTGATTATGAGCTGTTTAAGGATAAACACAGCCTGGCTCTTGCAGCAATGGAGAACCTGCAGGCAAGGGAATATGAGATAACACTGGTGCCTGGGGATAAAATATTTGTTTATACAGATGGTATTCCGGAGGCAATCAATGAAAATATTGTCCAGTATGGCACTGACAGACTTCTTACTACTATCAATTCTGTAAAAGACAAACCGTTTACAGAAGTTTTGCCTGCAATTTCCCAGGATATTGCAAACTTTAGAGGAAAAGCCGAACAATTTGATGATATTACAATGCTTGGTTTTGAACTAAAAAGTTTACGGAATCACTAGATATAGTATTTTTACTTTATAAATGTAATTAAATATTTACTTTATTTTATAGTTTCTTAATCGTTTTCGTGCGAAATCCCGTCTATACTAAATATAGATTTTTTGCTTTTCTTAAGTTTGGTTCGTATAAATTATAGAAGACTAAACTTAAGAGAACGGGAGGTTTGTATGAAAAAGATTGTTCGTATTAAAGAGATAAATGATATTACTTTGGCTTTTATGATGCTTGGATTTGCTGAGACTATATTTGGTGCAGCAATGCTTGGCGCAGGCCTTTGGAGTTATAGCAGAGAGATATTTTTGACAAATATAATGGTAGATGCTCTTATTCACGGAAGCGCACTTGTTTTAAACGGAAGCCTTCTCGTAACACTCTGCCTTATGTCAACATTATTTGCAGTAAGTAAGGCTAAAGTAAATATTCTTTTTTCACTATCATCATTATCTATGGCAATAGTACTGATCGGAATCATTCGTGAGCTTTGCATTGGAGAAAATGGTTTTGGACTTATCTTTTCTGTGATAGAGCTTGTAATCTGCGGAATTGTTCAGTTCGTACTCTTTACCACAAAGCGTTACCTTGGAAGAAGATCAGGCGCAGAGAACTATTCCTGGTCAAATGAAATGGTGCTTAAGAAGGTTGGATAAACCAAAAATCGAAAGTTGTTTTATTCATTTTTTATATATAATTTCTTTACAACAGGGAAATAATCTGTTATTAATGAGTATCAGTTATATAGATATCTTTTTACGTTATGAAGTTTATATATCAGCAAAGCCGGAGCAATCCGGTGACGCAAAGCTATAGGGTCTTTATGAGACAGCCAGTTGCATTTTTTTAGTCGGGAAACTGCTTGTCTTTATGGTAAGCAGTTTTTTATATTCATTTTTATTTCATGGAGGTGGATTTTAATGAAAGGACATTTAGTAGCTGCCAAAATTTTGAGTGGGCTTGTTGCAGCAAGTCTCATCGGTTCTCCGATAATTGCTTATGCTGGAACATCAGGATATGTTGGTGAAGAATCCAATGCATTTAATGATGAGACTGAAAGCGGCGAAGGGTTTACCTGGAATTCTGGCGATAGCATACTTACTTTGACAGACGATGTTGATGGTGATGTCGTGGCTGATAATGATATTACTATTACAACAAATAATGACCCTGTTACAGTTTCAGGAAATATTGAGGTAAGTACATCTGATTCGTCAACTAATGCCGATCTGACAATAAATAATGCGAACATTACTTCAGACGGTTCTATTTCTGCTGATGGAGATTTGAGGATAACAGAATCAACTGTATCTGCTGATGGCATAAATGGTGGTAAAGACGGTAAAGGAACAGATGGAGATGTTATTATCACTGATTCAAATGTAACAAGTACAGGCAGCATCGAAGCTGGAAGACAAGACCAGATGTCTTCTCATGCGCAGGGCGAATACGGAAACCATAATGTTGTTATCAACAATTCAAATGTTTCTGCTGAAAATTCTGGACGGTTTCCTATTGCTGCAGTAGGTGGCACGATTACTCTTAATGATAGCTATATATCTTCTCCTTCTGATGGGTCAATTCTTAATCAAGGTTATTATGGAACGGATATTCATGCAGGCGAAATCGGAAGAATCATAACTTCATCTGAAGACTATGCATACAAAGGAAACGTCACTATTACAGCCGGTACAAAGCCTTCATCAGAGTCTTCATCAGATTCAGGCGCTTCTAGTACAGATAGTGGAAGCAGTGCATCTTCAGATGACAATAATTCATCAAGATCAAATATAACAACCACGTCAGACTACGCTAATGTATACACATCTGATATATCAAATGGTTATTTTGCAGCTGTATCAAATGGTTCAGGTGCGGCTACTGTAGCAGTAAAAGATTCAAATGGAAAGTCAGTGAACGTTGTTGTTGACCTTAGTTCTGCAAGTGCTTCTGCGGGCAATTCATCAAAGATAACAGCAACAATAGTTCCTGCTCTTGATAGAAACGGAAATGAAAGCAACGGACTTGATAAAAACGCACAGGCTCTTAATACAGTAATAACAGAGTCCGGAAAGACTCCAATTGAAGGAGCTCTCTTTATCAGAGCATATGCAGCAGGAGTAAGCCTTACTAAACTTGAAACACCTGCAAAATACACATTTACTCTCGATAAATCTTATGAAGGAAAGACTGTAACAGTATATGTTAGAACTGTCACAGGTGAGGTTCATTCCTATGATGCAGTAGTAACAAACGGCAAAGTTCAGGTAAGTACAGAATTCTTAGGAACAGTTGCCTTTGCAATGTGAGATTGGATGGCCCTACAACCCCGTCCCTTAGGGCCATTCCTGGGGACAACAAAAAAGGAAAGCATGAATGCTTTCCTTTTTTTAGTAGCGAGAGGGGGATTTCACCCTTTAACGAAGTCCTAGAAACCACAAGAAAGGAGGATTCCAGGACTGCCAATCATCAAAGTAACCAATGAAAAAATAAAAAGTAACCAAACAATTACATATTTATTACAGCTTCTTTGAGTTCTGATTCAGTCTTTACAAAGCTGTATGGCTCATATTCACCATAAGCAGAAGGTCTGCTGATAGTCACAAGCTGTATTCTATCAAGTCCTACTTTTGAAATGAGTTCTTTTTTAAGTGCAACAAGTTCGGGACCGTGTTTAGTCTTTAATGCTACACAACCTCTTTTATTTATATCTTTAGCTACGAGATAGCACATCTTTTAACACCTCCTCAAAATCTATATCGGATTTTATATTTCCAAGTTCATACTCTTTTCGCATTATCTTACCGACTGAATTATCATATCCCTTCTTATACAGGAATGAATGTAACCAGTTATTTAATTGTCTATCATAATATGTGTTGTACTGAATTTCAATAGGATAATGGTAGTGGTCTATCTGAAAGTATACGTGAACTCCTCTGTATCCGTCATCATTTGATTTACCCATAGACATATCTGCAACTCGGAAGTTCTTTTCGTTACTTAATGCCAATATATCTGAGTATGAATCACATAGAGACCTAAAACCCAGCAAATCATTGAATACCTTTTCTGCAAGAGTATCTGGATAGTATCTTTCATATTTGTGATGAGCAGATTGTTCTGACTTTATCCTGTAGTCTACAGCTATGCTATCAAGGATTTCTCCCTGAGTGTCATAAAAGCTTATGGCATTATCTACATCCTTGAGCAGTGATGATTTATCAAAGTGATGCAGATTCTTTTTTAAGCTTATATCTAGCTCTGATTTATATGAAAGTATGCTAAGTATCTCAGTTGAGAGACCATCTTTTTCGAGCAGATTCAAATTCTGATACCATCCTTCAATATGTTTTTATAAAACTCAGAAGATTTATCAATTTCTCGTTCTTCATAGACATCCACATCCTTACCAGACAAGTCATATAGCTCATCAGCTATGCAAAAAACATCCGTAGGGTCAAAGTCTTTGCCTCCCAATACCACAATATCGATATCAGATTCTTCAGTAGCTTCTCCTCTGGCATAAGAACCAAATAGGATAGCTCCTTTGGCTGAATACTTTTTAAGGAGAGGTTTGACTAGCTCTTTGATATCATCAACTGTATATTTTTCTAATACAACCATCCTAAAATCCTCTTATCTAATAACAAGGAAACATAATCTTTACAAGCCTATTATAGCATTTCTACGGGTTTATGTCTTTTTTGAATTCAGCAATCAAGGAGAGGGAATTTTTGCTTCAAAGAAAGTAGAAAGAAGTGATTGAAAGGAATCTCTTTTAAGAATCATAAAAATGGACCATAAACTCCGTCCCCAGGTCCATTCCGGGGCAACAAAAAAGGAAAGCAAATTTGCTTTCCTTTTTTAGTAGCGAGAGGGGGATTCGAACCCTCGACACCGCGGGTATGAACCGCGTGCTCTAGCCAACTGAGCTATCTCGCCATATGGGCTTTGTCGTTCTGTCTGTCGCAGCCGACTCGTATAATATACCTCAGACTAACCGATGTTGTCAACACAATTTTTTAAAAAATCTTGGAAAAATATCTCTTAAATTTTCTGATTTATGCTTATTCAAGCATAAGTTACCCAAACACCGATTTTGAATTGTGTTAAGATATAGTAAAGTGCTATGTTTGCACTCAAGACATCATTTGTGAACGTGCGAGGAAAATTTTTATGAATTTAGTTGTTGGGAGATCATTTTATTTTGACTTTGAAGTGGCATTTATGCAATGGCTCCAAAGTGTTCTGGGAGAAAAAGGAGCAGGAATAATTTCACATTTTTCTGCTTTTGGCGAAGAAATGCTGCTTATAGGTATACTGGGATTTATATTCTGGTGCTATGACAAGAAATATGGAATTTATATTGGAATAAATGTTATGGTTGGCCTTGTTCTTAATCCTCTTATCAAGAACATTTTTTGGAGGAGAAGACCATATTTTGACCATGGTGCCATAAAGTGTTTCAGACCGGTGGAAAAAGATGCTGATCTTTATGATATTGCAGCGCAAGGATTTTCTTTTCCCAGTGGCCATTCTACAAATTCAGTTACAGCGTATAGCTCGATAGCTATGTACAAAAAGAAAAAGGCTTTTACTGTACTTGCTTTTGTTATTCCGCTACTGGTTGGCTTTTCAAGAGTGGCAGTTGGTGTACATTACCCAACTGATGTTATTTGTGGATGGCTCTCAGGGCTTTTGATAGTTCTTTTGATTCCATTTATCTTCAGTAAGGTAAATGAAAAGAACCACTGGATTGTTTATATTGTGATCTTTTTGATTTCATGTCTTGGACTTTTTTATTGTAAGACCAGCGATTATTTCACTTCTTTAGGTCTTATGGGCGGATTTTTTGTTTCTATCGAATTTGAAAAGAAATTTGTGAATTTTGAAAATACCAGAAATCCGCTTTTTTGTGTAACAAGGATAATTGGCGGCTTTGTGATCTATTTTGCAGTGAATACTCTTTTGAAACTTCCATTTAGCAAGGAATTTTTGGATTCCGGAGTTTTTCTTGCAGGACTTGTAAGAAGCATCAGATATTTTTTGGTTTCTTTTGCTGCTATTGGCTTATACCCTTATGTTTTCAGATTGGAAAAGAAGTTTAGGAGGTAAACTCATGTGGGCTTATGAAACATCTTTTTATCAGATCTATCCCCTTGGATTTTGCGGGGCACCTTTTGAAAATGACGGTGTGCTGGAGCACAGAATATTAAAGGTCATAGATTGGATTCCTCATTTGAAAAAGCTTGGCGTGGGCGCAGTTATTTTTAACCCGGTGTTTGAGTCGGATACTCACGGCTACAATACAAGGGATTATAAAAAGATCGATGTGCGCCTGGGGACAAATGCTGATTTTAAGAAGGTTTGCAAAGCACTGCATAAGGAAAAGATACGAGTTGTGCTTGATGGTGTGTTTAACCATGCAGGCAGAGGTTTCTTTGGCTTTGAAGATGTTAAGGAAAAGAAGTGGGATTCTCCCTATAAAGACTGGTTTAACATAAGCTTTGACGGAAATAGCAATTATAACGACGGATTTTGGTATGAAGGCTGGGAAGGCAACTACGATCTGGTAAAGCTTAATCTTAAAAATCCTGCCGTTACCGATTATCTTTTGGAGAGCATTAAATTCTGGATTGATGAATTTGGAATTGACGGACTTAGGCTTGATGTGGCTTATTGTGTGGATACTGACTTTTTAAGAAGGCTTCGCCATGAGACTACAGTATGGAAAGAAGATTTCTTTTTGATGGGTGAGATGATAGGCGGCGACTATAACCGCATCATGTCTGATGAACTTTGCCACAGTGCCACTAATTATGAGTGCTATAAAGGAATGTTCTCTTCTTTTAACAGCATGAATATGTTTGAAATAGTCCATTCACTTCTTAGGCAGTTTGGACCTGAGAATTGGACGCTTTATAAGGGAAAGCACCTTCTCTCTTTTGTGGACAATCACGATGTGAGCAGGATAGCAAGCACGCTTTCCAGGCCGGAGCATTTAAAACTTATCTATACGTTGATGTTCGGAATGCCTGGTATTCCCACGATCTACTATGGCAGTGAGTGGGGTGAAAAAGCTGATAAATCCCAGGGGGATCCTGCGTTGCGGCCATGCTTTGACAGCCCTGCCTGGAATGAGCTTACTGATGTGATCGCGGCGCTGTGCAAGGCAAGAGAAGGCTCTAAGGCGCTTAGCTACGGCGGTTTTTCATCGCTTCTTTTGACTAACAGGCAATGCATATTTGAAAGAGAGGCAGATGGAGACAGGATGATAGTTGTGATAAATGCTGACGAGAATAGTTTCCATGCTGATTTCAATGCAAGAGCCGGCAGGGGGAAAGATATGATAACGGGAAAAGACATTGATTTTGGCGGAGGACTTGATATACCTCCTTACACCGGATATCTTATCCAGGTTTAAATAGACACAAGAATAATATTTTGAGTCTCCATGCCACAAGCAAAAATACTTTTTCAGAGTGCTTATAAGATAATATTTATGTAGTACAACGAAAGAGTATAGGGAGGATGCTTAGAACATGAAAATCCATTTTGACAAGCTTTATAAGGATGATAGAAAAAAAGAACTGTGCGGGCTTGGTATTCCATTTCCAAAGGGCGAAGTTTCCTTGGAAAAGTATGAGTCTTTGTGCGTTATGGATAAAGACAAAGCGATACCTTCCCAGTTTAAGATAACTTCTACCTGGGAGGATGGGACTGTAAAATATGTTTTTTCAAGGTTTTTAGCTGATCTTCCGGGCAATGCAGATAAGGATTTTGAACTTGAGTTTTCAGGCAAAAAAGCTGATCTGGATGAGAAGATTGATATATGTAAAGATGAGGAACTGATATCTGTTTCTAATGGAGTTTTAAGCTTCAAGTTAAAGAATAATACAGATAATATTTTTGAAGAATTTTTTTATCAAGGTAAAAAAATAGACAGGGAGAGATTTGTGGGCCCTGTTTTATGCACAGAGGATGAAAAGTTCAAGACAGTTTTTGATGATCTCAAAGTAGTTGAAAAAGGCGAAATATACGCTGTAATCGAAGCTTGCGGCAGGTTTATAGAAAAGGAAAAACACATTTCTGGTGAGGGGATAAAATTCACCTTCAGGATATATGTGACTGCCGGAAAGCCGTGGCTTGAGTGCGCTATAAGACTTTTTAATTGCACTGATGGTGATTTTGAACCAAAGTCACTTACATTTGAAATAAAAAACAGCTCCGAGGATAGAAAAGACAAGATCAGAACAATGGTTGCAAGATCCAATTACAAGACTGCCATTACCACTGGCAATGAGGGCGAAGAGGTATCTTTGCAGATCATGGCTGAGATGCTTGAAAAGGAAGCTAATGAGCATTTTGCAGAAGTGTTCTATGGTACTTTTTTTGCTGACTGTACAAGCTATGATTCAGGAATCGGAATGTGTGCAACTGTATTTCAGGCACAGCAGAACTTTCCAAAAGCAGTAAAGGCGTCAGCTGACGGAATATGCATTTCTCTTATTCCTGATCAGGAAGAGACAAAAGCAAAGTCACAGAGTGAACCTGTGGTATTTAGCTCAGGAATGGCAAGAGAGCAAAGAATTCTACTTCATTTTCACGAAGCTGATCTTGATGTATATGAGATAAATAACAGAAGTCTTATTTATCAGATGCCTGATACACCTCAGCTTGCTCCTGAAGTTTTTGAAAAAGCAGGGATCATGCCGGATATCTTTTTACCTGAAGATAAAAAGGTTGATGACTATGAACTGGCACTTATCGACAAGGCAGATAATCATGTGCGCTGCTATGGAATGCTGAACTGGGGGGATGGACCAGATCCGGGATATACCAGCCAGGGCCGCGGAGGCGGAAGGCTTGTCTGGACCAATAACGAGTACGATTATCCTCATGCAATGTATATGATGTACGCAAGGAGTGGAATAAGGAGATTTCTGGACTACGCCAATGTGGCAGCTATGCACTGGATGGATGTAGATGTTTGTCATTACAGCAAAGACGATCTCCAGATTGGCGGGCAGTGGGAACATATAAATGGCCATACCGGAGGTTCAAAAGATGGGAATGGATGCACCGGCGTTCTGGCCTGCAGCCATGAGTGGGTCGAAGGCCTGTTGGACTATTATCATTTCACCGGTGATGAAAGAGCCCTTGAAACGGCAATTGGAATAGGCAAAAACGTTCAAAAACTCCTTGATACTCCCATGTTCAAGACTCCGGGAGAGAGCAGTGCAAGGGAGACCGGTTGGGCCCTTAGAAGCCTGTCTGCTCTTTATGTTGAGACTCATGATGAGAGGTGGCTTGAAAAGTGTGATTGGATCGTTTCTCAGTTTGAAGAGTGGAATAAAAAGTACGGGCACTGGCTTGCGCCATATACTGACAATACAACCATCAGAGTGGGCTTTATGATCTCTGTGGCTGTCGGCTCGCTTATGCGCTACTACAGAGTTTTCCCTTCGGATAAGTTAAAAGAGATGATCATGGGCGCTATAGATGATATAGTCGAGAATCAGATGAATCCTTACGGACTTTTCTATTACAAAGAACTTCCGAGCCTTGCCAGAAATGGAAATAATCCGCTGCTTCTTGAAGCAATGGCTATTGCCTATGAGCTTACAGGAGATGCTTCATATCTGGATAAGGGAAT
Organism: Butyrivibrio sp. Su6; assembly: GCF_900108105.1. Taxonomy (GTDB): domain Bacteria; phylum Bacillota; class Clostridia; order Lachnospirales; family Lachnospiraceae; genus Butyrivibrio. The sequence goes on along the minus strand of NZ_FNUR01000005.1, from coordinate 150,205 downwards.
AAAGACATTCAAAAAACATATGGCATCTGCCGGATACAGTCTGGGGCAGAAAAAAATTATTGAAGATACTGTAGTTGTTGGCAGTGGAGCACCTAAGGCTTTCGCACAGGGATTTTTGCCACTTGCCTTGTTCTATACCAAGGTTGTAAAAGCAAATAAGTTGTTGTTGTAAAGAAACTATATTATAATTAATATATGGAAATACGTACCCCTATTGTTGCAATTATAGTACTTTCTATATTAATCATCATATACCTGCGCAAGACAAAACCGCAGCTTAGTTCATCGCGTGTTTTTTTGGTCTTCCTCATGATGGCTTTTATAAATATTCTCTCTGAGATAACAGAATGCTATGTATTTGTGTATCTCGGAGGATCTTATAATGTCTTAAGACGCGGTGTTCAGAATTTTTATATAGGATCACTTTTGATATGTACATATGTGATGACATTATACGTCTGTTCGAAAGTAACTATCAGAAGAGGCTTATCTGCAAGGATGAGCGCAATACCTTCTATCCCGCTTGTGGTCGGATTGATTTCGATACTTACCGGAAAAGCAAGGTATGGAAGAACTCAGACAGGCTTTTATTACAACTATGGAACTATGATAATAGTTTGTTATTTCATAGGCTTCTTTTACCTACTTGCCATGGTGCTAGGTCTTGTGGTTCATAGAAAACGTCTTAGGCGAGAAGAGTTTATAGCTCTTTTTTCAGGAGCATTAGCATGGCTTTTCCTTGCGGCATACCAGTATTATACAAAGGGAATTCAGGTGTCTTCCATAGCCATGATGGTCATGGCTCTTGTGGTATTTTTAGTCATTGAGAATCCTAAGGAACTGTTTGAGAGGGCACTTCCTAATGTGAAAAATAAGGATGCCTTTACACTGTATCTTTTGGAGAAGTATGGACTCGGGAAGCCGTTTTTCATTGTCTCTGTCATTTTTACCGGAAAGACAAGTGTTCAGACTGCAGCCAACAGAGATGAGCTCTATAAACTTCAGGCCAATGTGGCTGAGCTTGTTCAGGATAAGCTTGATATAGACAGTTATCTTTCAAACTGGAACACATTGAGCTTTGTGGTTGCTTCTCCTGAAAAGATAGAAGAGTTTATGAACATCATAAACAATTACAAAGTGGATGGTGGTAATTATAAACTTACCTTTGCTGTAATAGATGCTCTTAAGTGTGCAAAAGACGCCAATGAGGCTCTTCAGATCCTGACATATGTGTCCGGTGAATATATTTACAAACAGTCAGCGCCGAATTTGGTAATTGATGAGAGTGTCATCGACAAGATGAGGTACAGAAACACTATCGAGGATGTGGTAAGAGAGTCAGTGAGGAATAAAGCTTTTGAAGTTTATTACCAGCCAATCCTTTCGGTTAAAGACGGAGCTTTTTCATCAGCAGAAGCGCTGGTAAGACTTAAAAGACCTGATTCGGCGAATTATATTTCTCCTGAAGATTTCATTCCGATAGCTGAGAAATGTGGCCTTATCCAGCAGATTGATGATCTGGTGTTTGAAAAAGTGTGCTCTTTCATCGCAAAAGAAAATATTTCAAGCTTTGGAGTAAAGACTATCGAGGTCAACCTTTCAGGCAATGAAGTTGTTGATCATCAGGCGTTTGAAAGACTTAGCCGGAAAATGGAAAAGTACCATATCCCACCTAAGTTTATCAATTTTGAGATAACAGAGACGGCCTACATAAATAACGATGAGGCTTTCAGAGAAAATGTCAGAAGGCTCAAGGAAATGGGAAGCACCTTCTCAATGGATGATTTTGGATCGGGGTACTCTAATCTCCTTGAAATACTCAAGATGGATTATATCCTGGTCAAAATGGATAAGGAATTCATATGGAACTGTCTTGATAAGGACAGGCCGGAAAACCTGAAAATGCTTCAGTATACCATAAATTTCCTGAAGGAATACGGACTTCATATTCTGGCGGAAGGTGTTGAGACAATGGAACAGGCAAAAATCCTTATAGATAACGGAGTCGAGTATTTACAGGGATTTTATTATTCAAGACCTATTCCGGAAAAAGAATACATAGAGTTTTTGAACACACAAAAAGGGCTTTTTGAGCCAAGCATGAAAGGAGAATGATTATGAACGAGGCGTTATATGATGCAGTTTTTTGTTATGGTGAGAACAGGATAGATCCTTTTGAATACACTAATGTTGATTTTCACAGGATCATTTCTGACATGCGTCTTGTGGGCTATGAAATCTCAGCCCTGAATATTGTTCATCAGATCATGCTGGAACAGCTTGATAACCTTCTTAAGATAAAATCCAATATTATCGAAGCTACAATGGATATGGAAAATAAGGATGATTACTGCAAAGAAAAGTATGGTCTTTCTTTTAAGGATATAGATGCGCTTGATCCTCAGCATGATATTGAGTGGGATATAAAGAGCGGAAAAGTTATCTTTTTCCTTTCTCATGATGCACAGTATAAGGAGGAAGCTTATTTTATCCTGTTCAAGAAAGCGTTTGATGTGTTCACTGAAAAAACTGGTTTCAGTTACATGAGTCACTAAAATGGGAATAATACTTGAGACAAACAGGCTGATACTTAGAGGCTGGCAGGATAGTGACGCTGCCAGCCTTTTTAGGCTTGCAAGTGACGAGAGAATAGGCCTTTCTGCCGGGTGGCTTCCCCATGAGAGTGTGGGCTATAGCAGGGCGGTTATAAGGACTATTTTTAATAAAAAAGAAGTGTATGCCATTTGCCTTAAAGGTGGCAACGATGAACCTGTTGGAAGCATAGGTCTTACGCTTACGGGAAGTAAGGAGAGACCTCTTTTGGAAGGCGATGCTGAGCTGGGATATTGGGTCGGTGTCCCTTTCTGGGGAAGAGGAATAGCTCCGGAAGCGGCAAAAGAGATAATAAGACATGGTTTTGAAGATATAAAACTAAGACGCATTTTTTGCTGCTATTTTGATGGAAATGAACAGTCAAAAAGAGTTCAGGAAAAGTGCGGATTTGTGCCCTATACAATAAACGATAAAACGTACATTCCGATGCTTAAGGAAACTAGAAAAGAATACGTGAATGTGATACGCGCATCTGAGCGTATGTAGCATAGATACTGAGAATTGCACATAAAAAAGACACAAAATTATCAAAATTTTTAAACGATTAACTATTACAAAATTTGTAATAATATGTTATAATTTAGTCACGTTCGAAAAGTGCCAAAGGCACTTTAAAAAAGTCCATAGATGAAAGCGCTTTCAGACAGATACAGCAGGTTGTTTTTTTCAGAAGGAGGAACAATATGTTAAATGTAGGAGAGTGCGTTATTTACGGTAGTCATGGTTTATGTAAGGTTCGAGAGATTCTCGTACCGTCGTTTCTTGAGAGGGGAAATGAAAAAGAGTATTACATGATGATTTCTGCTGTAGATGCGGGCAGTGTCCTTTATGTTCCGGTTGACGGAGCTGAGGATAAGGTTCGAGATGTTATGAGCGCTGACGAAGCTATGGGACTTATAGATGATATCGAGGATACACCGGAGATTGAACTACTCGAGGGAAAAAAGGCTGAACCGGCCATCACCAGTGTCATCAAGCGTAACGTTGTGGAAGAGATGATGAGCCTTGTAAAGACACTTCGCAAGATCAAGGCGATGCGTGAGGCAGAGGGCAAGAAATTTGCTGCCCTTAATGAAAAGTACCTTAATATCGCTGAGAAACTCCTTTTTACAGAAATGGCTTTTGCACTGGAGACAGAAAAGGATGTCGTAAAAAGCCGCGTGATCGAGGAACTATCACATTTACCACTAGAGACTGCATAAAGCAGTCTCTTTTTTCATATCATAGGAAAGTGCTTTGCACTTAGGGGGATTTTACTGCTTAAAAAGATCGCTTATATCTAAGTACTCTGTCGAGAAATCGTATGAAGGGTTCTCTTTACAAGACACTGAAAGTGTGAAGAAAACTTTTTTGCCGGTCAGATCTTCGATTGTGCTATCGTCTGAATGGATAAGGCGTGATACATACAGGTAATTGGATGGCAGGTAGTCTTTGTAGAGTCCGTAAGAGGATGTGATTTCTCCATCAATATTAAAATCTATTTTTTCCAGATATAATCCGCTTTCGCTTTTGTTCTTGATGTACAGATAGAAGCCGTCTTTGTCATCTTTCTTGGTATAGGCGTAGATATCTGCCTGCTCATTTGAGTAGACGAGAGTCGAAGCATTTATTTCTTCGTCTGTAGGATTGCTGAGTCTTTTTGTGTCTGCTGTGGTGCTTATGGTAACCGGTTGTGACATGATCTTTCTGTAATTATAGTCCTCAGATCTTACAGCGATATCATTAAATACCATTTCTGTTATGAGGCTGTCTGTAATATAGTACATATCCTCATATATCTGAGTGGTGCTTTTTTTCTTAAAAGAATCGTACATATAAATGTAATCGTTTGATGTGGCAATGCCATTTATGGAATTACAGGAAAGGCTGAGCTTTATAGCTTTATCCAAAGTGTTTTCTACTAAAAGTCCTACTTTGACAATTTCAGATCCATCCTCTGTATAGTAAAAGCCATTCACTGTTACCTTTACTTTTCCATCATCATAGATAATTCCGTCGCCGCAGGCTGCATAGTCAGCCGGAACAAATTCATAATAGGGTTTGTCATTTAGTTCTTCATTTTTGCGATAGCGGGTATGGCTGTCAGCTATACTTATTGCAAGGCCAAGTACTAATATGCCTGTAAGGGTACCAACAAGAATAAAGATTGTTTTCTTTAACTTTTTAAGTACTTTTTTACTTTCAATTTCAGCTTTTCTTTCTCTTTGGGAAATTACTTTTTCAGTACTTTTTGAGATAAACTGTTCGCTTACATTAAATCTTGCTGACCATTCATCGTCCTTATCATAGGGCGCGCCGCAGTGAGGGCAGACCTTATTCTTTTTTGTATCGATTGAACAGCCGCAGTAGTCGCAGGAAATCACAGGTTCTTTATATTTTATTTTTTTGGCCTGTTCCTGTGCGGCCTTTCTGACCTCTTCTTCGCTGAATGCGTTGGCCTTAAGCTTGTTATATTTGACTATTAGTACAATTATGTATATCAGAATTCCTGTGAATATTAACCCCAACATTATTATCACCTTTCAGAACAATTTTTAGAAAAACAATGAATATTGTATACGCCTTTAACCATATGTTCAAGTTAATCCCGGCATGACCACAGTGACCGTTTCTCTTTATTTCTACACTTTAATGTGCTAAAATTGGGGCTATGGAAAAAATAGTGGAAATTTATTATGAAAGTGCATATATAAAGGAGTTTGATGCAGCGGTCATCTCCTGCGAAAAGAGAAAAGACGGGAAATATGATTTGATCCTTGACAGAACAGCTTTTTTCCCTGAGCAGGGCGGACAGAGCTCTGATATAGGTACAATTACAGATGCTTTTAAAAGCCATGATGTCACTCATGTATCAATAAAGGATGGCGTGATAAGGCATGTGATTGATGAGCCTTTAAATGAAGGTGAAGAGGTTCACGGCATTATTGATTGGAAACACAGATTTTCCAACATGCAGCAGCATACCGGAGAGCATATTTTTTCAGGAATCGTGTCATCAGAATATGGCTATGATAATGTGGGATTTCACTTAAGCGACACTGAAGTTACCATGGATTACAATGGCCTTCTTACCCCTGACAATATCAGGGATATTGAATTAAAGGTAAACAGGGCAATTTGGGAGAATGTCCCTGTTATATGTGAATTTCCGGATGAACAGACTCTTAAGTCATTAAATTATAGAAGTAAAAAAGAACTGTCTGGTGATGTCCGTATTGTTACAGTACAAGGTTATGATGTCTGCGCTTGCTGTGCTCCACATGTAGAGCACACCGGCGAGATTGGAATCCTAAAAGTTACGGGGCTTCAGAATTACAAGGGCGGCGTCAGAATCAATATTTTGTGCGGAAGGCGTGCGCTTGAGTATATAAATTGCCAGCAGCAGATCGTAGATGAGCTTTCAAGGCAGTTTACGACATCTTTTGATAACATTATTCCTTCGGTAAAAAAACTTTCATCTGAAAATACAGATCTTAAATCCGAGCTTTCAACTGTAAAAGAAAAGCTTATAGAATATGAGCTTAAAGAGATTCCTTCTGATAAAGAAAATGTAATTCTGGTAAAAGATGAATCAACAGATGGAAATTCTATGAGAAGGATTGTCAACTTACTTGCGCAGGGCCATGATGGATTCTGCGGAGTGTTTGCAGGATCTGATGAGAAGGGGTATAAGTTTGTCTTTTCATCCGGCCAAAAGAAAAAAGATCTGAATGAAGTTATCAAAGTTCTAAGAGAGGTCTTTGGAGCAAAGGGCGGTGGAAATGCCCAGATGATCCAGGGAAGCTTATCAGGAATAGAAATATCAGATGTTTTAGAAAAAATAGAGGAGTTGTAATGGAGATTATGAAAAAATGAGTGCTGGAACAATTAAGGATTTCAGGGATGGATGCAGGGATGCCATTCCAATCTGCCTTGGCTATATGGCAGTTTCTTTTGCTTTTGGAATAGAGAGTTCCAAAATCGGAATGTCTGTTTTTGAGGCAGTTATGACGTCACTTCTAAATGTCACAAGTGCAGGGCAGTTTTCAGCCCTTGATGTTATCGCCAGAAACGGTAGTTACATCGAACTAATCATGCTTCAGATCGTTATCAATCTGCGCTACAGCCTTATGTCTACAGCTCTTTCCCAAAAACTGGATACGCATCTTGGCACGCTCCACAGACTGGGAATATCCTATGGAGTAACGGACGAGATATTTGGTGTCAGCATATTGAAACAGGGTACGCTTTATCCTATGTATTCCTATGGCCTTATTGTCACTTCTGTTTTTGGCTGGGTGCTGGGCACAGGACTTGGAGCTACGGCAGGAGCAATAATGCCTGCCAGGATAATCAGCTGTCTTGGGCTTGCCATATATGGTATGTTTGTTGCAATCATTATTCCGGATACCAGGACTAGCAAGGCCGTTATGTATGTTGTAATATCAGCGATGACACTAAGTACAGTATTTACATATGCCCCTTTGTTAAAAGAGATTTCATCGGGCTTTAGAATAATAATCGTAACTGTTGTTGTTGCAGCTTTAGCAGCAATCATCGCGCCGGTAAAGGAGGAAAGCCATGAATAATGTTTTTTCCTACATCATTGTTATGGCGCTTGTGACATACCTTATCAGAGCGCTGCCTTTGACTCTTATCAGGAAAGAAATAAAGAGCAATTTTGTTAAGTCTTTTTTGCACTATGTTCCCTACGCCACCCTGGCAGCTATGACTTTTCCTGCAATACTTCATGCCACAGACTATATGTTATCGTCGGTAATAGGCTTTGCAGTTGCACTTGTACTGGCGCTTAATAAAAAGAGCCTTCTCACAGTTGCAGGTGCTGCCTGCGCTGTTGCATTTATAGTGGAAATATTTCTTCATTGAGATTATTATATAGTTCATAGATAGAAAGAACGAGGTAATAAACATGCGAGTTGGAATGGGATATGACGTCCATCGCCTGGTTGAAGATAGAGATTTGATCATCGGTGGAGTAAAGATTCCTTATGTTAAAGGGCTTCTTGGTCATTCAGATGCTGATGTACTTTTACATGCGATCATGGATGCACTTCTTGGAGCGGCAGCTCTTGGAGATATTGGCAAGCATTTCCCTGACACAGACCCCAAATATAAGGGAGCGGATTCATTATTTCTTTTAAAAACAGTTGGAGAGATGCTTTCAGAAAAGTGCTTTATGATTGAGAATATTGATGCTACAATCATAGCTCAGGCTCCAAAAATGAGACCACATATAGACACTATGAGAGAAAATATAGCAGATGCACTTGGAATTGATATCTCTCAGGTCAATGTCAAAGCTACAACAGAGGAAGGGCTGGGCTTTACCGGAAACGGTGAAGGAATATCCTCTCAGGCAGTCTGTATGATCAGTAGCTTTTTTGAAAAAGGAGCTACTGTATATGACAGTGAGGCAAAGTGCGCAGGTTGCGCCGGCTGCCCCAAAAATTGAGAGAATAATTGGAGAGAAAAGATGGCACATTCATTTACTTTTTATAATACTTTATCAAGAAAAGTTGAAGATTTTATACCAAGAGAGGAAGGCAAGGTATCAATGTATACCTGCGGACCTACTGTATATCATTACGCTCATATCGGTAATATCAGAACATATATCATGCAGGACGTGCTCATAAAGGCCCTCGAATATGCGGGATATGATGTAAAAAGAGTCATGAATATCACAGATGTAGGACACCTTTCTTCAGATGCTGATACAGGTGAAGACAAGATGCTTGCAGGAGCAAAAAGAGAGCACAAGACAGTAATGGAAATTGCAAAATATTATACAGATGCTTTCTTTAAAGATTTTGACGCTGTTGGAAATAAGCGTCCGGATGTTGTGGAACCTGCAACAAACTGCATTCCTGAGTTTATTCATATGGTTGAAGTTCTACTTGAAAAGGGCTTTGCATATGTAGCAGGTGGAAACGTATATTTTGATACCAGCAAGTTAGATGATTATTATGTATTTTCTTCAGATATTGAGAAAGAGCAGCTTCAGGTCGGTGTTCGTGATGATGTAGAAGAGGATGTCAACAAGAAGAACAAGACAGACTTTGTGCTCTGGTTTACAAAATCAAAGTTTGAAGACCAGGCTCTTAAATGGGAGAGCCCATGGGGAGTTGGATACCCGGGATGGCATATCGAGTGCTCATGCATTTCAATGAAACACCTTGGAGAATATATTGATATTCACTGCGGCGGCGTGGATAATATCTTCCCACACCATACAAACGAAATTGCCCAGTCAGAGAGCTATCTTGGCCATGAGTGGTGCAAATACTGGTTCCATAGCAATCACTTAAATGACAGAGCAGGTAAGATGAGTAAGTCAAAAGGCGCAGTTCTTACTGTTTCTGTATTAAAAGAAAAAGGATATGATCCTCTGGTTTACAGATTCTTCTGCCTCCAGTCACATTACCGTAAGCCTTTAGAGTTCTCTTTTGAGGTACTTGACAGCACAGCTGTTGCTTTTGACAAGCTGGTTAAGAGAGTTGCTGAGCTTAAGGAAGAGGGAGCAGTTGACGAAAGCGTACTTAAGAAGTTTGAGGACAACTTTGCAGATGCTATCTGTGGAGACCTTAATACTTCAATGGCTATAACAGTTCTTTATGATGCATTGAAAGCTGACACTAATGATGCTACAAAGCTTGCAATCGTGAAGAACTTTGATAAAGTTCTTTCTCTTGATCTTATTGGTCATGCTAAAAACATGAAGGAATCAGCTGCAAGCGTTGATCCTGAGCTTGAGGCATATGTTCTTGATGCAATCGAGCGCCGCAGCCAGGCCAAAAAAGAAAAGAATTTTGAACTTGCAGATGCTATCAGAAATGAACTGCTTGAAAAGGGTGTTGAGATCAAGGATACCAGGGAAGGTGTTAAATGGCAGCTTCGTTAAATGATTATTTTAATGAACAATTTGGAATAAAAGGGCAGGATATAAGAACTTTTTCTCCTTTGACACTGGCCTATATAGGGGATGCTATTTTTGATGTAATAGTGCGCTCTATACTTGTCAATCAAGGCAATACAGCTGTAAATAAGCTTCATTCCAGAGCAAGCTCCATTGTTAAGGCCGGAACTCAGTCACTTATCATAAGGACTATAATGGATGACCTTACAGAAGAGGAAAAAGAGATCTATAGAAGAGGACGCAACTCAAAACCACATACCAAGGCTAAAAATGCGTCAACTATAGAGTACCTTGATGCCACGGGCTTTGAAGCAGTAATGGGATTTCTTTATCTCAAAGGAGATATGGACAGAGCCTGCGAAATAGTTAGATTGGCGATTGAAAAAGCTGATCTTGATATCTTGAAATAAAGAGGAAAAATATGGAAGAAAATTTAGAAAGCAGAATCGTTGAGGGCCGAAATGCCGTTCTTGAGGCTTTTAGATCCGGTAAAGTAATAGACAGACTGTTTGTACTTGACGGATGCAAGGATGGTCCGGTTCAGAGCATTTTGCGCGAAGCAAAAAAACACAAGGATACAGTTATTTCTTTTGTCAAAAAAGAAAGACTGGATCAGTTGTCAGAAACAGGCAAACATCAGGGTGTGATCGCTTATGCGGCAGCCTATGAGTATGCTGAAGTCGATGACATTTTAGATGCAGCAAAAAAGAAGGGTGAAGATCCTTTTATCATCATTTTGGACAATATTGAGGATCCACACAATCTTGGCGCTATTATAAGAACAGCTAACCTTTCCGGAGCGCATGGAGTTATAATACCAAAGCACAGAGCAGCATCACTTACAGCAACTGTTGCAAAGGCTTCGGCGGGTGCTATCAATTACACACCTGTTGCAAAGGTTACAAATATAGCCCAGACCATCGAAGAACTTAAGGACAAGGGGCTTTGGTTCGTTTGTGCAGATATGGGCGGTACGACCATGTATGACCTTAATCTTAAGGGACCAATCGGACTTGTGATAGGTAATGAGGGCAGCGGCGTATCAAGGCTTGTCAGGGAAAAATGCGATATGATCGCTTCAATTCCTATGAAGGGCGATATTGATTCTCTTAATGCTTCAGTTGCAACCGGAGTACTTGCTTTTGAGATAGTGAGACAGAGACTTAAATAAATGAAGAATTATAAAGACTACACTGATGAGCAGTTAGTACTGAAAATTCATGATGACAACGAATCTGATGCCATAGACTATGTCATGAACAAATATAAGAATCTTGTCAGGAAAAAAGCCGGGTCCATGTATATTCTCGGCGCTGACAGGGATGATCTTATCCAGGAGGGCATGATAGGCCTTTTTAAGGCAATCAGGGACTATGATATTGGAAGAGATGCCAGTTTTATGACCTTTGCCGATCTTTGCATTTCGAGACAGATGTACTCTGCAATCGCATCCTCTGCCAGAAAAAAGCATGCACCGCTTAATTCCTATATTTCCATCTATACCACCAGGGAAGATGATGAAAATAGTGCGACGGCTATAGAAAGTATTCTGGAGTCTGATTCAAGTTCAATTCCGGAGCAGCTCATAATAGAGCAGGAAAATATCAAAGCCCTTGAAGATGCTATCGATAAAGAGTTAAGTAATCTTGAGCGACAGATACTTGATCTGTACATAACCGGAATGAGTATAAGGCAGATTTCTGCTGTGCTTGGCAGGGATCTTAAGTCTACAGACAACGCAATGCAGCGCATTAGAAAGAAATTAAAAAAATACTTGCGAAAGTAACTTTATTATGTTATATTGATATAGCTGTGCAAGCAGCGGTAACTATAGTTAATTATGAAGATTTTTTGTATATAGAGAGGTGAGAAGAGATGAGACAGGACATTCAGCCAGAATTCCATCAGGCAACTGTTACTTGCAACTGCGGTAACACATTTACAGTTGGATCAACAAAGAGTGAGATTCACGTAGAAATCTGCTCAAAGTGCCATCCATTCTATACTGGTCAGCAGAAGGCTACAACTGCTCGTGGACGTATTGATAAGTTCAACAAGAAATACGGCATGAACAATCAGTAATTCATAAAAGTGTAGAGTTAAGAGGTTGAGGCTTTTGGCCTCAGCCTCTTTTTTCCGTAATAAGCATTATCACTTAAGCGCGAGGTGAGTATGAAGAAAAGAAAAGTTAAACACTATTCAGGTATAGGCGGACAGGCTGTTCTTGAAGGTGTAATGATGAGAAATAAAGATATGTATGCTGTTGCGGTCAGAAAGCCCGATGGTGATATAGCTGTTGAGGTGGATGAGTTTCATGGCATTGCATATGGCAGTAAGCTCTTAAACATCCCATTTGTCAGAGGTGTGTTTGTTTTTATTGACTCTCTTATTTTGGGCCTTAAATCTTTGAATTATTCTTCTACATTTTATGAAGAGGAAAAAGAAAAACCATCAAAGCTTGATGAGGGCATTGATCAGGTTTCGGGAGGTCATGAGGATACATTTCTTATGATCCTTACAACGGCTATATCTTTCATTTTTGCCATAGGTCTTTTCATGATCCTTCCCTATGCACTTTCGGAAGTTATCAGTAAGTACATCAGAAATACATCTCTCGTCGCTATTATAGAGGGTGTACTCAGGATCCTTATCTTTATCCTGTATATTCTTTTGATCTCGCAGATGAAAGATATCAAGCGCTTATTCATGTATCATGGCGCTGAGCATAAGTGCATCAATTGCATTGAAAAGGGCAGACCTCTTACTGTTAAAAATGTAAGAAAGAGCTCAAGACTTCACAGAAGATGCGGCAGTAGCTTTATACTATTTGTAATGCTTGTAAGTATTATCCTGTTTTTCTTTATCAGGGTTGATTCATATTTATGGCGAATCGTGGTAAGGATCCTTCTTATTCCTGTTATTTCAGGAATATCCTATGAGCTTATAAGACTGGCAGGAAGATATAATTTCTTCCTTGTAAGAATGATCTCTGCTCCGGGGCTTTGGCTTCAGAGACTGACAACCAAGGAGCCTGACGATAGCATGATCGAAGTGGCGATAAAGTCTGTTGAGGCAGTATTTGATTGGAAGGCTTATCTTAAGGATTCTTTTGGTTATGAGATAGATGACAGCTGGCTCAATGATGAAGAGGAAACTGAGGAGCTTGAGTCCGCTAACTGATATTCTTATTTGGTGATACTTTATGAATTATAAAGAGGCTTATGAAAACGGAATAAATGAACTTTCCAGAGTCGGAATTCCAGACGCAGGTCTGGATGCACGGCTCCTTTTGGAATATATATGTAATACTAATCACAGCACTTTGTACGCCCATCCTGATAAGGAAATTACTGAGGAAGAGGAGAAAGGTTACAAGGCTCTTATAGCAAGAAGAGCAAATCGTGAACCGGTAGCCTATATTCTTGGTAACCAGGACTTTATGGGGCTGAATTTTAAGGTCAATGAAAATGTCCTTATTCCTGAGCAGGATACAGAAACTCTTGTGGAGGAAGCTTTGAGGTTCTGCGAGGATGGTATGAGGATTCTTGATCTGTGCACAGGCTCCGGCTGTATAGCTTTAAGTATTCTTAACTTTACAAATGATACTAAAGCGGTCTGTACAGATATTTCAGATAAGGCTTTAGAGGTTGCTACTTTAAATAGTGAGAATTTAGGCCTTAAGGAAAGAGCAGAATTCGTTCATGCAGATCTTTTTCCAAAAAAAGATGGAAGTAAATATGACCTTATAGTGTCCAATCCTCCCTATATAGCAAGCAGTGTAATTGAGACTCTTGCGCCTGAAGTTAAGGATTTTGAGCCCAGGCTTGCCCTTGATGGAGATGAGGACGGATTGTCTTTTTACAGGAGAATTGTTAATGAGGTTCCGGAGTATCTTTATTCTAACGGATATCTTATCATGGAAATAGGATATGATCAGGGACAGGCTGTAAAAGAGCTTTTAGAGCAGGATAATAGATATCACGACATAGAGGTAATTAAGGACTATTCAGGTAATGACAGAGTGGTAAGAGCATGCTTTTATTAGCTGAGCAGTTCTTTTGACCATGAGACTAAATAGGAATAGAGGAAGCTATGTTTGATAAGATAGAAGATATATTAAGGCGATATGAAGATATAACAATGGAACTTAATGATCCTTATGTTGTATCTGATCAGAATAAATTCAGAAACCTGATGAAGGAGCAAAAGAGCCTTGAGGCTTTGGTTGAGTGCTATCAGGAGTACAAAAAGTGTAAACAGACAATTGATGATAGTTTGCAGCTTTTAGATGAGGAGTCGGATCCTGATATGAAGGAAATGCTTCGTGAAGAGCTTTCAGAAGCCAAGTACAGGATACCGGAGCTTGAGAACCAGCTCAAGATACTTCTTTTGCCTAAGGACCCTAATGATGAAAAGAACGTTATTGTTGAGATACGTGCAGGTGTAGGCGGAGAGGAGGCAGCTCTTTTTGCTGCAGATATGTACAGACTCTATACAAGGTATGCTGAGAGGCAGAACTGGCGTGTTGAGACTATGAGTGTCGAGGACACAGGCATAGGCGGTATCAAGGATGTCAGCTTTATGATAAAGGGTGCCGGGGCATACTCAAGACTTAAATTTGAGGGTGGAGTTCACAGAGTTCAGAGAATTCCTGCCACAGAATCAGGTGGAAGAATACATACTTCAGCTATCACGGTAGCAATTATGCCGGAAGTTGAGGATGTTGAAGTTGAGATTGACATGAATGATTGCAAATTTGATGTGTTCAGAGCATCAGGTAACGGTGGTCAGTGCGTTAATACAACTGACTCTGCTGTAAGACTTACCCACCTTCCAACAGGTATAGTTATTTCCTGTCAGGATGAGAAGAGCCAGCAGCAGAATAAGGCTAAGGCCCTTAAGGTCTTAAGAGCCAAGCTTTATGAGCTTGAAGAGCAAAAAAAGCACAACAGTGAAGCGGCACTTAGAAAATCTCAGGTTGGAAGCGGAGACCGTTCTGATAAGATCAGAACATACAATTTCCATCAGGGACGAGTTACAGACCATCGCATTAATTTGACTTTGTACAAAATTGATCAGATTATGGACGGAGACCTTGATGAAATCATCGATTCACTGATTGCCGCAGACCAGGCTGAGAAGCTTGCTGCAGAGTAATTTTAAACTCAGTCTAAAATAATAATAAAATAGATAAGTCCCCGATTGAAGGGCAGTGTTAAATGGTGTACAATTATTCTAAATAGTTGATTTGTGTATTTAAATACGTTAATTCTTTTCGGTGAAAAGGAGAACTATGGACGCAGGTTTCAAGGCAGAATTAATTGAATGGGGAGTAGATTGGGACGAAATACTTGACCGATTCATGGGCAATGAGGACCTTATTGCCAAGTTTATGTTTAAGTTCCTTAATGACCAGAGCATGAGCGATCTGACTAAATATCTTGCAGAAGAGAATGTATCTGAGGCTTTTAAGGCTGTTCACACACTTAAGGGTGTGGGAGCCAATTTGGGGCTTAAGGGTTTTCTTACACCTGTTTGCGAGCTTACTGAAATCTTAAGAGCAGGTTCCATGGAAGGCTACGAGGAGAAGTACAACCAGATTAAGCCCAAATATGATGAACTTATTACAATCCTTACAAAATACAATACGTAAATTATAAGAGCTCGTATTCAATATTGTTTTTGTCAAGAAAGCTTGGGATATAGGTATCCCAGGCTTTTTCTATTTCTTTATCAAGAGTAAAAATATTGAAGGCAGTTCCGGTAGTAAGAACCATTTCTCCACTTGAGTATTTGATATTAAGCCCAAGACTTACCTGCTCGGGAAGAATATCACTGCCGGTTGTGACTATCAGTTCTTTTTTGGAAGAATTATCAAGATAGAAGATGAATTTAAATCCAAGAGGAGTTCTTTTCCCTTTTATGAGATCAAGACAAATGGGACGAAGCTCCTTCCAGGAGGAAAATTCATTTACAGGAATATCATCGGACTGGGCATCTCCTCTATAGAAATCCTTATGGATTTTCCCATCGATATGGAAAGTGTTGAAGGTTTCTATAGTGGCTTCATTAACAAGAAAAGCATCAAATACTTCGCTTGTAAGAAGTTTGCCCATAAAATCTTTTTGACGTTGTATCTTTATAGCTATCATTTATTACTGTTTCCTTTGGTATATGCAGTTTATATAGCTGGATTTAGCATGTTACTACGATTCCGCCGTCTCCTGCATATGCTGTGGCAACGCCTGCTGCGTCAACGATAAGAGTCTCTTTAAACGGAACTTTTTTAAGGATAAGGTCGCGGACTACGCAGGCTCTTTCGTAGCAGTTTACGTGTGTGATCATAAGTCGCTTCTCTTCAGGATTTTCAATCTCTGAAGCAACTATTTCTGTCATTTTAACAAGAGCCTTTCTGATGCCGATTCCCTGGCTCCTTTGCATTATCTCGCCCTTTGCGCCGATACATACGGGTTTGATGTTTAGTGTTGTCGCAACAAGAGCTTTCATTCCGGTCAAGCGGCCATTTTTCCTAAGAGTATCAAGCGAGTCCAAAACAAAGTATGTAGCCATCTCATCTCTGTATTTTTCAACTTCAATAACAACTTCGTTAAATGAAAGACCTGATTCAGCAAGCTCCATGGCTTTAAGTGCTATATTTGCCTCTCCACAGCAGGCAGAAAGGGAATCTATGATGTGGATATTCTTGTCACCTTTTTCTTCGTGAAAAAGATCTTTGCCTAAAAGCGCACTGTTGTAGCTTCCGCTGAGCTTGGATGAAAGGGTTACAACGTAAACATCATCTGCATCGCAATCATATGCGTTCATATAAAGCTCAGGTGACGGGCAGGCTGTCTTTGCACAGTTTTCAGATGCTGCAACCTTGGCAAGGTAATCTGCCTGGTCAAAGGTGTCATCATCAACAATAACGTTACCGTCTATCTCAAGAATAAGAGGAACCACCTCAAACTTAGGGTTTTTCCTATATTCAACCGGCAGGTCGCAACAACTGTCTACTACAATTTTATAACTCATAGATCCTCCCCAAAAATATACATAATACAAAATGTAGTATCGATTACTACATCATGATGATACCACGTGCATAACTGCCAGTAAACAAACGGATTATAGGTTACTTTTCTTTTGCTATGCGATCACATATTTCTCGGGCCTGTTTAATGGAGTTTCTATAGGTCAGGGTGACAGGATAGGTGCTCTGGTTGTCCATAGTAACCCTCATAAAAGCAGTTTTGGCTATATGATTTATGTTGATCAGTGTGGTATCGGCAACAGGGCAGATCTGCGGGAAAATTGCGCACTGGTCATAGAAGTTATAAATATCATCCATAATGACCTGAATTCGTCCGTCTGCAAGGTGGACGCAAAGCTCTGCACCCTTTTTTATGACGCATATTATATCGTCACCCTTGGCATAGATTGTCCCGTGTTGTCCTCTAAGCTCCAAAGTCTGAATGGGATCCCCCATCCATCTTCTTATTTCATCCATTGTAGCTGTGAGATCAGCTACTTTTATTGGTTTGTCCAGAAAAAAGATATTTGGTTCATTTATTCCCTCATCTGCAATTCTTTTTCTATAGTCAATAGTAGAAGAGCAGAGTACGATTGGGTTAGTAACGCCGTCAGCAAGCAGCATTTTTGCCACCTGACAGCCATCTACATCACTATTTACCATGTCAACAAACAGACCGTGATACATCTGCGGGTGCTGCATAAAAGCGTCAATGTTGCCATAGGAGTCGATATAGATCCTTTCCCCAAGATCCTTGAAAAACCTGTCTGATTGCCTTCCCAGAAGTCTTTCAGTCTGCTTTCTGTCTGCAATGTTGTCGTCACATACTGCTATATGCATTTTTCCTCCCCATTCCCCAAAAAACAATTAAATGAAATCAATACTGATCGGAGCTATAAATAATAATACACCAACCAATATCTGAAGCAAAAGAATAACCGGCATCCCAATCTTAAAAGACAAGTGCGCTGTCTTGTGCCTGAATAGCTGCATACCTAGGATGGACCCCAAACTTCCACCTATTATTGCAACTGAAAAAAGGGTTGCCTCAGGAATGCGAAAGGCGTTTTTACGCGCCCTTCGCTTGTCTATTCCCATTAAGGCAAACCCAATAATATTCACTAAAATGAAGTAACCTATTAAACAAGTGAGTGAATTCATTTACAACAGTTCTTTTCGGCTTCCTGCATCTTCATAGCACGTACCTTTGAAGAAAGGCCAAACAGATTTATGAATCCTTCAGCATCATGGTGATCGTAAAGGTCACCTGTCTTGAATGATGCGATGCTCTCGTTGTAGAGAGAGTATGGAGAAGTTGTGCCGGCTTTAATGATGTTGCCCTTGTAAAGCTTAAATGTAACTTCGCCTGTCACATATTTCTGTGTGGACTCGATAAATGCCTGTTCTGCTTCACGAAGAGGAGTAAACCATTTCCCTTCATATACTATATCAGCAAACTTGTTGCCCATATCTTTCTTCATTGTATAGGTATCGCGGTCTAAAATCAACTCCTCAAGCTGCTGGTGTGCTTCGTAAAGAATTGTTCCGCCAGGTGTCTCATATACGCCACGGGACTTCATTCCAACTACACGGTTCTCAACAATATCAACGATTCCGATACCGTTTTCTCCGCCAAGCTTGTTGAGTGTGCGGATGATGTCTGAAACCTTCATTTCTTTTCCGTTAACAGACTTTGGAACGCCTGCTTCAAATGTCATTGTTACAGTTGTTGGTGTGTCAGGAGCCTCTTCAGGAGTTTTGCCGAGTACTAAGAGATGCTTGTAGTTTGGCTCTAAAGAAGGATCTTCGAGTTCAAGACCTTCGTGTGAAATGTGCCAGAGGTTTCTGTCACGGCTGTAGCTTGAATCTGCAGAGAATGGAAGATTGATGCCATGAGCCTTGCAGTATTCAATCTCAGATTCACGTGAATCCATTGTCCACTTATCATTTCTCCAGGCTGCGATAATCTTTATATCAGGAGCAAGAGCCTTGATACCAAGTTCGAAACGGATCTGATCATTTCCTTTACCTGTTGCTCCGTGGCAGATAGCTACAGCGCCTTCCTTTCTTGCTACTTCAACGAGCTTTTTAGCAATGAGAGGACGAGCCATTGATGTGCCAAGAAGGTACTTGTTCTCATAAACTGCGTGAGCCATTACACATGGAACTATGTACTCATCACAAAATTCATCAACAACATCTAATATGTAGAGCTTGCTTGCACCGCAACTTAATGCTCTTTCATTCAGTCCGTCAAGTTCTTCTTCCTGACCGCAATCTATGCAGACGCACACAACATCATAATCGAAGTTTTCCTTAAGCCAGGGTATGATAGCAGTAGTATCCAAACCACCTGAATATGCAAGAATAACCTTT
Organism: Butyrivibrio sp. Su6; assembly: GCF_900108105.1. Classification (GTDB taxonomy): domain Bacteria; phylum Bacillota; class Clostridia; order Lachnospirales; family Lachnospiraceae; genus Butyrivibrio. The sequence continues at coordinate 131,270 of NZ_FNUR01000005.1, read as the reverse complement.
TCTTTTGCCATTTTTCTCTCCTCGTCTTTCTTTAATGTTTTCTCGAATTTGTTTTATCATAATATAAACCCTTTATGCACAAAATGCAACCAAAAATGTATAAATATTTAAAAATAATTAAAAACATGCATAAATATTTACATTTCCTGTTGCATATTTTTTTTATAGGTCGTATACTGAAAAAAGTTTATAGGAGGTTTCAAAAAAGATGATAAAAGTAGGAATCATTGGTGCAACCGGATACGCCGGCGCAGAAATTGTAAGACTACTGCAGGGACATCCTGAAGCAGAAGTTGTTTGGTATGGGTCCAGAAGCTACATAGATGAGAAGTACAGTAGTATATATGGAAACCTTTTTAAATTGGTAGATGCAAAATGCATGGATGACAACATGGATAAGCTTTCAGATGAGGTAGATGTTATTTTTACAGCAACTCCTCAGGGGCTTTGTGCATCACTGATCAATGAAACAATATTAAATAAGGTGAAGGTAATAGATCTTTCAGCTGATTTCAGGTTAAAAGATGTATCTGTATATGAGAAATGGTACAAGATAGAACATAAGGCTCCTGAATATATAAATGAAGCTGTATATGGTCTGTGTGAAATAAACCGGGAAAAGATAAAGAATGCAAGAATCATTGCAAATCCGGGATGCTATACAACCTGTTCGATCCTTACAGCATACCCTCTTATTAAAGAAGGACTGATTGATCCTGACTCTCTGATAATTGATGCCTTAAGTGGTGTTTCGGGAGCGGGAAGAGGTGCTAAAGTAGCAAATCTTTACTGTGAAGTCAATGAGAGCTGCAAGCCATATGGAGTTGCTACTCACAGACATACTCCTGAGATAGAAGAGCAGCTTGGATATGCTGCGGGAAAAGAGCTTGTGTTAAACTTCACACCTCACCTTGTTCCTATGAACAGAGGAATACTTGCAACAGAGTACGCATCTCTTATAAAGAAGGATGGAAAGCTTCCAAGTGCTTTGGATATAAGAGCTGCCTACGAAAAGTATTACAAGGATGAGTATTTTATAAGACTTCTTGAGGAAGGCGTTTATCCTGAAACAAGATGGGTTGAATGCAGTAATTTCGTGGATATTGGATTCAAGATCGATGAGCGCACCGGCAGAATAATCATGATGGGAGCCATCGACAACCTTGTAAAAGGTGCTGCAGGACAGGCAGTTCAGAATATGAATATTGCCTTTGGTCTTAAAGAGAGTATGGGACTTGAAATTGTTCCCTGCTTTCCATAATAAATAAAAAGTAAAGCTGGTGAAGCTATGGTTCGTACAATGACGATTGATGATTATGATGAAGTATACGCACTCTGGATGTCGATACATGGTTTTGGAATCCGTTCAATTGACGATACTAAAGAAGGTGTAGAGATGTTTTTAAAAAGAAATCCCACCACGAGTGCAGTTGACGTGGAGGATGGAAAAATAGTCGGTGCTATTTTATGCGGCCATGATGGAAGAAGAGCCTGTCTTTATCATGTATGTGTAAGTGAAAAGTACAGAATGCATGGAATCGGCAAAAAGATGGTGGAGTTTTGCTGTGAACAGTTAAAAAAGGAAAAGATCAATAAGGTCTGCCTGAATGCCTTTGTTACAAATACAGTCGGCAATAAGTTTTGGCAGAAAATGGGATGGACATTAAGAACTGATCTTAATTATTACGATTTTGCATTAAACGAAGGTAATCTGACTATATTTAATAAATGAGGGAAGATATATGAAAGAGATAACAGGTGGTATTACAGCAGCAAAAGGATTTAAGGCAGCGAGCTGCGAAGCAGGTATCAAGTATAAAGACAGGACTGATATGGCACTTATATATTCCACAGAGCCCTGTGTGTGCGCAGGGACCTTTACTTCCAATGTGGTAAAGGCTGCATGTGTCCAGTGGGATAAAAAAATAGTTGAATCCGGTAGTACTATGCAGGCAGTTGTGATCAATTCAGGAATTGCCAATGCATGTACAGGGAAAGAGGGATTTGACGCATGCGAGGCAGTGGCAAAGGCAGTTGAAAAGAGCCTAGGAGTTGAATATTTATCAGTTGGCGTCGCATCTACCGGTGTAATTGGAATGCAGCTTCCTGTAGATAAGATGACACTTGGGGTATCTAAGATGAGCGAGAGCCTTGATGATAGTATTGAAGCAGGAACTGCAGCTTCAAAGGCCATTATGACAACTGATACGGTTAACAAAGAGATTGCCGTAACCTTTGATATTGATGGAAAAGAGATCACTCTTGGAGGCATGAGTAAGGGCTCTGGAATGATCCATCCAAATATGTGCACCATGCTTGCTTTTTTATCTACCGATCTTAAGATTGAGAAATCTCTGCTTCAGGAAGCGGTAAAAGATGTAGTGGCAGACTCTTTTAATATGATAACAGTTGATGGTGATACCTCAACCAACGATACTCTCTTGTGTATGGCAAACGGTCTTGCAGGAAATGACTGTATTAGCGAGAAAAATGATAACTATGAAAAGTTTAAAGAAGCTCTTTCCTATGTCTGCACATTTCTTGCCAAGAAGATGGCTTCCGATGGCGAGGGAGCAACAAAGCTTTTTGAAGCAAAAGTTGTAAATGCTAAAAGCAAAGAAGACGCAAGAATTCTTTCAAGGGCAATTGTTGGATCAAATCTTTCAAAAGCAGCTATCTACGGCTGCGACGCCAATTTCGGAAGATTTCTTTGTGCCATGGGATATTCCGGCGCTATCTTTGATCAGAACGATGTGGAGCTGTTTTTTGAGAGTGCAAATGGAAAGATAGAAGTTTTTCATATGGGAACACCACTTGATTTTGATGAAGATAAGGCACTTCAGATCATGAAGGCTGATGCCGTAACAGTACTTGTGGACATGCATGAAGGTAACGAGTCTGCAACAGCATGGGGATGCGATCTTACATATGATTATGTGAAGATCAATGCAGACTACAGGTCATAAGGAGGATTTACTATGGATAAGGATATGGAAAGCGTATTAAAGAAGGCAGAAGTACTGGTTGAGGCCCTTCCATATATTCAGAAGTTCAATAAGAAGATCATCGTTGTAAAATATGGCGGGAGTGCCATGAGTAACGAAGAACTTCAAAAGAGTGTAATAACAGATGTTACGCTTTTAAAGCTTGTAGGACTTAAACCTATCATTGTACATGGCGGTGGAAAGGCCATCAGTTCCTGGGTTTCAAAAGTGGGAAAAGAAGCCCAGTTCGTAAACGGACTTAGAGTGACTGATGCAGAGACTATGGAGATAGCCGAGATGGTCCTTGGCAGGGTCAATAAGCAGCTGGTGACAATGGTTCAGGAGCTTGGTGTTAAGGCCATAGGAATAAGCGGAAAAGATTCAGGTCTTTTGCATGTAAAAAAGAAATATTCTGATGGCAAGGATATTGGCTTTGTTGGTGAGATTGATAAGGTTGATCCGAAGGTCTTGTTTGATCTTATTGATAATGAGTACCTTCCTGTCATTGCACCTATTGGATTTGATGACAATTTTGATACCTACAACATCAATGCAGATGATGCGGCATGTGCCATCGCAAAGGCTGTTGGCGCGGACAAACTCGCATTTTTGACTGATATTGAAGGCGTTTATAAGGATATAAACGATCCATCATCATTCCTGTCAAGACTTACATGTTCGGAGGCAGATGCCCTAATTGCCGGTGGAAATATAGGCGGAGGGATGCTTCCAAAACTCAATAACTGTACAGATGCCATAAGACAGGGCGTTAACAGCGTTCATATCCTGGACGGCAGAATAGCACATTGCCTGCTTTTGGAAATATTTACCAACAAGGGTGTTGGAACAATGTTTACAGCTGACTAAGAAGAGGCAGCAGTTAAAAAACATAATAATAAGGGAGAACTTAAGCTATGAGCGAAAAGATGAAATCATATATCGAAGAGGCTGAGAAAGCACTGCTTCATACCTATAACAGATATCAGATTGTCCTTGAAAAGGGCGATGGAGTCTATCTATATGATATCGATGGAAAAAAGTACCTTGATTTTGTGGCAGGTATTGCTGTTTTTGCCCTTGGTTACAATAACAAGGAATACAATGACACCTTAAAAGCTCAGATTGATAAGGTTCTCCATACATCCAATTATTACTATAATGTGCCGGCTATAGAAGCGGCAAAGAAATTAAAAGAAGCTTCTAAAATGGACAGAGTCTTTTTCACAAACAGCGGTGCAGAAGCAGTTGAAGGCGCACTTAAGGCTGCCAGAAAGTATGCATTTTTAAAGGATGGAAAAACTGATCATGAGATAATTGCCATGAACCATTCCTTCCATGGCAGAACTTTCGGAGCGCTTTCAGTAACAGGAAATCCTCACTACAGAGAGGCCTTTGAGCCAATGATCGGAAATATAAAGTTTGCTGATCTTAATGACTTTGAAAGCGTTCTTTCACAGGTGAATGATAAGACCTGCGCGATAATTCTTGAGACAGTGCAGGGAGAAGGCGGAATATATCCGGCAACAGAGGAGTTCCTTACAAAGGTAAGAAAGCTCTGCGATGAAAGAGATATCCTTCTTATCCTTGATGAGATACAGTGCGGCATGGGCAGGACCGGATATATGTTTGCCTGGCAGAAATATGGAGTAAAGCCTGACATTATGACAACAGCCAAGGCTCTTGGCTGCGGAGTACCTGTAGGAGCATTTCTTTTGACTGAAAAAGTTGGGGCTAATTCTCTCGTTGCAGGTGATCATGGCACTACATACGGCGGCAATCCTTTTGCATGTGCGGCAGTGGGCAAAGTACTTGATTTATTTAAGCAGGACAATATAATAGAGAATGTGAATGAGGTGGCTCCATATCTTGAAGAGCGCTTGGATGAGCTTGTTGGACGCTATGACTTCATTACGTGCAGAAGAGGAATGGGACTTATGCAGGGACTTGTCTTTGACAGACCTGTTGCAGATGTGATCAATAAGGCACTTGAAAATGGCCTTATCCTGATAAACGCCGGACCTAATATTATCCGTTTTGTGCCTCCTCTTGTGATAACCAAGGAAAATGTGGATGACATGATAGGTATACTTGATTCATGTCTGAGGAGTCTATGAGATTAAGAGTTAAGGTTTTTTCTATTGTTTTAATACTTTGTATGTTATCTGGTACGATTCTTTACGCGCAGTCCAAACAGAGCGTGTTTGAGGATTATTCTCTTTTTAACCTGAACAAGACAACTGTAAGAATATGGTACACGGACGATGCGCTTACTCCATACCTTCAGAATAAGGCGGTTGCTTATTCTGAATCACGTAGCAGAGTGCGTATCGAGCCTGTACTTGTTTCAGGTCTTGAATATCTTGAAGCTATCAACAAGGCTTCTCTTGAAGATGATAATTATCCTGACCTTTATATAATAACAAACGATTCTCTTGAAAAGGCCTATTTGGCAGGACTTGCTCTTGAGATTGACAACGGCGTTGACTTCCTTGATGAGGAGACTTTCCCTACATCTGCAGTTAATTCCGTTACTTATAATGGAAGACTTATAGCTTATCCTTTCTATTATGAGACAAGTTCACTGGTCTATAACAAGACATATCTTGAGAATATGGTAAGAGAAGAGCTCCAGGCTGAAGCTGACATGGCAGAGGGCGAGGAAGCAGAAGAAAGTGCAGAAGAGGATAGCTCTGCAGATGCTGTGGCTGAGGCTGAAGCCAGCGAGGACTCTGCTATTTCAGACAAAGAGGTTCAGGCTAGAGTTGAGGAAAAGATTCCTCATACTATTGCAGATATTTTGAAATTCGCTCAGAGCTATAACGCTCCTGATCAGGTTGAAGCGGTATTTAAATGGGATGTTACAGATATTTTCTACAACTATTTCTTTGTTGGAAATTACATGAATGTAGGCGGTAAGGCCGGAGACGATGTAAGTCTCATAGATATCTATAATTCAGATACCATCAGCTGCATGAAGATATATCAGCAGCTTAACCAGTTCTTTGCCATTGATGCAAAAGAAATTGATTATGACCAGATCGTTCAGGACTTTATTGATGGAAAAATTGTATTTACCGTTGCTACAACAGATATCCTGTCTAAGATTGAAGCAGCTAAGGCTTCAGGCGAATGTGAATATGATTTTGAAGTTGCTGACATTCCTGATATAACTTCAGATTACAAGACAAGAACCATGTCAGTTACAGACTGCATTGTTGTTAACGGATACTCTGAGCACCCTACAGAAGCTAATTCTTTTGCAAGATATCTCTTAAATGATAATTCAGGTGATATTTATAAGCTTGGAGGAAAGCCGGCGGCTCACTTTGGCGTAAACTATGGGGATAAAAACCTTGATACCTTTACTGAAGTTTATGCAGATTCAGTACCTATGCCAAAGACTATAGAGACAAGTAACCTCTGGATGGAACTTGAAATCGCATTTACCAAGATCTGGAATGGAGAAGATTGTAATTCTACTCTGAAAAGTGTATCTGAAAATATCATGACTCAGGTTACAGGTACAGCTTTTGAGGAAGAAACTCTTCCTGATCCTACAGATCTTGATGTTACAGACGGCCTTACAGAAGAGAGCGATTAATTTTTGTTTGTGCTTGCGTAATTTTTTTTAATCGACTAGAATAAAAAAGCATGGCGGGGTTCCTCTTAGGAGGAAAACATGCGTAGGTTTATATTTATACTTTGTTGCACTGTGGCTGTTATTTTGGCTGGGTGTACAAATGCCGGATATGATTCGGATATAGTTCTTAGTGATACTATGAATGATGAGGGGTCTGAAGATATTTCTGATGGGAATTGCAGCACGGGGGATTGCGCTACAGTTGCTCTGACAGAGCAGGAAAATATTGTGGTGTATGTTTGTGGTGCAGTTGTTTGTCCTGGTGTTTATGAATTACCTCCTGCTTCGAGAGCAGATGATGCAGTAAAAGCGGCAGGTGGTTTCGTCGATGGCGCAGATGATACTTATGTTAATCTTGCTGCCGTAGTCGAGGATGGCACCAAACTCATGATTCCAACTAAAGACGAAGTTAAAAATGGCCTTGTTGCAGAAAATACTGACAGCACTGATAGTTTTAGCAGCAACGGACTTATAAATATTAACAAAGCCACAAAGGAGGAACTTAAGACTATTCCTGGAATTGGGGAGAAGGTTGCCGGTAAGATAGTCGATTACCGGGAGCAGAATGGGAATTTTGCCTGCATTGAAGATATTATGAAAGTGTCAGGCATTAAGGATAAACTTTTTTCTAAAATAAAGGAATATATTACAGTTTAACAGTTTTAGAAAGCGGAGAAGTAATGAGTAAGAAAGCACTTGTAGTAGATGATGAAAAAGCAATAGTTAAAGGTATTAAGTTTAGCCTGGAGCAGGATGATATAGTCTGTGACTGTGCCTATGATGGTCAGACAGCGCTTGAAATGGCCAGAACTAACAATTATGACATTATTCTACTGGATGTGATGCTTCCCGGACTTACTGGCTTTGAAGTATGTCAGCAGATCAGAGAGTTTTCTAATGTTCCTATTATCATGCTTACAGCAAAGGGCGATGATATGGACAAGATACTTGGTCTTGAATATGGCGCAGATGATTATATGACCAAGCCTTTCAATATTCTTGAAGTTAAGGCAAGGATCAAGGCAATCATCAGAAGAACCAGCAGATCACAGGCACCTGAGAAAACTTTGACCTTTGGTGATCTTAAACTTAACGAGGCTTACAGAAGAGTCTTTGTAAAAGACAGAGAGATAAATGTTACCAGCAGAGAGTATGAGCTTTTAGAGCATCTTGCCTCTAATGCAGGAAGGGTGTACTCAAGAGAAGAGCTTTTGCACACTATATGGGGAACAGAATACCCGGGTGATGAGCGAACTGTTGATGTTCATATCAGAAGACTTCGTGAGAAACTTGAGAGTAACCCAAGTGAACCTAGATATGTACGTACAAAATGGGGCAGTGGTTACTATTTTCAGGGATGATTTAAAATAAAAGTATGAATCTTTTTTTATCTAAAGTAAAAGATATAGCTATTCAGCTCAAAATAAGAAATATTTTCAAGAGTCTAAGAGTGCGATTTTTCATAGTGGTTTCTATTACGGGATTGCTTTCTTGTTTGGTTATGCATGCCCTGATATTACAGAGCTATGAAGATCGTGCTGTCAACGTTAAATCAACGGAAGTTCAGACACAGCTTCGAATACTGGCGAACCACCTTATTACTTATAATTATCTGCAGGACACTTCTTCAGAGGTTATAAATGCAGAGCTTGATATGCTTGCAAACCTTTACGATGGCCGTGTAATGGTAATCAATGACGACCTTAAGGTTGTGAAGGATACCTACAATATAAGTCAGGGTAAGACCATTATTTCTGAAGAGGTTGTTAACTGCCTTAAGACAGGATCCAAGGGCACATTGTCAAAATATGACAGCGCAAATGGTTATATTGAGATGATCACTCCTATAGTAACAACTGAACTCATTGAAGAGGGTGATATAGCGGTGGCAGGGAATTCCAATGAGGTTGTAAGAGGAGTTCTTTTGACAAGTGTATCAACGGAGACTATTGCCAATACACTTGAAATCTTAAGCAGACGTGCCACAACCCTTGAAACTCTTATCGTAACAATTATTCTTGTATTTTCTGCCCTGGTTTCATATGCACTGCTTAAGCCCTTTGACAGGATTACAGCTGCTATCAATGATGTTAAAGCCGGTTATACAGATAAGCCCGTTGTTGGACCAAACTACCTGGAGACAGAGCAGATCATCAATGCTTTTAATGCTATGTTAAGGCGTATGAAGGTGCTTGATGACTCAAGACAGGAATTTGTTTCCAACGTGTCACATGAGCTTAAGACCCCTATAACATCTATCAAGGTTTTGGCAGATTCTCTTTTATCTCAGGAAGATGTTCCTAATGAAGTATATAGGGAATTTATGACAGATATAGGCGAAGAGATCGACAGGGAAGACAAGATAATCAACGACCTTCTTGCACTTGTTAAGATGGACAAAAAGGCGTCAGGTCTTTCTATCACATCAGTTGATGTTGTAAGCCTTACAGAAGTAGTGCTAAAAAGAATGCGTCCTATAGCAAGAAAACACAATATAGACCTCACACTTGAGAGTAACAGGGCTATCACAGCTGAGATTGATGAAGTTAAGATATCACTTGTAATCATGAATCTGGTTGAGAATGCCATAAAGTACAACAAAGAGAACGGCACTGTTAAGGTTGAGCTGGATGCGGACCATCAGTATTTTTCAATTAAGGTTATAGATACCGGAATAGGTATTCCTGAAGATAGTCTTGACCATATTTATGAGAGATTCTACAGAGTTGACAAGTCTCGTTCAAGGGAGATTGGTGGTACAGGTCTTGGACTTGCTATCGCCAGAAATGCAGTTCTTATGCACAGAGGATCAATTGATGTTCAGAGTACTTTAGGAGAAGGAACAACCTTTACTGTGAGAATTCCGCTTATCAGCGTAGGTTCAAAATGATTAAGACTATGAATAAAAGACAATTATTATACAAAAGAATAATGCCTGTTTTCATTGGAATGCTCATCATGGTTACATCTGTTTCATGTGAGAAAAAAAGTCGTGATGATTCCAGTGCTTTTAAAGTTTACTATGTAAACAGCAGCGAGACTGGGATTGTTTCGGAAAACTATGAGATACAATCTGATAAGTCGGATTCCAAAGCAGTTATAAATGAGCTTGTTACGGCACTTGAAACCATGCCTGACAGGCTTCAGTACGAGGCACCGATTGCAGGTGATATCAAGCTTTTAAACTATTCTTTGAAAGATAAGCTTCTTACGCTTAATTTTGACCGCAAGTACAATGAGCTTGGGAGAACTATAGAAATCCTTGACAGAGCTGCAATCGTCAGGACCTTTTGTCAGCTTGATGATGTGGAATATGTCACATTCCAGGTAGAGGGGACACCTATTACAGATCATTATGGAAGCGTGATTGGCAATATGTCCGCTGATACATTTATCTATAATGTGGGAAAAGAAATAAGTACCTATGAAAAGATTGAACTGAAGCTGTATTTTGCCAACGAATCAGGAACAAAGCTTGTTCCTGTCTACAGATCTGTTGTTTACAACAGTAATATTTCAATGGAAAGGCTTGCTGTAGAACAGGTCATAAGCGGACCTAATACAGATGTGGCATTTCCTACAGTAAATAAGGACAGTAAGATAAAAAGTGTAAATATTAAGGACGGAGTCTGCTATATAGACTTTGATTCAACCTTCCTGACTCAGACACAGAATGTATCTGCTGAAGTTGCGCTTTATTCAATTGTGAACACAGTTACAGAATTTTCTGATGTCAATAAGGTAGTTCTTTCCGTGAACGGAGAGCCATCATTTACCTTTATGGATTTTATGATCTCAGGTCCTTATGAGAGAAATCTTGATATTGTCGAATAATTAGGAGTTTTACATGAAAAGGCCGCTTTGCGCAGTTGCGCTTTTAATGGCGGCGATTGTCTATATTTATCTGGAATTTTCTATTTCTAGACTGACTGTATATGAGCCGGAAGAGAGTTTTACAGAGACTACCAAAGTAGTTGGAGTGGTGATCCAAAAGGAACAAAAGAAAAACTCTCTCGGCGATATATACACAGCTCTTTATCTGGTTCCAAGAAAGCCTTTAAAAGGAAAATTTGAATATATCGAATGTTATTTATCTGCGGACTCCTATGAGCCCTCTATTGGAGAGACAGTTCTTGTCTCAGGCAAGGTAAATGAATTTGCAACGCCGCGAAATCCCGGTGAATTTGACTCTCGCCTCTATTATTCAACTTTAAAAATTGCATATCGAATCAAAAATGCTTACATAGACAAAGCCAATGGTAAAAAAGATTATTTCAAAGAAAGTTTGTATAAACTAAGGCTGGTATTTGAAAGAAATCTTGATAAGACTCTTGGTGAAGAAGATGCAGCGATCATGAAGGCAATGCTTCTTGGAGATAAATCTTTTATGGATGAGGAGATAAAAGACCTGTATAAAGATTCCGGGATCATGCATATTTTGGCGGTGAGTGGGCTTCACATATCAATAATCGGAATGGGAATTTACCGCTTATTAAGGAAAATAAAGGCTCCCGGGGGATTCTCTGTGGCAATAGCACTGACTATCATGTTTTGCTATGGGGCAATGTGCGGAATGAATACATCTGCTTTTAGAGCTATTCTTATGTTTTCACTGCGGCTTTTGGCACCGCTTTTAGGAAGAACGTATGATATTTTTACAAGCCTTTCATTGGCTTTTATGCTCTTAATTTTAGAGCAACCTCTATATTTATATAGCAGCGGATTTTTGTTTTCTTTTGGAGCAATCATAGGAATTGCTCTTGTAAAGCCCCTTTTAAAACCTGAAGTTTTAAGATATGCGCCATTTACCATGAAATTTGCTGATGATAGTGAGGAAAGTCTGAGCAAAAAGGTACTAAATAAGTGTCTTGACTGTGTCTCTACATGTCTTGCGATAATGCTTGTTACTCTTCCTGTGTATACATCCTTTTATTACACATATCCAATAGGATCGATTGTCTTAAATCTGGTAGTTTTGCCGCTTATGGGTGTGCTTATGGTAATTGGAATAATCTGTATGAGTGTTGGAGCTCTCATTATTTTTGTTGGAAAAGCATTTGGTTTTGGCGCTCATATTATCCTTTTATTTTATAAAGTGTCCTGCAATATAAGTAAGGTAAATGGAGGGCTTACCTGGTACGTAGGGCACTCCTCAAAAATACAGGTTGTTATTTATGTGTTTCTCATTACCGCGTTTATAGCGTTTTTGTATTTTGAAAGGGATAACCTTGCTGGTAAAAAGTATACTCGCAGGGAGCTTATTAAGTTTGATGCATTCAAATTTTTATTTATTCTCTTTTCTGTTACAGTACTTACCTTTAGAATTCATCCGGATCTTGAAATAAATATGATAGATGTGGGGCAGGGAGATGGAATACTGATATCCTCAGGCGGGAAAAATATCCTGATTGATGGAGGAAGTACCAGTAAAAAGAACGTAGGAAAATATCAGATCATACCTTTCCTAAAGTATAAGGGAGTCGGCAAAGTTGATGTGGCCATCGTAACTCATGAGGATGAGGATCATATAAGCGGACTTTTGGAAATAATGGATGATATGGAAAAGGGAGGAATATGCATAAAAAGACTTATTCTTCCTGAAGCGTCAGTAAAATCAAGGGGAGAGAACTACGACCATATTGAAAAGAGAGCTAAGGCACTTGGCATTCCAATTTCTTATATAAACACAGGTGAAAGCTTTAATATGTCAGATATATCTTTTTTATGTCTGAATCCTCAAAAAAATATGGTCACAGAAGGGGCAAATGCCTATTCTACAGTTCTTTATATGAAGTATGGAGATTTTACAGCTCTTTTTACGGGAGATATGGAGAAAGAGGGGCTTGATAATGTTAAGAATATGCTAAAACTTAGCAGGAAAGAGGTGGCTCTTTTGAAGGTGGCCCATCATGGTTCAATGTACACCACAGATGAGGAGTTTCTTAAGCTGACGAAACCTGAGCTTGCCCTTATTTCCTGCGGAGAAAACAATAAATACGGTCATCCTCACAAAGAAACTCTTGAGAGACTAAAGAGTATAGGAGCTGCTATATACAGAACAGATGAAAAGGGCTGCATATCAGTTGAGGTAAATAATGATCATATAAAACTAAGGGGCTTTTTGGAATGAGCATTATTGGCTTTTTATACATGCTTCTGCTAGAATAGTCTACGGAGTGTGATTTTATGGCAGCTAAAACAACAGATTTTCCTGTTAAACAGAGACAACTTAATGAAGATATAAAAAATGGGGTGTTTAAGAAATGCTATCTTATCTATGGCGAGGAAGCATATCTTAGACTCCAGAACAGAGATAAACTTGTGAAAGCTTTGGGGGGCGGAGCTTCTTCCATGAATTTCACAAAGTATGAAGGAGACCAGATAAATCCGGCCCAGGTCATAGACATGGCTGAGACTATGCCTTTTTTATCTGATAAGAGAGTGATCCTGGTAGAAAACAGCGGCTTTTTTAAGAGCGGATGTCCTGAACTTGCTGATTATCTGAAATCGCCCTCAGAGACTACTTATTTCATATTCATAGAAAAAGAGGTCGATAAAAGAAAAGATATTTTTAAGGCTGTCAGCAAGATCGGCCTTGAAATGAACTGCGACACTCAGGACGAAGATACCTTAAAAAGGTGGATAGCAGGGAAGTTTGCTTCAGAAGGGAAAAATATATCTCCAAGGGCAGCTGCTTTTTTCCTTGAGAGAGTTGGAACGGATATGTCCAATATCAGTACAGAAATAGAAAAGCTTGTTTGCTACTGCATTGATAGAAACGAGATAACTGTTGAGGATATAAATGCTGTGTGTGCAGGATGGCTTACAAGCAGGATATTTGCAATGACTGATGCAATAGCCTCTCAGGATCAGAAAAAAGCCATTGATCTTTACTATGATCTTTTGGCTTTGAAAGAACCGCCGGCTAAAATACTTGCGCTTATTACAAGGCAGTTTAATATTATGCTCCAGGTAAAGGAGATGAGCGTAAACCGCAAGGACAGATCGCAGATAGCTTCAGGCGCAGGAATAGCTCCATTCCTTGTTGGAAAATATGAGAGCTGGGCAAGGGCGTATACTTTTGAGGAACTTAGAAGTGCCCTTGAACTTTGCGCTTCCAATGATGAAGCTGTAAAAACAGGCAAGCTTGATTACATAATAAGTGTAGAAATGGTCATTATAAGTGCAACACGTAAGCACTAATTTGAAAATATAGTATTTTAGGGTTATACTATACAACATATTGGCTAAATAGTTTGTAATTAAAACTATATTTAGAGGATTGATTTTTATTAATGGAGAGACGTATGGAGAGAAAAAGACCTGTACCTTATGAACTGTTCAGGCATTTTAAGGGGAATATGTATCAGATCGTTTCTATTGCGATCCATTCCGAGACAAGAGAAGAGATGGTTGTTTATCAGGCTCTTTATGGTGATTACAAAGTATATGTAAGGCCACTGGATATGTTTATGTCTGAAGTTGATCACGTTAAATACCCTGATGTAAAACAAAAATATCGTTTTGAGAGGATAGAGAGAAATTCAGAGAATGCAGAAAGGCTTGATAATGTTGAAGCTTCATCTGAAAAGATCGGATCAAATGTTATAAGCCCTGAAAAAACAGTAGAAAATAATAGTACCGACAGGGAAGAGATAAGAAAACAGTTTAGAAGCGAGCCCTATAAGCATTCTGAAGTTATGGATAAGTCCATTGACACAGAGGCTAAGGAACTGAATCTGAATCCACTTGTTATAGAGTTTATGGATGCAGATCTTGCTGTAGATAAAAACGATATTTTAACCAAGCTTCGTCCTATAATAACAAATGATATGATAGATATTATGGCCATGTCACTTGGCGTTGTTGTTAACGAAGGAGATGTGTACGACAGATACAATGATCTTAGAACCTGTCTTACAACAATGGAAAAATTTGAGAGTACCAGATTAAGGAGTTAAGAAAATGAAATTACTTTCTGTTGCAATCCCTTGCTACAATTCAGAAGGATATATGTCTAAATGTATTGAGTCCCTTCTTGTGGGCGGCGAGGATGTAGAAATTCTTATAGTAGATGACGGATCAAAGGATAAGACAGCTGAGATCGCTGATGAGTATGCTAAAAAGTATCCTACAATCTGTAAAGCTATCCATAAGCCAAACGGTGGACACGGCAGTGCTGTAAATGCAGGCCTTGAAGCTGCTACAGGTTTGTTTTTTAAAGTAGTCGATTCAGATGACTGGGTAAAAGAAATAGCTTACAGAAAAATCCTTTCTACTCTTGCGGAGCTTGCGGGAGGAGATAAGCAGCTTGATCTTCTTATCAGCAACTTTGTTTATAATAAGGTTGGTGAGAAAAGACATAAAGTTATGCGCTACAATTCAATGTTCCCAATCGAGGAGCTCTTCACATGGAAAGATATTAAGAGAACTCCAAAGGGACATTATCTTTTGATGCATTCTGTTATCTTTAGAACAAAGCTTTTGAAGGATTGTGGACTCAAGCTTCCTGAGCACACATTTTATGTGGATAACATCTATGTATTTAACCCACTTCCTTTTGTTAAGACTATGTACTACCTTGATGTCAATTTCTATTATTATTACATTGGCCGTGAGGATCAGTCAGTTAACCAGAAGATCATGCTTTCACGAATTGACCAGCAGCTTCGCGTAAATAAGCTCATGGTTGATTACTATGTAGAGAATTATGGAATGATCCGCTCTCAGAGAGAAAGACATAAATATATGTTCAATTATCTTGAGATCATTACAGCTATTTCATCAGTTCTTTTGATCACGGAGGATACTCCTGAGAACCTGAAAAAGAGAAAAGAGCTGCTTGAATATATTAAGGACAAGAACTACTGGCTTTATCTTAAGATCAGATACAGTATCGAAGGAACATATATCTACCTTCCTGGAAAAGGCGGACGAAAGATCACACTTGCAGGATACAAGCTCCTTCAGAAGATATTCCACTTCAATTAAAGATCTGAGTTAACAGATTCTTTATAATTTGTTCGGCTTGTATTACTGAAATTAAGTGATAAAATAATACGAAGTTGATATGTGTTCTTTCTAAATTGAGGAGTTTATGAAAAACATGAAAGTAAAAATTGAAGAGTGGATAGGAAGGCCACTAAACAGGGACTATTGGCATGATATGCTAAAGCTTTCAACACCTATTTTAGTGTATGGACCTATTTATCTGATGTGGTTTATCTGGATCGAGAATCACAGATTTTCACATTATGCAGTTATCCATACTGTTATCGATGATATGATCCCTTTTGTAGAAGCCTTTGTTATTCCGTATTATATGTGGTTTTTATATGTTTCACTTACGCTTTTGTTTTTTATGTTTTCCTGCGATGTAGAGGATTATTACAAAAACTTCGCGTTTTTAGCAACAGGTATGACAATTTTTCTCATTATCTCGACTTTGTTTCCAAACATGCATCAGCTAAGACCTGCTGTTATGCCAAGAGATAATGTATTTACTCATTTGGTAGCGATTATTTATAAAAGTGATACAGCTGCAAATTTATGGCCAAGTATTCATGTATATAATTCAATTGGATCCATGATAGCTATTCATCGCAGCAGACGCTTTAATAAAACAGGTAAGATAGTAAGTGATATCATAGGAACATTGATCATTCTTTCTACACTGTTTATTAAGCAGCATTCCATGTATGATGTGATCACAGCATTTATCATGGCGATCATTCTTTATCTTGTTGTGTATCATACTTCCATCTTGGAGGCTTTCTGCAAGAGAAGAGAGAAAGAGCTGGCTGTACGTTATAATTAAAAATATGACCTCAATTTCCAAAAGTATTGGTAATTGAGGTCTTTTTTAAAACTATATATATGTGTTAGGGGAGGCAGCAATGGTTTTTACTGATGAAAATGGGGCATTAGTAGCAAAAAGACAGGGTGAGACCCTTAGGATCGAAGGATGGGGAGAAGATTCGCTCAGGGTCAGAAGTACGATGTATCCGGATTTTACGGGGAATAACTGGGCTCTTGAAAAGAAAAGTGCCAGGCCTGAAGTTGTTATTTCTCAAAGGGAAGATGGACCTTTTGCAACTATCACTAATGGGCGCATTAAGGCAACTGTCAATTTTGCAGGAGTTATTTCTTTTTACAAGGATGATTCTATGATCCTTAGGGAGTATTTTAGATGCTATGGCGGCACAGAGTCCAAGGAGTCGAGGTGTCTGAAATATATTAACCGTGATTACAAGCCACATGTAGGTGGTGATTACAAGATAACTGTTAAGTTTGAGAGTAATGACGGGGAAAAAATCTTTGGTATGGGTCAGTACCAGCATCCATATAGCAATTTAAAGGGCTGTATTCTTGATCTTGAACAGCGCAATTCCCAGGTATCGATTCCTTTTGAGGTATCAAGTCTGGGATATGGATTTTTATGGAATAATCCTGCTGTTGGAAGAGCAACATTTGGCATGAATTATACTGAATGGGTTGCAGAGGCATCAAAGGAGATGGACTATTGGATCACTGTGTCTGATACTCCTAAAGGTCTTTTGGAAAACTATACAGCTGTAACCGGAAGAACTCCACAAATGCCGGAGGATCTGATGGGGCTTTGGCAGTGTAAATTAAGGTATCGCACCCAGCAGGAAGTTCTTGAAGTTGCCCATAAGTGTAAGAATGAGGGAATACCTATCGACTGTATTGTTATCGACTTTTTTCACTGGACTGTTCAGGGAGACTGGAAATTTGATGAGACCTATTGGCCTGATCCAAAAGCCATGGTAGATGAGCTTCACAGCATGGGAATAAAAGTGGTTGTTTCTGTATGGCCTAGTGTTGATAAGAGAAGCGAACATTTCTATGAGATGCTTGAGAAAGGTCTTTTGGTAAAAAATGAGCGCGGCGGTCTTCAAAATTATGATTATCAGGGCGACTGCACTATTCTCGATGCGACTAATCCTCAGACACGAGAATATGTATGGAATATCTGCAAAAAGAATTATTATGACCTTGGAATAGATATGTTTTGGCTTGATAATTCGGAACCGGACCTTGTTAAGTATGATTTTGACATGCTTAGGTATTACCTTGGACCGGGACTTGAAGTCAGCAATATCTATCCCCAGTATTATAGCAGACTCTTTTACGAGAACATGAAAAAAGAGACTGATAAACCCGTGGTAAATCTTTTAAGATCTGCCTGGGCAGGAAGCCAGAAATATGGAAATGTAGTGTGGTCAGGTGATGTGCCAAGTACCTTTGAATCCCTTAAGGATCAGATTGCAGCGGGGCTTAATATGGGGCTTAGCGGAATTTCCTGGTGGACTACAGATATTGGCGGTTTTATGACTGATGATGTAAATGCCCCTGACTTTAAGCAGCTTCTTGTAAGATGGTTTGAATTTGCAGTATTTTCTCCGGTACTCAGAATGCATGGTGACAGAGGCCCTTATGATATTGAACCTCTTGATAACAGAGATTTTGGAGGAGGCTACCTTCACACAGGCCAGCCTAATGAGCTTTGGAGCTATGGGGAGGAAGTCTATGAGATCCTAAAGAAGCAGCTGCAGCTTCGTATTGAGCTAAAGCCTTATATCAAGAGCCTGTTTGAGGAAAGCAGCGAAAATGGTTCTCCCCTTTTGAGAACTCTTTTCTATGAGTTTCCTGAAGATGAAAAGTGCTGGGAAACTTTTGATGAATACATGTTTGGCAGTTCATACCTTGTTGCACCCGTCACTGACTTTAACTGTTTTGAGAGAAAGGTATATCTTCCCGAGGGCAAGTGGAAGGATATCCGCGATGAAAAAGTTTATGAGGGCGGACAGATAATAACAGCAAAGGCGCCACTGGAATCAATTCCTGTTTTTAGTAAAATCTGAAATTGAATTTAAGAACAAAAACTCTCTGTATGCAGTTTAAAATAGCATATTGGGAGTTTTTTGTTTAGAAAAACACCTAGATTTTTTAGGGGTTATATGTTACGATATGCCATGTGTGTAACTTTAACACATTAAATTGTAAAAATGTTTAGGAGGAGCGAAAAATGTATTCACTGGAAGAAGTCAGGAAAGTGGACCCGGAGATTGCATCTCTCATCGAAAAAGAGGTTGCAAGACAGAATGATCACATCGAACTTATTGCGTCAGAAAACTGGACAAGCAAAGCTGTTATGGCAGCTATGGGTAGTCCATTAACTAACAAATATGCAGAGGGACTTCCCGGGAAAAGATACTATGGTGGATGTTTTGTAGTCGATGAAGTTGAAAAGCTTGCAATTGAGAGAGCAAAAGAACTTTTTGGCTGTGACTATGCAAACGTTCAGCCTCATTCAGGCGCACAGGCAAACCTCGCTGTTCAGTTTGCTCTGCTTCAGCCCGGAGATACCATTATGGGTATGAACCTCAATCAGGGCGGACATCTTACACATGGAAGTCCGGCTAATATTTCGGGAACATACTTCAATGTAGTTCCTTATGGCGTTGATGAAAACGGCTTCCTTGACTACGACCAGATGTACAAACTTGCTGTAGAGCATAAACCTAAACTTATCATTGCCGGTGCATCAGCATACTGCAGAACAATTGACTTTAAGAAGTTCAGAGAAGCTGCTGATGCATGTGGAGCAATACTTATGGTAGATATGGCGCATATCGCAGGACTTGTTGCTGCAGGAGTTCATCCAAGCCCATTCCCATATGCAGATGTTGTAACTACAACAACTCATAAGACACTCCGTGGACCAAGAGGCGGACTTATTCTTTGGAATCAGTCAGCTCAGGATAAGTTTAAGATCAACAAGGCTGTATTCCCTGGAATTCAGGGCGGCCCGCTTGAACACGTTATTGCAGCTAAGGCTGTATGCTTTAAAGAAGCTCTTTCTCCTGAATTTAAGAAATATGCAACAGATGTAGTAGAAAACTGCAAAGCCCTTTGCGATGGACTTATGCAGAGAGGAATCAAGATTGTTTCAGGTGGAACAGATAATCATCTTATGCTTGTTGACCTGACAAACTTTGGCCTTACAGGAAAAGAAGTTGAGGCTTGGCTTGATGATGCTCATATCACAGCTAATAAGAATACTATTCCTAATGAGCAGCAGTCACCATTTGTAACTAGTGGTATCCGTCTTGGAACAGCAGCTGTTACAACAAGAGGAATGAACAAAGAGGATATGGATCAGATTGCTGAAGCTATATCAATTGTTATTAAGAATAAGGGCGAAAAAAATGATGAAGCAAGAGCTATCATAAAGAGCCTTACAGACAAGTATCCACTTGACTGATAATAAAAAGCTTTGGACTTATAATAAAGTCCAAAGCTTTTTTAGCACATGAGCTGGAGTTTTTTCTGTAAGCATTCCAGTGTAATGTTGTCAGATTTTACTGAAACTTCACCATCGGTGTGGACCAACATGGGGAGCAGAGGTTTGATGGTGACTTTTTTAACTGTATGATGTCCGATTCCTTTTATCCAATAGTAGTTGCCAAAGAATGAGAAGGGAAGGGCAAACATCATTCGTAGTGGTGGCATGTCGCCTGCATAAACCAGATCGAACTTGCCGTCGGTTAAGTCTGCCTTTGGAGCGAAATTAAAGCCTCCGCCTTCATAGTGATGGATCATGGCAGCAATGAAAATAAAACGCTTTAAATGTATAACTTCACCGTTATCAAGCTCAATGTCACATGGTATTTTATCTGCCTTTAGAAGCTGCCTGACAGCTATAAGACCGTAAGTGAGCTTTCCAAGACCAATTCTGTTTAGAAAGTTCTTTGTACCTGATGAGAGAGCTTCTTCACAAACCGCAGCATCAAATCCGATTCCGGAACTTACGTCAAATATTCTTGTTTTTGAGATTTCTTTTTCATGCAGCCTGGACATTGGAGCTGTCATAGAATTATAAGTCAGCTTTCCAAGATCAAGCTTTCGTAGAACTTTTCCCTCAAGGATGGCATCCAAAAGAGTATCTATATTCTGGGGATAGGAGAGATCTCTTGCAAAATCATTGGATGAACCAATTGGAATGTAGCCGACTATAGTTTTGTCAAAGTCGGTGATACCATTCATTACTTCGTTAAGAGTACCGTCTCCGCCAAGGACAACTATTTTTGTATTGCTGTTTGAAGATGTTATGCTTTTAGCAAGGGCTGTCGCGTCACCTGGGCCTTTGGTCATATGAGCTGTGTAATCAATTCCTTTTTCGTGGAACTTAAGTTCTAACTTTTTCCAGATATCCTTTCCTTTTCCTGAGCGTGCTGATGGGTTCACAATGCAGTGGTACATGTCACATCTTCCTTCGTGTATTATTGGGCTATATAAAGAAGCCCTTTTATTATCATAATTATTTTATCTGATTATGTACAGAGACTTGATCCAATAATCATAAAATTCAGAGAATAATACAGATGTTTGGGTGCTTTGATATGAAAGTGTATGAGAATTGATCACTATGGAATAACACAATATATAGGCATCTTTTTGTAAGGTGAAGTAATATACAGAATTGTGCATAATGAATATACAATTAGAATAATATGCAGAATATTCAACAATAACACGCAAGATGTCAAAATAAATAAAAGAAATTAATAAAATGTGTTGACAAATCAGACGGATATAAATATAATAAAACCATCAAGTAAGAGTTACAAAAATACTTCTCCAATCAATATATAGTGAGATCGTAAATTGGAGAAAGAAAGGGAGGTACGGTCCAAAGGGATAGTTAATTAAAATATTCAGAGAAAGGATGGTACGGTCCACCAGCATACTAAGTTTTGTTTTATAAAAAAGTTTTAAGTTCGAAGTTCAAAGAAGTATCAGAATTACAGCAATTCAAGTACATGAGAAGTGGTTAGGGCATATTTAAATCTTGCAACCACAGCATATGAATGCAAATGTAAATGGAACGATGAGCTGAGAATCGGAGGAAAAGTCCATTGGACGCAGAAAATTTCAATTTAGATGATGAGTACTCGGTATAAGGGCAGAAGCAGGTAATACGATGAAGCTTCTGCCCTTGATTTTTATTTATCTGAATTTTTTGTGAATAGTGTGGAAAGTGAACGGATTGGTTCTTCATTGGGTACACAAATTATGATAAAATAAGGGATAGAAAAAGTTTTGGATTTAATGGGGATTTTATGAGTAGATTGGAAGAACAGGATTTTGATGAGAAGCGAATGGCTCGCAGGAACAAAAGAAAAAGGAGCCAGCTCATTGCATATATATCACTGGCAGTTGTAGTTATACTGATTGTTTTAGCTATTGTTTTTGGAGTTATTTTTATAAAGAGCTTATTAGGCGGAGGGAAAACGTCTGATCCTTCAGAAGAAGGCGATGAAGCTGCAACTTTGGAGAGCAGTCAGGAGATAGTCATAGAAACTCCGGAAGCTATTAGCGAACCTCAGGAAATGTCTGAAGAGGACATAATGGATGAGGTTGTATCAGATGTGATAGAGACAATGCCTATTGAGGATAAAGTGGCAGGCCTTTTTATAGTTACACCTGAACAGCTTACAGGTGTTGCTACTGCAGTCAAGGCAGGAAGCGGAACACAGGATGCTCTTTCACAATATGCTGTAGGCGGAATAGTTTACTCCGCCAAAAACATCAAGTCAGAGGATCAGATAACTGAGATGCTTTCAACCACAACTTCCATGAGTAAGTATCCACTCTTCACTATGGTAAGCGAGTGGGGAAAGGGAGCTATCAGCTCATCAATCGGTATTGATGGAATAGTGGATTATACAGATGCAGAGGCTGCTTCAGAAAATGGGGCAACAGTTGCAGCTTCTATGTATAAATATGGTTTTAATTTTGATCTTTCACCGAATATGGATATTACAGAAAATGGAGTATTTGGCACTGATGCTGATACTGTCAAAACCGTGACAGCATCACTGTCACAGGCACTTAGAAGTGAGGGAATATGGTCTTGTGCATATTCTTTTCCTAAACAGGGGAATACTTCTGATAAGATGGAACAGATTGATGACTCCACTGAAATGCTTGCAACGGGGGAATATTCATTATTTAAAAATGTTATAGATGATGGAAATGTCACAGCGATTATGATTTCAAATGCATCATTCCCGAATGTGGTTGGAGATAATACTCCGGCTTCGCTTTCATCAGTGATCATAGAAGATGAACTGAGGGGAGTGCTTGGGTTTGATGGCATAGTAATAACAGGTGCTCTGGATGATGGGGCCATTACAGAGTACTACACTTCAGATCAGGCTGCAGTCATGGCAATAAAGGCCGGAGCAGATATGATCTACCTTCCTGAAGATTTTGAGACAGCTTACAATGGACTTTTAGAAGCTGTCAATAATGGGGAAATATCTGAGGAAAGGATTACAGAATCTCTTAGCAGGATATACAGAATTAAGTATGCTGACAGGGTGGAGGAGATAACTAAGGAAAACTAAGGCGAATGTATGTGGGGAAGAAAAGTATTTAGGGAGAATAAACCGTAATGGATACCCTTGTAGTAGGTAGTAATGGTTATTTTTCGAAGGAATCCCTCGAAACTGCATTTGGAACAGACAATATAATACTTTGCGGACCAAAGCTTGAAAGCCAAAAAGAAGGTAATATCAGGTGGTTTAAAAAGTCTATCATGGGTGATGACTTTAAAACTTTGTTCTTTACCTACGGCTTCGAGCGGGTTGTATTTGTGTCGCATTTTATAAATAAGGACAGCTACGAAGTAGGTGAGATTGAGCAGCTTCGTAATGTCCTTTCACTTTGCAGAAAGACAAAAGTAAAACAATTTGTTTATGTGACATCTGATGAGGCGCTGCTTGATGTGGAAAACAGTGACTCTCTCATATACAGTTCTGTGGAATCTATCTGCAGATATTACGCTGAACAATACCAGATTTCAGTAAGAATAATATATTCTCCTCACCTGATAAGCGGGCACTATAAAGATGATTTTTGGTGCCGTATTTTTGATGCTCTTGAAAAAGGCATAATGGTTGATATAAAAGCCAGAGGCGATGAGATTGCAGACTTTTTATCTATTGATGATCTTGCTGCATTTTTGGAAAGGCTTTTTGACGGATGGGAAGAGGATGAGTATGGCTATGGATCCTATGAGACTATCTATTTGAGAAGTGGTGCAAAAACCACTTACGAAGAGGCTTTTTCTATTATCAGGAAGTTTTACCCAAAGGCAAAAGTATCTTTTACCGGATCATCTATAAAAGGACGTCACGATTACGGACAGGATGTGGCCAGGGAGTTCTATGGATGGTTTGCCAAAAAAGATGCTGTAGCTGAAATTGATGAGTATATCAGGCAATATCGCGACTTATATCATGAAAAAAGAAAAATATCAGATGTTATAAGGGAAAAGTTCAGGATAAACGGAAAGATAATGATGGTGCTTGAACTGATCCTTGGAGCACTTTTTGTGGAGGCTTACAATTATTATTCCGGCGGCAGCGTGCAGTTTAGGATGATCGATGTAAGACTTATATTTGTTGTACTTATGTCCTCTGTATATGGCACCCACATTGGCGCGATAACTGCTTTTATTGAGATTGCATCGCTGGTGTTTGCATACTACAGACAGGGTACCAACGGAATGCTGTTGTTCTATGATCCAAGCAACTGGATTCCTTTCATTCTTCTTTTGGTGACGGCAGCTGTCTGTGGATATATCAAGCAGAGAAAAGATGAGGACATTGCTTTTATAACAGATGAGAACAGGCTTGTAAAAGAGGAAAAGGATTTCGTTAACAGGCTCTATGAAGAAGCCATGGAATACAAAAATCAGTACAAGCAGGACCTTATTGGCAGCAGAGACGGTTTTGGGCGAATCTTTGATGTGGTTCAAAAGCTTAGTACCACAGTGCCTGAAGAAATCTTTGCAGAATCTATTCCTGTTATGGAAGATGTACTTGATAACAGGACAATTGCAATTTATACGATAAATGACAGCAATGCAAGGTTTGCAAGACTAAGCGTAGCATCTGAACAGATAAGTTCTACTCTTAAAAAGTCAATAAATCTTGATGACTACAGACCGGTTATAGATGAAGTTTCAAAAGGAGAGATCTGGTTTAACAGAGATGTTAAAGAGGGCTTTCCAACTTATGTTGCAGGAATAAAATCTGAAGGTACCTTAAGTGTTTTGATAATGATCTACCACGTAGAATATATTCAGATCAGTACGTATTATACGAACCTTATCAGAATTTTAAGCGGACTCATGGAGAACTTCATTATCAAGGCATGGGAATATCAGAAAGCAGTTGCTGATAAAACATATGTTGAGGGAACCCAGATCACGCAACATGAGTATTTTGTGCAGCAGTTCAATATTCAGAAAGAAATGGCTGATAATAAGCTTACTGACTTTAGGCTCTTTAGAATTATGCGAGAGAACAGGACTCTTACGGAAATTGATGAAATGCTTCAGACCAAGATTCGTAACAACGATATTGTGGGACTTGGCAGTGATAACAATATATATCTTTTGGCATCGCAGGTGGACGACAGCAGTGAAGCTATTGTATTAAAGAGATTTCAGAATATGGGGCTTAAGTGTGATGTAGTGGAGAGCGTAGGATGATAGTGTACATTTTTCTGCTCATACATTTTGTATTATGCCTTGCTGTATTTGTACTAATGAAGCTTGGCGTATTAAAAGTTGATGGTCTCATGATGATCATTGTGGTATGCATTCCGCTTTGGGGTGCTCTTTGTGCTGTAATAATCACTGTCATGATAAAGCTTGGAAAAGATGGCAATAAAAATGGTGACCTGGAGCTTATGAGAAGTAATCTTATAGATCAGTCTCTTTTGCCAAGGCAGGCAGAAGAGGCTAATAATATCGTGCCCCTTGAAGATGCTCTTATCATGAATGATCCAACGGTTAGACGATCAGTTATGATGGACGTTCTTATGACAGACGTTAAAAAATATATTCCTGTAATCAATCAGGCCAGGATGAATGATGATGTGGAAGTTGTTCATTATGCCACAACAGCCATGGTTGAACTTTCAAAAGAATATGAGCTAAAGCTTCAGGAATACAGCAGTGAGTATGCCACAAACCCCGGAAGGGAAGGACTTCTTGATGATTACATTTCTTTTATAGCGCAATATATATCAAGTGGTATGGTTCAGGGACAGCTCCTTGAAATACAGCGTAATACCTACCACCAGCTGCTGATATCCAAGCTTGCCATTAACCCCAATATCGATGATTATGAGAGACTTGTTAAGAGTCTTTTGGATTCAAAGCTCTATATCAGGGCTGACGTGGCTCTTTCTACTATGGAACATAACTGGCCTTATGATGAGAGAAACTGGCTCTTGCGCTTTAGGTATTATTACGAGACAGGTGCCAGCACTAAGCTAAAAGAAATGATAGCAGAGACAGCAAAAAGCGGTAATTATTACTCAAGAGATATAAGAGAAATAGTTAAGATGTGGGAGAAAGAGGAGATGGAAGCATGAAGAAAAAACGCTTTAATGTTTTGACAAATGTGGCCATCGGCTTTTTCGCCATGTTTTTGCTTCTTCTTATAGAGAGAGTCGGAATCCTTTATAAAGGAAGCAATGAAAGTGTAACTCTTTTGCCAACTGATAATGTTGTGCACATGAAGGAATTGCCCAGGGAAAAGAAATGTCTTTTGATAATAAACAAAGATGATGCCACAAGTAAACTGATCTATCCTCAATATGTTCAGATACTTACAGATATGAGGGTGGGTTTTGATACTATCGATATTTCGGAAGTAAAAATAAATAAGTGGCAATTATCGGGAAATGGCACAAACTATGAAACTGTCGTCATAGCGACAAGTGATTATTCTGCTATAGGAGAGGATATTCTTGTACTGACAGATTGGGTTAAGGAAGGCGGAAGGCTGCTTGTTGGTGTTACACCTGTAAGATCGGAAATCTTCGATATCATAGGCCCAAAACTTGGAATTGTTGAAATGGGAGATGAGCTTTCGGTTGTAAACGACTTTATCTCTGATGAAGATTATATGCTTGGGGCGGGAAAGACATACTATGTAGACGATGCATATGAGTCATCCTTAGTGGTGCAGCTTGATTCATCCGCCGCCGTTTATGCGCATACATCGGACAATACACCTCTTGTATGGAGCTACAAATACGGCGCTGGAAAGTTCGTTGTATGTAACTTCAGCTACGTTTCCAAAGCTTACAGAGGTATCTATTCAAGTGCCTATACTCTTTTAGAGGATGTCTTTGTCTATCCTGTTATAAATGCTTCTACATTCTACCTTGATGATTTTCCATCACCAACTCCGGCCGGTGATGGTGAATACATAAAAAGAGATTATGGAATGGGAATTGCCCAGTTTTACTCAGCTGTGTGGTGGCCCAAGGTACTTGCTCTTGGAGATAAGCACAATATTCCATATACAGGGCTTATTATTGAAACCTATGAAGATGATACCGGCGAAGAACTTCCTACCAACAAGAGCACTGCGGATTATTACTACTACGGAAACATGCTTTTAAACAAAGGAGGAGAAGTTGGTTATCATGGCTACAATCACCAGCCTTTGTGCGGCCCTGACTATGTTTATGAAGATGACATAGGATATAAGGTCTGGGAGAGCTATACAGCAATGTACAACTCCCTCGATGAACTTACAAAGTTCTCTACCGGAGTTTTTCCGGGGACTGAGCTTTCAGTATATGTTCCACCTTCAGATGTTTTATCACCTGAGGGAAGGCAGCTTATTGGCGATGAATTTCCGGGTATCAAGACTATAGCAAGTATATATTTTGAAGGCCCCGATGCTTATTCGCAGGAATATGAGGTTTCTGAGGACGGAATTGTTGAGACTCCTAGAATTGTGTCCAGCTGTATCATTGATGATTACATGAAACTGGCAGCTTTTTCTGAACTTAACTTCCATTTTGTTACTTCGCACTTTATGCATCCTGATGATCTTTTGGATGAAGACCGTGGAGCGGCTATAGGCTGGAAGCAGCTAAGTCAAAATCTTGATGACTATATGACATGGATAGATGAATCTGCTCCTGATATTAGACATCTTACAGGCTCAGGAATGGCCGGAGCAGTTCAGCGCTTTGTAAATGTTATCCCAAAGACACAGGTCGAGGACAAAAAAGTTATCATCACAACAAAAGGACTTATAGATGATGTTTATTATCTTATAAGAGTGCCGGAAGGCGGGCTTATAAGTGCAGATGGCGGGAAACTAAAAAAGTTAAACGGGACATTGTATCTTCTTGATGCATATGAAGATACTGTTACTATAACAAGGGAATAGTATATGAGAATTTGTCTTATTTTGGAGGGAAGTTATCCCTACACATATGGAGGAGTTTCATCCTGGATGCATGGCTACATCCAGGCACTTCCCGAGCACACTTTTATCCTGTGGGTAATTGGTGCTCATTCCAGAGATAAAGGCAGATATAAATATGAGTTGCCACCTAATGTTGCTGAGGTTCACGAAGTTTTTCTTGATGATGCATTAAAGGTCAGAGCAGGTAAAAAAGACAGATTCAAGCTTTCCGAGGCTGAAAAAGAAGCTGTTGAAAAACTTATAGACTGCGAGAGCCCGGACTGGAACATTCTTTTTAATATGTACCAGGACAGACATTACAATCCGGCAAGCTTTCTTATGAGTGAGGAATTTTTGGAAGTTTTGACAAGGCTTTGCAAGGAAAAATATCCATATGTGGCTTTTGCTGAAACTTTCCACACCATAAGGTCGATGCTGCTTCCTGTGCTGTATCTTCTTGGAAGTAAGGTCCCAAAGGCAGATGTCTACCATACGATTTGTACGGGGTATGGCGGCCTTTTGGCATCTCTTGGCAACTATAAGACAGGAAAGCCCATAATTCTTTCTGAGCATGGAATCTACTCAAGAGAAAGAGAAGAAGAGATAATTAGAGCCCAGTGGGTTATTCCGGACTTTAAGAGGCAGTGGATCAAGTTCTTTTACATGCTTTCAGATGTTGTGTACAAGAGATCTACGTTTATTACATGCCTTTTTGAGAATGCCAATAAGATACAGGTTGACCTTGGCGCAGATCCTGAAAAGTGCAGAGTGATACCAAACGGTATAAGGTTCGAGAGATTTTGTAACATTCCCTATAAGGAAGATGACGGCTTTGTGGATATAGGAGCAGTAATAAGACTTGCCCAGATAAAAGATGTAAAGACTCTTATATATGCTTTTCATGAGCTGACAGGAATGCGAGATAATGTAAGGCTTCATATTCTTGGAGGAGTTGACGACGAGGAATATGCAGAGGAATGCTATCAGCTTGTTGAGAGTCTTGAACTGAAAGGCATTAAATTTGTAGGACAGGTCGATGTGGTGAAATACATGGAGAAACTGGATTTCACCATCCTTACTAGCATTTCTGAAGGGCAGCCTCTTTCGGTTCTTGAGTCCTTTGCAGCCGGAAGGCCTGTTGTCACTACGGATGTTGGATGCTGCCGCGAGCTTATAGAAGGTACAAGCGGAGACTTCTATGGAAGTGCAGGCTATGTTGCCCCTCCAATGCACAGAGAAGGTCTTGCCAAGGCTATGGACAGGCTATGCAGTGACAGGAAAAGACGAATTGAAATGGGACAAAACGGAAAGAAGAGAGTAGAAAAATATTTTCAGCATCCACAGATGATGTATAGATATAATAAGTTGTACAACCTGATCGAATATGGAGTTGATTTGTAAATGGCAGGAATAGGATTTGAGTTAAAAAAGCTCTTTAGAGCCACAGGTGTTTTATCCATGCTCAAGGCTTACGGCTACACGGGCATGGTTACAGCAGGTCCTATGCTGCTTGGGGTGCTGTTTCTTTTGAGTATTAACTATATAGGGAGAGTGGCAGGACTTCAAAAGCCGGAGCAGGACCTTTTAGTCTGCATGATCACCTATTGCCTTTTGGCATCCATGATGCTGAACAGTGTCTTTTCCATGGTAATGACCAGGTATATTGCGGATCTTTTGTATGAGGAAAAAGAAAAGGATGTTCTTCCGTCAATGGAAGGAATACTTGGATTTGAGATGCCCTTCGGCGGCATTTTGTGGGGCATATTTCTGGCAAATGCAGGTATTGATCTTATGCTGTGTATTTTGAATTTTATTTTGTTCATGGAGCTATTAGTGGCCTGGACGCAGATGAGTTATCTGACTGCAGTAAAAGATTATAAAGGAATCCTTTTGTCCTACGTTTATGCGATTATCTTTTCGGTGCTCACGGCTCTTTTTGGATGTGCTTTTCTTGGAGTGTCACTCCATATACTTATGCTCAGTGTAAGCGTTGGCTATGGAGTAATGATAGTCTATGACATGATACTTTTGTATGGATATTTTCCTAATTCTATGGAAAATCACTTTGCTTTTTTACCATGGTTTGACGAGTATAAAGACCTGATGCTTATTGGCTTTTTTACAAATATAGGTCTCTTTTCACACCTGGTCATAGCATGGATGAGCGATGTGGGAATAAAGATAAAAGGCCTTTATTATGGAGCACCACAGCACGATGTGGCTGCACTCTTTGCATTTATTACCATCCTTGTCACCACCATAAACTTTGTGGCATCGGTAGAAGTTAATTTTTATCCAAAGTACAGAAAATATTATGACCTGTTTAATGGAACGGGATCTATTGTTGAAATAGAACAGGCTGAAAACGAAATGCTCACAGTTTTAGAGCATGAGCTTGTCTATACTGCAAGAAGGCAGTTCTATGCGACGGCACTTATCCTCTCGGTAGGACTTGTGCTTTTGGAAAGACTTCCTTTGGGATTTGATTCACTTATGGAAGGATATTTCAGAGTCCTTAGCGTTGGGTACGGAGCTTATGCGGTTGGAAATGTTCTTATGCTTATCCTTATGTATTTTACAGATTATGAGGATGCAAGAAATTCAGCAATTTTATTTGGAATATCTTCAACTGTTTTAAGTGCTCTTTCTTTGATGCTTGAAGTAAAGTTTTATGGCTTTGCGTTTGCATTTAGCTGCATCATATACCTTGTTTTTACACTTAACAGACTAATGAGTTATACGACAAAGCTTCCATATCATATTCTGAGCACTCAGCCAATAGTGGCGGAAAGACGTTACGGCTTTGGATGTAAGCTTTATGCATTTATAAGCAGAAATTCAAAATCTGCATAAGAAAGGTCTTTTTATGAAGAAGAAAAAGAAAAAAAGTATAGGAATATTTTTTGCTTTTATCATCATTGCTGCGGCCATCGGAGGCAGTAATTTGTACAATCTTTATTATGGCAAAAACAGTCAGTCCGAAACTGAGACCAACACCATGCTTCAGGTAATTGATAATAAACAGGAGAATGATCCGGAAGATAGCATTCATATTCGTGATGTGGACTCTTTATATGAGGATGACGGGATGGATGTTGTTACAATGTATCTTACTGTCCGAACCGGCAATGCCACTGAAGGAACCAATCACACCTGGGATGAGATAAACAGTCATTCTGCCTATTACTATGATGAGCTTGGAATAGACAGATATAAGGTGGAAGCTCTTTTACAGGTTGGAAATGAAGAGGGGATTCCTGCCGGAAGTCTGGGCTTTGGAAAGACTGCTCCCAATGCAACAGTTCAGATCAGAGGGCAGACATCCAGCAGAAGCCAGCAAAAGAACTATAAGATTGAGCTAAAAGAAAATCAGGGGAACTGGAACGGACAGACCACAATTAATCTTAATAAGCATCAGACTGACGGACTCAGATTCAGAAACAAGCTGGGATTTGATCTTTTGAAAAATATAGATCAGCTCCCGAGCCTGAGAACTCAGTTTGTCCATTTATATGTCAATGATCTCACGGATGGATATGATGATGGATTTGAGGATTATGGTCTTTACACTCAAGTTGAGCAGCTTAATAAAACGGCTTTGAGAGCCCATGGACTTGACAGATATGGTCAGCTTTATAAGGTGAATTTTTTCGAATTTTACAGATACGAAGACGCCATAAAGCTTTCTACTGATGCGGGCTATAATGTTTCAAAGTTTGAAGAATATCTTGAAATAAAGGGAGATGATGATCATACAAAGCTCATTGATATGCTTGATGATCTGAATAACTATTCGCTTTCTATAGATGATGTTCTCGATGAGCATTTTGACAGGGAAAATCTTGCTTATTGGCTTGCGTTTAACATTCTTACAGGAAATGCTGATACACAGAGCAGAAATTGTTATCTTTATAGCCCTAAGAATGAAAAAGTATGGTATTTTATTAGTTGGGATTTAGATGGCCTTTTCAGAACAGATGAGAACGAAGTTCTTGGACGTACTGACTATGGCAGTTGGGAAACAGGTGTAAGTAACTACTGGGGCAATGTTCTTTTTAACAGGTGCCTTAAATCAGAAAGCTTTAGAGATGAGCTGGATGCTGCAATTGAGGATCTTAAGGCCAATGTTATAACCGGCAGCAGAATTGCTGAGATGGTTAATGAATATACGGCAGTTGCGGATAATTATATCTGGCAGCAGCCGGATGTTACATATGAGTCACTTACTCCTGATGAGTACAAAGAGATTGCAGATAAGCTTCCGAATCTGGTAGATGCTAATTATGAGAATTATAAAAAATCTCTTGAAAAGCCACTGCCTTTCTATACCGGCACTCCTGTGATCGAGGATGGAAAGCTGACTGTGAACTGGGATGCATCCTATGATTTCCAACAGGATGATCTGTCTTACAAGGCTTATATTTCAAGAAATCTTGATGGCAGCGATATCGTTGCTTCCTATGAGGGAATTTGGACTGAGTTTAGTTGCGATGCTCCTGAGCCCGGTGAATACTTCCTCAAAGTAAAAGCTTACGATGAGAATGGCAATTATCAGGACTGTTTTGATTACTATACATCTGAAGATATTGGTAAAGTTTACGGAACATTATGTTTTTATGTGAATGCAGATGGTACAATAGACAGGTATACTGTAGAAGAATGATATTTAATAAGTGAAGCGGTGTATATATGGAAAAAACCTTTAGACATGAGTGGAAATACCTTATCAGCTATGGGGAGTTTGAAGCCTTAAAACCAAGGCTTTCTCCGTATTTCAAACTTGACCCCAATGCGATAAATGGAGAATATCTCATAAGAAGCCTGTATTTTGATGACTTTTTTAACAGTGCTTATGAAGAAAAAGATATGGGTGTATTCTTCAGAAAAAAATACAGGATCAGAATTTACAATTTTTCTGATAAAGGTATTAAACTCGAAAGAAAAATTAAAAACGATAAATATATTTATAAAGAAGCAGCAAACCTCACAAAAGATGAGGTATACAGGATAATTGACGGAGATTACGGATTTCTTTTGCAAAAGGACAATAACCTGTTAAAAGAGTTCTATGTTGAATGTGTAAGTAATGTTTTAAGACCAAGAGTTATTGTTGATTATGACAGGGCACCATACATTCATGATGGAGGAACCGTCAGGATAACCTTTGACAAAAAGGTCAGGGCAGCAATCGGAAGCTACGATATATTTGATCCCACACTTCCGACTCTCAATGCACTTCCTTCAGATAAGCTGATCATGGAAGTGAAATACACAGAGTTT
This sequence comes from Butyrivibrio sp. Su6, assembly GCF_900108105.1. Classification (GTDB taxonomy): domain Bacteria; phylum Bacillota; class Clostridia; order Lachnospirales; family Lachnospiraceae; genus Butyrivibrio. Next base: position 98,049 of record NZ_FNUR01000005.1, on the reverse strand, counting down.
TTACCGCAGCTGGTAAGGGATCTGTGCCCGCCTGCATCAAGCGAATTTACGGCTGCATCCAAATTTGTTTTGTGTTGTGATAAGACCGCTTACCTTAAAGGAAGCGATAATTATGTAGATGAGAGGTATATTATATGAGCGTTAAAGACATGATTAAAAAATCAATTTTAAATTCCGATGCGTATTCGACATACGATGTAGGAAGTATTGCAATAGCACTTTTAATTGCACTTTTGTTAGGAATTTTGATCTACCTTGTATATAGAAGATTTTATGCAGGTGTTATTTTTTCAAAGAGCTTTGCGGTAACCCTTATTGGTATGTGTGTTCTTACATGCATGGTTACTTTGGCAATCAGCACCAATGTTGTTATTTCCCTTGGTATGGTTGGTGCTCTTTCAATTGTAAGATTCAGAACCGCAGTTAAGGATCCACTTGATCTTTTGTATCTGTTCTGGTCCATAACTACCGGTATTACTGCGGGTGCTGGGATGTATGCACTTACTCTTGTAGCAGCAGTCATCATGATAATCATGATTGCTATTTTCTATTCAAGATCATCAAATGGCAAGATATATATCGCTGTTATCCATTATGAGGGAACAGAAGCCGGAGATGAGATTTTAAGAGCATTTGGTAAAAAGAAATACTTCGTTAAGTCCAAGACTATGCGCGGCGATGTTACAGAGCTTGCTGTAGAAGTTAATGTTAAGGGCGATGACTTCTTCTTTGAAGAAAAGATTAGAGACATTGACAATGTAAAAGATGTAACACTCATTCAGTACAATGGGGAGTATAATGCATAAAAGAAAGCTGATATTGCTGCTTGTATTGACTATACTTGCAGGAGTTTTAGTTGGAGCATTCTATATGTTCTTTAGTTTCAGAAAAGAAAAAGTTTTTTATTATAAGGCGGATGATGGCGTTTATCCCAATCCATATGTGGGATTTGCGCCTGATTGTGACAGCGTTGAATTGTGCCAGAACAGCACTCTTGTTTATATGAATCTTAAATGGAGTGACCTTGAGCCCGAAGAAGGCGTTTATGCCTGGGATGATATAGAGGCAGACAATCATCTGGATGAATGGAAAAAAGAGGGCAAGCACCTTGTCCTTAGATTTGTTTGCGATTATCCGGGAAGTGAAGAACATATGGACATTCCGGACTGGCTCTATGAAAAAACAAAAGACGGAGAGTTTTACGATATAGAGTATGGCCGTGGATACTGTCCTGATTACAACAACCAGATCTTTATAAGTGAACATGAAAAAGTTATAAATGAGATAGGAAGGCATTTTTCTGAAGATGGATTCCTTGCTTATGTTGAGCTTGGAAGTCTTGGACACTGGGGAGAGTGGCATACCTACTATCCTGCAGGTATTCCTAAAATGCCTCTTACAGAGACAAGGAGTATTTATGTACAACATTATGTAAATGCTTTTCCTTATGCCAGACTTTTGATGAGAAGGCCCTTTGCAGAAATGCCAGAAGACTTTGGTGTGTTCAATGATATGACAGGCGCAGAAGAGGATACTCTTGAGTGGCTTGAATGGATAAATGAGGGCGGCGTTTATAATGAGACTAAAGAGGAGAATGGCCTTAGAAGTGCTCCTGATGTATGGAATACTGCACCTGTTGGCGGAGAATTTACAAGTTCCATTCCTATGAGCACAATGCTGGGAATAGGCCTTGGGAAGACCTTATCGCTGCTTGATGATTCTCACATGAGTTTTATAGGCCCCAAAGTTCCTGAATGTCCAAGGGGGAACAACCTTCTTTCAGCATCTTTTGATGAAGTGCTTAAAAGAGTTGGTTATAGATACAGAGTCAGCTCGCTTAGCATGAAAAATGCAGCAAATAACACTACAGAAATTGAAATATCAATGACAAATGATGGCGTTGCACCGGTGTATTTTGATCTGGTGCCGTACATTTATATAGAAGATGAAAATGGCAATCTCCTGGAGAAACATCTGATCTCAATCGATCTTAAAGAACTTTGCCAGGACCAGGAGAAACAGAGTACCATAAATGTATCCAGTGATATTTTAAAGGAAACCGGAATAAAAATTTATGTTGGAATAGAAGAGCCCGGAAAAGATGCTCCTTCAGTTTATCTGACAATGGAAGCTGAGCGCGAAGGAGCAAAATCCCTTTTGTGGAGTAATCAGAAATAAAGAATAATGAAGAAGCTGTTTCATGGACTAAATTCATGGAACAGCTTTAAAATGAAGGTGTCTGCTTATCAATTAAGGATGAGCAGGCACCTTTTTTACTGATACACTTTTGGGTGTTCAAAGATTTTAGTCTCTTGGTCTCATATAGAAGTTACCCATTACTTCTTCTGTACGGATAGAGTTGATAAATGCGTTTGGGTCAATCTCTTTTATCTTAGGAATAAGCTTTCTGGTATCAGAAGCGCTTACGATAGAATACACGATCTTTTTATTCTTGTGGGCAAAAGAGCCTTCTCCGTCGATCAAAGTCGCGCCGTGACTACAGGTTGAATATATCATAGAGCAAACTTTGTCGGGCATATCGGTAATGATAAAAAGTGTTCTCTGCTGATAAGTGCGGTAAAGTACGTGCAGAGTCTGTGTTGAAACATACTGGAATATCATTGAGTAGAGGGCTTTTTCCCATCCAAACATAGCTCCGGCAATTGTGAGGACTATGACATTTCCTGCAAGGATAATAGGGAATGCATCGATTCCTTTTCTCTGTGATAAGAATATAGAAATAAAGTCCGTTCCACCGCTTGTTGCATCAACTTCAAGGCACATGGTGATGGCAACTGCATTTAAAATACCACCGAAAACTGCAACCAGAAGAGGATCATGTGTAACAGTGTGGATTGGAATGATATCTACAAAAATACCATTTGCCAAAACCATTATCATTGAAAACAATGTGAATTTCTTGCCTATGTAGCGAAAACCGATATAAACAGGAATTGCGTTCAGGCAAATATTGATAGGAGAGTAGGCGATCTGAAGCCCCAGGTATTTAAGGGCTGCCCTTTGGATAACAATTGTAAGTCCCTGTGCACCTCCCGGGATAAGTCCGCCACCATTAATGAAGGTCTGGATATTGATAGCCATTAGCATTGCGGCAAGCAGCACTACTACAAGTCTGATACAATCCCATCTTAAAGTGGTTACGATTTTCTTTTGCTTATCTGACATGAAAAAATACCTTCGCTATTTAAGAATAAAAAACTCATATGCAATTTATGTAAACAACAAATGCTCTAATAGTATATACGGAATAAACTACGAATTCAACCTGAAATCTCTAGGACTGCAACCAATTTTTCTTCTAAAGAGCCGGTGAAAAAAGCTTGTGTTGTCATAACCCACCATCACAGAAATATCAGCTATTGAAATATTGGTGTTTTTTAAAAGCTCCTGAGCCTTGTTCAGCCTTTTTGACTGCAGCAGCTCCTTGAAGGTGCTTCCCGTATTTTTCTTTATGATCCTGCTAAGAACGTAGGGGTCTTCGCCGACAGATCCCGAAAAGGAACTAAGTGAAGCATCCCTGTAATCTGTGTCTATATATCTTAAAAGCTTGAACATTATCTCCTGATCATAGGAAGTTCGCGACACGCCGATGGACTCTGTATGTTTTAGGAGATTTAAAAATAAAAGACCAATGGTTACCTGATTTACACTCTGGTAATCGGTGCTGTCTGTTCCTATCATATTCCAGATCATGTTTTCCATTATGTTCTGAATCTGTGGAATCTCAGATACTTTAAAATATAGAAAGTTTCCGTCTGCATTTTTCTTTGTCAGGCAGCTTACCAAAAAGTCTCTCAAAGGACTTTCGTTTTTTTCTAGCATTGAAAAGGCAGTGTCAAAGAATTCAGGAAGGATCATGAAATTAACAGCAATATCGTTTTCGCCTGCAGGAAGTATCTCCTGTCTGGCATGCTGGTTCATGAAAAGAAGGTCGCCCTCCTTTAAAACAATGCGCTGTCCGTCGATGATATGCGTGGTTTCACCCTGACACATATAGATGAATTCCACGTAATTGTGTGTATGAAGAGGAAAGTGAATAAAACGCACATGAGGACGCATATCTATTAATTTACCATCCTGAAGCACTCTGGAGGAATCAATTTCGTCGTGGGGAGAAGATGTCTTTTCATCACTGTAGTAAAGAGTTCTGTTGATGTGCTCCTCACCGCCTAGTATAGCCTCTTCTTCTTCTGTTATTGGACTTAATATATCAAGTATTTTTTTATTCATATTTTCATTCTATATAAAAATTTTTGCGTTTGCAAGAAAGGACGTATTTTTTGTTTTTATCAGACCTTAAATTCCTTTTGGATTTCAATTAAGCTTTATTTAGTAAAAAGGTAGTATGTGCAAGCATGCAAAGATCACGAGAAGGAGAAGGGGAAATGACAGTTAAAGAAAGATATGAAGAAGCTAAAATGCGCTATTCAAAGATTGGCGTTGATACAGAAAAAGCCATCAGTGAGCTTTCAAAAATTAAGCTCTCAATGCACTGCTGGCAGGGTGATGATGTAATAGGTTTTGATCAGAAAGGACCTCTTACAGGTGGAATCCAGACAACAGGAAATTATCCTTACAAGGCAACAACTCCTGAAGAACTCATGGCTGATATAGATAAGACACTTAGCCTTGTTCCAGGTAAGCATAAGATCAATCTTCACGCTTCTTATGCTATTTTTGAAGATGGCGAATGGGCTGACAGAGACGCTCTTGAGCCAAAGCACTTTAAAAAGTGGGCTGAGTTTGCAAAGGAAAGAGGACTTGGCATTGACTTTAACCCAACATATTTCAGCCATCCAAAGTCTGATAATGGAACACTTTCAGCTGCAGATGAGGATGTAAGAAAGTTTTGGATAAGACATGGTCAGGCATGCCTTAGAATTTCTGAGTACCTTGCTTCTGAGACAGGCCAGGTATGTATGATGAATATTTGGATTCCTGATGGACTTAAGGATGTACCTGGTGACAGAAAGGCTCCAAGAGAAAGACTTAAGGCTTCTCTTGATGAAATTCTTGCTACACCTTATGACAAGAATAAAGTTGCAGTTGCTGTTGAGTCAAAGGTATTTGGAATCGGAGCAGAGTCATATACAGTTGGAAGCCACGAGTTCTATATGAATTATGCTGCAAAGAATAACGTTATGTGTCTCATTGATACAGGACACTTCCATCCTACAGAGAATGTAGCTGACAAGCTCAGCTCAATGCTTCTTTTCTATGACAAGATGGCACTTCATGTATCACGTCCTGTTCGCTGGGATTCAGACCACGTTGTTATCTTTAATGATGATGCAAGAGACCTTGCTCAGGAGATCGTAAGAAACGGTGCTGACAGATTCTATATTGGTATGGACTACTTTGATGCAAGCATTAACCGTATTTCAGCCTGGACAAACGGAATGAGAAATTTCCTGAAGGCTCTTTTGTATGCAGAGCTTCAGCCAATGGAGAAATATACTGAGCTTCAGAATGCCCAGAACTTTACAGAGCTCATGTCACTTACAGAGCAGATCAAGATGCTTCCTGTTGGTGATGTTTGGAACTATTACTGTGAGAAGAACGGTGTAGCTCTTGAAGAGGACTGGTTCAAAGACTGCATGGAATATGAGAAAAATGTTCTTTCAAAGAGAGCATAAGTAAATATTTGGATTAAGGAGATTTTTTGAAATGAAAGTATTAGATGCTAAGTTTGCAAAGGGATTCTGCCGTATGTGCGTTGACGGTTTTTACCAGGGATGGCATGAGAGAAACGGCGGTAATCTCAGCTACAGGATCAAGCCTGAAGAAATTGAATCAGTAAAAGAGGAACTTGACGAGTCTTCAGAGTGGAAACCAATTGGAACAACAGTAAAAGATCTGGCCGGCGAGTATTTTATGGTCACAGGTTCAGGTAAGTACTTCAGAAATGTAGAGATTGATCCTGCAGCAAATGTCTGCATCATAAAGGTTGATGATCAGGGCGAGAACTACAAAATCTTATGGGGACTTGTTGAAGGAGGAAGACCAACATCAGAACTTCCTTCACACCTTATGAATCTTGAAGTGTGCAAAAAGAGAAATCCTGAGATCAGAGTGGTATATCACTGCCATCCTGCAAATACAATTGCTCTTACATACGTTCTTCCTCTTGACGGAAAAGTATTTACAAGAGAGATCTGGGAAATGGCTACAGAGTGTCCTGTAGTATTCCCTGATGGAATCGGCGTAGTACCGTGGATGGTTCCGGGCGGAAAAGAAATCGCTGTTGCAACTTCAGAGATCATGAAGAAGCAGGATGTAGCTATCTGGGCTCATCACGGAATGTTTGCCTGCGGAACAGATTTTGACATTGCATTCGGACTTATGCATACAGTAGAAAAGGCGGCAGAAGTTCTTGTTAAGGTTATGTCCATGACAAATAAAAAGAGACAGACAATTGAACCTGATGATTTCAGAGCCCTCAACGGACCATTTGGAATCAAGGTAAATGAAGAATGTCTTTATACAAAAAAGAGCGATATTATCGGCGAAGTTTAATGGAGACTTACTATGAAATACTATTTAGCAGTTGATATAGGAGCGTCATCCGGCAGACATATCCTGGCGCATATGGAAGACGGCAGGATAGTACTTGAAGAAGTTTACCGCTTTTACAATGGCATGGAAGACAAGGATGGGCACAAAATCTGGAACGCTGAAAAACTTTTTGATGACATTCTTGAAGGTATGAAGAAGTGCAAGGAGATTGGCAAGATTCCTGTGACTATGGGAATTGATACCTGGGGCGTTGATTTTTGTCTGCTTGATAAGGATGACAAGAGGATTGGAGATCTGGTTGCTTACCGTGATGACAGAACTGCGGGAATGGATGAAGAAGTCTATAAGATCGTTTCCGAAGATGAGCTTTACGAAAGAACCGGAATCCAGAAGGCTATTTTTAACACTATTTATCAGCTTATGGCCCTTAAGACAAAAGAGCCTGAGAAGTTAAAGGAAGCAAGGACCCTTCTTATGGTTCCTGACTATTTCCATTTTCTTCTGACAGGAGTCAGGAAACAGGAATATACCAATGCTTCAACGACACAGCTTCTTGATGCAAAAACAGGCGAGTGGGATCACGAGCTTATCAAAAAGCTCGGTTTTCCTGATGAACTTTTCGGAGAACTCTCCATGCCCGGAACAGTAGTTGGACCATTAAAAAGAGAAATAGCTGAAAAAGTTGGCTTCGATCTTAAAGTTGTTCTTCCTGCCACCCATGATACGGGTTCTGCGGTTATGAGCGTGCCATGCACTGAAGAAAACACTCTTTATATTTCTTCTGGAACATGGTCACTTATGGGATGCGAGCTCCCAAAGGCAAATTGCTCAAAAGAAGCTAAAAATGCCAACTTCACAAATGAAGGCGGATACGAGAAAAGATACAGATTCCTTAAGAATATCATGGGCCTTTGGATGATCCAGTCTGTGAAAAAAGAATTTGAAGCAGGATTTGATTATCCTGGAAAAAATAAGGATGATGATTATTCTTTTGCAAATCTTTGTGACAGGGCAAAAGAGGAGACTATAGATTCTATTGTTGCAGCCAATGACGGAAGATTTTTAAATCCGGAATCTATGGTAAAAGAAATCCAAAATGCCTGTCGTGAAGGCGGTATGCAGGTTCCTGTAACTCCATGGGAAATATCAAGAGTAATTTACAGAAGCCTTGCAAAATGTTACAAAGAGACAACGGAAGAGATAGAAAACATCACCGGAAAGAAATTTGACTCTGTAAATATAGTGGGAGGCGGGTCTAATGCTGTTTATCTTAATGAACTGACAGCAGCAGAAACAGGCCGCGCAGTAAATGCAGGTCCCGGAGAAGCCACTGCTATAGGCAATATTGGAGCACAGATGCTTTCAAATGGCGTATTTACAAATCTTTCGGAGTTTAGGGAGTGTGTATACCAGTCATTTGGCGTAATTAGATACTAATGATCATAATTTTTCAAAGCCCATCAGATTTTCTGGTGGGCTTTAAATTTGACATTAAAGAAAATTTTAATTTTTTATTAATAAAGTTTTTATTTTTTTGGGTTTTAATGTATAATGAAAGGCTGCACTGTAAATTTAGTTTAATTAGGGTAGGTAGAAATGGATATTAGAATTGAAAACTTAACAAAAACATATGGCAACCTTAATGCTGTAGATCACATGAATCTGAGTATTAAGGATGGTGAACTCGTAGGTCTTCTCGGACCATCAGGCTGCGGTAAGTCAACAACTCTTTTCATGCTCTCCGGACTTACAACTCCAACAGAAGGAAAAATTTATTTTGGTGATAAAGATGTTACATCTATTCCTCCAGAGGATCGTGAAATTGGACTGGTGTTCCAGAACTATGCATTGTATCCACATATGACAGTAGAGGATAATATCACATTTCCTTTGATCAACAGAGGTATGAAGAAGGCTCAGGCACGTGAGGAAGCCTTTGAAATTGCCAAAGTTGTAAAGATCGATGAATATATGAAGAGACGTCCAAGCGAGCTTTCAGGCGGACAGCAGCAGCGAGTTGCAATCGCAAGAGCACTCGTTAAAAAGCCTCAGGTTCTGCTTCTTGACGAACCTTTATCAAACCTTGATGCAAAACTTCGTGTTGCTACAAGAGAAGAGATCAGACGTATCCAGCAGGAAGTTAAGATCACAACTATTTTCGTTACACATGACCAAGAAGAGGCTATGAGTATTTCAGATCGTATCGCTGTTATGAAGACAGGTGTTCTTCAGCAGTATGAGGTTCCTCAGACAATGTATCTGAATCCTGCAAACTCATTTGTAGCTAATTTCCTTGGTATGCCTGAGATCAACAACATTGAGATCGATGTTAAGGATGGTGTTATTACTGCAGATGGAATAGTTCTCAGAAAGGGAGTATCTCTTGCTGATGGACATTACAAGGCTGGTATCAGACCTGAGTCATTCTTTGTTGATGATAACGGAGCATCTCTTGAAGTAGACAATATTCGTATGACAGGCCGTGACCTTCTCATCTTTACCAAGCTTGGAAACACTAACGTAAGAGTACTTGTACATTCATATATGCAGGTAGCTGTTGGCGACAAGTTTGGAGTATCTGTTCGTGATGGACATATTCTTGTATTTGATGACAATGAAATGCTTCTTGGCAGATTCTGATTTGGAGAAGGGAGATTATCATGGACAAAAAGAGCTTTAAGGGGTATCTCTACCTCCTTCCATCAATAATCATCATGATCTGCTTTACTCTTTATCCTTTGGTAAGAGCGATCATTATGAGTTTTTTAGGTAACTACAGTATTATCAATGATGGTTACACTTCAATTGGCTTTGAAAACTATCAGGCTTTGTTCTCAGATCCTGATTTTGGAAAGTCACTTATGAACACAGCAATCTACGTTATCTGCGTAGTGCCTGCTTCAATTATTTTGTCACTTCTTTTTGCAGTTCTTATCAATAGCTGCAAAAAGCTTAAGGCTTTATTTCAGACTATATACTTCCTTCCATATGTTACCAGCGTAATTGCTATCGGTATTGTATGGAGATGGATGTTTAACAGTAACTACGGTCTTATAAATTATGTGCTTAGTATTTTTGGAATTGAGCCTATCCAGTGGCTTAATCTTCCTGAATATGCAATGCCTGCACTTATTATCTTTGCTATCTGGAAGAGCATGGCATTTAATATTTTGATCTTCCTTGCAGGACTTCAGACAATTCCTGAAGACCTTTACAGAGCAGCAAGAATTGATTCCACACCACGTTTTCGTGTATTTACAAGGATCACCGTTCCTTCACTTGCACCTATGATCGTTTATTCAAGTGTTATCGGTATGATCGGAGCATTTAAGGTTTATAATGAAGTCTTCTCACTGTTCCAGGGCAAGGCAGGCCCAGCCAACAGTGCAATGACAATTGTTTACTACATTTATGACAAGTTCTACAACAGCTATAAATATGGCGTCGCTGCCGCAGGTAGTGTTGTATTGTTCCTGATAATACTTGCGCTTACACAGATCCAGCTCAGAGTAACTGGCGGACGTAAGGGCAAAAACTAAGGAGGGCGCCATGAAGAATAATAGAAAAGTTGTAAATATAATCGCGGAAGTTTTAAAATATGTGATCCTGGTTGCTGGTTCAGTATTTACTATACTTCCTTTCATCTGGATGATATCTTCATCGCTTAAGACACCGGCTGAACTTGTTCAGGTTCCACCTGCACTTTTCCCGGAAGTACCTCAGTGGCTTAACTATAAGTCAGCCTGGGAGGCAGCACCATTTGCAAGATATCTTGTAAATACAATCATCGTTACAATTTGCACAACAGCCGGAGTTTTGGTTACAACAGTTCTTTCTGCATTTGCATTTTCAAGATTGAACTTTCCGGGAAAGAAAACAGTATTCTCACTGTTTTTGGCAACACTTATGATTCCTGGTGAAATGCTTATCATCACAAACTACGAGACAATCATAAAACTTAAATGGATAGATTCCTATAGGGCTATGATCGTGCCATGGATCTCAAGTGCGTTCTACATTTATCTGCTTACAAGATTCTTTATGCAGGTTCCTGAATCACTTTATCTTGCCGCTAAGGTTGATAAGTGCTCAGATTTTAAATACATGATAAAAATCATGGTACCTATGAACAAACAGGCTATTTTCTCAATTGCAATCCTTAACATTATCAGTTCATGGAATGCATTCCTGTGGCCACTTCTTGTTACTAACTCACAGGAGATGAGAGTTCTTTCAAATGGTCTTGTTCGTTTCCAGACAGAGGCAGGCTCTTCAACAGAACTTATAATGGCTGCTTCATGTATTTTGGTAATGCCTATCATTATTATCTATCTGTTCCTTAGAAAGTACATCATTGAAGGTGTAACAAGAAGCGGACTTAAGGGATAATACATGACCTAAAGGCAGATATTAAGTCAGGTCAACATGGCGTAAGCCGTTGATGATACAATGTTAAGCGCCCATATGGGCAAAGAAGGGAGAATTTTCAAATGAAAATGAAAAAGTTAGGTGCAAGTATTCTTGCTACTATCATGGCAGCATCTATGCTTGCTGGCTGCGGACAGAGCAGCACACAGACATCTGAGACCGCATCTGACGCACAGGTTTCAGAAGCTACAGAGGTAGCATCTGACGCTGCTACAGCCGCTGATGAAGCAGCTGCTACAAAGTCTATCGAGCCTACAGAGATCACATTCTGGCATTACATGACAGGTAATCTTGAAGAGACTCTTACAGCACTTACAGATGAGTTCAACTCAACAAACGAGTATGGTATCACTGTTACTCTTGTAAACCAGGGATATGCAAGTGACCTTCAGACAAAGCTTCAGGCTAGTGCTGCAGCTGATGCACTTCCAGATCTTACACAGGCTTATAACAACTGGCTTACACCTTACCTTGACAAGATCGTTCACCTTGATGATTTTGTTGCAAATGATTTCGACAACTGGGATGACATTGTAGAAGCTTACCGTGGTGAGTGCTCAGAATTCGGATTCGTACACGCTGTACCATTCAACAAGTCAACATACGTTCTTTTCTACAACAAGACACTCTTTGATGAACTTGGAATTGAAGCTCCTAAGACATGGGCTGATGTAGAAGCTGACGCTAAGATCGTAAACGATGCTAAGGGAATCGCTTTCATCGGATATGATGACAGCACAGGTGCTATCGAAGCTACTCTTAAGCAGAACGGTGAGAACTTCGTTGATGAGACAGGTGCTTTATTCGATACAGACGGTGGCCGTGAGGCATTTGAGTATCTTTCAAACCTTTACAGCAACGGATATGCTCGTCTTGTTGGTGAAGACGGATACTTCTCAAACGTAATCAGCAACCAGAACATTGCCAGCTACGTTGGTTCTTCAGCAGGTGTTTCTTACATCACAGCTGACGGATGGGAACTCGGTGTAGCTCCACTTCCAGGAAACAAAGTAAACGCAGCTAACATGGCAGGAACAAACATCGTTATGTTCTCACAGGATACAAACAAGCAGCTTGCAGCTTGGGAGTACCTCAAGTTCCTTACAAGCACAGAGTCAACATCTAAGTGGGCTGTTTCAACAGGATACCTTCCAGTAAGACAGTCAGCTTATGAGACAGCTGAATACAAGGCTTACATGGCAGAGAACATCTGCGCAGCAGCTTGCTATGAGCAGTCTAAGGACTTCTTCTACTCACCAACATTCAATGCATCAAACGACATCAGAAACAGCGTTGCTCCTGCATTCGAGCAGCTTGTTCTTGACAAGGCTGATGCTCAGACTTGGTTCGACACAATCCTTAGCACAATTAACGCACAGTATTAATGATATTTGGTCATTGACCAAGGCGTATATCATTAATAATAAAAAGCATACAAGATTCACAGGGCCTTCTACTTTGTAGTAGGAGGCTTTTCTTATCTAATGGAATAAGTAATCCATGGGATAAGAAAGGCTTTCTTCATGAATGTCCTGAAATGTATTTTAGTTAAGGAGAAAGAGTTATGACTAATCTAAAGTTTTATAGTGGATTACGTGAGATAGGCGGTACAGTTGTTGCTGTAGAGACTGACAAGGCAATCTGTATCTTTGATTTTGGCTATGCTCACGCTGACAGGATAGATGATAAGGTTAAAGTCAGAAAAGACAAGGAAACAATTGACCTTGTAAGACTTGGAGTCCTTGACAGAGTTGATGGAATATATGAGGAAAAAGATGCTCATGAGCTTGGACTTAAAGCATATGGGGAAATTGATAAGGAAGTGTTTGTCATCATTTCTCATATGCATATTGATCATATGGGAGGCCTCGGAAGCCTTGCAAGTAAACTTCCTGTATATATGAGTAGAGAATCAGCAGTTCTTTATCATGAACTTGGAGTTATGGGAGAACTTGAGCTTAGAGAACATGAGAACGTTCTTCCTATTGATTATGATGCTTCTATAACCGTAGGAGATATCAAGGTTACCTGTGTTCAGGTAGATCATGATGTAGTAGGTGCCTGCGGATTTCTTATTGAGACGGGTGATGGAAAATTATGCTATACAGGTGACTACAGATATCATGGACATCATCCTGAGATCAGTAAAGCTTTTGCAGAAAAGTGCAAGGGCGCAGATTACATGATCACTGAGGGAGTTACCATAAGCTTTGGCGATGTGGATATGCTCTCACTTGAAGGTCCTGTAAGAGATAACAGTGAGTGGACTTTGTTAGAGGATATGAAAACTCATGCTAAGGAAGAGAGCGGCCTTATCGTTATCAATAATTACAATAGAAATGTTGAACGAGTTCACAGAATGATCGGAGCATTAAAAGAGTGCGGAAGAGTATTTGCTCTTGAACCAGCCCAGGCCGATTATGTGGCAGCCTTTTATCCTGAAGATTATTTTGAAGTATATCTTCCTGAAGGTGGAGAGCTTAACACTCCGTTATTAAAGGGCAGAAAAGTTGTTACAAGAAAAGAACTCATGGCTAGTGCCGGTAAATATATCCTTCAGCAGGATTATAAGAATGTATACGAGCTCTTTGACCTTAAAGACTGTATTTCTTTATACCTGCATATGGATGGAGCACCACTTGGTGACTATGATCCTTCATTCAAAAAGTTCTATGAGCTTTTGGATGTTCTTGGGCTTAATTACATAAAGTGTGGACTTGGCGGACATGCTGAGCCATATTATCTCAGAAGAACAGTTGATGAGATTGCCCCAAAGACGCTTATACCACTTCACAGCTTTAGACCTGAACAGTTTAAGTCTGATAAAGTTGAAAAGATTATCCTTCCACAAGAGGGAGAGACAATTTCATTCTAAACTATAAGACTTCACAAATTATGGATTCTTAAATCCAACATTTGTGAAGTCTTTTTATTATTCTGCACTAAAAAGGTATGAGAAACCTTTTGTTCTGCTAATTTTCATAGTAATTTAATCGCAATTTTATATATGTTAACGAGGAAAAAAGACCTATATGTTATAATGATGGCGTCAACTAAAAAACGTGCTTTATTGTATGGAGTAATGTGAATGGCGAGCAGTAATTCTTTTGATCAGTTTATTAGTGATGAAATTGAAAAAGGTAGAGGCCTGTATGTCCCTGTAAAAGCTAGCCGTTTTGAGCGTATGTTTGTGAAAAGGCATGATTGCAAGGACCTTCATCCCAATCCGGATGATGAGTTTAGTGATCCTGCCATAGGCCCAAGCTATAGAATAATATCTGACTATGAAAAAGAGTTCAGGGACAGATTAAAAAAGGGAGAGGAGCCAATAACTGAGCCGCTTATTGTTGGCAAAGTTCACCCTGAAGGCTATATGCTCATCAATGGCCATCATAGATGGGCAGCTGCATTGAAAGTTGAAATAAAAAAGGTTCCAATAAAAATCATCAACATGATGAGTGATGAGGAACTTCAAAGAATAGTTGAATCATCACAACATGATAAGCGAGTAACCATGGACCTTGACGAAGTCGTATTCAAGAGCAAATGGGACAACTATGTTGAAAAGGAGACAGGATTCCACTTTGGCTCTAAGATAAAAAAGAAAATGATGCTCGGAATTCCCGCGCTTTTCAATTATCTTACGACTCATGGCTATGACATATTTGTATACTCGTCAGAGTTCTATTCTATTGATGATATAAGACGTTACTTTGACAGGTTCTTTGTTCATGTGGATGGAATCATAACAGGAACAGGGAAAAAGAATGTAAAGTTTTCCGAGACCCAAAAGAACGTCCAGAACCTTATCAAAAACAAGTACGCCAAAACAATACACATCGACAATGACTCTGTTATTTGCACCCACAGTGGCACAGGTGAATTCGAAGAATACGACCTCGAAGTCCCAGGCTCTCTATGGTCCAAAAAGGTCATCGAGATCATCGAAAAGATTGATGCACCACCCGCAGAGTAGGCAGTCCACCCTTCAAGGAGAAAACAAAACTATGGATCTTAGATTCCCGGAAAGACCTGAAATGTTTGGTGCTTTACATTTTTCTTATATTGCTCTGACAGTATTTTTCAGCAGTATTGCGATTTATCACATCAAAAATAAGAGCGAAAAATATCTCCTGAAGCTGCTTCATTATATTGGTCTTTTCATGATCATCTCCGAAATTATCAAGCAATTATTTTGCTATTTTTACATTTATGGAAAAGAGCCCAATCTTACTTATTTTCCGTGGCAATTGTGCTCAATGGCCATGTATTTTGCATTCTTAGTTCCATATCTTAAAGGGAAAATGCAAGATGCTGTTCTTGTATATCTTAGTACGTTCTCATTTTTGGGTGGCATAATGGCTATCATACTTCCCAAAAATATGCTGCTTAGTGAAGTGTTCTTTACAACTCATTCCTTCATATATCATATTCTTATCATTATTACTTCCTTTATTGCAATGATAATTCTTAAGGGGAGAAATCTCCCGATTTTCCGTCATGCGCTTATTCTTTTCTTAATAACAGCAGTTATAGCTGAAATCGTTAACGTTCTGGGAAAGGTGTTGATAGGCGATCCTTCCCGCGAACCAAATATGTTCTACATCAGTCCTTTTTATCCGACTAAGCAAGCAATTTTGTCTGATATTGCCAGGATTTTTGGAATAATTCCTGAGGTGATTCTATACCTGCTTTTAATTGTTCTGATTGCTTATATGATTTTTATAATTGAATCTAAGACAATTTGGAAAAAGAGTGCTCCGATTCCTTCGCCACTTGTGCAGTCGAGAGCATACGTGATCAATTTTCAAAGAGGAAGAAGTATCATTGCTTTTATCGCTTGCGTGATTGTGTTTATCTTTTGCTCTTATGCGGTTATTTGCGGGCTGCTTGATGATCCGACAGAACTTCAACCTGAAAGGAGAGGAGCTCTTTTCCACTTATTCACAGTAAATGCTAATGTTTTTTCGGCGCTTGGTGCAATCATGATGGTTCCCTATGCCGTGGAGGGTATCAGGAAAAAGCATTTTACATATCCAAAATGGATTCAGGTCGTTCAATATTCGGGAGCAATTTGCACTACCCTGACAATGATCTTTGTTCTTTTTCTGATATTTCCTGTTGCAGGTTCATTCGTTGCTTTCGGTGGTATTTATGTTTGGTTGCATCTGGTATGCCCGATCATGTCGTTGATTCTTTTGTTCAGTGTTGACAGCAGTATCGAGATCACAAAGAAGGATGCTCTTATCGCAGTCAGCCCTTTCTGTTTTTATGCCATAGTTTACTTTATCCAGGTAGTCGTCATGGGTGAAGCTAATGGAGGTTGGCGAGATATCTACCGTCTTGTAGCTTATTTGCCTCCATATGTATCGGCTCCTATTATGCTGGCATTCGCACTGGGGATTGCTTTTGTTATCAGATTCTTTTACAACCGCCTCTCAAAAAGGAGGCAGCAGGCTCTGCGCCAAATGTGGGATGATTCGTTATCGCCGGTTGAAATCCGCATAGAGATGTATGGGCTTGGTCATTTTAATGGAAAAAACAGCGATATTAATAACGTTATAATTCCTATTGATATAATCCGTGATCTTTCATACAAATATTCAATTGAGATGACAGATCTCTTAAAAGCCTATAACAAAGGCCTGGTTGACGGTCTTGAAGAAAAGAATTTGTAACGAGATTCAATGTACTTACATTATTTGATTTAGACGTATTCAATAACATCCAGCTTGTTGCCATAAACTTCTAAACTCGAAATGTCACGCAAATGGTTCTCTGCGGGGACCACCTACTCTGTGGGTGGGGCGCTACTGTCAGGGATGGAGCGATGGCGTTAGAAGAGTCCTTTGCGCCAGGACTTTTGGTGGTAGCGGATGAAGGCGGTGACACCCACTATTGTCCAGGTGATGCCGGTAGATATCCATAGGCCCCAGGCTCCGAGGAAGGGAAGGGAGCAGAAGAAGGCTGGGAATATTACTCGGCCGACCATTTCTGAGATGCCGGAGATCAGTGGGAACTTTGCGTCGCCGGCTCCGTTGAGTATTCCACGGCAGACGTAGATTGTTCCTAGTGGGAGATAGAAGCTTGAAAGGATCCTCATGGCTGTTTTGCCAAAGGCTATTACTTCAGGTTCGTTGACAAATACTCTCATGAGGAAATCGCCGAATATCCACATAAGAGGGATCATGATAAGGGCGTATGTGCCCATCATTGTCATACCGACTCTATAGCCTTTCTTTACCCTGTCACCTTTTTTGGCACCGATATTCTGGCCTGAGTAGGTGGATAGAGAATCTCCAAGGGCTTTGAACTGCATATTTACAAGGTTTTCGATTTTGCTTGTTGTAGTGAAGGCGGCGATAACAACTGCTCCAAAGGAGTTGATTACTCTTTGAAGTATGACAAAAGAGAGGGCAATAAGTCCGCTCTGAAGCGCCATTGAGCCGCCTAGCGTGTAGCATTTGATTATTATATTTTTATCAAGTACAAAATCTTTTTTTTTAAATTTAAAGACCGGATTTTTTAAAAGGGCATATCCAATTGAAAGGGCTGCGGATAGAGCCTGAGCTGTTATGGTTGCTATAGCAAGTCCTTTTACCCCAAGATCAAAGTAAATAACAAAAGCAAGATCCATCAGGATATTAAGAAAACTGGAAACAATAAGGAAATATAGAGGCGTTTTGGAATCGCCGATTCCTCGCATTATGTAGGAAATTGTATTGTAAAGAGCTGTGCCTATAAAACCAATGCAGGTTACAGACATGTATATAACTGAACTTTCAAGGATCTCATCAGGAGTTTTCAAACCGTAGATTAGTACCGGACGGGACAAAGAAGCACCAAGGCAACCCACAAATATAGATGTGGCGCTTACCATAAAAAAGGCGTTGGTAATTGTTTTTCTTACACCGTCTTTATCGCCTGAACCAAAGAACTGAGAAACAATAATACCTATTCCGGTGGCAAGTCCGTTTCCAAGTGCGAAAAAGAGATTTGTTATGTGACCGGTTGAACCTACTGCGGCGAGAGCGTTGGAATCGATGAACTTTCCGGCAATAATAGTATCTACTATATTGTAGAACTGCTGGAAAATATTACCTATCATCATGGGTACCATAAAGCTTATGAGAAGGCTGAAGGTATCGCCATTTGTCATGTCTTTTGAATACTTTTTTGGGATGGGATTTGCCATTGAAACTTGTTTCTCCTAAATATGATAAAAAATGCTGCCGTGGGGAAAGAAAGAAAAACCCAGGCAGCTATTTTAGTTTAGTACATTATACTAGTATAATCTAATTAAAATGTGATATATCCATATGAAAAATTATGATTTAATGCCATTTTTTTTCAGTGCATATATCTTCTTAGGAATTTTTACCTTCACATAAAGGTCAGCATACTGCGAAGCGCTGAGATCTTCAATATAGTTTAGCTGATATTTTTTATTTACCCCGTTTTTTATAAGGATATCTGCTGCCTTATTATAGGCAATAGCAGCTTCGATTTCTGAATTGTAGACACCTACAACATAATTACTTTTAATATGTATGAAGGTCTTGTATCTGATAAAACCCTTGTGGGCAAACTGCCTTACACCGTGGTAGCGGTTTAGGATAATTATATTTTCATATCTTAGATCATAGGGATCATCATTGGCAAAAAGATAGTCTCTGCCGGATACAGCATAACTTTTTATCCCATAGCGCTGCAGGATAGAGAGCTGGCTTCCATAATCTGCGACAAAAAGATGCCCTCCGCGCTTCATGATCTTGTGGGATGAGTAGTAAAAAAGATCATCAATATCAAATTTCAAAATTTCATCAGGAGATAAGTAGTAAAGAAAATATTTTTTTTCAAGATAGATCGGATTTGGGATATATATGCCTTTGTCCCGGAAATTGATCAGTATCACGCACTTTTCAAAAGGAAGGTTCATTCCTTTTTTGTAGGAAGAAATTACAAAGTTTTCACTGTGGAGAATATAGTAGCTTTCATCATAAACAGCACTGGCTTTTTTCAGAGTCGGATATGAGCCAAGTGATATGTGTTTTCCATTAAAAACTATGGATGTTCTGTAAGACGGTGTGCCGTTTTTTAAAGCCGTCTTATACACTCCGGTATGTTTTCTTTGCTTCAAAAGTAGTCCCCCGCTATTTACTTTACTAATTCAAAGTGCTAAATTATTATGGATATACTGTTTGGCGTTATGGTATACTAACCATATCTATTTTACCAACAAAAGAGGAGTGAAGGCAATGGCAAAGGAAGTTTTGTACAGTAGCACAAGAGGAGCTTTAGGTAACATTCATGCATCTGAAGCTATCTTAAAAGGTCTTGCGGGCGATGGCGGTTTATATGTTCCGGACCATATTCCACATCTTGAAAGATCACTTAGAGAAATTGCATCTTTAAGCTATCAGGAAACAGCTTATGAAGTAATGAAGTTATTCCTCACCGACTATACTGAGGAAGAACTTAAATACTGCATATCACATGCATATGATTCCAAATTTGATACAGAGGAGATAGCTCCTTTAACAGAAGCAGACGGAGCTTTCTATCTTGAACTTTATCATGGCTCAACTATTGCATTTAAGGATATGGCGCTGTCAATTCTGCCTTATCTTATGGTTACAGCTGCTAAAAAGAATAACGTTAAAAATGAGATAGTTATTCTTACAGCGACAAGTGGGGATACAGGAAAGGCTGCACTTGCAGGTTTTGCAGACGTTCCCGGCACCAAGATCATTGTCTTTTACCCAAAACACGGTGTAAGCCCTATTCAGGAAAAGCAGATGGTCACACAAAAAGGTGATAACACATGCGTTATAGGTATCGAGGGCAATTTCGACGATGCGCAGACAGGTGTTAAAAAGATATTTACAGATCCTGAGCTTGCAAAAGAAATGGACGGCAAGGGATTCCAGTTTTCATCTGCCAATTCTATCAACATTGGAAGACTTGTTCCTCAGATTGTTTATTATGTTTATTCTTATGCAAAACTCCTCAAAGAGGGCAGAATTGCAGATGGCGACAGCATAAACGTAGTAGTTCCTACAGGTAACTTTGGCAATATCCTTGCAGCTTATTACGCAAAAAATATGGGTGTGCCAATTTCAAAACTTATATGTGCATCCAACTCAAATAAGGTACTTTTCGACTTCTTTAAGACTGGTGAGTATGACAGAAACCGTGACTTTGTACTTACAGCCTCACCTTCAATGGATATACTTATTTCATCTAACCTTGAGAGACTTATCTACCATATTTCAGGTGATAATTCTGCAAAAGATGCTGAGTTCATGGAAAAGCTTTCTAAGGATGGAAAGTATGAGATCACAGATGAGATGAGAGATAAGCTCACAGATTTCTTTGGAGGCTATGCTTCTGAAGAGGAGACATTTGAGACTATCAAAAATCTGTTTGATAAGACAGGATATCTCATTGATACTCATACAGCTGTAGCAAGCTGCGTATACAATAAATACGTAAAAGAGACAGGTGATAAGACTGTTTCAGTTATTGCTTCCACAGCAAGCCCATATAAGTTCACAAGAAGTGTTATAAATGCTCTTGGAATTTCAGAAGAGGGCAAGGATGACTTTGAACTTGCTGATAAGCTCAGTGAAGTATCAAAGGTTGAGATACCTGAGGCTGTAACATCTATCAGAACAGCTGACGTATTACACAAGACAGTAGTAGATAAAACAGAAATGGAGAAGGCAGTAAGGAATTTCCTTGGCCTGTAAGTAAATGGACACATTTAGTAATATTTTTGATATTTTGATTATTTTTGGCGGCGCTATCATAATTTATTACGCCGAGCAGATGAAAGCTAATGATATAATTAAAGTAGGAATAATGGTTCCTCCTTCAGTTAATGTCAAGAAGATGAAGGATAGGGAAGGCTTCAAGGCTTATGCTTTTCCGAGACATTTTTTACAGGGACTGATACTGATGGTATTAGGGCTTGTAGGAATCGGATGTGACTTGTATTCAAGGCCTGACCTGCATGCCATCGTTTACATTGTTGTTCTTGCTTTCTATATCATCGGAAATCTCTTTATAGAGAAAGGAAAAAAGAAATTCTACTAAAAATGCTTATATAACAGGAGGTGCGTATGGATTTAGGAAAAGGGTACTACTCGGATAACACACCGGAAATTGTTGAGTTGTCTAAGCTTTCAGAAGCAGCTGATCAGATTGAGAATGATCTTTTTATCAAATATGACGTAAAAAGAGGATTAAGAGACTTAAACGGTAAGGGCGTACTTACCGGCCTTACAAGGATTTCAGAGATCATTGCCAAAGAGGTTGTTGATGGCAAAGAAATTCCTAAAGACGGTGAGATATACTTTAGAGGCTATGATGTCCACAACCTGATAGATGCTGCAGTTAAAGAGAACAGATTTGCGTTTGAAGAATGCGCATACCTTCTCTTATTTGATAAACTTCCTTCTGGAAAAGAGCTGTTTGAATTTGAAAAACTACTTGGAATATATAAGAGTCTTCCGCCTAGCTTTGTGAGAGATGTCATCATGAAGGCTCCAAGCCGCGATATGATGAACACTCTTGCAAGGAGCGTTCTGACTCTTTATTCCTATGACGATCATGCTGATGATGTTTCACTTCCTAATGTGCTTAGGCAGTCACTTCAGCTGATCAGCATGTTCCCGCTTTTATCAATTTACGGGTATCATGCCTACAACCATTATCATGAGGGCAATTCCCTCATTATCCATCCGCCAAAGGAGGAGCTTTCTACTGCAGAGACGATTCTTTATCTCCTTAGACCTGACAGCAAGTATACAGAACTGGAAGCAAAGCTTTTGGATATTTGTCTGGTGCTCCATATGGAGCATGGTGGCGGTAACAATTCATCTTTTACAACCCATGTGGTTAGCTCAAGTCTTACAGATACTTACTCTGTTATTGCAGCTGCCATCGGCTCTTTAAAGGGACCTCGTCACGGCGGTGCCAATATCAAGGTTGTACACATGTTTGATGACATCGAAGAAAATGTAAAGGACTGGAAGGATGAAGAAGAGGTAGGAGCGTACCTTGATAAGATCCTGAATAAAGAAGCATTTGATAAATCGGGACTGATCTACGGTATCGGTCATGCTATTTATTCTAAATCTGATCCAAGGGCTATGATCTTAAAGAGCTTTGTTGAAAAACTCGCTGTTGAAAAGGGAAAAGAAGATGAGCTTGCTCTTTATGAAATGGTAGAGCGACTTGCACCAAAGATCATCAGCGGTGAGAGAAAAATGTACAAAGGCGTAAGTGCCAATGTGGATTTCTATTCAGGTTTTGTTTACAGAATGCTTGAGCTTCCTGAAGAACTTTATCCGACCATCTTTGCTATAGCAAGGATTGTTGGCTGGAGTGCTCACAGAATGGAAGAGCTTGCCAACAACGGCAAGATCATCAGACCTGCTTATATGGCTATAGAGCCCAGAAAAGAATATGTTCCTATGTCGGAGCGATAATTTGAATAACATGTAAAAAACTCACGCAGACCAAACTGCGTGAGTTTTTTATTGGCATTCTCCCAAGGAGACATGTATTTTCTGATTAGAATTAGAGGTTGTATTTTGCTGCGATAAGTGGAGCAACCTTTGAAGAACCGATACGGCTGCAGCCTGCATTTGCATAAGCAAGAGCATCCTCTATTGTGCGGATTCCGCCAGCAGCTTTGATCTTAACATCAGGACCGATGTGCTTTTTGAAGAGCTCTATGTCTTCAAGAGTAGCACCTGCGCTGCCGAAGCCTGTTGAAGTCTTGATATAGTCTGCCTTAGCTTCTGTAACGATCTTGCAAAGCTCAATCTTTTCCTCTTCTGTAAGGTAGCAAGTCTCGATGATGACTTTAAGGAGCTTGTCTCCACAAGCCTCACGGATCATCTTAAGCTCTTTTCTTACTTCATCGTATCTGTGATTTTTAACATCACTGATATTTACAACAGTATCAATTTCTTCTGCACCGTCAGCGATAGAATCCTTTGCTTCTACAACTTTAGATGAAGCTGAGTTGTAACCAAGAGGGAAACCAATAACTGTGCAGAGCTTTAAGCTGTCGCCATATTTATCGTGAACTCTTTTAAGATATGTCTGTGGGATGCATACGGTAGCAGTTCCGTATTTAACTGCTTCATCGCAAAGTGCAACGATCTGCTCCCATGTGGCATCAGCCTGTAAAAGTGTGTGGTCAATAAGCTTTAAAATATCTTTTTCTTCCATAACAACTCCTTTTTTAATAAAACAAGAATGTATTGATAATTATATACTTAAATCATAAAATATAAAATAGTGTTTTGCAGGAGGATTTATTAAATGGCAAAAGAGAATACAGTTATAAAAGACAGACTTGAGAAATTACGCGCTGCAATGGCAAAGAACGGCATTGATTACTATATTATGCCAACTTCAGACTATCACAATTCTGAGTATTCTGCAGATTTCTTCAAAGTAAGAGAGTATTTCTGCGGATTTGACGGATCTAACGGAACACTGGTAGTATCACAGAATTTTGCAGGAATGTGGACTGATGGAAGATATTTCATCCAGGCAGAGAATCAGATGAAGGGCACAGGAGTAGAACTCTTTAAGATGCTCAATCCAGGTGTTCCTACAATTGCAGAATTTCTTTTTGACAATATGAAAGATGGAGAGACATTAGGCTTTGATGGAAAAGTTATATCAACCAGTGTTGGTGAGAATTATGAGAAAAAGCTTTCCGGCAAAGCTGTAAAATACAAGATCGATAAAGATCTTGCTGAGGATGTCTGGACTGACAGACCTGGACTTCCTTGTCACGATATGTATGTACTGTCTGACGAGCTTTGTGGCAGATCATTTAAGGAGAAACTTGCAAATGTCAGAAGCAAGATGAGAGAGTTCGGAGCAACTGCTCATCTGTTGAGTAAGCTTGATGATATCATGTGGCTTACCAATCTTCGTGGAAGCGATGTTGAGTGCAATCCTGTTGCACTTGCTTATGCATATATTACTTTTGACAGATTTGTTCTCTTTGTTCAGGAAAAAGAGGTGACAGATGAAGTAAGAGCATACTGCGATAAAGAAGGCATAGAGCTAAAAGATTACCATCAGGTAATGAACTTTATCTCAGAAGTTAAGCTTGACGGAAATGTTCTTTGTGATAAGAGAAACACTAATTTCCTTACATATAAGACACTTCTTGACAGAACAAAAGAGGCAGGAGTTCTTTTAAAGAATGAGAAAGATCCTACTGAGATCATGAAGGCTGTTAAAAATGACACTGAGCTTAGAAATATCAGAGAAGTATATTTAAAGGACAGTGTTGTTCTTACTAAGTTTATTTACTGGGTAAAAAAGAATGTAGGAAAAATTCCTATGACTGAGTATACTGCAGCTGAAAAGCTCGATGGTATGAGAGCAGAGCTTCCCGGATTTATAGAGCTTTCTTTCCCTACTATCAGTGCTTACAAAGCTAATGCTGCAATGGCTCATTATGAAGCTACTAAAGATAACGCAGCAGAAGTTAAAGCTGATGGAATGCTCCTTGTTGACTCAGGTGCTACATACATGGGCGGAACAACTGATGTTACCAGAACTATTGTAGTTGGTGAGATCTCAGATGAGATAAAGAAGCACTACACAGCAACTGTAATGGGAATGCTAGGTCTTGCATCTTCCAAGTTTATGGAAGGCTGCACCGGCAGAAATGTAGATACTTTTGCAAGAATGGCACTTTGGGAAATGGGCATTGATTACAACCACGGAACAGGTCATGGAATCGGATATATGCTCAATGTTCATGAGGGACCTCACAGCATCAGATGGAGATTTAACGAGGGCATGCATGAGGCAGTTCTTCAGCCGGGAATGATCGTTTCTGATGAGCCTGGTGTTTACATTGAGGGAAGCCATGGCATACGAATCGAGAACATTGTCGAAGTGGTTGAAAGAGAAACTAACGAGTATGGAAGATTCCTTGGATTTGACCATCTCACTTATGCCCCTATTGATCTGGAGGCAATTGACAAGAAATATATGCAGCCTAAGGACATCGAAAAGCTCAATAATTACCATAAGATGGTCTATGAAAAGGTGTCTCCTTTCATCGATGATGAAGATGTAAAGAGCTGGTTAAAAGAGGCTACAAGGGCAATTTAATAAGTTTAAGTTTTCATAAAAATACTGTTAAAAAACGCGTAGACCCTTGAAAAATAAGGCATTTTGAATATAATAGAGTTAGAAGTACATAAGTACTTCTCCTGGGGTGTCCGACATCTCCTGTGTAATTTGAACCTACATTACTTTAAACGGGACTCCTACATCACCATTTTTTATGTCACGCCTTCGGCTCTGCGCATGCGCAGAACAAGCTTTGGGAGAGGAAGACAGCGATAATGGTTGCGGTAACCCACCTGGCGTTAGCTAGGAGTCAAATAACAGGAAACGGCATTTTGGGGTAAATTAGGAATCAAAAGCAGCCATGAAATATTGGCTGCTTTTTCCTTTTGTACTACAAACAGGGAGATCAGTTATGAATGTAAAAGCTGCACTTATAGCAATGGGAGTGGACTTTGCTACAAAGATGCAAAAAAAGAATATAGCAGCGTTTGCAAGCAGCACAGCTTTTTTTCTGATACTTTCATTTATCCCCCTTCTTCTTTTGGTTACATCAATACTGCCATATACCACAGCTACCAAAGAAGATCTGGTGCGAGCCATTATTCAGGCTACGCCTTATTTTGCCCATGATATCATTGTAAGACTTGTGGATGAAGCCTACATGCAGTCTCCGGCCATATTGTCGTTTTCTGCTATTATTACTATCTGGGCGGGATCACTTGGTATGCTGGCTCTTATCAGAGGTCTTAACTGTATCTACGACATTGATGAACGAAGAAATTACATCTATTTAAGACTTATTGCTTCGGTTTATACACTGGTAATGATCGTTATCATGCTTCTGATGCTGGTGCTCATGGTTTTTGGAAAACTGATAGAAAGCTTTTTTATAAATTTGTATTTGCCGGTTTCATATGTTTTCACGTTTTTAGTTAATTTTAGGTTTATACTTGTTATAGGAATTGCGCTTTTTATGTTTGCGCTTATATATACCTATGTTCCAAGTGCAAAATTTAAATTTATATATCAGCTTCCGGGAGCAGTTTTCTCAGCAGTTGTCTGGTATGTCTTTTCATGGATATTCTCTGTTTATGTTGATATGACTGACAGCTATTCTCTTTACGGAAGTCTGGCTACGCCTGTGATCATGATGTTTTGGCTGTATTCCTGTATGTATATTTTCTTTATCGGAGCTTTTATCAACAGATTTTTCCATCCCGCGGTTAAAGTCCTGTATCAGGACCATCATCAGAAAACAGTCAGGAAAAAGGCTAAAAAGAAGAGCACAAAACAACTGAGAAAACCGAAAAAGTATGATGAATTTGGATGATCATTTTCCTTTAAGGAGGTAGTTATGAAGTTCAATGGTAAGTGGTTTAAGAAAAGGTGGGTTTCCTATTCGATTGCTACCTGTTCTGCAGTTTTATTTTATATGCTGCTGTCACATCTTTCTGAAATTCTTTGTCTGTTTGAGGATTTATATGGATTTATCAAACCGGTGGTCGTAGGAGCTGTAATAGCATATATTTTTGATCCCTTAGCCCGTACATTTAACGGATCGATCTTTAAGAAGATTAAAAACGAAAAGACAAAGTGGAAACTTTCAGTTGCAACGACGATAGTTGTTATCATAGCTGCGGTAGTTCTTTTGTTTGTGGCGCTTATTCCACAGGTTGCGGACAGCGTAAGTACTTTTGCTTCGAATCTGGGATCGTACATTGCTTCATCACAGCAGTTGCTCGACAGTTTTGAAAATCAGTCCGGTAATAAGATTTTTGGAATTGATGTCAGTGGAATTGCAGATTTGGGCGAAAGAGCACTTGATAATATCAGTAAGTATTTTACAAATCAGGAGAATATGCAGAATTTTTTAGATGGATCTGTCAGCGCAGGAAAAGGCGTATTTGATTCATTGATTGCATTTATCCTTGCAATTTATCTTATGCTTGATAAGCATAGACTTATAAATGGAATATCCAGGGTAATGAATCTGATACTGAAGGAAAAGACCTATGTAAATGCTGGAGATTTCCTTGCAAGATGTAATCAGATCCTTATCAGATATATAAGTTTTGACATTATTGATGGAGTTATAGTAGGTGTTATCAACTTTATCTTCATGCTTATTGCAGGAATGAACTATTCTGTACTTATTTCTGTCATCGTTGGAGTTACCAATCTTGCTCCTACATTTGGACCTATAGTTGGTGCGATTATTGGCGGTTTTATCCTTGTCCTTGTTAAACCATGGCATGCTTTATGGTTTTTGATATTTACAATTGTGTTACAGACAATTGACGGATATGTCCTTAAGCCCAAGCTTTTTGGAGAGAGTCTTGGCGTATCACCTCTTATGATCCTGATCTCCATCATTTTGGGAGGCAGACTATTCGGAGTTGTAGGTATTCTTTTAGCTATTCCTTTTGCGGCAATCATAGATTTTGTCTGGAAGGATTACTGCCTTAAAAAGCTTGAGGAAAGAAAATTAAAGAGTTACAATAAGGATATAAAAGAAAAAGATGTATAGGAGGGGGACTATGACAGAATTTGTAGATGCTGCAATTGAATTTGCTAAGGACAAACTTGATCAGGCAATGGAAATATGGGACAGCTTTGATGAAGACAAAAAGAAACTCTTGATTGGATGTGCTGTTGCCGGCGTCTGTGTTATAGTCGTGGCTTCAGTATTCTATGGATTAGGAAAAGCAAGAGGTAAAAAACTTGCCCTTATGGAAGAGGATTTTTAAAAGAAATTTTTTAGACTTCCGTTTGCCAGGCATTCGTGAGATTCCTGGTGACGGAAGTTCTTTTTTTAGGAGGAAATGTGAAAAAGATCATTAAACCACTAATCATTACAGTTTGTTCATTGCTTGCCTTTATACTGCTGATATTTGCTACGGTACTGGGATATCTTACTTTGGATGAGTATAATCCTGCTGCTGTGGAAAAGCTCGAAGTTGAGAATTATGGCGAAAAGACTTTAAAGACAAATAAGTCCATAAGGATAATGACCTGGAATATTGGATATGGAGCCCTTGGCGACAATGCTGATTTCTTTATGGACGGCGGACAGATGGTTAATACTGCGACTCATGAAAGAGTCGAGTACAACCTTGATGGTATTGTGGACAGAATAGATGAGATAAATCCTGATATTTTAATGGTTCAGGAGATGGATCGCAATTCTACAAGGTCTCATTTTGTTGATGAGTATGAGTATATAAAAAAGAAATCCGGAAGCTATGTTGCCAAGAATCAGAGTACTTTTGCTTACAACTTCAAGGTTTCTTTTGTTCCTTATCCGATTCCTCCTATAGGAAAAGTTGAGGGCGGAATTGCTACTTACAGCTCATTCATAATAGATGAAGCTGAGAGAGTACAGCTTCCGTGTCCGTTTTCATGGCCACTTAGAACAGGTAACCTTAAGAGATGTCTTCAGGTAATGAGACTTCCTATTGAGAATTCTGAGAAAGAACTTGTTCTTATCAATCTTCATTTGGAAGCCTATGACGATGGCGAAGGTAAGATTGCCCAGACCAATATGTTAAAAGAGATTATGAAAGAAGAGTTTAATAAAGGCAATTATGTAATAGCCGGTGGCGATTTTAATCAGGTCTTTTCCAATATTGATACAAGTAGCTATCCTGTGCTTGAAGGTAACTGGGAGGCAGGCGTGATAGATGTGTCAGATTTTGGTGTCGATTTTCAGTTTATGACAGATGTTTCCAATCCTACATGCAGATCTCTTGACAGAGTGTATGCTGATGCCCAGGATAAGTCACCGGAAGCTTTTCAGTATTACGTGATAGATGGTTTCATAGTTTCAAGCAATATTGACGTTCAGAGCCTTAGAACGCACAATACAGTATTCCAGTATTCAGATCATAACCCGATCAGTATGGATGTGGTTCTTTTACCAGATACTTAAGAATAGTCGATAATTTGATATAAATAGTGACAGTTGACGTTTTTTTGAATATAATAAGAGTACATGATATTTCGTGAAAGGGGACTGGAGGAAATGGTACAGAAAAAGAAACGTAACGTTATTGTTGGACAGTCGGGAGGTCCTACAGCAGCTATCAACTCGTCACTTGCCGGAGTTTACAGAACTGCTAAGGATCGTGGATACAACAAGGTTTATGGAATGATCCACGGCGTCCAGGGACTTATGGAAGGCAGATATGTTGACCTTTCAGATCACATTCAGAGCGGACTTGATATTGAGCTTTTGAAGAGAACCCCATCTGCATATTTGGGATCATGCAGATTTAAACTCCCAGAAATCTTTGAGAACAAAGAGATCTATGAGAAGATATTTGATATCCTGACAAAACTTGAAATTGATTGCTTTATCTATATTGGCGGAAACGACTCTATGGATACGATCAAAAAGCTTTCAGATTATGCTATTATTTCCGGATCTGATATAAGGTTTGTTGGTTGCCCTAAGACAATTGATAACGACCTTGCACTTACAGATCATACACCGGGTTATGGCTCAGCAGCCAAGTATATCGGAACCTCTGTTAAAGAGATCATCAGAGACAGCTGGTCCCTTGAAACCAGTCATGGACAGGTTATTATCGTTGAAGTAATGGGAAGAAATGCCGGATGGCTTACGGGCGCAACAGCACTTGCAAGAGGCGAGGACTGTGACGGACCTGATGCAATCTATCTTCCTGAAATTCCATTTGATATGGATGCATTCCTTAAGAAAATCAAATCCCTGCTTAAAAATAAAGCATCCATCGTTGTTGCTGTATCAGAAGGTATCAGAACAAAAGATGGTAAGTATGTAAGTGATATGGACAACAACATTGAGTATGTTGATGCATTTGGACATAAGCAGCTTACAGGAACTGCAAGATATCTTTGCAATGTTGTTGCCAGCGAGTGCGGTTGTAAGACTCGTGCTATCGAGCTTTCAACACTTCAGAGAGCAGCAAGCCATTGTGCATCAAGAGTTGATATTCTTGAAGCTTACGAAGTTGGCGGTGCAGCGATGAAGGCTGCGGACGAAGGTGACAGCGGAAAGATGGTTGTTATCGAGAGACTTTCTGATGACCCTTATCAGGCCGGAACAGAAGTTAAGGATGTTCATAAGATTGCCAATGACGAAAGAACAGTTCCAAGAGAGTGGATCAATAAAGAAGGCACATATGTAACTAATGAGTTCATCACCTATGTAAGACCTCTTATTCAGGGTGATGTCGGACCAATCATGGTTGACGGTATTCCAAGACACCTTTACAGACCTGGATTCCAGGATATTTTATGATTAGGCCACCTTTTAGGAGGAACTATGGCTTCAGATAATGCAGGAATTGCGATAGTTGATGAGGAACTAAATATTATCGACGCTGATTTTGCTTTTTCTGATTATGTTTCAGACCCGGATCAAAAGAGCTTTCTATCTAATGTTTATCCGGATGACCAGCATTTATTGTATGAAATGGTAGAGCATCTCGCCAGTACAACCGGCGAGACGCTCTGCTTTCGCGTTTTTGGGAAAAACAATAATCTGTTCTGGGTGATTGCTGATTGTAAGAGAGCAGATGGCAATCCAAAGAATATTTCCATTTCATTAAAAGATGTTGAGACACTTAATGGTGGGAACAGTCGTTCCATCGACTATGGAACAGGTCTTTTAGACAAACAGGCTATAATTGATTATGCCAAATCCAGGATGGTCGAAGGAAGTGATGGCTTCTCACTATGTATCATGGACATTGATAACTTCAAGAAGATAAATGACACCATGGGTCATTCCTTTGGAGATAAGATCCTGTTTGAGGTTGGAAAAATAGTCCTTGATGTTTTAAAAAATGACGGAAAAGCCGGAAGAATCGGTGGCGATGAAATCATGCTTGTCATAAATGGCAAGACTGATTCAAATGGACTTAGAAGTTATTTAAAAGCAATCCGTGAACGTGTAGAGAAAATGCGGTTTGATAAGGATGGTTATCCACTTGTTACAGTGTCAATCGGAACGGGCAATTATCCTAAAGATGTAGATTCCTATGATAAGCTTTTTAACCTTGCAGACAAGATGCTTTATAGAGCCAAGAACAGAGGAAAAAACAGATATGTGATGTATAACCCTGAAGTTCATGGCCCTATAATAGATGGTGAGCTTGATACGATCGGAGGCATCGTGGGCTATGCCAAGCCGCAGGATAAGACTAAGCTGGTATTGGGATTTTTGGATGGATTCTTCGGGTTTGGCAATAAGACTATTGTAACTTCATTCATGCAGCTTATCGTCACCTATGAAATTGATGAAGGATATATTTTTTTCAAAAATGTAAAAGAAAGTTACATTGGCTTTAAGCGCAGGACTGATACAGGTAACGAAAATGACCAAAAGCTTGGAATGATCGAGGAACATGTAAGCAGCCTTGCATATGCGACTGACAGAGCATTTGATGAAAAATTCGATGACAACGGAGTGTTTGTTGTAGATACTCCGGAGAATCAGTTGAGGTCAACAAGTGCCTTGGAGTTCTTTAGGGACAATGGAATAAAGCATGCTTTCTTTTATAAGATGAATGAAAAGTATCAGATGGGCTACATGGCACTGTATAATACTCGAAATAATTCGCGAAAAATGCCTCAATCCGACATAGCTGACTTCACTTATCTGGGTAAAATGATCGAAATCGCCATAAATTCTAGGTAAAAAAGGATAAAAATCAGAAAAACATAGTATTTTTCTGCATTTTACTGTTGTTATGAGTACATATTAGTGGTAAAATGGGCTTTGTAATAAATAATTTCTTTTTGGAGGGAAAATTAAATGAACAAGACAGAACTTATCGATGCAATCGCTAAGGAAGCAGGACTTTCAAAGAAGGACGCTGCTGCAGCACTTAACGCATTCACAGACACAGTAACAAAGGAGCTTAAGAAGAAGGGTAAGGTTCAGCTTGTTGGTTTCGGTACATTCGAGACAACAAAGAGAGCTGCTAGAACAGGTAAGAATCCTCAGACTGGCGCAGCTATCAAGATTCCTGCATCTGTAGCACCTAAGTTCAAGGCTGGTAAGGCTCTTAAGGATCTTGTAAACAAGAAATAATTTTCTAACGAAGCTAAAGGCTATGCCATAATATGGCATAGCCTTTTTCAGTGTAATTAATTTTCAATATTTGTTATTTTATGGTTTGTATGTAATTGAAAAAAAGTATTTTTTTTTATAAAATTATATTGTGTCACACTTTTACAAAAAACATTATGAGGATGTGTCCATGACATTTGAAAGAAGTTTTGAAAATTACGTACAGATTTTATCTGAAGAGGATGTGACTCCCGAGATTTCGCCGGGAGCTCTTTCTGATGTTGCCAAGGAATTTTCTTTGCGCTCAATTGTCGCAATAGTGTCTGATTCCAAGGATTCTGATAAAGCCGGCGAACCTGATGTGGTAATACCACTATTTGGACCTGTGCCTGAAAAAGAAGCACCGGCATATCTTTTTAAACATAAAATGGCTGGACGCAAGGAAGTTACATATAATGTTTTTCTTTATGGTGATAAGGGCTGGTCAGAGGAAGAATATAAGGCTTTTGCTGTTATCATCGATATACTTTCTTTCCATATGGAGCGTTTTCTTTTATCACAGGTGGTTGAAAAGAGCGCCCTTACTCAGTATCTTACAGGTCTTCCAAATTCAGGTGGATTTGTTCAGTACGCCACTAAACTCTTTGGCACCAAAGCTATATATGAATATGATTCATTCTATTTTAATTTAAAGAGCTATGGCCTTATCAGCAGGAGATATGGGCTTGCTGAGGGTGATGAGATAATGAAGCGCTACGCGAAAAAACTCAGGGAATTTTGTGGACCTGATGAGATTGTTGCTCATTTTGGCGGCGATAATTTTACTGCGCTCATCAAAAAAGAGAGGACAAAAGAATTCCTTAAGTTCTTGTCTGCAGTACCGGTTTATGGCGAAAAAAACGGCAAGAGGGATGAATTTACCATTGCAGCTGTTATAGGTGTGTATGCTGTGGATGAGTCGTTAAAAGAGCCGGGACAGCTCATTTCAAGAGCTATCATGGCTTGTAACTATGCCAAGAATGTAGCAAATAAGCCTTATGTTTTTGTTAATAAGGCTATGAGTACCAGAATTTACAGACAGAAACAGATAGAGGACAGATATGAGGAAGCTCTTGCAAATGAAGAGTTCAGGATATATCTTCAGCCGAAGGTAGACACTATCACAGGAGAAATTATTGGTGGTGAATCTCTGGCAAGATGGTTCTGCAATGGAGTTGTTCTTTATCCTACAGAGTTTGTACCTATCCTTGAACAGGAGGGAATGGTTGCATCTCTTGACTTGTATGTCCTTAAAAAGACATGTGAATTTATTAATGACTGGAAACAAAAGGGACTACTCCCTGTGCCTGTTTCCGTTAATTTCTCAAGGAAAGACTTAAGTTATAAGCACCTTGCAAAGGAAATTATAAGGATAATCGATGAAAGCGGAGTTGAGCGCAAGATGATCCAGATAGAAGTTACAGAAACTTCAAGTGAGGATGAGAGAATACTCATGACAGCTTTCCTTGAAAGACTTAAAGAATATGGAATCGCAACCTCAATTGATGATTTTGGAACAGGATTTTCATCTCTTTCAACTCTTCGTGATTTTCCGGTGTCAGAGATAAAAATCGACAGATCATTTATAAATAACGATAATCTCAATAAAAGTGACGAAATAGTGTTAAGAAATATTATCACAATGGCAAAAGAACTAGGAGTGAGTGTAATTGCCGAAGGCGTTGAGAGAGAAGATCAGATTGAACTTTTAAAACACGTTGGATGCCACGTGGTTCAAGGCTTTTTGTATGATAATCCAATGCCGAAATCAGACTTTGAAAAACGTCTTGAAAAGAGATTTTATTCTTGATTTAATAATTTATACTTTTTTTATTCTTTTTCTGTTCACATTTTGTACACAAAGTGCTATCATATATCCTGTTGTTGCTTTTGTTGAGGCTGCGGCGTACTTATGAGATAAAAGGGGAATAAAAAAATGAAAAAAGAAGTTAGGGTTTCACTAGGGTGCAAATCACAGATTGTTCAGTTTATCAATATGAACTCAAAATCTGCTTGTGAAATCGATGTGCAGGATGGGCACAGCTACATCGATGGGAAGTCTATTGTTGGTTTATTATCACTCAATTTATTCAGACCACTTGATGTAACACTTATAGGCGACGACAAAAAGATCACTAACCTTATTAACGATTATGATGTACATCATTTACTTCTTGCTGAGTAATATCAGATGTACGGATAATTCACAAAAAGGGCCATGGTAGAAATACCATGGCCTTCATTTTTTAATCGATTCTTTTGCTTCCCCAGAAGAAGAGTGCAACTGTACCTGGGCCTGTGTGGCTTCCGATAGTTGTTCCAATACTGAAGATCTTTACTCGTCCCTTTAATTTAGGGAACTTTTCCTCAACCATATCTGCAACAGCTTTTGCATCTTCGTAACAGTCTGAGTTGGAAATGTAGCATTCTCCATCATAATCTGCACCATTTTCTGCAAGCTCAACCATCTTCTGTACCTGAGCTCTCATTACAGCATTTTTGCCACGAATCTTGGATCTTACGATCAGATGTCCCTGATAATCTACATTCATAAGAGGGCAGATATTAAGTACATTGCCAATTGTTCCGGCAACCTTTGATACACGGCCGCCTCTTACAAGGTACTTGAGGTCTGATACAAAGAACCAGTGCTGGCAGTTGAGCTTGTGCTCAATAACCCACTCATAAAGTGAATCAATTGACATGCCCTCATCTCTTAAATCTGCAAGCTTATCCATAAGAAGACCATATCCTGCTGAAGCAGCAAGTGAATCTACTACGTAAAGCTTTCTTTCAGGATATTTTTCTTTTAACTGTTCCTTTGCAATAGTAGCTGAATTAAGAGTACCGGATATTCCTGAACTAAGTGTCAGATGAAGAACATCCTTTCCTTCTTTGAGGAACTTTTCAAAGTATTCGAGATATTCACCTACACTTACCTGAGATGTTTTTGTCATTGAACCATTTGCCATCATGGTATAGAACTCTTTGAATGGAATTGATTTTCCGAGATCATCCGGAAATTCTGTTCCGTCAATTTCGAAGTGGAAACAGATATAGCTGATGTCTCTTTTGCTGAAATGCTCGTTAGTCAGATCTGCTGTAGAACAGCAGCTTAATATGTAATTGCTCATAAGCGTCCTTTCAAAATAAAAATAATCTACAAACATAATACATTATTAGCCTTGAGGTATCAAACATTTTTAGCTAAAAAAAGCGGATTGAATAATATCTAAATTACGCATTAGTTTTCTTTTATATAATTTTAAGATTAAAAAATAGCGAAATATAGTATCATTTAGTGTAGGGACATAGTGAGTATTTATGTGAGCAAGGAGATAATTATGCTCGGAAAATATAGAATATATATTCACAAATTGATGATATTGGCGCTTACTTTTGCTGCAGCCTGTGTATGTAGCGGATTTTCAAGTGGCAAAACAAATGATGAGGAGCTTGACAGCGTCGTAGACTTTGTTCATGAGTTGGATGATTATGTTCCCAAAAAGGAACGCTATAATTTTTATTTTACATATAAAATAGTTCATCCTTGGTGGGATGCGGTTGCACTTGGAATGGAAGATGCCCAAAAGAAATATTTGGAAAAAGGTATAGTGATAACCTACGAATATATGGCTCCAAAGGCAGCTTCTGAAGAGGATCAGAGAAAGAGATTAGCTGCTGCAGAGCATGGAAACTATGATGTGATCGGAGTGGATGTTGCAGATGCAAAAACCATAACACCTGTTCTTGATAAGATGGTGGATTCTGGATATAAAGTCATGACTTTTTCAAGTTCCGATGCTGAAGATGGATGTAAAAGGATCGCGTATGTTGGAAATACTCACAACTATAAGGATGGAGCTGACTTAACAGAAGAGCTTTGCCAAAAACTTGGCTATAAGGGAAAAATCGCAATACTAGTAGGAAGTCCCGGGGCTCCATGCCATGAGGAACGCGCTCAAGGGGCAAAGGATACAATAGCAAAGTATGAAAATATGGAAATCGTGGCGGTAGAATACGACATGGATTCCATAGAAAATGCATATGATCTGGCAAAACAGATTTTAAAGGAGCATCCGGATGTTGACGGATTTGTATGCTGCAATATGAGTAATCCCGTAGGTACAGCCAGAGCCGTTACCGAGCTTGGCAG
This sequence comes from Butyrivibrio sp. Su6, assembly GCF_900108105.1. Taxonomy (GTDB): domain Bacteria; phylum Bacillota; class Clostridia; order Lachnospirales; family Lachnospiraceae; genus Butyrivibrio. Next base: position 61,708 of record NZ_FNUR01000005.1, on the reverse strand, counting down.
TAATGCAGTGATCGTTGGAATGGATCATGACCATGAGGCTCTCAATTATCTAAAAGACGGAGTTATTTACTGCCTTGGAGTTCAGGACTGCTACTCAATTGGTTTTGATACATTACAGGTAGCGGTAAAGATTGCAGACGGAAATGTTCCGGGAGATCTTTTTCCGGAAAAGACTAATGAAACAACAACCATTATATATCAGGAAGATGCACCTGCAATGCTTGAAGTTTTATATGGAGATGCTTTGCAATGAAGAAAATAAGGATAACGGAGAAGACGTTTGCTACTACTGCTGTGGTAGGAAGTATCCTGATAGTTATCATGTTACTTGCAAATACTTACTGGGCCTATATTGAATCTGTCTCATCAACTAACCAGGCAGTTTCAGCAGTAAGTGCTTTCTATCTGAAGTCAATGGCGGACAGACGATCCAAAACTATCACAAACCTTATAGAAAACAATTTCGATTACATGGAAAAGGCAGTTAGTGTCATTGACGATGAAAAAATCGAAAATCAGGAAGATTTAAGAGCGGCGATTGGTCGAATGAAGAAGCTTCTTTCTCTTAACAGGTTTGCGCTGGTTGATGAGGATAATATTGTTTATACACAGTATACTACCTATACAGGTGGTAGCAGGCATCCTTTCCTTGCCCAGGATACTATGTCAGAGAAGATGATGATAAGTACAGTGTATGTATACGGCTCATCCAAAGAACTGTGTCTTGCTATTCCCATAGACAGATATTTTATGGGCAAGAAATTTAAGGCCTGTTTTGTTCAGATAGATATTAATGATATTGTGAATCTGCTTGCTTTTGATGATCAGGAAAGTACTAATTTTGCTCTTTATTCTCAAAATGGAGGAAATATATCCGAAACAGACCTTGGACCGCTTATTGGAAAACAAAACATTATAGAGGCAACTAAAGGGACAGTTTCTGAAGAGGAATGGAATGCATTTTGTAATGATTTTGCATCGGAAAAGGGAGGAACTCTTAATTTCACAGTGGATGGAGTTGTGGAGACTTTGTGCTATGAACCGGTAAAAGATACCGGTTGGGAACTGGTGGTTATGATACGAGAGAGTGTTATCCAGTATCACATCCAGGAGATAAGTGATAAGAGCCTTCAAACTAATCGTGCCCAGATTATTTTTTTATTAGTCATAGTCACATTGTTCTCAGGAATTCTTTTTGTAATGTTCAAACAAGTTGCTAAAGAACAACTTGATGAAGAAAAAGAAAACAGTAAAGTCCTAAAGACCATGGCCAATACAGACTCCATGACCGGCGTAAGAAATAAACATGCGTATATGGAGGCAGAATCGCAATTAAATAGCAAAATACAGGAAGGAACAATGGAAAACATTGCTCTCGTTGCCTGTGATATAAACGGTCTGAAATATGTTAATGATACAAAAGGACATGCTGCAGGAGATCAGCTGATAAAAGAGGCCAGCTCGCTTATTTGCGATGTTTTTAAACACGGATCTGTATATAGGACCGGTGGTGATGAGTTTGTGGTTCTTTTGCAGGGAAAAGGTTATGACATTAGGCTTGAGACAATAGAAGCATTTAACAAAATAACAGAGGAAAACATTAAGAATAATTCTACAGTAGTTTCAATCGGCTATTCAACGCTGATGCCTTCAGATGAACAGTTGCATGATGTATTTGAAAGAGCTGATCAAATGATGTATGAACGCAAGAAAGAGCTTAAGCGAATGGGGGCTAAAACAAGAGAATTTGCAGATGAAAATAATGAAAATACATAAAAATTTTGAGCAAGAGTTTGAATGGTGAATTGTGTATCAGTATTGACGCGAATTGTTTGAATTGTCTGATAATAAATACAATTAATAGTGAGTTGTTGACAAAATTATCATCAGATGGTATATTATATATACAATCACATTGTAGATAAAACCTATGTAGTCCAAGTGGCTTATGCTTCACGAAAGATGAACGAAGGTTTTCGGAGCGGCTGACATTCACAGCGACGGTGGCTTAAGCTTCACATTAGCCAAGGAGTGTCAAGGAGTCGCTAAAGGATGTGATTAACATAGATTCGCAAAATAAACAATTGCAGAAAGAAGAGGATAGTCCCTTGGAAATTTCAGAGTAAGGGCGGGCGTTCATAAAAGTATGGATGCCCGCCTATTTCATTTCCCAGAGCAGCGCATTTAATATAGTAATATAAGTTACATAGTGTTATAATGGTCAAATATTCGGTTAGGAGAGAATATTATGGCTAAGTATATATTGTTTGTATTTAATAGTATTCTTCTGGGTTTTGGACTGGCGATGGATGCTTTTTCAGTTTCCCTGGCAAATGGTTTTATAGAACCCAAAATGAAGAAGGGCAGAATGAGTTATATGGCTGGGATCTATGCGGGATTTCAGTTTCTCATGCCTGTAATAGGATGGTTTCTGGTGCATAACGCGGCACATCTTTTCAGCGGATTTCAGATGTTCATTCCGTGGATAGCGCTTATTCTTTTAGCTTATATTGGTGGAAAAATGCTTCTTGAGGGTATTAAGGAAAAGAAGTGTGACAGGGACGGAAAGTGTGATGGCTGCACCAATAAAGAATGTCCTAAATTCGGAAATGTTGCAGGAGAGAGTTCTCTTTCTTTAAAACTTTTGTTGGTTCAGGGAGTGGCAACATCTATAGATGCCTTATCTGTTGGATTTACGATTGCGGATTATAATGCTTTGATGGCTATTGGAAGTGCTACAATAATTGCTGTTGTGACTTATGTTGTATGCTATATAGGAATAGGTCTTGGCAAGACATTTGGAACAAGGCTTGCCTCCAATGCCAAGATATTAGGCGGAGTTATTCTGATTGCTATTGGCCTTGAGATTTTTATAAAGAGCTTTTTGGGCTGATTTTTTTGTTACGAAATTTGTGTCATTTGCTTGACTTTTATAATATCGAAACATAGAATAGTTAAGAGTATTTTTAATTTAATAATTCAAATGCAATGATGGTGTCAGATTTATATCTGAAGATGTCATATTATCCTTTGAGAGAGCAAGGGTCACTGGCTGAGAGCCCTGCAGGCTATGGTATGTACGGAAGTTTCGCACCGGAGCAGTTTTGGTGAAGGCTTTTTGCTTGTAGTCAGGATCGTAAGTCTACGTTACAGATAAAACCATTATGGTTGAGAGCCTGTTTTGACAGGAACATGGGTGGTACCGCGGTGATTGATCGTCCCTTGTATAGTTTTACAGCTATACAAGGGATTTTTTTATGATATAGGAAAACAGGAGGAAGAAATTTTGGAAAACAGCGTATTACGTCAGCAAATTGAAGCAATTCGTGAAGAAATCAAAGAAAATTCAAAGTTGCTTGAAAGCTCAAAGCATGTTTATGAGCAGAGAAAGGTCTTTTTGGATAACAAAAGCGGTAAGATTTCTGCACTGATGAAAGAAATGAAGAACATCGCTGCAGAGGATCGTGCTGAATATGGTAAGAATGTAAATGAACTTAAGCAGTGGGCTCTTGAACAGTTTGATGAACTTGACAAGAAGATGAAAGAAAAAGAGCTTAAGGCAAGATATGAAAGAGAAAAACAGGACGTTACAGAGCCTGCCAAAATGCGTTATCAGGGCAATCTTCATCCTGTAACACAGATGAGAGAGACTCTTATCGATATCTTTGAAGGAATGGGCTTTGAAATATATGAAGGCACAGAAATTGAGAATGATTACTACAATTTCACTGCACTTAATACTCCTGCAGATCACCCTGCAAGAGATATGCAGGATACATTCTATCTTAGCCCTGAGTTCCTTTTAAGAACCCAGACTTCATCAGGTCAGATCCATGTAATGGAAAACAAGAAACCACCGATCAAGATTCTTTCACCTGGTAAGGTTTTCCGTTCAGATGATGATGCAACTCATTCACCTATGTTCTCACAGATGGAAGGACTCGTAGTTGATAAGAATGTTACACTCTGTGACCTTAAGGGAGCTTTGGAGACCTTTGCACAGAAGATTTTTGGAGAGGGAACAACAACAAGACTTCGTCCTTCTTACTTCCCGTTCACAGAGCCTTCTGTAGAGGTTGACTGCAGCTGCTTTGCATGTGGCGGCAAGGGATGTAATCTCTGCAAGGGTACAGGCTGGATTGAGGTTCTTGGTGCCGGTGTTGTTAACAAGAAGGTTTTAGAGAACTGTGGAATTGATTCAGAAGAGTACAGCGGATTTGCATTTGGTATCGGTATTGAGCGTGCTACAATGCTCAAATACGGCATTAACAACATCAAGCTTTTATATGAGTCAGACCTTGATGTCCTTAAGCAGATCGATCACTACGAATAATTCAGGAGGAGAATGAAATGTTAGTACCTTTAAGTTGGCTTAAAGATTTTGTTGATATAGATTTAGAACCAAAGGAACTTGAGAAAAAGCTCTTTGACTGCGGTTTTGAAGTAGAAGAGTGCTGGGAAGTAGGAAAAGACATATCAAATGTCGTAGTTGGACAGGTAGAGAAATGTGAACCTATTCCTGATACTCATCTTCATGTTTGCCAGGTGAATGCAGGAGAGCACGGAACATTCCAGGTATGCTGCGGTGCAGACAATGTTCAGGCAGGAGGTAAATATCCACTTGCGCTTGTTGGTGCAACAGTAATTGAAACAGAGAAAGATCATGTAACTGTTATCGGTGTTGCAACTATCAAAAAAGGCAAGCTTCGCGGCGTAGATTCAGAGGGTATGCTCTGCTCAGGTGTTGAGCTTGGTGTAACAGAGGATATGTATCCGGGAGCCGGCTACAACGGACTTTTGGTATTCCCTGAGGATACAGAGGTAGGCGCTGATGTTAAGCCAATACTTGGCCTTGATGACTGGATTTTTGATGTTTCAATCACTGCAAACAGACCTGACTGCCAGAGTATTTACGGCCTTGCAAGAGAGGTTGCAGCTGCACTTGATAAGCCATTAAAAGAGATTGATCTTAGCTACACAGAGACAGATGTTGAGAACGAAGGATTTAGTGTAACTGTAGAAGATCCTGATCTTTGCCCAAGATATATCGGTCACTATGTATATGATGTAAAGCTTGGTGAGAGTCCTCTTTGGATGAAGAGAAGACTTGCTATGGTTGGTAATAACTCCATCAATAATATCGTTGATATCACTAACTATATTATGAGAGAGCTCGGACAGCCAATGCACGCATTTGACGGCAATTTCCTTGAAGGTAACAAGATTGTTGTTAGACGTGCCAAAGCAGGAGAAAAGATTGTTACTCTTGATGAGAATGAGTTTGAGCTTACAACAGACAATCTTGTTATTTGTGATGGTGCAAAGCCTGTAGCTCTTGCAGGTATCATGGGCGGCCTCAATTCAGAGATTCGTGATACAACAACAACTGTTACATTTGAAGCTGCCAAGTTCATGCGTGACAACATCCGTAAGAGCTCAAGAGCTCTTGGACAGTCATCTGATTCATCAGCTGCTTTCGCAAAGGGCGTTTACGAATATACAACTGTTATAGCAATGAAAAGAGCTCTTCATCTCATTGAACAGCTTGGAGCAGGCAAGGTTTCCAAAACTCATGTTGATATAAATACAGGAAACAGCCTCGATAAAAAGGAAATGAAGGCATCCATAAAGAAGGTTAACGGAGTACTTGGTATCGAAGTTCCTACTGAAGAGATCAAGAGAATCCTTACAAATCTTAATTTTGAGCCTGAAATAAATGGTGATGAACTTACTATTAAGATCCCTGCATATCGTGAGGATATGGAAGATTATCCTGACATTGCAGAAGAGCTTATCCGTATGTACGGATATGAGCATGTTGAGCCAACATTCCTTAAGAATTGCAGCGTTACCGTTGGTGGCAGAAACCTGAAGCAGAAGACAGAGCTCAGGATCAAGAGAGCTCTTTGTGCACAGGGAGCATATGAATGCATGCACTACTCATTCTTCTCACCAAGTGACCTTGACCTTTTGAGATTTGCCGAGGATGCACAGGAGAGAAAGGCTATAAGGATCCTTAATCCTATAAATGAAGATCTCTCACTTATGAGAACAACACTTGCAGCACAGATGATCCATGCTATTGCAAGAAACCAGAAGAAGGGTACTCTCGAGGGAAGATTATTCGAGCTTGGTAACAGATTTGTTCCAAAGGCTCTTCCACTTACAGAATATCCTGATGAGAAAGCAACTCTTTGCATCGGTATTTTCGGTGAGGGAGAGGATATCTTTACATTAAAGGGACTTGCTGAGAACGTAGCTGATGCTCTTCACATAAGCTTCAAGTATGAGCCTGCAACCAAGACTTATCTCCATCCTTACAGAACTGCAAAGATCTTATGTGAAGGCGAGGAGGTAGGATACCTTGGACAGATCACTTATGAGATCCAGGATGAGACTGATATGAGAATACCTGCTTATATCTGCGAGATAGATCTTTCAGTACTTGAAAAGTGGTATGGCAAGACTCCTACATTTACACCACTTTCAAAGTTCGCGGTTGTTAAGCGTGATCTTGCGCTTATCATGGATAAGACAGTTACTTGTGGAGAAGTTGAGGATGCTATCTATGGATCCTGCAAGTATGTAACTGATGTGCATCTCTTTGACGTATATGAGGGACTTCCTATTCCTCCTACAAAGAAGAGTATGGCATTCACGATTACATTCACTCCTAAGGATGAGGAACTTACTGATGAAGCTGTAAGCGGATATGTAGACAAGATGCTCAGAAAACTCTCATTCACAATGGGAATTGAAATTCGTTCTTGATTTGCCTGATGGCACAGTAGGTGTTAAAATAGTCATTGCTTTAGTTAGCAATGGCTATTTTATTCTCGAAAGGAGCTTAATATGAATAGAAAAAATGTTTGGGCAAATTACAATGCCACACAGCTTAAAGCTGTAGATAAGTTTGCTGAGGATTATAAGAAATTCCTTGATAATTCAAAAACAGAGCGTGAAGCAATTGATACAATTGTTAACGAGATTGAGGAAGCAGGATACAGAGAACTCAATACTTTGATCGGTACAAAGACAAAGCTTAAAAAGGGCGATAAGGTATATAGCGTATGGATGAATAAGTCAATCGCTATCTTCCAGATCGGATCAGATCCTATCGAGGCTGGTCTTAATATCCTCGGTGCACACATCGATTCTCCAAGGCTTGATGTTAAGCAGAATCCTCTTTATGAAGACAACGGATTTGCTTACCTTGATACACATTACTACGGCGGAATCAAAAAATATCAGTATGTTGCTATGCCACTTGCTATTCACGGCGTAGTTGTTAAGAAAGATGGCACAACAGTACAGCTTAATGTCGGTGAGGATGAGGATGATCCTGTATTCTTTGTTTCTGATCTTCTTATTCATCTTGCTGCAGATCAGATGAGCAAAAAGGCTTCAAATGTAATTGAAGGTGAAGCTCTTGACTTAATCGTTGGTCACAGACCATTTGTTGTAGAAAGCAAGGAAAAAGAAAAGGCTGAAAAGGCTGATAGCAAGCTTTCTGCAGGTGAGAAGTATGCAATTGCTGCTGAAAAAGAAGAAAAGGCTGAGAGTGGAAAGCTTTCAGGAGCAGTTCGCCGCGGAGTCGTAGCTCTTTTAAATGATCTATATGGAATTGAAGAAGAGGACTTCATTTCAGCTGAACTTGAGATCGTACCTGCTGGTAAGGCAAGAGATGCCGGATTTGACAGATCAATGATCCTTGGCTATGGTCATGACGACAGAGTATGCGCATATCCTTCAATGCGCGCTATTCTTGAAGCAAAGAACCTTAAGAGAACAGCTTGCTGTATCCTCGTTGATAAAGAAGAAATCGGAAGCGTTGGAGCAACAGGTATGCGCAGCCACTTCTTTGAGAATGCTGTTGCAGAGCTCATGAATCTTACAAAAGAAGGATATAATGATCTTTCACTTAGAAGATGTCTTGCAAACTCATGCATGCTTTCTTCAGATGTAAGTGCCGGCTTTGATCCTACATATGCATCAAGCTTTGAGAAGAAGAACGCTGCATTCCTTGGAGAAGGACTTGTATTCAATAAATTCACAGGTTCAAGAGGAAAATCAGGTTCCAACGATGCAAATGCAGAATTTATTGCTGAGATCAGAAGAGCATTTGAGAAGGATGGCATCATCTATCAGACAGCAGAACTTGGCAAGGTAGATGTTGGCGGTGGCGGAACTATCGCTTATATTCTTGCTCTTTACGGAATGAACGTTATCGATTCAGGCGTAGCAGTACTTAACATGCATGCACCATGGGAAGCAATCGATAAGGCTGATCTCTACGAAGCAAAGAGAGGTTATGTATCATTCCTTCAGAATATCGATTTTAGAAATGAATAAATAAGAAGACAGAGGGACGGGGTCAGACCCCGTCCCTCTGTCTTAGAATAATTATTATTTAAAGAAACATGCATCTCCAAAGGAGAAGAAGCGGTAGCGTTCTTTGATGGCCTCTTCGTATGCGGCAAGAACGTGCTCTCTGCCTGCAAGTGCTGAAACAAGCATTACAAGTGTTGACTCAGGCAGATGGAAATTGGTGATAAGCTGGTCAAGAACCTTGAATTTATAGCCTGGATAGATAAATATTGATGTATCTCCACTGCAAGCTGATAGATGTCCATTTTCATCAGCGGCACTTTCAATTGTTCTGCAGCTTGTGGTTCCTACACAGATAACACGGTGACCGTTTTCTTTTGCCTTGTTGATCTTGTCGGCAGCTTCCTGTGTGACCTGATACCATTCTGTGTGCATATGATGCTCTAGTACATTGTCTACTTTAACAGGTCTGAATGTTCCAAGACCAACATGAAGAGTAACAAAGGCCATATCTACGCCTTTGGCTTTTATATCTTCAAGGAGCTTTTCTGTAAAGTGAAGTCCCGCAGTTGGTGCGGCAGCTGAACCTTCATACTTGGCATATACAGTCTGGTACATGTTTTTGTCCTGAAGCTTATGTGTGATGTAAGGTGGGAGAGGCATCTCACCAAGTCTGTCCAGAACTTCCTCCCAGATTCCGTCGTAATAGAACTTAACAAGTCTGTTTCCTTCATCAACAATATCAAGAATCTCAGCTTTTAAAATTCCACCGCCAAATGAAACTCTTGCGCCGGGTCTTAGCTTTTTACCGGGTTTAACAAGTGTTTCCCATACATCAGCTTCTTTCCTTTTAAGAAGGAGAATTTCTACTGCAGCGCCTGTTCCTTCTTTTTCGCCCAGAAGCCTTGCAGGAATGACCTTTGTGTTATTGAGTACGAGGCAGTCACCGGGCTCGAGGTAATTTATGATCTCGTTAAACTTATGATGCTCTGTTTCTCCTGTTTTTTTGTCTACCACAAGGAGTCTGCATTCATCTCTTTTTTCCATTGGATCCTGTGCGATCAGTTCCTCAGGAAGATCAAAATAGTAATCTGAAGTTGATAAACCTAATTCTTTATTTTCCGCCATTTCTATCTCTTTTCTATATATTATTATTTATCAAATTGAAGTTTTTACTTGGAGCAATATACTTATCGTGCCACGTTATTATAGCAAAAAATTAGTGAAATACAACCTTGGAAGAAAGGATTGCCGGTGATAATATATGATGTAATATTTACAATTGAATTTTATCAGACCTAAAAGTTTTTACGTGAGAGGATATAATTATGCTACAGGATATTAAACCTTTGGAACTTAAAAATCACTATGATCCGACAATAAAGCCTGCAAATGAGGATCTTGTCATTGCGTTTGCCTGTTCTGATAATGGAAAAGAGCTACTGTTAAAAATCGATGAACCTACTAAAAAAATAGCTTATCCAACTGTGTCAGAGATTCAGGATATTTTAGGTAAGCGCAGTGCCGATGAAACTCTTATCTATATATTTAGCATAGGAAAAGAAAGGTTCTTTTTACTAAGACCAGAAATAGCAGATAAGGTTTTTGTAAAAGACGAAGTTAAATTTGTTCTGATGGCGATCTTTCGCAGAGAGTACTATAATCCTCAGCATTATGTTTATGCTGCTTATACGGCGTTTCAACTCCATGAATGGTACCAGGTGACCAAGTTTTGTGGTAAGTGCGGGGCACTTAATGAAGACCATAAGTCAGAGCGTGCAAGAATATGCCCAAAATGCGGGAATGTGATCTATCCAAGAATAAATCCTGCGGTTATTATCGGAGTTACCGACAAAGAGACAAACAAAATGATCCTGACCAAGTATAGAACCGGCTTTGCGCATAACGCCCTCGTAGCAGGATTTACAGAAATCGGTGAGACCCTTGAAGAGACGGTTAAGCGCGAAGTAATGGAAGAGGTTGGACTTGAGGTGACCAATGTCAGATATTACAAGTCACAGCCATGGGGCATTGTAAGTGATATTCTGGCTGGTTTTTTCTGTGATGTTGCAGGTAAAAAAGAAATTACAATGGATCAGTCTGAACTAAAGTATGCCGAGTGGGTCAGTCCCGAAGATGTTCAGCTCCAGCCGCTTGAATATAGTCTTACTAATGAAATGATGAAGATTTTTAAAGAAAAAGGTTATGAAGGGACATTGCAAAAATAGGACAGTGAATGCTAATGGAGATATAAGCGGGAGTTATAGCTACATACAAATCTTGGATATTTCCAATTTAGACTTTCCATTGCTATAATTTGTTTTATAATAAATAGAAAAAATTGTTGAGGAGGAATTATTATGAAGAAGAGATTTTTGACAAGTATTGTACTTGCCGGTGTTCTTGCTTTTGGAGCTCTTACAGGTTGCGGAAGCAGCGCTGAGAATGCATCACAGGCGGCACAGGACACACAGGCTGCAGAGACTACAGAACAGACCCAGGAAGCTGCACCTGCACAGACAGAGGATGGAGACAAGACTATCAGAGTTGGTGCTACACCTGTACCACACGCAGAAATTCTTGATAACATCGTAAAAGAAGTACTTGCAGAGGATGGTTGGACACTTGAAACAGTTGTGTTCTCAGATTACGTACTTCCTAATACATCACTTGAAGCTGACGAGCTTGATGCAAACTATTTCCAGACACTTGGTTATATGAATCAGCAGAATACAGACGCAGGTCTTCACCTTGCAGCTGTAGCAGGCGTTCACATTGAGCCAATGGGAATCTATTCTCAGAAATATACAGCACTTGCTGATATTCCTGATGGTGCTTCAATCGGTATTCCTAACGATCCTGATAACGGAGAAAGAGCTGTTGACCTTCTTGTTCAGAAGGGACTTCTTGCTTCAAAGGGCGGCTTTGGAACAGATGCCAACTACACAGAAGATTCTTTGACAAAAGATAAAGAGGCTAACCCTCACGGATATGTGATCACACCTCTTGAGGCAGCAAGCCTTCCACTTTCACTTCCTGATCTTGATGCAGCAGCAGTAAATGGTAACTATGCTCTTGAAGCTGGTCTTCCTTCATCATATCCTGCACTTGATATCGAGGAGTTTGACGATGAGACAACAGTTAAGAGAACAAACTTCCTTGTAGTTAAGCAGGGCAACGAGACATCTGAAAAGACACAGGCTCTTATCAAGGCTCTTCAGTCTGACAAGGTTAAGGCTTATATCGATGAGACATATAAGGGAGCTGTAATTGCATCTTTTATTGACGCACAGTAATAAGTATTAAAAACTAAAAAATATAAACAAACATAAGCCTCTCTGGTGTATGATTAGTAAGTGGTTTGCTAAAACATCGGGGAGGCTTTTTGTATGAAGGACAAATTTGTAACAGGATGGAAGTTTTTAAAAACTGATTTTGGAACAGAGCTTGAAGATGTAAGAGACAGGCTTTCTGAGTTTAAAGAGGTGGAGATACCTCATGATTTTCTGATAGATGATGCAAGAAACTTTTATACAGATGCCACAGGCTGGTATTATAAAGGCTTTGTGACAACACTTAAGCCAAGGCATTTTCTTGTTTTTGACGGAATTTATATGGACAGTACTGTGTATATAAATGGTCAAAAGGCAGGCGAGTGGAAATATGGCTATTCACAGTTCATTCTCGATATTACGGACTTTTGCAAAGTTGGAAGTAACGATGTCCTTGTAAGAGTCAATTACCAAAACCCCAATTCAAGATGGTATTCAGGAGCAGGAATATACAGAAATGTCTGGCTTTGCAGCTATGAAGATACATACATCCCTGAAAACGGAATTTATGTACATACACTTAAGGGAGATATGGGATATTTCCTTGATATTGATACAGAAATAAAAGGAGAAATAAGTAAGAATACAAGCGTTTCCTACAGACTTTTTGATGATAAAAAGAGAGAAGTTTCGCTAAATGCCACCGGCAAGAGCTTTTTTGCACGGAATGTAAAAGAGTGGTCGACAGATGAGCCAAACCTCTATACGCTGGAAGTTACTCTTTTTGATGGTAGTAAAGAGCTTCAAAGGGAAGAGGTATTAATAGGATTCAGGAGTATTTCTTTTGACCCAGATAAGGGATTTTTACTAAATGGAAAGGTCACCAAGCTAAACGGTGTTTGTATTCATCATGATCTTGGTGCTCTTGGCGCAGCCTACAATAATAGCGCAATGAAGAGAAGACTCATACAGCTTAAAGGTATGGGGGTTAATGCCATAAGGCTTACCCATAATATGTATGATCCTCAGACAATCGAGCTTCTTGACAGAATGGGCTTTATGGCCATCTCTGAAGGCTTTGATATGTGGGAAAGATCAAAGACTGAGTTTGACTACGCAAGATTTTTCCCAGAGTGGCATGAGAGGGATGTTGAGAGTTGGGTAAAAAGAGACAGGAATCACCCTTCAGTCATCATGTGGAGCATAGGTAATGAAATCTATGATACCCATGCGGATGCGAGAGGGGCGCAGATCACCAGTATGTTAAAAGAACTGGTTGAGAAGTTTGATTATATGGGAAATGCCCATCCAACCTTTGGCTCCAATTATATGCCTTGGGAGAATGCTCAAAAGTGTGCTGATATCCTGAAAGTAGTAGGCTATAACTACGCAGAGAAATTCTACGAAAAGCACCACAAAGAACATCCCGACTGGGTTATATACGGGAGTGAAACCTATTCAATAGTTCAGAGCAGGGGAATCTATCATTTCCCTTTGACAGAGGGGATTCTCTCTGACGATGACCTTCAGTGCTCAAGCCTTGGAAACAGTCAGACAAGCTGGGGCGCAGAGAGCATTGAGAGCTGCATTTGTATGGACAGGGATATGCCTTTTTCCATGGGACAGTTTATCTGGACAGGCTATGACTATATTGGAGAGCCTACACCATATCATACCAAGAATTCTTACTTTGGACTTATTGATACTGCTGGTTTTTACAAGGATGCATACTATGCCTGGAAGTCTGCCTGGGTGAGCGCTGATAAAGATCCTTTTGTTCACGTGTTCCCGTATTGGGACTTCAACGAAGGAGAAGAGGTTGATGTGAGAGTAGTCAGCAATGCTCCATTTGTTGAACTGTTTGTAAATGGAAAAAGTCTTGGAAAACAGGAGCTTACCCATGAGAGGGGAAGCGGAGACCACATCTTTGCTGATTATAAGTGCATTTATGAGAAGGGCGAGATAAAGGCCATTGCGTATGATATTTCCGGAAAAGAGATTGCGGAGCAGGTGCGCAGGTCTTTTGAAGATACGGACAGGTTTGAGATAGAATACGAAAACATTGATGAGCTTGTTTTTGCCCAGATAAGTGCTGTTGATAAGACTGGTAATCCTGTAGAAAATGCCTGCGACAGAGTAAAGGTAACTGTGACAGGAGGAAGATTAATAGGCCTTGATAACGGTGACAGCACAGATTACGACAGCTATAAAGCAAATGAGAGAGCTCTTTTCTCAGGAAAACTGCTGGCAATAGTCCAGAAAGACGGAAGTGCGGGGGATGTTTCTGTAAATGTCCAAAAAGTAAGTGACATTGTCCCTGTAAGAAAGGTTGAGCTTGTCGCAGATTCTGAGACTAAGCTTTCTATGCAGAATCCCAAGGCGAAAGTTACAGCAAAGGTCCTTCCTCAGGATGCTACAAATAAGGAAGTCTTTTATAGGATACTTGATTCCAAGGGCAATGAGTCCAATATTGCCAAGCTCTTGGTAAAGGGCAACGAGGCGGAAGTGGAAGCTCTTTTTGACGGAGAATTTATTTTAAGGTGCGAGACAAAAGATAAAGAGGGTGTTGTAAAGACTATTTCAACACTGAAATATACTGTAAGTGGCATGGGCAGATCCTTCCTTGATCCTTACAGCCTTATTCCAGGCAATGTGTTTAGTTATAGCAAGGGAAGGACTGCTGCAGGTAATGAGCACGGCGTTGCCACAGACAGAGGAAACGAAACACTTATCTCTTATGACGGCGTAGACTTTGGAATTGAAGGCTCTGATACTATTACTATTCCTATCTTTGCACTTTCAGGCGATGCCTATAAGATACAGATCTGGGATGGAATAGCAGGAGATGAGGGAGCTCTTTTGCTGGACGAAGTCATCTATCAGAAAAAGTCAATCTGGAACACCTATCAGGAGGAAACCTGGAAGCTTTCGAAGCGCCTTTGCGGTGTCCACACTATAAGTTTTGTGACCTATGACAAGATGCACATTAAGGGCTTTTATTTTGAGAAACAGCTCCGCGCCCTCTGTGAAAACATGGTTCTTGATGCTGACAGCATATATGGAGATTCTTTTACCAGGTCTGAAGGAGCGGTTGAAGGGATTGGCAATAATGTTACGCTTGGTTTTAATAACATGAATTTTGGAGATGAAGGGGTAAAAGAGATTATTCTCACAGGAAGGGCAATGGCTGGAAGCAACACTATCCATCTTCGAATGAAGAACGAAAGTGGAGAGACCAAAGAAATACTTGAGTTTCCACAAAGCAGCGAGTATACAGAGGTTTGCTTCCCAATAGAGCATAAAAAAGGCAGCTATGATATATCTTTTGTTTTTTTGCCGGGAAGTAATTTTGACTTCAAGAGTTTTAGATTTAGTGAGAAAAACTCAAAAATATGATATATTATTACATGTGATTGCAGAAAAACCGCATTTTTTGCGGGTTTTGTATGAATATGATACAACAGGAAGTTAGGAAAATGATAAAAATTCAAAATGTTAAGAAGTCTTTTAAGAACAATGAAGTATTAAAAGACATTTCTCTTGAAATAGAAAAGGGAGAGATTTTCGGAATAATCGGACAGTCAGGAGCCGGAAAGTCAACGCTGCTCAGATGTATAAACGGTCTTGAGTCCTATGATCAGGGAGAGATACTTGTAGATGATCAGAAGGTTGATATCAATGATAAAAAGAACCTTCGCCTTCTTCAGAAGAGAATGGGAATGATCTTCCAGGGCTTTAACCTTCTTGAGAGGCTTGACGTGTATGGAAACGTGGCTCTTCCTATGAAATTCTGGGGCATGAAGACCAACACTCCTGAGGCAAAAGAAAAGATCTTAAACCTCATAAAGCTTGTAGGACTTGAAGATAAGGTCCATGCCAAGCCAAGGGAACTTTCAGGCGGACAGAAACAGAGAGTTGCCATAGCAAGAGCGCTGGTGCTTGATCCTGAGTTTCTTTTATGTGATGAGGCAACAAGTGCACTTGACCCTGAGATCACAAAGGGCATACTTGCGCTTTTACAGAAGATCAACAGGGAGATGGGAATTACAATTATCATCGTAACCCATCAGATGGAAGTAGTTAAGCAGATATGTCAGAAGGTAGCTTTCCTTAGCAGCGGTAAAATGCTTGCAGTTGGTAAGCCTGAACAGCTCTTTGTATGGCCAAAAGAACGTGAGATAAGAGATTTCCTAAGAGAAGAGAGCGATAAGCTTCCAACTACAGGAGTTAATCTCAAGCTCTTTTTCTTCGGAGAGGGCAATCAGAGACCTATCGTTACTCAGATGTCCCAGGAGCTTCACACAGATTTCAACATCTGTTGGGCCAAGCTTGAGGACTTCAGAGAAGATGTTTATGGAAGCCTTGTTCTTAATATGGAGGAAAAAGACCTTGATAGAGCCTGTGCTTTCCTTGATTCCAAGGGCGTTACATGGGAGCGCATTAACTAAATTGCTTATATAGGAGAATTACAAATGTCAGGAATTTTATCAACAACAGGCATGGGAGCAGTTGTTTTCACTGCCTTTAAACAGACACTTTACATGGTGTTCTGGTCTACACTTTTTTCGGTGATACTGGGTTTTATACCGGCAATCATTCTTACGCTTACAGCTCCCGACGGACTTAAGCCCAACAAATTAGTATATGAGATACTTAGCTTTATTGTTAATGTTTTTAGAAGCTTCCCTTTCATCATTCTTTTGGTAATACTCATTCCTTTCACAAGAATGGTTGTAGGAAAGTCTATTGGAACAACTGCTTCGATCGTACCTCTTACAGTATCAGCAATTCCTTATATTGCAAGGGTATTTGAGACAAGCCTTAGAGAGACTAATCCAGGAGTTATAGAAGCTGCCAGATCATTTGGTGCGTCTAACTTCCAGATACTTATGAGAGTATATGTAAAAGAATCTATTCCAAGAATGTTAAACGGTGTAGTACTTCTCATCATTTCCCTTATTGGATATTCAGCAATGGCAGGTACAGTAGGCGGTGGCGGAATAGGTGATATAGCGATCCGTTATGGCTATCAGCAGTACAAAACAGATTATCTGATCGTATGCTCAATCGTACTTATCGCATTTGTTCAGCTTATTCAGATGATTGGAAACCATATGTACAAAAAGATGAGCTGATCATCTTAAAAATTGGGCAGTTAGAAAACTGCCCAATAAATTGAAAGCATGCCGAAAATGACATGCTTTTTTATTTGGAATTAAGACAGTTTATGTATGGCGAAGAAATAGAAAAAGAGTTATACTAATAACTTGGTTTGACTTAAAGCTATGTTGGAGGAAGATGTGAAAAGTCCTGTTTTTTGTGTGATCAGAAAAATAGTTGCTATGGTGACTCCGGTATTTAAGGCAGAAGGTGTAGAAAACCTTCCCGATGGGCCGTCGATAGTTGTGGGGAATCATTCTCAGGCCTTTGGTCCGCTTGCGGCAGAGCTGTATTTTCCCAGGAAACATTATACCTGGTGTATTTCTGAGATGATGGAAAAAGATAAAGTTGCTGATTATGCATACAAGGATTTTTGGTCAAAAAAGCCACTTCCTTTAAGACCTTTCTTTAAACTTTTTTCCTGTATTATTCCTCCGCTTTCAGAGCTCATATTTACCAATGCAGACACCATTCCGGTGTACAGAGATAAGCGTGTCATGAAGACTTTTCAAATATCAGTTGAGAAGCTTGATGACGATGCATCCGTTGTTATTTTTCCTGAGGATTACACAGAATACAATAACATCGTTCATGAGTTTCAGAGGGGCTTTGTCCATGTTGCCAAGTATTACTATAGACAAACAGGTAAGAGCGTTCCTTTTGTTCCTATGTATGTATGCCCGGAACTTAAAAAGCTCGTTTTTGGAAAGCCCATCATGTATGATCCTAAGGCAAAGTCAGATGTTGAAGCTGATAGGATCTGCACCTGTCTGCAGGAGAGCATCTCTGAAATGGCATATAGCCTGCCAAGGCACAGGGTTGTACCATATCCTAATGTGTCAAAAAAGTATTATCCGTATAATGAGAGAAAATGATGAAAAAACCAGTTGTTGATTATAGAAAACTTAGAGTATCCAATATTACAGACAAAGAATACAGACATTTGCTGCTTCTTTTAGGATGGCTTGCTTACTTTTTTATGTACTTTGTTACGGAGAGATTCATTCCCGAAAGCAGATGTCATGTAGTTCATAGCGTTGTCGATGACATAATACCTTTTAATGAGTATTTTGTACTGTTTTACGTATCATGGTACTTATTCATGGTCATCTCACTTCTTTGCTTTGCTCTGTACGATATAAAGAGCTTTATAAGAGCCGAAAAGATCATAGTGGGAATGCAGATAATATCGGTTATAACCTATATAGCCTGGCCATCTGTTCAGCATCTTAGACCTGAGCATTTTGAACATGAAAATTTCTGTACCTGGCTTCTTGGAATAATATATAAAGCAGATACGCCAACCGGCGTGTGTCCGTCCCTTCATGTGGGATATACCCTTGCAGTACTTTCGGCATGGATCGTTAGAAAAGATGTTAAAGCCTGGAAAAAAGCTCTTATAGTGCTATGGGGCCTGATGATATGCGTTTCAGTTTGCTTTGTAAAACAGCATTCATTTGTTGATGTATTGGCGGCAGTAATAATGTATTTATTTCTTGAACTTCTTTTATTTGGGAGTGAGATATCACTTGCGACCGTATTCAGGTCGGTTAAGGTATCCACATCCGACAGTTCTAAATCAGAAATAAAGGAGAACTATTAACATGGGAAAAAGAAGAATAGGCGACAGATCTGATGGAACACAGATAAGGGATATCGATGCAATGCATTATGTGATGCCACTGATGTATCCGAACAGATGTGATAACGAAGCTTATATGAAGGTCTCTGTTGATATAACTAAAACAGAAGATTATATAAAAAAGTATAACGAGGAGCATCCTGATAACAGGATTGCTATTTTTGATATCATTATCGCAGCAATGCTTAAGACCTTAAGACTTCGTCCTCAGATGAACCGCTTTATCGCCAATCAGACTATGTATCAGAGAAACTGCATAACAGCGGCATTTACAGTAAAAAAAGAGTTCAGGGATGACGGTGATGAAACTCTTGCAAGAATCGTTGCAGAAGATACTGATAATCTCGAGAGCATAAGCTTTAAAGTAAGGGAACAGATAGCGAAGTGCAAAGTTGAGGATGACGAGTCTACAGATGCTATGAATTTCATCAAGAGACTCCCTGCTAAACATGTTATTGGTGCAGTGGCAAGATATCTTGACAGGCATGGATGGATGCCAAAGTCTGTAATAGCAACGGATCCTTATCAGTGTTCTGTGGTACTTACAAATCTGGGATCTCTTGGAATGGATATTGGATATCACCATCTTATGAACTGGGGAACAAATTCCATATTTGTCATCGTTGGAACCAAAAAATTCAAGCCATTTTACGACAAAGATGGAAATGTTACCATGAAGAGAGTTATAGATCTTGCGGTTACTCTTGATGAGAGAATATCTGATGGATTCTACTATGGAAGATCACTCAGGCTTGTTCAAAAGCTCATTGAAAATCCGGAGCTTATGGAAGGAGCTTTATCAAAAGAAGTATAATTCATTCCCGTGATCTTTCAGCCATTTGCGGCGCTCTTTATAATCTGGAAGTACTTCTTCCACATGGGCCCAGAAACGAGGAGAGTGATTCATTTCTTTTCTGTGGCAGAGCTCATGAACAACGACGTAATCTATTATTTCATCCGGGGCATTCATAAGAAGACAGTTGAAGTTCAGGTTTCCCTTAGAACTGCAGCTTCCCCAGCGACTCTTTTGCATTTTGATAGTGATGCGGCCATAATCAACTCCGATTATGTCCGCATATTTTTTTACCTTAACAGGAATTATCCTTTTTGCTTTTGTGGTAAAGAGCTTTATGTCAAGTTCGTTTAGCGGTTTTAGATTGCTGTTTTCTTCAGCTTTTTTGCTTTGTCTGAGTTCCATTTTGGATAGGCTTTTTTCTATCCAGTCAGCTTTTTCACCTATGAATCTGTTTATTTCTTTTTCAGATACCCTTAGCGGTGCTCTTACAATGACTTCGCAATTTGTGGTTACTTCTATACATAAAGTTTTTCTTTTGCTTCTTACAAGTTTGATTGGTGGCATGTGTCATTTTGGCCTTTCATTTATGTCACATATAATTTAGCAGATAATTTATGAAGAGAAAAGCGGAAGTCATGTTTAATACAATTTTAATAATTTGCTTACCAAAAAATTGTTAAACTGAATTGTGTAAACAATTATGAGGAGAGGAGAAATAAAGTATTATGGACATTCAGTATTTATTATGGCTTCAGGAACTAAGAGGAGCGACAGGAGGCTTGTTTGACGAGTTCTTTAATGCTCTTTCAAAGTTTGCTGTAGAGATTCTACCGTTTTTACCCTTTGTTATCTTTTGGGGCGTTGACAAGAAATGGGGTTATATTTTTATGATCAACCAGTGGTTTAGCGAGGTTATCAATGGACTTATTAAACTCACAGTGTGCGCATATCGCCCATGGATAAGGTCAGATCTTATAGAACCGGCAGGTGATTCAAAAGTTGCAGCCACCGGTTATTCTTTTCCAAGTGGCCACACAAAAACGGCAACAACAGTTTATGGCTCAATAATTGAATGGCAGATGGATAAGAGGAAAAAAATCTGTATTCTGTGCGGAGCGCTTATTCTGCTCACTGCCTTTTCAAGGAATTTCCTTGGCGTACACACACCGCAGGATGTACTTGTTGCAATGATAGAATCAATTATCATCATCTGCGCAGTTGCTGCAGTTTATAAAAAAGTTGAAGGAAATGAAAAGGTAATTGATATTCTTACACTAGTAGGACTGATCTTCATAGTTGTATCCCTTGTCTATGTGCATTTTAAATCATATCCTATGGACTACGATGCTTCAGGGAATCTTTTGGTTGACCCTCAAAAGATGATGAATGATTTCTTTAAAGCATGCGGAGCTTTTGTTGGATTCCTTGTTGGAAGCTTCATAGAGCGCCACTATATTCACTACGAGATTCCGGTTGGTTCAAAAAATCTTCCACTTCTTGTCAGTATCGGTTTTGCCCTTACTTTTGCCTGGAAAGAGTGGTTTGCACCTGCAACTGTTGTAGCAGCTTTCGGATCTCACTGGGGGCACTTCATAGCACGTTTCATAATGATTGCGTTTGTAATGTGTATATGGCCAATTGTGATAAAGAGAGAAAGTAATTGATTGAAACATTTATGAAGAAAGAAGGGAGCATGATGAAAAGAGCTATTTCTATATTTGGAGCAATGTTGTTTTTAGTACTCGGATTACACATGAGTAGCATGGAAAGCCAGGCTGCCAATGTTCAGCCCTTTACAAGCACCCTTGATTACTCAAAGGCTGAGAACTGGCTGTATGATGGTGCGTATCCTGAAAATGGAGTTGATGTATTTATGGTAGCACCTTCTGTGGATACAAAAAGCGAGAACAATTCTTCTATGACTGACGGATATAAAAAGGCTTTTCGAAACGCAATGAACCAGCAACAGGCCATTTACGCAAACACTGCAAGAATTTATGCTCCATACTACAGGCAGGCTTCGCTGAATGCATATAGTATGACTGACACTGCGGCAAAAAAGCAGGTTTTTGAAAATGCTTATATGGATGTTTCTGCTGCATTTAAATATTATCTTAAGAATAAGAACAATGGCAGACCACTTATCATTGCCGGATTTTCTCAAGGTGCAGATATGTGTTACAGGATCCTTGAAGAGTACTATGGTGGTGATGGGAAAGAGGCTGTGGCACTGAGAGATAACCTTATAGCAGTATATGCTATCGGCTGGCCTATGACAAAGGAGATGATAGAGAAATATCCCCAGATTGTTCCGGCAAGCGGCGAAACAGACACAGGAGTAGTTGTAAGCTTTGAGTGTGAGGATGGAAATGTAACAGATTCTCTTACAGTTCCAGCGGGAACAAAAATGATCTCTATCAATCCACTTAACTGGAGAACTGACTCCAGGGTTGCACCAAGATCTTTGAACAAAGGAAGCGTTACTCAGGATTCCAAAACCGGAGCAATAACTTCTGTGGAAGTTGGAAAGCATGGGGCATATATTGATCCAAACAGGGGAACACTTATAGTTTCAAACTTAGGCAATATAGATGATTATTTTACCATTGGAGGATTATTCCCTACAGGAAGCCTTCACTTATATGACAATTTCCTTTTCTTTGTAAATCTTCAGGAGAATGTTCAAAAGAGAACAAATAGTTTCCTTCAGCAAAAAGCTGTAGATGATGCGGCTTAAATATAAAAACCGGCCAAGGACTTGAAATCCAGGCCGGTTTTTGAATTCAGGGAAGGAAGTCAGGATGACTGTACTCAAGCATGCTCTTTGAATACCTTGGCACGTACAATGAAGTATACGCTAATAGTGATGGCACCGGTAAGGAACCATGACAGCGGGTATACATGGAAGAGTGAACTGAAGTTGTGGTGCTTTGGTATGTATGTAAAAACGTAGATCAGTCTGAATACACAGGTTCCAAATATAGAAATAAGTGCAGGGAATAGTGAGCGGTTCATGCCTCTTAGGCATCCACCGCTTATTTCATAGGTTCCAATAAGGTAGTGGAAGTAGAAGGCGCTGCTTATTCTTATCATGGCATATTCGATAACTGCAGGATCAGTAGTAAAGAGATTTATCACCTGATACCTAAAGACAGACAGTATGAGGACCACAATGACTGAAGCACCAACACCGCATCCCATGCAGATCCTGAATACTTTTTTGCACCTGTCATAGCGTTTTGCACCGTAGTTTTGACTGGTGAAGGTTACAGCGGCCTGAGCAAAGCCATTCATTGCGCAGTAGGAGATGAAGTCAAAATTGGCTGCGGCAGTGGCTCCTGCAATTGCATCAGCACCAAAGCTGTTAACTGTTGACTGAATAACTACGTTGGACAATGAGAAAACTGCTCCCTGTAGTCCTGCAGGAAGACCAATTTTAAGCATCTTTATAAGATAATCCTTGTTGACACAAAGCTTTTTGAAGCTAAGTCTGAAAGTTTCTTCCTCTGTCAAAAGGAAGTAAAGAACAAGGCCGGCACCAAACATGTTTGAAAAAACGGTGGCAAGGGCAACACCTATGACATGAAGGTGGAAGATTATTACAAATATCAGGTTAAGGAAGATATTTATGATTCCGGAAAGTACCATGGCGTAAAGGGGTCTTTTTGAATCACCTTTACTTCTAAGTATAGCTGAGCCATAGTTGTAGATCATAAGTGCAGGCATGGCAAAGAAATAGATGCGCAGATAAAGTATAGCCAGATTCATTACCTCTGCCGGAGCAGCCATTAGTATCAAAAGAGGCTTGGAAACAAAAAATCCGATCACTATAAGAGAACACCCTGCGATAAGAGATACTGTAATCACAGTGTGTACGGTTTCATTGATCCTTTCTTTATGTCCGCTGCCGATTTCCATAGCTATAAGGGCATTGGCACCTACAGATAATCCCACAAAGAAGCTGATGATAAGGTTTATGACAGAAGAATTGCTGCCTACTGCGGCCATGGCCTGAGGTGAGGCAAAACGGCCTACAACAGCAAGATCCGCAGCATTAAAAAGCTGCTGGAGGATACTTGTAATAGCAAGCGGCAACGCAAAAAGGACGATCTTATCAAGAAGCGTCCCTGTCGTCATGTCAGTAATTGTTTTATTAGTTTTTTTACTCATAGTATTCATAAGTTTATTATAACATGGTAAAAAGATGGAAATTATGAATTAGTGTGTATTTTACGTGAAGAATTATTGATATATAATTAGTAACAGCGACATTTCATAAGGAGAGACTAACATGGCAGAAACAATAACGCTTACTATCAAAAAACAAAAGAACATTGCACTCATAGCGCACGATGGCAAAAAGGCAGAGCTTATAAAGTGGTGTAAGGATAACGCAGAAATACTAAACAAGCACTTTTTATGCGGAACAGGAACAACAGCCCGTATGATAACAGATGCGACAGGACTTCCTGTAAGAGGCTACAACTCAGGACCACTTGGTGGAGACCAGCAGATCGGTGCCAAGATTGTAGAAGGTAAGGTTGATTTTGTAATATTCTTCTCGGATCCTTTAACAGCAGCACCTCATGATCCTGACGTCAAGGCACTTATGAGAATTGCACAGGTATATGACATACCATTTGCCAACAACAAGGCAACTGCAGACTTCCTTCTTCATTCTTCATATATGGATGAAGAGTATGATCATGATGTTATCAATTTCAAACAGAATATTGAGCACAGGGCAGAAACATTGAAATAAAGACTTAGGAATGTAATGGAGAGTATTTTGGCGAAAATTTTTGATTATACCAAAATACTCTCTTTTTGGTTTTAGGCATAGACTATATTTCTTGTTTGATTTCCTTTTTTCATTGAAGCACGCGTATAATAGCGAGCCAAAACATTGACAACAATATAATTGCAAAAAATGTAAAACGTGTTATAATTGAAATCACCTGATTATTTACTAAAATTTGTTAGAGGACAGTAACATGATATGCTGTCCTCTGATAGGAGATTGTATTATGGCTAATGATTTTAATATCCAGGAATATATGACAAAAGGTGTAGAAAGAGTTGTTTCAGACGCAATAAAAGCAACTCTTAAAAATCCTAAGGAAAGTGCGTACATGGCAAAGTTCGCACTTGCATCCAAGGCTGCTTCCAAAAAAAGAGCTGGGCTTGAGAAGGAGGGAGAGCATATTCCACCATTTCTTATTGCCAGCATAACAAGCAGCTGTAATCTCCACTGCGCCGGCTGTTATTCCAGATGCAATAATGCAACTGAGGATACAGAACCGGTTCAGCAGCTTTCTGATGAAGACTGGCTCAAGGTTTTTGATGAAGCGGATGACCTTGGAGTCAGCTTTATTCTTCTTGCAGGTGGTGAACCACTTCTTAGAAAAGGCGTGATTGAGGCTGCAGGCAAAAAGCAGAATATTCTTTTCCCTATATTTACGAATGGAACTTACATGGCTGATAAGTATTTTGACATGTTTGATAAGAATAGAAATCTTGTTCCAATCATGAGTATCGAGGGCGAAAAAGAAGCCACTGACAACAGAAGAGGTGAGGGCGTTTATGACAAGCTTGTCTCAAATATGGACGAGCTCAATAAAAGAGGCCTTATATATGGAGCATCAGTAACTGTTACAACAGAGAATTTAAAAGATGTTTCTTCTGAGAAGTTTATAAGCATGCTCTCTGATAAGGGATGTAAAGCAGTTATTTTTGTTGAATTTGTTCCTGTTACAGAAGACTCAAAGCATCTGTCACCAGGAGATGAAGACAGAGAGTATCTGAAAAAAGAAATCGCAAGGCTAAGGGTGGAGCATCCGGAGATGGTATTTGTTTCATTCCCGGGAGATGAGAAGAACTCAGGTGGTTGTATCGCTGCAGGAAGAGGATTTTTCCATATCAATTCACATGGCGGCGCAGAGCCTTGTCCGTTTTCACCTTATTCTGACATAAATGTAAAAGAAACATCATTAAGAGAAGCAATTAATTCAAAACTCTTCAAGGCTCTTCAGAGCGAAGGAGTTCTTTTGGATGATCATGATGGAGGATGCGTTCTTTACGAAAAGAGAAAAGAAGTAGAGGCGCTCCTTGGGAATGCTGTATGAAATGTGCTTTGAAAGAATAAAAAGAGTAAATGCAGTATTCTTTATGTTGATAGAAAAAGATTAGTAGAGAGGTGTGTTCAAAATGAAAAGTTTTGTGGAACTTGTAAAGAGTAGAAAAAGCGTCAGAACATTCGATGGCAATATGCCTGATGCAAAAGTTATTGAAGAACTTAAGGCTTTTGCGCAGACTATTTCCAATCCGTACGGAGTAGATGTAAGATTCATTTTCCTTGATGCTGCTGAGCATAAGCTCTCAAGCCCGGTTCTTTCAGGTGAAAAGCTCTATGTAAGTGCTGTTGTTAAAAAGCAGGAGCATGCAGAGGAAGCTTATGGCTATAGTTTTGAGAAGCTTTTGATGAAGGCTCATGAGCTTGGACTTGGAACAGTTATGATAGGCGGAACAATGCCAAGAGAAAAATTTGAAGAGGCATCAAATCTTGGAGAGGATGAGGTTATGCCATGTGTAAGTCCGCTTGGTGTTACAGCCAAGAAAATGGGCTTAAAAGAAGTACTTATGAGAAAAGGAGTCAAGGCAGATACAAGACTTGATTTCAAAGAGCTCTTCTTTGACGGAGATTTCAACACCCCTATTGATGAGCAGTACGCTAAGACACATGGTCTTTTTGATGATCTTGAAGTTGTAAAATATGCTCCATCAGCAGTAAATAAGCAGCCATGGAGAATTGTTATAGATGGTAAGAAAGCTCATTTTTATGAGCACCATGATAAAGGCTTTGTTTCAGCCAATTACGATCTTCAGAAAATTGATATGGGAATTGCAATGTATCATTTTGAAACTCAGATGATATCTGAAATGAGAAAGCCTGTATGCAAGATTGAAGATCCGGGTATAAAGACTCCTGATCAGGTTGAATATGTAATGACATATGAATTCTGATAAGTAAATAGAAAGAGGAACAGTTTAGCTGCTCCTCCTTTTTGTTGAGTAGAAAAGCTTATATCTGCCGATAAGTTTCATGTCTTATACAAAAGAAATCACATAGTAGATAATTATTATAGAAAACGTTAATGGTGATTTTAGGGGAATAGTGATATGAAACAGATAATGGCATTTGGTGATTCCAATACATGGGGACTTGTACCAGGCTCAAGGAGTAATGAAAGATATCCCTGGGGAGTAAGATGGACAAGCATTCTTCAAAATAAGATAAGTGATGTGAGAGTTGCAGAAGAGGGGCTTTGCGGAAGAACTACCATATTTGAAGATGAGCTTCGACCGGGACGTAAGGCAGTGAGCATACTTGATCCGCTTTTGGAGAGTCAGTACCCGGTGGATGGAGTTATTCTCATGCTTGGAACCAATGACTGTAAGAGCTTTTACAATGCATCGGCCTATGTAATCGGAAAGGGAATCGAGAGATGCCTTGATATATTGGAAAAATATGTTGAGCCTGAGAAGATTCTTTTGGTATCGCCAATTCATCTTGGAGATGATGTCTGGCGCCCAGAAAAAGACCCTGAGTTTGACATGGATTCTGTAACTACAAGCAAGGAGCTTAAAAAGGTTTATGAGACCATCGCGCGCAAGAGAGGAACCGCCTTTCTTGCAGCATCTGACTATGTTCATCCAAGCTCTGTTGATGACGAACATATGGACCAAGAAGGACACAAAATATTTGCTGATGTTGTATACAGAAAGCTCGAAGAGATGATAGCGTGATTATATGGTCTTGTTGTGAGTAAGGATTTCCCTGGCAGGAATATATTTAGCAGCGTATGATTCGGATTTTGGATTGTACGCTGCTTTTACTATGTATATAATAGATACTTACCAGCCACTCACCATCAAGGAGCTATTATGAGCTATATAGAAGTCAATAACTTAAAGAAGAATTTTACAGTAAAAAAGAAACGTGAAAAAGGAAAGCTTTTTAGGGAAAAAGAAATTGTGAATGCCCTAAAAGATGTTTCTTTTTCTGTCGAAAAAGGGGAACTTGTAGGATATATAGGGCCTAACGGAGCAGGAAAATCAACCACGGTAAAGATTCTTTCGGGAATACTTACGCCGGATGGTGGCGATGTAAAGGTCGGAGGTATAGTTCCCTGGAAGGAGAGGAAAAGTCACGTTAAGAATATAGGAGTTGTGTTTGGACAGCGAAGCCAGCTTTGGTGGGATGTTCCCATAATCGACAGCTATATGCTTCTTAGGGATATATACAGGATTCCCAAGGGGGATTATGAATCAAGGTTAAAAGAGCTGACAGGCGCCCTTGATCTTGAACCCCTCTTAAGAACACCGCTAAGGCTCCTTAGTCTTGGACAAAGGATGAGGGCAGAGCTGTGCGGATCACTTCTTCACAGGCCGGAGCTCTTATTTCTTGATGAGCCGACAATCGGCCTTGATGCGGTAAGTAAGCTCTCTCTAAGGGATTTTCTTAAATGGGAAAACAGAGAGTATGGTACAACCATCATGCTCACAACCCATGACATGGAAGATATTGAGGCACTGTGCTCGAGGGTTATGGTTCTTGGGCACGGTAAAAAACTATTTGACGGAAAGCTTCAGGATCTTCTTGAGCGTTACGATACAGTTCGCAATGTGAATATTAAATATGATGGAGAGATGGCAGATCTTAGACTTCCTGAAGGAATTAAATGGAAACAGACTGAAGATGGATTTGAACTAAGCTACAATCCATCTGATTTTCCGACATCAAACCTTTTGGGAATGCTGCAGGATGCCGGGAATATCCGGGAACTTACTTTGCAGCCGGAAAATACGGATCATCTGATTGCTGCAATGTACAAGGAACTTGATCTGTAAAAAGTAAAATCAACTAACAGAGGGTGACCATGTCATATTTTACAGTTTTTAAAATGAGGCTTCGTATGGAGCTTCAATATAGAGGGGCAATGATCGGAGGAATCGCTTGTCAGATGTTCTTCGGTCTTATTCTGGTTGCGCTGTACAGGGCGCTTTATGCAGGAAAGCCCCAGTCTTTGCCTATTGAAAGTGTTGCAACTTATGTATGGTTGCAGCAGGCTTTCTTTAGAATGATGCTGGCTTCTGATTCAGAGCTGGTGGACAAGATAAAATCAGGGGATATAGCCTATGATATGTGCAGGCCTGTAGATATGTACGGATTTTACTATGTCAGGATCATGGCTCAGAAACTAATGGGAAGTATCATGCGTGCCGTTCCTATGCTGGTGATGGCTTCTTTACTACCCAAGGGATGGGGAATAAGTCTTCCTGCATCTTTACCGGGATTTTTAGCTGCTATACCGGCTCTTTTTTTGGGACTTTTGTGCGTCTGTGCTCTTGAAAATATCACTGTTGCTTTTACCATGAAGACCCTTGATCCAAGAGGAATGCAGGGACTTCTTAGTCTTTTGATGATGACCTTTTCAGGGAATCTTCTTCCACTGACTCTTTTTCCGGAAAGCTGGCAAAAGGTTATTACTTTTTTACCATATGCGCAGCTTCTTGATGCGCCCATCAGGCTGTATACGGGAAGCTTCATGCCAAACGAGGCTTTAAGGATCTATGCCATTCAGGCCTTTTGGGTGGTAATTCTTATTGCATTGGGCGAGGCTATGTGGAATGCAAACAAGAAACGCATGATAGTTCAGGGAGGTTGAGATAAGGCTAATATCAGCCTTAGCAGTTATTAGTTTGGAGAAAAAATGAATACACTACGACTATATTTTAAATCAATAGGAATGCTGCTTAAGAGCCAATTGCAGTATCCGTCTTCTTTTATCATGCAGACCCTCGCGCAGCTTGTTATGGAGGGCGGCGAGATGATGGTTGTCATCCTTATAGTTGACAGATTTGAGAGCTTGAAAGGATGGAGCGGAGGAAATCTGTATTTCTTTTTCGGGATAATGTCTGTATCCTTTTACCTTACGGAGCTGTTTGGAAGAGGAATTACAGGAGACTTCCCCTCTATGGTAAGGACTGGGAAGCTTGATACATTTCTCATAAGGCCAAGAGGAGTGCTTACCCAGGTTTTGTGCGGTGGAACAGACCCAAGAAGAATTACCTGCATAGCAGTGGGCGTGGCGGCGCTTATTATGGGAAGTAATCTTTCAGGAATTGCCTGGAGCCCCCTTAAGGTGCTTGCTTTGGTTGAGTCCATAGCCATGAGCTGCCTTCTTATATTGGGACTTTTTATGATCGAGGCAATCTTTTCTATTTTCAGTGTAAAATCCGTGGAACTGGTAAATGCTATAACCTACGGAGGGCGGAGCGCCTGCCAGTATCCAATTGATGTTTATCCTTTGCCCCTTAGAGCTCTTTTTACTGTTATTGCGCCATTTGCGCTGACAATGCACGTTCCGGCGTCCTGGATATTGGATAAACCGTTATATGGCTGGCCTGTCTGGACGGCTTTTGTTACGCCCCTTGCCGGAGCTGTTGTTTTTGCGGTGATGACAGCACTTTTCCATTTAGCCATGAGACATTACAGATCAACAGGCAGTTGAAAAAACAGAAATCTGATCCGGGATGATAAGTAACCTTTAACCCTGCCTATAACCTTTGTTTAATTTCACTTTATTTTTTTCTGTGCTAATATCAATTTATCAAAACAAACAAAGAACACAAATACATTAAGAATATATGGAGGAAATCATCATGGCAGACATCAAAGAAAGCGCATTAGAACTCATTGGGGGAACACCACTTCTTAAACTTAACAATTACAGCAAAAAGGCAGGAGCTACAAATGCAACACTTCTTGCCAAGCTTGAATACTTAAATCCAGCCGGATCAGTAAAAGACAGAGTTGCTCTTAGCATGATCGAAGATGCTGAAAAGAGCGGAAAGCTTAAACCAGGAGCTACAATTATCGAGCCTACTTCAGGAAATACCGGAATCGGTCTTGCAGCAGTTGCAGCAGCAAAGGGATACAGAGCAATCCTTACACTTCCTGACACAATGAGCGTAGAGAGAAGAAATCTTCTTAAGGCTTATGGCGCAGAGATCGTTCTTACAGAAGGCGCAAAGGGAATGAAGGGAGCCATTGCAAAGGCTGATGAATTAAACGGTCAGATCGAAGGTTCAATCATTCTTGGACAGTTTGTAAACCCTGCAAATCCTGCAGTTCACAAAGCTACAACAGGTCCTGAGATCTGGAAGCAGACAGATGGAAAAGTAGACATCTTCGTAGCAGGTGTAGGTACAGGCGGAACAATTACAGGTGTAGGCGAATACTTAAAAGAGCAGAATCCTGATGTGAAGATCGTTGCTGTAGAGCCAGCTACAAGCCCTGTACTTTCAAAGGGTGAGGCCGGTGCACATAAGATTCAGGGAATTGGCGCAGGATTTGTTCCTGATACACTTAACACAAAAGTTTACGATGAAGTAATTGCAATCGATAACGATGATGCTTTTGCAGAAGGCAAGAAATTTGCAATTTCAGAAGGAATCCTTGTTGGTATTTCATCAGGCGCAGCACTTAAGGCTGCTACAATCTTAGCAAACAGGGAAGAAAACAAGGGAAAGAATATCGTAGTTCTTTTACCTGATTCCGGTGACAGATACTTGTCAACACCATTATTTGCCGACTAATGGTTTTGCTTCATAATAATCTTCTTTCAAATATTGCTCCGGGGCTCATTTGCTTCGGAGCAATAATCATAATCAGAAATGGTAAAAAGAGCGCATGGGAAAATATAACTTTGATGAAATAATAGCAAGAAAAGGCACAAGCAGCCTTAAGTTTGATTTTGGACCGGAGAGAAAAGGAAGGGATGATCTGCTTCCACTGTGGGTTGCAGATATGGATTTTAAGCTTCCTGAAGAGATACTTTCGGATATTCAGAAAAGAGTAGCGCATGGGATATTCGGATACACAGATCCTAAGGATGCTTATAAAGCTTCACTAAGACACTGGTTTGAAAAAAGACATGGCTTTGTAATAGAGGATGACTGGAATACCATAGAACCTGGCATGGTTCATTCCATTTCGCTTGCCATAAGGGCTTTCACTAAGCCTGGGGATGCTGTCCTTATCCAGCAGCCGGTTTATTATCCTTTTATGGAATCAATAGCTTTAAATGGCCGAAAAGTGGTCAACAACCAGCTTGTATATAAAGACGGGCACTATGAGATTGATTTTGATGACTTTGAAAAAAAGATAGTTTCAGAGGATGTAAAGATGTTTATTCTTTGCAGTCCTCACAATCCTGTGGGAAGAGTCTGGACAAAAGAAGAACTGCAAAAAATGGCAGATATTTGCCTTAAAAGAAATATATATGTTTTTTCTGACGAAATACATTCAGACTTTGTGTATAGTGGTCATAAGCATGTTTCCTACATTACCCTTGGGGACAAGTATTGGAAGCGCCTTATTTTGGGAACTGCCCCAAGCAAAACTTTCAATATAGCAGGACTTCAGCTTGCCAATATAATTATTCCGGATGAAGAGACCAGAGCTGTTTTTAAAAGAGAAAACGAGGCAGCAGGCTATAGTCAGGGAAATGTCCTTGCTATGACAGCAACAGCTTCTGCCTATACAAAGGGCGAGGAGTGGCTTGATGAGCTTATCTGTTACCTTGAGGGGAATGTCAATTATCTGAGGAGCTTTTTAAAAGAGAATCTTCCGGAGGTTAAGCTCATTGAACCGGAAGGAACTTACCTTGTATGGCTCGATTTTTCAGGTATTACAGATGACCCAAAAGAACTTGAAAAGCTTATAGTTGATGAAGCGAAGTTATGGCTTGACTCCGGAGCGATCTTTGGAAAAGAGACAGCTCTTTTTGAAAGAATTAATATAGCATGCCCAAGGGCAGTGCTTGAGCAGGCTCTTTGGCAGCTATATAAGGCAGTAGAGAAGCATGGAAAAGCATGATGGATTGACGGATATTTTAATGAGAGGATATGAAAAAATGGATTGTAGTGGTTGTAACAAATGTACAGAAGTTAGATGCAGCATAGAGACTAAGTGCCAGCAGCTTGATAGAAATCTTATGGACAAATGGGGAGCTATAAGCTATCCGATCTATCAGACGGCAACTTTTGCCCATGACGGATTTGGGCAGAGCACGGGCTATGATTATACCAGAATGCAGAATCCTACCAGGCAGCAGCTTGAGTCAATTGTTGCCTATCTTGAAAATGGAAAAGATGCATTGGCTTTTTCTAGCGGAATGGCAGCAATTGCTACTGTTATGGAGCTTTTTAAGCCGGGAGATCACTTTATTATTGATGAGGATCTCTATGGAGGAAGCATCAGACTTTTTAACGAGATCAGCAAAAAGAACGGGCTCACTTATACCGCAATAAGTTTAAGTACCGAGGATATCACACCTTATATAACTGAGAATACAAAGGCAGTATATCTTGAGACGCCAACCAATCCTATGATGAATGTTACTGATATCAGGAAGCTTTCAAAGATTACTAAGGAACATGGCCTTCTTCTTATAGTAGACAATACATTTTTGTCTCCTTATTTCCAGAATCCCCTTAATCTCGGGGCTGACATTGTGGTTCATTCAGGAACCAAGTTCCTTGGAGGTCATCACGATACTATTGGAGGTTTTGTTGTTGTTAAGGACGAGGAACTTGATGAGAGACTTCGCTTTATCTATAAAACCACAGGAGCGGGACTTTCACCTTTTGACAGTTGGCTTATCCTTCGCGGTATCAGGACTTTGGCGGTAAGACTTGACAGAGCACAGCAGAATGCCCTTGAACTTGCGCAGTTTCTAAAGGAACAGGACCATGTCACAAGGGTTATTTATCCGGGACTTCCAGAACATCCGGGATATGAGATTATGAAAAAGCAGGCAAGGGGCTTTGGTGCAATGCTTACTTTTGAAGTGGACTCAGCAGAATTTGCCAAAAAGATACTTAATAATGTTCAGCTAATTTACTTTGCAGAGAGTCTTGGGGGAACGGAAACTCTGATAACTTATCCTATTACTCAGACTCACGCAGATGTGCCAAAAGAGCTTTTGGAGAAGAATGGAATAAATGACAGAGTGCTCAGACTTTCAGTGGGTATTGAAGGAATAAGAGACTTAAAAGCGGAACTTACAAGAGTTTTTTCAATCTAAATACAGCATTTATCTCTAAAAAAATATGTTGTGACATAGAGTGATTGTGGTATGATATAGCAGTACTTTTATACTTTAAAGGAGTAATGTGTATGACCATACTACAGCTAAAATATGTGATCGCTATTGACGAAGAGTGCTCCATGAGAAAAGCAGCAGACAGGCTCTATGTATCCCAGCCTGGTCTTTCAAGTGCTGTAAGGGACTTAGAGAGCGAGATTGGTATTCAGATCTTTGAGAGAGTACATAACGGAGTGGTTACAACGGCAGCAGGTTCATCTTTTATTGCTTATGCAAGGAATGCTGTTGAGCAGTTTGAGAAGGTTGAAAATAAATATTTGAATGCAGGCAGTCACAGGCAGACCTTTGCAGTATCAATGCAGCATTACACAATAGCTGTAAACGCTTTTATTGACACAGTAAAAGAGTTTGATCTTGAGGAGTATCAGTATTCAATAAAAGAGACACAGACCAGCGAAGTAATTGAAGATGTGAAGACATTAAAGAGTGAAGTTGGCGTTATAGCTCTCTCAGATTTTAACAAGAATACTTTCAAAAAAGTATTTGCAGATGCTTCAATTGAGTTCCATGATCTTTTTACAAGAGATACATATGTATATCTTCGTAAGGACCATCCACTTGCTTCTGAAGATGAGATATCCCTCGAACAGCTGCAGGATTATCCATGTATGGTATTTGATCAGGGAGACAATACTTCTTTTTACTACAGGGAAGAGGCACTTGCTACCTACGATTACAAAAAGGTTATCAGCACCAATGAAAGAGCTACTTCAATAGAGCTAATGCTTGGACTTAACGGCTATGCTGTTGGTGCCGCGATGCTCGGTGACAGCTTAAATGATTCTGAACTTACTGCAGTTAAGTTAAAAGAGGAAGAGAAGCTCACTTTTGGATATATAACCAGAAAAGGCAGTGAACTTAGTGAAATGGGAAAGGCTTTTGTCAAAAAGCTTGAAGCCTATAAGTAGAAAATAAAAATCCCTTATTTATCGTGACCATCACTTTGGGGCGGATAAATAAGGGATTTGTTTTATTTTTCGCCAAGCTTTGCTTTTTCGTCCTCAATGATCTCATAGACATCGATACGCTGCTTAAGATCCTCTGGCATTCCGATGAACAATCCGCCATAATGGTATCCGTCTTCATCGACATTGGCTCTGACGATCTTTATAAATACATGCAGAACTTCTTTTGTCCAGATGGCCAGATTAGCTTCATAGTTGTCGCCGATGGCAAGCTGTTTGTCTGTAACAAAACCTACTCCGACACTTGATGCGTCAGTGATCTTGATATCAACTGTCTCTCCATTATCTGGACCGCCTACTTCTTTGATGATAATTTCGCCGGTAAGGTCAAGTCTTCTACTACGTCTTTTTTCTTCCATAATTACCCCCGTATATTGGTATGAGAATGAAATAACGCATCTTTTTATATGATTCATTATACACTATTTATCGTGATAAGTGAAATTGTAATGAATGGGCCGCTGGTGTATAATAAGAGCTGCTTTTATATTTGAGAGCATAACATTTTTAAGGAGATCAAAATGAAAATTGCAGTAGTTGGAACAGGCTATGTCGGCCTTTCTAATTCCATTTTATTATCACAATACAATGAAGTTGTTGCCGTTGACGTTATTCAGGAAAAAGTTGATATGGTCAACAACAGAAAATCACCTATAGTAGACAAGGAGATAGAGGAGTATCTTGCAAATAAGACGCTTAATCTTTTTGCTACAACAGATGCATCATCAGCTTATGATGGAGCTGATTTTGTAATTGTTTCTACACCTACAAATTACGATGAAAAGATGAATTACTTTGATACTTCATCTGTTTTGTCAGTTGTTGAGCAGGTAAGAAAAGAGAATCCGGATGCTTATATAGTTATCAAATCAACTATCCCTGTAGGATATACTGAGGAGCTTATGGAAGAGTTCAATACAGACCATATTATGTTCTCACCTGAGTTCTTAAGAGAGGGGCATGCTCTGTACGATAATCTCTATCCATCAAGGATTATTGTTGGTTACAACACAGACAGCGAGGAAGCAGAACAGAAGGCTCATCTTTTTGCAGGAATGCTTAAACAGGGCGCTCTTAAAGAAGATGTTCAGACTCTGTTCATGAATACTACTGAGGCAGAATGTGTTAAGCTTTTTGCCAATACATTCCTTGCTCTTCGTGTTTCATACTTTAATGAGCTTGACACATACGCAGAGGTTAGAGGACTCAACACCAGAAATATCATCGATGGTGTCTGCCTTGATCCCAGAATTGGCAATTTCTATAACAACCCTTCTTTTGGTTACGGTGGATACTGTCTTCCAAAGGATACCAAGCAGCTTCTTGCCAACTATGAGGATGTTCCCAATAACCTTATCAGCGCGATAGTTGAGGCCAACAGAACCAGAAAAGATTTCATTGCTGACAGAATATGGGCTCTTCAGCCAAAAAAAGTTGGTGTTTACAGACTTACCATGAAGGCAGGCTCAGATAACTTCAGACAGTCAGCTATTCAGGGAATCATGAAGAGAATCAAATCCAGAGGCATTGAGTGTGTGGTTTATGAGCCAACACTTAAGGATGATTCATTCTTCAATTCAAAGGTTGAAAGAAACCTCGAGACCTTTAAGAAAGAGTGCGATTACATCATTGCGAACAGAATCACACCTGACCTTGAAGATGTAGTGGATAAGGTATACACAAGAGATCTTTTTGGTAATGAGTAAAAAGTTTTCAGACTTTTTTATAAAAATGCATTGACGCGTAGGAACAATCGTAGTAATATTTTATCAATTTAATAATTTAAACCAGTGAAGCGGAAGAAAAAGCGCATTTTGCACCGAAAGAATTATCTTTCCAGAGAGTCCGGGATGGTGGAAGCCGGATGGTCGCGGGGCGCGTGGATGAGCACTTGTCCTTATATGGCCCGCTGAGGGCATGGGGAAAAAGAAACTAGTTTCTCTAGTATCCGTGACGTGAGGCTTACGTTAGTAGTCGGGGATATGTAGGTATCCTGCAAGAGCACGAAGTCATTTTCGTGAATCAAGGTGGCACCGCGGATAGTGTATAAATATTCGTCCTTGACAGAAAACAATAGGTTTTTCTGTCAAGGACTTTTCTTTTGCGTGAAAAGCAGAGCCCTTGGCAGAGGCAACGAGAGGAGAATGCAAAATGATCAAAGAAGCAATCGTAAAAATCGTAAACAAAGAGGACTTATCTTATGACGAAGCCTACTCAGTAATGAATGAGATCATGAGCGGTGAGACTACACCTACTCAGAATGCGGCTTTTCTTGCAGCTCTTTCTACTAAGAGCGCAAGGGCAGAGACAACTGATGAAATTGCAGGTTGTGCTGCAGCCATGAGAGATCATGCTACAAGAGTAGATACAGGTATGGATGTGCTCGAGATCGTAGGGACAGGTGGAGACAATGCAGGAAGCTTTAACATCTCTACTACAACAGCCATCATTGCAGCAGCAGCCGGAATCAAGGTTGCAAAGCACGGAAACAGAGCAGCGTCATCACTGTGCGGAACTGCAGACTGCCTTGAAGCACTTGGAGTTAATATCGATCAGAGTCCTGACAAGTGTATTGAGCTTTTAAAAGAGGCAGGAATGTGCTTCTTCTTTGCTCAAAAGTACCACACATCAATGAAGTATGTTGGTGCTATCAGAAAGGAACTTGGCTTCAGAACAGTGTTCAATATCCTTGGACCTTTGACTAATCCGGCATCACCTAAGATGCAGCTTCTTGGAGTATATGACGACTATCTTGTTGAGCCTTTAGCTCAGGTACTTGTAAACCTTGGCATCAAGCGCGGAATGGTTGTATATGGAATGGACAAGCTCGATGAGATCTCACTTTCAGCTCCAACCAAGATTTGTGAGATAAATGATGGATGGTATAAGACATTCACCATAAAGCCTGAAGACTTCGGTTTTGAGACTTGCGATAAAAATGATCTCAAGGGTGGAACACCACAGGAAAATGCCAAGATCACTCTTGATATCTTAAGCGGAGTTAAGGGGCACAAGAGAAATGCAGTTCTTTTAAATGCTGGAGCAGCTCTTTATATCGGAGGCAAGGCACAGTCCATGGCAGATGGAGTAAAGCTTGCAGCCGACATAATTGATTCAGGTAAGGCAAAAGAGACACTGGAGAAGATCATAGAAGTCAGCAATAGATAAAAAGAGCAATGAACCGGGAGCCAAAGATGAATATCTTAGAAGAAATTGCAGAGTACACAAAGACAAGAATTGAAGAAGAAAAAAAGATAAAGCCCTTTGAAGAAGTAAAAAAGAAGGCGCTGTCACTTCCAAAGGGAGATTTTTCTTTTGAGAAGGCACTGAAAAAAGAAGGAATTTCTTTTATCTGCGAATGTAAAAAGGCATCTCCCTCAAAGGGAATAATAGCAGAGGAGTTTCCTTACGTTCAGATAGCCATGGACTATGAGAAGGCCGGGGCAGACGCGATATCTGTCCTGACTGAGCCCAAGTGGTTTCTTGGGAAGAATGAGTATCTGAAGGAGATATCAGAGAAGGTCAGTATTCCTATCATTCGAAAGGACTTTACAGTTGATGAGTACATGATCTATGAAGCCAGGATATTAGGGGCATCGGCAGTTCTTTTGATAGTATCGATACTTTCTGAAAGCCGGATAAAAGAGTACTTGAATATCTGTGATGAACTTGGTATTTCAGCAATCGTTGAGTGCCACGACGAAAAAGAAATTGAGACAGCCCTTAAGGCAGGCGCCCGGATCATTGGAGTAAACAACAGAAACCTAAAGGACTTTAGCGTTGATATAAGTCTTGGAAAAAGATTAAGGGATATGGTTCCAAAAGATCTGGTCTTTGTTTCAGAAAGCGGCATTAAGTCAAATGAAGACATAAAAGCGCTCAAGGAAATAGGGACTGATGCAGTCCTTGTAGGTGAAACGCTTATGAGAGCAGAAGATAAAAGTAAGGCTTTGGCGACACTTAAAGGAGCCTGAAGAGAGAAGAGAAATGACTAAGATTAAACTTTGCGGACTTAAAAAGAAGGAAGACATTGCTTCCGCAAATATATTTAAACCTGATTTCATCGGGTTTGTATTTTGGAAAAAGAGTAAGCGCTATGTTGATCCTGAGACAGCGAGGGACCTTAAGAATGGCCTAAACAAAGAGATAAAGGCAGTTGGCGTTTTTGTAGATGAGGATTCTGACGAAATAATAAGGCTGATAGGTGAAAAGGTCATAGATGTGATACAGCTTCATGGTCACGAGAATGAGAGCTATATAAGGCATTTGAGACTCCACACGGATAAGCCAATAATCAAGGCGTTTATCATAAAAAATGAAGAGGATATTGGTATTGCCAATGAAAGCATAGCGGACTATGTGCTCTTAGATGCAGGGCTCGGAGAAGGGAAGAACTTTGACTGGGAGCTACTTAAAAATGTTAACAGACCATTCTTCTTGGCGGGAGGTCTTTTCCCTGAAAATGTCAAAGAGGTGGTACTTAAGATAAAGCCTTTCGGAGTTGATGTGAGCTCCGGGATAGAGACGGACGGACATAAGGATGCTTCCAAAATGGGGAGCTTTGTAGCAAACGTAAGACTTGCAGCGCAGCTGTGAAAAGAGATTTAAGGAGTAGACAATGGAAAATACAAAGGGAAGATTTGGAGTTCACGGAGGTCAGTATATTCCTGAGACTTTGATGAATGCGGTAATTGAACTTGAAAATGCATACAACAGATTTAAGGACGATCCTGAGTTTAACAGGGAATTGACAGAGCTCTTAAATGAGTACGCAGGCCGCCCTTCAAGGCTTTACTATGCTGAGAAAATGACAAAAGACCTGGGCGGAGCAAAAATCTATCTAAAGAGAGAAGATTTAAATCATACCGGCGCCCATAAGATCAACAATGTTTTAGGTCAGGCACTTCTTGCCAAAAAGATGGGTAAGACAAGACTTATCGCAGAAACGGGCGCAGGTCAGCACGGCGTTGCAACTGCCACAGCCGCAGCCCTTATGGGGATGGAATGTGTAGTATTCATGGGAGAAGAGGACACAAAGAGGCAGGCACTCAACGTCTACAAAATGAAACTCTTAGGAGCAGAAGTCGTGCCTGTTACAACAGGAACTGCAACCTTAAAGGATGCGGTTTCTGAGGCAATGAGAGAGTGGACAAGGCGCATTGATGATACCCATTACTGTCTTGGATCAGTTATGGGGCCACATCCTTTCCCAACTATTGTAAGAGATTTCCAGGCAGTTATTTCAAAAGAGATAAAGGAGCAGATGCTTGAAAAGGAGGGAAGACTTCCTGATGCTGTTGTAGCCTGTGTCGGAGGCGGCTCAAATGCTATAGGATCTTTTTACAATTTCATAGAGGATAAGGAAGTAAGGCTTATCGGCTGTGAGGCTGCCGGAAGGGGAATTGATACTTTTGAAACTGCGGCTACCATAGCTACAGGAAGAGAAGGCATTTTCCACGGAATGAAGTCATATTTCTGCCAGGACGAATATGGACAGATAGCTCCTGTTTATTCTATTTCCGCAGGACTTGATTATCCGGGAGTTGGCCCTGAGCATGCTTACCTTCACGACATAGGAAGAGCAGAGTATGTGCCTGTTACAGACGATGAAGCTGTTAATGCTTTTGAATATATGTCAAAGACAGAAGGCATCATTCCGGCTATAGAATCTTCACATGCTGTAGCTTACGGAATGAAGCTGGCAAAAGAACTTTCACAGGACAAGATAATAGTGATAACAATTTCAGGAAGAGGCGACAAGGACTGCGCAGCAATCGCCCGCTACAGAGGGGAGGATATCAATGAGTAACATAAAAAAAGCTTTTGAAAACGGAAAGGCATTTATTCCATTTATAACCTGTGGAGACCCTAATCTTGAGACCACAAAGGCCTGCATATATGAAATGGTAAAGGCAGGCGCTGACCTTATTGAGCTGGGAATTCCATTTTCAGATCCAACAGCCGAAGGCCCTGTTATCCAGGAGGCTAATGTGAGAGCTCTTTTAGCAGGGACTACTACAGACAAGATATTCGACATGGTAAAAGAGGTAAGAGAAACGGTCAGCGTGCCTATGACTTTCATGACTTATGCCAATGTAGTCTATTCCTATGGGGCTGAACGATTCATATCAAAATGCAGGGAGGTTGGGATTGACGGTCTTGTACTTCCGGATATTCCTTTTGAAGAGAAGGGCGAGTTTATAGACTTGTGCAACAAATATGACGTTGACCTTGTTTCACTTATAGCACCTACATCTGCAGACAGGATATCCATGATCGCCAAAGAGGCAAAGGGCTATATTTACCTTGTATCAAGCCTTGGAGTAACAGGAACCAGAACAGAGATAACAACTGACCTTGATTCTATTGTAAAAGTCATCAGGGACAATACTGATGTTCCATGTGCCATAGGCTTTGGAATATCGACTCCTGAGCAGGCTGCTAAAATGGCTTCTGTTTCGGACGGTGCCATTGTAGGTTCCGCTATCATCAAGCTCATTAAAGAGCATGGAAAAGATGCGCCCAAGGTGGTTGGAGAGTACGTACGGAAAATGAAGGAAGCTGTGTAGAGCAAAAGCATACATATGGA
This sequence comes from Butyrivibrio sp. Su6, assembly GCF_900108105.1. Taxonomy (GTDB): domain Bacteria; phylum Bacillota; class Clostridia; order Lachnospirales; family Lachnospiraceae; genus Butyrivibrio. Next base: position 20,722 of record NZ_FNUR01000005.1, on the reverse strand, counting down.
GAAGACGACATGAAGATATTTCCAAGCTATGAACAGGTAAAAGAAATCGCGAGGGAAGGAAAGTATAAGGTTGTTCCGATCAGCACCGAGATCCTTTCTGATTTCACGACACCAATAGAGACTCTAAAGAGACTAAAAAACGTATCAAAGCACTGCTACATGCTTGAGTCTGCAAGTGCAGATATGAAATGGGGAAGATATACATTCCTTGGATATGAACCAAAGCTTTCCATCACTTGTATGGATGGCGAGATCAAGGTAGGAAGCCTTGCTATAAAAAGTGATAATCCATCAGATTATATAAGGCAGATATTAGATGATTACAAAAGCCCAAGACTTGAAAGGCTGCCTTCATTTACCGGCGGCCTTGTGGGATATTTTGCCTATGATTATTTAAAGTACAGTGAGCCTGAGACAAAGGTAAAAGTAGAGGATTCAGAGGGCTTTTTTGACGCAGATCTTATGCTTTTTGATAAGGTAATTGCCTTTGATCATGTAAAGCAGAAAATTGTTGTAATAGTAAATATGTTCCTGAATGATGAGGAAGAGGGTTACAATAGCGCTGTAGCTTCCATTGAAAACCTTGTAAAGCTCATCCGTACAGGTGAAAAGAAAGAAAAGCAATCAGGAAGACTTTTGGGAGATGTGACAGCTCTTTTTACCAAAGATGAGTACTGCAGCATGGTTGAAAAGGCAAAGGGCTACATCAGGGAGGGCGATATTTTCCAGATAGTTCTATCTAACAGGCTTTCTGCCCCATTTGAAGGAAGCCTTCTTGATACCTACAGAGTGCTTAGAACAGTGAATCCATCGCCTTATATGTTCTATTTTTCAGGGTCGGATATAGAGGTTGCAGGGGCTTCTCCTGAGACCCTGGTAAAGCTTGAAGATGGCGTGCTTCACACATTCCCTTTGGCGGGAACCAGGAAAAGAGGCGCCACAGAAAGTGAGGATATTGAGCTTGAAAAAGAGCTTATTGCAGATGAGAAAGAGCTTGCAGAGCACAACATGCTTGTGGACCTTGGCCGCAATGATATAGGAAAGATAAGCAAATTTGGAACTGTGGAAGTTGAAAAGCTCAGAGAAGTTGTGAGGTTTTCCCATGTTATGCATATTGGCTCAACAGTTAAGGGAATAATAAGAGATGATAGGGATGCCTTAAATGCCATAGAATCAGTGCTTCCTGCGGGTACTTTATCCGGTGCGCCCAAAATAAGAGCCTGCCAGCTTATTGGAGAACTTGAGAACAATAAAAGGGGCATATATGGCGGCGCCATTGGTTATATTGATTTTACCGGAAATATGGATACCTGCATTGCTATCAGGATCCTTTATAAGAAAAATGGCAAAGTTTTTGTAAGGAGCGGAGCAGGGATAGTAGCAGATTCAGTTCCTGAGAATGAATATGAGGAGTGCCTTAACAAGGCAAAGGCCTGTCTTTCAGCCCTTAATCTGGCACAGGAGGAAGAACTATGATCTTACTTATCGATAATTACGACAGCTTTTCTTACAACCTGTATCAGTATGTTGGAGAGATAAATCCGGATATTAAAGTTATCCGAAATGATGAAAAGACAATTGAAGAGATTAGGGCTATGAAGCCAAGCCACATCATTCTTTCACCGGGGCCGGGGAGACCTGAAAATGCCGGTGTGATAATTGACGTGGTAAAAGAGCTCTCGGGTGAATTCCCTATTCTTGGCGTATGCCTCGGGCATCAGGCAATCTGCGCAGCCTTTGGGGCTGAAATCACCTATGCAAACAGACTCATGCATGGCAAACAGTCGCTCACAGAGCTTGATGTCACATCCCCTATATTTTCAGGATGTGATGAAAAGACTAATGTAGCAAGGTATCATTCTCTTGCTGCAAATGAAAAGACATTGCCGGATGAGCTAAAGGTCATTGCAAAAACTGTTGAAGGGGAGATCATGGCAGTAAGTCATGTGTCAAAAGCTGTTTATGGACTTCAGTTTCATCCTGAATCTATTCTGACTCCGGAAGGCAAGAAGATGCTCAAAAACTTTTTGGCATTATGATAAGCTTTAACTTCTTGTTATTGTGCGAATAATAGCGGATAATGGAATAGAATAGGAGGACTGTTTTATGTGGCCAATTATAGTTATTCCGTTTTTAGGAACAAGCTTAGGCGCAGCCTGTGTTTTCTTTTTTAAGAATTCAATTGGTGAGAATCTTCAGAGGGCATTTACAGGGTTTGCTGCTGGAGTCATGGTTTCAGCTTCATTTTTCAGCTTGCTCATTCCTGCGATCGATCAGTCACAAAATCTTGGAAAGCTTGGCTTTTTGCCTGCATCTATAGGATTTGCAGTTGGAATGCTTTTCCTCTTGTGTCTGGATGTACTTGTACCTCATATGCATATGGATAGTAGTGAAGAGGGTGTAAAGTCGGGACTTAAGAGAACGACAAAGCTTGTACTTGCTGTAACTCTTCACAATATTCCCGAAGGAATGGCTGTCGGTGTAGTATGTGCAGGTTGGCTCTATGGAAGTCAGACAACAAGCTTTTTAGGAGCCTTGTCCCTTGCCATAGGTATCGCTATTCAGAACTTCCCTGAGGGCGCAATTGTGTCGATGCCACTGCTTTCCGAGGGTGAATCCAAAGGCAAGACGTTTTTGTATGGTGTATTATCGGGAATAGTTGAGCCTATCGGAGCGCTTTTAGTTGTTATGGCAGCTGGACTGTTTGTGCCATTAATGCCATATTTCTTAAGCTTTGCCGCAGGAGCCATGATCTACGTTGTAGTAGAAGAACTCATACCGGAGATGGCAGAAGGAAAGCACTCTAATATTGGAACCATTTCTTTTGCCCTTGGATTCATCATCATGATGGCTCTCGATGTGGGACTTGGCTGATTAAACTTAACAAAATTCAATCTTTTTTAAAGCTTCATTTAGTATAATATCCTTATAGCAGATATATAAGGAGATACTGGATGAAGCTTTTAATTGTTGAAGATGAAAAAAGAATGGCTGAAGCTGTTTGCGCTATTTTGAAGCAGGAGAAGTATGATGTCGATGCGTATTATGAAGGATTTGGCGGGCTAGAGGCTGCCAGGAGCAATATCTATGACCTGATAATACTTGATGTGATGCTTCCCGGTATGAATGGTTTTGAAATTGCCAGAAACATCAGAAAAGAAGGTATACAGACGCCGGTGCTCATGCTTACTGCAAAGGCTGATACAGATGACAAGGTAGAAGGGCTTGACAGTGGTGCGGATGATTATCTTACAAAGCCCTTTGAGACAAAAGAGCTTCTGGCCAGAATACGCGCTATGCTCAGAAGAAACAATATACAGAGCACGGATGATACAGGAAAGCTATCTGCCGGAGACCTTAAACTTGATCAGGGAAAATCCATGCTCATTAATACTGAAAATGGAATGGATGTCAGACTCTCAGAAAAAGAGCTTCATATCATTGAGATATTTATGACCAATGCGGGCAATATCATAAGTAAAGAGCAGCTGGCAGTAAAAATCTGGGGATATGAAAATGAGGCAGAGTACAATAACGTGGAAGTATATATTTCTTTTACCAGAAAAAAGATCCAGTATCTTGATTCAAAAATGGAGATAAAGGCAGTAAGAGGACTGGGCTATGAACTTCGCCAAAAGGAGACGTCATGATAAGACAAAACATGAGTAAACTTTTGAAGTCATCAAGAAATAAGATAATTGTGACAATCATGGGGGCTTTAGGTCTTATTCTGCTTGGCACGCTGATAATTATTTACTTTACTACTTACAGTGCTGTCTATAGGAACAGTCAGAATATTCTTAAAGTATTTACCAGTGACTACATTAAGGGGAATGGTCCCAAAGGTATTCCTGAGGATAATGCAAAGGTACCTGAGATGAGAATGATTGAAAACTCTTCAGTTATGTACCTTGTTGGTTTTTCGCAGGACGGTGAAGTAACAGATATCATGAATGACGTAAAACCTGTTATGAGTGATGAAGACTTTACGGCACTTGCAAAATCTCTTGTAGACGCCAAAAAGACAAGTGGTGTTATAGGAAGACTTATTTACTGCGTTACGGAAACTGAAGGAAACACCTATGTAGTTATGATGGATAATTCCCTTATCACCAGCAGTATGAAAGCACTTATCTTAAATACTATTATTTTTGGCTTTATAGCGCTTGTCATTTTGTTTTTTGTTTCGTTAAAAGTTGCAGACAAGATAATGCAGCCTATTGACGAAATGTATCAGAAACAAAAGCTTTTTATTTCTGATGCAGGTCATGAACTAAAGACTCCAATATCAACAGTAAGTGCCAATGCAGAGCTATTAGAACGTGAAATAGGGAAAAACAGATGGCTTGACAATATAATATTTGAAAATAAGAGGATGAAAGAGCTTGTAAAGGAGCTGCTTGACCTTTCAAGAACAGAAAATGTAAGTATAGTCAGAGAAGATGTGGACTTGTCTAAGCTTGTAACAGGCGGGATGCTTCCTTTTGATTCTGTTGCTTTTGAGAAAGGTCTTTTGATCGAAAGTGATATAGCTATGGATATCCATGTAATGGGAGATGCAGGCGAACTCGGTAAACTTATTTCTACTCTCATTGATAACGCTATATCTCATGCTGAGATTTCTGAGGCAAAAGAGAAAAATGTAGTGATCAGCCTTTCGCGAAATGAAAAAAATGCTGTTTTTAAAGTTTCCAATCCCGGAAAAGAAATCCCTAAAGAGGACAGAGAAAGGATATTTGAACGCTTTTACAGGACAGACAGTTCCCGTAATCTGAATGGTCATTATGGCCTTGGACTTGCAATAGCTAAGGCAATAGTAATGAACCATAATGGCAGCATAGAAGTTGAGTGCAGGGATGGGATAACAGCTTTTGTTGTCAGGATACCAATTGCCCGATAATACTTTTTTTAAAAATCCTTCAAGCTTTCTTAAAGCTTTATTATTTATCATATGACCATCAGATGAAAACATATGGAGGTCAAAATGAATAGAAAGAAAATTCTTGCACTTATTGCAACAGCAGCTGTTACAGCACAGGTGATAGGCTGTGGCAGTACTGATACAACTACTTCAACTACCAGTGAAGCTACTACCAGTGAAAATACGACAAACTCAGAATCAGAGGAATCTCAAGCAGAAAGTACTGCTGATACTAAAGGAGCAGAGAGTGAAACAAAGGTTTCTTCATTGCAGGCTACTTCACAGGAAGAGAGAGAGCAGATAGAGGCAGCTCTTGATCTGGCAAATAATGAAGAAGTCACCTGGACTTATGATGCTGATGCAGATGCCTGGGTAATGAGTATTGTAACTGCAGTTGCCAATGCGGAAATTGAAGACGAAGAAGGCGTTTCAGTTTGCATTCCCGGAGCATATATCAAGGGAATCGATACAGACGGCGACGGAGCTGCAGATATTACTTCACAAAACTATACTGATGCTGTTCATGGACAACTTGTAATTGATTATGAAGCACAGGTCACAAGCTCTAACGGACAGGTTTATACAGCTTCTACAGCTCCGGTTATTTTAAATACAGGTGCTGCAGGTTATAGCTCTTCAACTAACACCACAGCTGCTACAAGTTATGCTTCAGAGGGCTACATAAATGTTTCCTGCGGTAACAGAGGAAAAAATGATACAGCCACAGATGAAAATGGTGAAGAGTATTACACAGGTGATGCACCATCCTGCCTTGTGGATCAGAAAGCAGCAGCCAGATTTGTAAGATATAATATTCTTCTTGGAAATCTTCCGGGAAGTACACAGTACTGGGTATCTACAGGAGGAAGCGGCGGTGGAGCGCATGCTACAATGTTTGCCGCAACTTCTGACAGTTCAGATTTTTATGACTACCAGGTCGCTGTTGGCGCTGTGGGTGTATATGTAAATGAAGATGGAACATATGACACAACAGTAACGATAGATGGAACAACCTATGATCTCTCTGACGGAGCATGGGGTGCTGTAGCATATTCTCCGATCACTTCACTGTATGAAGCAGATATGGCCATGGCTTTTGAATATTACATGGATGTGGACTATGACTTTAATACTTCATTCCAGGAGCAGATGGCAAAATATCTTTCAGAAGAATACATGGAGTATATCAATGGCCAGAATCTGTCAGTAAATGAAAGTGATGTAGCGCTTGATATCAATGGAGATGGCGATACAGATGATACTATTGCTCTCAGCATCGAATATGATGAGCAGAAATATGCTGATACCAATGGATATGGCGGAACTTATGTAGATTTCTATCTTGCTGAGTTTGAATCTAACCTTCAGTGGTACCTTGATAACCTTGATTATGCTGAAGACTGGACATGGTTTGACAGCGACGGAAATGCTCTTTCTGATGAAGAAGTTGCAGCTATGACTTCCGAAGATAAGGCAAAGGCATTTATAGAAGGCAGATATGCTAAGAGCACGTCCTCAAATGGTGGAATGGGCGGACCTGGTGGAGCACCCGGTAATATGGCTGGCGGCCCTGGTGACATGGCTGGAGGTCCCGGTGGAGAAGGCATGCCAAATGGAGCCGGCGCACCTGGCGGTGATATGAACGGAGAGACCGCAGATGCAGAAGGTGGTACAGAAGACAGAAGCTTTGCCAATTCTGATGTTGCTGCTAACTCAGCAGGAGACACTATGGATGTAGGAACTCCTGATGCAGGAACAACCCAGTCAGCGGGCAGCACAACTGATTCCTCCAACTATGCAACTTATGATGAAATGCTTGCTTCTTATCAGAGCGATGTTGAGGAAGTATATTCCGGCGATAAGTACGGTAATGTTATAGTAGAGCTTTATAATCCGCTTAATTATATCGGCGACACAGATGGCTCAGATCCAGCCTGGATAAGAATGGTCTGCGGAGCAGCTGAAGGTGACATATCAATGTTTAACTCACTTAACCTGCAGCTCGCATTCCTTTCAGCAGGAGTGGATGCAACAATTGAGTGGCAGTGGGATGGTGGACATGTTCCATCTGAAGTACTCGGCGAATCACTTGCCCTTACTGTTGATACAATGTATGGCGAATACGTTGACGGAGCTGTTAAGATCACAAAACAGGCAGCAGAAAAGCAGACAACTAACGGAGATGCAACAGAAGCTACAGGAACTGACATCAGTAGCTGGGTAAACTATGACGATACAACAAATGTTTCATTTACACTTGCTGATGCAGTAAGTTACAGAACAAAGGGAGCAAGTAAATCAACTCCTGGATTTGATGTTATAGATTATGGCCAGGAAGATTATGTCTTTGGCGATTCTGAAACTGATGCAAGACACTGGAGTAAATGGGTACTGAAGGTTCTTGAAGAACATAAAGATGAGTTGGAAGCTCTTTTTAACCAAGGCTAAAGAATGACAAACTAAAACACTCCATCCTGTAATATGCAGGATGGAGTGCTTTAAATTAGAGGAAAAATTATAATAAAGAATCAAGTTTGCTAGCCAAAATATCTGCTGGCATAGCACCGGTAAGTGTATCAACAAGCTCGCCGTTTTTGAACAAAAGGAAACTTGGAATTGACATTATGTTATATTTAGCTGCAAGCTGGTTTTCTTCGTCGGAATTAACCTTACCAACCTTGATCTTTCCATCATATTTCTCTGCCATCTTATCTACGATTGGCATCATCATTTTGCAAGGACCGCACCAGTCTGCGTAGAAATCTACGAGAACAGGGATGTCACTCTTTATAACTTCTTCTTCGAAATTTGCTGCTGTAAATTTATATTCCATAGTGTATTACCTCCGTTTAATCAATCATTTGTTTTCGATAAATTAAATTTAGCACAATTTAATTTGATTGTCAACAATTAAATTGTTAAAGAAAAATAAACGTTGGTAAAGTGCCATAATATGCGATTATTTCAAGCTTTTTTGGCAAAAAAGAAATATGTATATTGGGAAGTATATGTTATACTAGGTTTTGAAAAAAAGTAATTGAAAGGGGATATTGATATGATCAATGGAATGGGACTTATCACAGGTCTTATTATTGGTGCTATTGCAGGATGGATTGCAGGAAGATTTATGAAAAATGAAGGCAGCCTTTTAAGAAACATCATTCTTGGTGTTGTAGGTGGCTTCGTAGGAAATCTTGTTCTTGGCCTTGTTGGTATCCATGGAAGCGGCATCATTGGTAACCTGATCGTCGGTGTTATCGGTTCCTGCATCGTTATCTATGCAGGTAAAAAGCTTTTAAAGTAATTTTGGAAAGCTCCGGAAGAAAAGTTCTTTCGGAGTTTTTTCTTGATGTTTGGAGGTCTTGTTTTGAAAGACAAGTTAAAGACACTTTTTTTATCAACCCTATATCTTAGTGCGTTTACCTTTGGAGGCGGTTATGTGATCATAACCCTTCTTAAAAATAAATTTGTAGATGAACTGAAATGGATAAGTGAAGAGGAAATGCTGGACTTTGTTGCCATCGCCCAGTCTTCACCGGGCCCTATTGCAGTAAATGGAGCAATAGTAATAGGCTATAAAATATGTGGATTTCCGGGAATACTGGTTGCGGTTTTGGGAGCAATAATCCCACCTTTTGTTATTCTTACGGTTGTATCTGCTTTTTATGCGGCCTTTAAGACCAATCCATATATACAGTCGCTTTTGTTTGGTATGAAGTCAGGAGTAAGCGCCGTTATTGTTTCAGTAGTATGGGATATGGCCTTTGGAATTGTGAAAAAGAAAGATCTGCTCCTCATAGTTATCATGGCTGCGGCATTTATTCTCAATTACTATCTTAAGGTGAATGTGATACTCATTATAGTTGCTACGCTCATAATAGGTATTTTCAGGTCACTTATAAAAGCAAGAGGTGAAAGAGTATGAGTATATATTTAGAATTATTTTTTGCCTTCTTGCAGGTGGGAGCCTTTAGCTTTGGGGGCGGCTATGCAGCAATGCCACTTATCAGTTCGCAGGTAGTTGAAAAATATGGTTGGCTCAGTGCAGCTGATTTTGCAGACCTTGTAACTATAGCAGAGATGACACCGGGACCAATAGCTGTAAATGCGGCAACATTTGTAGGTAATCAGACAGCAGGAATACCAGGAGCAATAGTGGCAACAGTAGGAGTTGTACTTCCTTCATGCATATTTGTTACTATTCTGGCGCTCCTTTATACCAAGTACAAAGAGCTTCCGGTGTTAAAAGATGCACTGTTATCCCTGCGCCCTGCTGTTGTTTCCATGATTTTTGCAGCCGGCCTTATGATCTTGATCCCGACTATATTTAAATCAGGAAGTGTTGAATTTACAGATGGAAATTTTTCGGTAAGACCCTTTGTTTTGTTTGTCCTTTCTATTTTTTCTTTGAGAAAATGGAAATTAAATCCCATCCTTGTGATGGTTCTATGCGGAGTTGTTGAAGTCATAGCTTCGCTTGTATTTTAAATAATTTATCCTTATTACCAATGCTTACGCCCCAGGTGCGTAGGCATTTTTTAATACATGAAATAACGGCACAAATAATATGATATAATGATATTGAATAGGAAGCTTTAGGAGTAAAATGCGATATGTTAACAAAAAAGACCTTTATATCATCTAAATTTTATTCCATGCTTGCGGGTGGAATAGTAACATCTTTTTTGGTGGCTTTTACGGTTATGGCCGATGCATTTATAGCAGGTATCAAGCTGGGAGAGGATGCAGTTACAGGCATAAATCTCGTTCTTCCGGCGTATTCTCTTGCGAGCTTTTTTGCCCTTTTGTTTTCATTGGGAGTCCCAATACTTTATTCAAAGGAAGTTGGTGCTTTTGAAAGAGAAGAAGCCAACCGGACTTTTGGCGTAGGTATCCTCGGAACCAGTATCTCAGGAATCATGCTGTTTATCATACTGATCTTTGGCGGTAACATTTACCTTGAGTATATGGGAGCTGAGGGGCAGGTCCTGTTACTGGCTAGAGATTATCTCTATTGGATAAAATATGTCGTTATAATCCTGCCACTAAGAACACTTCTTTCCGAGATGGTTTTTTCTGATGGAGACGAGGCTATTAGTACATTGGCAAATGCGGTATCGGCTGTCACTAATATCATTTTTTCGATTTTGCTTGCTTCACTGATGGGGACATCAGGTTTGGGGTTGGCTTCATTTTTGAGTCTTTTTTTATCTATAGTTATACTTCTATTTCATTTTGTAAAAAAAGGAAATTCACTTCATCCCAATCTTTACTTTTCTGCAGCTAAGTTAAGAATAATCATCAGATATAGTATTGTTGATTCCAGCACATATTTATTTCTGATGATATTCATTTCGATTATGAATAGGTATGTTGTAAAAAATTTTGGCAGCGGAATGTTGATTCTGATTGCTATTGTGTCATTTATTAAAGAAGTGCAGTTTGTCTTCGATGGGGTAGGGGCTGCCCTAACTCCGATAATAAGCGTGTATCTTGGTGAGAAAACATATCAGGGAGTGAACGAGGTGTGGAAATTAGCCAGGAAGACAGCTGTGATTGAGAGTATTATCGTTACGGCTGTAATAATTATTGGCGCGCCCGTTATCGTTGGTTTTCTTGGAATAGTTGATCCACAAAAGGTTCAGATTGCTGTGTGGGGATTACGCATTATGTCTCTTACACTAATATTTACAAGCAGGATGTATCTTGACTCCTCCTATTTTATTCTTATAGATAAAATTCCTTTGGGTGTTCTTATATGTGCATTAAGAGATCTGGTTATCGCTGCTCCGCTTGCTATTTTTGGAGGATGGCTTTGGGGCATTTATGGAATGTTCATAGGGCTTATGATTGCCCCGGCATTGGGCTATCTTTTGTCATACATATACATATGCCTGAGATATGATAAGGACAGTTATGTATTGTTTATTCCTCCAATGGAGAAAGAACGCCACATATGGATGTATGAGTTTGAGGTCAGGCCTGAGCTGATTACTGCAACAAGAGATCAGATAGGTAGGACACTTAAGGATAACGGTCAGAGTAGTAGTACCGTAAACAGAGTAATGGTGCTTTTTGAAGAACTCTTTATGCTCGTATATGATCTTAATCCGGGAAAGACTGTGCTTGCGGAGTGTATCGTTGAAGTTGGAAACAATGTACATATCATAACCAAGGATAACGGTGTGTACTATGATCTCACGGATACAGATCATAAGGTGGATTCTTTTAGATCATTTGTTGTTTCAGGGCTCACTGAGAAGCTTGTTTATAAGAAGATCAATTTTGCGTCACTTAGCTTTAACCGTAATGCATTCGAGATAGAATAATGTGACATGGAGACTACAGGCAGTTATGGAATTTATTGAAAGACTAAAAAGAATAGCTAGACAGCATCCGGATCGCATAGCTGTCGTGGATCATGATGGAGCGCGCAGTACATCATATAGGGAGCTCTTTTGTTATGCAATGAGAGTCAATCGGTATCTTCAGAGTAAAGGTATCGGTAAAGAGGATACGGTAGGGATATACTATCCTAAAGGAATGGAGTATATTGCTACACGTATTGGTGTCATGATGGCTGGCGCAGCATGGGTTGCGCTTGAGGACCTTATGGGAAAGGAACGCATAGACTATGTTGTAAATGATTGCAGCTGTGTTCTGGTAATGAGTGGCAAGGAATGGGAAGAAGCTATGGAGCTTTCTGAGTGTCAGGACTTTAGAAGGGCAGATCCGCATGACCTTGCCTTTTATGTTTATACTTCAGGAAGCAGTGGCAGACCTAAGGGAGTTATGCAGGAATACGGGATATATGATCCTATGGGGGCTGGGTTTTGGAAAGGCCTTATGCAAGAGTATATATATCCTGAGGGAGATGAAAATAGAGAAGAATTAATGAGATTTGCTAATGTCATTCCTGAATCCTTTGTTGGCGGGGTGTATATGACCGTAGGGCTTCTTGGATTTGGATGTACGCTTCACGTCCTTTCGTGGGAGACAACTAAGGATCCCGTAAAACTCGGGGCATATTTTAACAGACACATGATTGACTCAACATTTATGACCCCGACTTTTTTTAAGGTACTGCAGCAGCTTGGAATAGAATCAATGCGTGTCGGATACACCGGTGGAGAAATCGTATCGGATGTTGAGGACAGCAAATTTGATGTCATAAATATTTATGGTCCAAGTGAGTTCGGATATCCGGCGTGCCACTTTAAACTTGACAGGGGATACGACAATACTCCCATTGGATATCCTGAAGAAGGCAGTGAAATAGTGCTTCTTGATGAAAATGGCAAGGCATCAGATGAAGGAGAGCTGTGCATATATCTTCCATTCTTTCGCGGATACAATAAGCTTCCCAAAGAAAATGAGAAAGTATTTGTTATGATACAGGGAAGGCGTTTCTTCAGAACGTCTGATTATGCTTCTGTGGATAAAAATGGCAGATATACTATCCTTGGCCGAATCGATGAAATGGTCAAGATAAACGGAAATCGTGTGGAATTAGCGGAAGTGGAAAGTGCTGTTAAAAAAGCTCTTAACATAGAGTTTTGTTCCGTAAAGGCGTTTAAGAAAAAGAATGGTACACCACTTATTTGCGCATATTATAAGGCTGAGAGTGAGCTTTCATCTGAAAACATTTCCAGGATTCTGACTTCCTACCTTCCGGGCTATATGATACCACAGCGCTTTGTTAGAATTTTTGAAATACCTCTTAATCAAAACGGAAAGGTTGATAAATTAAGACTTCCGAATCCTGATGATTCTGATATATGCGACACGTATGAGAAACCTGAGAATGATATACAAAGGACCATATGTGAAGCATTTGAGTCAGTTCTTGAGAACAATAAAAAAATCGGTATAAACGATGATTTTTTTGAGCTTGGCGGAGATTCTGTAAAGGCCATGCTTGTAATTATTAAGTGCAGTCTTAAGGACTTATCTGTTCAGAATATATATGAAGGAAGAACCGCAAAAAGAATAGAGGAGCTCATAAAAACTTCAGTTAAAAAAGATGTGGCTTTATCTGATACAGAGGCTCCTTTTGTGCGGGTTAATGCATCGCAGGATTATTTGCTCCGTGTTCAGGCCCAAAATCCTGAATCCTCAGTATTAAACCTACCGGTAAGATTTGTTTTTGACCCTTTAGTTGATCTTGATAGAATGGCGAATGCTATAGAAAAGGCGATTCTTTTGCATCCGTCGCTTTATAGTACCATAGAGGAAACAGCAGAAGGTTTTATACAGAAATTTGATAAGACCATCATTCCAAAGATTGTTCCGGAGAAGATGAGCGAAAGCGAGCTTGAGCTTACGGTGAATGACTTTGTAAGGCCGTTTCGTTTTGATAACACTCCCATGTTTCGCTGCAGGCTCATAGAAACTTCAAAGACAAAGGAATGTCTGTGTGATATCTGTAATGCTATATGCGATGGAGAATCATATCATAAGCTTCTGGAGGATATCGGAAGTATTTACCGGAATGAGCCGGTTGAAAGAGATGATTATATAGCCATCTGCCTGGAAGAGAATAGATACGGGGCCTCAGATGCTTTAAGGGATGACATAGAGTATTTCAAAAAGAATTATGACAAGGCCGGATGCGTTACACTTCCAGCACCTGATCACAGTGGCCGAAAAAATATTTATGGCGAGTTATTTCTTGACTTTTCGTTTAAAAGAAAAGAAGTAGATATGATCAGTGCTATGTACGGGCTTGGCAGGAATGGATTCTATATTGCTGCGGCAGCCATTGCACTGGCTTTGAACCGAAATAACGGAAATGTTGCTTTGACATGGACCTGGAACGGAAAATCAGATATTCGCAGGATGAACGCTGTTGGCTGCTTTTTAGTTGATTTGCCGGTGACGATTTCTGTTGAAGAAGGAGTATCCGTAGAGAGCTTTCTGAAGGAAGTTTCTTATCAGATCAAAGACGGAATTGCACATGGTCGTGTATCATACTGGGAAGAGGTAGGATCATATTATGGAGAGGATCTGCTTTGCCTTATTTTCCAGGGAGATATATATAACTATGGGGAATATGACGAAATTGTACGGGAAATATCTGAACTGCCAAAAGAGGGTATGGCCTGCAACAATAAAATGAATTTGCAGATACTTGATAGTGCAGAGGATTTTGGAATAATGGTAGATTATGATGCCGGAGTCTATGAAAGAAGCACAGCAGAGGCATTTGCTGATACATTCTGCAAAGCCTGCTGTGAGCTATTAAAAGTTAAAGACAATTCCGCATCTGTCTCAGTTATGGAAGTTATAGAAAAGATAAAGAAGACTACTTAAAAAATGAGTAAAGGGGGCACTTATGGAAAATGTATATCTTGCTTCAGAAAACATCCTAAGATATATCGTAGAGTTTTCAACTCTTATCCTGGAAATGTTTGGCATATGTATCCTTGTCTTCACTGCTGTAAGGAGCTTCGTATTCTGGATTAAAAAAGATGATTCCATCAGGCTTCAACTTGCACAGGGTATAGCACTTGCCCTTGAATTCAAGCTTGGCGGCGAGGTTCTTCGAACAGTCGTAGTCAGAGAGTGGGCAGAACTCGGAATCCTAGGCGCTATCATAGCTCTAAGAGCAGCCCTGACCTTCCTCATCCACTGGGAAATCAAAAACGAAGAAAAGGCCCTTGAACCCAAGAAAAGCAATCAATAGCATAAAAACTCCTCAATCGGGACAGACACCTGCCACTGCTTGGGGAGTTTTTTTACGGCTATAAGAGCATTTCAGACAAAAAATAGCGTGAATATTTATGGAAAATCTCGTCTAGTCATGCAGTTTCCTTTATTGTACAATGTTAAAAGGAGATTAATTTTTTGTTAGAAGGGGATATCTTATGGCTAAAGTAAAGACTATGGCTGATTGGAAAATCGGCGATCCAATGATCAATGAAAATGATTATTGGCAGGATCCAAATTATAAGGCAGAGGATCCGGAAAAAGAGAAACTGGTTCTTGAGCTTGCTAAGCTCATTACTGACCGTTATGTAAAAAAACTCACAAATAAGATCAACAACAGAGATCCGGAGTATTGGATGCTTGATCTTATTCTTAATAAGGAACAGGTGAAGTTTCTTTTGAACTTTAAGAAGACACGTGTTCCATATTCTATTGAAGAACTCGCAACCATGAACAATATGAGCGTGGAAGATACAAAGAAGATGGTGGAGCGTCTTAGATGGATCGGTATCATCGAGCAGAATCGTGCCAAGACACCTGACAAGCATCTTCAGTATGAGCTTCCTATCTTTGTTCCGGGCTCAGCAGAGTTTATGATGATGCAGGAAAAGCTTACTGATGAATTCCCACAGCTTGCTACATTCTTTAACCTTATGACACAGCTTCCACTTGCAGGGATCACACAGATGGTTCCACCCGGAGGAGCTGGAATTGGAATGCATGTTATTCCTGTTGAGAAGGCTATTTCACTTGAGAATCAGTCAGTTCCTGTTGAACATCTTTCAAGATGGATCGACATGTATGATAAATACGGTATTTCAGAGTGTTCTTGCCGTAAGCAGCAGGCTATGCGTGGTGAAGGAAGCGGAGAGATCCGTGGTGATTACTGCATAGGTATGGGCGACATGGCTGAGTACATGGATGATCGTGGAATCGGTCATTATATCTCCAAGGAAGAAGTTTATGAGATCCTTGAGAGAGCAGAGAGACATGGATATGTTCACCAGATCACCAATATCGACGGTGAAGGCAAGATTGTTGCTATCTGTAACTGTGCTCCCGGAGTATGTAATGCTCTTAGAACATCCCAGCTCTTTAACACACCTAATATGTCAGCATCTGCATACAGAGCACATGTTGAAAAAGATAAGTGTGTTGCCTGCGGTAAGTGCGTAGAAGTTTGTCCTGTTGGTGCTGCCAAGCTTGGCCAGAAGCTTTGCAAAAAAGACGGATCAGAAGTTAAGTATCCTAAGACAGAGCTTCCTAACGCTAAAAAGTGGGGCCCTGAGAAGTGGAACTACAACTACAGAGATGATGCAAAGATTAATTGCTACGACACAGGTACAGCTCCATGTAAGACAGCTTGTCCTGTACACCTTTCAGTTCAGGGCTATATCAAGATGGCTGCAGAGGGCAGATATGAGGATGCTCTCAAACTTATAAAGCAGGATAACCCATTCCCATATATCTGCGGCGCTGTATGTAACAGACGCTGTGAGGATGCCTGCACAAGAGGAACTATCGATCAGCCTCTTGCTATTGATGAGATCAAGAAGTTCATTGCTTCTTTAGACCTTAAGAGTGATAAAAAATACATTCCACTTTGCGAGAAGCATGATGGCGGAATGTGGTCTGATGATTATAAGGTTGCTGTTATCGGAGGAGGCCCTGCAGGACTTGCTGCTGCTTACTTCCTTAGAAGAGACGGCTATCCTGTTACAGTTTTTGAAAAAGAGAAGAGACCAGGCGGAATGCTCATGAATGGTATTCCAAGCTATCGTCTTGAAAAAGACATAATCGATGCTGAGATTGATGTTATTCGTCAGATGGGCGTTGAGTTCAAGTGTGGAGTTGAGGTAGGAAAAGACATTACTATACAGAAACTCCGTGAGGAAGGCTACAAGGCATTCTTTATCGCTATTGGTATGCAGGGCGGAAGAAAAGCCGGAGTTCCTGGCGAGGATGCTGAGGGCGTTCAGACAGGTGTTGATTTCCTTAGAAACATAAATCAGGATCATTCCATTAAGTTAAATGGCGACACTGTTGTTATCGGCGGCGGAAATGTTGCTATAGACGTAGCCAGAACAGCTGTAAGAGCAGGAGCATCTAAAGTTACAATGCTTTGCCTTGAGGGTGAAAAAGAGATGCCTGCAGCAGCTGATGAAGTTGCAGAAGCAAAAGAAGAAGGAATTGAAGTTAAGAATGGATGGGGACCAAAGGAAGTTGTTACTGAAAATGGTCATGTTAAGTCCGTTATCTTTAAGAGATGCGTGAGTGTATTCGATTCAGAGCATCGCTTCAGTCCTAAGTACAATGAGGAAGAGACAATAGAGATCCCTTGTGAGAATCTTCTTTTGTCAATTGGTCAGTCAGTTCAGTGGGGTGGCCTTCTTGAGGGCACAAAGGTTGAACTTAACAGAAATGGCACAGCAGTTGCTGATAAGCTTACAAGACAGACAGCAGAACCCGATATCTTCGTTGGCGGTGATGTATTCACAGGTGCAAGATTTGCTATAGATGCTATTGCCGGTGGTAGAGAAGGAAGCGTTTCCATTAACCGTTTCGTACATAAAGGAAATCGTCTTGACCTTGCTCGTGACAGAAGAGAATTTATTGAGCTTGATAAGGACGATATAAAGGTTGAAGGCTTCGATGATGCAAAGAGACAGATTCCAGGTAAAAAAGCCGGTGTTGCAAGCAAGACCTTTGATGATCTTCGACTTGTATTTACTGAAGATCAGGTTAAGGCCGAAGCAAACAGATGCCTTGGCTGCGGAGCTACAACTGTAGATGAGAACCGCTGTATCGGATGCGGACTTTGCACAACAAAGTGTGAATTTGATGCTATCCATCTTACAAGAGATATGCCTGCAGCAAGCACTATGGTCAGATCTGAGGACAAACTTAAAAAGGTTGGACCATATGCAGCAAAGAGAGCAGGAAAGATTCTTATCAACAAGATTGTTGGTGACAAAAACTAATAAGCTTCAGGGGTAAGTCAAAATGCCAAAGGGTGCCAATCAAAAATTAAAACTGTATTATCTCGCTAAAATAATGGTCAAGATGACTGACGATGAGCATTTTCTAACAATGCCTCAGATAAAGGAACGGTTAGAAGAGTGTGGGATAACTGCGGACAGGAAGAGTCTCTACGATGATATGGAGGCTCTCCGCACCCTGGGCATTGACGTTATCCTGGAACAGGTTGGAAGAAATTATTACTACCACGTTGGCAGCAAGCACTTTGAAATAGCAGAGCTTAAGCTTTTGGTGGATGCGATACAGTCTTCCAAATTCATTACAGAGAAAAAATCCAATGAGCTTATCAAAAAGCTCACAGGTCTTGTCAGTGAATATGAGGCAATGCAGCTTAAAAGGCAGGTGGAGGTTCAGGGCAGAATAAAGACAATGAACGAGAGTATCTACTACATTGTAGATGAGATACATACTGCCATATCCACTAACAGACGCATACAATTTGAGTACCTTAAATGGAATCTGAATAAAGAACTTGTTCCGAGAAAAGAAGGCTTATATGAAGTGAGTCCATGGGCGCTTACATGGGATGATGAGAATTATTACCTCATTGCATTTGATGCTGAGGCTGATAAGATAAAACATTACCGTGTTGATAAAATGAGAAACATCCGTATCATGGATGACAGGAGACTTGGAAAAGAGCATTTTAAAGCTTTTGATATGGCTGCTTATTCCAAGATGAATTTTGGAATGTTCGGGGGAACAGAAACCAAAGTAAAACTGAAATTCAAAAACGACTTAGTTGGAGTTTTGATAGACAGGTTTGGCAAAGACATAAGTATCAGAAAGTCAGATGAAGAGGGATGGTCAGAGACAAGCGTTGATGTTGCGATAAGCGATCAGTTCTTTGGATGGCTCTTTGCCCTGTCGGATGGGGTTATCATAGCTTCTCCGGAGGACGTGAAAGACAGATACAGACAGGAACTTCTTAAGATAACAGAGAGGTATTCTTAAACGGCTTAAACAGTATCTGCTTTGCTTTGAGGGGTATGTAAATGAGAGAAGAGTTCTGTGATACTGGTATGTGTGGTATTGTTCCCAATAATCTTCCCGGTGGATTTTTTATCTATGAGGCCGAGGGAGATGAAAAGATACTTTTTGCGGAGAACAATATCGTTGAACTCTTCGGATGCAGATCATTCGAAGAGTTTAAGGAATATACCGGCGGTACTTTTTCGGGAATGGTCCATCCTGATGACATCCAAAAAGTTCAGACCCAGATAAAAGCACAGACTATTTTTGGTGAAAAACGCCATGATTATGTGCGTTACAGGATAATCACCAAAAAAGGTGATGTCAAGTATATTGAGGATTTTGGTCATCTTCTTCACTCCGAGGGGGGAAGAAGCTATTTCTATGTATTTATAGTAGATGTGGACCAAAATGAGTATTTCAATAATAGCCGGAACTCTTTTGCTGAGGCGGAGCTATTGTCAAGAAGCAAGGAAACAGATCAGCTTACTGGTCTTTTTACCATGTCTTTTTTCTACCATATTGTTCAAAACATGCTCAATTCTCCTGAGTTTTGGAGAAAAGAAGTAGCATTTATCCATTTTGATATTCCGAATTTTAAACTTTATAATGAGCGCTTTGGCTTTAAAATGGGCGACGAGCTCTTGGTGAGCCTTGCAAAGATAATAAGAGAGGTCTTTTCGGGAGCAACAATTTCTCGTTTTTCAGACGACCATTTTGTTGTATGTGTATCGGCATCAAGAGACGAAGTAATCTGTAAGGTTGAGACAGTTTTTAAACAGATGCTTTTATCTGAGGATGTGAACAAAAAGGTAAGAGTTAAAGCCGGAATTTATATACTTGATGATGCCAGAGCAGAAATAGGTCTTGCCTGTGATCATGCAAGACTTGCCTGCAATAGTATTAAAGGCAGGCACGATGTAAATTATTGTATTTACGATGATATGCTCAGAAATAAGATGATAAGACAGCAGTATGTCGTTGATAATATTGATGAAGCGGTGGAAAAAGAGTATATAAAGGTCTTTTACCAGCCTGTCATAAGAGTAAAAACAGGTGAAATATGTGGCTATGAAGCGCTTGTTCGATGGGTTGATCCGGAAATAGGAATGATAAATCCGGGAGACTTCATTGAGACATTAGAGCAGTTCCATCTCATACATCTGGTTGATATTTTTGTTATCAGAAAAGTCTGCGAAGATTATGCAAGACTTAGAGACAAGGGAGAAGTGATTGTTCCTGTTTCAGTAAATATTTCGCGACTTGATTTTGAAATCTGTGATGTTTTCGAAACGCTGGAGAAATGGCGAAAGAAGTATGATATGCCCCGCAATTTGATCGATGTTGAGATCACAGAGAGTGCATTTAATGACAACTCCGGCCTTATCAAACAGGAATGCAAAAAGATAAGGGATGCAGGTTATCAGATCTGGATCGATGATTTTGGAAGTGGTTATTCATCACTTAATACGATTGCGGACTATGAATTTGATGTGCTAAAGCTTGATATGGTATTTTTAAGAAGTCTTGATAATAACCCTAAAACCGGAGATCTTATGCGCTTTATTATAAAGGGAGCAAGGGTACTTGGAATCTATCCTCTTTCAGAAGGAGTGGAGACCCAGGAACACTTTGATTTTCTAAAGAGAGCAGGCTGTGAAAAAGCGCAGGGGTATTACTTTGGAAAGCCCATGCCAATGGAAGAGAGCAGGGCATTTACCAGGGAAAAAGGACTTAAGTGGGAAACATGAGGAAGACAGAGGGAAGACAGAGGGACGGTTCCAATGTCATTTAGTTAAGGAAATTCATATATACTTTCATATCAAAAACATTATTGCAAAAGAAAAAGTGATTCTACAAAGAACGTAAGAATCACTTTTTTATTTGAAAATTTTTAAATTAGGGCTTGACACAGGCCTCAAAAAGTGCGGCCGCCTTTGCTAAAGAAGCTTTAGCAAAGGCGGCCCCTTAAATCAAAGGTATCCGACCACACATTGATTTAAGGAGGCACTCATGAAAGCATCATACATCAAAAAGAAGTTTTTTGAAACTATTGATTCTATTGTTGCGGATCCATCACCG
>NZ_FNUR01000008.1 GCF_900108105.1 Butyrivibrio sp. Su6 | reverse complement strand
CCAGGTCTTTTTACAAACGGTGATGGATCCGCAACAATAGAATCAATAGTTTCAAAAAACTTCTTTTTGATGTATGATGCTTTCATGAGTGCCTCCTTAAATCAATGTGTGGTCGGATACCTTTGATTTAAGGGGCCGCCTTTGCTAAAGCTTCTTTAGCAAAGGCGGCCGCACTTTTTGAGGCCTGTGTCAAGCCCTAATTTAAAAATTTTCAAATAAAAAAGTGATTCTTACGTTCTTTGTAGAATCACTTTTTCTTTTGCAATAATGTTTTTGATATGAAAGTATATATGAATTTCCTTAACTAAATGACATTGCCCCGTCCCCCTAGTCCATTTCTATATACTTTACGCAGAAGATATACAATCAGCGGTACCGAAGCAAACGGTATACCAAAAGCAGGAAACATGTTAAGTATTCCATACAATAAACCAACTAATGTTGCCAGATTTTGAACATGGGTATTGGCCTTATCATTCTCAACCATATCCAAGAACAGTAATCTGCAAGATACAACGGCAATTATAACCTTAAGAATATATCCGGCAACGTATGCAACAAAGGGTGGAAAAATCATGAATAAAACAGTATATAACGATAACTCGCTTGGAAGTGCATCCCTTGAAACACCACCTAAAAATGGGGCTGCCACTCCATGCGAAAAGAATATCCCCTCATTTCTCAACATAGCAAACTGCGCCATAAACAGGTCCAGATTATCCTGAACTGCAATATAACTATTCTCTCCAATTAAGGCATAAAACGCCAAAACTGTTAATAGGAAAATTCCGACTAGGTAGAAACCCAACCATCCTTTTTTCCCTTTGGTTTTTGTTTCCATAACTCAACCTCTACTTCTGTAGTTTATCCCCAATATAACCTAATAGCCTCTTTATACCAAAAGCCGCAAATGGAATCCAATAAACATAATATCTCATTGCATACCTTGATGATCCTTCCCAGAACTCATGGAAGACAATGCCACCAAATATCAGGAGCAATACAAGCATTTCAGAATCTGATACATTTCCTTTTCGCAATATGCTCACTAAATAAATCACAACTCCAAGATAGCATATTGTCATATAAACATTCATAACCCACTGCATGACAGTGGAACCAAAACCTGAAACCAGAAAGCCTGCAAGCCATGTAGGATTGTCATGGTGCCTGTTTACCAGATCAAGGTTATGAGTTGAAATGCAGACTGAATCCGCCCACTGAGTCAGGAATTTCCTTAAGAAGAACTTCCCTGCATGTAAAGGTCTGTTTGCAAAATCAGCCAGTGTCTCTTTGATATTCTCTATAGCTGCCGCCTTGGTTGCTTCTGTTTCATAGTTATTCTCAGCGAAAACATGATAGTTATAGCCATTGTACCATCCATCTTCCAGTTCACTCTCCTGAAGCCCCATGGCTATGTGTGAAACTGATGGACTTCCAGTTGGAATCGAATCAAGGCCTGTAACATTGCAGTAATATGCATTAACAAGTCCTTTAACGCCGAAAGTCAAAGCAATCATAACCAGTATTATTGCAAGGCTCATGATTACCCTAGTCTTCCAAATTCTAGCGCCTTTATTACTAACATTAACTGCATACTCACTTTCAGAATTATTTTTCTTCTGTATCAGATTCAGTATAAGCATCATTACCAGCGCAATCAGTGCAATCTCACAGTTAGTCTTTAACATAATTGCAATAGCAATTGCCACTCCTGCTCCAATCCCATAGCTCACCTTTTTCCTCTTCATATACAGAATTTCCAGGAAAAGAGCTATAGTCTGGGGCGCCATGCTCAGAATATCTCCATAGATATATGTCACATAATTATAAAAGAATAGCATCCCTGTTGAAAAAACAGCCATAATACTGCAAACTTCTCTATCACAAAAAAACTCCCATGTCATCTGGTATAAAATATAAACAGTAATAAGAATAGATAAAAGCTGCACCAAGTCCCAGGCTATGTAGTTACCAATTCCAAATGCAGTGCACATCATCTGTCCAAATGCAACATATCCTAGCTGAAATGGCCAGATATAAAGATATCCTTCTTTATCTGTCAGCGATGAATAATCTCCCGCCATAAAGGAATTAATAATATCATCCAATGTCTTGGAATCATTAACCGGTAGCGGTCTTATTGAAAAAATCAGCATTAGACAATATACAGCACAAAAAATAAGTCCAAACAAAAGTGGTACTCTATTGTGCTTAAGCACACCACTTTTTTTTAAAACCATAAACACAAAAACTACTCCTGCACATAAAAGCAGGAGTAGTAATATATTCTCTCTTCCATAGTGAGGCCAATCATTTTCATAACCGTAATCATAGTAAATTGTAGTTACTATGCTGGTTCCCAAAACTAAAACTGCAGCCAATAAAAGACAGAAAACTATTATTAAATTAAATGCTTTTTTTATCTTAAACAATCATTTATTCCTCAGCTCACCTGATGAGTCTCATCATTCAACAGCTTCACAACATCAATCAAAGTATAAAGATATGCACCCACGTAAAAAAGAGAAACCACAGTCATATTGACGATATCTCTGGCTCCAAAAAGAGCATAGGCATATGTTGATAGTGAGCATACGTTTGCTATAAACATAGGCCATACAATGTTTTTTCTAAGTAACACCGCAAATGGAGTCAGCAACAGAAGCATCGCATAGTCATATCTCTCATGCATTCCCGGAAGCAATACTACGCAGGTCCATGCCGTGAATATAGCGAGGTATACTACAAGTTTTCTGTCGATGTTGTCCTTTCTTCTATAGCAGAAGAAAGCAATGATAACTAAAACTACAAAAAGAACCATTATAGCAGCACCAGACAAAAGCTTATCGAAATTGTCGAAGCCAAGATTATACAGATTAGGGAAAAATGAAACCATTCCATAACCTTCAGAATCCAGCTCCTGAGTCTGATAAAGATATGAAAGATATGTTCTCTTAAGTCCGTTCTGACAGATTACCTCTGGCAGTCCTGCTATAAAATAAACAGCAGGGATCCACAAAAACTCTAAAACACTAAAGGTATTTCTTTTGCCGGAGTCCTTAAGAACCCTGTCATAGCTATGAAATCCTTCTGTAATATACAGAATCAAATAAATCGGTAAAAAAATAATTGACTGCAGCTTTACAGCGAAGGCAACGCCATACCATATAAAGGATGCGCGATATTCCTGCTTTAACAATTTGTATAAAGAGATCATCAAAAAGCATGTGTACAAGGCGTCAACCTGCTTCCACAGCGCTCCATTAAATGCAACAAATGGAAGGAATAGCGTTGCAATTCCTGCAAACATTGAATGATGCTTTCTCCCTGTTAACAGATAAAAAATCTTGAAGATAAAAACTGCTGATACAAGCTCACAGACAAACGCTACTATGCTAAGTGGAAGCCAAGGTTCCACAGGAAGAAGTGAGCACAGAGCATACATCACATTAAGTGGAACATAATAGTCGCCAATAGCATTTCCAAGCCCCTTAATGATGCCATTTTCTCTGTAATAATCCACCCACACCTTGTAGTAGTCGTTATAATCAGGAGACAGTGTGGTTTCCGGTGCAAACTTAACTCTTATAAAAACCGCTGCCAATAAAAGAAGGCATAAACAGATTTCATACATATACTTATTTATTATGTTTTTCAGGAATCTATCAATTGCCAACTCTTTTTTCATGCTTTCTCCCTATTTATTCAAACTTCACAAGCATCAAATATTTCTTGAAGGTTCCGCTTACGCTTCAGGAAACTCATACTTTGTCTTATCCTCAACACTTATCTCATCACCAATCTGAACCTCATTGATAACAAGTTCAGTTTTAGCAATAACGGTGTGTCTCTGTCCAGCCTTTATTGAAACAACTGAGCCAGGCTTTATATCAATCTTCTCACCATCAAGAATAACAGTTCCCTCACCGCTCATCACTGTCCATACCTCATCTCTATGGTCATGGCTGTGATAGTGGAGCTTGTGCTCAGGTAAAAGAACAATCCTGATTACAAGAGCCTTGTCCTGAATATCCACAATAGTAAAGCTTCCCCAGGACTTTTCAGCGTAGCGAACCTGATTATCAAGTTTTTCAACGAAAGGTTTGATGTAACTTGACTGAGTCTTGTCTGCAACCAAAATTCCATCATTAGAGGCTGCAACTATCATGTTCTTAAGTCCCATTGCGATAATAGGTACATTTAACTCATTAACAATGTTGCTATTTTCACAGGCGTCATCCATCTGAGCCTTTCCAATAATCTTCTCATGCATCTCCTCAGCAAAGGTGTTCCATGAACCGATATCCTTCCAGGCACCTGAGAACCTAACAACACCAATAGACTTTTCATGCTCACCTACAGCATAGTCAAAACTGATCTTCTTGCAATCACCATAGTGGTCAAAAAGATCCTGATAATCCTTAAAATCAATAAGCTCATGAGCTCTGTCTAAAATGTAGCCAAGCTTAAATGCAAATACTCCGCAGTTCCAAAGAGCACCCTCATCAATATATTTCTGAGCAGTCTCCACGTCCGGTTTTTCCTTAAATGCTGAAACCTTGCTAATGTGTTCTTTTGTCTCCGGCTGAATGTAGCCGTACTTTTCACTTGGATATGTTGGCTCAACACCCATGAGATTAAGGTTATAATCCTCTGACTTAACCATCTCATCAAGCTCTTTAAAACACTCAAAATAACTATCGTCAACGTATGGATCAACAGGACAGATAATAACTGCATCATCTCTGTCCACACCAAGTTTATCTGAAAGATAGCTGGCAGCAAGTGCAATAGCTGGGAATGTATCACGTCTTGTTGGTTCAACGCAGACTGAAACCTTATCACCAAGCTGGTTATGGATAGATGAAACCTGAGTCTTGCTGGTTGCTATTGTAATATTTGCATCAGAATCAATCTTCTTTATCTGACTATATACACGCTGAACCATTGATTCAAGCTCATTATTTGAATCATTCTCCGGGTGAAAGATCTTAATAAACTGCTTTGATCTCACGTCATTTGAAAGTGGCCATAATCTCTTTCCGCTGCCACCTGATAATAAAACTATATTCATAAAAACCCCTAAATCTAAAATTAGTAATCATTATTCCCATTGAGAGTCTTATCTTCTCCATGCATTAACACAATCGATGACTCTCTGCTGTTCTTCCTCTGTCATACCTGTGTAGATAGGAAGTGACACTACCTCATTAGCATATTTTTCGGTAATAGGAAGGCTACCCTCAGGAAGTCCCAAATACTCATAAGCTTGTGACCTGTGTGGCGGAATCGGATAGTGGATAAGTGTCATGATTCCATTTTCCTCAAGATACTGTCTGAACTCATCACGAGCCTTGCACTGCTCCTCGCCATCCTTATCAGGAACTCTCAGAACATACTGATGCCATACGCAGGTTGAGCCTTCGGCTACAGTTGGCTTGATCACAAGTTGATTACTAATTCCCTCTGCATAGCGACGACCCAGATCATATCTTTCGTTAGTGATATCTTCCATGTGAGTCAGCTTAACTCGCAAGAGTCCCGCCTGAAGCTCATCAAGACGAGAATTAGCACCAACTACCATGTTGTGGTATCTCTTCTCACTGCCATAGTTTCTATATATCTTCATGAGCCTTGCAAGCTCAGGATCATTGGTTGTAATAGCACCTGCATCACCATAGGCTCCCATGTTCTTGGATGGATAGAAAGAAAAGCATCCAAAATCACCAAAGCTTCCTGTCATCTGTCCATTATGGCATGCACCATGGGACTGAGCACAGTCTTCAACAAGCTTAAGATTATGTCTCCTACAGATATCCACAATCTTAGTCATATTAGCTGCCTGGCCATAGAGATGAACTACCAAAATTGCCTTTGTCTTATCAGTGATCTTCTCTTCTATCTTATCAGCATCAATCTGATAATGCTCATCCGGTTCAACAAAAACAGGAGTAGCGTCATTGATTGTAATGCCCATAACGCTTGCAATGTAAGTATTGCCTTGAACAATTACTTCATCGCCCTTACCGATTCCTAGAACTCTAAAGGCCAACCAGAGCGCATCCAAGCCACTTGCAAGTCCAACAGAATATTTGGTTCCAACATACTCAGCAAACTCTGTTTCAAAGTTTTCAACTTCTTTTCCAAGGATATACCAGCCTGAGCGAAGTACCTCAAGAGTCTTCTCCTCATATTCCTTTTGATATCTTTCAAAGCCTCTGTCCATTCGGCCCTGCATTATCTTTTCCATATCTTTTCCTCTAATCTAATGCAAGCGATTTTTATATCACTTGTCATCATGTTTTTTCACTTCATCAATGATAAATGGAGGTCTCTTCCTTGCTTCTTCAAGTGCTCTCCAAATGTACTCTCCCAACACAGATAGCATCAAAAAAATGGCTCCAAATCCAAAAAGAACAACCGACATAAGTGAAGCATAACCTAAAATTGGAGTTCCTACAGTGAGTTTCTCATGTAACACCATAATAATACCAATTATTGAACAAAACGCAAAAAGCATTCCCAAAGTTGCCATGCATCTAATTGGAAAATATGAAAAGCTCATCATTGAATCCACAACGAGCTTGATCTTTTTCCCAAGAGTCCACCTGGATTCACCAATTTCCCTATCTTTTCTGTGAAAATAAATCTTTTCAGTCTTAAATCCAACCCACATAACCTGAAGTGTAAGAGATGAGTTTTTCTCATCCATAAGCTTCAAGACTTCAATTGCTTTCCTATCAACAAGGTAGCAATCACATCCGCCTTGCGGCATGTCCTTATTGATAGTCTTTCTGACAAGCCAGTAGTAGCATCCTGCAAAAAACTTTTTAACAGCACTCTCATCTCTCGATTCACGAATAGCTAGAACAACCTTATTCCCACGTTTCCAGCTCTCATACATATCAAGAATCAGAGTTGAATCTTCCTGAAGATCTGCCTGCTTGGTAACAGCGCAGTCCCCTGTGCATACAGAAAGTCCTGCCAAAATAGCTGCATGCTCACCAAAGTTTCTTGAAAGCTTTGTGCAAACTACATTAGGATCCTTGGCTGCAATTTTTTGTATCACTTCCCAGGAATTATCTCCGGAACCGTCGTCTACGAACACAATCTCGTAGTCTCCAAGCTTTCCAAGGATTTTCTCCTTCATATCATCATATAAAAGTTCCAATGTATCTGAATTATAATACACAGGAACAACAATAGAAATTTTAGACATTTTCCTCTTTAACCTGCTTTTTATTTCAATAACCGACTAATAAGTCTGTTCAGTTATCAATTTTCTCTATTAACTTCCGCAAGAAATGCGTCATAATCCCTTATATATTCACTATCAATATAATGCTCACTCGCAAGTACTAAAAGAACTGAATCCGGTGAGAAATCATACATTTCCTTCCAAACCATCGGTGCAAGATACAACCCCATCCTTGGCTTATCAAGAACAACAATTTCTTTCTTCTTACCATCATCAACAAGAACTTTGCTGCTACCGCTCACATTTATAAGCACAAACTGAGTATAGCGGTTAGCATGGTTTCCTCTCCTTATATCCGGATCAGATCCTGACATATAGAAGACTCTTCTGATATCAAATGGAATATCAAATCCGGAACCTTCTGCGACTACGAGATTTCCTCTTTCATCACCATATTCCTTAAATTCTAAGACTTTGTAATTTTCTTTAATTTCTCTCATTTCTTCTTCGTCTAATCCTTCCTGCAACTACGCTAATATGCATATACACCATTTCTTATTCCCTAGGCAAAAGAACTGTCGTTTCTTTATCATAATATATAGCCGTCGCCTGATTTATCCACTCACTACTGTCGGGCGTAACATCCATATAGAATAGCATTTCAGGATGAACAGAATACTCTCTAAGTTCAGCATTCTTTATGGTATCATCACGGAGAATACTCAATCTTTCATCATTTTCCTGTCTATAGGTTGCTGCCCTTCCACTAACAATATCATAAAGAGCAGATGTACACGAATAATAGTCAGGTTCAGGCTTTATTGAAAGGGCTGAACCAATAGCAAAAATGAGAACGCAACATGCAATAATCATTGAAAGCACAGATGAAAATGTATTACTATCATCCGACTCGTCCTTAGTAACACCACTCAAATATTTCGTATCAAAATACTGTCTTGCAACAGCTACCAGATAAAACTCCACCAGCACCAACATGAACACGTATTCCATAAATGCAAGTGCACGAAGCCTGCCGGCATCAATATTTGCCGTAGCAAATATTGGAGGAGTCATATTTGATGACACTAATAAAAACGCAAACAAAACAAATAAAATAGGATGTTCAAGTCTTACCTTTAGCTTTCCCGCCATCTTCCAAAATACAGGAACCAGCAAAAAAAGTATAACCAACACTTCCCATCTGGTCATGTCATTAAAGAGCATATCAAAGGTATCATACAAAGATACAAATACAGCCTTCACAGGACTCATCTGCGTAGTCTCGGCAAACCTGTTTGAATTGCCGGGACCAAAACATGAAAAAGAAAAACCAATTAGATTGATAACAAGCGGAATCCAAATATTACTAAAGGACTTCCTTTGTTCATCATCTATCCCTTGAATATCAAACTTTCCAAGCTTAACCATCACAAAAACATATAACAATAGTACTGAGCAAATGGCAAGTTCCAAAGCTGACAAATAGTTTGCGCCTCCCATGAAGAATGCCCATATTGAAGCCCATATCAGTTTCCTGAGCCTTGCCTTTTCATCACTTTCATAAACTGATCTGATAAGAAGTCCAAGCCAAAAGAAAGCCATACCAAATGTAAAAGTATAGTTAATGGCTCCGCTATACCAGTAAAAAGCCTCAACTCTAGTACCTGAACCATTAAGGCACTGAACCATCATGAACAAAGTCAGCATCCTGACAAGATTTGTAAGGTCCTTATCAAGGTGCAGCGCCATCACAAAAAGAGCATCAAAAAAGTAGCACACACCAAATGTCAACATTCCCACAACAAGGAAAGGTGTCAGGAAATAAAAGCCCTCTCCAAAAACGCTTGGACAGATACAAGTCAGAATAATTGAAAAGAAATATCCTTCATACTGGCTGTACACCACCCATGATTTCTGAAGTGAAGCAATGACTGTTCCAAAGAAATCACCATTGGCTGCAAAATACTGCCTTGTCTCAAGAGCCATCGAAAAATCGTCAGCTGAAGGAAAATCATAAAATCCTAAAGCCAGCATCGGTATCAGACTCAGCACATAAACAGCAGTAAAAGCAATGCTTAGTTTTCTTGTATTTAGTTTTATGTTTATCTTTGGTGTCTTGTAACTAAACATCAGCAATAATACTCCTTGTACCACTTAGCAAAAGACCTAAGTCCCTCGCGAAGAGGTGTAGAAGGCTTAAATCCAAAATCTTCCTGCAGTGCTGATACATCAGCGTAAGTAATCTCTACATCACCGGGCTGCATAGGAACAAGCTCCTTGTGAGACTCAAAATCATAGTCTTCAGGAAGAACTCCTGCACTAATAAGTTCCTGCTGAAGAATATCCACAAAATCAAGAAGATTTACAGGATCATTATTTCCAATATTGTAAACCTTGTATTTTACTCCATTCTCATTCTCAAAAGGAGCAACCTGCATAACATTTACAACACCCTTAACTATGTCGTCAACATAAGTAAAGTCACGTTTGCAATTACCATAGTTGAATATCTTAATCTTTTCACCATTAACAAGTTTATTGGTGAATCCAAAGTAAGCCATATCCGGGCGTCCTGCAGGACCATAAACAGTAAAGAAACGAAGTCCTGTAGATGGAATTCCATAGAGCTTAGAATATGAATGAGCCAACAACTCATTAGACTTCTTAGTTGCCGCATATAAGGATACCGGATTATCAACCTTATCCTCTACGCTGTATGGTATCTTTTTGTTAGAACCATATACGCTTGAACTGGATGCATATACTAAATGCAGAACGCCTGCATAGTGTTCATCCACACTTTTAGCATCATATGAATGTCTGCATGCCTCAAGAATATTGTAAAATCCAATAATATTAGACTCTATATACGCATCAGGATTCTCTATTGAATAACGAACTCCGGCCTGAGCTGCGAGATTCACAACAACTTCCGGCTTAAACTCTTCAAATACAGAATTCACAAGTTCCTTGTCTGCAATGCTTCCGCGGGCAAAATCAAAATTACCACCTAAATCATAGATCTCACGTAATCTATCATTCTTAATCTTTGGGTCATAGTAATCATTCATATTATCAATACCATAAATATGAATATTCTCATATGACCTAAATAGTTCCTTACATAGGTTGGCGCCAATAAATCCTGCTGCACCTGTTACCAATATTCGTTTTCCATTTAAATCAATGTTTTTCTCTAACACTTCTAAATATCTCCAATCACTTAGCACCCTTACCAAAAAGCACAACATAAACAGTCTTGAGCAATATCTTGATGTCCTCGGTAAGGCTCCAGTTATCGATATACTGAAGGTCAAGCTTCACGACCTCATCAAAATCCTGAATATCACTTCTGCCACTTATCTGCCAGAGCCCGGTAAGACCAGGAGTCATAGAAAGGCGTCTTCTGTAATGCTCATTGTACTGCTCAAACTCAGCCTCTGTCGGTGGTCTTGTACCAACCAAAGACATATCACCTTTTAGTACATTCAAAAACTGTGGAAACTCATCAAGACTGGTCTTTCTGATAAATGCTCCCACCTTTGTAATACGCGGGTCATTCTCCATTTTGAACATGAGCCCACTCATCTCATTCTGATCCTGAAGGTCCTTTAACCTCTCCTCAGCATCAATATACATAGATCTAAACTTATAGATTTTAAATCTACGGCCGTTTTTTCCAATACGAGTCTGTGAAAAGAAAACAGGTCCGGGAGAATCAAGTTTAATTGCGGGAGCAAGGAAAAGAGTGATAATTCCAGTAAGGACTAATCCTACAAAACCGCCAATAATATCCATAAATCTCTTAATGGATAATCTCTTATAACTGCTGCGATTCATGCAATAAGTTATAACAGAATATCCAAGATAATCATCAAACTGCGTATGAGCCTTGCTGATTCCCGGAAGTTCAAGATTATAATGAGTTGTAATACCCATCTCCTCAAATCCTAAAATAATCTTCTCCATACTATTCTGGGGAATGTTAGGTGTATTAATAAATACCTCATCAAAAGGATCTGTCAAAAGCCTCTCTGTAAGGTTATGAATTCCTTCATGTACATGCACGTCGCCAATATACCAAGTCTTCGTATCATCACCCTGTGCCCTTGCACTACAGGTTCCATTGTCCACCGAAGAGAAATCTTTTAAATCATCACTAGACTTTACCTCAGGATCAACTGCATAAGCCCTGACAACCTTATAGCCAAAAGAATCACTCCGTTTCATAAGCTTATCTATAGTCTCTTCAATCAGCGATTTTTCAGCCACAACAACAACATTTATAATATTATTATCTGAAGATAAATGCTTTCTATAAAACTCTTTAAATATAACCCTTGCAATGTAGGTAAGAATAATTACAATCCAGACAAAGTTAATGATCACCAGTCGCGAAAGTATCTCATACCATTTTAGAAAAAACACCACAAACAAAGTGCCAAAAGAAATAGTTGCTACGAACCTGATAACAAATAAGAATTCTTGAAACCACCCTCTGATAAGAAAGTCTCTATCCCAATCCGCTAAAAACGTATATACTGTTCCAACAAGCAAAATGACAACACACACCAAATAGTGCAGCGTCTTATCTCCATAATCTGCTTTAGAATTATATCTCCAAAAGCTTGCAATCATATAGCTGATAACTATGCAGACCATGTCTACTGCCCACAAGAAATATGATTGCAATGTTCTGTACTTTGCACTCATGAACTTTCCCCAAAGACTTTCAATTCTTTCTTCCCTTATTCTTTATCATCTCGTTGAAAGAATACCAAACAAATTTTGAATTTGTGACCAAATAACGCTTAAATAGTCTTTTTGGATCAACAAACAATCTAAACAACCATTCAAGCCCAATTTTCTGAACCCAAATCGGTGCCCTTCTGGCAGTTCCGGCATGAAAATCAAATCCTGCTCCAACTCCCATCATAACACCATTAATTTTCCCTTCATGAGCTTTCATCCATTTTTCCTGCTTAGGGGCACCGAGGCCAATCCACACAATATCTGCTCCGGATTCATTGATCATATTTACAACTTCTGCGTCTTCTTCATCAGTAAGTTTCCTAAATGGTGGTGAATACATGCCCTTTATGTTGATTCCAGGATATTCGAGTTCAAGTTTTTCTTTCAAAGCACTAAGAGTTTTCTCGGTCGAGCCATAAAAATAATGAGATACTTTTCCATCCTGAGTATTCTTAAACATGTTTCTCATAAAATCCGGACCAGCAACTCTTTCTGCTCCAATAATACCGCTTCTTTTTTGCCTTCTAGCTATAGGTGTTCCGTCAGGAAAGACAAATGCCGCTCCATTTAATATATCCGCATAACCTTTATCTTCCATTGCCATTACAGTTGTATGTACATTAGAAAAACAAATATATTTCCCTTTAAGCTCATCTAAATGACGGATTACATGAAGTACAGCCTCTTCAACTCTTGCCACTGCATATTTAACCCCAAATACATCAAAGCGTTCACCTCTGACAAAGGCTGGAATTGTTGCGAATCCATCAACATCAATTACAATCCCAGGCTTTACCGTATATCCCAAACTTTCCATTGTAAGATATGTTCTTATTCCATTTTCTTCCAATGCATGCATCAAAGAATACGATTTCTTTTCCGTTAGTGCTGCAGCACAAATTACAACGCATTCGTAATCACCATTTTTATAACTATCTATTATATTTTCAATACCCTCATTTACATTATCAACAACAAGTGCTCTTATTTCCCCAGGCACGCCCCACTTTCGGATATAGCTACGTCTATACAACATTCTTAAGACATATCCATAAACGACACTAAAGGTCATGAAATAAATCACGACCCTTCTTGATGCTAAAACTGATTTCTGAGTAGCAAAAAGATATGCTACAGACAAAACAATAAGCAAAAATCTGCTTCTAATAAGCTTTAGCATATTCTCTATAGGATCCATTTCAACTATTGGACACCTTTTCGCATCATAACTAAAGTATACTATTATCTCAAATAAAATAACGGTAATAATCATTGACAAGTAAATTCCAAGACTAAAATCAACCCAGTTGATAATAGCCTTGTATCTAATTGCCACCGCAGAAATAAATGCCAAGATAATAGATAACTCATCTATTATAAAAGTCTTTTGATGTATTATATTATTCTGATATTTTCCAGGACCTCTCCTGTTATAATTTGCCATGCGTATTCTTCTTATACCCTCCGCTGGCGCTTCAGATACTGCCAATCTTGTGTCTGTTTTGTTCTATCCACTGCTGAAGCTGGGGAATAGTCATCCACTCTTTATTGTTATCAGATGTATAACTAAAGCCTTCAGGTACCTTGACTCCACCTTTGATCATGTCCTCAAAGTTACCCCATTCACAAATCTGAGGTAAAATTTTGTAGTGCTCAGGATATTCATATGTAAAGTGCGAATCTTCCACACCTATCATCTGCTCATGAAGTTTCTCACCCGGTCTGATACCGATTTCAACCTGTTCAGCATTTGCATCAACCGCAGTAGCAATGTCACAGATATTCATAGACGGAATCTTTTTAACATAAATCTCTCCGCCTTCCATGTCATCAAAAGCATGCCATACTAGTTCTACTCCCTGCTCAAGAGAAATCATGAACCTTGTCATACGCTTATCAGTAATAGTAAGCTTTCCCGACTGTGCAGTTTCCATGAAATACGGAATAACTGACCCTCGAGATCCCATAACATTTCCATAACGCACTACTGCAAACTTGGTCTTACCACCAGTATATGAATTGCCTGCAATAAAAAGCTTATCCGAACAAAGCTTAGTTGCACCATAGAGATTAACCGGTGAACTTGCTTTATCAGTTGAAAGGGCAACCAGTCTCTTCACACCTGTATCAATACATGCATCAATAAGGTTCATTGCGCCATTCACATTAGTCTTAATACATTCAAATGGGTTGTATTCTGCAGTTGGAACAATCTTAGTCGCAGCAGCATGCACAACATAGTCCACACCATTTAGGGCTCTATAGAGTCTGTCTTTATCCCTTACATCACCGATAAAGAATCTAACCCTTTTATCTCCCTGGAACTTCTTAGCCATATTCCACTGTTTCATCTCATCACGTGAATAGATGATAATCTTTTTAGGATTGTATTTCGCAAGAGTCATAGGCACAAAAGTGTTTCCAAAAGAACCCGTTCCTCCTGTGACCAAAATGGTCTTATTTGTAAGCATTTATAAGCCTCCTAGCAATAAATATATCAATAGAATAATTATATTAAATGTCAATCAACGACAACACATCCAAGAACTTTTACGCCATAACTTTTGGCCAGTTCGAGCTCCTTAGCGATATCTTCGTACTTTGATATTCTTAATCTTTCAACCATGATAGCACCGTCAGATTCAGCAAGTTTTGCAAGTGATGATGGATCTGAAAGAACTGATTTTCCACACTCGACATTAATCTCACTATAGTTCTGATTTACAGTTTCTACTACCTTATTTGTAATAGCAGATACGAGCACATCATCACTGGTACTCACCGCATAAAGTTTTTTAAGTTCAGTCTTCTGAGCCCCAAGACCAACTCCTGCCGTTATCATGCCAAGCTCACCATACTCACCATCTTTCATGATTCCAAGAACAGGTACTTTAAAGAGCTCAGATATTTCATCTTTTGTCTTAATTGTCTGTGATAATACATACTTAAGGCAAATCCACATAATAACAATGAAAGCTCCTGCAAAAAGACCAAGCATTGCATATTTTATGTCAAAACTTCTCGCAACAGTTTTCTCAGATTCAACAACTTCAGTTTCTTCCGGCTGAGCTTCAACTTCAATTACTTCTGTTTCATCACTTGTATCGCCATCAATAAGCTTTGTGTACAAAGCCTTCTGGTCAGCTGTAAGTGCATTTCCCACAGTCAGCATAACGTTTTGGAGATTCTTTAATGCATCAACCTGCGTCTGTTGTTCTGAAAGAATACCTGTATTAACATTTACAGAAAAATACGTATCAAGGTATTCGATATCATGCTCATAAAGACTCGTAGCTGTAGGAATCTGAGTTTCAAGTTCTTGCATTAACACATCAAGAACCTTCTTGCACTCTTCTTCATTTCTTGCTGTAACTGTTATATTTAAAATACTGTTTGCTTCAAGGCCAACACCATACAGCTCTTTAACATAGTTTTCAGCTATGCCATCTCCAAGAGTTCTTGCTACCTTAGCAATAACCTTCTCGTCATTCAAAGCCTTGTAATAAACAGCAGCTATATTGTTTATATCATTAACTTCTGAAATTTCAGGATAGGAAACTTTATAATAGTTACTTATTCGATAAGATGCCACCATTGTAGGAACCTTATCGGCATCAAGTTGCATACGAATTGAACTATTAATATATTTTTCTTTATTGGCGTAAAGTTTTTTATAGTAATTATAAGCGTTTACTGCCATATCAACTTCTGTAATCTCTCTATCAGAAAGTTTTTCTTTAAGAGATTCAATATTTGATGTGATAGCAGCTTCATCTACAACCGTCTCTCCGGTCTCAACTTCAACCACCTTGGCTGACTTCGCGTAACCAACCGCACTTCCAATTACTAATCCAATAAGAGCAAAAGCTATTATCAATTTCCATTTCTTAAGAATCTGACGGCAAAGATCAATTAAATCAATCTCACGTTCATCTCTATAATTCATACAACCTCCAAGTTTATCAGCATAAACAATGCATTATAATTCAAATTAACATTATACATCATACCGCACCATTTCAGCAATGATTCAGATGCGAAATATCCAAATACTTAGGAAGTCCATTTTCGTAATCCTGTTCAATTTCTCCTTGGATAAGAGGTTTCAAATAATCTATTAGCTCAGCAGTAATATCATTTCCTTCTTTGTTAATCCACTCTATAGGAACAGATTTTGCCTCATTAGCTATATCTTTTATCTGTGCATGGCTGTATTCAACAGTGTAAGGAGAATTGCTTATACGATTTAAAACAACCATGCAACCTGTCTGGTCTTCTTCTGACAGGTGAACTGCCTTCTCTCCCTGAGCAAAAGACTCATAAAGATCAGTTTTACTTGCCATATGAGCAGCGCATCTCTGAAGAACATTGATTTCAACAGAGCGAACCTTCACATCTATGTTTTCCTTAACTAAAAACTCAAGTGCTTTTCCTGCACCCGAAAGCTGTTGATGTCCAAATGTATCCGCCATTGCCTTGCTAGATGTAATGTAATTACCCTCCTTATCCCTTATGCCCTCAGAAACAGCAATGATAACATTATCGCGCTTTGACAATTCATTTCTTACATCTGCTAAAAACTGTTCCTTATCAAAAGCCACCTCTGGAAGATAAATCAGGTGTGGGGCAGAAGAATAATTATTTCTCGCAAGAGCTGCTGCCGCCGTGAGCCACCCTGCGTCTCGTCCCATGATTTCAACAATTGTCACTGACTTAACTGCATAGATAAAGGTGTCGTGCGCAATTTCCAAAATTGAACTTGCTATATATTTAGCCGCAGATCCAAAGCCCGGAGTATGATCAGTGTGGCATAGATCATTATCTATTGTCTTGGGCACACCAATTATTCTTACATCAGCACCAATCTCTCTGGCATAATTTGATAGCTTCAGCACAGTATCCATGCTGTCATTTCCACCAATATAGAAAAATGCTCCAATATTGAGTTTTTTAAACTGTGAAACAATAAAAGAATATGAAGAATCATCATCCCTGTATTCAGGAAGCTTATGTCTACAGCTTCCCAAATACATTGCTGGTGTATGAGTTAAGAGTTTTATAAAATCAGAATCTTTTTTAGCTTTATCTGTTAAATCAAGATAATTTTCCGACAGGACACCTAAAATGCCGTTTATTGCCCCATAACACCTGTCATAGTTCCCAGAATCAATAGTAGCTTTCAAAACTCCCGCAAGACTGGCATTGATTGCAGAAGTTGGTCCCCCCGACTGTGCAACAAGTACATTTTTGATGTTCATCAATAAGACTCTCCTTAATATTTTAAAATTTGGGCAGTCCTATTGTAACAGAATACTGCTGATAATACAAAGATGGCAGAATTACATTCTGCCATCCAAAAACTTTCCGGTCTCCTTGTGATCAAAGTTAGGAATCATCCAGTTAAACAAATCTATAAGTTCACCTCTATTCCATGTTCCCTTAGAACGCATAGCAGCAATGGTCTCTGCAAACTTATCAAGCTTGGCATTATCGTAATCCAACTCATTCTTGATGACTCCAACAGATTCAAAACGGGTCATATCAAGGACTTCCTTATCTGTATAGAATTCTTCGAAATCCTTCTCTCCCGTAGTATCACTATTAAAGAAATAAACAGGATATTTATGAAGCGCCTTAAGTTCAGCTACTCTTGCCCTGGCTTCGTCCTCTGTCGCACACTTTACAGGTTCATACCCCAGGTTCTCAAGATATTTTTCAGCAATACTTGAAAAAGTAACAAGATTGAGTTCCTCATCAAGTTTTGGAAAGTATATATCCCTATTTTCACCTGTAAGACATGATAAAAGACACAACTCGCCTGACTCCTTTGGTGTTACAAAATAGCGACGAACGTCACAAGGTGCTGAAATTGGCTGGTTTTTCTCAAGACGTCTGTTAAAACCGTAGAGCAGACTACCATCAGAAAATGCCACATTAGCAAATCTAGCTGTTGAAACAGGCATTGTCTCACTCCTACGATTTAAGAACATCTCCATGATTCGCTTGGAAGCACCCATCATATTAACCGGATTGGCAGCCTTATCTGTGGAAACACAGAAGTATTTTTTAGCTCCCATTTCCTGTGCCATAAGCATTGTAGTATCAGTGTTAAAAATATTAGTATCAATCATACGCATAAGTGTGTATGGATCCTTTTCCGAACGCACATGCTTGAGAGCTGATGTGTTAAAGATATAATCATATCCACCAATACGTTTTTTCTGCTCTTCAATAAATGCTTTAAAAATATCACTTCCACAATCAAGAGCAAATGTCGCAAACTCGCCAGTACCATAGCCTTTAGATGATCTGATATCACGAACAAGCTCAACCATGTTGTTCTCACTAATATCAACAACATGTAATACCTTTGGATCGCGTGCAAAAAGCTCTCTACAAATAGCTGAGCCAATTGTACCTGCACCGCCAATGACCAAAAATCTAGAGTTTTTGATTATATCTGTAAGCTCTTCCTCTCTATTTCTTATATCTTCTTCAAATAATGGTCTAGTTCTTCCGACCATACCAAGAATATTATCTGCCATAATTTCCTCCAATATTATCTTTGTTAACCTTTAATCACCATATATTAAATTATCCGTTAAATCGCCCAAATTAAGGATGATAGTTTTCAACAATATCAGCCACAATTTTTTTTATGTCAGGGCTGTCATTTTCCGCAGCAGTTTTCAAATCTGAAAGTTTATCCTCAAATATCCTGTCATCCATCTTAATAGGATGTCCAACAAATATCATATTATTGTCAGTCTTTTCCTTGCCTTCCTCGTCCATGAGAAGTTCTTCATATAATTTTTCTCCGGGACGAAGACCGGTATAAACAATTTTAATATCCTCATCCGGCCTATAACCCGAAAGTTTTATGAGATTTCTTGCCATATCATCAATCCTGACAGGTTTGCCCATATCAAGAATAAAGATTTCTCCTCCTGTGGCATAAAATGACGCCTGAAGGACCAATGAAACGGCCTCAGGAATTGTCATAAAAAATCTAACTATATCCTTGTCTGTAACTGTAACAGGGCCTCCCTCAGCTATTTGCTGCTTAAAAAGCGGAATCACAGAACCGTTTGATCCAAGAACATTTCCAAATCTCACCGCAGAAAAACAGGTTTCACTACCTTTCCTTGACATCATCTGTATTATCATCTCACAGATGCGTTTTGAAGCCCCC
The DNA here is from genome assembly GCF_900108105.1 of Butyrivibrio sp. Su6. GTDB lineage: Bacteria > Bacillota > Clostridia > Lachnospirales > Lachnospiraceae > Butyrivibrio. Next base: position 155,421 of record NZ_FNUR01000008.1, on the reverse strand, counting down.
ATCAAAGATGTAGGATTTACAGCCTTATCCGTTGAAATCAGCACAAATCTCTTTACACCATACCTTGCAGCTGCAACAGCTGTCTTATATGTTCCAAATACATTATTCTTTATAGCTTCATTTGGACTCTTTTCCATTAGAGGTACATGTTTATGTGCCGCTGCGTGATATATAATATCCGGTCTATATTCTTCGATAACCCCATTTATTCTGTCAGTATTTCGCACAGAACCAATAAGTGCCTCAACTTCCAATTCAGGATATTTTCGTTTTAGTTCCTGTTCTATGGCATAGGCATTGTTCTCATAGATATCAAAAATAATAAGCCTCTTTGGTGATGCAGCTGCAATCTGCCTGCAAAGCTCTGAGCCAATGGAACCTCCGCCTCCTGTTACCATAACAGTTCTACCCTTTATTGCTTCAAAGATTTCATTATTATTAACTCTTACTTCATCCCTCTCAAGAAGATCCTCGATATTGACATCGCGAACCTGCTTTATGCTGACCTCTTCTGATACTATCTGAGATAGTCCCGGAACAGTCTGAAGCTTACATCCCGTTTCCTTACATATGTTAAGAATGTCTCTCCTGTCCTTGTCCGATGCAGAAGGAATCGCAAATATTATCCTGTCAATATCATACTTTTGGCATAGTTTAACAATTCTATCTCTGCCTCCACCAATCCGGATGCCGCTAAGATACCTTCCCCAGGTAGTCTTATTATCATCAATAATCACTCTTACATTATATTTTCTACTAAATTTAAGATCAGAAATCAGTTCTCTTCCCGCAGAACCTGCGCCAATGATCATGATATTGACGCGCTCTATCAGCTCTTTATCCATAGGAGTAATCCTAAAGAAGCTGCCTCGCAGAATCCTGTAAGAAAACCTTATTCCCATGCAGAAAATCACATTTAGAATAATTCCCATGAACATGCAGCTACGGGGAAGATTGAATCGCTCGATTCCGTTCTCAGCAAAAAGAAGAACTGCAATTACAAAGTAAGCTCCGATTATCCTGTAAACTTCCGTTAAGGAAGCAAATCTCCAAATACTGTGATAAAGTCTGAAAATATAGTACACCGCAAGCGTCGTAACTATAGCAATCGGAAGCATGTATACAATGTTGTCTACATAAATCTGCGGAATGTCATATACCCTGAAATCAAATCTGACAAGCAAAGAAAGCAGATGCGCTGCCACAACGCTAAGCGCATCCGCCAACAAGATCATTCCTATTCTGCAGTAATACTTTAAATCCAATTTTCTTTTATTATCTTTTGCCAAAACTTTTTCCTACCCAATATTTTTATTCACAAGCTTGATTATTTTCTTTTCAAAAAGTGTACAAAATCAATTATTCTGCTCTGCAGGATAACATAATACATTCTCGTTTTGGAATACACCCCGTACTTGTACCTGACTCTTGCAGCCTCTCTGGCTCCCCTTCCTGATGCAGACATCCCGCCCAACTCAAAATTGGAAATAATATTATAAACAGGCACAAAATGAGTATCTGTTGTCTTCTTCAGTTTAACAAGGAAATCAAGGTCTGCCGCACTCTTATATAGAGTGTCATAAGCGCCAAAGTCACTGTACAAAGCCTTAGTAATAAAACATGTAGGATAACATATCATTCCTTCACCAAGTATCCTGTCATTTACGAACTCTATCTCTATTTCTTCTCCATTACGAAGCTGTCTCTGCATACCATAAAGGGCCGTATGCTTCCTGTCTGATTCCGGAAGCTGTTCAAATTTCTTTTGCATATTCTCAAGGGCATCCGGCTCGTAGTAATCATCGCTGTTAACCATACCAATAAGAGTACCTTCTGCCTTTGCAATACCCTTATTCATGGCATCGTAAATACCCTCGTCTTTTTCGGAAAAGAGCTTTAATCTTTCGCCAAACTCAGGCTCATATTTCTTTACAATATCAAGTGTTCCATCAGTAGATGCTCCATCTATTATCAGGTACTCATAGTCATTCACACTTTGATTCAGAATACTCTTTAAGGTTCGTTCAATTGTCTTTTCACTATTGTAACAGACAGTAATTATTGAAAAAAACGGCTTCATTACTTCATTTCTTTTCTTTAAAAATCTCGCAAGTTCTGAATCTTTTTTATTAATGCACCGAATAGGTCAATGCCATGCATTGCATTTATAAATACCCAAGGAATATTATTTAAATCTGCGTCTCTAAACATCCATCCTCTATGCGTTATGTAATTCTGCAGAAGTCGTTCAGCCATAGATGAGGTGATAACTATTGGGAGCGATTGCTTTAGCAAATAAATAATGTGATCAAAATGTTCTCTCACCATGTTATAGATTCTCAAATCCTCATCAGTTTCTTCTCCCAAATGAGGCTCTGTAATATAATTAGCGTGTTTTCGGTGATAAGGGCAGTTTTCATACTTTATTTTATTAAAAGAATTTATTCCTGAAACATCATATTTTGCATGTCTACCATGTGGACCATGCCTTTTCAATGGTTTTAATAAGCCCAAAAGCTTTACAGGATTTTCACAGTGAGGACAATATGCGTAATATCCATCAGCGTTCACATATGGTTTCTGCATATGTGAATGTTCTGCAAATGACTTTTTTATCAACAGGATATGTCTTTGAAAAGCCTTTATGATATTTAATCTCTTTCAAACGCCTAATCCTTCCTCAGAATGCACCATTTCATTTATCATTTATTTCGAAGCGTAGCTTAATCTATCCAAAATCATTACATTCTGCCATCCAAAAACTTTCCAGTCTCCTTGTGATCAAAGTTAGGAATCATCCAGTTAAACAAATCTATGAGTTCACCTCTATTCCATGTTCCCTTAGAACGCATAGCAGCAATGGTCTCTGCAAACTTATCAAGCTTGGCATTATCGTAATCCAACTCATTCTTGATGACTCCAACAGATTCTGTACACCGTGACAGGCACCATGAACCCCAGGTAGTGCCTGGCAGAAAATTATGAAGAAAAACCAGAAAACTCGTCTGTCGAAAACACTTTCCTAACCTGAAAACTATTAACTGATACTCCATAGAAGATGGTTCATCAGGCCTGATGCAGCTCAGTTCTGTTTGCTATGCAAAAATACAAAAAGTAAATTATGATGCTTTAAAAATATGAAACAATCAACTGACAGGTAATTGGTTTTACCTTAAAACGGTATACTTATTCACGTTAAGTTGACAAAAGTTGTACCACATTGGTGACAGGTAGCAATGTTTATTTCAATGCTCTTTTGAATCTCTCAACGATAAATTCAGTCTCCTCATCTTCCAGATAAGGGTGAATCGGTAAGCAAAGCACAGTACCGCATAACTGTTCTGTATTCGGGCACTCAGCTTCAGCTGATCTTGTTCCACTAAATGCTCCCTGGGTGTGCATCGGCTTAGGATAATAAATATTTGTCGGAATGCCCTGCTCTTTCAATTCTTTCTGAATAGCCGCCCTATCAGCCCCCTTGGGAAGCTGTATAGTATACTGAGCCCATGAACTATAATACTTATCAGCAATTAAAGGCAATGTTATTCCCTTTATATCTGATAATAATTCTGTATATCTTTCTGCCACATGATTAACTTTATCAAGTTCTGAATCCTTAAATACAGGGAACTTTGCAAGTAATATTCCTGCCTGAAGCGTATCTAGTCTGCTATTCATACCGAGACGAGCGTTGTTATATTTTGCATTTGAATCATCCGGATGCTGCATATCTTTACCATGCACAGCAATTGAACGGCACATAGTTGCCAGATTATCGTCATCCGTAAATATCGCACCGCCGTCTCCATAACAGCCAAGTGGTTTTGCAGGGAAGAAACTGGTAGTTGATATATCGCCCAATGAACCTGCCATCTTCTTTTCACCATTTGAAAGTGTATAGCTTCCGCCAAATCCTTGAGCAGCATCCTCAAGTAAAAGAAGATTATACTTATCACAAATAGCCTTCACATTTCCATAATCAAAAGGCTGTCCAAACAAATCTACAGCAACAACGGCTTTAGGTTTAAGCTTACCTTCTACCAAGACTTTCTCAATTGCTTTTTCCAGAGAGACAGTTGAAATATTGTAAGTATCCAGATTAACATCAACAAATATCGGTGTAGCTCCACAGGTTGCCGGACATTCACCACTTGAAAAGAATGTGAAATCAGGTACAAATACTGCATCTCCACTTCCTACTCCCGCAGCAAAAAGAGCTATTGATATTGCATCAGTTCCATTAGCACAGGAAATACAATGCTTACGCCCTGTATAATCCGATAATATTTTCTCCAATTCTTTTACTTCTGGCCCTGAAATAAAATGTGAATCAGCTAATACATTAGCAATATTTTCATCGACTGCCTCTTTAATATACTTATATTGCCTCTTAAGATCTCTAAATTCTATTTCCATTTACCTTATTTCTCCTTCTTAGCACAAACATATTTAATTAAATAGTAAATCTTTAAAGTATTTCTTTTAGTTCACCATCAATGATATTATATTTTCTTCCACAATCTTTACATTCAAATACATCCGCGCCTTTATCAAGCACTTGACCACACTCACAAACCCATCCAATTTGTTTAGCAGGGACACCTGCCATAAGAGCATATGGCTTTACATTGCTAACTACTACTGCGCCTGCTGCAATTGTTGCATGATGACCAATTTCATGCCCGCAAACAACAGTACAATTAGCTCCTAGCGTTGCATCGTGACGTATTATTGTTTGTATATATTGATGATTTTTGGGATAACGAGCACGTGGAGTTAGATCATTTGTAAATACACAAGAAGGACCACAGAATACAAAATCTTCAATCGTTACACCCTCATAAATGGATACGTTATTCTGAACCTTGACGCCATCACCTAGTGTTACGTTATTTGATATGTTCACATTCTGACCAAGAGAACATGATTCTCCGATTACGGCACCTGACTGTATATGACTAAAATGCCAAATTTTACAATTATCACCTATTACTACGTTATTATCTATTATTGCTGTTTCGTGTTTAAAATAGTTACCCATATTATTAACCCTTTTATTAAAATTTGCGTATAATACAATAATCAATGTTATAAGAATTTGTAGTCATACATAATTCTTGAAGTTTTCTTAATTTCAATTATATAATTCTCATCCCTATCTTCTATTCAATAATAGGAATAAATATAAATGAGAAAAGCATATTCATAAATTTATTGCTTTTATCCATTCGCTTACATAATCAGATTTATTAAACTTATTCCTTTAAACATAATATAAATTCTCTTACTCCAAAAGAAGGCGATAAATGTTTGGATAATAAATTTTCAATATACATCATTCCAATCGCTAATCTTGATGACATTCCCGCATCGATGTCAGCCTTCACTCGTTCAATTTTTTCTTCTTGAGATAATCTCTTACCCACAAATTTATTCCATTTTTTCTTCAACCAAAATAGCGGATAACATAACCATGCATAGTGAAAATCTTCTTTAATTGTAAAGCCTGAGTCAATACACTTTTTCTTTAATTCTTCTTTTGCATAACGTCTTTTATGAAACAGCATTTCGTCAAAATAGTCATAAAGGCTATCTCCTCTTGGAACCACAAAAAGGCAATATCCGCCTGGTTTTACACAACGATAACATTCGCTAATAGCCTTTTTATCATTATCAATATGTTCTAATACATTAAGTGAATAAATAAAATCTATACTGCTATCAGTAAATGGCGCATCTAAAATGTCACATCTTAAGTGTAGAATATTAGGTGCTTTTTTGAATGACTGTTTCAAACCTTCATTCATCAAATCAGTGGCAATAAAAACATTATTAGGAAACATCTCTTGCATTTCCTCTATCATATAACCAGAGCTTGCTCCAAACTCCATTATAAGGCTGTTAGCTCTATTCGATATTATCTTTTGAGCTGTTTGTAATACCCTTTTCCTTTCATATACATCTATCCAGCCATTTTTTGTTGGTACCTCATGAATTGCTTCAATCTCTGTTGACCAAGATGTATTTTCTATACTAGTCGAAAATATATCATCCTGCAGAATATCACATTTTGTAGTACCACTAATCAACCACCCTTTTTCATACCCCTCAGGCTGCATATTTTTAAAATGATCTCTACTTAAAAATTTCAAATCCATTTATTCACTTTACCCTAATTTACAATTTTTTATCCACATCACATAATTCTCTTATACTGCTCTCTCTTACTATATATTTGGGACGATGCTTTATTTCCAAATAAATCTGAGCAATATACTGTCCAATTATTCCCAATACCATAAACATGATGCCAAATCCAAAAAGCATGATACACATAAGTGAAGGGTACCCGGGAACAGCATTTTTTAATATTAACTGTTGCACCAGCACATATAAAGTAAATGCTAACGCTACAATGCATATTAGCACTCCAATTATTGAAGTCAGCACTAATGGCACTGTAGAAAAAGCTATTATACCGCGTATTGCATATGAAAAAGCATTTTTCATCGGAAGCTTTGTGCTTCCAGCAATTCTTTCTCTATTTTCAAACGGTATCCATTTCGTTCTAAATCCCACCCATGCAAAAATGCCTTTGGTAAATCTTTGACTTTCTTCAAGACTAAGAACCGCATTTACCATCTGCCTTGTCATGAGCCGGAAGTCTCTAGCTCCATTGACCATATCAGCATCAGAAATTATTCTCATAAACTTATAGAATAAATCTGCAAGAACAGACCTAAGCCATGGTTCTCCATTCCTGTTCATTCTATAAGCTGCTGCACAATCATAGCATTCGTATTTTAATACTCTATACATATCCATCAACAACTCTGGTGGATCCTGCAAATCTGCATCCATCACAGTAACATAATCGCCCGTACTTGCTTTCAACCCTGCATACATAGAGGAATCCTTGCCAAAATTTCGCGATAAAGATATGTACTGAAACCTATTATCAACAGCATGGATTTCTTGCATAATATCTAGTGATCTATCTTCTGAACAATTATCAACCATTATGACTTCAAAACACACCTGGTCAAATTTTGACATAATATAACAAAGTTCTTCCTTAAGATATGGAATAGAATCCTCTTCATTATAGCAAGGAATAATAATCGATATTTTATCCATATATAACTAAGCCTTCCTCAAAATCTCACATGAAAACTCGACAGTTTTCTTTATTCCTTCCTCCAAAGATGTTTGCGGTCTCCATCCATATTCCCTAAATGCATGTTCATTGGATAAACAAGTATATTTCAAAACCTCGTGTTCCATTATTTTAGCCGATATTGGATATGGCTCAGAATACAATTCCGGATAGTTTTCCCAAAAATGATCTGTTCTTTCATATCTAGGTTTTTGATTACTATTCCCCATATAATCAGCTATTATCTTATATATATCATTTATAGAAACTGTAATACCAGTGGAAACATTTACTACATCAAAATGGTTACATTTCTGTACCCTAATTGCTAAGTCTATCAAGTCATCTACATAAACAAAATCTCTCTTTTGCTCACCAGTAGAGTGTAAAACAGGAATATTTCCCTTATATAACTCTCTAATAATGTACCCCATTACAGGTGGTTGTTTTCTTAAACAGTCTATATGTGGTCCATACACATTCGCAAATCGTAAACATACAACAGGAATACTATAAGCATCAGAAAATGCTTTGCAAAACTGTTCAGATGAATATTTTGTACTTGGATATACTAGACTTGGTTTTTCTACGCAGTTTTCAATTGACGGAAAATCAGTATTATTCTCATATACTGCAGAAGTACTAGCAAATATAAGCTTCTTAATGCCATACTTTCTGACTAGGTCAAGAATTATTACTGTTCCTCTTACATTCACATCAACTGCTTCAACTGGATTATTCTGACAATCTGGCAAAGGTGTAATTCCTGCCATATGATAAACTATATCAAAATGTTTATTATTAAAAAGAGAATTTAAAAAATCTTGATCTCGTATATCATTATGATATATTTCATCTCTAAAATCGTGTTCAGGGAATACTAAATTATCCTCTGAACCATAGGAAAAATTATCAATAAGTGATAATTCATCCCCATTTTTCCACAATCTGTAAGCTAATTGTGAACCTATAAAACCTGCTGCTCCCGTTATCAAAATTCTGCTCATTTTTCCCTCATCTTAATGTACTGGATATCCAGTTAACTCTCCACATAATACATACATCATAAGATGATTTATTATAAGGTGAACATCTTCAGTAATCTGCATATTTTCTATTGGAACATGAAGAGATACATCGCATAGCTCATCTATTACTCCACCAGAATAACCTGTCATACCTATTATTTGGCATCCTTGCTTTTTAGCATATCTTACTGCTTTTACTACATTTTCAGAATTGCCGCTTCCAGAAATAGCTACTATAACATCATCTGTTTCAAGTCTATTTTCTAATTGCTGGATAAAAACTCTATCATATCCGTTATCATTAGCTATTGCCATGATTGTTGCCATGTTTGCATTTATGCATTGAAAACGATATTTTTTTTCAAGTTTTTCTGACACTCCCTTATTAAAATCATTTTCCATATGTGATGCTGTTGCTGCGCTTCCACCATTACCAAAAACATACACTCGACTCCCCTTTTTACGCGTTTCTTCGAGTAGATTCATTGCTCTGTTTATCTCACCTTGATCTAATTTGCCTAATATAGCTACTTCAAGTTCAATATAATCTCTTATCTGTTTAGAAAAATCCATATATACCACCCTCAACTAACCTAATCAGCAAATATTATTCTACTTCCCTGATAATCCACAGAAAAATCAACTTCTTTGAAATCCTTAAGGCCTTTCCTGACTGATTCCTGCTTATTCTCCGGAACATACAAAAGCATAAATCCTCCACCTCCAGCCCCTAGTATTTTTCCACCCATAGCACCATTATCCCGAGCGCACTTATACATACTATCAATATCGTGATTGGAAATTCCACCAGCAAGTTGTTTCTTAATATTCCAAGTCCTATCAAGTTCCATCCCAACAAAATCTAAGTCGCCGTTTGACAAATTAGCACAGACTCTATCTACTGTCATGACTAGATCATCCAGTCTTTTTCTTTTTTCTTCAATTGCTGCTGATTGTTCAGAAAGAATTTTTCTTGAATCTCTAGTATTACCTGTGTAAAACAGCATTAATTTTTGCGTAAGTAGCTGCCTAATTTGGTGATTTATTATCCCTGGAGTTACTGAAACGGAACCATCACTCATAAATCTATACCGATTAAATCCACCATGTGCTACAGCATATTGATCCTGAATCCCTATCATTTGGCCTAGTCTATCTATTTCGATATAGCACGCTTCTTTCGCTAACTGACTTGGCGTTACAAATTCTCCCTTGTATGCATGTAAAGCATTAAGTACCCCAACCGCTAACGCACTTGAAGATGCTAGGCCTACTCCTGCACTACTCATCGGAAGATCAGCCATATAAATCACTTCAATTCCCTTTTCTATACCAACTAATCGTAAAGCCTCTCTTATTATATTGTGCTTAACCTCGTCCAATGAATCTACATTTTCATTTCCGTTATATACCACTCTTATCTTATCATCAAATTTTTTATTTACCGTTATGTAGACGTGCATATCTAACCCAGCACTAAGAACACTACCATATCCAAATCTACTCGTTGAAAAATAAGTCTCAAAGTCGCTTCCCCCACCAAATAATGATGCTCTAAGTGGAGTCTTTGATATTATCATAATTCATTTACCTCGTAATCTCTTATTATCCCCTTAATTATGTCATTTACCGCGTCTTCTAGAGAATAATCATCTGTGACCAAAATTCCTTTCATGTTCGCATTATGAGCAGTAATAATGTCTCTTTCGTCATCGCCAATCAAAACACATTCCGTAAGATTAATAGAGTAATCCTTCTGCGCCATATAAAGCATCCCTGGTTTTGGTTTCCTACACTCACAATTTTCGTCCCATCCATGTGGGCAATGATAGACAGCTCCAATAGTTACACCGACTTCTTCAAGATCAGATTCCATTTTAGCCTGAACAAGTTCAAAATCATGTTCTGTCATCGCCCCTCTTGCTATTCCTGCTTGATTTGATACTATTATTATAAAAAATCCTTCTTCTTGCAGTTTTTTTAGTGCCTTTTTTGCACCTGCAATCCACTTAAAATCTTCAGGTTTACAAACATAATTCGCTTTTGGAGGCCTTTCATTAATAACACCATCCCTGTCTAAAAAAATATACTTCTGTCCAGATAAAAATCTCCTTGTCAGCTCTATTCTTTCAAACGAACCTATCGAATAGTATCTATGCTTAGTTACTGTAGCATATAGTTTTTGTTCCTTAACAAGTTTTGGATAAACTATACTTTCAAAATTACAATTTTCTGAATCAATCAGTGACAATACCTTCTTTGAAATCAATGCATAACCAATATCAACCCCTCGCAAACCTTTTGATGTTCTTTGTTTATCATATAACTTTACCATACCATTCTCAGAAATAATCATATTATCCCTAGTGTACAAATCATCATTTGAATATGCTGAAACTTGAATTAGTGCATTATTCTCATTATATTCCCTTGTTAACCGTTTAAAATCTATAGGACAGATGTTATCACAATACATCATAAGAAACATATCATGAAGAATATTCTCAGCAGCTTTCAACCTTAATCCAGTGTCATATTCCACAGGTGTTTTAACATATCGAATTGTAATTCCCCACCTTGAACCGTCTCCAAAATATTCTGTAATAATTTCAGATAAGTATCCAACCAAAATAATAATATCAGTAATTCCCCACCCCTTTATCTGCAAGATTAAATACTCCAAAAAAGGCATATTATTAAAACAATACATAGGTTTTGGTTTTTTTTCAGTAAAAGGCCTTAGACGTACTCCCATCCCTCCAGCAAAGATTATAGCTTGATCAATTCTATTCACTCAAATCACACTTTCTCTCTTTATCAAATAACACTCATTACATATTTTTCTTTGAATAAATTACTATTGGATATTGTATTTCTCTATTCTCATAAAGTATTTCATAATTTTCATTTACAAAATCATTAAACAAATATCCCTCTTCATCAATACTTACTCTGCTATGAATTTCACTTATAACATATATTATCTTGCTTGGTTCTCTTCCTACCATAGCAAAATAATCCATATATATATTATCTTCATTAAATCCATGCCAGTACATAGACTGATCCCAAGACGATGGTGTACAAGGATGCGCATCAGACATTAGATATACAAACGGGACACATTCCATAGCCAATAGATAATCATCACGGTCTGTATATGTCCTAATTATTTCCTCGATTTCAATAAGTGCCTCTGCTCTCGCGCTTGTAGTATATACTCCTTTATACGCACCAGAATCCACTCTTGTATTCAGTGTAAATAATTCACCATCACGATATATATAACAATATACATTTAAAATCATACTCACGCATACCAAAATAGAAACAATTGAATATGATATACGAAAAACCTCATTTATACTTTTGTCATCTTCATACTCCAAGGCATAACATGCTACTAATAAAAACAGCAACGCTCCATTACCTAGCAACAACGTCCTAGAAATTGGATTAGCATAAGTAGACAATGACGCAACCACCATAAGAGCGCCAGATGGTATCCACATAGTAAAAAACATAGACTTGAACAGATCTTGTCGCTTCCGAATCTGTATAATCCATGTAGGAGTAACAAGGAATAAAAGCAAAAACAGATAAAATGTAACACTCATCAAATTTACTCGTAGATTTTTCCATAGAATAGTTGAAATTCCAGCTATAAGAGCAATTAGATTACATATATTTCTTGAATACTTACTTAGGCTTTTGATGAGATAACATCCTAATTTAGCCATTACCCCAAAAATAATATAAGAAAATAAGAAGTTTTCAAAGACATCCTGTATAAAAACCATTATCCCACTATTATTCTCTCGAGGAAGTCTAAAATAGGCTACATCCTTTATTAAAAAGTTCAATCCATTAATTAATCCATCAAAGCCCCCTCGTGCTACCAAATATCCAGTGATTATAACTGCAGTAATGATACCTCCATATATATACATCAATGCCAATATTTTCTTAGACTTAATAGAATAATAAATTATATATATAAATAGCAGTAAGCAATAAACCACCATTTGAGAATACATTAAAACACTTAGTGCAGAACATACGCCAGAAAAGAAAATCATCTTTTTACTATTATCAGCAGAACTCTCAGGACTACAAGCGCAAACCGCCAACAAACTTGATATCCACGAAAAAAACAAAGCTGGCCTGTCAGCTCTAAATACAGTTAAACCATGCCAAAAAGGAATAATGTAAGCAGCAAGATATAAAAACAATGCTTCCTGCTTTATTCTAATTTTTTTTAAAATCTTATATCCTATAAATACAAACAATAAAGTGAGAACAAATGACGAATATCTCCCAAACAAAAACATTCCCTTAGTAGTTCCCATTATCTTAAAATATATCCAACAAAATAGCGCAATTGAAAATGCGCCTCCCGGTATCTGTGACCATACATTTATGAAAGGAATACCTCCCTCTGCAACTATCCATCCTTCTGCAACAGCATATGCCTCATCTGTAAGTTCTGTTCCATAATAAAGCCTAACAAAACTTAGCACTGCAATGAATATAAAGACAGCAATTGACACATTCATATATTTATCATTGGTACTAAAGTCCTTTTCCATACTTTTACTTTTCCCATTTCAATTTTTCTATGCTGCATAAATGTGACACACCAAAAGAATCATATTTCATCATACTTAAACTACTTTTTAAAATATAAATACAAAACATACTTCTTTAGCATCAAAAAATATCTCAATCAACGATATCCATCTCTTTTTTTACATCATCTAAAAATTCATTATAGTTTTTCCACAATGGTTCTGTGCTATAAAACTTCCGTTCAACTTCCTCAGACTCGTCACCATTACACGAAAATGATATATTATTATCTTCTAGAAATCTTCTATCTCTTTCAAACAATATGAATTTAAATCTGCTCATACACTCCGGAGAAGGGAACTCTCCAAATCTCTTATAGTATATCTTTGCGCATTCTTTCGCTTCATTTACTGTTCTTGCAGTTCTCTTCTTATAGTACTCATCAAGTGTATAAATAATTCGTGCCGGATTTCCTGCCACAACAACATTACTAGGTATAATTCCATGTACAACACTACCCGCACCAACAATAACATTATCGCCTATTTGCGTGCCCATAAGTATAATGCTGTTCATTCCAATAAAACAATTCTTTCCTATACTTGTTTCTGCGCCTTCACCAATCCATACACCATATTTCCTTCTTAATACAGACAATGAGTAATCATGCGTTAAAATCACGCAACCACGTGTTATTTTCGTATAGTCCCCAATACTCAATAGCCACGGACGGGTTTTATCAATTACAGTAGCATTGATATCAAAAAAGACAACACCTTTGCCAATTCTTGCTCCTCCATTTACCAATTCATTAATCACTTCTTTACTTGTGTAACCTAATATTCTTCTTTTTATTCTTTTTAGAATATTCATCTTGTCTCCATGCTTTATTGACTATCATGCACAATACGAATAGTCCGATGAATAACTATTCATAATACATTTGTTGATTTTTTATACTGTAGACAAATTTACAAATACCAAATCAATCTAATGGTGGCATCTTACAAACGCCACCACTGAAGTCCTGATGCCTTCAAATCTTCGATTTCATACAGCCCTTTTACATCAACAATAACCTTCTCATTATCCGCTATATCATTACTATAAAGCTTCTTAATATCATTAATACTCATTTTTTTGAATTCATCATGAGCCACAGCCACAATGACACAATCCACATCATGAACATCCTCCAGCTTAGTAAGTTTCACGCCATACTCATTCATAGCATCTCTCTCATTTGCCCAAGGATCAACAACTATAGGCTTAATTCTGAATCTGCCAAGCTCATTGATTATATCATTCACTTTACTATTTCTAGTATCTGGACAATTCTCTTTAAATGTTAATCCTAGAATAACAACTTTGCTCTTCTTAGGTGCTTGACCAGCTTTAATCATTTTACGTATTGCAGCATCTGCGACATACGCTCCCATATGATCATTAACAATACGCCCATTAAGAATAATCTGACTGTGATACCCCAGCTTTTCTGCTTCATATGTGAAGTAATATGGATCTACACCTATGCAATGCCCCCCCACCAGTCCAGGCCTAAAACCAAGTGCATTCCATTTGGTATTCATACCATCGACAACTTCATTAGTATCGATACTCATACGGTCAAACACCATTGCTAATTCATTCATGAATGCTATATTAATATCCCTCTGGGAATTTTCTACAACTTTAACCGCCTCTGCTGTTCTCAGATTTGATACTGGATACGTTCCAACTTCAATAACAATATCATAAACTGCTTTAATGGTATTAAGGGACTCTTGATCAATTCCTGATACAATCTTTCTAATATTCTCAAGACGATGAATCTTATCACCGGGGTTGATTCGTTCTGGACTATATCCCACCTTAAAGTCTTCACCACACTTAAGTCCTGACTCTTTTTCTAAGATTGGAATACAAACATCTTCAGTACATCCTGGATAAACTGTTGACTCATATACAACAATAGATTCTTTCTGCAGATTCCTTCCAACTATTTCTGATGCTCCAATGACGGGAGTAAGGTCTGGTGTATGGTCTGTATTTACAGGTGTGGGAACGGCAACAATTATGAACTTAGCATTTTTTAGGTCAGATTCATCTGATGTAAATTGAATCTTTGTATTTTTAATCTCCTCATTCCCTACCTCATTTGTAGGATCTACACCCGATTTATACAACTCGATTTTTTCTTTATTTAAATCAAATCCAATAACGTTGATACCCTTTTTCGCAAAAGCATGTGCTATTGGCATCCCAACATATCCAAGTCCTACTAACGCAATTGATTCCTCATTTGCAACTAATTTATTGTAAAGTTCCATTAGTCTTATACCGCCTTATCTCATAACTTTTCTTTCACCAAATCGTCCAACAAAGTCCATAGTACTACAATCCTTAAGAGGAAGTTTTACCGGCTGTCCTTCGGCAGCAGATTTGTATACTGCAAGAACTAACTCTAATGCCCTTCTTCCATCTTCAGCTGTTACATAAGGCTCCCTGTCGTTCTTAATGGCATCGATTACATCTTTATATAATGGAGTATGACCAAAACCATAAACATTCGGCGGATTCTCGTTGAACTGTGCAATTACCTCTTCAGAGTCATCTAACTGATCTGAAAATCTCCATTCCTCAATGCGATTCACACTCGTTCCACCAGCCTTAACAGTTCCCTTTTCTCCAAATAAATACAAAGTTTCTTCAAGATTTTTAGGATATATATCTGTAGTACCTTCTAGAATACCATAAGATCCGTTCTTAAACTTAATTAAAGCAATTCCTAAATCCTCAGCTTCTATGTAATCATGATTAAGTTTATCTGTCATCCCCATTACTGTATCAATCTCATCTCCCATCATCCACCTTAGAAGATCGGTATTATGGATACACTGATTCATTAAAGCACCACCATCTTGCTCCCAAGTACCACGCCAATCAGCTCTAGAATAATAGTTCCAATCACGACACCAACGTATGTGTGCTGTTCCATAAAACATTCTTCCAAATCTGCCTTTATCAACAGCATCACGAATCTTTTGAATAGACTTGTTAAACCTGTTTTGATGATTAGCACAAACCTTTACCCCGTTCTCTTTTGCTCGTCTTATGATTTCATCAGCATCTTTAAGTGAAAGAGCTATAGGTTTTTCTATAATCACATTACATCCAGCATCTATACAATCAAGCGCAATCTGAGCATGTTTTCCTGACTCCGTACATACTGCTACTAGTTCAGGTTTCTCAGCTTCAAGCATGTGTTTATAATCCGTATATGTATGTATAGGATCTAATTCAAATTTTAAAATTTTATCATGCATATTCTCAGGATTAATATCACAAATACCTACAAATTCTAGATTATTCGCTTTCGCTGCTGCTATGTGGTTAGGGCTTATTCTGCCACATCCAATTAGTGCGTATTTCATTAATTCATTTCCTCCTTATATTTGACAATAGCATATCCACTAATCACAATTTCATCATTTTGATTTCTGACATATGTATCAAGCTTGTAAATACCTTTTTCTTCTTTTATCACTTCGATTATAACAACTTCTGCAGTACAAGTGTCACCAATATATACTGGGTTCATAAACTTGAGATTTTGCTCTAAATAAATGCTTCCTTCTCCAGGAAGCTTAGTGCCTATCACATTTGAAATCAATCCGCTCACCAAGATTCCATGGGCTATCTGCTTTCCAAAAATACTTCTTTCAGCTTTAATCTTATCTATGTGAATAGGGTTAAAGTCCCCGCTTATTCCCGCAAATGTATATACATCACTTTCTGAAATAGTCTTAGATATCGAGCCTTTCATACCAATTTCTAAATGCATACTTATCCCCTTTTTTATAAATCACTATCATTTACTCGTTTTGTCACAGCAGGTATGCCATATGCTATAACTCCAGACTCTATAGGTTTGGATACAACAGATCCCATTCCAATTACCGTATCCTCACCAATTGTAATTTGATTAGCTATAGTACTTGACGTAATATATGACCTATCTCCAGTTATCGAACTCCCGTATAATGTTGAACAAATAATTGCTGCATCTTTTCCAATTTTATTATTATGACCAATATGTGTTGACGGGGCTATTTTTACTCCATCATCAATCAATGTATCGTCAATAGTTCCTCTTGCTATATTCGTATGACTTCCAATAAATACATTGTTACCTATATGAACACCACCAAAATGCTCAATCATTGTTTTCTTCTTTGATTCAGAGTTTTGTGTATAGCCATACCCATCAATACCTATAACAACCCCTGACTGTATGTGGCAATTATCTCCAATCTCTACTTTACCTTGAATCACTACGTTATGCTCAATAACGGTGTTTTCTCCAATACTTATATTCCCTACAATCGTGCAGTTACACCCTATAGTAACTGTATCACTCATCTTAACATTTTCCGAAATGATAGTTCCTTTACCAATACCAACTTTTTTTTCTTTTCCCCAAAAATGACGGATAATTGAAAAAAATACCTCTTTAGATGATTCAGTATATATAATATTATTAAAGTCTACGTTAATTCCATCTTGGACTATTGCCAAACTAATATCCTTAGGTCGACCTATACTGTCATACCCATCTTCCTTCTTAATCCATGTAATTGAACCAAGTTTGTAATTAGATAATGAGGAAAAACCTATTATGTTATCATTGATATTACCAACAAAATTGTATTTCATTCCATAATTATCAAGAAATTCCAATATATCTTTTATTTTCATCTCCTCACACCTCTTACTTAATTTCGTCTCTACTCATAATTGATTCCAAATCCGTAATATTTTCAAGAAGACATTTGAATCTAAAGTTATTTCCGCCATTAATAAACTGACTTATAGAATCATGTATATTGCATTCTTCATCATTGTACCAAAACGCGTGTGTAAGAAGATGAATTTTGTCATATTCATTACTAGTTATAATTTCATCTACAGGTTCTCTCCATTGCCTTCTGCTATCAGACAAGTACTTAAACTCCTTAAAAAATGTTTGGCAATAGCTATTTATCATTCCAGGTATTTGCAAATTTGAATCTAGCACCCCCTTACTAGGTCTATGCATAGATACTACATTTATTTTTCGCCCTAAGGCTTGTCCTAATATGTGTGCTTCATTTTGAATAAGTTCTGAGAGTCTCTCTACATTACCTTCAGCCTCTGGGTATTTTACTTCATCAAAGTGAATTCCTATTTCGTGTCCACAATCAATGATTTTCTGTAATTCTTCTTGTATTTTTCTAGAAAAGACATTATAAAAATCAGATGATATCAACACAAAATATGTACTATGAACGCCTATGTTCTTCTCTAGAAGAGCCAAAGCAACAGCTTTATCAATATCATAATCTATATCATGCCGAAGTATCACGCACTTCGAAAATGCGTTCCAGTTATAATAATTAGCAAAGGAATATTCGCTTTTCTTTAATTTTTCGATTAAATTTTGGTACTCTTCATAAGTAAATTTCATTTGAATGTGTTTCTAACTCCTTTACAATCCTCTCAGCAGATTTTCCATCTCCAAATGGCATGTATGAAGAATCTACTTTTTGTTGAATTTTTAGTTTTTGTTCAATGTCAGATGCATAAGGCTTTGATAGTGTATTCCTTCCACAAACCATCGTTTCTGGCCACGATACAAAATCAAGAACTGTTACACATTTTTTTCCAGCAAAAAATGCTTCTCGCTGAACACCACCAGAATCAGTTACCACTTTGTTCGAATTAGAAACAAGGCAAATACTCTCAAGATACCCTACTGGCTCAATAAGTATTATATTCCTATAATTATTTTTTTTAACTAATCTTAATGCTCGTTCCTTATTTCGCGGATGCACTGGATATATTGTCGGAATATCTTGAACGTCCATAGCTTTAAATATTTCATTAAGCGCGGAATCATCAAAAGTATTTTCTTCCCTGTGACAAGTCAAATAGTTAAAACTACTCGGAATGGTCTCTTTTTTCCCATCCAATCCACGTACTTCCAAATCGCTTACAGATAAACAATCTTTATATTCAATAAATGCATCATACATCGGATCGCCCACGAAAACTGACTTTTCCTTTAACCCCTCTTTTTCTAATTCCTCTATAGCTCCTCTAGTACTCATAAGCAATAACGATGAAATATGATCCGTACAAACACGATTAATCTCTTCTGGATTAGTCATTCTATGTGTTCTACATCCAGCTTCTACATGGCATATTGGTACATGTAACTTTGCAGCTGCCAATGCAGCTGCAAGAGTTGAATTTGTATCTCCATATACAAGTAACCAATCCGGTTTCTCTGCCTCAAGAACTTCTTCTATCCCAATCATCATCTTTCCAGTCATTTGAGCATGGGTTCCCCCCGACATTCCAAGATTATAATCGGGTTTTGGTATCCCCATTTCACGAAAAAACACATCTGACATATTATCATCAAAGTGTTGTCCTGTATGTAAAAGCACTTCTTGATGCTTTTTTCTTATTTGCCTAGAAACAGGCGCAGCTTTTATAAACTGTGGGCGAGCACCAACTACCGTTAATATTTTCATATAATATCCTTTCTTACTCTAAATCAGTCTTCCGACAGAACCTACTGCACTTATAGCCATGCTTTTTTCAATTGCATTACCGTTATTATATAGATGGCAGGCATCTTCATAAATTTCAGGCCACTTTGACAAGCTGTGCTTGTTCTCATTGAAGAATCTGTCCATTGTTTTTCTTAATTCAGCATTAGTATTAATCCATGCTTCTTGAGGATTCATTCCATAATCCACCTTAAGTAAATCACGCTGCGTCCTCTTTAATTCGCGTAAAACAAGATCTTTTATAGCTGCAATTCGTACCCTATTTCCTTTAATATTTATATAATGTTCACCATTTATAGTTATACCATTATGTTTAAATTTTGCAGCATCTGGGTACTTTTTCTTTACCCATTCATAATAAATATAATGATCTTTTCTATACTTGAATGGAAGTGATAAACAAAAATCAAAAAAATCTACATTCATAAATGGAGACATATCAATACAATAACGCCTAAACGTTGTAGAATACCCCATACACGCTCCATTAATTGCTCTATTTTGGAACATACCAATTTCATATGATGGCGCATTTTTTTCAGTCTCTGTTAGATATTCCGCTAATTTCGGTATAAGTTTAGACGAAACTGCTCCATCTCCCAAGCTATATGGTCCATCTTTTTTGTTATGCCAACATCCCAAAACCACATCACCAATAACACCCGTGTGAACAATACCCCAATTATTAGTATTAACATACCTCAAAAAATCATTAAGTTGTGCAGGCCACAAATAGTATATCAACCCATCTGCGATATCAATGGATTCCTGAATATTCAACATATCTAATCCATTATCCAAGCTTTTAAATAACCACTTATTTCCAAGTTTTCTTGCCATCAACCCCGGTGTAACGCAATCCTCCTGTCCGTATTCAGAATAGGAAAAATTTAGTATTGGAACATCAGCAATCTTATTTGCTACAAAAGCAGTCATACGACAATCCATTCCAGCACTTAGCGGAATAGCGTTGTCATAACAATATTCATTATTTTTATTTATTTGCAACTTTACAGCTTCTGTAAATAGTTCATCTATTCTTTCAATTGCATCATCAAGTTTTATCCGTACTTCTTCTTGATGTATTCGATAATAAGAATCTTTATAAATCTTATCACCCTCATATTGTAATAACTCGCCTTCCCTGAGTCGCTTAATTTCCTTCACTAATGTATGATCTTGATACATAAAAGCATATGATAACAATGAGTATATACCAATCTCATCTACAGAATAATTGAAATCTTCAATACGAAAATAGTCAACAATAGCATTGACTTCTGAAGATACAATTAAGCTATTACCAACATGTGCATAAAAAAATTGTTTTGTAGCAAATTGATCTGAAAATATATATGTCCTTTCTCCAGCAACAACTATCCCACAAAAGCTCCCCCTCAATTCAGATAATAGCATTTTTAAATTGTTATTATTTACACAACTCAAAAACAATTGCGTCATATTGTCAACTTCATATTTTTTAAACAATTGCTTTGAATTAAGTATTACGCCTTCTAATGAAATACAAACATGCACATCACTATATAAGACTTGATCATTGCAAAATCTTCCCTTTTCATTACGTGCAATATAATAATTCTCAGATTCCACAACATGGCAACTACTTTCATTATTATTATTGATAACTATTTCTTTTATTTTTTCAGTAGCAATTCTATTATTTCTATTGGTTATAACCGCAAAAGTTCCTAACATATTATAGTACTCCTAACATATTCTTTACTTATTCTCAATACACTTTTTATAAAGATAACCCCAATATAGCGTTCCTGAAGCAAAGTTAACAATCATCCTGATAATAACTACTCCGTACAATCCTACTGTCTTAAGCATAATATAATCAAGGGCAAACAATATCAATGCAGACAATGCTGCGACTACAACGTTAAATCTTACATATCCTAGTGCTGGTAGTATATTCATCGGAAGCATACGAAATCCTGCATTAAAGAAAAAACTCCACCATATTATTATACTTAGAAACATAATATCAGAATATTCATCACCATATGCAATACTAATAATAAAAGGGGTTAATACACACCCCACAATAGTAATTAGAAGATTTATAATAAACGTACCAAACCCTATTCTTTTTAAATAACTCCACGTTTCAACATTTGCACTTTTTTGGGCAACAAGTGGAAAAAAATATATAACTAACGTACTAGTCACAAAAGGTAACTGACTAGGTATAAGGGAAGCCACTTTATAATTAGCAGTTATAATTTCATTTTTCAAAATATTATTTATAAGAAACATCTCATTATTAGGCATAATCATTGAAAAGACATTACTAACAAGCATAGATATTGCTAATGCGATAAATGATTTAATATCTTGACCAGATAAAACAGAACAATGCTTATGATCTGAATAATAACTAATTAACGTAGGAAGAAATACTGCAATAGAAATTATCATTGCAATCCCCCTTGAAATCGGCACACCAATAACACCAATTGTTAGAGCAGTTATTACACTCAAAACAAATGTCAGCAAAACTTGAACAAAACTTGATATCGCATATTTTCGATTCTCAAATCTCGATCTCAAAAAACTTTGAAAAAGGTGTACCCAATAGTATAAAAAACCATATGGCAATAAAGAATACATTATCTTTTCTGTTCCATCGAATGGAAATTTAATATACTTCGTAATTATTAACAACACTGTCAAAACAATTATCTGAAAAAGAGTCCCCCACTTAAATGCAAATCTATAAAATGCAGCATTTTTTGATTCATCATTCTGCACAGAATACTTTAGAACAGCTGATGACATTCCTGCTCCAGAAAAAAGGACAATATAACTGTATATATTATCCGCATACCCCAAAACAGCATAGTCACTTTTACTTACCAAACGCACAATAACTATAGATGATAAAAAAGCTATCATCTTTGAAGAAGTACCACCTATTAATATATCGAAAAAGCCTTTATTTCTAAGTCTAGAAACCTCTTGTTTAATACTCATATTCAAAAATCCCCAACATCATACTACTAATAATTTTACACTCTCTTTATTTTTATTACTTAAAATACTGTTTTTATCAAATGGCATAACAGAGAGTATAAATAGTAACATGGGAGTTAATCTTAGCATACCAGTCCAGATTGTTGTCTGATTTATTGCTTGTGAAGCATATATAACAGCAACTATAAATTTCAGCTCTTTACCTAGTCTAAATAATAGTTTTTCTATAAGCCTTAAAATCAGCACAAACATTATCGGGTCGATGATAATACCAAGCATGCCAAATTCATAAATAGCTCCTCCAAATAAACCATTATTTGCACTCATTTCCCATCCATAATATGTCTTTCCTATAACAAATCCAATATTATTATACTGAGAATGGATATCAAATATACTTAATAAATCAACATATACATCAGTTAACCAATCTGATGGGTGCGTTTTAAAGAAATCATAGTATTGAGACGCTATTATATTAGGAACGATACTATATCTCCTAAAAATGTTTGTAATAATCCCAACTGTATTATTAATGTCAAATAATCTAAATTCCAAAACTTGTGCCACTAATAAAAACATGTAGCACATACAAAGCTTTAAACTATTTATTTCATAAAATCCCAAAATAACTGCCATTCCTAAGTAAAAGACAAATATTCTATTACCTTGTAAAGTGAAATAAAACAAAATAAATACAAAATACGCTACTGCAAGCCCCCATTTTCTTTTCTTCAAACTATAGGTAACCATAAAACAACTGAAATATGCCCCCCAGTATTCCAGTGCCAAAATAGCCCATCTTGTATTTAATCCCCTTGCCGCAATACGTACTCCATATGGATTTTTTACCATAGAAATAAATGTCGAGGCCGAAAATGACCTACTAAAATATAATGTCAAAAAAAGTGGGAGTATAAAACTACAAATTACAACGAATCTCTTTAAATAAAACAAACCATCGACTTTTATAATAAATAAAGGGCGTTTCGGAAATCGAATGATATTATCTGCGATAATCATAACTAAAAAATAAGCAAAATACTTAAGTATATAAATCCACTCAAAATTCAAAGCTCCTGCAATGACAATACCTGGCATATAATACAATAACACAAGCAACTGAAGTACTTGTCCTGAAAAATCTAGCACTATATAGTATCTCCGGATGAATATATACCAAATAATCAACGATAATATCAATGAAAAAAGAAGCTTAGGAATATTAATACTTACTACATACTTATACGTTGTAAATTCTACACACTTATATTGAGGCCATATAAATAATGCGAGCACAAATAACAAAATTAAATAAACAAAGTATCCAACTATAATAACTTTAGCTTCTACTCTGTATTTATAAGCACTTTTTTCTCTCTGGATCATTACTTGCAACCCTCTATCATTCTGCATTAAGCCTTGCTAATAAAATGAATCATATAACATATCAGCTGTTTTTCAATCACTTAGAAACTCATTTTCAAATCAATTTTGCTAGATATTGAATCCATTACTCAACTAGAGGCTTAAGGATTTCACACCATTGAATATTATTAGTAGCATAATCTCTCATGTCACTAATTACGCATTCATTTCTTTCTTTGTTAATATTATTCAAAAATTCAACTACTTCATACATATCTATAGCACTATTATTATCTTTAACAACAAGGCTATATTTAAACCTATCATTACTAAACATATAATCCTTCTGAGTAGTAATAAATGGTAGACCCTTTGCACAATATTCTCTTGTTTTAAGTATCGAAACTCTTTGGAAGTCCATCACGTGATATATTCCCAAACTTCCGATTCCCAAATCCGCATCATTATATAGTTTTTCTAATTCATCTCCACTTTTTGCCCCTAAAAATTTAACATATTCAGATACACCATGATTTTCTGCCAACTGTATCCATTTTTCTTTATATGGTCCTTCTCCAATTCCTATGAAAGTTATTCTAGGCTTCTCAACCTCCTTTTTATAATACAGACTCAATCCCTCAATTATTCGATCAAATCCATGCCAAATTTGCATTCCCGCCACTCCAATTATTACAAGTGAATCAGGATTAAACTCCTTTGCCTTTCGTGGCTTAATCACATCTAAGTCAATACCGTTAGTAATCTCTATAACCGGAATACCATATATCTCTTTGAAATCTGAAAAAGTTGTAATAAGATTTACATAATTTTTTAATTTTCCTCTATAAAGAACATCTCTAAAATACAGAGGCTTATCCAACAATGACTTTAATTCTTGTTCATATGGGTATGTTGGCATTTCCAAAATAATTTTACAATCCGGATGATAATTCCTTACAGTTTTTAAAACATCCACCAATCCTCTGGATGCACCTTGGTATCTAATATAGCAAACATCTATTTTATTTATTGAACAAATTCTTTTCTTTATTACTCTATAAGAAGTAGCATAATAACTTGGGAATACTTTTTTCAACTTTTCAATAGGATTATTGACACTATTGCTTAAATTCTTCACTTGAAAGCCAAGCTTTTCAAATGCTTCACACTGCATTTTTATTTTTTTAGCGACTCCCATATATACATCCGAATTCATATCTATTGTAGAAATATATACTAGAATTCTCATACAAACCTACCTTTTTATTAATAATATCACCAATATCTAAATAATCACTTCTCTAGCGATTTCATAATTGTATCATATGATTCAGTTGCAATTTTGTACCAACAATAATTTTTCCTAACATACCTCTTACAACTTACAATATACTCATTTCGCCTTTCCATATAATCCTTAGCAGCTTTTTTTATTGAAGCAGCAATATCTTCGCTATTCAATTCCGTTTTCCATCCAACACAGTTTTTCACAGCTTCATTCGCAACGTTTGTTCCAGGTGATAATAGACAAGGATTACCATATTTCCATGCTTCCAAAACAGTCATTGGAAATCCTTCATGACGAGAAGTCAGAATCATAATTCCATACTGCTCTAATTCTCGTCTCTGCTCATCTCCATAAATGGGGCCTCTTTCAATTACCTCTACCACCTCATACCTTTTTATTCTTGACGAAATATATTTCTTTTCTCTTTTACTTCCTTTTCCATACAGATTAAAGCGTATATGACACCCTTCCTTTTCTAAAATATCTAGCGCATCAAAAAGACTATTTAATCCTTTTTCCTTAATATCATATCTTCCGATATAATAAAATGTATTAAATGAATTATCTCGAAAAGTCTTATCATATTCTTCATATGTTATACCATTGGGAATAATTATATCAGATGACGTTCTGAACCTTGAATTATCCAATTCACTATTACTCAAAAAGACATATCCCTTTGCTCTATTCATATATCTTCTTAATAAAATGTTATTCGAAATCAACTTTTTAAATTTTGACTTTTTTAATCCCTCTATAGAAAAAGACCCATGCGGTTCAATAAAATATGGAATATGCTTTTTCAATAAATAATTATAGCAATAAAGATACTCAAAATAGTAATGACTATGGAATATAACAACATCCGGTTGATATGAATCAATATATTTCTTAAAAGAACCGTCTAATTTATCAAAAAAAACAGAATTAATTTCTGTAATATTAGCCTTTAACGATAAAACTCGCGCCTCAAATCCGTCAATTTGATTTTGTGCATTGACCAAATCGCGTAAAACTACTGGAATTCCTCCGACAGAATTTAAATGTGTCGCTGTTATATGCAATAATCTCATTATTATTTTCTTCCTAATAATCTTATCTTTTTTGCTGGCACCCCAGCATACAAACAATTTTCTTCTTCCAAGTTTTTATTAACTACAGCCCCTGCGGCAATAATGCAATTTGAAGGGACAGTAGCCCCAGGCAAAATAAGAGCATTAGTAGCTATCCACGTTCCTTCACATATTACAGTCCGATAGTCACAATGTTTTCGCTCTATATTTTTTGCGTTATCACAATAATTATTTGTATCTAACTGCCTCGTAAGAATTTTAGCCCCATCAGAAATAGTTACATTATTTCCTATCTCAAGCCCTCCATAACATTGCAATACACATCCAGAATTAATTGAAACGTTACTTCCTATTTTTAGCCGCTTTATGCAATATATTTTCGGTATACCATTTATCTGTATTTTTTTCCCCCATAAACTTGGATGAAAAAACCTATACAATTCTCTTAGTACCTTGTCAAATATCCGAATAATCATTTCTACCTCAAAAATTTCTTATAAACCCAATTCTGAATTTTAACAGGCATTAAATACATCCCAGTCTGCGCTATAAAAACGATAAGATAATCGCTAAAAGTACTATATCCCATCTTCCAAAACTTCCTAATTGTTGCTATATAGCTCCAAGTATTTTCCCATGATTTCCTTCTTACCGCTAGTTCATCTGAACTTCTAAACCAAAGTAACGCTTCATCAATGTTCTCTGCTTTATAGCCCTTAAAAAGCATACGCCCAAAAAGATCCACATCTTGATTACGTTTTAAATCTGCATACCCCCCCTCTGCTAATACTGCTGACTTCTTGTACATAACCGCAGGGTGATTAAATGCAGATCTTTTCTTTGCAAAGTTATATATTGAATTTGAGTTTGTAGGTACTTTTCTCTGTGAGATTATATTATCTATACTGCCAACAAATTCATCTATGTGAGAACCAACTATTGATAGCTCTGGCTTTTCATCGAAACGCTTTAATTGTTTTTCGCACCTATCTGGCTTACTGATATCATCTGTATCCATTCTGGCAACAAGTTCATTTCTGCAGACTTTAAGCCCTTCATTAAGTGCCAATCCCAAGCCTAAATTCCTTGGATTTTTTACTATATGAAGATGCCACTTGTATTCATCAACTATCGCATACAACTCGTCAGTTA
This sequence comes from Butyrivibrio sp. Su6, assembly GCF_900108105.1. Classification (GTDB taxonomy): domain Bacteria; phylum Bacillota; class Clostridia; order Lachnospirales; family Lachnospiraceae; genus Butyrivibrio. The sequence goes on along the minus strand of NZ_FNUR01000008.1, from coordinate 128,170 downwards.
ATGGGCCGTCCTCTACAAGTACTATTTCATCCGGTGAAACAGTCTGATTTATCATTGAATCTAATGCAAGCTTTAAATATTCAGGATGCTCTTTTTTATATAAAGACATCAGTACACTATATTTTTCCAATTGTTATAATGCTCCTCTAATATCTAAATAGATACTTTTATATATGTTCTTCTAACTCATCAGGAACTTCAGGTATTTCCTTCAGCACTTTCCAGTTACAACTTCCCTTAAGCACTGCCTCAATAGTCATAAAGATAAGCTTCCAATACATAACAATGCCCTTATGCTCAACATACCACGCCTCAAGTTTTCCCTTATAAGGAAGAATAACTCTGAAATAGAACTCATCCTTTTCTTCATGAGTTTCAAAGGTCTGTAGAAGCTCTTCTTCATTTCTGAACACAATGGAACCAATTCCTGAAAGTCCAGGCTTAGACTTAGCGAGCTCTTTTTTTACATCTTCTGAATACCTAGAATACTCTTTTACCACTAATGGTCTGTAACCTATGATACTCATCTGACCTGATAGAATATTAAGTAGCTGAGGAAGCTCATTTATCTTAGTTTTCCTAAGGAATCTTCCCATAGGAAGTATTCTTGGATCATTTGCTTCAGTATATAGTCCTCCAGCCATATTGGGACTATTTCTAAGCATTGTAGCAAATTTAAGTACCTTAAAAGGTTTTCCACCTTTACCTATTCGCTCCTGGCCGTAAAAAATATCATGTTCTCCGGTAAGCTTAAGTCCTATCATGATAGGAATCATAAATGGTAGGAGAATTATAATAGCTAATAATGAAAATAAAATATCAAAAAATCTAGTCATTATTCAAAGCACCTTTTAATAATACTAATTACATAATTCTGCTGTTCTTCAGTCATTTTAACATCTGATGGCAAACATAAGCCTCTGCGGAATATATCTGCTCCAACATCTATGCAGGAGCCCTCAATATATGCATTGGTCTTGCCCCTTCCATTTCCTTCTATAGTAATAAATGGATGAGTTCTGTAAATAGGTTGCAAATGCATAGGCTTCCAGATAGGTCGTCCCTCTGCCCCAAATGCTGCTAACGCATCAAGTATTTCCTGTGGACTTGACTTACCTACTTCATAACTCCACATGTAGTCTGATTCTCCTCTAACCATAGGAGCCATCGCATCAGAATCTATTATCATACATGATAACCAAAAGTTCGGAACTGACTTATCTGCGTCAAAAGGATTCATAGAAACAGGAAGTCCACTTAATCCTTCTTTGTATCTGTCATATATCTTTTTCTTCAATTCAATATGCTCTTTCAAGTAAGGAAGCTGACCACGGATAACACCAGCAACAATGTTGCTCATCCTGTAATTGTAACCAATCTCCTCATGTTGATACCAAGGAGCAGCTTCTCGACTCTGAGTGCTCCATTTCCTTACCTTATCAGCATCCTCTTTGGAATCTGTAAGGAACATGCCACCGCTACTTCCAGTAATAATCTTATTCCCATTAAAACTTATAGCGTTGTAGTTTCCAAGAGCACCTGTCTCCAACCAATCATCACCAAGCTTGTACTTGGCACCTAGTGACTCAGCTGCATCCTCAACTATCAATGCTCCATGCTTATCACATATTCTTCGAATTTCTTCCATCTTACCCGGAGTACCATAGAGGTGCGCTACTACTACCAACTTTACTTCGGGATAAATCTCAAAAGCTTTCTCAAGAGCTTCTGGGCTCATGTTCCAAGTATCATATTCTGTATCAATAAATACTGCCTCTCCATCTTCGTAAGCAACAGGATTTATCGATGCATCAAAGGTAACATCAGAACAAAACACCTTGTGACTTGCAAGAGTACCGACATTCGGTTTTGCCTGCCCATATAATTTTTCGCCTGCAAGTTTTGTTGCAAGATGAAGTGCAGCAGTTCCTGCACTAAGACCAACTGCATACTTAACTCCAACATATTCGGCTACTGACTTCTCAACTTCATTAATATTCTGGCCAGCAGTTGTAACCCAACCAGTCTCAAAAGCTTCGTGAACAAATTTTTCCTCTTCGCCATGCATTGTTGGAGAAGCTAGAAATATCTTTTGATTTTCTATTTTCTTTAAATCTTTAAATCGAATATCTTTTAAAAAATCATACATCATTCTTTTCTTCTTTCTTTTTAAAATAGCTTTAAGATACTATCACATTTATCTTTTAACATCAAATAATTATCCATTCTTCACAGAATCGTGCATTTCCGCTTGCTTATCCTCTGTAAATCCTTCCGTACTTTCCTTCTGAACGAGAATCTTAACCGTTTCAAATATAATCTGAAGATCTAGAAGGATTGAGAAATTTGTTATATAAAGAAGATCAAGTTTGAGCTTATCTAATGCTGTAGTGTTGTATTTTCCATAAACCTGAGCATAACCTGTAAGGCCACCTTTAACAGAATGGCGGAAATTGAATTCTGGAATATCCTCGCTATACTTTTCAACGTGTTCCCATCTTTCAGGACGCGGTCCAACAATTGACATATCGCCTTTTAAGATATTTATAAGCTGCGGAAGCTCATCTACTCTGCAAGCTCTTATAAGTCTGCCTACCTTTGTTATCCTGTCATCCTTCTCTCCGGCAGGATGAGGTCGACCATCTTTTTCTGCATCCACAATCATTGAGCGGAACTTAAGAATCATAAATCTTTTGCCGCCAATTGTCACTCTCTCTTGTTTGAAGAATACTGGGCCCCCATCTTCAAGATGAATTGCTACTGAAACAATAATAAATGCAGGACTGAAAACTATTAGGGTAAAAAGACTAAGAAAAATGTCAAAAGCTCTTTTTACAAATCTCTGAATAGGTCCAATGCCATTATTTCTATTAAAAAAAAGAGGCGCATCAATTAGATTAAGTTCCTCTGAATTCTTAACCAAAATGTCAGCAATTTTAGGAACAAAGTACACTCTTTTATGAGCTTCAAAACAAATTTTGAGTCCCCTGTTCTCTTCATGAGCCGGGAGATCATTTAAAAGAACTGCATCGTAAGCTCTGATACGCTCCCTAATTACTGCTTCATCCTCATGGCAGGAAATTCTATCGACAACATTGTATTTGTACTCAACGGCGTTTATCTTGGATACAAGATTGTTTGTGTACTCACCATATATCTCGATAATGCGAAGTGGAGGGAATGCCCTTCTATATATATCAATCATTGGAACACATACCAGACAACAGATAATAGCCTGAATACCAAACATTATTAAATACATTTTAATGAATTCAAAAACATACCTAAACTGTCCAGAAACCGCACATGAAACAAATATTTCAAAAAAGGCCGTTGTAATCAATGTCAAAACCTGCGCTGCCAATATATTAGCTTTTCTCTCTACTCCAATCTTAAATGCATGTAGCCAAGTACCGATTGTAAGATATAAAATAAAATATATACCTACAGACATACCGATGTTACCTACACCACGAAGCGACTGCGATCCAGGTCGTAGCATTCCATCCTGACCAAGTCTGTTTATAAATCCAATCCAATTGTACAAAAATATTGCAGTGGCTATCACCGCCAGCATTATCATACAAAAATATCTAAAAATGTATTTACCATTCTTCCTTGAAGTGTTTGGAATTGTCTGGTGTGAACCGCTGCTTGTCATCAATCTTCCTCTTTAACCTATTATTTTATATTATTAGTATATCAATTTATTACATACACTAAAATGGCGATGTTATCATAACACCGCCATACTTTACTGTTTCCATAGATTATCATATTTTGAACAAATAGTCAAAAATGTGTGTCTTTTATTTGAACAACTTCTTCACTCTCTCATAAGAATCAATATCCCCTATATCATATCTATGTCCTGTCATATTCCAGGCATGCATTGCTGTCTTATGGCTTAGCCACGCTGCAAAAGAACCCGGAGCATCATACCCGCATCCATCATCAAGCGCTTCCTTGATTCTGTGTATATCTTTTGATGTGTAAATGTAAAAAGGTGGCACAGCAAGATAACCTTTTGGAATTTCTGGCTTTTCTTCATAAGAGGTTACCATCTTGTCATCATTTACAGTTATAACAGCTGTTTTCTGAAGCTTTTTGAGTTCATTTTCTTCATGACACATCACGCAGGATGTATCTACAGTTTTCTGGTAGCTTATGAAATCCTTCAAGCTAAAGTCAAGCATATTGTCACCAGCCATAACAAGATAATCATCATCTTCTCTACCTAATGAAACAGCAAGTTCAAGGTCTTTTACTGCGCCAAGTCGTGTCTCATTAGTGGATGTTCCATCGTCAATAATGATAATATTTTCTTTTCTTTCTTTTGCCCATTTTTCAAAGTGGTCTGCAAATTTGTGATTTGTAACAACCAAGAACTGATTAACTTCTGATGATATATCATCGATGAGCCAGTCAAGAATGGGCTTACAACCTACATCCAATAAAGGCTTAGGAAAATTTTCTGTTAACGGATAAAGTCTTGTAGCATATCCTGCTGCTAAGATCACGCATTTCATAAATTCACTCCTATCCCATCTGCAAGTGAACAAATGGTCGCTGTATATTTTTCTTTTAATTCAGGGTAGATGGAAAGATATTTTTCTTTTACTCTTGCCATAATTTCTTCTGATTTATCCGGATCTATAATTGCCATGCAACACCCCTTGAATCCGGCTCCCGAAAATCTTCCACCATAGATTCCATCTGTTTCAGTCATTATATTATACAGAGAGATAAGCTCTGGACATCCACATTCGTAATTCTCAATTGAGCTTTTACCGCTTTCAAAAACAAGCTGCCCAAACCTTTTCAGATCACCTTGTTTCCATGCATCTACTCCAGCAATCACTCTTTCATTCTCACTATAAAAGTGTTCAGCACGTTTACGGAAATTAATAGGTAATCTATCTTTATATTCTTCATATACATTATATGGAACATCTCGAAGAACAGTGTCCTTAAATTTACCATAAGTCATTCCTGCATAAGCCAAAAGGTTGTAGGCTGCTGCCTTGCACTCATCCTGTCGAAGGTTATATGCGCTGTCCGCTAGAGACCTTTCGAGACCGGAAAAAAAGATTGCTATTTTGTATGGTTTCATATTATCAGGTGTCTTAATAATTGCATTTGAATCATCAAGACAATCAAGATATAACCAAGAGTTTTTTCTGCCAAGTACTTCGCAGCTCTGATCCAATTTCCCACAGTTAACACCAACATAGTTGTTCTCTGCAGCTTTGGCCATCATAATGGTTTCCCAATCACCAAGTTTTATATTATTTACAGAAGCAAGCGCTGTCAAAAATGCAATAATAACCGATGCAGAGGAAGATAATCCTCCAATAGGAAGTTTTCCTTCAATTACAGCGCTTACACCATATCTTAACGGATACTTCTCATTTAATTCTTTTGCAGCAGCACGGCAATGGTCTGCCCAATCTCCAATTTTGTTCTCTGGTATTTCTCTAACATGGAATTGCGCACGCTTTGGAAATTGTAAGCTTTGAAGTTCTATAACACCATTTTCCTTTTTCCCATATGCTATATGGATTCCTTTATCTATGGCACATCCCAGAATTCGTCCGCCATTGTGGTCTACATGCGCTCCCAAAGGTGCTACTCTGTAACCACAAAAGGCATGATAGTCCGGATAGTGATTGTATAATTCTTTATATTTTTCGTCACAGTTCATTGAAGTGCCCTCACTTTGATTATTATTCATTCAATAAAAAAAGCATGATCTATTCGCTAGAACAGTTTCCCCATTTCACAGCCAAGAACTTTTCTGAATTAAAGTACTGTCAAAGCTGAATCTTTCTGATATTTCTTTTTCTATTCAAACAATTGTATCTGTTTAGATGGAACAATCCAAAAGCCTATCTAAACTGCCCAGTAATAGCACAAAAAGTAAACATTTCAATGAATGCCACAGTAAAAAAAGCAAATTGTTTTACCATACTTTTAATTATTGCACTATCAGATTACCATTTATATCATACTTGAACTCTCCACTTACACTTCCGTCATCATAATACTCCCGTTCAATATATGCAACACCTGCAGTATTTTCTATAGGGTTTCCGTCCAGCCCATAATACTCTTCACGAATTATCTTTTTGTTTTCTTTGAAGGTTCTTTTAATCTCAAATATTCCGGAATTTATGAGAGTAGGATTTCCTGCTTCGTCGTAATATTTAAGAACGCTTATATTATTGGCCTCATCGTATTCATATTCTACCATATGATATCCGGCACTAAGAGTTATCTTTTCACTTGACAATCCATAGTAGCTCTCAGTAGCAACTCTTTTTAAACTGTCATAGGTTCTGTGGACTTCGCAGTACTGATCACTTATCAGCATGAGATTTTCATCAACGTCATAGTATCTTATAACGCTTCTGTCCCCTGCCTCATCATATTCATAACCCAAAGCATGATAACCAGCGCCTCTGGTTACTTTATTGCCATAGCCATCATAGAATGCCTCAAAGTTGACTCGTTTATTGTCATCGTATCTGTAATGTACTTCTGCATACTCTCCGCCTATGAGAATAGGATTGCCATCTTCACCATAATAGATTACAACACTAACATTGCCATTTTCATCATACTCTCTACTATATGCGCAATATGCTCCTGACAGGATGATGAGATTTCCATCGCTGTCTCTCTTTTCTTCATAAATAACGCGCCCCTGACTGTCAAATTTTCTGTTGACTTCTGTATATCCTTCACTGGTTTCGATGCCAAAATACCTTATCGAAATGTTGTTGCCATCATCATCATATTCTTTTACTACAGTAGCATATCCTGCCTCAATTTCCATGATTTCACCGGCCGTACCATAATAGGTTTCTACTGTGACTCTTCCTCTTTCGTCATACTCCCTATGTACTTCCGAGTAGCCATAGGTAGTCATAACAGGAGAGTCTTCTTCATCAAGATATATGATGACATTTATGCGTCCGGAATCGTCGTAGTCATAGCGGCAACCGCTATAGCCCTGAGCCATATCAATGCGATTTCCTTCAATGTCATAATAGGCTTCATAGGCTGCTTTATTATCAGAGTTGTATTCACGGACAAGTTCTGCATAGCCACTTGCAGTAATAATAGGATTTCCTTCAGTGTCATAGTACCATATGTGAGTGGGATTTCCTTCCACATCAACCTCTTGTCTTAGTGAAGCATATCCATTTGTGCAAAGCACAGGTTCTCCATCCAAACCATAGTAGCTCTCTTCTATAATGTAGTTCAAGTCATTGTAGACTCTCTTTACTTCAGCATAACCCTGAGATATGAGCATGAGTTCATAATCTTCGCCGTAATATCTCATATCAGTGACATTTTCATTTTTGTCATATTCAAACTCTGTCGCATATTGCCCGGAGGTATTTGCTGTTTTGTTTCCATCAAGATCAAAATATTCGGTTCTGACAATCTGATAAACATCATTGTAAAAATTGTGCTCATCTATGTTTGGATAGGAGTGATAAGTCATCATCGTTATATCCATATCAATATCCTGGGCAAGGGTTATACTTGCAGCATAGGTACCCGTACCTTTATACGATACATCATATTCCATGCTATCAAAATTTGATGCATCTGAAAGCTCCATTAATTGATCAGGATATATATTGCCTTCATACACCGTCTTGCCTCCGTTTGTAACAACAAGTTTTCCAAGTGAGCCAGCTCCGGTCAAAGATTCGTTTTTAAGACCATTTGTCCGCAGAGTAAGCGTCAGCCCGCCATTTACTGAATAAGAATAAAAATCATCTGTAGAATATGTTTTCTCAAATGTCACCTGAGTGTCGTCCGTCAGCTCGTAAGAAACAATTTCAAAATTGTAGCTGTTATCACCGGTGATTGAAAGGTCAAATTGCTTCCCATTTGTCACAAAAGTAGCTACAAAGTCAATTTCATTATTTTCATCAAGATCTTTTGCAGAAATATTTACGCTTCCCAGGCTTCCATCTTCAGTGGAAGCATTGATGACACATATTCTGTCAGCCCACGGCTTTTTATCACCTTTTAGTTTTATCGTTCCTGAAAAAGTGACTTTATCTTTATCAATGTTAACCTGAGCGAAATACTTCTCCGAAACATTAACTTCATTTTCTGTATAATAATATCCGGCAAGATGATAGCCAGCATCAACAAGGGCTGTTTCCACACTCTTATCATTGGTGTAAACCGACGTGGTGTCTGTCAACTGGGCATAAAGCCAGCCTCTTCGCATTATCGTCATCTGCCTTGCATCAGTTGAATCCACTATAATTGTGGATGTTCCGGTCCTTGCAAGATCATGTCCCGAATATAAAGATCTCTTTATACCTTCAAACTCGTTGTAGTATATTTCAGGCAAAACATCCGCGTAAACAGGCTCTACAGCCGCTTCAGTAATCAGGTTTATAGCCTGTGCATCCGTCAAAAGTCTTTCTTTGTACTGTTCCGAATAGTTTTTGATTATGCTCCCGGTAATAACATATACCGCAAATACTGCCAGCACATAAGCCGCGCACAATACGATAACTATCCTATCTTTATTCTTATCAAGAAGCTTGTAGCAGATATATGTAAAAATGAAAGCAAATCCAAAAACAAGGCCTATAGCAAGCATTACAGGAAAGGAAAAAGCATATTCATCATCTAATCCGCTGATTTCCATAAAAGTTCTGCTGCGCGATACAGCAGGTGTAAAAAGCAATAAATATACTATAATTGATCCTATTATTAGGGCAGCCTTCTTTATAAATTTAATATTAACTACCGGCTTCTTGAAATTTAAGAGTTGGTCTGGAACAATCCAAGCTGAATAAAAAGGAATCAACACCAGGTAATTTGAGAAAAAATCATCAAGAAAATGCCCTTCTTCAAAAGAATGGAGTGAAAGCGCAATTGTAGCAAAAACAAGCCTTCTATTATCAGTCTTGATTGCCTTGACTATCATATATATCCAACATGAGAGGACTATTACCGTAAAGATAATTCCGTAATTCACTAAAAGATTGATATACGAATCATCAAGGTAGGTATACGTAAGGTCTGTAGTAAACTCCTCTCCATATACGTTATACCCCCATGTCCCCCACAAACCGATTCCACTTTCGTTATAAATTGCAGCAGCATAGACCAGCCTGTGATGAATCAAATCGTCAATTTTATATGCAAACGCATTTCCCTTGTTGTACAGAACTACAAATGTAACTATAAAAGCAGTCAACACAGGAGTCAAAACAATAGCAACAAAATTTATGATTTTTTTTATCACCTTGAATACCGGATTATTATCAGAAAACTTTTCCTCTAAAAAGCCATACAGTATCAATAACATCAAAACTAAAGATGCGTATGTTGAAGTATCTGATGAAATATAGAACTTCGAAAGCAAATGACAAATAAGCAACACAGCAAAGCTAACGTATGTCGGCACGCCTCCGGCTACAAAGAGCGCTATAGCTGCAAACAGTATCCAGCTGGCAGCATCCGAAGAATTTATCGTACCCAGAATGGCTGTAATTCTTCTAGAAGATACGACTCCTGTATTGTAAATAAGTCCGGCAAATGAGGCTATATATTCAAGAAACAATAATACAAATGAGAATATAGATATATGTTTGAGTAGTCTTCTATAATCTATCTCTACACTTCCAAGGGCAAGCAAAAAGAAAACCTTTACCACTCTCCCGGAGTTAAAATGAGAAATCAGCAGACACAAAAATAACGCCATTCCTCCTTTAATGGCAGCCTCTTTAGGTCTATAGCATATAAAAAGTCTGGCCATAGCAATAAAAGGCAAAGCATAGTAAGCAATAGAGAATATACTTCCAGACAGCGGAAATTCTGCTTTTGAAAAAGACGCAATTCTATCATACAAAATCATGCAAAACGCAATTTCATACAAAACCTGAGTAATCTCGTTTAATTTGTCAAAATCGATTCTGTCAATCCTTAATTTGTCGTAGAGTATTTCTTCTATTCTCAGCCTCAGGATGCTTTTTCTTCTTTTAACTCTCCTGACTCTTCTGACTTTTCTGACTCTTTTGATTCTTTTTCTTCTCTTTAAATCTTTATGCATTAAAACTTTCTTTCCTTTATCGCTTGCTCATAAAACCAAATGCAAGATATCAAGGTATCTACTCTTCTTGACATATAGGTTGCGCAACGCTGTAAAACACATCTCATCATCAAAATAAAATATGCTGATATTGAATTTGGGAATTCAATAATAAAAAAGTGCCTGCGGCACTTCTGCTACCTCGTTTATGGTGAACTTATACGACCATTATTTTCTACTTATCAATGCTATTTGCGTTTTAATCTCTCCTAAATAAATCTCTTGTGTACACTTTATCTTGTACATCATCAAGTACAGATCCTGGATAGGTGACTGCCACTTGTTGATCATGTCTACCTTCTCAGGTACAACATCTACTGCAGTGACTTCATTATGTTGTGAAAGAAGTACTGCAAGCGAAAGTCCTACATATCCAGTTCCTGCTACTGCTATCTTCAGGTTTTTTTACTACCTTTATACTACTTTTTAATATCATAGTTTTTTTTCTTAACGTGAAAACAGCGATGTTAATGTAACATCGCTAGTTTTTGTTTGCTAGTAGATTAACACATGTTGGGGGATTAGTCAAAAAACAACATTGTCTTTTACACGTACTCCATTTCGATCCTACATGTGTGCTTCTTATTAACCTTATCATAGCTAATTCCGACCAAAATAACTTCTTTTACTTCTTGTTTTTCAGCTACTTTTCCTTTAAATCTCTGAACATAGTTCTTATCTTTAATTTGTTTTAGTGCATTGTCTGCTGAATCATCAACTTTCAATTCCAAGATAATACCTGGCTCTTCTTTTCTCCTTGGGTAAAAAATGAAGTCAACAAATCCTTTTCCACTTTTATTCTCACGCTGAACATCATACCGATCTCTCGCAGACAAATATGCCAAATTGACAATTGCAGATAAATCGGACTCATTATTGTACATAAGGATTGGTGCCTCTGTATCATGAAACTGCTCAAGAATCCGGGCTATCGTATCCTCTTCTCCGTTTAAAGTAGCCTCAAGCACCTTTTCAGACTCTAAAGCTAATCTATGAACATATCCCAATGATTCCTCTTTTTCAAGCATATCCGCAAACTGTCCCAATAGTTTCTGATTGGGAATCATTACAAAACCATCTGCATAGCTTAAAAAACCATAAACTACCATGGCAGAAAGTATCTCATCTCTGGTCTTAAGATTCATTGATGTTGCCGCATATTCTTTAGTTTCACATCTAACCTTATCACCTGTAATCATCCTTGCCAAGTCATCTTTTACACCATTGACATTATTTTTAGTTCAACCATAAAGCTATACCCTAAAGAACTTTAATTATCAAAACTTTTCTCGTTATAATTTTCGATTATATTCCGCTAAATGCTTATAACATACTATTACTTTGTTCCCAATATTTAAACATCACACGATTCAATTAGCGCATTTATTCTTTTTAACCGCTGACTCTTTGATCGTGTATTAGATTGCATGCTATCCAGATATTTCTGAACTCCTGGGTAATCATACGATTTATCTCGCATTTTCAAATAAAACTCATCAAGTTTTCCTCTTATAGCTGAAGGATTAATGTTCTTTTCAATCATAACCTTGCTGAATGCAAAAATAGCATAGAAATGACTAACGCCTTTTAATTTGTATTGATCAAAATTAATATCTAATTCTTCAATGTATTCTAGTATTTTTTTGAACCGCATTTCTATACTATCTATCTGCCCATCAGTTAACTTCTCATTCCATTTTTTGTATTCATTATCAAGTGTTTCCTTCGCATTACCATCCGATGCATCATCATTCAACAAATAGAACAAAAGTTCAGACGCATACTCTTGATCTTGCATACGGCTTACTTTCATTTTACCAATATCATCCCAATTTATCATATCGGTTACTCTTTCAACCAAACTCATTATCAACGTATCATGATATTTTGCTTTTCTTAATTCTTGTTCTTCTAACTGTTCTCCATTCCTATTTAATCTATCAAAAATAGCATCTACTACATCATTTTTATCTGTATCAATGTATTCAACAGAAATCGAATATCTCCATAACTGTTTTTTGTAATCAAGCAGTTTTCCTTCTAAGTCATCAATTTTTAATCCATTTAACCTTGAATCACCATATGCCCCCTCATCAAAATCTTGAGGTAATTCCAAATCACCCTCAATAAATTTAATAATAGCAGTCAACCTCTGTTTTCCATCAATGACATCATATTTTGTGGTCCCAGTCACCTCATCTATTTTTTGATGCAAAAAGATCGGAGGCATCGGGTAATTCTTTAATATCGTGTCGATCAAAAATCCTTGCTTATCTTCATTCCAAACATCGCCTCGTCTTTGATATGCAGGATCAAAATTATATTTTTCCATTTTATATCGTTCATAAAATTCTGATATAGTAATACTTGTAGAATTTCGTTTTAAAATTACAATATTATTCATAAAGCCCCCCTATACTACTTGAATCCGAAAAGAGAACATAATTATCAAAAATAGATGAAATCACAGCCTCTAACGATTTTGGTGGATTTGGGTTAACCATAGAAATTTCAACATTTTTAGGTGTATTAACTAATATGTCATCAATTTCTCTGCGATCAACATGCCAATATGATAATCCGGAAATAACCATCTTATCTTCTGAAGTCATATGATTAACCATTGTTTCTATCTCGTCCCTTATTTCCTTTGCCCACTGAAATGTCATCCGAGATGAATCTCCTGATGGTGGAATCATAGCATCAATATAATAATTTTCATCCAATTTGTCATACCTCACTATAAAATTTGTTAACTTTGCTTCATACATATCGGGATCTTTTCTTATACTATATGATGACTTTTCACCACTATTTTGATGACAAAAGCTTATTGAACCATGAGGCTTAAATATTTTGATTTTTTCATCGTTATCTGTTAGACCAACTATATTAAATCCAATATTGTGTAATTTTAACACTCTCTCTAAAAAAATATCATAATTATACGTTATGATATTAATCTCATCAATTAAATCAGAATTATTTGCTCCATTAATTAACCTATACCATCCCCATTCATTTATTTTTTCACTCATCAGTTCACTATCAAGCACCAGGTCATTATACATAATAAATAGATGTTTCAAATAAGCTATTAGCTCATAATACGCAGATCTATAAATATTTTCAGATTCTGACAAATCTAACATTGTTCTCGTCAAAGTATTAGCGCACGAAATAATATCCTCAATCATCTCTTGCGCGTCCCTCTCATTCATATGTGGACGTGCACCTAAATTCCATAAGTTTCTACAATTTTTATATGACAAAAAACCCTTCTTGCCTTGCCCATCAGGCCACTCTACTAAATCTCCTTTGCAAAAAAGATTTTTAGTATTAATTACTTCACTTTTCCCTAATTTAGAAATCAGGTCAATTGTGAATCCATTACCTAGCAACAAAATAAGTTTAGACATTACCCACACCTTCACCATTCTGATTACTACATATCTGTATAACAATTTTAATTATAACACACCATTTTACTTTTTCTGCCTATACGAAATATTCTCTTCGTAGCAACACTTCCTTTGCAAAAATGTTCTTAGTAGAAAGTTTTGTTATGCTATTTATTTTGCCATTGCATTTGTCACAAAAGGAAACTTAATAATTAGTTCCTTATCCTTCTCAATCATGCTGAGAAGTCTGCTTGCAGTTCCTGATGGATGATTTGTTCCTGCTTCCCATGCTTCAACTGTCTTGTCTGAAACGCCCATATAACTTGCAAATATCTTCTGCGACATTCCAGTTGAATTTCTAATTTTCTTTACCTCATCTGCTTCATACACTTTAACAGGCTCAACTGTTACCTTATGCCTTTTAAGTACCTTCTTAGCACTCTTGGCATCTTCCAATGCTTCATTAAGACCTGTCATAATGCTTTCATATACGTTATTACTCATATTATTCACCTCCAAGGCTCTTCTTAAGTATTTCAATGACTTTCTTGATTTCGTTGCGCTCTTCCTTTGAAAGATTATCCTTTGCTTTCTTAGGATAAACAGTGATAAGATACACTGTCTCTGCAAACACAAAATCAACAAAGCAAACTCTGGCTCCACCACTTTTCCCTTTATTGTTATCACCCAAGGCAATCCTAGCCTTGTGAAGACCACCTGTGCCTTTCATTACTGGATATTTATCGGGATGCTCCATGATATCAATTTCAAGCAGCCGTAAGTCGTCATCATCAAATCCTAAGTTGTCCCAGTTGCGGGAAAACTCCGGTGTCTGTACAAATGTTCTTGTCATAGTTCCTCCTGTTACCTTTAATATACTCCCTATTCAATAGGGTGTCAATTCAATTTTAAGCGACTTCACCTTTATATAACAAGTCGCTAAGTTTTTCACGGACAGAAGCATATAGGTGAAAATATGCCAGTGAGCATGTCATCTCTGCAAGCTTATTTCTCAGGCTACATGCAGTTGCCTTCTTTCGGTCTATCACGGTAGATATGCCAAGCTTGCGCACACCACCATCTGTTTTTGGAATCTCAACTCGCCTGACTGGCGATGGGGTATACTTGCCGCGGTATATGCGGTCAGTTAACTCCTGCTGATGTTCCTTAAGGTACGGAAGTGCCTCTTCAATGGTCATACCGTCAATACCTGGCGCTCCCTTGTTTGCCTTAACTCTTTTATACGCTCTGTTAAAGTTGTCCTTATACAGTATCGCTTCCAAGAGCTTCGGCTGTGCACTGTCTCTTTCTTTCCATATCCGATTGAATGACCTAAGCGCTTTCGCATACCCTTTGTGTTCCGCACTATCTCTTTGCGAACAGCCATTATCAATGTTTTCTGCCATTAACGGTCATTCCTCCTTTCTCGGTCATACTTAAGACTCCTACTGATTTCGGTCCTTCAGTTAGCATGTCCATGTTTCCATGTCCATATCCCTACTATGACCTCTGCTGACTTCTGCGTGTTCAGCACCGCCTCGTTTCCTTGGACGGTGGTTGCTCCTTTCAGAGCGTTTCGCGCAGACCTCCCTAGGTACCACACGTTTCTTCCTCTCCATCCATCTGCCTCATTTATCATGCATGATTCCGTGTAGTTATCGGGCTTCGACTTGTATAGCATCCTTACCCTCATGCATAACCTCGTATGAGATTTCTGTACGTCAGACCGGAGATTTGCCCGTGGGTTAGTATGTTCCCCGCATCCAGCTTCCTTCAGATTCCGTCTCGCGGCGGACGCCCTTGCTTTCAGCTATATCCTTCCCACTACCGGGCGGATTCGGGACTTAAACCCGTTAGAAACGTGCGCCGCTAGGCGCACTACTAAAAGGGCCTGACCCTCAAAGTCAGACCCTCAAAACGCTTGGCAAACCCTCCAAAAGTTTGATTATCCAACAAAAGCATCAAGTTTTTTCCTTACTTACATAATTGCTCTGCGATTTATCACTAACAATCCAATTCAAAATATAGTAAAATTATTACAAATTTCCGATTAACAGGAGTATCCACATGAACAAAAAAGATACCTTTTTCCACAAGTTAATAATGAAGTTGCCTAACTACCTTGAGAAGCTTGTAGCAGCCATACTGCTTATAGGTGTAATTTATGGTGGTTTCCATCTTGTTCTGGATGCATTTTCTTTTACAAATAATGCTGCAGATATTGATGCTTTGGAGTACATTGAGAAGCTTCTAGAATCTGCATTCAGCGTGATCATTGTAATTGAGTTTGAGAGAATGCTCGTAAAGCATTCAATGAATACAATAATTGAAGTGCTTATTTTTGCCATTGCGAGAGGCCTTGTGGCAGGACATGAAGAAGCTTTATATGTTCTTATCAGAGTCCTGGCTATCGCTGTTCTTCTGTTCTGCAGGAAGTTCCTATTCAAAGAATTTGATTTTGAAGAGGAGCAGTAATTATAATGCTTTAATTGCTAAGCAATTTTGCCGCATATGAGCAAGTAGGTACTATCTTTTTGCACTCCCGGTCCGCTTCTTCAAAAACCTTATATACCAGCCTCTTTGCTATTCCATTCCCACCGTATTCAGGCTTCACTTCTGTGTGATAGATGGTGATTATGTCGGCGCTTTCTTGGAAATCACATTCACCGATGATCTGCCCATCTTTATCCACAGCAATGCTCCTATTATTGTCATTATCCAGTTTTACCATCACTTCATGATTATATATAATATCCAAAGCTCCAGAAGGACACTGTTTTACAGTCTTCCATATTCTTTGTGTCTCATCCTGACTTAGATCAATCCAAGGCTTTCTTTTAAAATCAAAAACTTCAGGGCAACCTGTCACGCATTTCCTGGCATGCCTGCATTTATCCGAATTCCAAAACACTGAAATATCATCAGTTTCGTATAATCTGTGCATATAACTCCCTCTGTCACTAATCGAGTAGGAGGCGGTGACTAACCGCCGTCCTCTCAGTCGAGTAAGTAAGGGGAGTTTCACCCCAAACTTCTCACGGAACCGTACGTGAAGATCTCCCTTCATACGGCTCTTATCATTTAACAATACGAATACATATAGCTCCAATGAGCAAATAACCTAGGCTCTCGTTTTCTCACAGACGAGAGCCATTTTTCAGCTCTACGTCTATGCCCACGGAAATTCTTATATTTGCACATTGCCCATTTAACCAATCTACGCTCTACGCATTGTAACGTATATTTCATAGCTGAGGGATTAAACTTCCCAAAGTAATTAGTCCAGCCTCTTAGCATGGGGTTAAGAAGTTCCGCAATCATGTTGATTTTACAGCCCGTTCTCTTATGGATTTCTAATGCTTTGACCTTGTCTCTGAATGTCTTAGCAGACGCCTTACTGACTGATGCAATAAAGTTATACCGCATTTTTCCATCTTTACACATGATATGTACCGCTTTGAAAGTGTAGCCAAGAAAATCGAACTCTGTTAAGTCTTCATTTCTCGTCCTATCCTTATCTTTGCAGTACACAATCCTAGTTTTAGTGGGATGTAATTCAAGTTTGCATTCCGCGAATCTTTTGCCCAGACTCTCTTTTATATAAAGAGCCTCCTCCTTTGTTTTGCAGTGAACTACACCATCATCTGCATATCTCTCAAATGGTGCATCTGGAAAATATCTGCTCATCCACATGTCAAATACATAGTGCAAGAACATGTTAGCTAACACAGGACTAATGACTCCGCCTTGGGGTGTCCCTGCTTTTCGCTCAACCACTTCTCCATTTTGTAACACAAAAGGAGTTTTAAGCCATCTTTCCACATACATACATATCCAAGGTTCATCCACGTGTCGGCGTACCACTCTCATCAATAACTCGTGGTCAATGTTGTCAAAAAGACCTTTTACATCTAATTCGATTACATAGTCATACTTCCAACATCTTTTCCTAGTCATCTCTATCGCATCTAGCGCCGACTTGTTTGGTCTGTAGCCATATGAGTCATCACAAAACATTGGTTCTACCGCTCGCTCGACATACATTCGTGCTACCATCTGTGCCACCCTGTCTGTTATAGTTGGTATCCCAAGGCGTCTGACACCTCCAGTTTTCTTTGGTATTTCAACAGCCTTTACTGGCAACGGGAAATAGCTTCCAGAACTCATTCGATTCCATATTTTATAGAGATTATTATTCAGTCTCTTTTCAAATAGCTCGAAATCAACGCCATCTATTCCGGCACTTCCTTTGTTTGCTTTAACTCTTTTATACGCTTCAATTACAGCCCTTTTGGGTATATCATATTGTTTGCTCTCGTTCATCAAATCCTCCTAGTTTCCTAGTTGTTATCCGATTCAAGCTAAATGATGTCATCCCTTTGCTCCATTTCCATTACAGAAACTTCAAAACTACTACGGATGACTCCGCCCCTGCAGAATACTTCTCTACTTTCAGTCTCATCTTTCTGTGATTTGAACCTTTTCGATTTTCATTATTCTGCAGGTTCCCATGTTTCACACAGAAGCCTGATACATGCTCATGTCACCTTAATGCCGTCCCACAGATAATCAGCTTTACAGGTATCCATTATCCTTTATCTCTGCTTAGTGGTGAGAAGCAGATTTTGCAGAAAATTTACGCTTTCGACACTTCATCAGTGATTCACTTTCGTTCATCTTCATGTATCCTATCTGACTACTACTTGTAGCCTTTTCTCTAATCGCTTACTACCATAGGCTTGACTACAGCAGCACTAGAGTGATTTGACAGATTTGCCTGCTCAATTCCTGTCGAAGGACCTACCTTCATCTTCTGTGTGCCTTGCATGGCACACCAGCACCGTACGTACCGTTCGGTATACGGCGCTTTCAATAGTTGACGTGCACAGACTGATAGGCTGTGGCTAAATCATAAAAGCCACTGTTTATCAGTCTTTCTTTTGTCATTGCCAGACTTACTGCAACTGTGCGCGTTGTGAACCAATGGCCTCTTCGACTATTACCAGCCTGCCATGCCAAATCCTCAGGTACACCCATCTTAATCAAGTTTCGTACCTTTGTTTTAGGTTTCTTCCATTGTTTCCATATGCACATACGTATTCTGTGATAGAGCCACCCATTGATATCGTCTATGTTGTTCTTCATGCTTGCTATACCGTAGTAGTTAAGCCATCCTCTCGCATATACCTTGATTTTCCCAAGACTAGGCTTGATGGACTGCACAGACTTACGGGAAGATAAATCTCTCAGCTTTGACTTGAACTTCTTCAATGACTTTGGATGAACCCTGACGAAAACGCCACATCCGTTCCTTCCCAATGCAAAGCCAAGGAATTTAAAATTTCGGATTGCAAACACGCTGACCGTACGACTTTTCTCTCGATTTACTGTTAACTTCAGTTTCTCTTCGAGATATTTTGTACTGCTTTCCAAGAGTCTCTCTGATGCTCTTTTGCTTTTCGCTAGAAGAACGATGTCATCTGCATATCTTATACAGGGCACACCTCTTTTCAGAAACTCTTGGTCGAACTCATTGAGGTAGATATTCGCAAGAAGTGGAGATAAATTCCCACCTTGCGGTGAACCTTCTTCTGTATCAATGACCACACCATTTTCCATTACCCCACTTTTCAGATAACGCTTTATTAGTTGAACTACCCGTTCATCCTTCACATTCCTTCTGAGGAGATTGATAAGGATTTCATGGTTCAAGGTGTCGAAATACTTTGATAAATCCAAGACTACTGCAAAAGTGTAACCTTGTTCTGCGTATTCTTTTACCTTCTGTATAGCGTCCTTTGCGCTTCTGTTTGGGCGATAGCCGTAGCTTCCGTCCGCAAACAATGGTTCATAGATTGGCACTAACTGTTGAGTTATTGCCTGTTGGAGTGTTCGGTCTATCACGGTGGGTATGCCAAGCTTGCGCACACCACCATCTGGTTTTGGAATCTCAACTCGCCTGACTGGCGATGGGGTGTACTTACCGCTGTATATGCGGTCAGTTAACTCCTGCTGATGTTCCTTAAGGTACGGAAGTGCCTCTTCAATGGTCATACCATCAATACCTGGCGCTCCCTTGTTAGCCTTAACTCTCTTATACGCTCTGTTAAAGTTATCCTTATACAGTATTGATTCCAAGAGCTTCGGCTGTGCACTGTCTCTTTCTTTCCATATCCGATTGAATGACCTAAGCGCTTTCGCATACCCTTCATGTTCCGCACTATCTCTTTGCGAACAGCCATTATTATCAATGTTTTCTGCCATTAACGGTCATTCCTCCTTTCTCGGTCGTACTTAAGACTCCTACTGATTCGGTCCTTCGGTTAGCATGTCCATGTTTCCATGTCATTATCCCTACTATGACCTCTGCTGACTTCTGCGTGTTCAGCACCGCCTCGTTTCCTTGTACGGTGGTTACTCCTTTCGGAGCGTTTCACGCAGACCTCCCTAGGTACCACACGTTTCTTCCTCTCCATCCATCCGCCTCATTTATCACGCATGATTCCGTGTAGTTATTGGGCTTCGACTTGTCAAGCAGCCTTACCCTCATGCATAACCTCGTATGAGATTTCTGTACGTCAGACCAGAGTTTTGCCCATGAGTTAGTATGTTCCTCACATCCAGCTTCCTTCAGATTCCGCCTCAAAACGGACACCCTTGCTTTCGGCTATATCCTTCCCACTACCGGGCGGATTCGGGACTTTAACCCGTTAGAAACGTGCGCCGCTAGGCGCACTTGAAGATAAGGCAGACACACCTATTGGATGTACCTGCCTTCGCTTACTTATCAATTATTTGCTATCGGCTGTCTTTTGCAGCTATATTTCTTTTTCTTATGCCTCGACTGAAAAGTCTTCCTTTCCAACTCCGCACAATGGACAAACAAAATCAGCCGGAAGATCATCCCACTTCGTTCCAGGTGCTATTCCGTTATCAGGATCACCTGCTGCCTCGTCGTAAACATAGCCACAAGTATTACATACATACTTCATAATCAGTTTCTCCTTTCATGCTCCAACCTTCAGTAAATGCGATTGTTATACAACATATCAACTAAGATCATTACCAGCGCATCTACTTTCTCACTATTTCGTTCATAAATACATTCTATCATATATGTATATAGCTTTCTTCTATATTATTTAAAAGAATTTATAATCGCCGGTGGTTAACGGCATATCGTTTATAGTATAATTGTATTGTAGCCCGCCGTTTTTTCTACAAATCCGGAGGTTTTATTTATGATCAAAAATCAGTGGTATGCTGTTCTATCTTCTAACTCTGTTAAAAAAGGCAATGATATCGGAGCTAGGCGTTTTGGTGAAAACCTCGTCTTTTTTAGGAATGAAAACGGCGAACTCAGCCTTGTAAGTAGCCTTTGCGCTCATCGAGGTGCATCTCTTGAAAAAGGCTGCGTCCAAGACGGAAATATCAAATGCCCCTTTCACGGAATTGAGTATGATTCCAATGGCAAATGCGTGCATATACCGTCAGAAGGCAGGACCTCAGCTCAAGATTTCTCCCGGTTCGACCTCAAGCATTATATGGTAAAAGAGATTGGTGGAATAGTATTTGCCTGGTACGGCAACGGTATGCCAACTCATGATCCTGACTACTTCGATGTTATCACTGATACAAACTATTCTTATGATCATATCGAAGATACATGGAACGTACAGTACTCCAGAGTTATTGAAAACCAGCTGGACGTATCCCATCTTGCCTTTGTTCACCGTACCACAATTGGTCGTGGCAATAAAACTTTGTGCAACGGTCCGAAGGTGGTATGGCTTGATGACAATACCCTGCAAACCAGTGCCAATAACGAAGTTGACAGCGGGCAATTACCCAAATCATCCGCAGACAGCCTGATCAAGAGCACGAATCTAACCTTTAAATATCCTAATATGTGGCTCAACCATGTCACGGATAAAATACTGATTTTGGCTTTCTTTATCCCGGTTGATGAAGAGCATTCGATCATAGCGCTTCGCTTTTACAATAAAATAACCGGATTAAAACCTATCGACAAGGCTATTGCCTGGCTTGGAAGTCGCGCCAATAAAGTGGTCGAAAGGCAGGATAAAAGAATTGTTGAAACACAACTTCCCAAGAAAAGTGATATTCCCATGAAGGAAATGCTGGTTGCAGCTGATCTGCCAATTATAGAGTATAGGAATAAGAGAAAAGAACTTCAAAAATCAGCCAATAAAATCCAAGCACCAATATTGAAAACCAACACCATTTCTACCACTAACGAGAAAGGAGTCCCCACTATGGCAGAATTCAACAACAAAGCAATGTACAAACTATCTTATGGTCTTTTCGTCTGCACCGCAGTAAGAGGTGAAAAGAAAAATGGATGCATCATTAATACTGCTGTTCAGATTGCATCAGATCCTAACAGAATTTCAATTGCAGTAAACAAGGCAAATTACACCCACGACATGATAAAAGACACTGGGCTTTGCAACATCTCTGTCATTAGCAAAGATGCTTCTTTTGATTTATTCAAGCACTTTGGTTTCCAGTCAGGAAAAGATGTGGATAAATTTGACGACTCTTTCCCAACTTCATCATATGAAACTGCGGATAATGGTATTCCTTACATCTTGACAGGAACCAACGCATATTTCTCGCTGAAGGTTGAAAAAGAGGTAGATCTTGGTTCACACACACTTTTCATCTGTGAACCAACTTTTATGACAGTGCTGTCAGACGTTCCATCCTGCACATATGAATTCTATCAAAGTGATATTAAGCCAAAACCTGAAAAAGTCGGTACAACTCCAAAGGGCGAAACCATTTGGAAATGCCTTATCTGCGGCTATGAATACGTTGGCGAAGACATGCCCGATGATTTTATATGTCCCATCTGTAAGCATGGCAAGGATGATTTTGAGAAGATAATTCGCTAATCTATAATTTTAAAGGCAGCTCACAGATCCATGAGCTGCCTTTGATTTTTTAATATTTAATAATTCTCTGCTTTAAGCTGGAAGTAATCCCTTGGATGGTTACAAACAGGGCAAACTTCCGGAGCTTCCTTTCCAATTACAATATGTCCACAGTTGCTGCACTGCCATACGCAATCGCCATCTCTTGAGAACACTAACTTATCTTCAACATTTTTGAGAAGTTTCTTGTAGCGCTCTTCGTGCTCTTTCTCTATTGCAGCAACACCTTCAAACAGCTCAGCAATTTCATCAAATCCCTCTTCTCTTGCTTTCTTGGCAAAAGAAGGATACATTTCCTTCCACTCATATGACTCGCCTTCAGCTGCTTCCTTAAGGCAATCTATTGTGCTTCCGATGCCTGTAAGAATCTTATACCAGATTTCAGCATGCTCTTTTTCATTAGCTGCTGTCTCTGCAAAGATATTTGAGATCTGAACATAGCCCTCTTTTTTAGCCTTTGATGCAAAGAATGTATACTTGTTTCTTGCCTCTGACTCACCTGCAAAAGCTGCCTGCAAGTTCTTCTCTGTCTCAGTTCCCTTCAAATCCTCTGCTCTGCATCTCCATTTGTTTTCTGCCATAAAAATCTCCTTTCCCAAAGCTGTTCTGTTTACTCTTTACCTATTTTGCAATTGTTAACTGCATTTCTATTAACAATATTAACCATAACATAATCACATATTCTTCGAAAGCATTATATCTAAGAAATTACTCGCGCCCTTCCGCTGAAATGACCATACCGGCGAAAAGCATCATAAACCAACTCATCTGCAAGCTTTCCATAGTGTTGAATGTAACGCCACTCCCCAACATCAAGATTGCCAACATTACAGTTATATAAAAACTCTTTCTGTCCTCCCCCTTATAGGCTGCTTTGAAGACCTGAAGCATAAGCACCAGCACAAGCAACGCCCCTGCAACTCCCACGGTATAGAGAAGTTTCAGATAAAAACTCATTAGTGGAAGGTGCGTGTTGAAGCTTATTCCGAACATAATTTCAAGGATAGTCTCCGGCTTTCTTATTGCATAGACCTGTTGCCACTGTGCATATCTGGACTCCATATTTGCAACATCCAAAACAGTATTACCACCAAATATTGCCCATGTCCCGCTAGTATCATCCGTCAAAAGAGGAATATAGATAAGCGCAACTGCCATCATCAACCCAAGTATCAACAATCCAAGCCCTGCCATGGCAAGTTTCTTTTTCTTAAGTGCTACTTCCAGCACATACATTAAAAGAACTACAGCGATAACTGCAAGAAGAATCGTCTGTATGCCTGCATCTGAGCATATCACCATGTATGGGCAAACCAGAAAAAGTGTTACATACTTAAAAATAGAATTCCTTGCAAACATGGCTATAAAAATAAATGCCAAAACTATAGCGTAAGCCATATCTGTGTCGTAGAAGTAAAAATCTCCCTCTGCATTTTTTACCTGAAAAAAGCGACTTCCAAAGGTCACAATTCTGTGGATAAAGTTGATATAAACGATCAGATATGAGGATAACGACAGTGCATCGTCACACTCAAGGACTCTGTCGTAGTAGAGCCTTCCCATGAAGTACAATAGGAATGCTGACATAACCTTAATATATGCCTGATATGCGCTGATATCCCTTAAAAAGCTAACCGTAGAAAGAACTGCTAGCGCCGCTACTACCGCATCCGCTGTCCTAAACTCTTTTTTCAAGTCAGGCCTAACCAAAAGGTACTGATAGCCAAGCATACAAAGTGCCAACAGAACCATAGCTATATCCAGCCACTGCCACTCGTATAGCATATCAACAAATTGTTTTATGAATAAGAAAATTGACAAAGCGTATTCCTTTCTGCCTTATTGTATATATTGTTATTTATTGGAATTCGTTCTAGCAGCCACTTATTTTATTTCAGCGCTTGCTCCTATCTGATTTTCAGGATTTCATCTGCATATTTCTGTATGGAAACATCCCTTGTCAGGTGCTCATCTAGAAATCTGCGTCCTAGCATACCCATTTCATAAAGATTGTCATTCGCACTAGTCTTTTGATCAGCAGCTTCTTGTACTCGGTTATCAATGAAATATCTGATGACTTTTCTTATCGCATCATAATCTCCAGGATCAGCAACTACGCCACACTGTGCCTCTTCAACGATAAGCCGTGCCTCAGATCCTTCTTCTAATATTCCAAGGACAGGTTTTCCTGCCGCCATAACTCCGTATAGCTTACTAGGAACAGACACACCCTTGATTCCTTTAGCATTAACGACAAAGTGTACATCTCCGGCATTCAAACTATAAACAAGATCTTCTTTGTTTTGATATGGAATAAAGACAATGTTCTTTAGTTTCTCTTTTTCCTGATATGCTTTCATCTCCTCAAGAACAGTTCCCTGACCAACAAAAGCAAAAACAACATCGCTGTAATCCGGCTTGTCAAACTCTTTTATAATTTTCTCAATTTCTAACAGATCATAGTAAAGGCCTATGTTTCCTGAATACATTATGACAAACTTGTCATTAATACCATATTTTTTTTTAAAAGCCACGACCTTTGCATTGTCATCCTGAAGTGGCACGATCTCTTTTTCATTAATCCAGTTATTTATATGTACATAATCAGGCGTATTCTCAGGAAATCTCTTTTTCAAGGTTTCCACCATATCACGACCAACCACAATGACCTTATCTGCAAATCTGCAACTTAACTTATCAAGCCACATCATGGTTCCCAGCACAAATTTATTGCTAGTAAAAGAAACTGCCATAACCTGTTCCGGGTTGAAATCCTGAATATTATATATAAATTTTGCTCTCTTTATTATCTTGCCAAACACACCAAGAAGACCTCCAAGTACCGGAGGCTGTGAGATTGTATAAACATAATCCTGATGTCCCACACGGGCTGTAGCAAAAATCGCACTTATGAAATAAGATACAATATTGATGATTCTGCTTGGTGAGAAGTTCTTTCTAAATTCAGGAACCCTGATTCTAAGGACGTCTACGCCATTTATATTCTCGTAATAGTACTTGTGCTTTTTATATTCTTTATCTATCTTTCCAGTGTAGCTTGGCACTGTGCAGATAACTGTAGTGTGAAAGGTATCGTTTAGTCCTTCTGCAAGTTCTGTCAGTATCTGACCTGTGGATGCCACATCCGGGTAATAATAGTGGGCATAAATAAGCAGGTCTTTTTTATCACCAGGCCTTTTTCTCTGCCATTTGAAAGCATCAGGAATTGAGTTGATCAAAAACTTAAATACCGCCGTGGTTGTTGTTTTCTCAGGATATACAATTATTAATGTGCGCTCACAATCCTCATTTAAAAAGTCGCTGTCATAGCACCACTTAATCTCATTAAATCTATTGTCCAAAACACTTTTTAGTGAATCATTTAATTTTTTTCCCCTGACAGCTTCTGCAGTCTTAAAACCGCGAAGCCTCTGAATCCAGGCAATCGGCTCACTTACAGGAATCAACATTTCTGCATTATCTAATTCCTGACGCTTTGCCCGGTCAGCTTGAGCATCGAGTAAATCCTTAACTGAAACCAGTTTGATATAACGCTGCGACTTCTCTTTATCTTTTTCCAGCCCGTCAACCTGATAAACTACGAGTTCAACTGCATCTTCCAGATTCGTGACGGCTACATCTGTCCCCAATATTCTGTTCGTAAAGCTTTTATTCATAACCTCTTCACCCAATGCACAAAATCAATGATTCTGCTTTGAAAAATCACGTAGTTCATCCTGACCTTTGAGTACACTCCGTACTTGCATCTTACTCTGGCAGCCTCTCTTGCTCCGCGTCCTGATGCTGACATTCCGCCAAGCTCAAAGTTGGATATAATGTGATATACAGGAGCAAACTGAGTATCTGTCGTATTCTTAATTCTTAAAAGAAAATCCAGATCCGCTGCACTCTTATAGCTCGTATCATAAACGCCGAAATCATTGTAAACCGCTCTGCTCACAAAGCATGTAGGATGACATATCATTCCTTCCCCAAGGATTCTATGGTTCACAAATTCTATCTCTATTTCCTCACTGTTTCTAAGACGTCTCTGCATGCCGTAGAGAATGACATGATCATGTGCTTCATTACTGGAAATCAAACCCAGATAGGCCTTTTTCATATTTTCCAGCGCATCAAACTCATAGTAGTCATCGCTATTAACAAGGCCTATCAGTTCTCCTGAAGCCTTGGCTATTCCCTTATTCATGGCATCATATATTCCATTATCTTTTTCAGAAAATATATGAAGCCTACCCCGAAATTTAGGTTCATAACGCCTCACTACATCAAGAGTGCCATCCGTAGACGCTCCGTCAATTATGAGGTACTCATAATCCTGCTCAGTCTGATTGAGCACACTCTGCAGAGTTCTTTCTATTGTCTTTTCACTGTTATAACAGACAGTGATCACTGTAAACAATGGACTTGCCATGTAATGTCTCCTTACGTGGTGTTCCTTTCCATGCTTGTCATTTTACGTGCCATTATAACACATTCTGCCTAGAATTCACTATCAGCATAACAGTTATTCCGCTCCACAGTCCGCGGCTCATTGCACTGCGGAAAAACTCCCACTCCGGTATGGTATCAACTATACCTTCAACATTAGCGCACCCTGAATAATAAGCAAAAGCAAAAATGATTATCGAAACCCCAATCATAATAACAAGTTTTCTTATCCCTTTGATGGCAAATATTGATTTCAAAAATTCGCCAATTGCAGCCCATGATTTGTACATATGGCAATTTGTGTAATAATATTCTTTCCTACCTGATTTTAATAAAAAAATCTTCGTGCTTAAAGCTTTTACTACTTGTTTATTTAACGAAAATTTGCTAGGTTCTGTTCCCTTAATCAATGTATCTTCAATTTCTGCCAACCATACCCAAAGCGTTTCCCCGGCAAACAGCATCATAATGTTCTTATAAGACAAATTGTAGAAAAACGGATCCGAGAGCCCCAGGACACAGAAGCTAACAACAACAGCAAGCTCAATTCTTCTGTTCTCTTTTATAAGCTTCCAGATCGTTGCCATCATTAAAGTTGTTAATACAATACAAGGCACTACTCCAATCTGCAAAAACGAATATAGAAAAGAGCTGTCAATGAGATAATTGTCATTGGGCGCCTGAGCAAACCTTGTTCCGAAAAGAGTCACAGGTTCGTGAGTCAGGTAATAATTGGCATAATTAAATCTATTATGTAAGAGCTTATCAAGAATTTCAAAGTTCTCACCACCTATGAGCAGCGGGCAAAGAATTGAAATCACCATACCCAGCGGATATACTGACATTAGCAAAATCCTAACAAGACTGCTTTGTCCTCTATGGCTATCTTTGCTATTTCTAACTCTGCTTCGTTTGATGACACTTATTTCCATACTCTGCATAACAATATTCATCACCAAAAATACGGTAAGCACAATCATTCCTGTATTGGAACAAGAATAAATATAAAGATAAACTCCGACAATAAAAAAGAAAATGCTGGATAAAATCAGCTGCTTTTTCTCCTGGTATCCACAAACAAGCATGATCAGAACAACCAAAACCACATAAGTTGTAAACATAGTGTTGAAATAGGGGTAGCCCAAAGAGCGCCTAAGCATCTGTCCCGGAAGTAATCTTCCATCTGCTGGATATGCGATGTCAGAAATAATCCCTGTCACTGACAAGAACGCAAGCACTGGAAAACACACTCCTAGGATTGTCAATCCCACTTTTTCAATTCTTTGTAGAGACACGCCTTTCATTCCCAACACCATGGTCATATATAAAAGAAGCCCTTTTTCTCCGGTGTTCTTATAGACCAATGCACTCATTCCCAACAATAAGGCCATAACTATATACTCAAATATTGTATGCTCTGTCATCGCTACTTTTATTGTAAACAAGAGTATACCAATAACGAGGGTGATGTTATATAGCAACATTCCCTCGCATAATCCTGCTGCCCTTGCTCCAAACATAACAGTAAAGTAGAGCAGATAAATAATTTCTGAAAAAACTATAGTTTTAGTAGTCTTATTATTCATTCTTATATTCTATTTCTATTTAATTACTAATTTCTCTCTAACATAGTGAATAATTCTTTATACTTTTCAGCAACCTTATCATAAGTAAAATTATCAATTATTTTTTTACGCCCATTAATCCCCAGCTTATTATTCACATTATTATTCAATATCCAATAGATACCATCGGCCAAATCTTCTGGGTCAAAAGCCTTTGCTAAATACCCATTCTCTTTATGATCAATTATGTCGAGTATTCCACCAACTGCAAATGAAACGACCGGTGTTTCTGTAGCTAATGCCTCTGCAACCGTATTATTGAAGCTATCTTCTAATGAGGATACAACATAAATATCCGCAAGGTTATATACTTCTACCATTTCATTCTCATCAAGATATCCTAGATAGTTCAAACTAATTTTTTCATTATATTGCTTCGGATCACCAGCACTTCCAAATATATATGCATCTATCTTTTTTACATATGAGTACTTTTTAGAAAAATAATCCAAGCATTCAAATAGTTCCTTATATCCTTTAGATGGTGAAGATGAAACATCCACGCCCCCAAATACTATAATCAAATGCTCATTATTTATCCCATATTTCTCACGTACTGCTTTTTTATCTAATGGCTTAAACACTTCGGTATCAATTGGATTAGGAATTATAAAATGCTCTTTTCCTTTTAAAACTGCACTTTTAGCTACATTTTCATCCATCCACTTGCTAGGAGATACCACCACCATATTATTGCGATAATAAGCCTTTTTCTTTGCCCTTAATAATTTGTAAGATAAATCTTTGTCTTTTTCTGATTTTAGAAAAGGACACTTTCCACAGCTATCTTGATAATTCTCACATCCCATGCGGACATGACATCCACCTGTAAAATTTCCATTATCATGGCAAACCAAAACAACTGGTTTACCTAACTCCAAAATTTTCCTAAAACCACGTGGAGATAAAAAAGAAGCTCCAATCCAATGAATCACTATGATATCCGCTTTTTTAACTATCTTTTCTTTAGCAATATTAAGTCCCACATGGAAATATGAAAAAGGAGTATTCTGCATTCTATCGGGATATTTATGTTCTTGTATTTTTATCAATGCTGAGTCAATTTTTCTAAGCAACCTGGACAGGAATGATTTCTTGGCTACATGAATACGTTTATCGTTAACTCTTGTAT
Source organism: Butyrivibrio sp. Su6 (assembly GCF_900108105.1). GTDB lineage: Bacteria > Bacillota > Clostridia > Lachnospirales > Lachnospiraceae > Butyrivibrio. Next base: position 98,468 of record NZ_FNUR01000008.1, on the reverse strand, counting down.
TCTGCGTCAATATTTCAGAGTACATACCTTTTTTTTCGAAAGCAATCATTTGCCTATATGGCACAGAACTTTTCTTAATGCTTTCACTTATATGGACAATATTAATTTCATTACCTAACATTCTTTTATCTTTCCCTTAACCATTTCTATTTTCAAGTCAAATGGCATTTTTACAAACTTTTTCAGTTTCTCAATTTCAAAACTCACGTATGCAATGTTCAAATGCTTTTTATTTATCATAGTATATTTTTTTCATATCATATCACCTGCAACTTCCATAAAAGCTACAGATATCAGCTGAGACTTTGTTTCTCATATCTACGATTTTTAATAATTCTAGCAAACTTCTGCCAAATCATTGATAAAACAATCGTAATGATAAGGCCAATAGTTAGCTTAGCTATTACACCATATTTTTTGTAAAAGTTTTCTCCTCCTACCCTCCATAATACCCTTCCAATGTACTCAAAGACAAAAAAATGGATCAAATACATGTATTTTGACATATCACCTACAAAAATCAAAAACTTGTTAGTCATTATATAAACAATCTTTGTATCATTTTTAGCAAACAAATAAACTAGCATGCACGAAGTAATTGAAAAACCTGCTACACTTATGATTTTAATTATTAGTACTGAACCAAATGTCTGTATCTGAATTGTATTAAAATGATTGTATATTCCATGAAGCACTAATATTAGACCAATTATACACAGTGAAGTATAATTATTCATCTTTTTCCATTTTTTTCTTACATCGTCCGACTCACTAATATATAGCTTTCCAACAAGGCATCCTATCATGAAATCTATTGATCTAAAAACAGGATGATAATAGATTACCCATCCAGCATAGCAATTATAAAATGAAACATCCGCACAATCTAAAAACGCTGCAACGATTGCCGATAGTAATTCAAACAAGTACAAGAAAACAATAGCACATATTACTTTTTTCTTGCTAAACTTATCAATAATTTTTAACATCCATGGAAAAAGAAAATAGCAAAAAAGAATTGCACTTAAATACCATGACACTCTATTGATTGACATATAAGGAATTACAAACCACGCTTGAAGCAATAAAAAATTAATCACATACTTAAACAAAACTGATAAGAAATGCTCTGTATTTGTTCCTAAAAAATAAAATGGCAAAAATCCAAATGTAAGAGCAAAATGTAGCCAATAAATACCACTAATCCTTTTAATGGCAAATACAAGATTGCTTTTAAAATCAACTTGCATTCCGTTCATTTTCGGATAATATCTATTTACACACAAAAAGCCTGACATAATTAAAAAAACAGAAACTCCCCATTCGCCTGCCCCATACACATTTTTAAGCCCCGAATGAACAAAAAACACTCCCAAAAAAGCCAACGCCCTCAAAGCTTGTATAGAATCAATTTTTTTATTTATTATCATCTCCATTGTAGTTATCAATGCCCCTCTATCAAAATCTAAACTTTTAGTTGCTTATTTCCAATAACAAGCATCTTCCACGTTCCTAGCGCCTTCTGGCGTTTCATTTTCACTTGGAAATATCCAATTTTCATTTATTGGTATCTTTTTATCAATCGGACTATTTATCCATCTTTTTCCTTTAATACCGAATAAGCATTGCGTAACTCCGCCCATATGAATTGCCTTTCTCCCAGCTTTTTTTATCATAGCTGCCAAAGGCATTCCATATGCACCGCATCCAATAATTGCCACATCAAAATCTCTTTTCATAGCCTCTTGATACATATAATCCAATGCATCAAACCAAGTTTCAAAACGCTTATCACTTACATTACCTAACGTCTGAACAGCCTTAAGTGTATATAAGTTAAAGTCTGGTAACAATCTCTCATCCTTAAAGATTTTTTTCCTATTCTCATATTGCTTTTTTATTGATTCCTCAAATGGGTGAATAACTAATACTTTCTTTCCTTTCAACGCTGAAGTCCATGGTACACTTCCGTACCACGGTTCCATCCAGCGTAATGCAGTTATCTGCGCATTGTTCATATTAGTTTTTAAATAATAGTCTTCCATCGGTCGATTCCAAACACCAAGCAAGTCTGTTTCTGCCGAACTACTATAAATCAATTCAGCAAACCTTTTCTGTAAAGATATATCCTTCGGAAAAAAACCTGATAAATTGTACAAATTCTCCCACCATTCAGTAGCAAAAGTATAATTATCTTCTGATTCTCCCAATATTACTTTTTGCATATATGCATTCAAATTATTTAATTCAGTATTTCCAAACCTAGACGCCATAAAAGGCTTATCACCATTTATAAAATCAATAATTCTGTTATTCGCCCAATCAGCACTATGCAATATCTTGCCCCCATAATAAAATATGTGAGGTTCTTTGCCCAAAAGCGGCATAGTAATATGACGACTGATTACTCTATTTAAATAATAATCCCTGAATTTATATCTTTTCTCGTAAAAAAGCCATTCTATTTTATTAATATCCATTTTTGTCCCTTACTTCGATTTCACCATACACTTTATTCTATCCCAAAGATTTTTAGGTAAATATCTATAAGCTATTCCTTTTACAAATAAATAAACATCTCTAAATCTACGCTGAAAGTAGTTACCTCTCACTTCTAGCATTTTCTTTTGGCGTTCTCTGTCATATTTCACATTTCTAACTACAAATTCAGGTCCATTCAACGGGAATTCTAGTGATTCATCTGTTACTGTCATAATCTTTAAAAGCCTCTCCGCCTCCTTCTTTTCTTGAGGATGAAAAGCACCATCCGCAAAACCATAGCTAGTAGCCAAATTATTCTTTGGAACAACTACCATTCTATCTTTATTAAACATATCATGTTCAAATTTTGAATCCCATGCAGTTACCTTCCCATAATAGATATCATTAAAGCCCTTTATATACCGCTTTTTCATTTCTCTAAAGAAAAAAACATCATCAAATCTATTACTATCTCTGTTTTGGGGCCAATCTTTTAAGTCAAAATCACACTCATTCCATCTGTTAGCCCAAGTAGCAAAAGCTCCAGACATAGGAACAGTTTTCCCAAATGTATAGTCTTCTTTTATTATTTCATTCTTCCCAATAGCATTAAAACCAGCTATATATTGAACACTATCGCAATCTTTATACTTAAAAAGTAATTCTTCACAATAAGGAAAAAAATCCTGACAAGGAACGGCATCATCTTCAAAAACAATAGCCATTTTTTGTTCAGAAAACACTAGGTCTAGGCCTTCTCTTATGTTTTTATCACATCCTTTATTAATTTCCCAAAAATAAAGTTTCCTTTCACATTCCCAATCAATTGCCCCCGCTACATATTTTCTAACTCTGTTAACTCTAGCGGCCTCATCCTCTATCTCTAAACGAGGGCCATCAGAAAAAACATACAACACTTTAGGCTTAACTTTCTTAATTTGCTCCATTATCAATTGTACTGTTTCTAGCCTTTTAAAAATAAATAATACAACGGCTACATCGTATGCTTTATTCATATAATATTCCTATCATAATCCAATCCAATCATTCATTTTCTTATGTTGCATGTACTCCACTGCAGGATAAACAATCAGTGGATTAGCATTTTTGTTTAAATATGCTGCCCATAGTGAAAAAGTAGAATTAGCAATAATACTATTTGGTGTCAAGCTCATTAAATACATATCAATATATGATTTTTTTCCGTCATGACCACTTACTATTGTCTTATTTTCTATCCAATCATAGGTTTCAGTAACATACTCCAAATCGTCTGAAAATATAAAAAAATGTGGATCATCAACTTTATTGTTAATATACTCTACTGCGCGTTTATAATAATCCTCATTAACCTCTTTATCAAAAATAGTTCCGACATAGTCTCCACGCCTAATATGAACAGAAACCGCGTTAGACTTTTTCATTTCTTTTTCATGTGATATTTCACCAGAAACTTGAAATTGTAATCTTTCAGCTACATAATCAAAAACTTTTTGAAAATAAGCTGAATCCTGCCAATAGCTGTCAAAAAATTTTTTTCCACTAATTATAGCTTGCTTAGCTTCTTCTGGTGATACCCAATCATTATCATTTTTATATATAATGTCATCTTTTCTTCTAAAAAATTTATCATTAAATAAACATCGAGCAGAATTAATTTTATGTTTTAATGGTCCACCATAAAAAATAGGAACTTCACCAGTAACGGAATACAATTCCGCAAAAGTCGCTTTTTTTAAATTGATATTAGGAAACACCTGCCAAATTCCCAATGAATCATGAGGTATTTCAAGGTTGAAATAAGATAAATCTGCAAGTACCTCTTTATCAATGAATTCCTTTTTTACCCATTCATAAAATATGTAATCAAATAGTTGATTCCCTAATCCACCACCAAATTTGATTATTATTTTATCTTTTACTTCCCCTCTATTCATCTTATCAACACTCTCAAAGCCTTACTTTTCAAAGAGTTTTCTTCATTTACTTTAGTAAATTTATAAAAATCTCTCATTTCATTTTGTATTTTTTCTCCCCAACAATCATTACATCTACGAATTGCAGATTGAGGATCTTGACTACAAATTTTATAAATAAAATCTTTGTACATCTTTAAGGGCTCTTTAGCACGTTCAATGTCATTGAATACCGGTTGGCTTAAGTATTCCTCGAACAGATTATCATTATTATCTATCTCTCTAACCCTATCTATGACGTCATCAAATGTATCAAAGTCATGGCAATTTATAAATGCTTTCGAATTAAACTCTTTTGATATCAACGGATCACCATAGTAAATAGGAATAGTTCCAGCAGAAAAAGCTTGCAATATCTTTTCAGTTGTATAGCCATTAACTGATGCATTTTCAAATGCAATGGAAAATTTGTATTTCCTTTGGAATTCTAATTTATCATCAACTGCTTTACCAATGTTGTTGAGATGTTTTCCACCAGAATCCACCTTTTTATACTTTGAAAGGGAATAGAAAAAATCATCTCTTTCTTTCATCGCATCTCTCCCATTGGAATATATAAAATTACAAAAGCCTTCTTTTTTTATTGATTTATAATTCTTATGTTTTTCTAATGCAAGCGCGTAATCGTTTTCATAAAACAAATACAACGGAGCTCTCAAATATCTATCCTCAAACGTAAGATAATGAAATCCTATTGCATAGTCGACACAATTAAAATCAGGAATATAATTTTCTCCAGTTAACATTATCCTTGCACAGTTGTATTTCAATCGATTAGCTTCATATGCCACTCCGCAAAATAAAAAGTCTGGATTCTCTGATATTTCAAAATTTCCAAATAATTCTTTTAGAATTCGTTTTGTTTGCTCTTCTGCCACAAAAGCATCAGTAAACATCACCTTCATTTATGATTCCTCGCATAACACAGTGTAAATCTAAAAAAAATCAATCTCTTTTAAACAAAGATTCCTTTGTTCTTTCTACAGTCCTGCCATCTTTGATCTCGTATATTTTGTCACAATTTGCTACAGTGGATAATCTATGCGCAACTATAATCATAGTCTTTTCTCCATGCAACGCTTCTATTGACGATATAAGAGCTTTTTCGGTCTCAACATCAAGCGCAGCTGTTGCTTCATCAAATATAATTACATCTGAATCAAAATAAAGTGCTCTTGCTATAGCAACTCTCTGCCTTTGTCCGCCAGAAAACTTCACACCTCGTTCACCTACTATAGTATTAATTCCATCATCGAGCTGAGAAACAAAATCATATAACTGTGCCTGCTTTATGGCATCATATACTTTCGCCTCGTCGATATCACTTTCACTAATTCCAAAAGCAATATTTTTTTTCAAACTATCATCCATGATAAATATATTCTGCTGCACATATGTAAACATGTGACACCAAGAATGCTTATCTCTTGATATATCTTTCCCATTAACTTTTACAGCTCCAATTTGAGGAGTAAACAATCCTAAAATAATATCTATCAGTGTTGTTTTACCTGCTCCTGATGTACCAATAATTGCAACTGATTCTCCTTTGTTAATTTTTAATGACAAGCCTTTTATAGTCTCATGATCTGCCCCGTTAAATTTCCAATGAATGTCATCTATTTCCAAAGTCTCAAATTTTTCATTAGATACAGTTTCGTTCAGATCAAGTATGTTACTGCTCGCATCGAGCAGTGCCATATTGCTATAAACTGCGTCTACTCCAGGTTTCAAATATACAACTGCTGTTACTGATTTAGAAATCACAGACATAGCTGGTAACATTTTTATTCCACCGACTGCAAAAGCAGCTAATTGGGGAACAAAACTAGAAACTTCTACGCCCTGCAGTATACGTATTGCAATTATCACTATTATCCCGACCATAAAAATAGTCTCTATGACTCTATTGGGAAAAGAAAGATATGTCATATACTTTGCTTCAACTCTTCCCTTTTCCTCACATTCTTTCTCATAAACAGCCATAAAACTCTTTTCTTTTCTCATAGCAAGTATTTCTTTTATCCCTTCAAGCATTTCAAAGAAATACTTAGTTATCTTAGTTTCAGCTTCGCGCTGTTCTTTTCCAAGATTACTTATTTTTATTCTGAGCACATATACAAGGAAAAACATACATAATAGAGAAATAAACAAAAGACATGCAGCCATTGTTAAATCAGTATATGCCAAAAAAATAGCTATCAAAATAAGTGTTAACACTTGCGTAACCAGATCAAAAAGTGTACCTAAGGCATCTTTCACACACCCTATATCTGACCCAACTCCCCTAACTATTTCTGAACTATTTGTCTCAACAAAGAACTCATAAGGACGTTGCATGTATGCGCCCAACATCCTAACTGATAATTTCTTGTGTAGTCCATATCTAAACTTATTTTGCAAATATGATGAATACATTAAAAAAAAGTTCTTAGCCAAATAAAAAGCGCACAAAAATAATCCAAAAATCAAAACCAATTGAGTACTGCTTATATTCAATGCACAAACTACAGAGTTTATCACTTTCTTTTCAGTAATGCTTTCAGGTGATGAAATCAACGTCATAAACGGAACGATTAAGCTTACCCCAATAGTTTCCAAAACAGCACACAGCAATATATCTGCCAACACCACATATGACTTTTTTCTGTCTTCTTTGTCTAATATCTCAAATACTTCTCTAATAATATTCAAAAACTTAGTAATATCATTTTTCATATAGATTTTTCCTTACGTAAAAATGGGTTTTATAAACTTGATCTCCTGTTTTTAAATCAATTACCTCAACCTCATCATACATTTTTCCTAAATTCATATTGTCTGTAGTGTGAGGACCGCTTCCTTCTTTTACCGCAACAACATCATAGAATCCATTACCAACACAACTATTTACTTGTTCATTATACAATACAGATATATTTAGCAATTTCTCTAACTCTGGGAATAACTTTGAATACAGCTTGTTAGCATTCAACTCTTCTATTGCCTCTGCAGTCATATACTCACCTTGTCCATAATCATCTGTGTATAATCCTTTGCATACAACATAATATGATAAATGTGGAGATACAAGTATATTTGAACTAGCAGAATAAGTCTCCAATATCTCATATGCTCTATTCCAATTCTCAACAGTTCTAAACTCATCCTGAGACATAGGGTTTTTAAAACATAAAAATAATGATGAAGTCGAACAAATTAAGCTACTTGAAAAAAGAACAGTTAAGATTACAAGACTTATCTTACCGTTACCAATAGATTTATTTAAATAATGTATACATCTCACTCCATAAATACAAATATATGGCATCCATAACTGAAGAATATACTCATTAGTTTGCCCGGCATTCCTTGCTAAATACATTGTTGGAAGAAGCAAAAATACAATACACAACAGTTCATATGGCACGTTTATATACTGTCTTTTCATAGTACTTTTAGCATTGTTTATAAACTTATACAATCCCATCGCAAAAGCTAGCAGCATTCCCAAAACTACTGGTAATAAACGCTTATATGTTATTAAAAACAATATCTGATCGACTGCATAAGAATATGGCTTCATAACTGAATCTATACTTGCTCTTGCAATTGAAAGTGGAAAATATAACGGAAAACAGAACTTTACAACAAGAACAGAACCGATACCTAAAATGAGCCCAATAATACCAAATCTAATAGCTTCTTTTTTATTTCTCAATAGAATATAGAAAAAAATAGGAATGCTAACAAATACAAAATACTGTTTTATGTAAAAAAGCAAAACAACACCAAGTGAGTAAATTACTGGGCGGACTATCCCTTTAGTATCATCTCTTACTATTAAATACATAAGAATAAGAGATGCCGACACTCCCCATTGCCCTGGAAAAGCAGTAATATATACCTCGCTTAGTCCTCCACATAAAAGCTGTAAAAGAAATACAAAAATAGCTCCAATCAAAGACCAAAAACTTAAAATCTCATACATCTTTAATATTCTATATGTTATACACGAACTGATAATTATCATTATTGCAGTAAGCAATTCGCATATCAATAAAGCATACTGATCCCTAGCTAATGCAACAAATGGGCTGCAAATTAGCGGCACAATAAATCCATAGCATCCCATATTATGTGGCAATTTATCATTCAAAACATCCAACGAATATGGATTAATCCCCTTTGAGAAATCAAGGGCATATTTGACCAAAGACATTTCCCTTAATTCTTTTGGATTTGGGTTAATAAACAAATATACAATTTGGCTTATAATAACCAATAAAAAGAAACACAGTAAGATAAAATATGCACATTTTTGTATTTTACTATACTTCAGAGAAATCATTTTCATTCCCAATCTTCAAATTTTATAACTATATTTCCATTAACTTCCTTCATATAACCGGCTTCAGGATAAAACGGCATATTCTCAACTTCTTTCATCTTGCTATACTCTTCAACTGTTTCATCAGAATAGTCAAATATATAATTTCTCCCGAAAACATAAATAAAATACCACTCAAATACTTCTTTATATGTCACAGTTGTTCCCATATCAATACCATCATATTGTTGATAAGCCGCACGCATCATGTAATTCTGTGCTAGTCCAACCCTGGGTTCTCCAACTACAACTATCGTAGACTCACTAGGATCAAAATCAGAATTTCTCTCCAAATCATAGAGAATACTAGTCATAGAAGCTTTTGTTCCTTCACCCACCATTTTTTGATAATAAAAGATATCGTTGGCAAATCTTATAACCAGAACAGATAGCAAAATTATTGCCATAGTCACAGCATACTTTTGTATCTTTATCTTGCTCTTAATAAATCCACACAAGAATGGATAAAGTAGCAACACATACTGAAGCTGATATGAAAACATCATGAGATAGTGCAAATGTCCCCCCGCAGTCAATATATATAAAAAATTAGTTCCTATTGGAAACAAAATAATGGCAGCGGCAATGACAAGTTTTCTCCATACTTCGCGAACATGCACAATAATATAGCCATATGCAATAATCCCACAAACCATTATTAGTATATTTATGTATCTAAATGAGTTATTGGAATATATAAACTCTGCAAAAAAGAATTTATATACTCGCCCATAAGTACCAATGATCAATTGAAATAAATTTGATATATTAATATTAGAAATACCAGATACATTGCCCATATCAATAGGAATATTATTTATATGTGAGAGCACTCGCAACATAATAATATATCCTATACTTCCCAATACCAATACTATAACTAACTTAATCACATAATTAATTATTGCTTTGGTTTCAGCATTATCAACCAATTTTTTTATTCCTACAATCATGAGCAATCCTACTGCCACTGCAAGGTAGCTTTGATATAAGCCCATTGAGATTGAAACCAAAGCCGCGGCAGCTAAAACGCTTACTATTCCATCAAATTTTACTAGAACATATACTGCTGCCGTAGCACATAATAGCGCCATCGCGTATATGTCTAAAAGATATATATATGTCAAAGCAGAATTTGTAAGTGTCAGATTCAAAGCAAACAACGATGTTATAATAAAAATCTTCCACAGTTCATCCCCTACATCGAGCAGATCTATGACCATATAACTTGATAATGCTACATAAAACATTGTTAGCATACCAATAAGCCAAGGTGCCTCTACTACGCCCCTAATCTGAACATAGTATTTCATCAAACATCTTCCAAGTCCCATTTGCCAGTATTGATCGGTACAAACAGTCATTATTCCGTCGTGCGCAGGCACAAAATTCATGAACACGTAACCGTACGCTAACATTCCTAAGATGTATGTAATAACCATTACTTGTACTAACATTTTCTTATTAATCATCGAAAAGTCTCCTGTTATCATCCGTTATTTATCAAATTGAATGATACTAAATAAAAATCTTCAAAAATACCCTTGTGACTACTTTCATATATAATCTCTAATTCATCATGCCCTTCTTTAATATAGTCAGAGAAGTTTTCAACATCACATCCGTCAGCCGAAACTATAGCGTATATATTACCTGTTCCAGAATAACTATGACTTACCCTATCATAAAGTTCCTTTATTGTCATCTTTCTTATACATTCCGGATTTCTATCAGCAAATGTAGCTACCCTCCCGGTAAAAACATCATACACCACATGATTCTTATCTACCTGTGCCACAACAGATGAATCTTTATCCGCTGATAAAGATAGAATGATTGAATCCTCTGGTAATCCAGTAATCTTTTGGGCCACTTCTTTACTATAAGAAAAGCAATAATCAGGATTTATATCCTGCTTAATCAAATCTCGCCATTCATACTTCCATGAAAAAGCAATTATAACACACATGATAACAACCAAACTTAGATTTTTCATGGAATATATGCTTTCCTTATAAATATAACTAACTATCACACAGAATAACATCATATATATCCAAGTTATAACTCTATGGTTCGCATTAGAATACACAAAAGCATAAATGTATACCTGCCACATAACACCGCAGCATGTTATAATAACCGGAATTCTTGACTTTTTATTAAGCATAAATAACATAACAACTACACTCGTAGTTATAATAGCTATTTTATTAAAAATGTTGCCAAAAATAATTTTATAGCCAAAAAGATATTGTTCCCATAACATCATAATGGTTTCTTTTTTTGAATGACTATCACCTGAAATTGGTGTATATCTAAATTCCCAAAGTAAAAATAATGCACTTGCAAGCAATATGAATAGGCCAACAATATTTTTCACAAGCATTTTTTTATCTTTTTTCTGTATAAGAAAAATTATAGTTTCTATAAACCATGAGAATCCAAGTGCCGTCACAAATCCCCCCATAATAGTCAAGGTTTGAAGCAACCCAGACAACAACAAACCATATAAAATAGGCTTGTTGCTTCGCTTCTCATATACAACTGAAATACAAATTATCAGCAAACTTGCCAGGCTATAGCTTCTTGCTGGTACCACATAGAAATACACATATGCCGGCGTAAGGGCTATAAGTACCCTTAATAAAGCTGGGATATCGGTCTTGAACATGAATAAATATAGTGATACTGTAACAAAAAACCATGTAAGATATTTCAATATTTCTACAGATACTCCCAGTTTTGCGAACGGCATCAATATCAGAAACCATAAAACAGGATGTCCTTCATATGAAGTTACTGTAAACAATGAGTCTGCTGAAAGCGAGCAATCACGTGCAATTAACCAAGCTTGTGTTTCGTCACGCCAATACTCATGATTGAAAGCAAATATCAAATTCATGACAGAAACAACAATAAAAGTAATTAATAATATAGTTTTTTTACTAAATATATAATCATAAAATTTCTTCATAAATTACCTTATATCCCATACTTGGAACAAGTTACCAGCATCATAATCAGTGAGTATCACTTTTCCAAAAGATTTATCATAAGTCCAAACTTTATTCTGATCATACCACCATCTGATTACATAGCCCCCATTTTCCTTAGTTATTCTCCAATGGTATAAATCTTCATCGCCTAGCATCTTCCAATCTGTGATACCAATATGATCATTATATATAGCTACTTTATCATATTTATCCGAATCTATTTCGTCTGCAAAAAACAGTGTTTCATGCGTTCTTTTTCTGTTGTCCACAAATGTATACATATACCAATAGTCATAAATCAAGCTTGTTTCAATATATATATTGCTAAACAATTTATTATTATCAGCTTTTGAATAGCAATCATACGTTCCCGGCGCTATATATACACGTTCCTTAATTAAATCATTATACCCATCGTCAGTATATGGAATGTTAAATAAGAATTTGGAACAAATCATGCTTATACACACTAGTATTGATCCAATCACCTGAAAGCGACTTATCCCAAATTCGCATGTTTTTCCTTTAATGTTTACAGCCGTTTTATATACTTTATCAAAAAAAGTGCAATGGCCCATCACTGAGTATGGAATCAACATTGTAAAAAAAGGCAAAACATATTCTGATTTGGCTTCCCAAAAAGAATAAAAAATCCATCCCCCCAAAAATGCAATTAGGCCAATGTAACAATATGGTTTTTGTACATCTCCTTTTAACATGATCCATAAGATCACCCCAAAATATATAGCAATTTGCAACAGCCTTGCCCACAAAAGCAGAGCTCTATGAACAAATCCAGAATCGTTGCTAAAACTTTCCAAATATCTAGCATGCCTTTCAATAGAAAAACTATTATCTGTCGTTAGCTTTTGAAAAATAGCAAATGTAGGTTCTAGCCACATCGAATAATTCTTATTTGATATTCCTTTAGCATACTTGAGAGGATTATCTCTCATATCTTTAAGAATGACTTTTAAGTCAGCTAAACTTTCTTCTTTTGTAGCCGTTGCATCGAAGTTATTATCTTTATAAACTTGAGGGTTATAATCATCAAACCACCCTCCAATTCCTTGTTCGTCTATATGAAGGCCCATAACAAGCCAAGCCCACGAGCTTGTACCGCTATTCTCTCTCAATGCGCCATGCGAAATACTATTCATAACATATTCTGCGCTTCTAGAACATATTAAAGTTAACGCAACCATGCATATTGCACACACATAAAATACACGCTTATTCCTAAAGGCTGAAATTACATATATGATTATCATTGCTACAAGCACTATGAGCATTATTCCTTTAAAAAAGCACCCAAATGCTATTGATATACAAGATAGTACAAAATACTTTATATTATCGTTATGTAGATATTTCAGTTGGAGTACCATAGCTATTATAGCCAAAGACATTCCGATCATATTCCCATATGCATAACATACAGTCATCCATAGTGGGGCATAAAGCATAATAACAATCACAAACAAGTTGGAAAAATTGGGGATTTTGCAGCATTTTTCTTCAAAATACTCAAATGTAAGTTTAAACGCCATCGAAAAAAACACTGCATTTATTACCTGTAATACAAGGTAGTTATATACTCCAAATACCTTCATTAATAAGTATTCGAATATAATTAATCCTATATTGTTTTTATATATATCAATATAACCACCTGGTTCTAACGCTGTATATATACGATCATATAATTCTGCTGCTACTTTAAAGCAAGCTCGAGCATCTGAATTTGGTATACTCTGCATAGCAAGTATAAATGCTAAACAAACGGAAAACGACAGAAAAAATACTCCATTACCGGTAAATTTAATTTTTCCAACAATTAACCATAATATAGATAAAGCTAAAGCCAGAATAACAATACCTACTGCTAAATACTTGTATATTGGACTAGTAACAAACATAGGACCATCTGTAACAACCAACCAAGCCCTACATCCTTTATATATGAAAGAGGTAATTATCATTAGCACAAATAACTCAGATATTCTTACGACTGCTTTATACGCTTTCATTCTTTTGTACGTCCTTCAAATTTTCTAGTTTCAGCATTATTTTGGGAAAAGACTAGATAAATGGAAGCAAAAACTGCAAATGCCGTTATTGCTAATTCCCGATAACTAATCCAAATATGAACTATTGAATGATTTCTAACAGCAAAAAACCAAAAGAACGGATATAATCCAACAAAAGATATTGGAACTATTCTCATAATATTATCTTTATAACATTTATCCGCTTTAACATTCTGATTACTTAGTTTTCCTAATTCATATAGCAAATATCCATAAAGCATGAATTGAAAAAACATACATACCACTTTCAACTCACCAACACTCATAATAAATAGTGCCAGTATCATATACACTAAATACCTATGCCACAATCTTCCATACTCAACGTAATATCCTTCACGATTTCCTTGAATAAACTCAATCAAGCTCTCTGTTTTTTCCATATTTTCAAATTCCATACGTGCATTTAGCATGGCATTCTTTAATGGTGATGAATATTCTCAACAAATAGCTGTATTTAGCATAATCGCGTCAGAATAATTATCAATTGTAGAATAAACCTGCTTATTAGACCAATTTGGAATTTTGTTTTCTAAATACATATCCTTCGATTGAAGTACGTGCCGCACCATGCGTTCAGTGGGAACTGTATAAAGAATTGTCATTACTAATCCAGCGAATACGACAGCAAGAATAAGTACCGTAAGCATTTTAAGAATAACCTTCAAACTATCCATATCACTCAATCCTCCATCTCTGATTCATATTATCCTTATCATAATCAGAAAGATATATTTCCCCATTCTCCGGATTTAAAGTCCATACTTTATTTTGATCATCCCACCATCTTATGATATATCCATCATCAACTGTTGTTATTCGCCAATGATATCTATTCTCGTCATTAGCATTTTCCCATTTTTCTATACCAATGGTGCTATTATCCAGCAAATATACTTTATCTATTTCCTCTGAACTCACATTCTCCGGCACAAAAATGTTAGGATGACCGCGCTGCTCACTTACAGTCAAAGTAATACAATATGAATAATCGTATACCAATTCAGATTCCAAATATATGTTGTCAAACCCAAATTCATCGTCCACCGCTGAAAAAAAATCATATGTTCCTTCAGTAAAATATTTTCTTTCCTCCAACACCTTAGCATACGCTTCATCATCATACGCTAATGAAAAAAAACTGTTAGTTAATAGCGCTGAACACAAAATAAAGGGTATCGGAATCATATTCTTTTTATTCATAGACTTTGGAAGCTTTATTACTGTCATTAACCAGTTAACAAAGTACCTTACACCTTTTGCCGCATATGGAATCAGTAGAACAAAAAACATAAAAACATATTCTGTTCTAGCTTCCCAAAATGAATAAAAAATCCATCCTCCAAGAAAAGCAACTATTCCCAAATAATAAAACGGTTTATGCCCCCCCTTATCAAATACTAAGAAAAAAATCGCCCCTATATAAATACATAATTGCAATATTCTTAGCCAGAATATAAGAATACGATGCAATGTACCAGCATCACTTATAATGCTATCCACCCACCTTGCATGCCTCGATATAGAGAACTCATGATCTACTCCAATCTTTTGAAGAATAGCAAATGTTGGCTCAAGCCACATTGAATAGTTCTTATTTGAAATACCTTTAATATACTTGATAGGATTGTTAATTATATCCGATGAAATTTCTTTTAAAGTCTCTTTACTCGCTTCCGTTGTCTTCTCCTTATTGTAATCATTTTCAAAATACACCGTAGGATTATAGTGCGTAAACCATCCACCTATCTTATACTCATCGACATCCAGTCCCATCACAATCCAAGCATATGAGCTGGTCCCACCATCTTCCCTAAGACGATTGCCTGAAATCTTATTTATAGAATAATCAACCGCCTTCGTACTCATAATTACAACAAGAATTGTCAAAAATGCACAAATCAAATGTTTCTTTTCAGCTATTGCTGAATACATATATATCAGTACCATGGCAATTAATGGTATTAGAGCTATTCCTTTAAATACAATTCCTAAAGCAATACAAATGCATGACAGCACTACAAACTTAGCTTTTCTGTCTCTGAAATAACAAAATTGAAATGTCATTCCCATAATTGCAAAAGCAATACCTGGTAAATTGCCATACAAGTAACATGGATACATCCATATTGGCGCATATCCAAAAATCAAGAACACAAACAGAACAACTCCTTCTCTTGATTCTTGGTTAATTTCTAATATCAATTGATAGGCATATTTACTCGCAAGAGAAATCAAAATAGAATTAAATAACTGAAAAGCCAAATAATTGTAATTTCCAAACAATTTAGTAAGGATATAATCAAACAGTATAAGGCCCTCTTGATTTCTATATATATCTAAATATCCCCCTGCATCTAAATGATCAAATATTCCATCACAAAACTCAGATGCAACTTTGAAGCACGCATTAGCATCCGCTCTGGGATTACCTTGAACCGCTACCGTAAAAGAAGTACTTAAAATGAGCATAATCCAAAAAACATGTGCAGGCTTTGGAACAAATTTTTTAGCAACCATAAATGCAGTCAAACAATAGAGAGTAAAAACACACGCTCCAATAAAAAGCCACTTTATGCTTGGTGTAGTAACAACAAGCTTTCCGTCACCATCATCAATAAAATAAAGCCACGCTCTTATTCCTTTAACTACAAAGGATGTAAGAATCATGCATATTATTATCTCAAGTACTATCACTAATATGTTATATAGTCTTTTCACAATTTATCACCCTGCGAAACAACTCAATTGTGTTAATTAAATAGCATATGCAATATGCGAGTGCATAGTAAACCATCGGAATCTCCTCAAATCCAAACAGGAATTTACAGTACAACAACGCAGAAATCACAATCATAGTACCTAAAGATGCAAAAAGTCGATGATTAAAAGCTATTGCATAAACGAACATCAGTATTATTGCTAAATAATCATAACGATCATGGACAAAAGGTAAAAATATACAGCAAGTTTGTATGGACCATGCCGCCATATACAAATAAAGTTCCTCTGAAATATTATATCTATACTTTTGGGTAACAATAGTAGAAAATGCAAATACAACCATGGTTAACAATATTGCCACAATACCAAACAAATACAACATACCATTAATATTTCCCAACTTATAAATATTGGGAAATCCTGAGCTCATCTCTGTGATATCAGACGTTTGCTTCAAATATATTGAATAGACATCTAACACGGATCTTCCTGCCATAATTGCAGGAAGACCTGCAATTATATATATCAGTGGTAGCCAAAGAAACTCTAGTATGCTATAATTCTTTTTTACTATATACATAAGCAAAAAGAACGGGATTACATATATAACCTGCGCTTTCCATATGAACGCAACTCCAAGCATAATAAAAGGAAGTCTCTTGCTATCTCTTATATAAAAGTACAAAGCTAACAGTATCCAAAAAGAATATATAGAATCACATTGTTTCCACAAAGAACCGTTCATTAAAACGATTGGCAGATAAAGGACCGCTAAAGATACTAGAATGGCTTTATTCTTATAATCATCACCTTTTAACTGCTTTAAAATCAAATAAACTACGGTAGCGATCCCATAGTCAAATATACAAGAAATCAAGCCTAAAATAATCATTCTAATGCTCGGAAATTTACTTAAAAAGGCCAAAATAACGTTATATGGAATGTAATAATTCCCAATTCCTTCTCTAAGTCCACCTATAATACCATTGTCCTCATAAAACTGCATCCATGGCTCTAAACAATATATTGCGTCAATACTTAAATAATTTCTTAAAAAATGAATCCTAATTAGTGCAGACGCTAAAATACAAAATCCCACCACTATCTGAAACAGATATTTGTCTAAAATATTATGAATCTTTTTATCAATAATATTCATAAATTTTCCTTTCATTGTATATGCCCCAATGTATATTCTCTCGCCGTCATCAGACCATTTATTTTACCATATAGAACATAATGTGTTAATATTAGAAGCAACACTTAAAATGCGCATTTAAGGAGCATATTAAAATGGCAATTGCTAGAACCCATACTAAACTTAATATTCTAGTAAACTATCTTTTCTATTTATCACTTAGCATTGAGTTATTTCTAATGTTAATAGAAAAAAGTGAGATTAGTTTTCCATATGAAAGTTATGTGTTTCGGCTCACCTTTGCCATCACTTTACTTGCAGTTATACTAATGAAACATAGCAAAAAAGAATGGATTATATTATGTTTAACTTGGGTATTTACAGCAGTTTGCTACAAATTGACAGGTAAAAATGAATTACTTAGATATGCCACATTTATTATGGCATCTAGGGATGTAAACATAGAAAAAACTATGAAATACATATTTTACGTTTGTATAATTGGCTACACAACTATAATTCTCCTTTCGCTAACTAACGTACTTGGTGATATATATATCATTTCAGATTTTGGAAGAGGAAATACAGAAGAGCTTAGATATGTACTAGGATTTGGCCATCCTAATTCTTTATTTAGTAGCGCCTACGTTATTCTTCTTCTATGGATATGGTTGTACGGAAAAGAGGTCAAAATATGGCATTTTGGTGCTGTTTTTTTTAGTATAATCGGATTATACTTATTGACCTCCACTAGAACAGCTATGGTCATCGGTTTAGTCACAATATTAGCTGCTGTTTATTTACATATATTCCCAAATATCAAAAATAATTATTTACCATATGTTATCAGCTGCCTAATTGTCCCTATATTTAGTGTTGCCTGTTCAATATTTGCAGCAAAAAACAGCTATCTTACAGTTTTTTTGAAAGAAGGAGATCGTGACTACTGGATAAAAAGACTCGATAATCTCCTCACCAATAGAATCTATTATCTGTATTACAGCAACGACAGGCATAGCGGATCACTTGAAACTTGGAGTTTATTCTCAAATAGTGCCAGTACAGAATACTTCGACATGGGATGGGTTCGTATTTTTTATTGGTACGGCATTATCCCTGGTAGCATAATTACTCTGCTAATAATAGTTTTCTTATGGTGTTGCTGGAAACAAAAAGACTTATGGACAGTACTATTAATACTATCACTAGGTGTATACACAATCATTGAAGCCACTTTCGTATCCAGATACATCGGAAGAAATATACTATTACCTGTATTCGGAGTTTATATTGGAAAACTACTGACATCTTCTCCTATTGTACCTATTAAGTATCAAAAAGATTATCAAAAAGGCACATGATAAGACTGCTCCTTCTACAAGGTATGGCGGAACATACCTAAATTCCACATCATGAACTCCTGGTTCAATACTTTCTGTTTTCATATAATAGCCAAATGCTTTTTCTATAGAGACTTTTTCCCCATCAACAAAGACTCTCCATCCTTTATCATATGGAATCAGAAAGTATAATGAGTTATTCTTTTCATCACTATTAACTGATGAATTATAATGAGAAAAAGGTTTTTTACTAATTATATTTTTATCATTAACATGATCACTAACTAAATCTTCAATAACATTTTCGTCTACTCCCATTAAATAATCCGATTCTCCGATATCTGAATTTGCAGGAAACACCATGGGTATTGACCTATCATTCTTGTATATATAAAACTCTTTGTCCGACGCTTTGTATAAAAGTGAGTAACCCTTCTTATTAAGTTTGTCATCTGTTATTATGTATCTTATTCCTAAAAAACTATCTATTTCTGATTTCGCTAGCAAATTGCAATTCAAGAAATAAGTGTCATTTTCTTCTGCAAATCCCATCTTAGCCATAAAAACCATGTTGTCTTCAGTGTTAGCTGAACTATAGTGCGTTACAGTATTGAATGGAACTGCATAGTTATATTTATCTAACGGAATATTTATCTCTGTTCTAAACCAATCAGGATCATCAATAATTGCAGCAATCTCCTCTAATTCAGCAATTGCATTCTTGTACTCACTATAAGGTAAATAAGAGTAACATCTTAACATTCCATACATATTAAGCGAAATTTCAATGATCAAAACTACTACTGCGGACGAAATAATCCATTTTTTTACCTCTCTAAAATGAAGAATCAGCAAATATAAAGCCACAAATATAAAAGAAATAATAATATAATTCTTATGTAAAAAATTCATTGTATATTCATGATAAATCTTAATTGCCACCAAAAATACCGCGCACCATACAACCAATGTCGTGAAATTCAATTCTTTTTTTAGGTGCATAAATCCATAATCTACATAATACTCAGAAATTATGCTTATTACAAAAAAAGTAATAACGAATACCCATCTATGTGGTGAACCACCGGGAAACTTTAACCCATGAATCGCTAAATTCAAATCATAAAAAGTAAGAATACACAATAATACTATCAAAAAAGTCAAATCAATATACTTTCTCTTTTTGTCAACTCTTTTATCCATCGCATAAAAAATGAGTAACACCGCCGGAAGAATACCCATATATAGGTTAGCCACTTCATATGTGAATATTTTTTCATAATCTGATACTCCAATAAATAATTGAAGAGGCCAGCTTAACAATCTTTTATCCAGCCAACCCATGTAAGCTAATTTTTGTATAATCTTCCACACTAATGGGATAATAGCTGTTACAGATACTATTTTTACGATTCCATTCCAGGCTGTTTTAATCTTTTTATCTATGGTTTTATCAATATAAAAAAGCGCCAAAAAAATGCATGGAATAATCAATAAAATCAAGCACTCTATTGTTAATTGATGATAACGATCATATGCCCCTCCATGTGCGCTTCTACTCATTTGATATACCAACGGCAATAACAATACCATAGAAGCACCAACAGACAAAACCGAATAACATATATAGTCTTTGGCTATTCTATAATATTCTACTTTTTTTATATGAGTATCTCCTTCACAAGCCTTTCTGATGAAAAAAAATATAAAGAGCAAAAAGCTAAAAATAGCAACCATATAACCAATATAAAAATTGGACAAGATACTATATAAAAGAAGCCAAAAGTACTGATTAGCCCCCCTATTATTGACTATTTTTCTTATTCCATCTGCTAATAAAGGGAACGCAAAAAAGGCATCCAGCCACATAATATCGGACATATAAACCACAGAAAATCCACACAGTGCATAACATGTTGAAGTTATAAGAAAAAATACTCTTTTTTCCTTGTTTGATTCAACATCATAAGTATGTATCTGATATATATACATAAATAGTCCGGCCAAACCTATTTTTACTAGCTGGATAATCATAAATGCGTATGGTAATGAATACTTATCAAAAAATACAACAATCAAGTTTAATGGGCTTAGCAAATAGTAGGCCATTAACAATATATTATTTGCACCAGGAGTAATTGATAAAGACCAGAAAACCTCATTTGAATTACCATTAAGGATACTATGCAGATATAAAAAGAAATTAATATACTGTCCCGAAGCATCCCATGTAAGGACACTTTTATCACCTACGCCCACACCACAAACCACACCTGTGAGTAGTAAACATATAATTGGAATAGCAAAACTGCATATATACAGATTATTTTTCACTTTAAATGCTTTTTTAGCCATATTATTCCCTCTATAATTTGCAATCTTTACAGACTAGCCCTTCTCTCACAAAAGGGTATGCTTCCACAATATTTCTCCAAGCCACTGAATTTTTATCTTCCAAGGCATTTAAATAGAATAAACCTGTTTTCTGAGTCTTAAGTATTGAAAAGTAAACCTTTGCAGGTTTGTTAATTCTAACAGCTTTTTTGTTATTCAAAAGCCCCATAGACTTAAGCCATAAATCATCAGCATTTAAGCAAAGCTTTATAATAGCCTCTTTGTTAAATACTTCATCAGAAATACAATGAGGTGGATAAAGCACTCCTCCAACTCCTGTAGGAATAAGATAATATGATGGATATCTTCCATCCTCAGAGTGCTCCCACTTATCAGCAGAAAATACATCGCCATTTTCATCGGGAACAAACTCATGTCCCCATGTACAAACAACAGTATCCGGGTATTGCTCTGATGTAGCCATCAATGCTTCTACAAGATTCTCCGGATAGAAAATATCATCATCAACAGTTATAACATATGAATCAGGGTTTTCTTTCATCGTATAGTAATACTTTTTGTGAGGACGCAAATCATCGCAAAATTTAATAGTAAGCCCATGTTTTTTAAGTTCCAACAACTTTTTTGGCAAACCACCTTCTTTGTTAGGAAACTGATCCTCAGCGAGCCATAATATTACTTTTTTTGGCTTTAATGTCTGATTAAGAAGTGTTGTGATTGTTAAATGAACTGTATCAATTCTCGCAGGATAGCTAGTTAGAGAAATAATTACATTACTATCGTTATCAATACCATTCCCACAATTTCCCAGTATTGGATAAAATATGTTCACTATGCCTTTATTCACTTTGTAATGTAATGAAGAAATCATTGCATTTTTGTGCCTCAATGTTGCCTCATATAGTTTCTGTATATTCACTTTTTACAAACCCTTCCATAAAAATTAAGTATGCTAAGTGCATCCCTAATTCTGCTTTTCCATTCGGTATATTCATACCTTCCCCCACCACTTCCGCTTTGTCCGACAATTCTTGGATAGCATGGAAAATTGTGAGATGTTAATTTATTGCTTAAAACAGCATCCCTATAAACACATTCAAGAATATAGCCTCTATCATCATCAACTTTGCAATACTCTTCAATGAAATATCCCTTAAAAACACTAATTGGCATGGCATATAATCTGGTATCATAAATATCTTTGCGGTGTATGTTCGGGATATTGAAATAGATTCTTCTTCTATCAACCTTTTTTACTATATCGGCTATATTATCCACTATAAGCCTTCCTGTAATTTTAATGAGATAATCGTCATTCTCGGCCAATTTACTATTCTCAAGAACATATTTCATTATTTCACCTTCACCATAGCCTTTACCATGCTTCAAAACAGCTGCACTGTCACCTTCAAATGACAAGACCTCCATTTCAACATTTCTTTCTTTGGCGAGTCTCAGAATCTCTGCAAAATCATCAGTTCCAAAGCCACTGTTATCGCAAAAAACTATCTTGGCAGCTGGCTTTGCTTCGATCATCTTCCTTAGACATAGTATATATTGTTCAAACCTATCCTTATAATCTGTAAGCACAAGATTCATTACATCTTTACTAGGAGAAATTGTTCCGGTAACTATAATCACCATATTATCCTTTTCCTGCCTCAATCAATAATTGAGCATAATTCCATTAAAATATTTAGCAAGTTCTATTGACGAAAACTCTACGACAATCTTCTTTTCTATATAGACAGGTTCCTCAACTACCTTATCAACATGCTCCTGTCCAAAACCATAATTCCATTCAAAAGACTCATCATAAACAAGATTTCCGTCAACATAGATTATTATCCCATTTTCACCAGGCATATAACTTCGGTCGATACCAATGCCTGCTGTGACAGGCTCTTTTAATGTTATCTCAAATTTTTTCAGACCGTTGCGCCTAAAATCAGCTCTACTAAAGCAAATTGAATTGTCATATTGATAAGTCTTAACATCATAAGTCTTTCTTTCATTTTGTACCTGCTCATCTATCACTTTAGTAATAGTTTCCAAGTAAATACTATGTCCCAAATCATTTGGGTGTGTTAAGTCATCCGGAGGACAGTTCATACATTGATTTTGCGCTCATTTTAGCATGGTCTACATCTGAATGTGCGATATTCACATATACTATTCAAATCCATTCTCTTCCGAAAAATAAATCTCATACTGCTCAACATTCCCAATCAGACTATAATGCTGAAAATACTCAGGTCTGTCACCCTTTTCAGGATCATAAATAATAGCATTCCTCTTACCAAAATCCGGATTCCCCCTTCTGTCAATGTCCACGTAGTTATCCCATCCAATCCATACCTCGCCACTAGAAACCACAGTCTTATAGTGACGATCCGGATCAGTTAAAGTAAGCCCTGCTCTTAATTGATTATTTTCATATACATACGCCACATCTGCATCGTTTTCATCAAGAATTCTCTTTATCTCTCCATTAACGCCATAGTTCACCTGGTAAAGAGATTTTTCACCGTTAAGCCATAGCCTCGCATCAACATTCAAGCTAAAAATACTGTTAGCAATGAGTAGCACTCCACACGCTGAGTAAAAAACAGCTCTGTAATTCTCCAACAGCCCCTTTGCCCAGTTTTCGATATTCATAGAAGCCACCAGCATAAGAGGAATTATTCCTATAAGCTGATACCTTATTCTCGATGGAATCAGCGTCAAAAGAAGTACTGTAAAGACAAATACCGAAATCAGTGCAGTAGTAGCAAATTCCCTATTATTCACCTCAATGTTTTCTTTTCCAAAGTGCCCAATGGCAAACGCTTTTTTCACACTAATAAATCCAAAACATACAAGCGCAATAACCATCCATCTAAGAACTACTCCTATAGCCTCATATGAATTAACTGATACAGGATAGTCAGGGAATATTCTAAGAGCCCAGAACACATCACTAATTGAATTGGTAAAAGCTTCAACAATTGCTATATCGTTCCTCACCATAAATCCATCTGATTTATCTGTAAGATTGGCAGCGCTTTGTAAAAAAAGCCCCAATAATGTTACGCCTGTAACTGCTGCCACATGGCACAGATAGAACCTTTTGTTATTGCATTTATTAAAAATATAAAAAAAGAAAATGCAAATTATTATGGGGGAGATGCCACACAAAAAAACATAAATTCCGCTGGAAAATGCTGTAATAAAGGCAAGAATATAGAACATAACATTTAAAAAGATACTTATACCAGACTTTTGTTTATCGCTTGGAAAGGTGAGCACAGTTGTAAACATTATAGGGATAAGAACCTTCATAGTGTACTGACTTCCTCTTATAAACATCATGTTGGTATAGGCAAGGATACTAAAATCATATGTTGCAAATACAAGGCACATCGCAACAAGCTTACTATTTAAGCTAGCACCGGCATTTTCCATAAGGACATAAATGGTCAATATCCACAGAGCAATATTGATAAGATTAGAAAGTGCAAAAGCAAAATAAATATCCCCAAATGCCTTGTAAAATAAAACCGCCAAAAGCATCGGACAGTCAAGTTCTGCAGTGGTCGAATAAAACCAATTAGTCAAAAGAAGCTTATTGTTATCAGCCATCTGCATTGCGTGATATAAAAGCTGTGCATAATCCTGATCTACAGCAGTTTTTACTCTAAATATATTAAAATAAACAAGCACCAACACTTCAAAAATAGTGGCTGTCAGAAGACTAAATGTTGCAGTATACTTATAATTAAACTTTTTCATAACAAGAAAAATCACTCCCAATGAATGTTATCCGTTTAAAATAACTCTTTTAAGATCAAAGAGTGTCACATATATCCTTTTTAAATAGTATTTTGCTCCCATCCAAAAACCTTTTCTTGGAAATCTGGCAGCTTCTTTTTCCAAGCACCTATCCGGTTCAAACAACTCAAAACTGCACTTTTTGTCATCAGTTACAAGCTTGGTAAAATAATGGTCTTCCTCAGATTTATTTGAATGAGTTCCACTTCCGTCAAACCCGGCATTAGTTACATAGCTTTCTTTTGGATATACTGTCCATAAATTTCTTTTTAAAAGACTAAGTACCCACCTTACTGCCCAGGAACTTATTTTCCCTTGATACTGCAATACCATCAAAAGATCCCAGCCATTCTCCGTATTTTCAAACTTTCGTCTAAGATCTCCATCTTTAAAATACGCATCATAATCAACATCTGCCCATGATGCCTTGTCCCATGCTTCTTTCCAGGTGGCCCATCCCCAACAGTCTCCTTTATGCATAAGATAGACATCTTTTTTATAATTCTTAAGACCATCTAAAGGGTATGTATATCCACTTATAGCACCCACATTGGAATTTTCCTCATAAAAATCCAAGGCTCCATTCATGTACTCTAAAAATTTCGCAGAAACAATAAGGTCATCTTCCACCACAATGACGCTTCCATACTGTTCAACTACTTCTGTTACGCCTTCTATGATAGACTTCGCAAGGCCCTTGTTTTTAGGTGCTTCCACTATTTTAACAGAAGCAAATCCAGCTCTATCCTTATAAGCACGAAGGGCTTCTCTCGTCTTTTCTACCTTAACAAGACCTTTCTCACTTTTGGCTCCATCACAGTATACTATCAGGTCTGTTTCTTTTGCCTCTTCATTTCTTTCAATAGACTCAAGGCACTTTATTATTTTGTCCGCCCTATTATATGCAAAGGCCACAACAGGAACATAATTAGCATTTGACAATGTTCTACCACAACTTTCGTATTTTACTTAATTAAATCAGCGTAGTTTTCTCAAATCATACAAATCTGAAAAGCTCTTCATCTTAAATCTAAGAACGTATTTCTGCACAAATTTGATTACCGGATTACTTGCATAGGACTGAGCCACGTAAAATGAAATATCATATTTTCTTTTGAGCTCTTTTCTGATAGATTCAAGTTCTATCAAATAAGGCCTATATATAGCATCCTTCGTTTTCTTGGAATGTGTCTCGGATCTTATAATGATCCAATCTTTGCTTATATAGCGCATTGATTGAAAGTGGTAAAAGACAATTGGAAATATTTTTCCGTTTTTCTTTTCCACTAGCATGATTTCCTTACCATCACTATTTGTAGTCGCCTCATACTGTGCCAGATTCCAAGGAGCAACACCACCTCCTGGATGTTTAAGTTCATGGACCCCTTCAAATAATTCAGGGAATCTTTCCAGATATTTCTGATCTCCCATTCTGTCCTTTTCGTATATGTGATAACACCATTCAAAACACTTTTCTTTCCACCATGAAAGGGCCTTCCTTGATTCAGGAGAGTTATCAAAGTAGTTGAACTCCACACAATATTTCCCGCTTCTTTTAAGAAGCCTCTTATCCTTTAAACTATTCGTAAATCTGTGGGGCGTAACTACAATGCCTGCACCTGCTGCCTTTATCTCCTCTAAAAGAACTACAGGATCTGAGAAAAAGAAGAGGTCCGCATCAATATAGGTACAATTATCCTCCCCAAAACTATTCAAAACATACTCTATGCTAACAGGCGTGCAAGTCCAGCTGTACTCTGCTTTAGAACGCTCCTTTTTTAGTTTTTCCAAAATCGGATACTCTGCTTCCAAATCTTCCTTGCATAAAATCACAGCATGCTCAAGTTTCATATCCTTCAGTACTTCATGTGCCTTCTCATCAAAAGCATAAATGTATAATTTAAAATCATCAGTCACTCTTTCCAAAGACCTGTACAGAGCCAGTCCTTTATCAAGATAATAACTGTCAAATAGTGTCGTGAATATCATATTTTTTATCAATCTTTCTTATAACTCTTGCAGGGTTTCCTGCTATTACGCTTCCTGCTTCAAACCTTCCAGCTACAACCGCCCCTGCACCTACAACACATCTATCTCCCAGTACTGTTCCTTTAAGTATAAGTGTGTTGCATCCAACAAAGCAGTCCTTTCCAATATATATTTCTTTTGCTGGCACAATATCTGAATCTCCGCCTTTAGGATCAGCAAGAAGTTTGTTCCTTGCCTCTGCTTCAAGCGGATGAAAATCATTATCAAGTATCTTACAGTTTCCACCAATGCAAGTATTATCACCGATATATATGCCTTTTCTAGCATATATTGTAGCACCTGAAATTCCTACATTATTCCCTATAACAATCTCTGCTCCGGGAGCTCTTGTAACGATTATACTTCTGCTATATAGCCCCACAAGATTGGATAGAAAACTACTCTTTATGGTCACATTATCGCCAATCTTAATAGATGCGCCATTTTTGTTAAAAATTGCAGGAATTCCCTTTAGAAGAAGGCCCTTGCCATATTCTATTCCAAGGATTTTCATAACAATTTTATACAGATTGCTGATCATAATTTCATCCTTCTATATTATACTCTTCAATATCTGTAACTTCCTGTGTCTCCCAATCTATATGAATAAGCCTTATATCAAAATCTCTCTCATAGACATTCTCAGTCAATATCTCATTGCCATTAAGGTAAAGTCCGCACAATCCATCTTCGCCCAAGTAATAAGCCAGTTCACCAAGTTCTGTCTCAATAGAGTTTTGTTCATTGAAAAAACCTGAATATGAGGAAATATCTATTCCGTTATTACTTACGACAAGATCTGCGCCCGCTATCAACTGAATACTCGCTTCTTCATAATCTTCCTTTGTAAATTCAACAAATTTCTTTTCAATATTTTTTTTAAATGTAATTTCTTTATCAATATAACTGTCTGGAATCCCTAATCTCTCCATAACGTCATAATAGTACTCATCACTCCAAAGTTCCTGATTACATATTTGCATAAGAATCAGTTCGTCAGTCTCTTCAGGAAAAAGCTGCCCTGCGCAGTCTACAACTACATCGCTGCCAAAAGATATATTTTCATAACTATACTCAGGATCTACCAGATAATCATCAATATTCTCAACAAACTCGTCCATAGCTTGCAGTCTCTCAAGTACATAGCTCTTGAAATTCACAAGCTTTTCTACCGGATCAACCGATACATTTTCAGGCCATTTCTGAGTATCTCTTAAATATGCCCCAGAATCAAAAATCAGCTCCTCATATGCATCAAGAAGGTCAATTATCTTTTTATCTGACCATTCATTTTTTCTTAACCCGCGATATTTCTGGCCTATAAGCGTCGTGGTGTTATCGGTATCCGTCTGAAGCAACATATACAAAGCTTCAAAGTCATATGGATAATAGGCATTTGCCCCTATTTCATACAACGTATAACCAGGTCCAAGTCCCCAAGTAAGGTCCATGTCCCATGGAATATATATCATCTTATAAGAATCCCAATTTTTCTCAAGGACCACATTATGATTTTTATAGATATTGTCCCATCCCTGGATCATAGTCACATAAAGATAAAAATCTATGGCATTATCCATGTCTATAAGTCTTGCAAGCGCCATAGGGTCATCATGAGACTCATCTAGTTCAATTAGATAATTCCTAAGACATGAATTAAAACTGCTATCATGTTTGCTCTCTATCCTGAACTGTGAAAGTGCCCCATCTGGTTCAAGTAAAATCGTTCCCTCATGGTAAGGGACTCTTTGCCTGAACATCACTGCGTTCTCGTCATTGTTGCCGATACCAAGCTGGCCTCCCTGAATAGGATATCCTAGTGCATAGAGACCATGATACTCACCATTTAATATAACTTCTACATATTTGTACTCAACGCCTAAATCCAGATCATACGAATTATCTGTAGAAGTAGTTTTTTTCCACAGATTTGTACAAAAAACATCCCTCACATCTTCCGGATCAACACACATCGAGTTAAGAATATAATCATCATCCTTCCTCAGTCCGAGAAGTGATAACTTATTCTTTTTTGCGTTTTCCCCTGTACCTGTAGTCAAAGAAATCCTTAGATTCTTTTTGGGATTAGCAAGCGTTGTTGCGCCTCTCACATGAGTCATACCATCAGAAGTCTGTACTCTCTTGGTGATACCTACTCTGTTATCAAAAAGTGTCATACTCATGCCCACAGACACTTCAGGGGATTGGGATATTTCCTCCACAGTATCAATGGACATAATTGGAAGCGTTGTACACTTGAGTCCCGCCTCAAAGTAGCTATTATCACTATAAACTATCATGGAAATTGTCTTATTCGCAGCAATACCTTCGCTGGTGATATTATCACTAAAGACAATTCGCTCATCTGAGTAATCAGACAATACAATGACCTCAGGATTAAAGGCCTTAAAATCTCCTTCCACAAGTGAATAGTAATACACATTATTTACTTTATCGTAAAAAAGCTTCTCTCCGTTAAAATAGACATCACACATTATATAGTCGCTTGGTGTCCTGGAAGAAGTAATCTCTTCTAGCTCGTCCTCATCTGCAACACATGCTTTATAGGAAAATGTCACTCCCTTATAAATCAGAAAAAAAGCAGCTAAAGCAACCATCGAAACTGCAACTAGAATAGTTATTATCTTTTTATTGCTCATCTTAATCATTTTTCCATATTTACACAAACTATATCTATAGAAGTATACCATATTGCAGATAGTTATATTTAAACTATTTTGGGTATTATGATATACTCGTCTAGAAATCATTATTCATTTACACAGGGAGAAAAATACGTGGAATTCAAAAAAAACATTAAATGGCTAATCGCATCATTTTTAACTGCCACTTCTTTTTTTATAAAGTTTAAAACTCCTTCGCCCTATGAGTCTCACATTTCATCCAGGTTAATAAACTTTATCTTCGAGTTTTTGGAGCAATTTCAAGGAGTCTTTGCCGGAAATGCTTTCATAATATTCATCATTACACTCACTTTATTCTTTGCTTACAGCATCATTCTGGGTGGAAGGACATTTTTTTCAACAATATCTTTCGCTAGTGTCAAGGGTGAAAAACTCCTTGCTTTATTCTTTTCCATCATGTACACCGGTGGAAAAGCCTTTGAATATAATGACTCCCTTTCAAGCATTTGGTCACCTAAGTTCAACATAATAAAAGCGCTTATTATTTTAGTGGGGGTATACTACCTATATTTGTCATTTGTAAGAATCACGTTCTCAATATTTGAAAACAAAGACAAGATCAAATCCCCTTCCATTAGCTTTTCTTTCTATCATTCTCATCCTTTCCTTTTTATGTGGATATTCATATCACTTATGTGGCTTCCACATTTGATATTAAGGTATCCAGGAGCTCTAAGTGAAGACAATTATGACCAGCTCAATCAGTTTTTTGGTTTTATGCCTATGCGCACCAACCAGCCTGTTATCCATACTGTGACTGTCGGAGCATTTGTAAACTTTGGTCTTAAGGTGCTTGGAAGTGCCAATTCAGGTCTTTTCATATATTGTTTTGTGCAAGCTCTTTCAATGGCTGCAGTTCTTTCCTACTCTCTTCTTTTTATGAAGAATTGGAACACACCAAAGTGGTTTAGGCTCATTGTGGTATTTCTTTATACTGCTACACCTTACTTTACAGGAAATGCTGCCTGGGCAATCAAGGACTACCCACATATGGTGGGCTTTGTACTTTGGGGACTTATATTTGTTAGAATTGTCGTAGAAAAGAAATTTCTATTTTCATTCAAACATGACGGGAAGCTTATTCTTTTATGGACTATAGGAGCATTTCTCATGTCTTCCTACAGAAAAAACGGTCTTCACATTTATTTAGTCACAGTTATGGTTTGGATGATCATTCTCATAATTAACCTGATAAAAAAACACACCAACGCAAGACTCACACTTGCACTTTTAATAATGCTTATCGCCCCAATTCTTATATCATCAGTTATAGAAAAGACAATTATAAGCTCCTATAGCGCCATAGAAATCAAGCAAAAGGATGCTTTTTCTTTGCCATTTCAGCAAACCGCCAGATACTATCACTACTATGGCGATGAATTAACACAAGAAGAGTACGAAGCTATTGGTGACATACTTGACTATGAATGGCTTTACACAGATTACCACCCCGAGTGTTCCGATAGTGTAAAAGAGGAATTCCATGCTGAGAACACTTCACAGATACTTAGATACTTAAAAGTATGGTTTTTAATGTTCTTTAAACGCCCACTGTGCTACATTGAAGCCACATGGAATCAGAGCTACTACATTTTTATGCCAGACTTCGACAACGTCGTCTACAATCAGGATGTCAACACTGGTCTTGCCGTAGCAACAGATGAATTAAAAGAGTATTTGAATCTCCATATTCCTACCTCAATGGTAGGTTTTGCCATCACAGTATGCAGTTTCTACAGGATGCTCAATACATTTCCTGTAATTGCACTGTTAAACAACCTATGCGTTTATGTATTTTTGATGTTTACCATATCTCTTTTCCTAAAAAGGAAGGGACTTAGTTGGTATAGGCTGTCACTCCTTCCATTATGGCTTTCATTTTTATTCATTTTCCTTGCACCAATGATTGTTGATCAGCCACGCTACTCCTGGGCTATCTTTTATTTGATGCCAACAATAGTGGCAATGTATATGCATTTGATAGAAACATCCAAAAGTAGTAACATAATCTAATACCATATGAAAGAAGGGAATTAATTGTGGAAAAACTTGCTATAGATGGCGGAACGCCAGTTAGAAAAGAAAAAATATATTATGGGCGTCAGTGGGTTGATGAAAAAGACGTTGAGGCTGTCTCAAAGGTCCTCACAGGTGATTACCTTACATGTGGCCCCACTGTTACAGCTCTTGAGCAAAAAATCTGCGAAGTAACCGGTGCAAAATACGCTGTATCTGTTTGTAACGGAACTGCAGCTCTTCACTGTGCGTGTATTGCAGCAGGTCTTGGAGAAGGTGATGAGGTTATTACAACTCCTCTTACCTTTGCTGCATCAGCAAATTGCGCAGTATATGTAGGTGCTACACCTGTTTTTGCTGACGTTAATCCCGAGACTTACAACATTGATCCTGCTAGCATTGAGGCTCATATCACTGAAAAAACAAAGGCTGTTGTAGCCGTTGATTTCACAGGTCAGGCTGTTGAACACGATAGGATCAGGGAAATCTGCGATAAACATGGTCTCACTCTTATTATTGATGCAGCTCATGCTATTGGCACAAAATACAAGGGAAGACCTGAAGGCTCTATTGGAGACATGACATGTTTCAGTTTCCACCCTGTAAAAACAGTTACAGCAGGTGAAGGCGGAGCAATCACAACTAATGATCCAGAGCTCTACAGAAAACTCCACCTTGCTTCACAGCACGGAATCGTTAGAAATCCTGCTGAAATGGTCGAGGAACCAGAAGGTCCTTGGGTATACGAGATGCAGGAGCTTGGATTCAACTATAGAATGACTGATTTCCAGGCAGCTCTTCTTATCAGCCAGCTTAATAAGCTCGATAAGTTCTCTGCACGCAGAAAAGAGATTGTAAATAAATATAACGAGGCATTTAAGGATATCTCGGAGCTGTTTATTCAGAAAGAGATTCCTGAATCCGACACAACAAGACATTTGTATATCATTCAGCTAAAGCTCGATAAACTCACCTGCACCAGAAGACAGTTCTTTGATGCACTTGCTGCAGAAAACGTTCAGCCTCAGGTACACTATGTTCCTGTTTACTACTTCCCATTCTATGAGAAGAGAGGCTACAAGAAGGGTCTTTGCCCTGTCGCTGAGGATATATACAAGGGAATCATGAGTATTCCACTTTATCCAATGATGACAGATGAAGACGTTGATGATGTTATAAAAGCTGTAAAAAAGGTTGTTAATGCATATAGAAAATAAAAAGAAAAACCAGGCACTTTTGATGTGTCTGGTTTTTGATTATACATATTATTTTATAAACTCCCATTTAACTGGACTTTCACCATCATCCATCATTATTACGTTACCATCAGTATCATATCCCAAGCATCGTTCTGGAGTAACATTTTTTCTCTCATCAAATGTATCAATTCCCTTCTGGCAAGGAATGATATAGTACTTTCCTGGTTCAGAGCTTTCTTTTATTATAAAGAGTTGTTTAACCGTATCCTTATAGTCTGCCGCCTTGATTTTCTCACCATCATGCTGAAGATAAAGGTTCTTTTCTGGAATATAAAATCTGACTCTACCATGGTAATTTTTTATCTGCACAGTGATTCCCTCATTCCCAAGTTCAAGATACATACATCTATCGTCATCATCGAAAGCATACTCTTTTGTAGAATCCGGCACTGCCGTAAGCTTCTTTCCAGAATCAACGCATATGTTGTATTTACCATCAGGAATAACCACCTCATTTTTACTCTGGGCAACGTAATCATAATAAGGAACACTATCGGCAGTTAGAAATTCACTTCTCACACTATAAAATACAGAAAACAAGATGATCAGCAATGCTACTACAATTACCATCGGAATATTTACATTTTCTTTTATATTAACGACTGCTGATTGTTGCATTATTGCTCTCAAATATTTATATCCACATACCGCATACGGTATTAGCAATATAAAAAACAAAATTGTATACTGGCCATTTGCTTCCCATACAAAATGAAAAACAAATCCACCAATTAGTAACATAAACAATGTCAGCTTTTTATAATACTCATCTGTCCTGCGAACTAATATAAGATATAGCAAAGCACCTGCCAATACTATGATCTGAAAAACCTTTCCAAGCCTTGTTAATACCGCTCCACCATAGACTGTAGTGATAAACCATACCCATTCGCTGTATTTAACTGCATAATCGCTTTTCTCATTTAGAATAAATAGCGACTCATATGTGGGTTCAACCCATTGAGCAGCTGTTTTTCTAGTAAAAAATGAGATTGCTTCATCTTTATTATCTGCAAAAAACCTGAGTCTGTCCTTAATATTCCAAATGGCCATCTGACGCTGTTCATGAGTGTTATATTTTACCATTTCATATGACAGGTCATTATAGCCATCATACCAACCGGGACCTAGTCCTCCCTCCTGCAATCCCATTGCGGCAAAGGCATATGGACTAATTCCATCCCCCATTTCTATCCCTGACATTTTTTCAAAAAGAAACCTTGTTCCAAATGACTGAATGCAAAAGAATAACAGTATCAAGACTAAATAATAGGCTGCCTTGTATGATTTATTTAAAGCTATAGTTATAGCGCCATAAATAAGCATTCCTATCATAAAAATTGAGAAATTAGGCTTAACCATGGCTGCAAGAGCGATGAGAAATGCCGACAATATTCCGTATTTCACATTCTTTTTTTCAAAGAAAGCATATTCAAGATTTATAGCGCAAAGTGACAGCGCCAAACCAATCAGATTACCATATACAAAAGAAGTAAAAAATATAATAGGGAAAAAGAAAAAACCGCTGACCTGCACTAGCAGTTTTCCAAAATTATTCATTTTAAGCACTGTTCCAAAACCTGCGAGCTGTAGGTAAATTACTGAAACAGCTATACAGTTGATAATCTGAAAAACGAGATAATTCTGGCTTCCAAACAAGAAAGAAAACCAATAGCTTAAAAGCATAAGTCCCATCTGATTGGAATGAGCACCTATATATCCATCCGGAAGCAGTTCCCCAAAATCTCCAAGATGTATCCTAAAAGATGCTTCCTGAATTTCAATCTGGTCTGCTCTAGCAATCATCTGTGTATTAAGTACCCAAAAAAGGCATACTCCAAAAAGTCCTATTGTTAACCATTTTCTAAGCTTTCTATATAGGACATCATCTGAATTTATTTTTGCAATAATTCTACTGATCTTCTGATTTTTTACGCTTATGAATACAAGTAAAATTGAAGCTAAAATAACAGCAAAGAAAAATATGAATGTCTCCTTTATAAACAAAAGATGCTCTGATTGCGTAAGTACTGCAGTTGTTCTGCTTGATAAATAAATCAAAAATACGAGTATCACAAGCACAAGCAAGGTGACAACCCATTCATACATTTTTCTTAGTAACTCTAATACTTTTCCCACTTCACTCTTCCCTTCAAATTAGTACACACATAAATGCAGCTCATTGCCCTTAAATATCAACTGGTCTTCTGAGTACATTCCCCAGTTCTGTTCAGAGAAATATTCTGCTATTTCAGGATCTTGCTCCCCTTCAGTGTAGTTTCTTCCAAGATAAAGATTAATAGAATTTAGCGCACTCCATCCGCAGGCCTGGGCTCTGGTCATCAGCTCTGTATCGCTGTAACCTTCATCCCACCACATTCTATCAGCATCAATATAAAAACAGATAGTATCTATTTCATTTCCGGTCTCATCTTCATATTGTCTGATCTGTTCTCTGATGATCTGAGCATAATATCTGTCAACCGCATTACACTGATACCTGTCTATAAAAACTGAGCCAAAATTCAAATATTCATATATCAGAATTATCACCGCCACTACAAGAGACAGACAAGAAACAAAAATGTCTTTTCCAAGATATACAGCGTAAAAAAGAACAATTCCAAAGATCATTCCATAGGTATATACAGTTCTTGGTGAAGAAAGTGCTGAACTGTTCAAGGCAAAAATGACAAAACTTGTAAATACACATCCCAGGATAATATAAATAAATGAAAGCAAAGCAATTGCCTTGTTTTCTTTTGTTCTTATAACAGCAATAACAATCACTGCCAATATAAGCACGCACCAAAATGCAAATATTCCTGATGAAAGATTGAAGAACCTGTCAAATGTTACTGTACGTAAGATGCCTGCTGCCCTTCTAAAACCTTCCAATAAATCCATGCTTACATTTGCCCTGTCAGTGTGAATGATATATTTAGCCACTCCGAGAGCGCTTGCCATGGATACACCGTAAAGCACAGCGACATAAATATTCTTTTTGATAAAATCAATTACATTTTTGCTGCTAATTACTATAAATGGTAAGCAAACAATGACATACACCTGCACACTTGTCTGATAGCTAAACACCGCTATAAGCATACATAACACAGATAAAATTGTGGAAAACGCTAATCTTTTATAATTGTTTGTGGTGCCCACTTTCCACATATTTTCAGTAATGAGGGCCGCAACAACATTTAAGAAAATAGCCATCATGAATATCCCTTTTTCCTCAAAAAGGAAATATTCAATAATAAGTGGATTAGCTATAGTGAGAAATGCTAAAACTACGCTTAATACTTCTTTCTCTATATATTTCTTATAAGCAAGTGTAAGAATAACTGTCGTAACAGTAAGAAATACTATTCCGAGTATCTGCATTATATGGTATATCATTGCAACTGATATGGGGAGTGATTCAAGCACATAAAAGCATAATGCAAGAAATGGGCGGCCATTTTCAAGGCATGCTTTCCATGCGCCCTTTTGCATGAAATTATAATAGGTATCTGTAGCATACTCTATTTTGTAATTTATACCAAAGAAAAGAAGAGTCAGAAAAAAGCTATACAGTATAACTTTCTTATTTTCTTTTAGTTTATCTACTATAATCTTCATACTAAATAATCCTCGCATTACTTGTGGTTTTATATATCTATGAACACTATCATTATACAGAGAAAAACAGGTGGGAGAATATACTTCTTCCACCTGTTCCTGGTTTACAAATTCAAGTGAACAAAATTAAAGTTCAAAGCTTCCGTTTACGTCGCCGTTTACTACGTAATAAGCTCTTCCCTCTTCAGGCTTAACATAGATATCAAGAGACTTAATGTCCTTCTTACCATATGCCTTCTTAGCAGCAGAAACGAGCTGATCCTCTGTTACTGCCTTGTCGCCAAACTGAAGTTCAATCTTTGTGTTTACTTTACTAGCTGCCATTTTTTCTTTTCCTCCCCTTTTCAGAAAATGAAATATTAGTTTGTAGACAAGACTCGGAATTGTAAACAATTCCTCATTTGGCGATACTCGCCAAATAAAATCATGCATAAATGAATTGATTTGAGCAAGCTCATCAATTCATTTATGCATGATTTTGCTTGTCTCTGTATTAAACAAGATTATACTACCAATTATTTCTGCATGCAATTGCGAGAACTACGCCAAGAATGATTATTATTATCGAAAAAATCTTCATCCATTTATATGTTTCAGGTTCTTCTTCGTTGTCCCTATTAAGTTCTGCTATCGTAAAAAAAACCACCCCCGCTATAAAAACAATAGCTGCAAAAACAGCAAATAACTTATTCATCACGCTTCCCCCGAACAATTTCTTCTTAAAATTCTGCTCCTAATATTATACAATAATACTAGGTGTTTATCATCTTTTACCTGTTGGGAGGGGCAGCGGCATCATGTTCATTATTCCACGTTTAAAACCTAGGTATAATCTAAAAGAAGTGATCGAGTTCGAATCTGATCCTATTCAGAGAAAAGAGAAAACCAGGACAACAATTATACTGCTTGCCGGTTTTATCTTATATAGTCTCATTGCCTCCATCCCTGCATATATGTCCAAATACAAACATGGACTTGTTACCAATATCAGCATAGCGGTACTTTTTCTTGCTCTTGGTATTGTTCTTTATAAAACTCAGCGGCATATCATCATAACCATCGTTGGTTCGTATATGCTCTCAATAATTCTTTTTATACATCTTATCATGGAAACTGACTGGACCATTGGAATGGATGCCTTCTGGCTCTTTATCCTTATTATGCCCTTTATCACAGACTATCTTGCAGGCGTATTTTTTGGAACTATCAGCGCTTTGAGCGGGCATTTTCTGAGTATTCTTCTGTTCAAGACATCTCTCATAGGCTATCTTCAACCCTATGGAAAAAACATGATCGACTGGTTTCCGATCATATACGTCGTTGTAATGGCTGCTGCCGCGGTAATGGAATATGAGCTCACCATGTTTCAGATGCACAAAAAATCTTCTGACAAAGAGATTGCTTATTATCAGAACGCCCGCAGCAAAAGGCTTCAGGAACAGCTCTCCATATATGAAAGTAACGAAACAACTATAAGAAAATACAAGCACGATATAAGACACCACCACAGAGTCCTGATGGGACTTATAAATGATGGCAAAATAGAAGATGCAGTGGCCTATCTAAAAGACTTTGATTCTAAGCTCGACGACGTCACAGTAGTATCTTATTGTGACAATCAGATTGTCAATGAGTTCCTGACTATTTACGGCGCAAGATGCCAGAAGCTTGGCTTTAAGCTCCGCGCCAAGGCCAATGTCCCGGCAAGGATTCCTGTAGAATCTACTGACCTTACAAGTCTTGTCGCCAATGTCCTGGAAAATGCCATAGAAGCTCAGGAGAGAATTCCTGATCCGTCCAAAAGAAATATTCAGTTCGAGCTCACTTATGATGGTCGAAAGTTAAAGCTCTTATGCAAAAATCCCAGCATTGTAAATGCGCGTTTTGACGAGGATGGATTGCCTATAAGCACAAGAGCAGTTCCAAGTGGAATTGGAACTGCTCAGATAAGGTCTGTAGCTGAAAAATATTGTGGAGTTGCCAGTTTCATTCAGGAAAACGGCAGCTTCGTTGTTCGCGCTGTTATGACTTGCATGTAGTGTTCCTAAAATGCTGATTGATGGCATCGACTATCCTCTGTCTGACCATAGCAGCAATATCTTTTGTCTTCATATCTTTGTATTCATCATAGTGAATAGGATCAAGGTAATAAACGAACGTTCTGGTTGGTCCAATGTGCTCATCTGAATTGTAGACCTTATAAGAGTCTACAAGCGCAACAGGAACAATGGGAACCTTTGCCATTTGAGCAACCTTAAAGCTTCCCGCCTTAAAGTCCTCAACAATATTTCTGTTATTCTCTTTGTAGCCGCCTTCAGGGAAAAGAATAAACTTTCTGCCCTTTTTTAGCTCCTCAGCCATCTCTTTGAAAACTGTAAGAGTTTGTCTGGGGTCGTTTAGGATAAGTCTTTTTCCCTTAACAAGTCCCAAGAACTCAGCTACAAGAATAAGGTGCGATCTCTTCTCATCCATTACGAAGGAACAGGGCTTTTTGTGGCTTGTAAAGATTCCGAGCACATCGTATTTCCCCTGATGATTGGGATAAAGCATGTATCCCCCATCTTCCGGTAGATTCTCCTGCCCAAAGCTTAAAGTCTCATATCCTGATGACCTGTTCATCTTGGTGATCATCTCATTAGCTAGGGCATATCTCTCTTCATCTGTATGTCCATCTACATTAAGAAGCCAAATGCGGGCTTTCGCGACATAATATATTATTCTGTGAATATTTATCAGTATTGTGTGGTAAAAATTACGCATTGAGTTTTTCCATAAGTGATTTAAAGCCGTATTTTTCGAACTGTTCCTTGGCTTTATCCACGTTGATGTTTATCTTAAAATCGTCTAACTGCTTCTGGAAGTCATAATCTCTTCTGATCATTGCAAGGTCTTTTGACAAAAATGCAAGATCCCTGTACTCAATAAGAGCCTTCATAGGGCTTCTAGATATTCCAAGACCCTCTTTCCAGTATGCCCCCAGTTCTTTTTGCTTTTTGGCATCACCCTCGCAGGAATCAATTGCCTCATATATTCCCTCAACGGTGCCATATTCTGCAAGAAGCGGCATAGCAGCGCTGCTAACCCCCTTAACTCCTGGGATGTTATCACTGCTATCGCCCTGTATTCCCTTAAGGTCAGGTATCTGACAAGGCTTCACACCGTACTCAGAAAGACACAGTGGTGGTGTAACTTCAAAAGCTTTATCCGGAATCTTCACCATCTTGCTATTCCAGCCATACTCTGCGCTGTATTTAGCCTGCAGTTCATCAGCTGTCTCCTGCTTAGTCTGAATGAGCCATACTCTTGTGTAGTCACTTACAAGCTGAAGATAGTCGTGATCCTTGGTGATAATATATGACGGGATTTCTTTTTCAAACTTCGAAACAACGCTTCCAACAATATCATCGGCCTCATACTTCATATCATACATAACCTGAAAGCCCATATCCTCAAGGAGCTTTTCCATGTTTTCAAACTGCTCTTTTAATGGCTCAGGAGTCTCGCCGCGGTTACCCTTATAATCAGCGTATTTTTCCCTTCTGAAGG
The DNA here is from genome assembly GCF_900108105.1 of Butyrivibrio sp. Su6. GTDB lineage: Bacteria > Bacillota > Clostridia > Lachnospirales > Lachnospiraceae > Butyrivibrio. The sequence continues at coordinate 58,005 of NZ_FNUR01000008.1, read as the reverse complement.
TATCCCTTGTCATATCAAAGGCAAACATCATATGGGTGGGCTTCTGCTCATCAATGATTTTCAGGATAGTACGCATCATACCGTACATGGCATTGGTGTACTGCCCTGCATCATTGTGCATTATCTGAGAAAAGAGCTTTTCTTTTTTCTCAGGGTCTTTTTCAAACAGGAGCGCTTTTGGAAGATTACCATAGTAGTTGGTAACCAGCATTGAGCTTCCATCTATCAGTATGAATTTCTCTGAACTCATATTATCCTCATCTCTTCTTAAATTCACGATAGTAAATCACCATAATCGCAATAGCGGAAATAATTGTAATCATTTCTGCTATATGCCAGTGGATAGGCTCAATAAAATCCACATATACATGTCCTGAATAGCCAGCTGGAAGTATTGCCCTCACCATGCTATTTTCGTCTCCGTTTACAACCTCAAACTTCTCACCATTATCTCCGAAAGCTGTATAGTAAGTATAGTTATATAGAGGAAAATCCACATACCCTTCCTCATTACCTACTTCAACCTGTACATCAAATTTGTAACCATCTCTTGAAACAGGGACAAAAGAATTAAGGCCTTCTGTTCTATAGTATGGATACAAGTTTTCATGATCTATATGCTCAAGAAGGTACTCTCCGCCGTCTACAGCATAAGCTACATCAATCTCTGCTGTATCATAAAAGTAAAGTTCGTTGTAATTTCCGATATAGTCACTTATATACCATCCCATCCACAAAAGCGCAACTAGCATAAGCCCAATTATGAGATTTTGTGGTCTTGGCCACGAAATCTCAGATTCATTCTTAAGAACAGAATAATCCTCAAAATATTTTTCCAAAATAAATCCTAATAAAAGAGTGAGTGGAATAAGCGCCATCTCTGTAAATCTGTATGCAAACTGTACCTGAGAAACAATAATAAACCAACCAAAATGAGCTGCCATATAGTTCCATGGGAAAAATGGTGATGCTATCCACAAAATTACTAATGAAATAATCAGCATAATGTTGATTTTTTTGTTACTTTTATTCCGTAATACAAGAAAAATAGCAACTACAAGGGCTCCCATTAGGAGTATTCCCGGTGAAAACAGTGATTTTCCTGCAAGTCCCCCAATTTCCATGTCGCCCATAGGATTTTTAAAAAAGCCAAATAGTTCAGCCAAAGTTACGCCTGAATCCTGAAGTCCCAAAAGATATTCCTGAATATATGAAGCATTTACAAGAAGTGGCAAAGTCACAAAATACTCCATGAATGGAACCAGATAAAAAGCAGAAATCCCAAGGCATAAAACAAGTGAAAAAAGTCCTAACTTAATTACAGGCCATGTAATTGTTCTTTTAAATAAAATCAAAATTAAAATCAACAAAGTGATTGTAATCATTTCAGTTGTAATAACATGGCTACAGCTAATTGCCGCAAATCCGCCTCCGAAGAGAATGACATTTATCATGTTTTTCTTTTTGTTATTCTCTTGTGTCTCTGTATAAATACCGAAAAGCCCTGCCGCTACCATTGGCGTAAAGAGGATACCGGATGACTCGCCAATAGCATATCGAACGTAAAGATCTGTAAGCCTGTATCCACATGTAACATAGGCAAGACTAAGAATTAGCGCAATCCTATTATTTTTAAATATATGCTTAAATGAGAAGTAACTGACAACTGTTACTATCAAATTCATATAAAATACAAGGAACTTAAAGCATGTAGTTGTATCAAAGTAAAACATTCTCAAAAAAGCTGCCGGGTAGAGAAGATAATCACCATAAAGAACAGATGAAGAATATCCCCATCCATAATTCCAAAGAGATGACATTCTTACCGGGAATGATCCGTTTCTAAACTCGTTGGCCAAAGCCTCTACTCTTGTAATGTGGTATAGAACATCATGACCGTAATACGTGCCATGAGCAGTAAGCGGAAGCGATACAACAAAGCATATTCCCATTACAAGAACTACATTGATTTTTTTAGAGCTTTCAAGATTTTTGAACCAGAAAAAGTACAAATCAGCTAAGAGCATGATAAGAGCAATATATATGATTCCTCTATAAAATCTGCCATTACTTGTTGATAAAGTCACTCTATCTATCTCAAAAGTCCCATTCCCGTTATAATCAAACTGAACATTGAACTCATCCATGTGCTCGGTAACATCGAAGTGATAAACAACTTCATTTATATACTTGCTAAGACGCACTGTCCCAGCATTTATGTATTTAATCTGCTTTGGCTTTTGGGTTGAAAATTCAAGACTTTGATCATCCTCTACATAATAAGTAACACTCAATGTATAGCTACCAGCATCCAACTGAATATTCGGTTGTGTCATTATAGCCAGTTCTTCACCTGAGTTTACGTATTCGTCCATAAGATACAGATATTCTCCATCATTTGTCATGTACTCAGATGTCCAATCCTGAAATCCCAGATCAATCTCCTTTGTTTTCATGCTGTGCAATACCAGTGTCAGCACCAATAGAAACAGCAATTGCGCTCCTATTATAATCAAAACTCTATTTTTTTTTAACATTTTATGCCTCCAGTGCTTTATCATTACGCTTTTTTACAAATACATATATAACATAGGCAAAACCACTTAACGAAATAATTTCAGCAAATCTCCACAAAAATGGCTCTCTAAAATATATTTTTACCTGACCGTTATAAAATGCTGGAATATCGATTGCCAGTTTCTTATTCTCTGCCGTGTATACGTTTAGGCTATCTCCACCTGCCTTAGCGACATAATGCCTGTATCCCCATAACGGCGCTTCTACTGTAACTGTATTCTCAGTATTATTCTCAACCTGAGCTACTATAGTTGTTCCATTTCTCTTTACAATACTTGCGCTCGAATCTATTTCTTCGTCTCTTATTACCATATCAGTCTCAACACTTGTGATTCCCTGATCTGCTCCTTCAATTGTAAATTCAGCTACAAACGGGGATTTAAGCGCTGTTTCATCAAACATTGTTATTTGATTACCTTCTTTTATTACCTCACCAAGAAGGAATGTGCTCTGAAGAACGCATGTAGTGCATATGATTGAAGTCACAGCAGCAACCAATGCTTTTCGATTTTCGTTTTTCGCAAGGCCCCCTAAGGAAATTGCCATTAAGAGCACAATTAATCCGCATGAAACATCAAGGAAGTGCCATGGAAACTGCATTGTTCCTAAAAGTTTATACAAAAGAGGCATATTTTCCATTATCCAATAATAAAATATCGAGTTGACACTCAAAAATATCATTAAAACATTCAAAAGAATCAATCTAAAATATGCTAAAGTCCTTTTTCCAGCGCAGCCTGATACAATGTAGCCAAGAGCCACGCAAAGAGCGAGTATTCCACATATTCCTATTCCCAAAAATCCACCGCTGTCAAGTGACGCATCAGGTATATGGTTAAAGAGTTTTATAAACTCCTGCCCCCTATTCCAAAGAATGTCAAAAATTGCGTTTCCGTTCATTCCTTGAAAAAGCAGGTAATCCATAAGAGGAACTATGAAGTGCAGATTTAACACGATAATTAATCCAAGAGCCTTAAATAGTTGCATCAAAATATCTTTTTTTATGGTCTTTTCAATAAATAAAACGCAAAACAATGGAATCACAAGCGCTAAAATAAATGTTGAAAGCACGTGGTTTGAAAGAGTAAGTGTTACCCCAAGAGCCAGTACAATGTACCCATTTTTTTTCTCTTTTGTATAAATATCCCAAAGCCCCAAAATCACGATAGGGAGGAAGCAGTATGCTCCAAACTCGCCCACAGTTGCACCGGAATAGACACTATGAAGTCTAAATCCAATTAATGAAAAGACAACTGCACTTGCAATTCCAATTTCGCTGTTTTTTGAAATTCTTTTAAATGTATAGTATGAAATAATAGGAGTCAAAACATTTGTAAGAAAGATATAAAACTTATAAGCAAACTGCACTGTACCACCAAGTATTATAATTAAAGCAGATGGGTAGAGAAGAAGATCCCCGTAACCTACCCCGGCAGCATATCCATAATCATTATCCCATCCCGGAAGTATGTGAACCGGGAATTGTCCAGACATAATTGCATCTGCTGTAAATGCGATTCGCCTTAAGTGGTAAAAAATATCATCACCGAAGAACAGTTTTCTGTAAAACAGCGGATAACTTGAGAAGAAGATAATAAATGATAATCCTGCAACTACAATGCTTTTATCTTTAAAGAAATTCACTAATTCGCTTTTTCTATAAAAAACCCAAAAAAGAAATAAATCTATCAAAAGAAATGCAAGTAAAAGCTTTGCAGTTTCATGTAAAATAGTTCTATTTCTCATGTAAGTCACAAAAACATTGTTAACAAGAACATAAATTCCATCACCACCTGCACCGGTATCTGGTCCCATTCGCACTCTAAACTCTGTTCCATATCTAACCCATGTAAGGAATGAAATGGAACTTTTTGATTCAGGCATTGAAATTCTGTCACAGTTTACAAGATTGGCTGTGAGTTCCTCTGATGTATCAAATTCAGGGATGACAGTGCTATAGCAATTATGCCAACTATCATTGGCATTACTACTATATTCTATTGTTACAGCATAAATTCCTTTTCTAAATTTGATGGAATCTGAAACTATATACGAACCTTCTATATTGCTATGATCAGCATAAAATCCAGACTCATAAACAGTCTCTCCTGTATTTTGGTCATTATATGCAACCAAAAGATCATCGGCAGTAAGCTGTATTGTTTCATCCCTGTAAAATCTTAGGGCATTAACCACAAGAAGTACTAGCTCGAGAGCTAGTACTCCAATAATTAAATATTTTTTGTTTTCAAAAAACTTTTTCATTCAAAAATATCCTCGCCAAAACGTACTTTCAGTTGGGCCTTGATGGCTCTAACAGTTCCTTCAAATCCAAGTTTGCTACTGTCAAGACACAGGTCGTAGTTCATGGCGTCGGTCCAGTTCTGCCCTGTGTGGTGATGGTAGTACTCGGCGCGGTATTTATCCTCTGTTGCTATGTATTTCTCCAGCTCTTTTCCTGTAAGTGGCTGAACCTTACCAGCCTGCTCCATCAGGAAATCATGTGGTGCATGGACAAAAACACTTAGCACATTTTCGTAATCTTTTAAAACGAAATTAGCCGCACGTCCAATTATAACACAGCTTGTATTTTCTGCCAGTTTCTTTATGGATGCAGCCTGAAGATTAAAGAGATTGTCCTCTGATGTATACTCTTTGCTGTCAGGGCCTATAATCTCTCCCTTATACACATTCACAGGAGTGCGAAGGAATCCCCTTTTTCTGCGCTTTTCATCTACCTCAAGAAAAAGGCCTTCACTGATGCCACTTTCCTCTGACGCGATCTTACTAAGTTCCTTGTCATAGTAGTGAATGCCCAGTTCATTTGCCAGCATTTCTCCAACTGTACGTCCGCCACTGCCGTACTGACGGGCTATTGTAATGACGATATTTTTCTTCATATATACCTCCAAGGAAGTTAAACTTCGTTATATATTCATCGAATAATGAAGTTAGCCTAAGTACGCCTTTTTAATTTCTTCATCATTTAAGAGGTCGATGCCGCGTCCTTCCTTCACGATGCTACCGGTCTCGAGGACGTAGGCTCTATTGGCGATGGAGAGTGCCTTTTTTGCGTTCTGCTCAACCAGAAGCACTGTCACTCCATCTTTATTTACATCTTCAATGATGCTGAAAATCTCATTTACAAATATAGGTGAAAGTCCCATGGACGGCTCATCCATAAGGATAATATCAGGGTGTGACATAAGAGCTCGTCCCATGGCAAGCATCTGCTGCTCACCGCCTGAAAGAGTGCCTGCAAACTGGCTTTTTCTCTCTTCAAGTCTTGGGAAGCGCTTGTAGATCATCTCAAGAGTGCTCTCAAACTCAGCCTTGTCATTTCTGGTATATGCGCCCATCTTAAGGTTCTGCAGAACAGTCATCTCTGCAAAAACTCTTCTTCCTTCAGGAACCTGCGCCATTCCAAGGCTGACGATCTTATGATTTGGAATCTTTGTCAGCTCTTTTCCCTGATATAAGATACTGCCGCTATCGGCCTTAATAAGGCCTGATAAAGTGTGAAGAGTTGTTGTCTTACCGGCTCCGTTTGCGCCAATAAGGGCAACTATCTCGCCCTTATCTACATGGAAAGAAATCCCCTTAAGGGCCTGGATCACACCGTAATATACACTTAAATTGTTTACTTCAAGTAAATTTGCCATATTTAATCTCCGATATATGCCTTTATAACTTCCGGATCAGCCAGAACCTCTTTTGTTTCGCCCTGGCACAGGACACGACCAAAGTTGAGCACTGTAAGCTTCTCACATATTCCTGAAACCAGCTTCATATCGTGCTCGATGAGAAGGATTGTCATATCAAACTCTCTTCTTACGAGGGCTATTGTCTCCATCAGTTCTTTTGTCTCATTAGGATTCATGCCTGCTGCCGGCTCATCAAGTAAAAGGAGCTTAGGATCTGTCGCCATGGCTCTTGCAATCTCAAGCTTTCTCTGCTTACCGTAAGGAAGATTTGAAGCCAGGATATCTTTTTCCCCGTCAAGGTCAAAGACCTTCAAAAGGCGAAGGGCCTCCTCTTCCATCTCTTTTTCTTTTGCCTTGTAGCTTCCTACGTGGAAAATGCTCTCAAACAAGCTATATTTTATGCGCTCAGAAAGGCCAACCTTAACGTTGTCTATAACTGAAAGCTGCTTGAAAAGTCTGATGTTCTGGAAGGTTCTTGCAATTCCTGCGTGATTGATCTCAATCGTGTTTTTCCTTGTAATATCCTGTCCATCAAGCTTTATGATTCCTTCATCGGGCTTATAAACACCTGTAAGAAGGTTGAAAACTGTTGTTTTACCGGCACCGTTTGGTCCGATAAGGCCGTACAGCTCGCCTTTTTCAATCTTCAAATTAAAATCTCCAACAGCGCGAAGACCGCCAAAAGAGATGCTAAGATTGTTAACTTCAAGTAGTGCCATTATGCCATCTCCTTTCCGCTCTTCTTAAGGAGGTTACCAAAAGTTCTTTTCCTCCACTCGATTACCTTAGGTGACCAGTTGACGATCATCATTACGATGAGAACGATTGAGTAGATCAGCATTCTGTAGGTGTTGAGACCACGAAGGAGCTCCGGAAGAAGGTAAAGTATGCATGCAGCGATAACGCTTCCTCTGATGTTTCCGATGCCGCCCAAAACCACGTAAACAAGGATCATGATCGATGCGTTGTATCCAAAGTACTGGGATGAAGCTGTAAGAGTTGTGATGTTATGTGAGAAAAGAACTCCAGCAGCGCCTGCAATTGCAGCTGAAATCGTAAACGCCATCATCTTGTATCTTGTGACATTGATTCCTGAAGCCTCTGCAGCGATATAGTTGTCTCTGACCGCCATAATTGCTCTGCCGTCTCGTGAATTGATGAGGTTAAGCACTACAAAAAGTGAGATAAGAAGGACTGCAATTCCTATGGCAAAATTGGAATCATGTGGTGTTCCTGTAATTCCCATAGCGCCGTTTATAATAACCTGTCCATCCTCTTCCATGTTGAGTTCCATGGCATTTTTCATAGAGAAGTGAAGTCCATGGCTGTCTACTCCAACATAGAAAGCATTGATGACATTCTTTATGATCTCGCCAAAGGCAAGGGTAACGATTGCAAGGTAGTCGCCCTTAAGTCTTAAAACCGGGATACCAATTAGAAATCCAAAGAGAGCTGCAAATGCGATGCCTATGATAAATGCAATGATAAATCTTGGTGCAGTTGGAAGCACTTCTTCAGTCACTTTCGAAAAGAATGCACTGGTAAATGCTCCGATGCACATAAATCCGCAGTGTCCGATACTGAGCTCGCCCAGAATTCCGACACAGAGGTTAAGTGCCACTGCAATAACCGCATAATATGTCATTGGAACCAAAAGGCCTTTCATGTGGCTTGAAAGGTTCCCTGTTGCTGACAACACCTGAAATATTATAAAGGCAAGAATAACTATGCCATATGTGATGAGATTGTCACGTTTTGTTTTGCTCATTTATATAAGTCCTTTCACTAAGGATGATTTGTCATAAGGAAGTTCTGCTCTCACACTTCGTGTTCGCCAGAACAAAGTTTAATCTAAAGCTCGAAAAAACCTCGCTAAGATTAAACTTTTTCCTGTATCTTCTTCCCTAAAATACCGGTTGGCTTAACAAGAAGTACGATAACAAGAATACCGAACACGATTGCATCTGAAAGCTGTGATGAAATATATGTCTTACTCAGTATCTCAACGATACCAAGAACGAGTCCTCCGATCATGGCTCCGGGAATCGAACCGATTCCGCCAAGAACTGCTGCCACGAAAGCCTTGATACCGGGCATAGCGCCTGTATATGGTGAAAGTGACGGATATGCTGAGCACAAGAGCGCTCCGGCAATAGCTGCAAGAGCTGAGCCGATGGCAAATGTAAGCATAATGGTTCTGTTTACATTGATACCCATAAGTGCTGCAGCACCCTTATCTTCAGATGCTGCAAGCATAGCCTGTCCCTGTTTTGTCTTATTTATAAACAGCTGTAAAACAATGAGAATAACAATACTCACGACAATTGTAACGATTGTTACTCCCTGTATCTTAAGTTGTCCATCGAAAAGTGTGATTCCTTCCCATTTGACTACGGAAGTGAAAGATTTAATGTCAGCACCGAATATTAAAAGGGCTACATTTTCCAAAAGGTAGCTGACACCAATTGCAGTAATAAGAACTGCCAAAGGAGATGCTGCACCTCGAAGTGGTCTGTATGCCACGAACTCAGTTGTGATTCCCAAAAGTGTGCAGAGAACAATGGCAATAAGGATCCCTATAATAGGATTACCTGAAAGTGCTGCGCTTACTGAGAAAATAATGTAGCATCCCACCATGATGAAATCACCGTGTGCAAAATTAAGCATCTTGGCAATTCCGTAAACCATCGTATATCCAAGGGCTATTATGGCATAGATACTGCCAAGACTCAGACCATTTATGAGATATGTCAAAAAACTCATAGTCTCCTCCAAAATATTGATATCTTTTTTCATGATGAGAAAAACGCTGAGAATGCGGATTTCTCTTAAATATGATGCGCAAATAAGCTCTTTTTCATGTTGAAAATTGATTAATTATCGCATCATTATAATGATAACACAGTAACAGAAAACGAGGGCATTTATTTCTAAGCGCCCTCGCTTGCATTTACTTTTATTTTCTAAGGAAGTTACACCTCTCTTCGCTCGGTGTAACACGTTCGAACCAGACTCGAAATCACCTTGTCAGGTTCTGTAAGCTTAGTTAGCTGAAACGTATACGCCATCCTTGATAACTACGGCCTTTGGCTCTTTGTTAGGCTCACCGTTTGCATCCCAAGTCATCTTTGTTGATGTAAGACCTGAAGCTTCAATCTCTGTCATAGCGCTCTTAAGAGCTTCACAAAGATCAGATGTGCTCATATCAGGTGTTGCATTTTTTGACTCAAGTGCCTGCTTGATGATGAATACTGCATCATAAGCATCTGCTGCGAACTGGTTAGGTGTATCACCATATTTTTCTTTGTAGTTCTTTACAAAGTTAACTGTAAGATCATCTGTTGCATCAGCTGCGAAAGGTGTAAGAAGCATTACGCCCTCAGCAAGTGCTGTGTCAAAATTCTCAACTGAAAGGATCCCATCCAAACCATCAACACCGAAGAATGTTGGAGCATATCCCATTGTGTTTGCCTGTGTAAGGATAAGAGATGCATCTTTGTAGTAGATAGGAAGGAATACAAGGTCAGCACCTGCATCTTTTGCCTTCTGAAGCTGTACTGAGAAGTCTGTGTTGTTGTCCTGTGTGAAAGCTTCAGCTGAAACTACTTCGTAGTTCTTTCCCTCAGACTCCTGAACAAACTTCTGATAGATACCGTTTGAATATACGTCTGAGCTGTCGTAGATGATACCAACCTTTGTAGCAAGGTTGTGATCTGAAATATACTGAGCAGAAGCAATACCCTGGTTAGGATCTGAGAAGCATACACGGAATACGTTGTCATATTTTACGCAATCCTCAGCTGATCCTGAAGGTGTAAGCTGGAACATGTTGTCAGCCTTTGTGTACTCTGAAACTGCGATTGAGCAAGCACTTGTTGTAGAACCAACAAGGATCTGCATGCCCCAGTCCTTAAGAGTGTTATAAGCATTTACTGACTTCTCAGCGTTGAGTTCATCATCTTCTTTGCTGTACTCAACCTGATAACCATTGATTCCGCCTGCGGCATTGATCTCTGCAACTGCAAGCTCTGCTGCGTTACATACTGCATTACCGTAAGCTGCTGCGCCACCTGTAAGAGGTCCGATAGCACCAATCTTAAATGTAGCACCTGCTGCACTTCCTTCTTCCTGCGCTGCGCCTTCTGCTGTCTCTGTAGCACCTGTGCCCTGAGCATCACCACATCCGACAAGTGATGTAGCAAGGAGTGCTGACGCCATGAATACGCTAAATGCCTTAGTGAACTTCTTCATAATATTTTTCCTCCTTCATAAGAGTGTAATTACATAGATGCACTTATACATAGTTATATCCTTCTTGATTGAAACCACAGCTTATCATGATTTTTAATGCTGCTCATCAGATATAAGCAATAAATGTATATATGTATACAATCTTGTATTACTTTTAAAGGTTAAAGCATTGTAGTGTAAAAGTCAATAGATTCTACTTAGAATTGCATAATTCATTTATGATTGTTACAATTGAATAAAGGGGGATAAACATATGCTACAGTTGTGTTATCTGGGGATGGCCTTTGCAGCAGTATTCTACATAGTTTTCGGACTAGCTGTAAAGCTCATGGATTTGGATGACAAGCTCCGGAATTATACCCGGCTGGTCATCTTGATAACATCTCTTTCTATTCTGGTGTTATCATCTTTAAGTTCCACCATTCTTAATATGAGGGTTGGTATCTATCTGTACGGTATACTGAGCCTGATTCTTTTTGTGGCATCTTCGTTCATTCTGCTTTCCATCATTATTGAACTGCATCATATAAATACTAAAAATAAAGTCCGCAGGTTTATGATTCTTTTCGATAAAGTCGAAAGCTTTATCAGCGAGGGTAAAACCCAGGAAGAAATCATGTCCTATCTTACCGGAATTCAAAAGCTCACCCGCAAGGAAGCCAGCGATTTCCTAATGTTCATCTCAGATCCAACCAACCACCAATTTCTAGCCGACGTCAACGCCCAGATCCATGCCGCCAAAGTGCAGTACGAGAAGAAGGGATGATGATTTAGGCATATATCGTATACTAAGGCCACATGAAAATGGGCATATACGATAAAAATTTGTCCGCAGCCACCTAAAAACAGGTGGCTGCTTTTTCATGCTCAGCTAGCATGTACACTTTATGCTCATCCAATCTCAGTCGAATAAATCTTTTTAATTCCGCGATTGGGCATATAGCAAGTTTTTTCAAACTACACATCCATTGGCTGTTTTTTGGAAATCAGATTTTGGGTATATATAAAATAAATTGAATCTACACATCCATAACATGGACTTGTAGACTCAATTATCATCGTATTAATGGATGTTGTAATTAACAAATTGCATTCCTATGCCCATTTCAGGCTATCAAAAATGATCTTCAATGGTGCTGTAATTGCATTTATAGCTGCATATACCCAAACTGCAAAGTCAAAAGCCTTGGCAATTTCGATTAGCATAAAAAATCACTTCGTAAAAACTCTCTTTGCAAAATTCTCTTTACAACAGATTAGATAAATGATATTTTATCTTTTGTCGTTTTCACGACATTCTAAAATTCTGAATTGTTTTTCTTACGGATCAAATGTATTCCTGAAAATAATAATTCTGAATCGATTCGAATCTACAGGCCTATGATGCCCGTAGTCGTATAGTTTTCGTTATTTTTTCTTAACGAATCATTCCAACAAACATAAAAGGAGAGATCAATGGATTATTTAGAAGCCATGTTACAAGAAAAGGAACAGTTAATCACAAAAATTAATAGAATTGAAAAGGAAATTAAAAAAGCTATTTTTCCTGACGGGTATCTTGCAATATACAAAAATGGCAATTCTTACAAAAAATACCATGTTATCGAAGAAGATTGCCACTTAACCAGAAGATACCTTAGCGCAAATGATAAATATCTAATTCAAAAACTAGCTATGAAAACCTATAAAACCCGCGAGCTCTACGCTCTTAAGCAACAGCTTAAGGCCGCCGAATCCTATGTTGCTAAATATCCCAAAAAAACGGCTGAGCAATTATTAAGAAATAGTGATGGCTTTCGCCGAATCATATTACCACTTATTACCCCAAGCAATAATGAGCTAAAAGCATGGGAAATGGCACCAAATCCAGGAAATCCATCTTTTCCAGAAAACTTGATCTATCCTACCATCAAAGGAATCATGGTACGATCTAAATCAGAATCACTAATTTCAGATGAGCTATTCAGAGCATCAATCCCATACCGATATGAATATCCAATCAGACTTGGAAACACGCTGATAAGTCCTGATTTTATGATCATGCATCCAATAACAAAAGAAATATACATTTGGGAGCACTTTGGAAGAATGGATGATCCAGAATATGTTAATAACAATTTCTTAAAAAAGATGAGAATATATCCAAATGAAGGCTATATTCCATCTATAAATCTTATATGCACATATGAAACTTCCACTCATCCATTAACAATTCTTGAAGTCGATGAAATCATAACAAAGTATTTCAGGTAAAAAAATTATCCCAGAACTATTTGCTAGTTCTGGGATTAGATGAGTACGGTAAAATCATTCAAAATGTCATACAATTCTAAATTCATCAAATTGCGGATCTTCTATGAAGCTCTTAATAAGATTCAATGGCGTCAAGCCAATAGCTTCATGATGGATCTGCTCTCTGATAACCATCTTCTCGTACGAAGATAATTTAGAATACTCAGGGTGTGTCTTTTCGTACTTTTCATTCAGCTGGTCAAAAAGATTATACTCCGGATCGCCCCACGCAAATACTTCGGCTGTCTTCAAGTTTGGTTTGAACGGAGAGTATTGCAGCTGGCTGTTTTTCATAAGCAGGTCGCTCCTTTCTCTCTTTCCATTTATGTCCAACAATTGAAGTCTTTTTCCGAAGGATAAGATTACCCCTCAACATAATTTTATCATAAATTTAAACAAAATTTCATAATTAGTCATAGAAATTTAATACAAAATTTCAATGGCAATAATTGATTCCCTTATCCTCTGAGAATATCATTAAAGCAAGTAATGGTGGGCTTTTTGCCGATTTTTATCTGAAAGCGATATTATTGAATTTTTGGAACAATTGTCTTAATCGGTTTCGATACAATTGTTTAATGATGTTTGCACTTTTTTTGAAAGGGTTTGTATGGGATTAACCGTTGGTGGAATTGGAAACATGTACGGAATGAGCTTTGTTCAGCCTTTGAACTACAAACTTAAGAACGAAGCTGATATTTCTGATGCATTTACTGAGACAGGTATGCAGGGCGCCGTGATGAATGTGCCGCCTGTGATATATCCAAATGCACAGGTCGCATCAGCCCAGGAAGACTCTGATTCATTGTCCATGTCTATGGACTATGTAAAAAAGTCTCAGGAAACAAATAGGGCCTACAACGAAGTCGCTCAGAAATTCCAAGGCATGACAATTGGATACGGACAGAATATGTCCGGTCAAACATATGGTGTTCAGGGAGCTTCACTAGATTTATTCGCTTGAAAAAACGGCACACTCAGTTGCCGCTCTAAATCCTTAATCTGCTTGACTACAGATTAAGGATTTTTTGTTGTGACTCAAACCGCATCAATAGCGAGCTTCACAGCTCCCATTATTCCCTGGTCATCATTTAGGCTTGCAGGAACGATGTATTCATCAATGTTTTTGATCTCATCAGTGTTGATGTAACCATTAAGCTGCTCAATGACTTTTTTTCTGATAAGTGGAAAGAGCTGCATCTGATGCATTACGCCGCCTCCAAGAATGATGATCTGTGGGCTAAGGGTAAGAATATATGAGCTGAGAGCCTGAGCAATATAGGCGCTTTCAAGTTCCCAGACTTCGTTGTTGTCCGCAAGTTCAACGGCTTTTTTGCCCCAGCGCTCTTCAATAGCAGGGCCAGCTGCCAGACCTTCAAAGCAGGTGCCATGATATGGGCACTTTCCTTTGTAGGTATCTCCATCTTCCAAGGCCAGTTTAATATGTCCCATCTCCGGATGAAGCATGCCATGAAGGAGCTTGCCATTTGTCATAACTCCGCCGCCTATGCCTGTTCCAATTGTAAGGTAGATGGCATCAGTTTTGTTTCGTGCACATCCCCATGTAATCTCGCCAAGAAGTGAACCATTAACATCTGTGTCAAATCCAACAGGAACATTAAGCGCCTTCTTGAATTCTCCTACGATGTCATAGTTTCTCCAATCAAGCTTTGGTGTGGATGTGATATATCCGTAAGTCTTTGACTCCTTGTTCAGGTCAATTGGTCCAAAGCAGGCAATTCCAAGGCTAACGATTTCTTTATTCTTAAAGAAATCAATCATCTTTGGCATTGTCTCAGAAGGCGTGAGCGTAGGAAAAGATGCTCTCTCCAAGATTTTTCCATTCTCGTCCCCAATTGCCACTATCATCTTTGTTCCGCCAGCTTCAAGTGCTCCGTATCTCATTGTAATCCCCTTCTCTTTCCTGATATTTTCTATTATGCTAACCCTCTTTAGATTTTACTTGAATCAACAACTTATTACTACACAATCAACTTATTTACGATAATTGATTTGGAATCAGCGTATTACTAATTTGTTCCTAAAACATATTATCAAATCACTGCAAGTGCTGCGAGCACTGCTCCTTGTCCCCAAGGATAATGCCCATAAGTCTGATAATGAACCCCAAAATCATCACATGAACTAAGTGCATCAAGCACTGCCCCTTTATCTGTATGCGACAGCATACATTCAACAGCCTTGTCAAAAGAGCTGCCTATATCTTCAATGTTATCTAG
Source organism: Butyrivibrio sp. Su6 (assembly GCF_900108105.1). Classification (GTDB taxonomy): domain Bacteria; phylum Bacillota; class Clostridia; order Lachnospirales; family Lachnospiraceae; genus Butyrivibrio. Next base: position 42,941 of record NZ_FNUR01000008.1, on the reverse strand, counting down.
TATCCCGGCGTTGTAGCCCCTCGCCAGTGAATATGCAATCATGCCTGTTGCAGACATATCAATATGTCCTTCTATTCCCTGAATCTGCCAGCTCCAACCGCCGTCAGCACGCTGATATTCAAGAGCTGTTCTGCTCATCTGCCTGTACAATCCGGTTATATTGAATCCGGAATTCATGAAACAGCGCTTTCTGTCCGGACAGTCTCCCCGACACTCATTATTATCAGTTGCCTTTAAATAATTATCGTTTGTCTGTCCTCTATCATTGGCATTATTACTAATATAGTTTTTTTCAGCATTATCAGTATTATTACCATTATCTGAATTCTCATTATTACCAGGCATCTCACATTCACTGCTCTTTATTGCAGCACAGGCAGCCTCTGCGACTCCCATGTAGAGCCATCCGAATGCTCTTCCCCAACCAAGAAGACCTTTTTTCTGATTATCATGAAGCGAGTACCCGTGGTAATTTAGTCCGCTTTTCTTGTCTACTCCCATTTCAAAGAAGTTCTTGATCTGCTTACTGGCATCAAGCCTGGAGCCGGAACTTATAACAATGTCGCTATCCGGAAAGGCGTTTGTATAAGCAGCCATGAACATGGAAACCTGTCCTACTCCGTCAGCAAAGATATTGGCTGAATTTCTCCCTGGATTATATATGATCGTTCCCTGCTCATCTCGAGGTGCTGTTAATATAAACTGTGCTATCTTGTCAGCTGCCTCTTTGTACTTATCCTCATGAGTGAGCTCATATGCTCTAATAAAACAAACACCAGACAAGGCATCATCAACAAAATCTATTTTTCCATCATAGGATTTAAGCCACATATCCAGGTGCGCTGAGATTGCAGCAAGGCACTTGTTTTTTATTTCTACATCCAGCTGCTTGATGACAGTCGCCTGTTCGTCTTCTGAATGTTCTTTCATAGCAACTGCCTTACCATCATTCTCCTCAGATGGAGCATCTTGCTTATATACTTCCTGCTCTGCTGCCGATACAAGTCCCAGCATCAGCATTCCTGCAGGCCAAAACAGCGGATCTTTAGTGCGGACCGAGCGCCCCATAAACCTTTTTACTACGTCTTTTGCCTGCTGAACTAAGGAAACATTCATAATTCCGAGCAAATCGTCAACTGTCATATCCAAGACCATTTTGTATCTTTCATCAACTCTATAGCCCATAATTAACACCTCTACGTGCGAATATAAATCATGTATACTATTTTTATAAAAAAATATCAGAACTTTCTGCACTGTTAACTAAAGCAGTTGTTACAAAATGGGCATATATGGCATTTTTTTACTTTACACATCCATGCACGATAAAAATAATCCTTGAAAATGGGTATAATCAAGGGATTTTTCAATTACCACATCCATTCGTCTATCCCAAAAGCTAATCATACTTTCATTCAATGGATGTCGTAATTCTTATTTTTCAATATATGCCCAATTTTCCCATTGCAAATACTTACTTATGGATGTGTAGACGATATTTTTCGCTTATATGCCCATTTTTTGATAGAAATGCTTTTCATTATCTTTGATCGCATAATCAAGAACACTCTATCTTCATGCCTTCACAAGAACTTTCCCAAAGCTTCTTCTTATTTTCTCGAATTAACAAACTTGTTCCTATATACTTCCTCTTATCTTCCCACCTTCGCGAGGACTTTGCCAAGTACGTACTTAAACTCTGCTGTTCTGCCGTAGAGGAGGAAATACACTCCGTTGAAAACGACAGTAATGATAACAGCCATAACCAGGAACGTTAGAATATTCAAATCTGCAAGAAGCCTGATACTGATAGCATTGCATACAACCAGCACAAAGACAAGGCTTGCAAGGTATTTGCAGGTGTCTAAGAAGTAGCTCTTTGCGCTCATGTCAAAGCAGGCGCGGTAAATAATGATTGGTTTGGTGATATTTGCAATAAGTCCTGAAACAATTGTTCCAATGTAAATTCCGGCAAGGCCGAGGGGCGTCTGCACCAGAGCAATTGATATCACAAGGTTTACTGCTCCCTGGATCAGTGCCAGGTACTTATCCTGCTCAAATACGCCGGCTGCGGTCTTATAGTTACTAAGGACAATTCTGTCGCCCTTGAAGTAATAATCAATAAGAATGCAGTAGATTACCATTGGCGCCAGAGCCCAGTAATCTCCGTACATTATCCTGATAAGAGGAGTCAAAAGAACCATGAATCCCACGCAGGAGTAGCCATAGACCCAGGATGCAAAAAATCTGTAGACTTTGAACATCTCGTACTGCTTTTCCTTGGACTCTGTGGCGATGAGGTTTCCAAAGCTTGAAATTACTGAATTGAAAATGATGTTTACGAAATTTGAGACTGAGCTGATGACCATGTTGTAGTTATCAACAAAGCCTGCCATTTTTACTTCGATAAAAGAAGAAATGATAAGGGCGTCGGTTTGGAGTCTTGCAACATCGCCAACCTTATGAAATACAAGGGCTTTTGTCTTTTTCCAGACAGTATCACTCTCCTCTTTTGACAGAGGCGTGATATCTTTTTCCGTAAGATATGGATACATCTTATTGAGATACCTTGAAACAAATATCTTCTGAAGAAGCTGGATCACTGCATCTGTTATCAGGAACAGATAGAAATTTCTGGTAACGATGATAACAATTATCTGGAAAAAGACTGTAATAACTTTTGTTATTGTAAGAATGTTGGTCTGAACATAGTTCTTTTGCTCAGCATTGACCAAACTGTATTTGTAAGCAACAAAGTAGCTGCTGACTGTATTAAAAAGGAATATGAAATAGTAGAGTGTGAGATCTCGTAAAAGAACTCCATCCGGCTTTTTTACCAGATACTTAAGAAATGGCGCGAGCGCTGTACCCATGACAGCCACTACCAAAGCGATACAGTAGTAGGCCTTTCTGTACATCTGCATGTAGGACTTGATCTTCTCTTTATCGCCGCGGGAAACCGGGCCATAAAGGCTGAAGTTAAGAGCTGTTCCTATGCCGAGCTCGGCCATATTGAGGATTGAGAGAATATTTGTGTATGTGCTGTTGATGCCAAGCAGAGTTTCGCTCAGGTGCATGATAAAGATCTTTCGCAGCACAAAAGACATGATCATGGTTGCAACCTGACCAATATATCCAAATGCAATATTTCTCGTTGCTGACTTAACTCTACCCATTAAAACTAATTCCTTTATATATCTAACATTTCGCTAATTACTAGCACTTTATGTACTCATGCCGCACCTTTTCAAACGATCACTCCATTCTCATCAATGAGAATCCAGTCTTTCCAGTATTTATGCATAACTTCAGGCAAAGCTTCCTGATTGTTGCGCATCTTGAGGGTGCGGACAAGCTCTCTGTCGGGACGCTTATTAAGCCTAGCTCCCCAGAAGCTGAAAGTGGAATTGGCACAGATATTGCCCTTGCAGTGGCTCATGAGCATGAGGTCCTGAAGGCTGTTTTTACCTGTGTTCCAGTCTATGATCGTGTAACGAGATTCATCGCTGTAGTGCTCTCTTGCGTACTCATGGTCACTGGTGAAGATATAGAAATGAGTATTTGCGTCCTTTTCAAGGAAATAATTCATGGCGCTCTCATAGTACTTATCAGAGGCAATATTTCCGAGAATCTCCACGTTTTCAGGGCTCAGATAATCTCCACGCCTGATGTGGACGCTGACAGAAGTTTCTTTTTCCATCTTTGCAGCAAGAACGGCATTGCGCTGGTCAAGCTCCGGAATGGAGTGGGGCGGGAATACAAACAAATCCTGAAGCTCTGCCATCACGTCGTCATAATAGTACTGACAGGCAAAATAACCCGTGATATAAATATCATCCAGGTCAAAAATCTCTTCGTGATACATCTTAGTTTCCACAAAAACCTTGGCGTTGGAGCTTGCGCTGAATCCAAGTTTCTTGGAAATCTTTCCTGCTACCTTTTGAAAAAGATTCTGCTTTATCAGCGCGTCTTTTTCCTCTTTAGTACATTCTTCGTATGGAAGATCCTTAAAAAGAGAAAGCTCAAACTCCCTGGGAGCCAGCATGTTCTTCTGAATTTCCGGGCCAAACCATGAAAGGTCAAGCTTCACTGTTTTTCCGCACTTTAAAAGTTTCCTGTAAAGCGCATACTGCTGCATCTGGTTCCCCAAACCACCAGCTATCTGCAAAATTATCATATTCTCATCCCCAATTTCTAGTTAGTATGCCCCATAACCCACTTATATCCGTTTATAAGCGCATCCGGATCGGACAGTTCCTGTACCGGAAGACAATAGTTCTCATAGCTGCCAAAAAGATCTGTCGCAATGCCGCGGCTCTTGACTGAATAACCGATTACAAGAGTTGGCACTTTGCTTGAATAAGCGGCAATTGTGCTGTGAGTCCTTGCTCCAACAAAAAAGCTGCACTTTGAAATGTAGCCCTTGAGGTCCGAAGCTGACATATCCTCTATCAAAAAGACTCTTTTGCTATCTTTGAAAGCTTCAAAAAGCTCAGAAAGCGGCTTTCTGTCGTCATTGTTTGCCCAGACCACATGTGGGATCAGCGCAACTGACTGATCTGTGTTGTCCAGGATGTACTGAATAAATCTCTTGTAATTCTCCATGGTAATCCCCGGAGTCTTCTCCTTGGCAATTACCATAGGGCTTAAGTTTATTCCGATGTAATCCTTATGTAAAAGACCTGCCTTATAATCAGCATTCTTGGCATTCTCATTTAATAGCTGTTCATCTGCATCAATACCTGAAACATCTGATGTCTCAAGCTCAAAGGCCGGATCTTTCCTAAGCTCAAGCTTATCAGCAGAGATTCCTGCATTCAAAAGAGCATTGTAAGTTATGGACTCTCTTGCATAGATTCTGTCAAAGTTCTTAAGATCCTGCAAAAGAGCTGCATCCTTAAGGGAATCAGGCTCAATTGAGCATCCCCAGAGGACTGTATCAAAGCCTCTTTTTCTAAAATAATCATGGGCAAGTATCAGGTCCGAAACCATCTCGGGATAACAATAGTTGTCGCCACCAATTGAAATCGCAAGTGGAGTATTGTTTGTCGCGATGCTCATATCCGCTTTTTCATCTCGTTTCTGAATATCGCACCTGTTATGCTCCTGAACATAAGCCCTGTAGCCATCCCTAAATCTGTATCTCATGAAGGACTGCTTATCACCGGTTATCTTGCGCCATCCGTAGTAGATCACATGGGCAAAAAAGTCCTGATCAATATGTCTTTCGTTTGCAAGAACACAAAGTCCCTGCTTTTCCAGCTCACCAAGTGAATACTTCCTGTCCTCTTCCACATTGTTAGAAATAACAACAGGAATCGGCATGTTCTCCATGTCGCACCCCTGCTCAATCCTCTTTCTGTGAATGAGCTTTAGCGTACTGTTTGCAATAGCCTCGCAGCCATGATTTCCGCTGCCAGCATGATAATATAAAACTATCGGTCTATTTAGATTCATGCGAATCCTTTCTCACTATCATTTATAAACTTATGCCTAACAGATAAGTATTCTCATATCAGCATAAGTATATTTATAGCTTTCTTTATAATCTCATAACGCTCTAGATATAATCTGTGTTTTATCTCTGAGATTTATAGTTTCCATAGAGCCTGAGATAAAACTTCGGATTAAACCTGAAGATTGTCACCTTTATCTTGTATCCAAATTCAAGTGCAGCAAAAGCGCCTCGCACTTTGAGGGCATGGCTGACCTGTTCCCTGACTTTTGAAATAACAAGCGTTTCTATATCTTTATCTCTTTCGGCCTCATCTGTCCTTGCAAGTTTCCCTGCCACCAAAAGAGCTGTCATAATCTGGCTCACGGCAACGCTCACAAAAGAATACTCTGAAATGTACTCCCTTGCTCCAAGGAGCTTTTCCTCTGCCTCACGCCAGCAAACAACCTCGTCCAGATAACTTTCCTTAAAGGCCTTTTTCATTGCGCCTTCCGGGTTATCCACATAAACATAGCCATTTGTTCCAGTGCACTTCACTGTCTTTTTCTTTCCCTGCAAAAGAGCTAAATCCAAAAGGAAAAGTAGATCCTCACCGATTGTCAGCCCTTCCTTGAAGGTAATGTGATTGTCTCTTATCGCACTTAATAAAAAGAGCTTTCCCCAAACGTGAGTGTTTCTATTAAGGATAGAGTTCTCAATATACTGATATCCACTAATGTTAAGTCCTGAAAGGTAAGTGTCTGTGGAATCAATAATTACCGGCTCATATCCATCCAATGCACAATTTTGGGAAATCTCGCCTGGCTTTTCCACATTCTCAGGTGAATTAGTTTTGATAACTGTTGACTCTTCATCAGTTGCATTATCACGATCTTCGGCAGCCAGGAGATTAGCAACAAAGCTCTCGCTGACATAGTCGTCTGCATCCACAAAGCAGATGTACTTACCATTTGCTTTCTCAATCCCCAGATTTCGGGCATGCGAAACGCCGTGGTTACCGGTGTGGATAGCTTTTACAATATATCCGCTGCTTTTATCACCCTTGCCCTCAAAAACGCAGTTCGCACTTCTTTCAAGCTCATCCGCAAGCTCGCTGCTGCCATCTGTTGAGCCATCATCGACCAGGATTATTTCCAGCTCATCGGCATTTATGCCCTTCTGCCCAAGGCAGGATTCAACGCACCTTTCAAGATATTTGGCTGCCTGATAAACCGGAATTATTATGCTTACCTTTTTTTCCATTAGTACGCAGTCCATTCCTCTCTATCAACGCTCCAAAAACATTCGATTCCATAGTGCTCTGTATAGAATAGATTGATCCAATAATCGCAATCATCAGAAATATCTGAATCATAGGCAAAAGAAAATCTGTTTTCCCACTGTGGTCTGAGCCTTGGAACGCAAATTTCCACTTCACCAGCCTCTACCTGCTGCCAGACATAAGCATCGCGCTCATCCATTTCTCTTTTGATCCTGGCAAGATTTGCTCCCTGCTCAATATAAGTGAAAGCAAGCACAATTGCCCAAACTGCCACAAGTGAAGTTACTGCAGTCTGCAGGATCGTATATGAAAGACCACCTTCTTTGTCAGATGCACTTCCTGACATAAAGAGCGTATTAGCCACAATTCCTGCACCGTTAAGCACTGCCATCATCATGAAAAGACCTGCACCGTAGTAGGTTCTTATCTGAGATGAAGGAACAGCAATAAGTGAAAAAGCTGTCATCAAAGCCACAAACCCCAGCATTCTCATGTACTTTGTGGTCTCAAGGAATTTCTTTTTATCTGCTGACATGTAGTAAATGAAGATCAAAAGAACTACGAAAGCAGCCACTAAAATGAAATAGTTATCTCTTATGTTGTTAACTATCTTCAAAAATCTGGCCATTATTGCAAGAAGGCCTGTGTGCTCTTCCTCAGCAACCTCTGCTCTGCCAAAATTTCCGGGAGAAAGGATCATTATTCCAAATCCCAACAAATTTCCAATAAAACCTGTTACCATCCAAGGCTTTACGAATCCACATTTTTTGCCATTTTCAATCCATTTATCCACAAGCAGTATCAGGCAAAAGAGGATAACGCCACCTGATGTGTTCTCATTGCACCAGCCTGCCAAAAGTCCCAAAACAAACATTTTTATCATGAGAGAAACACTGTTGCTGCTCTCATGTCTCATATGTCTTCTAAAGTACGTGCAGTATGCGATTGCGATAGTACCTGTGAAAAGATAATTGCACGCTCCTGTCTCCCAAAAGACAGTGTTACTCATAGCCGGGTCTAAAAACCACAAAAATAAAAGCACAAGACCATAAAGCCTTATGTCATATTTTCTCTTGTTATCTATGTTTTCATACATAAGAAGCGACAAAACGGTAAATACAGCGGCAGCCACCACATTGAACACACTCTTTGTCTTCATGAAAAGAAATACTCTCAAAATAAAATGAGCGACATTTCTTCCACTGTGAGTCATATAATGTTCATATTCCTGTGAGAACAGGTCAAAAAAGTTTCCTGCCTCCGCCACTTTATCACCATATATGATGTCATCAGACATGTTTGGAGTTAAAAACTCATAGACAGCGATCATCAAAAACGCTACAAGTACAAGTCCTATAAAAACCTTTTTGCTTTTTTTCTCAAGCATTATCTGCTCCCCTATTTTTCACTTCTTCTCAACAAATATCAAATTAATGAGTTTATTTTCATTCATATCTTTTATGAAATAATCATTTACTCATTTTCATCACTTATGTAATCAGGTTATCTTTTAATCATCCTCATTACCTTATAGTAGGCTTTCCTGCAAAATCTTCCTGCAGTGATGTCTACATAGTGATAGCACCTTGAAAGAGCTGTCACCTTAGGCATTACAAGATGGCTGTACTCTGCGATGTGGTCTCTTAAGTACTGTGGGTAAGTCTCATCGATCTCACATCTCTCAAAATGAGCATTTCTGCCAAATATATCATGTCCCAGGATCAGATGATCCATGGTTTCTTTTAATACTTCCCTGTCGTTGTACTCCTGATGGGCTGCGGCTTTTACTTTAACGCCGATTCTCTTTGTAGGGTCTTTTTCCCCGTGACCGCCCATATATCCGAAGTGCCATCCACCATTCGCAACACGCACGGATCTCTTATCGCACACAGAAACAAGGTCGCGAAGCCTTACAATTCCTTCTCTTGGAATGTTGTTTATAGAAGTAATCTTAGTTCCAAGCCACTTCCTGTCAGCCTGCGGAACATCGGGGAATTCGCCGGTTATGGACATTAAAGTTCCTGACTTTTCCTCATTATTCATATAAACATAAAAGTTTCTCTGAGCAAGGTGGTAAACTTTTGTATTGTCGAAGTTTTCCACAATGTCTTTTAACACAGCCGGATTGGGGATTTCGTCGGCATCTCCAAAAATAATCACATCATCCGCAGTCGCCCCAACCTGCTCAAGCCCCTGAATCAGGTGATTTTTCTGAAAGTAATCTCTCTCGTGAGTTACCTTAAAATCCTTGTCCTCATCCACAACTATATAGATGATTTTGTCCAAATACTCCCTGAACAAGTCCTTGTTTTTCTCAAAGCACAGCTCTTTTGGCTCACCGGAAAAAGTCGTAGTGGCTTCCTCGATGATAAACTTATCCACGTATGGATCAAGGATCCCCAGCCTTAGCTTTAATATATCTATTTCGTTAAAAAAAGGTATTAAATCGTAAACCATATCATTTCTTCCTGATAGCACGCTTTGCTACTGCCTTTGCACTGTATTTCACCCCGGATAAAAAGAGCTTTTGCAGTGCTCCTCTTGATATCTGAAGCCTGTGTATCTCCATGCTCTCTTCCGGAGCCCAGTCAGGAAGCGGCATCTGGCTGTATCTTTTGTAAAATTCACTGTTAAATATATTTGAAAGCTCTGACAGCTTTACAGAAACAGGCTGGTCAGAGTAAATAAGCTTTGCTATGGCAATGCTGCAGGTCAGAGACTTCCTCCTGTCAACTGTCGTAACAAAACGCTCTCCGCCCCATTTTTTTACATAGGAATCAAACTTATTCCAGGCTGTCTCCTGATTGGGGAGATATTCAATGTGGTAGCCCCCTGTAAGGCCTTTGTCGTTTGGCCTGTATATGTAGAGAATCTTATCAAGATAAACTATTCCACGGGCTTTATCCAAAAAAGCTGCTGTCTGTAAGAGATCCTCGCCGTAGTTAAGGAACATGTCCTTATCCTGAAGAAGCACATCTATGGCAAGTTCTCTTTTGATGCACTTATTCCACATGGCGTTTAAGGAGTCGCCCTCGCACATGACTTTGTAAAAAGAATCCTTGGCAGCGCCCTGATAAACCTTGCTCTCTTCAAATGGGAAATTGAACTTCCGCTTTGTTGGAGTCTTATCTGTAGCCGCATTGTAAAGCACTATATCAAAGGGCTTGTGAGCTATAGATGCGTCAGTAAGCCCTCTGCAGATATCCTCAATAGCTGTAGGCACCAATAGATCGTCAGCATCAGCAAAAATAAGCCACTGGCCCATGGACTTTTTTATACCTTCTTTACGGGCAGCGTAGGCACCAATCTTTCCATAGTGGTAGCAAAAAACGAATGGATTATCAGCAGCGTATTTATCGCAAATTGCAGGAGAATTGTCCGTTGAGCCGTTCTCAATCAGTATCAGCTCCGCATCCATTCCGCTCTTTCCAAGCTGAGGGATAATGCAATCCATCATTTCTTTTATGTACTTTTCTGCGTTATGAACCGGAACTATAACTGAAAAGATCATTCTATGCCATGCTCCTGTCTCCACTTCTTACTTCTTCTCCAGAAAAGAAGCGGTCTCACTGCCATTTTGAATCTCTTTTTAGGGCTGTAGAATCTGGGATAATCCGCGTTCTCTCCCCACCATTTATGAAATGCAAAGGGCTCTATTCCCTTATTTTCAGGAAGTGGATGCTCTCTTCCAAACTGCACCGCAACTTCAATGGGCGCCCACTTCATGCCTTCAGCTTCCATGGCATTTTTGTGGTAACAGCAAAGGAAGATATCCTCGTTATAAAATCCGTCGTAGACCTTTTCCCACTTAAGATCATGAGCTGCAGGATACTCCAAAAGTCTCTTTGACCTGATGGATACGCTGTTTCCGACTCTGCAAATCTCGCCCTTTGAATCCCTGTAGGCGTAATCATTTTTAGGAAGCGGCCAGGGAGAGCCAATATAGTCGTACTCAAGGAACTCGTCGCGCCAGTTCTCAGGATGAATAACAAATCCGTCGGCGTGTACCACCATGCAAAAATCTGTATTTATGTGGTCCTTGAGTTCATAGACCATCTTGTAATTAAATTTATCGATACTGTCGAGCTTGGATGTGTTGCTGAATCTGATGTTCTTTGGCAGATAGAAAGGTCTTTTATCTGAAATAAGAACCGCATCTCCAAACTCAATCTCCCTCATGCTGTACTTCATGGCCTGCACAGTCTCATAAACATTGACACTGGTCATGGCACAGAGCGTAACCTGGGGGAGCTTTAACTTTTTATCATGATAACTCATATCTTTTCCTTGAATGTTCAATCCATAAATAACCAAGTACCATAAACAGCCCTAGTAGACTTATTATAGCACCTGTCACCAAACCAGGTGGTGTATATTTCAATACAATCTGGTGCTCACCAACCAAAGCACTGATAGCCATGAGATTATATACTATCTTGCCGGATATTTCTTCCTGCTTACCATCTATGTATAGTTTCCAGCCTTTTTCCCATACTACAGGCAAGATCAAAGTCTGATTATCACCAAAATTAACATTGGCCTTAATGACATTTCCGTGTCCATAATCTATATCAATGGCTTGTTTCGTTAAACTCTCGCTAAGATCTGACAACTTTTCAACGTTCTCAGTATATACTCCAAGCTTATGTATATCAAATATGTCTGCCGTATTAAGGGTTATTACTATCATCACTTCATCTTCTGAAGTAACTTCGCCCAAGTTCTTAACCGCTGTTTTCTGATTGTCTAAGGAGATTTCTTCTCCCCCTACATATATATTTATCTTCTCAAGCTCTTCATCATCAAATCCATATCTGAGATACGCTATGCGACTATCTTCCAGATTCTGATCCTTATACATCATCATTATCTGTGTGTCGTCTGCAGTTGCCTCATAAATTCCATCAACCTCATTAGCAGCACCATTTATGATATTAACAGACTCAATTCCCATTTGGTCAAAAGTACCTGAGCCGGATTTTATCGCTTCCAGCAAAGCATTCATCCACTCAAAGTAATTTGAATAACTATCTTGAGAAGTATTAATAATATCATTTCCGGCAAGATAAGCCATTGGAAGTCCCAGGCCGCTTTCGTAAAGCTTCAAATTGTCTTCCTGATCTATAAGTTTGTATTCTGAATATTCTCTTGCAGTAACTATATAATTGATTCCCAGAATTGCTTCTGCCGTCTTCGTATTATCCTCATCATATACCAGATAATCGCCATTATCAGTGGTTTCATAGCCAAGAGCTTTCAAAACCAAACATTTTTCCTGGCTTTCCAAAGAGCTATATCCTGTTATACTTTTGGTTCCAGTTAAAAATGGAGTATCCATCTGTATCTCTCTGGCTGCTGTACCATATTCCAAACGATATCTATTATCAATTGCCTCATTAGAAGTTAAGCTCAACAACGCCTTGCTATCATTCTCATAAGTGTCTACTGTCTCAGTATCAAAAACAGCATTGCCATTCTCATAGTAGTATGCATTACTTCCAAGGTCGACCAAAATAAGTAATATCAAAACAGGATAAAATGATTTTGTGAAAGAAATCAATAAAATTACAAATGATATTACTACAAGTAAAAGATTCATGATCAGCAGCTGGCTTGTAATATCCTCTTTATAGACCAGCTTTACAACACTAAATATTACAACAAGTATTATTGCTGATATTATCAAGTACTTCGCATTTTCTTTGTTTTTCTCTGCATCAATTGTGGCTGCTGAATCTGCAGCAGTAACCACTAAAAGAAAAGTGGCAATGAACATGTATCTGTAAGGACATCCGGATGGTTCATGCCCCAGTCCCCATACAAGATCAAGTGGCACAATTACATTTGATAACAAAAATATCAACAGCAAAAATCCATATTTTAACTTATATTTGTAAGAAGTTTTTCCAACAAAAGCGCAAATCGCACAGATCAACACTGCGATGCCTACATACCAAAGCGGATTTCCATCCTGTATCTGCGTTTGTGGAGTGGTTCCCCACATTATATTAGTAAGCTTGTTATCCCATAATATAGATATTTCTTTTGAATTTGTAATAGATTCATCTCTTGATATAATCGCTAATAGCCCAGGGATCGTCACAAAAGCGCTGATAATAGCTGATAAAATGGCAGAAAGCACAAACTCTCCCAGAACTTTTAAATCTTTTTTCCATTTATCAAAAGAGAACAGAAAATACAATCCAGCAAAAATACATACCATAAAAGCTACATAATAATTGATAATTATACACGTAGCCAATGACACAACGAATACGTATTTCCCATAAACATTTTTATCAAGTAAGCTATCAATTCCCCATATGATAACAGGCAAAAGAATAACCGCATCAAGCCACATAAAATTGTAAAAATAAGCTGATACATATGAAGAAGCCGCATATGCTGTTGAAAATGCAAGTAACAGATTCCTGTTACAAGAATGGTTTCTGTATGAAAGATATACATTCATTGAAAGGCCGGATAAGCCAAGCTTAATAAGTACAATCACGAGCACGCATATGTACATGTGTTCTTTGTCAAAGAAAAATACAATCCAATGTATCGGACTAAACAAATAATAATAAGATCCGATAGCATATGCATTCCCACCAAGTGAATCAGACAGAGAATAAAAAAAAGACTCATTTCCATGCAAAATGTCATGGAAATGTGAAAGTAAAGCCACATATTGATAATTTGTATCCCATATAAGTAGTGTTTTATCGCCAAAAGGATACTGTCCATTAAATGCGAACACGACCATCCATAATACTATTGGTAATAAAAAAGCTATCACATACCTAATTACGCCTTCTTTTTTTCTCATCCTTCATCCTTAATATAATTCTTTACACATGGAAAATCTTTATTAGCCCCGTCCTTCTCTCCAAGCTTCTAACAATCTTTTTACCCATATAAACAGCATACAAATATTTAGCCCTTACTTGCTGAGCTTTTTCCAGTACTTTACCAGGTCTCTGGTTAAGTCTTTTGTATGTTGAAGAAGTCTTTTTATATTCTTCAAGTTCCTGTCTGCACTCTTCCGGTGTGAAAATTCTTCCCTTTTTATCCATATAGTGGAAGCAGCTATATATATTCTGTTCAGAAGCCCAATAGCCATCTGATACATTATGTCTTGCCCAGTATTTTGGTGCAATTGCATATTTAAGCTCATCACTTGTCATAGCAGGAAATACGGCAAATGAAGAATTAGACAAAAGAAGATATCTGGCGTTTTTGATCGTCACATAATCTTTGCCAATATCATTCCTTACAGCCTTAACTTCCGGAAGAATCTTGTATGCAGCAGAAACATCATCTGTCACAGCTAAAAATTCCATATCCGGACGAATCTTTCTCATTTGCTTGATTCCGTTAACCCAATAGCTTCTATCAAGCCAAAGTTCCGGAGAATTGGAGTAATCCCCACATCTTAGATGGATAATGCAAAGATTATCTCTTGTAAACTCATGAGAATCATATTCAGGTTTTACCTTGAGCCAGTCCTTAAGCTTGTCTTTATACTTCTCAAAATAAGCTTCTGCCTGCAGATTTCCATATAAAAGAGTATTATCCTCAATGTCCTTGAATTTTGGATCGATGCCACTGACATATGCCCCATGATTCATATCATGTTTTGAGTTGCCTAAATAGAGCCTGTTGTCATGATCCTCGAAGATTTTGAAATTCTTCTTTTCTTCCTCTGTGATTTCTTTTCCCAGATCAATATCCATAAAGTACATTCCGCTATCGGAATGCATATTATTAGCTAACGCTCCGGGATTACATATTCCAAATTCATAGCCCTTTTCTTCCGCAACAGCTCTTGCTACTACATACCAAAAGAGCTGATTGCCAAGTCCAAATCCATGTAAAAACTCTGTTCCTATCATATAAACTCCAATCATAAGATTACAGGCTTATTGCCAGATCTTATGTATTAATCAAGGGCAAAACATCACACTATTGAATGATTGTTCTGCCTTCAAGTGTAGTCTCTTTAATCTTCTCATCCTTGACTTCGTAGATAATGTCGCAGTTTGCGATTGTGTTAAGTCTGTGGGCGATGATGATCATTGTCTTTTTTCCGTGGAAACTGTTGATAGCTTCCATAACTGCTGCCTCTGTCTCATTATCAAGAGCACTGGTAGCCTCATCAAATACGAGTATCTCAGGGTTATGATAAAGAGCTCTGGCGATACCGATACGCTGTCTCTGGCCGCCGGAAAGTCTGACACCTCTGTCACCAATCCTTGTGTCAAGGCCCTCAGGAAGAGTTCTGATAAAGTCAGCAAGCTGAGCCTCTTCGCAGACTTCCCAGATTCTGTCATCATTTATCTGGTCTGCATCAATACCAAATGCTATGTTATCTCTGATGGACTCATCCACAAGGTAGATAGACTGCGGAATGTAACCAATCTGCGCAAGCCATGACTCATAGTTACTAAAGATATTGCTGCCATCACAGAGTATCTCGCCGCTCTTAACGTGCAAAAGTCCCAGGAGAATATCCACAATTGTGGATTTACCCGCACCAGATGGTCCAATAATACCCACTGACTTTCCTCTTGGAACCATCATATTTGCGTCAGTAAAGATATTGTCCTCAGAATCAGGATAATGGAAAGTGATGTTCTTAAGCTCTATCTCTTTTTCCAGATGAAGGGCAGGTCCTGCAACCTTGGCTCTCTCTGCTCTCATCTCTTTTTCCATCTTCATGGATTCTGTGAGGTTGTTATAAACAAAGTCCAGACTGTACTGGTTGTAAGCTATCTGTGTAAGATATGTGTTTATCCTGTTTGCAGATGGCATGATCCTGATAGCTGCCATACCAAAAGCTGTGATCTGTGGT
Source organism: Butyrivibrio sp. Su6 (assembly GCF_900108105.1). Lineage (GTDB taxonomy): Bacteria > Bacillota > Clostridia > Lachnospirales > Lachnospiraceae > Butyrivibrio. Next base: position 27,371 of record NZ_FNUR01000008.1, on the reverse strand, counting down.
AAAAGAGCTTTCGCATCCCCGCCGTTAATAAGATAGATCAGCACATACAAAAGAACTACTGATATAAATACAGTCTCAATAAGGAGTCTTGGGATGTTGTTCAGCACTGTATAGTTTCTGTCGATATCAGCGCCAATCCTACCTGACTCGTAGTAGTTGCGGATAAAGAAATCCTGTCTGTTTAATACTTTTACGTCCTTAAGTCCATAGATTGCCTGAATTCTCCACTTAGCGATCCTTGACTGTGTTTCCTGATTTTTTCTACCAATGGTGTTAAGCCTTGGCTTCAAAATCTTGGTAATGATAAGTGTAAGGATTACCAAAACCACAAGGATAAGCACTGTCATCTGCCAGTTAACTGCAAGAAGCACGATTCCAAGGCAGATTGAAACTACCATCTCTGTTGAAAGTGACAAAAGAGAAAGCATCAAAGTAAAGGTCTTTGGAATATCACTGTCTGTAATTCTGAAAACTGTCGGGATATCTGCTCCAAGGTAATCTTCGTAGGGCCTATTTAAGAATTCTCTCATTACCCTGCTTATCATGTCGTTTCTGGCTCTTGATATAAATGTGTTCTGCTTATAAACAAGGAAGAGCAGATACAGATTTTTAAAGATAAAAAGAAAAATAAGTGAGATTAAAAGTGCACTGGCAAGCTTAAGATCAGTATTAAGTCCCAGCACATTTACGATATTCTGAAGGATTTCACGTTTTTCTATCTGTCTGTGAAGAGACTCAGGTTTTAATATAACTGAAATAACAGGGATCATCATTGAAACGCCAAGTGTTTCAACAACACCCCCAATCAGTATAAGGACAGCTAGTATGATTAGCTGTCCCTTTTGTTTTTTATCAAATATGTAATTTATCTTGGCAAGCAGGCTTACCTTTTTCGTATTACTCATTAAGATATTTCCTAACTATTTGTTGTATGTTCAAAGAAATAATGACCATCACAGAGCAATCTTAGTCATACGCTCTGTGTAGATGTCGTCCATATCACGGTTATTGATCCACTTCTGAGGTGCGATAACAATTTTCTCAGGTGAATCATTGAGCCATGCTGCCCACCAGCTAAATGAGCTGTTGGCAATGATGTGGTGCTTACATCTGCTCATAAGAGTCATCTCTGCAATATCTGTGCCCTCGCCCTCTTCAAGCTCAACAACTATAAAGTTCGGTCCCTTAAAGTGGTCTCTACACCATTCCTTGTCATCTGTGAAAATAAAGAACACAGCAGACGGATACTGTTTTCTAATCTTATCAATAGCATCCTTATAATATTTTTCAGTGCAGATGTTGTGGATATGAATGTGCTCTTCATCCACATAGTCTGTTCTGCGAACATGCAAACTTACTGACTCGCAGCACTCGATCTGCTGCAAGGTTGACCAGCTTGACGCATCAGTCATAAGCTCCTGAGGCTTTTTCTCAAAAGCTTCTCTTATCTCTCTGATAACGTCCTTATCCTCAAAATACTTATCGCACTGCCAGTAACCTACAAGATAAGCATCCTCTTTTTCCAGGATTGAAGGATCGAATTTGCCGGATTCCTCATCTATTCTATATGTTTTTCTACCGGTGAGTTTTCTTCTGATACGGCTGAAAAGATCCATTTTAGAATCAGTAAGATTTACGATTTCCTCGTCTGTTGCCTTGTCATACTCAACTCCCCATCTGGATAATACAGGGATTCGGAGTTTATCATTAACAAAGCCTGTTTTATCATCAATCTTAACTTCTTTTCCGCGCTTTTTCAGAGACTTATATAATGCGTACTGAAACATCTGATTGCCTAGTCCGCCCTTAAGCTGAATGATTATCATAGCTCCTCCAGGTTGATATCATGTGCATACTGTAAGTCTGACGAGTCATAAAGCTTATCATGCAAGCATGAACGCATTATGACCTTTTGACCCTGTCGTCATATTATACCATAGTTGTAGAATCTGTGAAAACAATGCATCACTGTTACTCGCCTTCTTCAAGGTCGTAGTATATCTTGTTCTCTGCGTTGTAGATAACCTCCGCGGAGCCGGTCTCATAGGCATCAAGCCACAGCTTGTAGGCGTTGTCCCAGGACTTGTACTTTGAATCGCCTCTGTGGTCACCCAAAACTCCCTTATCCACATAGTTCTCCTGAAGATACTCCTCAAAGAACTTAGTAACCTTGTAAGCTCCGACAATATTGGTGTGAGTTCCGTAGTCCTTGAAATCAACATCGTAGTCAAGGCCAATTTCATCCACGTACTGGTCCATATCAAGGAAGTTGTAGCCTGCTGCCGTTACAATGTCGCTGATATAATTGATCTTTTTCTGCTCATCTTCCTGCACATCGTAGGGAGTGATAACGAAGAGTGCATTGAGGTTCTTCTCTTTCAGATATGTCAAAAGATCTGTCAAATACTCTTCCTGTTCCGCAGGAATAGGCTCTCTGTCTGTAATCGCTGCGTTGTCTGTCTTGGGTGCAGGACCAACTGTGGAAAAAGGAACAAATCCCTTGTATTCATCAGGATACTCATACATAAAGGTGCGAAGCTGTGACCAAAGGGCCAAAGTCTTCCAGTTTGAGTGATACTTGAAGATATCAAAATAATAGGAAAGCCTCTCTGACGGGTCCTCAACCATGGCATTTATGGCCTTAATCCTGTTTATGGAATACTTAAGGTTATCTGTAACTTCCCTTGTGTGAGCCATGTTTCCTAGAAGGTTCTCATCCTCAGCAGTCCACATGCGCATCTCAAAAATAAAAAGGTCAGGTGTCTGAGTCTTTAACACCTCTTCTACCAGGTACTTTGTGGCAACAGGTCTCTGCATGTTGGAAGCCAGAGGATACATGGTTATTCCCATATCGCCGTAGATCATTGGATTGGAAATGCAGGGATAAACAGGGCTTGATCCGATCATAACCGCATCAATTGTGTTATTCTTTTCAGAATAAAAACCAACAAACCTGTCTTTGACATCACCATTAGTCCTGATGCAGTAGGTCACGTGCACCAGGAGCCAGGATACGATCAATATGAAAACTACTATTTTTGCTACTTGTTTCTTTGTCATAACTAAACTACATTCTCTCTATATTGAAACACTAAATATTCTCTTATATTCGCTATCTTGAATTTCTGATTATTATCTTAATAAAGCATAACGAATATGCTCTCATCAGAAATCCTTATAGATAAACTCCGCTGCGCTGTAGCCAGGGCCATACTCTGCGATCAATATCACAAAGAATAAAAATGCGATATAAATGCACCATCTAATGACAACCGGCCTGTCAGCAATGAATTCTCTTACATTACTGTAATCATTAATTCCATTTTCCATGCGATACTGCACCACAGAAACGCAGGCCAGAATAACCAGTGAAACCACAACGATTCCCCAGTCCACAATATCGATTCCAAGGTTCAAAAGGCTTCCATCCACAAATATCTGTGGGTTAAAGGTTGATACGCTCTCTCTCAGCATGCGAAGTGCGTGAGGAACGTTGTCTGCTCTAAAGAACAGGTCACCGATACAAACGAGGACAAATGTCCTTACAACACGCACGCAGTCGGCAAATCTGCCCTTCATATTGATCTTCATCTTTTCGCCAAAGAGCCAGGTGAAAAATGGAAGTGTGAGTTCACCGATCACAATGTATGCCCAGTGGAGAAGACCTGAACCGATAACATATTTCATCTCGCCGCCGTGCCACAAACCTACAGAGAACCAGAGGATAAACATAGCCACATAAGTTGTGTACTGCTTGCCCTTCTTTTTACCCAGCTTACCCTTTAAGAACTTGCCAAGATTCATGATCATCTTGCTTCTAAGGAGTGGGTAAAAGACATTTTCTCTCATCCACACCCCAAGAGTGATATGCCACCTTCTCCAGTATTCGCTGATGTTTTTTGCAAAAAACGGAGTTGTGAAGTTCTCAGGCAATATGATTCCAAAGCACTCTGAAGCGCCGATAACTATATCCATGCAGCCTGAAAAGTTAGTGTAGAGCTGAAGTGCAAAACCCACTGTTCCAAGCATGATGTAAGCACCGGGATACTCTGTGTCATTGTTGTAGATTGTGTTAACAACCACAGCCAGTCTCTCGGAAATAACCAGCTCTTTAAAAAAGCCCCAAAGCATTCTCTGGGCACCGAAGGTTATGTTTTTATAATCGAGCTTATGTCTTTCAAAAAACTGTTTTCCTGTCTCTCTTATCTGGAAAATAGGGCCTGAGATCATCACAGGGAAATACATTCCGATAAGGGCAGTTTTAAAAAAGCTCTCATCGCCCTCTGCAAGGCCGTTGTAAACTTCAATGAAATAACCAAGAAGGATGAATGTATAAAAAGAAAGTCCAAGAGGAGTCGCTATGCTTCCTCCATGAATTAGCTTGGTGTACTTAAGAAAAATCAGGATTCCAAGAAGGGCTATAAGCTCAACCCCAAGAACCATGCGCCTTTTGGAAGTATCTGATACCCTCTTCAGAATCTTCAACAGCCCCCAGGTGGCAAATGACGCAAAAAGAGGATACAGAATAAGCACCCCGTTGCCAGACAAGAGATAGTAGGCAATGCTCGCCAAAAGAAGCACCACCCACTGACCTTTTTCTTTAAACAAAAGAGGCACTGTATAATACACAGCTACTGTAATTACAAAAAACAACAAAAAATAAAACGAAGTAATTCCCATATTATCTCTCTAAGAGGTTACACTCTCAATTATTTCTATACTCAGTCTCCATCCACTGCTGGAACATGAGGATGTACCAGATCTGAATGCGGTATATTCCGCGGTCCGTGAAATCACTCCAGATCTTCTCCACCACATCAGGATTTAAAAGGCCCTGCTGCCTTATCTTATCCTTATCCAAAAGAGCTTCCGCCCAGTCTCTTATGTCTTTTTCCAAGAGCCATTTTGAGATTGGAATAGAAAATCCTTTTTTAGGTCGCTCCATCATATCACGAGGAACGTATCTATACAACACATCACGTAAAACAAGTTTACCCTGCTCATCATTGCGAAGGTACTCAATTGGCAGTGACCAGGCAAATTCTACCACGTCTTTATCAAGCATAGGCACTCTTGTTTCAAGAGAAACAGCCATAGCTGTCCTGTCCACCTTCACCAGAATATCGTCAGGGTGGTACATGCACATATCCATGAGCATAGCTTCGTGGTTGACTTCTCCAAGGAAATCCGCCGGCAAGTCAAGGCACTTATACCTTGCCTGGCCATTTTTTAATGCAATCTTTTTAATTATAGGGTCGCTCTCATGCTCCATTCTGTGAACTTCATAAGGAGACTTTGCGCCAAAATACTGAGCCTTTGCAAATTTAACTTTATCCTTAAGCTCATCTGAATTATCCGGTCCATAAATATTCATAAGAAGTGAGCTTGCAGGCTTTCTCAGGGCATAAGGTATTTTTGCTGCCTTTCCCCAGACTCTTGCCACTGAATTATATGACTTATATCCGCAAAAGAGCTCATCCCCGCCGTCACCTGAAAGTGAAACCGTCACATGGTCCCTTGTCATCTTGCTTACAAGGTATGTCGGGATCTGTGATGAATCAGCAAAAGGCTCTCCAAACATAGAAGAAAGCTTTGGAATAACTGCCTTTGCATCACTTTCATTTATGTAGAGCTCTGTGTGTTCTGTTCCAAGGTGAGATGCAATTTCTTTTGCTATAACAGCCTCGTTGTACTTCTCATCTTCCATACCGATGGTGAAAGTGCGCACCTTGCCGGGAGCTATGGACTGCATAAGAGAAACCACAGTGCTGCTGTCTATTCCCGCAGAAAGAAATGCTCCAAGAGGAACATCCGCGATCATCTGTCCCTTGATGGACTCTTTTAGGAGTCTTTCGAGCTCATCTGCCGCTTCTTTTCTGTTGCCTGTAAAAATATTGCTCTGGCCCTTTTTAGCTGCTTCTGCCATTGACCAGTAAACTTCACTCTGAGTCTCCAGGGTATCCACATTCAAAGTAAGGATCGTTCCGGGCTCCAGCTTATTTATCCCTTTATAGATGGAGTAAGGGGCCGGAATATATCCTTCCTCAAAGTACATATCCAAAACATCAGTATTTATCTCATTATCAAAGCCATCAACAACGCGAAGGCAGCCGATATCTGAAGCAAAAGCGAAGGCTCCTGCTACATTTCCGTAATATAAAGGCTTCTCTCCCACTCTGTCCCTGGCAAAAGAAATAGTGCCTTTCTCAAGGTCATAGACTGCAATCGCAAACATGCCCTTGCAGAGAGAAAGAGTTCTTTTCATGCCAAAGTGCTCAATAGCTTCCACCAAAACCTCTGTGTCAGAAGTTCCGCGAAATGGGCCGATGTCTACGCTCTTTGAGGAAGCGTCTTTAAGCAAAAGCTCTTTTACCTCAGCAGCATTGTAAATCTCACCATTATAAATAATGACGCTCTTCTCGCTATGAGATTTCATGGGTTGAGCGCCATTCTTGGAAAGGTCAACAATAGCAAGTCGCCTGTGTCCCAAGGCAACTTTTCTATCATCACTTATGTAAATTCCACCGTCATCAGGGCCTCTGTGAAGCATCCGATCATTCATCCTTCGAATGTTCTTTTCTGCATCGCCCTTAAACTGTATCAGTCCTGCAATTCCGCACATAGTATGCCTCTAGTGTCACTTAACACTGATCACTTTATTCTTGTTTTCATAGTCCTTACTTATATCCAGCTTGTAGGTCTTATTTCCATCAGCATCCTCAGAAACAAGGTCAAACCCCTGAATATCGTAGAACTCTTTTACCATCTTGTTCTTGGCTGTTGGATAATAGTAGCCATAAATTGTCTTTACGCCGCGCTCCCTGGCCTTTTCAACAAGAGCATCCATCATGGCAAACTCCATATCTCGCTTTAAAACTCTGCAGCTCATAAGCCACAGATCAATGTGGAGCTCGGCACCGGAGCGGATATTTCCAATAACAAGTGATACGATTCCGTTGTCACCGAATTTATCTTTAAGTCTCCCGTAAAGGGTTATGTTGCTGTCATCTGCGGCAGTTTTCTCTATGTCATCCTGTGTATAGCGCTTGGTTGTCAGATTGAACTGATTGCTCTTATTGGTGAGCTGCGCAATCCTAGGCATGTACATCTTCTCAAAAGGCGCAATCTCAGCCTCCATCTCAAGAGACTTAAGGTACTCGCTATAGTCAGTAAAGCTCTCTTCAAGCTCAGTTCTCTTTTTGTTGGCCATGTACATCTCGTTTCGCTTTCTGTCATCGTCAGAAACAGATGTGGCCTCGAAAAATCCTGCATGGTCAATTATCCTGATGTAGTGCTCAGGGCTGTCAATCTCCGGAACTGCTGCTCCTTTGATCTGTCCCTCAACGATAGCTCTTTCAGCAGGGTTGTCATCTACAAATACCAGTGACTCAGGCAAGATATTTAACTCTTTAGCAATGGCCTTCATATTCTCGCTCTTTGGCTCCCAGTTGGCCTTTATAGCCACAAAGTCATCAGGCTTAAGGCTTCCGTCAGGGTGGTTAAGGCCCGCGATGGCGTTCTCCTCATCGTTCTTGGAATCCACGGTCAAAAGAACTCCGATGTCCTTCTGCATCTTCACATAATTCTGAAACTCTGCGTATACCTGCCCAAGATTGGTCTCCTGGCCGATCTCGATGCCATCAACGCCGTCATCACCTACAACTCCGCCCCACAGGGTGTTGTCCAGGTCGAGCACAAGGCCCTTTTTGTTCTTGCCATAAATTGACTTGATGATATTGGCAACGTTGAAGCTAAGAGTAGGAATAGCCGGAATGCAAAGGGCATATTTGTACATGTGCCAGGCAAGCGGATCAGACCACTGATCAAGACCATAACAGCTTGAAAGGTAGTTTATATCATTGATAAAAAAGCTCTCTGCTGAGTCTGAAGCCTTTCTTGCATACTCAGCAAACTTCTCGTTAAGTCTGTTTATAAAGGAAAGACGCCCGTGAACATCGAAAAAGTCCCTGTTTCCAAGGAGTCTGTAAAACGGCGCCTCGAAATTGTTCTGAATAATAGGACAGTGATAGGTGTCAGAAAGCTTCTTCCACATGGTCTCGAAGTGCTGATAGGCCTTCTGGAGCTTTTCATCCACCACCTCAGCGCTGTCATCCATTGTAGGGAAGTCAGTGATATTGCGGTTTGAAGTATGAATGTAGATAATGTCCGGGTTAAAGTCATTTAATTCTCCCGGAAACATTGCGTCCTGCCAGTACTGGCCGTACTCAGACTCATAGAATTCAGGCTCTATTCCATAATTCAGTAAAAAGAGCTCCAAAATCCTTATTATGTCATGGGTAGTTGAGCCCCCAAGAACTGCTATTTTCTTGTGGATTCTGTCACTCCCATCAGATAAAAGAGCCTTCTTTAGGCTCTTTGACTTTTTCATTATGTAGCTGCTATCAAAGGGGTATTCTAATTCTTTCACCTTTTGCTCCTATATATTCATACACTTGTCACATGAGTGAATCAAAGTATTCTTTCCACTTCTGATTTGTAACTTCAGGGCTGCATTTTTCCTGGATCTTTACAGCTTCAGTTCCTATTTTCTCTGCAAAGTCCTTATCCGTAATAAGCTTCTCCATGGCGCTTACAAGGGCTGCCCTGTCATCCACTGGGATAAGAATTCCATTTTCTCCGTCAGTGATCAAATCCCTTGGGCCTCCGCAAGGACAATCCGTTGAAATACAAGGAAGTCCCAAAGACATGGCTTCAATAAGGGAATTTGGCATTCCCTCCTGCTTGGATGCAAGGATAAACATTGTCGCCTTTTCAATGTGCTCAGCAACGTGCTGCACACTTCCCTTAAACTCAACGTTTTTGTCGATTCCAAGCTTAACTGCCATATTCTGAAGCTTTATCCTGTCAGGGCCATCGCCGTAGAACACAAGGCTGTAGTCCTTATGGCCTTTTTCAAGGATTTCCTTAAAGGCTTCCAGAACCATTGACTGATTCTTATTGGCATCAAGCCTTGCCACCATTACAATTTTCTTTTCCCTCTCGCCAATGTAGCGCTTTCTGATAAATGAAGGATTGATGGCGTTTGGAAGTATGGTGCATTTCTTTTGTATATAGCCTGGGAACTTCTCTTTTGCTCCCTGTGACTGAACTACAACACCTGCTGCCTTTCCAAAGAGAGCAAGCATTGAAGATTTCATGGAAAGAGATGCATATTCCCTGTCAGGGTCTGAACGCACAGAAACTACTACCGGGATTTTCTCGCCGCCAGCAGTCGAAAGTGCCATAATATTGTTTTTTCCGATAAAGCTAAGGATCAGGTCCGGATGAAGATTCTTCCAGATGTCCAGGAGCTTTTTATGTCTCATGCGAAGATTGTAAGCTCTGCCCTTTTGTTCAGACTTTAAAAGAGCTGAAAAGACACGTTCTATACCGTCTTTTTCACCGCCATGAGGATCAACCCAGGCAGGATTCTCATCAAGGTCCGCAACAAGCTCAGCCCCCGGAGCTCCCGCGGGAACTCTTTTCCATGCTGCGTGCTTAACCTCATACTCATTGTCGGCAAGGTATGTAGTAACAAAGGTCACTCTGTAGCCCTGCTCGAAAAAGAAATCTGCAAGGTTCGTCATGACCCTCTCTGCTCCACCCTTCTGAAGGGAGCCTATATACATCGCTATATGCTTTTTACTGTTGTTTCCTTGTTCCAAGGGATTATATTCCTCTCAAAATCTATTTAAAGGATTACATTTCCATTACTAACGTTAAGATTAACACCGTTTATATAATTGCTGTCCTCTGATAACAAAAATGCTATCGTAGGCACAACATCATCTACAGTTGCGTTCCTTTTTTCAGAACTGCCATCAGCTGCCATTTCTACCAGTCGTGAGTCGATCTCACTCAGAAGCTTAGTCTCAACCATTGAAGGGGAGACTGCATTTATATTTATCTTATTGCCCGCATTATCTGCAGCAAGCTGTCTTATAACACCATAAAGCATTGACTTTACCATGGTGTATTCAAGCATTGACTTTGCAGGCTGACCATTTACTACTGAAGAAAGAACCGCCACGACCTTGTTATGGTCTTTTCGCTTTACCATCGCAGGCAAAAAAGCTTTAAGGATCTCAACGAATGAATACACCTGTATCATGGCATTCTTCTGAAGCCTCTCAAGGTCAAAATCCTTTAGCCTTGTATATAAAAGCTTAGAGGCTGGAAAATGAACTATGTGAGTTGGTATTTTTTCCTCATCCTTAAGCTTTTGGATCATTGCATTTATATCAGAGGTAGAAGTGAAGTCTGCCTTTATCAGCTCCATTCTGTTTCCGTTTGACAGCTCTATTTTCTCAAGTTCTGTCTTAGCAGAGTTGTAATGAAGGCAAAAAAGAGAATCTGTATAATCACTGTTAAGTTTTTTTACCAGACCTACGCCTAGATCTGAAGATGCTCCAAGTATAAGAAATGTCTTGTTGCTGTTCATTCAAGAAACCCCGCTAAAATTTTGGCTTTTCCAACTTTCTTGCCATCCTGATTTACAATCTGTGCTGAAATCTCTATTGTTTTTGTGGCTTCGTGCTTTACTTTTACAAATCCCGAAACCACTAATGTGTCACCAATATAAACAGGTGATCTGAAAGAAGACTCTACGCTGTTAAGAATACAGTATTTTCCCGGAAGATAAACTCCTGCAAGAGTTGAATAAAATGAAGCTGTGAGCATTCCATAGACTACTCTGTCATTAAATCCCTCTGCTTTTGCAAAAGAACTGTCCATATGAAGAGGATTGTTATCTCCGCAGATCTCATAGAATTTCTCCATTTTATCCGCTGTAACAGTAGAAGAAAACTCTGCTTTAGTGTAATTGTCCTTACTTTCCTCTTTCGATACTATATCTTCGAATCTGTATTCGTTCATAAACTCCAGCCTTTATCAAAGTTTGCTGATGATAAGATCAGCCATTTCGCCTACATTCTTTAGAGAAACAATCTCTCCCATAGAGAACTTAACTCCAAATTCAGTCTCCATGGCATTTATAAGATTGATATGCTCAAGTGAATCCCAATCATCAATGTCGTCTGCTGTTGTCTCGTCTGTTACTGTGATATCGTCATCTTCAAAAACGTCTCTGAAAACTTCGTTCATTTTCTCGAAAACTTCTTCTCTTGTCATAATTAACCTCTTTCTATTATATCTGCTTTTTTCCTCATCCTATGTAGTAGCTATACCACTGCTGGAAAATAAAGAATGACCAGGAAATCTTGCTAAAGTTTGCTCCTGTGGCAGGGCCTGCGTCTCCGTTCACAATGTAGTTATTGATAAATTTGGAAACATATGCGCTGTCGAAAATTCCCTGTTTTTCCAAAAATGAAGTGGAGCTAAAGTCCATGAGCTGGTCCTTTAACGGACCTCTGAGCCACTGGTCCATAGGAACGCCAAAGCCAGTCTTGGGGCGATTAAGCAGCTCTTTTGGTATATAGTCATAAGCGATATCCTTAAGGATATGCTTCTTGTCACCGTCCATGTACTTGAACTTCTGAGGAATCCTGAAGGAGTACTCCATTACCTCTGTGTCCATGATAGGGCATCTGTTCTCAAGTGAATACTTCATGGACGCTCTGTCCATCTTCACCAGAATATCATCAGGAAGATAAGTATCCATATCAAGTAGCATTCGTCTTATCTGGAAGTCTTTTACCCCATAGGATGACTCAAATGGGAAAAGAACCGGCTGCTGCCCCTTTACGTCTCTATCAAGGCTCTCAACGCCGCTTATAAAGGCATGTGCAGACTTTACATAGCTTCCTGAGACAAGCTGAGTCTTGGTCTCAGGGTTTCTATTTGCAGCAACAACCTTAACCCTGAAGGGCATCTTATCTATAAGTTTGCCGCTTCCAAGAGGAATCTGGCCAAGAGCATTGACAATAGCTCCCGGAATCTCCAGTTGCTGAGCCTGTCTTACATTATCATAAATATTATAACCGCAGAAAAACTCATCTCCGCCGTCACCTGAAAGAGCAACAGTCACATCTTTTTTGGCAAGCTTACTTACCAGCATTGACGGGATCTGTGAGTTATCCGCAAATGGTTCATCGTAGTACTGAGGAATGCTGCTTACAAGGTCAAACATCTCTTTTTCAGAGATGTAGAGCTCTGTGTGATCGCAGCCAAGGTGCTTTGCAACCTCTTTTGCATACTCAGCCTCGTTGTAGCTTGGCACGTCAAAGCCGATACAGAAGGTCTTCACCGGCTTGTCAGAAAACTCCTGAGCCATGGCTGTTACAAGGGATGAATCATATCCGCCTGAAAGGAAAGTTCCAAGAGGAACATCCGCGATCATTCTGTCGGCAACTGCCTTTTTAAGTCTCTCTTTAAGGCCCTCTTTTGCCTCTTCGTAGCTCTCTATTTTATCCTGGGATTTCTCCGCGTAAACCTTCTTAATATCCCAGTATTTCCACTTTGTCACTTGGCCTTTGTGGAACTTCAACACTCCACCGGCTTCCAGCTTATAGACATTCTCAAAAATAGTGTCAGGAGCCAGAATATACTGCTGATAAAGATACCTTGAAATAACATCTCTTCTGACTTCAGGCTTAAATCCAGGGCACTTCATGATAGGCTTAAGCTCTGAGCCAAACACAAGGTTCTCACCGTCCATCCAGTAAAAGAGAGGTTTTTTACCGATCCTGTCTCTTACAAGATAAACGTCTGAGGTCTCTCTGTCATAAATGGCGATGGCAAACATACCATGAATGTGGTCAACCATATCTATGCCCCATTTAAGGTAGGCAGCGATGATAACCTCTGTGTCGCAGTGTGACTTGTATGGATAGTATGACAGCTCTTCTTTTAACTCAAGAAAATTGTAGATCTCGCCATTAAAAACAATTGTTATTCTACCGTTGACCGAATGCATGGGCTGATGTCCAAGAGGCGACAGATCAAGGATTGCAAGTCTTCTCTGGGCAAGGCCGACTGAATATCCGTCCTTGTCCTCGTAAATTGCAACGCCGCTGTCATCCGGACCTCTGTGGATCATTGTGTCATTCATGATCCTCAGCTCATCTTCACTTATTCTGTTTTTGGAAATATATCCGCAAATTCCGCACATTCTCTATGTTGTTTCCTTAACGTAATGTGTTATCTATATTGATCCATATCATCTACCAGCATCAAACCGGCATTTTTTCAAAATTATCTCTAAGTGGTCCGAAGTCCTTACACTCATTGTCAATTGAATCAAGAAGTTCTACATACTTCTCGTTGATGAGAGCCCTGTAATTCTCAAGGTTATCATACCCCTTCTTGGTCCAGGCAAATGGATGTGTCAGGATCTGGATCTTCTGATGTTTTCCAATTGTCTCAGCATCAGGGTAGCCATATCTCCAGATGTGGTTTGCATCTGACATGTACTTTACTTCAAGCTTTGACTCAGGAGTAGCCTTAGGGTCAAAAGAAAAGAAGTTGTCCTGGTAAGCATTGATAATGCCAGGAATCTTGATGTTCTCTGCAAGTACATCAGGTGATGGTCTGTGTATTGAGAAAGAGTTGATCTCAAAACCAAGCATGTTGCTGAGCATATCGATTTCCTGTCTGATACGCTCTCTAATGAGCTTCATATCAGTCATTCCGTTTAAAGCAAAGTGGAGACCTATTGTCTGTCCTCTCTCATGCATATCTGTGAGGATATCCCTGTTCTTTCTTGAAAGGATGTTGTAGGAATTGTTGGTCCACTGGAAAAAGAATGTAGACCTGAAGTCCATACTCTCCTCAACCTTTGACAGTGCATAAGCTCTTTCTACTGAATACTCAACATCGTGTCTCATGATGATCCATGAGTCTCTCTCAAGAGCTTCCTCATATGTAGCGTAAAGACCTGTCTCTTTTATTGCTCTAAGTATTTCTCTGTAATCTTCAAATGAAAACATTTTTGCTCCTTATCATTATCTCTTTGATCTGGCGATCACTTCGTCAAGATAATCTCTCCACTGAACAAATACTGCGTCAGCGTTTGCTATTTCCTCTATCTTTGCAGCTTCTTTTCCAAGGCGCTCAGCAAGCTCTCTGTCCTCGATGAGCCTGCAGATGCCTTCTGCCATCTTGTCCTCATCTTTTATGGGAACTAAAAGTCCGTTCTTGCCATCTGTCATAACAGTCCTTGGTCCGCCGCATGGGCAGTCTGTAGCAACAATAGGCATTCCCATTGCCATAGCTTCCAAAAGAGAGTTTGGCATACCTTCCCAGTCTGAGGAGAAGGCATAAACTGCGCCCTTTGGAATTTCTTTTTCCAGTTCATCGCTGCCGCCCATAAGAAGAATGTAGTCCTCCGCATGGTTATCAACAATTATCTTATCCAGAATCTCTTTTGTTCCATCAAAAGAATCAGGTCCATAAATCTTAAGTACGTAATCCGGGTGTTTCTCGTGAACCTTAATAAAGGCTCTGCAAAGCATGGGCTGATTTTTAAAGTCCACAAGCCTTGCGTGGTGAACAACGGCCTTTTCTCTCTCTGCAGGCGCTGTAAGCCCGAAATACTTAGGATTAACAGGATTTAATATGATCCTTGAATTGTCCTGAAGGTATGGTTTAAAGAACTCCTTCTGGCCTGTAGTCTGGAACACACATCCTGCAGCCTTTGGGAAGAGCCACTTAATCTGAACCTTATCAGAAAGTGCATCGTAGTGTCCAACTGGGTCTGTTCTTATGGATATAACTACCGGAACATCGCTGTTTCCTGCTGCCATAAGGGCTCTGTAATTAGCTCTCTGAGCAAAGGCAATAAGCACATCTGGATGATATTTTTTAACGAACTCTTTTAAGTATTTAATTCGTAAAAAGAACTTTGTTATACGGTTTTTCTTTTCATCGCCCTCACGAAGTCCAACGTGAACGCGGGTAACTCTCTCATCGAGAGCGAATTCATTTTCGTCCACCCATTCAGTCGCAACGTAAACCTTGTAGCCCTCCTTGGCAAACTGATTGGCAAGGTTGGAAACTACTCTCTCTGCGCCTCCCTGAACGAGGCAGTTTAAATGAAATGCAATTGTCTTCATATTACTTAAGTACCATTCCTGTGGATAATTCCACTTTACTATCAAATCTATCTATTCTCATGGAGCCGTCAACAGTTCTTACTATTGGCTTTCCATCGAACATATCAACAATCTCTCCCGGAGCAAAGGCTGAGAAATCGATCATCTCATCAAAAGGATGTGCCTCCCATACAGTAACCTTGTGGTCATCATCCTCTGTATCTGCATAACAAAATGCCCCTGGGAAAGGAGCTGCAACTCCGCGGATAAGGTTATATATGTTTCTGGTCCTCTCATGGAAATCAATCTTTCCATCTGCCGCTGTACGCTTATTGTACCATGAATCAAAATCCTTAGAATCCGTGCGGATCTCAATGGTACCTTTTTCCATGTAGGTCTTAACGAGCTTTCTGATGAGGTTCTTGGAGCAGATCATGTTTTTGTACTGAGCTGTTCTGATGTCATCGTGCTCATTTATCTGGAACATCTCTGTAGCAAAAACGTTAGGTGAGTCTGCATGCTCATCATATCTAAAGAGATTTAGGTTAAATCTTGTATCTCCAAGGATCATTGACCAGTTAAGAGGGCTTCTGCCTCTTCCAAAAGGAAGGTATCCGCAGTTGCCATGGAATCCATAGATTCCGGCTTTAAATACATCAAGGACTTCCTTGGGGATAAGTCTTTGCCATCCCATAACGATGCCAAGATCAAAGGTATTTTCAGAAATGAATTTTTTTGTCTTGTCGTCGTTTAAGAAGTAGCTGTCTGCTTCAAAAACTGGGATTCCGTATTTATCTGTTAAGAAGCTAAGGCCCTTAAATCCTGAAACTTGGTTTTTCTCAGTGACCTTCGGCGCTATGGTTATAACGAGGTCAACGGGGCAAAGCTCTTTCTGTATAAAATCTATGATGTTCTCTGACGTATCCTTTACGCCAAAAACCACAACTTTGTAATGCATTTGTTTGTGGCTCCTTTCGTGAGTTTTAGCACAACTTGGGGATATATGGGCACTCTCAGTGTTTTTTACTCATACAGCCTAAGTATATCATGGATGCTGTCACGGTATTTCTCAGGAGTGTAGTTAAGTGCTCGCTCAAAAGCTCGTTCTGAATACTGCTTCATAAGCTCTTCATCGTCTAATAGGTCGCAGATCTTATCAGCTAGTATTCGTTCCCTATCAGTAATAGTCTCTGGGTTCATATCCACATTTTCACCCATATCAGGTACTAGTATACCATATTTGCCGTTTATAGGCTCTTTTATGCTGTCACCGCTTGGGATGTCAGTTATAAGCTGGTTGTACTGGGCATCATCAAGGAGTATCTCGCGGGGACCGGTCTTGCAGTCAGCGGAGATAAGGGGCTTTTTGAGGGCCATAGCTTCAAGGACTGCATTAGGAAAGCCTTCGTGGTTTGAACTGCATACGTAAATGTCAGACTTTGATACGTAGGCGAAGGGGTTCTTTCTGTTTCCCGGAAGGAATATCTTATCAGAAAGGCCGAGCCTTTCTGCCATCTCTTTGTAGGGATCCCAGTTGCCGGCGCCGAGAACCATAAGGCGTGCCTCGGGATGTTTTTTCTCAACAAGTGAAAAAGCCTTTACAAGATGCCAGATTCCCTTGATATAGTCGTTTCTGCCCATGCAGGCAATGACTTTAGTGTCTTTATCAAATGGGAAGTCATCTACTTCTTCGCCGCCTTTTTTCTGAATATCTTCAGTATCAAGGGGATTATAGATGTAGGTGCTTCTGTCGTAGTTAAAGTCTCTTTTGAGCTGTCTTACGATTTCCTTTGAACAGGACAGAACCTGATCAGATCTTTTGCAAAAGAGATTAACCTGGCCCTGGTTCTCCATATCGGTCTGACAGCGAAGTCCCGTAAGAACTTTTTCTTTTCCCCTTGAAAGGACATTTACATAGTTGGAGGAACTGCCAAAGCTGTAGGAAATATCTATATTAAGGTCTTTCTTTATCTTTTTAACTTTTTGAACGCGCTTAAGCACGTTTATAACTTTATTGATCTTGCCTTTTTTGGCGGGAACATCAATGTCGATCACATCAAGGCCTGTAACGTCAAAATTAATATCTTTTGAACTGAAGATGAGGATGTGAACGTTATAAAAATCCTGCATGAGTCTTGCAGTTGTGACGCACACTCTCTCAAATCCGCCCTGGTGGAGCATTGGAACCATGAGTAAGAGGTTCTTTTTGGTATTATCCTGCATTAAAAATGTCCTCTCTCGTAAAAGTAAGTCATCATCTTGGCCTGGTTCTTTACATCGAAGCCCGCGTGACGAAGCTTACTCAAAATATAATCTGAAGATTTATCTCTGTCTCCGATTGAAAATTCATTTACAGTGTTGCGCTTTGTCTTTTTCTCAGATGGAGCATTGAGCTTCTCAAAGCCTGTGCCCTTATCAAGGGCGTCAAGGTCAGGCATATCATCGGACTCAAACACGCTCTCTCTGCGCTCGCCTGCTATGGCTGTAAGGGTCTGGTTGAGCTTGATCTCCTCCATGAGTGGGTCGCTCTGAGAGTTTTCTCTAAGGAGCAGGTCATCGAGGATCTTCCTCGCCCAATCCCTTGGCTCTGAATTAATACTCATCATGGAAACAAGCTCAGTAACGTTAACTTCAGGTGTTACCGCATCAGACACAAGGCACTGAAGTCCTGCTGCCTGGGCCTCGATAACGCTTCCCGGAAGCCCCTCATATCTGGATGGGAAGCAGAAATAGTCCATTGCCTGATAGTACTCGCTGGCATTGCTCTTGTTCCCGGCAAATATGCATCTGTCGCAGATGTGGAGCTTCTCTGCCTTACTCTTCATCTCATCCATGAGGGGGCCTTTTCCCAGCATAAGAAGTCTTATTCTCATGCCATGGAGCATGCTATACTGGTTATTTTCATCATTGTCCAGGAACCTGCAGAGCTGGGCAAAAACCTCCAATAAAAACTCGTGGTTCTTGGCATATCTAAAACTTCCTACATGACCTATTACAAGGGCATTGGAAACGTTCAGCTCATCTCTTATCTTTTCCCTAAGCTGTTCGTTGTAGGCAAAGCGCTTAAGGTCTATGGCATTAGGTATTATACGAACATTTCCGGCATCCACCATATCCTGGCCAAAAACTGAAACTCCGGCTTCTTTGGAACAGGCAAAGCTGTAATCAGCCACACCCTCTTTATGGAGAGGCTTTCTGAGTACTCTGGTGGCAAGGCCCTTTACTCCCTGGTCTACTCCGGCGCTTCTTGCATGAGCTATGCAAATGGGAACCCCGGCCTTTTTAGCTATTGGAAGGTAGATTGCTGCAGTACTTGTCATATGTCCCTGCACAACCTTCCATTCATTGGGATGTTCTTTAAAGAACTGCTTTATGGCCTTTTTATATTCCACAAGGTTTGTCCCAACAAATTTAGGAAGACAGAAAATTCTGCCTCCCAGCTTTTTTACGCTAGAATCAAAATAGTCCGGCTCGCGAACTGCCATGAGTTCATCGGAAGTCGGACTCTTTTTACCTGTTTTTTCTGGAGAATAGTGTACAAGAAAATCAAACTGGATCTTGTCTCTATCCATGTTGCGATACAAATCAATAATACGGCATTCTGCGCCGCCTACTCCAAGTCCCCCAAGAACATGAAGCACCCTTATCTGTCCATATCCTTCTTCCATATCGTATCTCCCAGCTTTTTACAGTTAAATGATCAAAAATCACATCATAGAACTTTTTAAGCGAACAGCTAAATATTTGCCCTTCGCCAGTGCATATTCATATAAATTTCCAACAAAACTCCGACCTCTTACATTATACTTTGAAAACTCGGAATAGGAAACAACCTCTGCTTTATCAAAAAGCTTTTCAAATCTTTCAAAATCTTTTTCATCCATTACATTGGGATGATATACAAAAGTCGTGATGCCATCCTTAGTGGAAGCAACGCTCTTAGACTTCTGAAGAGATATGGGATAAAAAGTAAGCCCGCTTCTTCTGTATGGTCTGTCACCAAAGCCATCGGTAATGGTGGTAAAACCACTTTCCTTAAGTGCCTTTAAAGTGACGCGGTCATAAGAATGGGATGGCGCCATGAAAATATCTGTATGTATTCCATGGCTTTCAAATATCTTTTTACCGTTCTGAATTTTTTCAAGCTGAGTCTCGTAATCATATCCTGCAAACTCAGACTTTTTGTTAAGGGGAAATAATCCTCCGTTAACAGTGGTATATAAATGATTGCATCCGTGCATGGAAACAATCCAGCCTTCATCCTGAAGCTTTTTAATGTACTCCCAGAAACCTTTTGGAGCATCTGATATTTTTAACTTGCTGTCCTTATTATCAGGAATGACTCCAATAAGTGGCTTAATCCCGTGTTTATCCAGGATTGCCTTGAATCTATTAAAATTTCTCCAATCGATTTCCGGAGCAATATCGTCAATTCGGATTGTTATCTTCATAAAATACCTTAATCTTATAAATTCTCTCTATACCAATCAATAGCGAGCTTGATTCCCGCCTGGAAATCATAGGAAGGGTCGTAACCAAGGTTCTTTCTTGCCTTTGAAATATCCGCATTGGAATCTCTGATATCACCGGCACGTGGTGGTCCAAATATTGGCTCTACATCCATGCCAAGTGCTTCTGTAAGGTGGTGATAAACATCGATAAGGAACTCTCTTCCGCCTGCACCGATGTTGTAAGCTTCACCTGCTGCCTCTGAAGAAGCAAGGCAAGCTCTGAGGTTACCTTCAATAACGTTATCTACATATGTAAAGTCACGGGACTGTTTACCGTCGCCGTTGATTGTTGGTGTCTCACCGTTCATGAGCTGACGAAGGAACTTAGGAATAACAGCTGCGTAAGCTCCGTTAGGATCCTGTCTTCTTCCAAATACATTGAAATAACGAAGGCCATATGTATCAAGACCGTAAAGCTTTTTGTAAAGCTTACCGTACTCTTCATCAGTCTTCTTTGTAAGAGCATAAGGAGAAAGAACGTTTCCTTCCTGCCCTTCTTTCTTAGGAAGAGTAGTGGAATCACCGTAAACTGATGAGCTTGAAGCATAGACGAACTTCTTAACTCCGTTCTGTCTTGAAGCTTCCATCATGTTAAGGGTTCCTCTGATGTTGATTTCCTCATACAAAAGAGGCATCTCAATACTTCTTGGAACTGATCCCCAGGCAGCCTCATTGAGAACGTAATCTACGCCCTTTGTAGCCTCCATACATGCATCAAGGTCTCTGATATCCTTCTCGATGAATGTAAACTTAGGATTACTCATAAAAGGCTGGATATTTTCAATATGGCCAGTTGAAAGGTTATCCATACACCTAACTGTATAGCCCATGTTTAAAAGCGCTTCGCAAATATTTGATCCGATGAATCCAGCTCCGCCGGTAACAAGGAACACTGAATTCTCCGGAAATTTTAACTCTTTATAACTCATAATTTACTCCTCTTATCACAGGCGCCAGTAATCGAATTCAGGAGCCTTATAATCGTTCATGTCGTAGATGCCCTTGAGGTCCATAAATACCTTTGTGGCATGGGCAGGATTGAAGAACTTAGCGATATCTGCTGGCTTGTAGTTCTCGAATTCCTTGTGAGCTACAGCTACGATAACAGCATCCATGTCTTTTACTGCATCAAGAGTATCAAACTCAATTCCATAAAGTCTCTTAGCTTCATCTGAATCAGCTTCAGGGTCAACAACTACTGGTGTGATGCCGTACTCTAAAAGCTCATTGTAAATGTCGATTACCTTTGTATTTCTTGTATCAGGGCAATTCTCCTTGAATGTGAAGCCAAGGATCGCAACCTTTGCATTCTTAACAGCGATGTCGTTAGCGATAAGTCTCTTTACAGCTGACTCTGCAATGTACTTGCCCATATCATCGTTGATACGTCTTCCTGAAAGGATGATCTGTGAGTGGTAACCAAGTTCCTCAGCCTTGTATGTAAGGTAGTAAGGGTCAACACCGATACAGTGACCACCTACAAGACCTGGTCTGAAGTTAAGGAAGTTCCACTTTGTACCTGCTGCCTCAAGTACGCTCTTTGTATCGATATCCATCTTGTGGAAGATCATTGAAAGCTCGTTCATGAAAGCGATGTTGATATCACGCTGTGAGTTCTCGATAACCTTTGCAGCCTCAGCAACCTTGATTGACTGAGCCTTATATACGCCTGCAAGTGCAACGAGGCTGTATACGTTAGCAATCTCCTCAAGTGTCTCCTCGTCCATACCTGAAACGATCTTTGTAATAGTATCAAGTCTGTGAATCTTATCACCAGGGTTGATACGCTCAGGTGAATAACCAACCTTGAAATCAACTCCGCACTTAAGTCCTGACTCTTTTTCAAGAATAGGAACACAGATGTCCTCTGTTACTCCGGGATATACAGTTGACTCATAAACTACGATTGAACCCTTTGTAAGGTACTTACCAAGTGTACGGCTGGCTCCCTCTACAGGTGAAAGGTCAGGTGTATGATCGTCGTTTACAGGTGTTGGAACTGCAACAACGTGGAATTTACACTCCTTAAGTTTCTCAGGATCTGCTGTAAATTCTACAGAAGTCTCTTTAATAGCTGCATCGCCAACTTCTCTTGTTGGGTCGATTCCCTTTTTATAAAGATCAACCTTAGCAGCGTTGAAGTCGTAACCTACTACCTTGATCTTTTTGGCGTAGGCAACCGCTATAGGCATTCCTACATATCCAAGTCCTACAAGTGATAACTTTTCTTCTCCGGAAAGGAGCTTTTCATATAAGCTCATCGTGTATCCTCCACACTAAAAAATATTTCAATTTAAATTTAATTCCAATAACATACATAGGTATTATACTACGGCTGTCAAATATGGCAAAACGTCCCGTCTCAAGCGGTAATCTCATCTATGTACGTTTTTATGATCTTTTTTCTGTCAAAATTATTTTCAACCCAGGCGCGGCCATTGCGGCCCATTTCTTTTCTGCTCTCCATATCAAGCTGCATGAATTTATCAAGGGCAGTAAAAAGAGCTTCCTTATTCCTGGGCTCAGCAAGGAACCCTGATCTGTCCTTGTCCACGATCTCTTTGCAGCCGCTTATGTCAGAAGCAATAACAGGTCTTCCTGTTGCTGCGGCTTCCATAAGGACGTTGCTCATTCCCTCGTGGTAAGAAGGGTGAACTACGGCATCAGCTTCTTTAATATAAGGGTGAATGTTCTTCTGATAAGGGATCATCTTAAGGATTCCGGCTTTCTCAGCCTCTTTTACCCTGCTCTCAAAATCATCCTCGCAGTAGCCGATTGCTGAAAACGACACCTTGTCGCCGTATTTCTCATGTAGCTTATCTGCCGCATAAAGATACTCTTCCGAGCCCTTTTCCTTCATGATCCTTCCAATATAAAGAAATCGCGTAACATCATCGCTGTGGCCGGGATATTCCTCAAACTTGTGTTTATCAAGATTAACGCCGGAGCCATTTACAGTCACATGTTTTTTGGCATGTATGCCACAGTCTTCAAATATCTGCCTGTTGTTCTGATTCTGGAAAAAGAGGCATTTGCAGCCCTTTAGGGAAGTCTTGTACATGGCGATTATCATTTTCAAAAGAACTCCGCCCCGCTCAAATGTACTTCCAAGTCCTGTGATAGTTGAAAAATATGGGATCCTTGCAAGCCTGCAGGCAAAACCACCGTATATATTAGGCTTTATTGTATAGGTCAAAACGACGTCCGGGCGCTCACTTTTTAAAAGCTTTCTATAAGCGCCAAAAAGAGCCAAGTCCTGTACAGGATTGACTCCGCGTCTGTTTATGTCAGTATGAACCACCCTGCAGCCCTCTGCAGTCAGCTCTTTTACCTTAAGATCATCAGGAAGGCTTATGACTACCTCATATCCCTTATCCATAAGTCCAAGGATGAGTTCGTTTCTGAAATCATAGAGCCCGCTTGATGAGTTTGCTAGTATTAACGCCTTTGGCATAATGTCACCTTTATGATTTATTTTGCTAATTTGTCCTCAGGAAGGATGCAGAGCTCGTTATACTTCATCATGTAAACGCCTTCCTGGTAATCACCAATGTTGACCGGATTCTCTATACCTTTTAAGTTGTTGATGATGCATCTTGGGAAGTTTACTCCGCAGGCATAGGCATGTGGGTATCCGCCGCCAAAACGAGGATTAACTTCTGAAAGGTACCATACATCTGTGGCATTGTCATAGAATAGATCGATATCGATCATTCCTCTGTATCCCACAGTCTCCACAAATGAAACTATCTGCTTAAAGAGCCTCTCATCTTTTACCGAAACAGATTTATCTGTCTCTCCGGCTCTCATCTTTATCTTTTCCTTGAGGAAAATGTCTGTGCACTTGCCGGAAATAAGGTCAATGTACACATCAGCGCCGTACTCCTGGCCTCTCATGTATTCCTGAATGATAAGGTCATCGAAATCGTGGAAAAGAGCTACAAGCATCTCCTTAGATTCCACAGCATTTATATTTATTGATGCGCTGCCGTTTCTGGGCTTTACAAAAACCGGGAAGTCAACTTCTCCTGCAGCCCTTGCTGTTTCAAAATCCTCTATTGAAAGGTAGCACTTGGCTGTTGGGATTCCCAGCTTAATAAGCATCTCGTACATGCGGTACTTATCAAGGCTTGTCTCGCAGAGCTCGTATGATGAAACGATAGGTGTGACTCCAGCTTCTGTGAATCTTTCTGCATTCTCTGCCAAAAGAGAAAGCTCAGGATCGATAAGACTGAATACACCATTTATGTTATTTCTTTTGCATACTCCAAGGATCTCATCGATATAGAAAGGGTCCTTGATCTTAGGAACGATTATAGCTTCGTCTGCATCATATATGGCAGGGCCAATGTTTGAGCAGTCTGTGGCAAAAACTTTGCCGTTATGAGCAAGCTCTTTTTTGAAAGCCTGCACTACTTTATTTCTGGTTCCTGCACTTAATATCAAAATATTAGTAGCCATATGCACCTCTTTTATTTTGAAAAATTTTTTATTTTAATTTACCTGTCTTTTCCAAGCGCTCTTTTCTTATCTGAGCAAAATTGCCTTCAACCTTGTTTGTATCTTCTGCCACCTGATCCGTGTGGCCAAAAACTGTCTTAAAGGTAAGTCCGATGACTTTAAGATCCATGAGGAAATTCAGGTTCTCCACATACTGGGCATCGATTTCAAATCTTGTGTCCCAGTCAACAGTGTTTCGTCCACTTACCTGGGCAAGTCCTGTAAGACCGGGCCTTACTGTGTGCCTTAATTTCTCACGTTCCGTATAATATGGCAGATACTCAACAAGTAGAGGCCTTGGTCCGATAAAGCTCATATCGCCCTTTAGGATGTTAAAGAACTCCGGAAGCTCGTCAAGACTGGATTTTCTGAGGAAATTGCCAAACTTTGTAAGTCTGTCCTTGTCAGGAAGGAGCTTTCCCTCAGCATCTCTTTTATCTGTCATGGTCCTGAACTTATAAAGGTTAAAAATCTTCTCATCCTTACCGGGGCGGGCCTGCTTAAACAGAATAGGGCTTCCAAGCTTAACCCTTACAAGGATTGCAAGGATAAGGTAAAGCCAGCAAAAAATTATTATAACCAGTAAAGATATTATTATATCCACTATTCTTTTAATATATCGTGCGTAAAAAGAATTCTTCATCATTCTCTATTCACAGATCAATATGCAACTTTACATACTCTTCAAAACGCGGTAGCAACAAGGAAATGTACCCATATTGAGCTGTATTTATTATTCCCTTTCTTTTTAACCTGTCTCTATATACAGAAAACTGCGAAGTAGTCATTCCTACTGATTCACGTAGTTTACTAACATTTGTTTCACCACTGATCGCCATTGCGCTGACAACTTTTCTGTCCATTTCAGACATTTCAGACCATATTTTATCATAAACGTACTCATCCAGATACTGGTCATATTCAGGCAGTATATCTTCTATTTTTCTTTCTCTATTATTCCAATATATATATCCCAAAACCTGAAATGCAAAAGAATAGCCCTTTGTCAGCTTGGCCATATATTCTGCCTGCTCATTATCTATTTCAAAAACTTTTTTATAATGAGACACGATTGCTGTATAATTTAGCGGCTCCAAGATAACCTTAGGAGCTCTATATAAAAATGTCAAAGATTTTTCGTTTTGAAGGTTATATAAATTCTCATATAATCCCGTCATTATTAAATAAACCTGGAAATTACGCCTGAGATATATCTGAAAAGCTGCAGCAAATACCTTTAAATTGGCATTATTCGTAACTTCATCCACTGTTATCAGTACCCTTTTTCCAGCCTTGGTTATATATTCAAGCATTCTGTTAACAGCAACTTCTGTATCAGTGATGGGGGCTGCATTTTCAACTGAAACGCCCAGTCCTAATGCTGAAAAATCCAGCTTTGCTTTAATAAAAAGAGCATGTAATTCCGGAACAGCGTAGAGAGTGGCAGCAAGACCTTCAAGCATATCTCTCTCCGGGCTTATCTCGACCACGATCCAATCTTTTTCATTCCTAAGCCTCTCTGAAATATCTGTCATCAGGACAGTTTTCCCTGATCCCCTTATACCAGTAAGCATAAAAACATGATTAGAAGGATTATCGTCGGTAAACATCTCAACTATTTGATTTGTCTGCGTTATTCTGGAAATATATTGAGTAGGTAGAGTTCCAAAGGAAATAGAAAATGGATTCCGCATCTTTACTCCTTTTATATCTTTTTATATCTATGAATCTGTTTTATATTCTTTTATATCTTTTTATATCTTGCAGTTACTTTTATATCCTTTTATATCTATAATATTATGCTTAACCAGACTATTATGTCAATTAAATAAAACATGAAATGATATTTCAGCTCATTAATACATATTTCACTGTAGATAAACGGGAGGATTCCTGCACAACCAAACAGGTTGGCAGGAATCCTTTTTATTTGTATATGCGTAAGTAGCTGGCTCCGTACGCCACCATTGACTGACCCTAAGGAAAACGCCCTGGTCTGCGAGCCGACGGTGAGGATGATGGGAACAGTAATTAGATTCGTGCACCGTCGGATTCAGCATTATAACGTTTTTCCTCAGAACCCGTCAATGGCAAGCACCTTCGGTGTGGCTGGGTATAAGGGCCTCTGGCTCCAATTCCGAGAACAGTAAGGGAGGCTACTTTCAAGGCTCCATGGACGCAGTTCTCGAATGCTGCATACAAAGCGTTAAAGAGTTGCTTTGACATATAGCTTGCTTTAAATAGCTCGGCCACCCGCAATAAAATGTGATTTGGGCATATTTCCTGTTTTCCAAGATTACCACATCCCTCACCAATATTTTTGACTTGCGATTTTGGATATATACGGCATTTTTGAAGTTTACACATCCTTTTATAGATGATTAATTGTCTCGAATCACTCATCCAATGGATGTGTAAATCTATTTTTTCTCGTATATGCCCATTTTCACTTCCAGAAAATTCTGCCGATAGATGTCGTAACTTAAAAAGTATAGCTATATACCCATTTCACTGTGACAACCTGGAGATAGGAGAAGATCATATCATTCCGTCCGTATAACAGTCCATATTTAATGGAGAGAGTGCTTTTGGGCATATAGCGCTTTGTAAGGCTTCCAGCCACCTATGATTTTGACTATTTTGGGCATATAGCAACTTTTTGCAAGGCCAGCCACCCCTCACGAAGTTAAAATGGGCATATAGGCCGATTTCAAGATTCGAGCCACCCGTTAAAAAGGTGGCTGTGGACGGATAATTACCGTATATGCCCAATCGCCTGCGATAAAAGCCATGGTGAGGGGTGGCTGCAAGCCTGAAATCAGGCTATATACCCAAAACCGGTTTATTACGGGTG
The DNA here is from genome assembly GCF_900108105.1 of Butyrivibrio sp. Su6. Classification (GTDB taxonomy): domain Bacteria; phylum Bacillota; class Clostridia; order Lachnospirales; family Lachnospiraceae; genus Butyrivibrio. Next base: position 516 of record NZ_FNUR01000008.1, on the reverse strand, counting down.
GCCAAGGTGTTGAAAACGAGCTATATGCCCAAAGACATGCATTCGGCTCTCTTAACTTCTACCTATAGGGGTGGACACATGCAAACTTCCTTTAGCCTCACTTTCGTATGCAACATGCTGCATACGAAAACTGTCGCGCCTGCGTTTCCTTGAAAGTAGCCGCCCCTACTGTTCCAATGTCATTTAGTTAAGGTATTCAAGTGCATTTAATACATAACGGATGGCATAAAAACTCCGTTTTAGAAAACTTCATATCTTGTTTGCAAAACAAATGGCACGCCAAGAAAGCAGGATTGCTCCTGCTTCTTCCGTGCCATTTATTCTTGGAGAAATTTATGCTCTATAACTTAGTGGAACTACACGTTTGGTATGCTTTTTTCTTGGATATGTGCGGCCTTCTCGGATTGGCGTGACGTTACCTATCAACAACAGTTCCACTGTATCACTAGACATTCTGTTATGCAGGAAATCCCTGCAAGTAATCACAGCATCAGAAATAGAGACTTTGTATTCCAA
>NZ_FNUR01000009.1 GCF_900108105.1 Butyrivibrio sp. Su6 | reverse complement strand
TAGCTCTCTGAGAGGGCATAGCCTGGTACGAGTAAAATCAGAACCAGGTCTTTTTACAAACGGTGATGGATCCGCAACAATAGAATCAATAGTTTCAAAAAACTTCTTTTTGATGTATGATGCTTTCATGAGTGCCTCCTTAAATCAATGTGTGGTCGGATACCTTTGATTTAAGGGGCCGCCTTTGCTAAAGCTTCTTTAGCAAAGGCGGCCGCACTTTTTGAGGCCTGTGTCAAGCCCTAATTTAAAAATTTTCAAATAAAAAAGTGATTCTTACGTTCTTTGTAGAATCACTTTTTCTTTTGCAATAATGTTTTTGATATGAAAGTATATATGAATTTCCTTAACTAAATGACATTGCTACTGTTCTCGGAGTCAGAGCCCGAGGCCCTGGTACCTAGCCACACCGAAGGTGCTTGCCATTGACGGGTTCTGAGGGAAACGCTACAATGCTGAATCCGACGGTGCGCGAATCTAATTACTGTTCCCATCATCCTCACCGTCGGCTCTAAGGCCAGGGCGTTTCCCTCAGGTTCAGTCAATGGTGGCGTACAGAGCCGCAATCTAAACTTTTCTTACAATAAAAGTAGAGTATCATTTCCAATACATATATTTATCTTCATGTGGTTTGTTCTATAAAGGATGAACTGATAATTAAAGAATGCTTACGCCACCGGCGTAAGCATTCGTAACAAAGATCAATTCAATTTATCAAACTCTCGCTGTAACACAAGAGTAAGTTTTTCCACGGCCACTTTATTTGAAACACCTCTTAACAACTTCGATGATCACATCCTGCTGCTCAGGGGTCATCTTGTTATCACTTGGAAGGCAAAGGCCTCTCTCAAAAATGTCACTTCCAACATCCTCAAAGCCGGTCTCCTTGATGTAGGCGTTACTTCTTGCTCTTCCGTTTCCTGCCTCTGTTACAAAGCCGTTCATGCGGTAGATTGGCTGCATGTGCATAGGCTTCCAGATTGGACGGCCTTCCGCATTTATAGCTGCGATTGCTTCCAGGATTTCTGTAGGACAGCTCTTTCCGGGTTCTGAAATGTAGAGAACATCTTTTTCTCCGCGAACCTGTTTGCACATAGCATCTTCATTGATGAGAAGACATGAGAGCCAGAAGTTAGGCTCACTGTTCTCTGCATCAAATGGGTTCATTGTAACAGGAAGATCCTTAAAGCCCTCTTTGTATCTCTCATAGATTGCCTTTTTCTGCGCGATGTGCTCCTCTAGGTATGGCATCTGACCTCTTACTACGCCTGCGATAACGTTACTCATGCGGTAGTTAAAGCCAAGCTCCTCGTGTTGATACCAGGCCGCATCTTCTCTTGACTGAGTTGACCACTTGCGGACCTTGTGGGCGTCATCTACATTATTTGTCAGGAACATTCCGCCTGATGAGCCTGTGATTATCTTATTGCCGTTAAAAGAAATAACGCTGTAATCGCCAAAGAGTCCTGTCTGCTGTCCCTTATAGGTTGCACCAAAAGACTCTGCAGCATCCTCAACTATAAGAGCTCCGTGTTCATCACAGATCTTTCTTATCTCATCTACTTTGCCGGGAGTTCCGTAAAGATGGGCAATTACTACAAGTTTTACCTCAGGATAGATCTCAAATGCTTTCTCAAGAGCAACCGGGTCCATGTTCCAGGTATCTCTTTCAGTATCGATATATACTGCTTCGCCGCCCTCATAAGCAACAGGATTTACTGTTGCATCGAATGTCATATCTGAACAAAAGACTTTTCTGCCCTCGAGGCTTCCGTGTCCAACCTTTGGCTGGCCATAAAGTCTTTCACCTGCAAGTTTGATTGCAAGGTGAAGGGCTGCTGTTCCGCAGGAAAGAGCTACAGCGTCCTTGCAGCCGATCTTTTCTGCTACAAGTCTCTCTGTCTCATTGATATTAGCTCCAACAGTTGACATCCAGTTGGTCTCATAGGCTTCCTGCATGTACTTAAGCTCATCTCCGTGCATTGTAGGAGATGAAAGATAAATTTTTTTCTCAAATCTTTTTATTTCCATGATATCTAACCTCAGCAAGTGCTCTACTCTTCGTTTATCTTTTCTGCTGCCTTTTTAAGAGCTTCCATATGCTCTGCTGTCTTGTCATCTTCGTTGTCTGTTGGATGATAGGTTGTTACTATCTCGCGTACTATTGATTTAATGTCCGGCGACTCAGCTCTTGCAGCCTTATGAAGTCTCTCAAGCTCCGCAAAGAACTTCATCTCATCGAGCTCGATTGGCTTTCCTATGTGGATCATCTTATTTGCTGTATCCTGAAGGCCTTCCTCGTCCATGAGCATCTCTTCATAGAGTTTTTCTCCGGGACGAAGTCCTGTAAATTCAATCTTTATATCCTCGCCAACCTTGAAGCCGGAAAGCTTAATAAGGTTCTCAGCAAGATCAAGGATCCTTACAGGCTCACCCATATCAAGAACGAAGATCTCTCCGCCCTTTGCAAAGGCTCCTGCCTGAAGCACGAGTGAAACTGCCTCGGATATAGTCATGAAGTATCTGATAATGTTAGGGTCTGTTACTGTAACCGGTCCACCTGCCATGATCTGTTTTTTAAAGAGCGGGATAACAGAGCCGTTTGAACCAAGTACGTTACCAAATCTAACTGCAACAAATTCTGTGTCATAGTGCTTGTTGAAGGTCTGTACGATCATCTCGCAGATTCTTTTGCTGGCTCCCATGACGTTTGTGGGGTTAACAGCCTTATCGGTTGAGATAAGGACAAACTTCTTGGTTCCGTTCATGGCTGCTGCCATGGCTGTCTTCCAGGTACCAAATACGTTATTCTTGATAGCCTCTCCCGGGCTGTCCTCCATAAGAGGAACATGCTTGTGAGCTGCTGCGTGATATACGATATCAGGCTGGTACTGCTCAAAAATAGTGTTTATTCTAAGTGTATTTCTAACTGAAGCAATAAGAACAACAAGATCAAGGTCAGGGCACTTTGTCTTAAGCTCCTGCTGAATGTCATAGGCGTTGTTCTCATAAATATCAACAATGATAAGTCTCTTTGGTGAGTGCTGGGCGATCTGTCTGCAAAGCTCAGAGCCGATTGAACCGCCACCACCTGTGACCATGACAGTCTTGCCGCTTACGTAGCCTGCAATGGAATCAAGGTCAACTGCGATGGGATCTCTTCCAAGAAGGTCCTCAACTTCTACGTCACGAAGTCTTGATACATTTACTTCGCCATTAACAAGCTGATACATTCCGGGAAGTGAACGGAGCTTACAATCTGTGTTCTTACAGATATCAAGTATTTTCCTGAGCTCCTGTCTGGAGATTGATGGCATTGCCACGATTATCTCATCGATGTCATAAAGGTCAGCGCACTCAACGATTCTCTCTCTTCCGCCTACAACTCTGATCCCCTGAATATATTTGCCCCACTTTTCTGTGTCATCATCAATGATGCACTTGATTGACATTGTGGAGTAGTTGCTTGTAATTATCTCTTTTATGATGATATTGGCAGCTTCTCCTGCGCCGATGATCATAACGGCCTTGGAGTTGTGCTTGTTCTCAGCTCTGTGTTTTTGTCCCCTTAAGAATCTGTAAGAGAATCTGCTGATAAAAATAAATGTTATGAGCAAAAACGTATACAGAAAATAGTAGCTCTGAGGAACAGGCTGATCTTCTGATTTAAAGAACTGAAGGCCAATGGCATTGATAACACCTGAAAGGACGCAGGCCATTACAAGGTTCTGCATCTCTCTTTCGCCGGCATAGGCCCACAAGCTGTCATAGAGCTTAAAGAAATAGAACACAGCCAAAGTTATCAATATATTAAGGGGCAAAAAGGTAGTTACAGGATCCAGGAAGTGATCAGGTATAGTACCGATCCTGAACTCATATCTTATAAGGATCGCCACGTAGCTTGCCACGATAACGCTTATGATATCGTAGATAATAAGGCCTGTTCTTCTATATAGTTTTTGATAGTTAAAGGGTTCTTTTTCTTTGCGCATTTTTATTTTGCCTTTTTCTGAAATAATAATGGAGCAATTGCAAACATGAGAGCAAGTGTCATAGGATTGCTGAACATAAATACCCACTCACTTATTCCTGCCACGGCAAAGCCCAGTACAACAGCAAAGGGCATAAGGGCGAGAGGCTCTTTTTTCTCTCTCTTGTAATATGCCGCACCGCATACAATTCCACCAATTATGAACAGTATAAATAAAGCTCCGACAATAACTCCGTGGTCGTATGCCACCTGAATGTAAGTATTGTGGGCATGTACTGCTATTTCACCATTTGGAAGCTCTGCTCCCATCTCATCATGTCCTGAAAGATTCAGCTCTTTTAAATAGGACCTGAATATAGTAATTCGGCCGTTTGAAAGGACATCAATGATGTTGGAAGAGTCAACGTATTCATTGACCTCTTCTGTAAGCATCAGGATTCCAAGCTCTGCCCTTGTTATCGCAGCGCTGGCCAAAAGCTCATCAGGATCATAGTCTGTTACAAATCCATATTTTTGCTCCTGCTCATCGCTTCCCTCGTAATCATTGCCATAGTAATCGAGGTAAGGGTCACCGGTTACGGGATCGTAGTTGTACAGATCCACCGGATAATTATAGTCGCCAACAGATATTCCAAGAATCTTACCTGCAAAAAGACCTGCAAATCTCTCCACGCACATAAAGTTAGGGCTATCCCACGCTGCGCCGCCTCTTATGAACTCATCAGTGTCGTCAATTGCGTACACAACAGGTCTTGCCACCATGGCAGGAATTATCCTCTGAAGGGTAAACGCACCAGGGAAGCACACGATTACTGACACTATCATGACAAGGAGCATTCTAAAGAACTGCTTTTTATATCTTGCTGCAGTTACAATAAGCACAAGCAAGATGCAAACGCCCATGGCAAGGTAAGCTGTCCTTGATACAGTAAATATCGCGTAGGATGCGATCCATCCAAAGAGCACAATTTCTTTCCAGGCTGTCTTTATAACCTGCTTAATTCCGATGTGGTTTGGAAGGGCTACTATCTTTGCTGTCAAAAGAACTGCTGCCACAGCCCCCATGAATGTGAAATACTCAGCAGTCACGGTAACTGTGTGGAAAAGAAATCCAAATCTTCCGCTTACGTATCCTGCAAAATAGCGGTGAAGAAGGCTAAACACAAGTGAAATAGCAAAGTTCATCATAAGTCCGCCGGATACGATCTTTATAAAGTCTTCTCTGTTTTTCCAGACTGAGAGTCTGATATACAGACAGGTAAAAGTAACTGCAAGTGCCACTCCCCACCATCTGGTATTTCTCATAATAACAATTGATGCAAGGAATACGAGCACCAAAAATCCATAAGGAGAAAGCCTGTACTCTGAGCTCTTTTTCTGAATGTCTTTTGACAAAACATCCATAACAAATCTCACAAGGAGTCTTATAAGGTTAAGTACAAGAAGTCCTCCGAGGATCACGATAATAATGCCGTATTTAAGAATCATATTGTGGAGGTCATATTCTTTTTCTGTATCTGCAAGGGCATTTACCTGATAGTAATGAACTCCGTAGATAACTGAGCCAATAAGCCAAAGGATATTGACCATGTTAACAAGCTCTTTGTAGCTGAGAGTAAAGATCATGAAGATCAAAAGCCAGATGAGCATCCTTCTCTCAGAAAGAGTGTGGTAAATATCGTAAAGGTCATTCATGTAATCGCAGGCATACCAGATGGACATTGCCATTGAGAACATCATGAGGATGTATCTAACCTTGTTTCCTGAATCAATTCCTTCCCAGAATGAAATACCAACCTCATGCCTTACAGTCTTGTGGTTAACTGCATAGAAGGCGATCCCTGCACTAATCATGAGACCAATCTCGTAAAAGACAATATCCAGAACTCTCATGTCAAATATTCTAAGCGGGAATACCATAACCATGAGGCTTCCAAAGAAGATTGCAATGATGGGATTAGCAACTACTTTAAGTGCCTGCCTTACAGTAACTAAGGTATTCCTGTCAGGTCTTTTCCTGAAATATAATCCTATGGCTGCCCACAGAATAAGGGCTACAGCAAGGATCCCTGCAATAAGCTCAAGTGAAAGAGTCTTGGAAATCGGAAGTCTGTAGTTGTAGATTGCCGCAAGGTGACGGGCAGGAACATCCACTCCATCCCTGAACACTCCGCCAACATAGGCAGAATCGGACTCAACACTCTCGTAGGCCACGCTGTATTTGGATCTGCAGCCACTAAGGTACAGGTAATAAACCTCGCCAACCTCAACATCGTATTCGATAGGAATAGTCACATAGCCCGGAATCTGGAACTTGCTGGTATCAACATATGCGTAAAAGAGCTCTCCATAGTACTTATCCATGAGAGTTGCACTTATGTATCTTCCTTTTTCCACGTCTGTAACATAGATCTGGATAGAGCTGAGCCTGTCATACTGAGTGACAAACTGCTGTGAGAGGTGATATTCGATGTTTACGAATTCGCTCTCATCAAGGCGCTGTCCACCTGCAGTGAAGCTGTCCACCTTTGTCCAGATCCTGAATGGAAATATACTAAGCACTGCCAAAAGAGCCAGCAATAACACCACGGCTCTGCATGCTGTTTTTTTATCTATAACTTTTCTCATATTTATTAAGCCTTTTCTCAAAAATGGTACAAAACACCATCGTTTAATAATACCATATAGGCCCTGGCTTATCAAATTTGGGTACTGCCTGTGTCAAGAAGTAGAGGCAACGCAAACCATAAGATCACAACGTAGCGGACAAGGTAGGTTGGGCCTAAGATCACGGTCAGCCAAACCAGGAGTATAGGCAAAAATGGCAGTATATTCCTGTAATCCTTTTTATAGAGCCTGTAAGCAAGTACATACAGATAAATGATTATAAGTAGTCCCGGTGAAAACAAAAGGGCCTGAACCTTGTGGTCTGTATGAAATGATCCGATGGATATGTATCTGTAAAACTTATCGATCATAGGAATTAAGCTGTGGCGCTCTCCGGGAAGTTCTACCTCGTAGCCAAAGTATGAGCTTTCATCGTAGGTAAAGGTGTAAACGGTGGTTCCTTTGTAGACGTTTATATTAGCCGGAGGATACCAGTATCCGTAGGATGTGAGAAGCCAGGCATTTACGTAGGTCATAGGATGGGCCTTAAAGAGCTTGAAATAGAGCTTCCAGAAATCCGCCTTATTCTGCTCGTAAAGTTCATTATTAAAGCCAACCTTCACAAGGTCAGAAACTCTTGGGGTGTATTTTACAAGGTTCTCTTCAGGAACATAGGACTCAAGAGTCGTAATGTCCTCTTTAGTCATGGAGTCTTTGTCATAGGTGTAGACCCTTGCCATCTGCATGATGGGCACAGTGAGCATCTCCTGATGATGTGGCGCAGCTGTTGTAAGAGCAGCCGACAGCGCTGTACTTATAAGGAGATACAGAATAACGGGTGTTACTGTTATGGCAACAAGTACCTTTGAAAGCTTTTTTCTGAAATAAATAAGGAAAAATGGTATAAATACCAGATAGGCATAAAAACCATTGTGTCTAAAGCAAGGCATCAAAACAGCTGCAGCTATAAAGGCTGCGCATTTGCTTTTATTATTCAGAAACGCCTCAGGATTCTCTAAGAGCTGTACCAAAAGAACTGTCATAAGAAGGAGCATTGCCGAAAAAAGCCCGTCCTTACTTGAACAGAGGCTGTACATGACAATTGTAGGGAAAACTCCATAATAGACTGTCCACAAAATGCGGCTCTTTTTACCCATGCCTCTTTTTTGCATATAGGTGATGACATAGGCCAGAATGCAAGTAATTACAAGCATCTGCAAAAAGATATATGCAAATATGCCAAGGTTCCAGGAACCTGTGATCTTGTGGAAAAGAGCTATTGTGCCCCCAAGGAGCAGCACGTGAAGAAGAGGGTGATGAGTCGTGAAGGTCCTTGTAAGCACTTCATTGAGCTCTTCCTGGGCATCATAGACAAAAAATCCCGGAAATTCTGCAAGAAGGACCACAAGTCCAAGGGCTGCTAAAATGCCCCAGGTACATAAGTGCTCCTTTGATAAAAATATCTTTTTATCTGAGGTATCAAGTGGTGATGCACTCTTTAAAGGAAAGAGGCCAAAAAGTTTCTGACCGCTGTGGGCCTGCTCGTAATTGCGCCATACATATCTGGTGTCAATTGCAATGACCAGCATAAGACAGGCCATGGTAAGCATGGCATTTCTGTCAGAAAGATCCACCTTATCAAGTGTTTCCAGCTGATAACCTATTACCAGGAAAAAACCTGTCAATATGCCAAATAAGCCTGACATAAGCCAGGCTCTGTAATTGATCTTATTATTTTTTTCGTTCCCCATTCTTTTATCCAAGTACACTTTAATGCCCCCAAAACTGATCTTTTCATTACTGTTTATGGGAAGTTGTTTCTCTTATGACATACTGAGGATTTTTATTCTGAGAGATGTAAACTCTTCCCAGGTACTCTCCTACCATACCAAGCATGAGCATAACCATTCCGCCAATGAACATGATGGCGCTCATAAGTGCAGAAAATCCAACCGGAACGTTAGGATTTACAAATTTCTTTATAACTGTATAAATACCATACAAAAATCCAAAGCATGCAAGCATGCTGCCGCTCATTGTAGCAATCCTGAGGGGTTTGATACTAAAGGCAGTAAAGCCGTTTATCCACAATCCAAGGAGCTTTGCGAATGTGTATCCACTGGTTCCGACTTCTCTTTTTCTGTGATTGACATCGACATTTACCACGTGCTTGGTAGTTCTAAGCACAAGGCCTATAACGTAAGGGTATGAGCTGTCATACTTGATCATCTCATCCACTACGAACCTTCTGACACCAAAATAGCTTGATACAAAAAGATCTTTTGGCTTACCAAGCATCACGCTTGCCATCCACTCATTCATGGCAGTTCCAAAGTTTCTGAAAAGGTTGTGCTGCTTGTGGCCGTATCTTGCATAGACTGCATCTGCGTCGCCTTCAAGGGCGGCAAGGAGTTTGCCCACTTCATTGGCAGGAGTCTGTCCGTCATCATCAAGGCATACCACAAAATCGCCCTTTGTATGTCTAAGGCCCGCCATCAGGGCTGCGTGCTGACCAAAGTTCTTGGCAAAGGTTATGCCAAACACTCTTTCATCAGTTCTTTTGCCTGCTATTTCCTGGATCTTACCCCAGGTATTGTCAGGGGAACCATCATTAACAAGGATGATCTCATAGTCATAATCCATCCCTGCCATAGTCTCGTCTATTTCATTTATAACTGATTCCAGAGTCTGCTCTGATCTGTAGCATGGAATCACAAAACTCACCAATTTTTTGCTCATATCTTCTGCTCCATAAGTATCATATCACTTTTCTCTCCATCACTGCATTCAACCAGCGGGAGGTCTTTTATCTTAACAAAGCCTGCGTGCTCATAGCTTCTTATGGCAACTTCGTTGTAGGTAAATACCCTGAGGATAAGCTTTGTAAGGCCAAGCTCTTTTCTTGCATACTCTGTTGCAAGGACTGCTGTCTCGTTGCCATAGCCCTTTCCTATGGCATCATCCTCACCAATAAATATACCATACTCTGCGCTGTGGGCGGTATTATCAATATCTCTGAAATACACGCTTCCTACAGGCCTGTTGTCATTGTTCTTCTCACAAATGATAAGCTGAACTACTTCTCCTGTCTCAACCTTTGTCTTTATCCAGTTCTCGTGGGTCTCATTTGTAAACTTTTCCCGATAAACAAAATTGTCTCTGACTCTTTGGTTGTTACGCCACTTGACGATAAGGTCGGTATCTTCTCTTGTCATGAGGCGAAGAGCCACTTTCTCCCCAACAACTAACATAAATCCTCCACATAAGTATTTATAAATTTTCAGGTTACTATATCAAATATCAAATATATCTACCGCTTAATAACTATCATCAATCATTCAGACTAACCTTGTAGATTCCAAAGGCGTCAGCCACTGTGTCCACTTGTGTGACCCCAATATCATAGCCTTTCTCGGTGTAGTAGTCAGTGAGCCACTCTATATCCTCAGACTTATTCTGAACCACGTACACATTATCAAGAAGGATCGCATCCTGCATGGAATCAAAGCCAAAGGCCTTAAATTTCTTTTCTGTGAGAGGGCTCTTTGACGCCCAGCCTCCCATGAGATCATGATTTGCATAGGTGTTATCCACATTCTTGAACATTTTTTCTGAAAAGAATGTCTCGCCCTCTGCCATGTCCTCGCCGCAGGAAACGCTTGTATAAACATCTATAAAATAAAAGTTATCCTTATTATCTGCAAAATAGTCATAGAGTGCATCGTAGTGCTGGCGCATCTTTTCCCTGGATGCCATCTCAGCTTTCAAGACAAAAACCTGATTAGGAATGGATACAAGAGAAACAATTATAAGAGCTGCCAAAGTTCCCAAGGCTATTTTTAGGCTCTTTTCTGCCCTTAAATACAGCATTCCCAAAAGAACTACGATTTCCATAAGGTACATGGGATGGGTGATCCTTATTGGGTCCCTGCCTCTAACGATAATATAGAGCCAGAGCGTGGTTCTGCAGGCAAACAAAAGAGCCAGCAAAGCTATTGCAAGAAGGGAAGTTTTCTTTTCCCTATTATTCTTAGGAAAAAGATACATCAGGAAAACTCCAACATACAAAATAAATGCAACCAGGTTCCAAGGAAAATCTGTCATTGGGTACTCAAAGCTCTTTTGATAGGAAACCTGTCTTAATCTGTACAGGTACTTGCCTGCTGCCTGGCGAAGCTGCGCAGGAAGCGGGATCTCATCAGTCTTTAGCTTATCTGCGTACTCAGCCACAGCCCAAAGCGTGTCCGCATTTATCTCATCATCAAGGCCAAAATTGTAGTTCACAAGAAGGTGCTGTTCGCTCTCAGAAAGGCCGATGCTCTCATAGAACTCCTTATTCTCCGCATAATCAGGGATGTACTGGAAGTCGTAGAGCTCTGTCCTTGCATTGAAAAGGTCTGTAAAATCCTTCCAGTCAGTGGATGAATAGGCCACTTTGTGGATAACCTGGCTTGCAACAATGATAAGGGCAATGGAAATAAGGAGTTTTAAGTAATTCATGAACTCTTTTCCTGTAAGCGCCCATTTTATCAGTATTCCAACCATTACAACAGGAAGTGTCAAAAGAAGCATCTCGGAGCGGAGAAGATATGCTATGGCTATTAGAACGGCTGCAAGGTACAGATTTTTGTCTTTTTCCTTGTGGGTGAAAATTAAAATAACAGCTGTTGCCGATAAAAAGCCACAGGTGAAGGTATATTGAACAAATAAGAAATGCGCTCCGATAACTCCAAGCATCAAAAACAAGCTCGAAGCAAGGGACATAAGCCAAAGCTTATTATCCTTAGATATCTCCAGTATCTTGTAAGTGATGATAAATACACAAAGAGCCTGAAGTAAACATAAAAAGATGCCGTACCAGTCAAGAGCCCCTGAAATTCTGTAAAGGACAGAGATCAGGGCACTTATTGGATACAGCATCTGTATATTGTGTCCCTCCGGAACGCCTGTGTAGGCACCGGAGAGAATATCCTTCATAAGGACGTCATCATTTAAGTCAAAAAAGTAGTCTCCACCAATAGCATTAAAGAGCATAACAAGGAAAGCAACTGCTGCACTCCCTTTTAGATTTAAGCTTTTTGATGTGTTCCCCATAATCTGACTCCAAATTTAAGTAAATCTATAGTACTCCTTTACCCTCATAACAACTTCATCAAGGTCCTCTTCCTTAAGGTTGTAGTACATAGGAAGACGAAGAAGTCTCTCGCTCTCTTTGGTAGTGTATTTATCCTCTCCTCTGAACTCACTAAAGCGAAGTCCTGCCTTGGAAGAGTGGAGCGGAATATAGTGAGAAGCAGGAAGAATATCATTGGCTTTAAGGTAATCAATAAGTCCCTGTCTCTCCTCAAAGTCTTTACACTTGATATAGAACATGTGAGCATTGTGAACGCACTCAGCAGGCACATAAGGAAGCTCGATAAGTCCCTTCTCAGCCATATCTCTGAAAGCGTCATAATATCTGTTCCAGGATTTAAGTCTGTTATTATTTATCTCATCTGCAAGCTGAAGCTGGGCATAGAGATAAGCTGCATTCATATCACTTGGAAGATATGAAGATCCCAGCTCGATCCAGCTGTATTTATCAACCTTACCAAGCTTGTAAAGTGTACGGTTAGTACCCTTTTCTCTGATGATGATGGCATCGTCAACATAGGTCTCATCTCTTAAAAGAAGTGCACCGCCTTCACCCATGCTGTAGTTTTTGGTCTCATGGAAACTGTAGTTACCAAAGTCACCGATTGCACCAAGAGCCTTGCCCTTGTATGTAGCCATTACGCCCTGAGCTGCATCCTCAATAACAAGGAGGTTGTGGCGTTTTGCTATATCCATGATAGTATCCATTTCACAGCCAACACCTGCGTAGTGTACAGGTACGATTGCTCTTGTCTTCTCTGTGATGGCAGCCTCGATCTTGGTCTCATCGATATTCATGGTATCAGGTCTGATGTCCACAAATATGATCTTAGCTCCACGAAGTGCAAAAGCATTGGCAGTGGAAACAAAAGTAAATGAAGGCATGATAACTTCATCGCCCTCTTTTATTCCTGCAAGGATTGCGGCCATCTCTGTTGCATGTGTGCAGGAGGTTGTAAGAAGCGCCTTAGATACTCCTGTCTTTTTCTCTATCCACTCGTTATCAAGAGCAGTGTATTTACCATCTCCACAAATTTTCTGGGCTTCAACACACTCTTTTATATAATCGAACTCTTTTCCGGTAAATGGTGGAACATTAAAATTAATTCTCATAACTTTAGCCTCTCTTCGCAAGTAAGTTATTTCTTTTCAAGGAAAATCTTTCTTGATATGAAATTATAAACCATTACTACGCCGGTTGCACCAAATTTAAAGAATACGTCCTTGGCAAAGCCTGCGCTCATGAAGCTCTGAAGCCATGGCCAGTTGAGATAGATCACGTCGAATCCAATGAAAAGACATATCTCGTTGATTCCAAGACCGATGATGCTAAGAACAAGGAAGATAACGAACTCTTTCTTCCTGCTCATATCCTCTTTTCTCTCAAATACGAACTTAAAGCTGAGGATGTAGTTGGCTATAACTGAAACTGTAAAACCAAGAAGCGCTGAGATCAGGTAATACTGTGGAAATACAGTGCTAAAACCTGTAGTCTCGAACACTACGTTAAAAATTCTGTAAATTACGTAATCGATGATGAAGGCAATGACTCCAACAACACCAAATTTAGCTATCTGCGCCAAAAGTTTATTCATAACATTACTCCTATTATCTGTTTTCGGCGAACACAATAAAACGATCGCCCTCGAAGATTTTATTATAATCGTGATTTACAATATAGTCCAATAAAATATCATATTTCATTCCTATGTTGGCGTACTCAGCCATGTCTTTTCCAATGATTATGGTAGGTGTAGGTGCACCTGAAACTGACAGCTCCATAAGCTGACTATCGAAGTTATCAACGCTGTAGCTGTCAAGGTCAGGCCAAGTAGTGTCAATTGCAGGATACAGGTCAAAAAGATATGAGATTCCGGGGATTCCACCGAATAAGATGACCTTTGTATCGCAGAGATCATTGGCTTTAAGGATTTCTGAAAGCTCCTCCAGAGTTTGGGCATTATAATCTGTTGTGACCATATGCTCTGCCTTTGCTATACTCACGTAAGAATCCCTCGGTGTTCCATCTGCGCCGTCCATAAATGAATATCCCAGGTGGAAAAGAGCTCCCTGGATAAAAAGAACTATGAGGACAAATGTAAACATAGCTTCCCAGGCAAAGTTAAAATGTCCTTCTCCGGCTCTTTGCATCATTCTTCTAAAGAGCCATAAAATAATAGGTGCTATTAAAAACAGGTCGTTTAGAATTGGGAATGTATAGTTGTTGCTGCCTATTGGAGTTACAAGGATGAGCAAAAGAGCTGCAAAGGCAAGTGTCTGCTCCTGCCTGCTTCCATTTAAGATCCCAAGGCTTCCGATAAGGGCTAAAATGATGCCAAATATGATGAACATCATGGCCGCCTGGAACATTGAATCGTAGTAGTAATAGTTTCTTGTGAAAACTCCTGTCGCAAAATAGTACTTTGTAAGAACTAATAATCCGCAGATAAAGAGTATCTTTTTTACCATCACGTATTTCTCAGGAATAAGTAAAAACATGATGATCCCTGCAGCTACGCAGGGCACCATTATGGCCATGTTGGAAATTGAAGTCATATAAGCTTCAAGAATAAGGCCTATCATTCCACCTGATGAGTAGTCAGATGCTCCCTCTGTCATGCCAAAAAGCCCCATGATCCCGGAAACATAGGCGGACGGGCCATATTTCGCAACTGTGAATATAAATGGCACTGCAAATCCTGCTACAAATCCCAGTATACAAACACCGGTCTTTTTAAGGATCTCCTGAAACTTATCTTTAGTTATAAATCCGTAAAACCACAGAACAAGGATAAGCGCTGTTTCAACAATATTTGGAAACCTTACCATTACGTTAAGTCCAAGGCAGACTCCTGCCACAAAGAGGTAAAGGTTCTGCCTTTTCCAGGCAAAAATTCCAAGCAAAAGAAAGACCGTTCCAAGAGTAAAAAAGAGATATGTAAGGTAGTTATAGAGGATAACTCTCGGGCTAAAGCAGATGCTCTCTGCTATAAACTCGCCGATAAAGATCATCCATCCCGGCATAAAGCCCTTTAGGAAATAGTAGGAAACAAGGGCAATAATGCTTGTTACAAAGCTGCAATAGATGCTAAAGCCAAGCATGGTTCCTGCCCCGGGAAGATGCATGATCGCAGCCCCGAATACATTACTTAAATATGTGGAAAAGAGCCACATAGGATTTAGGGTCTCTATAAATTCATAATTGGTAAGGGAATACATGGTGTCAGATATATCAAGTCCCTGATTGACACCGATCAAAGGGTATAATAGCAGAACCACCGGAAAGAAATATCTTTCCAGCGGTGATTGATACTTTTTTAAATTGTAAAAATAGCTTCTGATATTTTTTAACATAAGTCCTGATCCAACTGTCTTATTTTGTTAAAGAGCCAAGTGTCATGCAAGACTCTGCCTACGTACTCAAATATCATCTTGCGGATCCAGTCAACAAATACGCCTGCCGCAAAAATGATCACGATCGAAGCTGCCAGATGAAGGGCATAGAGAGGTACGCTGTAAGTTGGAACTTCGCCGATAAGATGCTCGATCCACTCTACCCATCTGTCTTTCATCTCAATATGCATATGAAGCAGGTAAACCCCAAAGGTAAATGGGGCAACAAATCTGATAACATCCGCAGCCTTATTTTCTTTTACCCTGTAATATCTAAAGAATGAGAACAGCCCAAGGGACCCTGTCAGAGTGAAAAAGAAATTAAGGTGGATAGGAACTTCTGCGTAATAGATAAAGCCACCTGTCATCAGGTTGATATAGTAAAGAACAAAGCTCATGGCAGCGATAATAACGCCTGATGCAAGGAAAACTATCATGCTGTTTCTGGCATTATAAAATACCTTTACATCGTACTTGCGAATGTATGCGGCAATGAGATAAAGAACTATGAACCATCCATAATCGTATCCAGCGTGGTCTGTGACAAACATTACAGGTACAAAGCTCTTTATGATGCAGAACCAGATCAAAAGTCCTATGATAACTGCCTTCATCTGCTTTCTTGAAAGGTTGTGGATACCTGCGTTAAGTACAGGCGCCAGCACATACATGATGATATAGGCTGTCACGAACCAGTAGTGCTCAGAAGATATCGGGAAAATATACTGAGCCATCTTGTAGATGTTATCAGCAGGGTGAACCACGTAGGTTCCTGCAATCATCATAGCCACTGAGATCAGTATAGTATAAAAATAAACCTGAAAAATGAGCTGAAGGATACGGCTAACTTTGACCTTTGATCCTGAAAGGAAATAACCACTAATAAATACATAGGTGTTAAGTCCTGTGATGCAAAAGGCCTCTAAGATAGTGGCATATGCCTGAACTCCTGTGACATTCTCCCCAAGGTGAAGAAGTGTGTCGCAGTGAGCGTTATAGTGCAAAACCAATATCATAACCATTGCTATTATTCGCAAGAGTTCAAAGTTAGCATTTCTTTTTGTCATTTGATCACGGCCTTTCCGTCATTTATGCTGTAAACCATATCGCATTTTTCAATAGTCTGAAGCCTGTGGGCGATGATAACAAGAGTCTTTCTGCCATGGAGACGGTTGATAGAATCCATGATAGCTGCCTCTGTCTCGTTATCAAGAGCAGAGGTAGCCTCATCAAGAACAAGTACCTCAGGGTCCTCAAAAAGAGCTCTGGCAATGCCGATTCTCTGTCGCTGACCACCTGAGAGTCTTATTCCTCTCTCACCGATCTTGGTATCGAGTCCTTCAGGAAGGCTTCTTACGAATTCATCAAGGGATGCCTCTTTAAGGGCCTGCCATACCTTGTTGTCGTCGATCTCATCATCAGCATAGCCAAAAGCTACATTTTTCCTGATTGTAGAATCGATCATAAAGATTGTCTGCGGAATGTATCCAATATTTTTAAGCCACTGTGGATAGTGCTCCATTACATCCACGCCATCGGCATAGATGTGGCCACTAACAGGCTTTAAAAGCCCCAGCATGACATCGACAATAGTTGTCTTTCCTGCGCCTGATGTTCCAACGATACCAACTGACTTTCCAACAGGTATCTCCATGTCTGCGTTATCGAGAATAAGCTTGTCAGTTCCAGGGTACTTATAGGAAATCTTATCAAGGTTGATGCTCTTAAGAACAGGGAGCTTTTCAACTTCTTTCTTTTTCCTGTAGTCGTCGCTGTTATATGATATTGAGCCATCGTGGATCTCCATCTGGAGATTGTCACTTACATTCATAAGGAATGGCTCAAAATAAGCAATTGATGTAAGGTAGTTATTAATTCTGTTGGCACTTGGAAGGAGTCTTGCTGCTGCAGCTGCAAGGACAGTAAGCTGAGGAAGGAGCTGAGTAAGGCTGGTTCCTCTGGCCATAACAACAAGCATATATCCGACCATTCCGGCAATAGCAATGGTCTCGATCAAAAGCCTTGGTGTTGAGTTGTAAAGATTGTACTTCTGAACTGCATTTACATAGCCTGCTCCGCAGTCTGCGTAACCGTTTATGAAGTAGTTCTCTTTATTGGCGATCTTGATCTCTTTTATACCTGTAACAGATTCATCAATCCACTTATAAAGTCCGCTGTAGTAATCCTGGTTCTCCTGTCCTGCCTTGGTCATAACGGGCTTGATAAAGTACTTGATTACAAGAAGAACCACAACAAGGAGAGCTGCGATCGTAATGGTCATCTCTGCGTCCTGGCTGATAAGGATAGCCACAAGACAGATAAATACGATGATCTCACTAATAAGCTGAAGGCTGCTGAGGATAAGGCCATACATGTTATTAACATCAGATGTTATGTTTCTCTGAATGACACTTGTGTCAGCATTTAAATAGTACTCGTAAGGTCTCTGCATGAAATTGATCATCATGCGCCTTGATGTGGCAAACTGATTGGTATATACAAATCTGAGCTGAACAACATTCATGAAGTACAGGAAAACATTCTTAACTACAAACACAAGAATGAGCATTACCATAATTAGGGCTGCCAGCTGTGTTGGAGATGTGAAATTAAACAGGTTATAAATAAATGAGAGTGCCTTGCTCTTCTGGATCTGCTCAGGGTCAACAACCACCTGCATAACAGGAGCTATAAGCGCTATTCCCATAGATTCAAGAACGCCGCCTATAAGCATCATTATAACTATGCCCACCATCTGCCTCTTTTGTCTGGCATCGAGTAGCTTCATAACCTTTTTGTAAATCTTACGCATAAAAATAAACCCTTCTGAATTTAGTCTGTAATAGCTTCATTCTGTCTGTGTATCTCCGGAGCTTCATATTTATCCATGAAGTCGTCGCCAAGATAGATTTTTTCATCCACAAATTGAATAGAATCAACAACCGTATACACAGAAACAAGTCTGTCAAATCTGACGTTCTCAATGAAGTTTAACATTTCCATTGGAAAAGAACCATCAAGAAGACAAGCATCAGGAAATTCCTTTTTGTAATCCAAAAGATCTCTTGGATGTTGTTTTATAATAACGCTTGCTTTTTGACCATTTATTGTTCCATAATCACGAATAATATCCTTAAATATTTTAGCCCTGGTGTCAAGGTCACATAAAGGTTCTGATAAAACAAGGAGAGTTTTGCCCTTTCCTTCCACTTTTTCCTGAATTTCTTTTGGGTTATCCACAAAAAGCTCCAGCATAAGGTTCTTTTCTTGTTGAGTTAACCTGTCAGTTAAGGTCTTTCTTGGAAGCTCTACATACTTAGGACATGGGTATTTGAGCACGGATATATCGTTCACTTCCATATCGATGCAATATCTTCCATAGCCATTTTGAATGTGGATAAGTCCAAGGGATGCCATAAAAGCCTTAAACTTAAAGTGGCCTCTGTTATCGTACCTTGCTGTGTCATAGTATCTTATGCAGTCAAGGCCATCCTCGAGGGCATGGTACTTTATCTTTTTGTAATTCAGGTAATACCCTATAGGATCAGAATCGCAGAATACATAGATTTCCTTATAATCCTTAAAGTCCACAGGTACATACTGCTCCTGGAGCTGGCCAAATTTTCTGCAGAACTTTATTCTTTTGAGCATGTTTACTGCGATGTTTCCTGAGTTTTCCTTAAGAGGCGCAAGCTCAGGAAAAAATGTATCAAGCTTTTCATCGTATTCGTAAACTTCGTCAAATATGGGGCTCTTTTTAGCTCTCTCCACCATTTTGCCGAAATTATTGGACATCTTGGATAGCACCAAAGTGGCCTTTCCACCGTCAGCAATCTGAAATTCCTTTAAACATGCCACATACACATGATAAAAGGTGTGGCATACGTATATTCTGTCTTTCATTTTAATTCTTTTTCCCGCTTCTTAATCCCCTGTAGAACCACAGTAATCTGTAATACAAATAAAAAAACAACTGTGATTTCATCTGATAAGCTATGAGTTTTTTCTCCTCCGGATGAATCTTATCTACATAGTATGGGTTATTTTGAAAATCAGGAAATGTCTCCTTCATTTCTTTTGCCAGAGCCTTTGTAAAAGAGTAGCACCCTTTAAGGCGTGACTGTTTAGGCATGGCCGAAAACAGAGTATTCACATAAAATAACACTGTATACTGAAATTCTATCTCTAGTTTGTAGTCCTCAAAATAGCCATTATCCCTGGCTTCCTGTATTATCTGCCTTCCGGCGCTCATTCTGTCTTCAAGATTCTTTTTGGAAATGCTGTGGACAGTTGATGCCTGATGCTGATAGTAAAAATAGAGAGGCTCAGGTATGTACTCAAAATGCTTGGACCTGAGCATCCAGGTATTACTTACGGCGTTGTCCTCATAAAAAATGTTCTCAGGGAACACCTCTAGTTTCTCTTTGGTACCCGGCTCATAATCCCCAACTATAAGGTTTCTTTTATAAACCTTTACTACAAGGCTTCCGGTTTCAAGAAGAAGGTTCTTGTAGCGCTGTTTATCCATAACGCCCGTTTGCGTATCATTATTGTTATGGACGATCTTTCCAACCTTGAAGCTGTGTTCATCTGTGAGGCAATAGTCGCATCCAACCATGTCTGCCCCTGTTTCCTCAGCTCTTTTTATAAGTCTTTCATAGTAATCAGGAACAATCCAGTCATCCGCATCAATAAATCCAAGCCACTCTCCCTTTGCCCTGGCAAGGCCAATGTTCTTGGCCCCTCCCTGATGAAGGTTAACAGGTGAATGAACAGCTATGAATCTGTCCGGATAGTCTCTTTGAAACTGCTGCAATACCTCATAGGAATTGTCTGTAGAGCAGTCATCAACTGCTATGATCTCGTAATCTGAAATTGTCTGATTAACCAGACTTTTTAAGCAAAAGTCCAGTTTTCCGTCTCCGGCCATATTATAAACAGGCACTATAATACTAAGTTTCATAACAACTCCAAAATCTCCCGGGCGATTCTTTCTGCGCCCTTACCATCTATAAGATTTCTGGCTTTATCGCTCATTCTTTTCCTAAAGCCCTTATTATCAACAGAGGCAGTGCCCCAGGTAGCTATTTTCTGAACCAACCTGTGATCAGTTCTGGCATCGCCTGCGTACCTTACTGCTCCGGCCTTGTCAAAGGCCTTTACAAATTCCATCTGATTGTCTGCCATGCTGAAAACTACAGTTGGAACTCCAATTGCGCAGAGCTCATAAAGTGTGGTTCCTCCCGCGGAAATTGCAAGATCCGCCTGCTTCATGATATCGGCCATATCCGATACGCCTTCATACAGGGTAACTGACGGATTTTCCGCAGCAAACTCCCTTAATTGCTTTTTATAATCCTCATCAAAAAGATCTCCCACAATGACAAGGCATCCAAAATCGTTGTAAGCAAGCACTTTTCTGCAAGGGCTGCTCTCGGAATAAATCTCTTCAAGAATATTTCCGATCACGTGGCAGGGGTCTGTTCCGCCGGATGAAAGAAAGGCTTTCCTTGCATGCTCTCTTACCTCGTAGTCGCATTTGGAGAACTGACTTCTAAGGGGAGAATACTTAACTCCAAGGAGCTGTTTTTCTGCACTGTAAAATCCCTCCGGAATCTCAAGGTCATAATTTATTATCATATCAACCGGGTAATCAAACTTGTAGAGATCATCTATATATCCGGTTTTTGTGGATAACACATGTTTTTTAATGATCTTGTTTAACTTATCAAAAAACTCTTTTTCAAGATAATAGGAGTCCATTAAAAAGAAATCCGGATTTTCAAGAACAAGCATATCCTCTAAAACCTTGAAATCCTCCATGGGATTAGAAAAGATGGTATTCAGGACTCTTGCCTCATAGCTCACTCCATCCTTTTGGGACAAAGAGGTCAAAATATCATGGCTTTCTTCTTCAGACAGAATAAAGAGAACGTCTGCGCCAAGGTCAGTGAGCTCTTTTGCTATAGTCATACATCTTCTCATATGCCCAAGGGCGATTGTTTCATTTGCATTTGCTTTGATCCAGATCTTTTTGCTTCCCATTATGCCTCCATATCAGCAAAAATCTTCTTTGTGAAGTGGTTCACCTCTAAACAAATCTTTTGAAGCTATCTTACCTATTACATTATCATACTCTACAGGAGGAAGGCCATTTCCCTGCTGAGGTCTTATGGACCTTATATTTTCAGGGGTAAGTGCCTCTCCTTTTTTGATATCCTCAACTATGAAAAGAGATCTCGCTCCTTCTCTTTCCTTTTCCTGGAAAGGAGTGAGTTTATAATCCCTGCTTCCAAGGGCTTTTTCAACTATTCTGATGCTCTTTACCATATCGGCGAACTCTTCAGGCTCCATTGAAAAAGCGCCGTCTGCTCCGCCATCTGCTCTTCTTAAGGTCAGGTGTTTCTCAACCATTCTTGCCCCAAGAGCTACTGCTGCTGTAGGAACGGTTCCTCCCATTGTGTGGTCTGAAAGTCCCATGATACAGCCATATTCATCAGAAAGACCCTGGATCATATTGAGGTTAACATCCTCGTAAGGAGTTGGATAAGCTGAAACACACTTAAGTAAAACAATGTCCTTATTGCCTTCCTGAAGGCAGGCCTCAATGGCGAGCCTGATGTCGTCCATCCGTGCCACGCCTGTTGCCAGGATCATTGGCTTCTTTTTGGCTGCACATAGCCTTATGAGGGGAATATCCGTAATCTCATAGGATGCGATCTTGATGGCCGGCATGTTCATCTCTTCCACAAAATCAAGGGAAGTCTTGTCAAAAGGAGTTGAAAAGCAGTCCATACCCAGCTTATTAGCTTCTTCCATAAGCCTTGGCTGCCACTCCCATGGTGTATAGGCTTCCTGATAGAGCTTGTAAAGAGTCTTTCCATCCCAAAGGGTTCCGCCATCTATCTGGAAATAGCTCTTGTCACTGTCAATTGTCATGGTGTCGGCTGTATAGGTCTGGAGTTTTATCGCATCTGCTCCTGCCTCATTTGCCGCATGTATTATCTCAACTGCTCTGTTAAAATCATTATTATGGTTTGCTGACATCTCAGCAACGATATACACAGGATCGTCCTTGCCAATATAGTGATCAGCAAGCTTTATCCTCTGGTTTAATTCAAATCTGGGCATTTAAATTCCCTCCTGGAAATGGTTCTTCATCATGAATTCCTCGTTAGTCCATGGACTTCTGGCTTCGTAAAAAGAACCATCACTCTTTTTTACATATACCGCAGGAAAATAATGTATAAAAAGTGGTGTAAGGCAGACTGTATAGCCGCCAGCGTTTGTAAACACTACTCTGTCTCCTGCCTTTAACTCACCAGCATTTTCAACCGGGAACATTCTGTCATATTCCATGCAGGTAGCACCGCAGACCATCTGTGATGGGATGAGGGCTCTGTCAGTCTCTTTTCCCTTATACTCAAGCCTGTGTGGATACCATCTTCTGGTAACCTGAGGGTTCATATTGACTCTGCTTCCGTCAATTATTACGTATCTGTGCTCTCTTACATCCTTTGTATCAATAACACTTGTCACAAAATTAAAGCTTGATGAAACCATGGATACACCGGGTTCCATAACGAGCTTTGTCTTATTTACATCAAAATACTCTGAAAGAACTCCTGCTATAGCAGGTACATAATCTCTAAAGTCAGGCTTTCCCTCTACTCCGCCGTAGTAGCCGCCTCCCATATCCACATAGTCAAGTGAAAGGTCATACTCTTTTGCAACGAGTACTGCCACCTTGGCCAGGGCCTTATAAGCCTCTGTAGATCTGGATTTTGTTGATGAGTGAAGGTGAAGGCCTGCAACTCTTACGTTTGAAAGAGCTTTGATCTTGTTTATTACTTTTTCAAGCTCTCCGTTTTCATAGCAATAGCCAAACCTGCTTCCCTCTTCATCTGCAAGAACTTCATCAGGAATAAGCTTTGCTATATCATAATTTACTCTGACACCTACGTTAAAAGTCTTATCAGGGCGGAACTCTGCCAGCTCTTTTAACCATTCAGGCTCGTAACTTGAATCCATATTCACAAGTCCACCGTTTAAAAGAACTTCTTTAAAGGTATCCTTGTCCTTAATAGGTCCGTTATAGATAATATCAGAGGCTCTAAAGCCTATTTTTCTTGATAATTCGTACTCTTCCTTTGAAACGACCTCAGCAAAAAAGCCGTTGTCCCTAAAGTGGGCAAGGAGCCATGGAAGGGAGTTAGTCTTTACTGAATAAGAACAGATGTAATTATTCCAACTGCCCTGCAGTGCGGTTTTCAGCATATTGATATCCGCATCAAGTGCACTCTCATCAATCCTATAATAAGGTGTTTTTAATGAGGCGTCATCAAAGAGCCTATGCTCATCGCTAGCTGCTCTTTCCTTTTTTGCCCTGAGAGCTTTAAACTTCTCCTCGGCAATTCTCCAGTCCTCAAAGGTATCTATATCCTGAACTTCATCTTCGCTTAAGATAACAGGGACCATATCATCAACGTCTGTTGTGTTATCCCTGAAAAAGGCATCTGTTCTGCAAGCATAGAACTGGCCACTATCATGGTAGAGCTTTTCAAGGTCCTGAGATCTTGTAGTAGCAAACTCAGGATACTTTCTCACAAGCCTCTCGTTTTCTATAATAAAGCCTCTCTGTGGAGGATATGAAAACTGTGTAACAGGTGTAACTGATTCGTGGGTATCCAGGCACTTCATTGCTTCTGAAAGTCTCTGGGCTGTTATAAAAGGAGCTGTTGGATAAATGCAGCAGAATCTGTCAAACTCAATGCCTCTTTCTTTATAGGCACCTAGGACTTCAGCGATAACTTCATCGGTTGTTGCAAAATCACCTGAAGTCTCATTGGATCTCATAAATGGGACCTTTGCTCCTGCCTTTTTGGCAACTTCAGCTATGGCCTCATCATCAGTTGAGACCATTACTTCATCAAATGCTCCGCTTTCAATAGCAGCAGATATCGAATATGCAATTATGGGCTTTCCGCAAAATTCCTTTATGTTCTTTCCGGGGATTCTTTTGCTTCCGCCCCTGGCTGTAATAATTGCAACGCTTGTCACTCTATTACTTCCTCCACTTCAAACTCGCTCTTTATCTCATCACACAAACGGTCAAGCTCCTCTTTGGATGAGCCTTCAAGTACAAAGAAGCCTCTTCCCATAATTGAGGCGCCATTTGTCACTTTTCCAAGGGTCATGCCCTTTTCTATATTGCAGTTCCATGCCTTCAGAGGATATTTTTCCTTGAGGAACTTTTCCTCCGGCACTTTATTTACTCTGACATTTTCAAAATCAAAATATCTGATGATCATATGCTTTTTAACATTGGGTTCAAAAACATATCTTCTTCCAAGATCAGGAAGCGCATACTTTATGAACTCTACAACCTCATCCACTCCGCTTGCCATTGGGGTAAAGAGATTGTGAAGATTATGGCCCGATGGTCTTGCTGAGGTCTCAATGATAAATGGCTTCCCATTTACATCCTTGATGATATCAGCGTGGATAAGGTTATTCTCAAAGCCAAGGGCCTCTCCTGTCTTCTGCATAAGGTCTTTTACCATTTCAAAAAAGGCTCTGTTTTCCTCATCCTCAATTATAGAATAATAACCTACACATTCCCTGTAGGGAGGCAGGGTATTTCTTTTACCTCTAAGAAGGATCAGATGAAAGATCCCGTCTGTAAATACGCCGTCAACTCCATATTCAGGGCCTTCTATGCAGCTTTCAATGCAGTAATCCTCATCATAGGGCATCTCCAGCAAAAAGCCCTTTACCAGGTCTTCTTTTGTGTTGTAGATCTGAACACCTCTGCTTCCTGAGCCAAATCTGGGCTTAACCACCACCGGGTACTGCTCATTGAGCTCATCCGGGTCGCTGTACTCGC
The DNA here is from genome assembly GCF_900108105.1 of Butyrivibrio sp. Su6. Taxonomy (GTDB): domain Bacteria; phylum Bacillota; class Clostridia; order Lachnospirales; family Lachnospiraceae; genus Butyrivibrio. The sequence goes on along the minus strand of NZ_FNUR01000009.1, from coordinate 137,320 downwards.
ACCCTGCAGGAATGAGATACAGCTCCGCATTTCTGAGCCCTCTCTCACTTAAGATTCTGTGAAACTCATATTTATCAGTGCAAAGCTTTGCTGCATGCTCTGAAACACCGCAAAGTCCGTAGTGATCATTGACAGCTCCCGTAGTTGTAAGGTACCTTCCGATGGGCACCGGTAAAACCACATCCGGCCTGTTTTCATCAAGTACTTCCAGGACTTTTTCCACATCTCTTATGTCTACGACAAAGGACTTATCAGCTGCCTTAAGTCCCGGAGCATTAGGGTCTCCGTCAAGGGCAACCACTTCAATGCCCATTTCTTTTGCTTTTCCAATTGTATAAATTGACTCCGAGCTGGCGCCAATAACTGCTGCTCTCATACATTTCCTCACTTTACATTACAGTATATCATAGCCTGCGCAATGTAGTTTGCTGTTCATTTTATTGATAAAAATACTATCTAAGTTCATAGGTGGTCCACATGTCTTCACCACTTATGTAGGTTTTAGTTTCTATATTTTGGCAGGCGTTTGTCAGATTCTCTATAGCCTGCTCCTGACAGTCTTCGTCAGCTACATAAAGAATTATCTTTTCTGCATCAGTGACACTTGTGTCAGTTAGTGGTTCAAGGTTTTCTTCATTCATATAGAACACCTTGTCATACTCTAAAAGTTCATCAGTTAAACGCCATACATTATAAGGTGTGGCGGGATTATACATAACAACCGCTATTGAATCTTTATTATCCTGAGCATACTGAATCTTGGCTACATCTTCCTTGTAGAGGAATAGCACATTCCCATCATAGATAAGGCCCTTTAAAAGAAATGCCGCCATAGCTGCAGTAAAGGCATAGAGATAAGTCTTGCTCTCCGCCGCATCAAATACATAGTAAATATCCCAAAAAAGAAGAAGGATAATAAGACCATATATTGGCATCTCGTATCTGTTTGAAGCACTTCCAACCAAAAGAGCTGATTTCGCAGTCAGAAGGAAGTACCCAAGAGTTCCAATCGTCAAAAGAACTGCTTCCTGCTTGATCTTTTTGTGCTTTTTATTTTTTATCATAAGGGCCATAATGGCCATTACCAGCAAAAGAGCTGCTATTATAAGTCCACCTGCAAAGACATAGTCATTAAGAAGTCCAATGAAAAATGAAAGTCTTACAAGGGAGTTCTTTATATCAAAAAGGCTTCCTGCTGCATCACTTCCCCTGTAGCCCCCAAACATGTGATGAACACTGGCTGGATAAGTAAGCACTGCAAGTCCCAGCGATACAGCACAGGACACAACATAGATCAGTGTGTTATAGACATCTTTTTTATAAAAGAACATCCATACCGCCAGGCTAAATCCGATACTCACAAAGAAGAAAATGTAGAAGTACTGGATAAGAAATCCTACATAGGAAACGGCCATTACAGGGAGCATGAGCTTTATAATAAAGTCTTTTACCCTGTTCTTATATCTGTCATATTCCTGCATGACTCTCACATGGGTGTAAGCGCAGAGAAAAATTGCTGCTGTGAGCCAAGCATACATTCTGATGAGCATATTGCTTGAAATGGTAGCCGGATTGATTCCCCAGAATATAAGAGTCATAAGCTTCACATAATAGGGAACACCGAGTCTCCCCATCAGTGCTGCCAGCGCAAGAAATGAAATAACAAAAGCTATTAAATTGGTGATTATTCCTGTCCACTTGGTAAATGTTCCCGGTACAATGGAGCAAAGGGTGTGGAATATCATGTAGTAAACAGGCGGGTGTACATCCCAGGACTGAACAAGCTTTACAAGTCCGTAGTTAAAGCCCTCTCTCTCTTTTACCACAAATTCATCAATGATGGTCTGTCTGTCCTGCCACTGTCTGTCAGGCTCATAAAGGCCAAGGCTTCTGTTTGATGAGTAATAGGTATAGTACTCATCCTCGTGATAGCCCTGTTTCTGAAAGCCATAGAACACACTGACTAAAAGAGATATGAACATTATTATGTAGATTGAAGCTCTTTTGATATTACTCATAGCCCTCTTACCCTGGCATGTGCCTTTCGAACAAATCTTGGGGCAGGCGCCAAAATGCAAAGATACATTTTCTGCTTTGTGGTCAAAAGTGGGTTAGACACCATTTTGCCAAAATTTCCCCTGATATTTTTAACAACGTCCATGTAAAATCCATTGTCTTTTGTCATCTTAGAAACAGGTATGTGCAAAAGATAGTCAAGCCTTTGGACAAATCCAAATCTCTCGGCAACCTTTGTAAGCTCCGGGTAGTCCTTTTTTACCAGTTCCAGCGCAACGTCTGCGTTTCTCACAATGTCGGTAAATACTGATGGAAAATAGTCCTTATCTTCCTTATTTTTCCTGGAGTTGCTGCCAAGCCTGTAGAACACGTGATAATACTGCTCAGGTAGGATAACAAGCTTATTTACATACTTCATGACATGTATCATGAGATAGAAATCTTCATTGAGCTCGCCCTCTGGAAATCTAAAGCCCTGATCAAATATCTTTTTCCTGGTTATCTTGGTGCAAAAAGAGGCATCTCCCACATGCATAAGAAGCCTTTTCATCTGCTCCGCAGGACTTATTATCTCCTCTGAATCAGGGGGAGTTACAACATCGGGGAGCCTTGTTCCATCTTCTGCTATCTCGTCCCTTGATATCTGCACCATATCTGCATCATTTCGCTCTGCGGCCTCAATCAGAGTGGAATACATATGCTCATCAACAAAATCGTCGCTGTCAACAAAGCCAAGGTACTCGCCTGAAGCAGCTTCAATGCCCACATTTCTGGCACTGCTTGATCCGCCGTTTTCTTTGTGGATAACCTTCATATTGGAATACTTTTTTGCGAGTTTTTCTGCAACTAAAAGCGTCCCATCCGTAGATCCGTCATCTACAACGATTATCTCAAGAAGGTCTTTTGGATAATCCTGCATTGCCACAGATTCCACGCACTTTTCAAGAAGGTTTTCCACATTATATGCAGGTATGATTACAGTCAGCGACTTATCTAAACTAGCCATTTACAATCTCCGTGCTCTTTTCAGGAACATTCATCTGAAGGTAGAGGTCATAACCAATGATCAGTATGATCACAAGCATTGCGCAGGTAAGTGGCCACAGTGAAAGAACTGTTGAGCCAAATAAAAATCTTGAATATGTGATCATAGTTATAACCTGAAGTGCTGCACATACAGGCATTCTCTTGTAGCTAAAGAGCGCATATACGACAGTTAATATCTCAGGAAGATATCCATATCTTTCGTGCATTGCAGGAAGGCAGAAACAGCATACCTCCGCTGTAAATATAACAAGAGTTATCATAAATCTTGTGGTAATTTCAAATCTCTTTTTATAGGAATAGTAAGCTATCATACCCATTATTATCACTGTAGCCATTGTTCCGGCTGAAATGATGATCTTCCTTACATCCTTTGAAAGGTCTGATGCGATAATGGTGTAGATGCTTGGATAGTTCATTGAAAGTCTTGAAAACATTGTTACCTGTTTTCCATAGATTCCAAGAAGGTCAGCCCAGCTTCTTCCGGCAATGGCGCATGGGATCATTGCTGCAACGTGAACTACAGGAACCCATAAGATGTATCTGATCTTAATTCTGTTCTTGAGCCACATGATTATGATAAATGGCATAAAGAAAATGGCCTGCTGCTTGAAGCTATAAGATAACGCAAGATATATAAATGCCCTGTTATCTTTTCCCTTAATAACACTGAGTAGAGATAAAAGAATGAATGATGTAAAGATTGAATCATTCTGAGCCCAAGCTGCGCTGTTAAGTACAACTGAAGGAAGGAACATAACTGCCGCAAAAGCCATAAGAGACTTTCTGACACTTCCGGCTGTAACGTTATATGCAATGCGCATGATAGTAATAGCTGCAACATAATCAAATATGACAGAAACTGTTTTTACCAGATACATATCGTCGATCCCGCCGCCAATATAGTGAAGAATCACGATTATATACTGGAACATACAGTTGTAATCGAAGGTACTTGCATCACTGACGCCGGGCTTAATACCAAGGTAAGCAAATCCGCCTGCCTCGTGACACTCTCTCATCCAATCCGCAAAGGCAAGAGTGTAGTCACCTGACGCAATGTCGTAAAGTGATAGTCTAAAGTAAAGTCCAAGGCACGCAATGATCGTAAAAAAGAACAGATCAAAAAGCGTGATGGTCACTCCAAAAATAGTAATTTCTGTTTCAAAAAACTTGTCGATAGATCTCATAATTTCCTCATTCTAAGTGATTATCTTCCTGCATGGTCCTCAAAAATCCTGCAGGTCTTATATTAATAGCTTCGCTCATGGGGCCGTCTGCAGCCGGCATAGGCTCTTTTCCTTCAAGGAATTCACTGCAAAATCTTACAAATTCCTTTGCTGCATTCTCGGCATTCCACAATTTTTCTATAGTTTCTCTTGCTTTTCCACCAAAAGCCTCTATGTTTTCCTTGTTTTCAAACAGGCTCAGGATCTTCCCGGAAAAATCCTCAAAACTTCCATTAACATAAGAATATCCATTATAGCCATTCTTTATCAAAAATGGAACAGCGCCTGCTTCCCTTGAAGCAACCACCGCGCAGCCACAGCCCATGGCCTCGTTAACAACTGCTCCCCAGCCTTCCAGGTAGTTACTTGTAAAAAGAAATACATCAGAAGCTTTCATATACTCCAAAACTTCAGCCGGGTTCTTTTGTCCAACGAAATTCACAAGGTCCGAAAGTCCCATATCTGCTGCAAGCTTCTCAAGAGATTGTTTCTGGTTGCCATCTCCCACTATATCAAGAGAAAAATCATATCCCTTTTCCTTAAGTAGTCCTGCAACCTTCACAGCAAATTCGGGATGCTTTAGCTTGATAAGCCTCCCAGCCCAACAGATCTTAACTTTTCTGCCGGATATAGGCTCTTTATCCACATTTATGCTGCTGATATCAGGGAAATATCCCCATTTTAGCTTCTTGTGTGGATAACAGCGTATAAGATCAAAGTCCGATGCCACGTATGCTCCGGCACACAAAAGATATACCGGCTTATGCCTGTAAACTAAGTGCTGATGATACTTTTTTATAAGACCTCTGGGGCTTACTGCCTTCCACTGGCCTTCCCTGTAAATTCTCTCGCTGAGCCTGAAAGAGAGCTTCCCTGATGAAAGTCTCTTTTTTTCAAGATTCTCAATAAGTTCGTCGGACCAGCCAAAGATCACAACGTCGCTGTCAGAAATAAGTTTTTCACACTTTTCCCGGTCTTCGTAAAAAAGCTCAACATAAGGATAAGCTTTTGGATCAACAGCCCATCCCATTTCTATTCGCTCTTTTTCCATAGGACTTGTCTGGATAAAGGTAAAAGAGCCTTTTCCGGCCACCTTCTCCATAGCATTGCAATACGGGATCTGATGGTGATTTATGTAATTGGACACAAAAGTAATTACCATGTTTTCCCCTTATTTACTGCTGATCTCATCGTATATTTCAAGAAGCCTCTTATAATTGGCATCAGGATCATGAGTGATCCTTGCCTTTTTTGCTGCATTTTCTCCATAAACAGAAGAAATCACAGGTTCATCCCACATCTGCAATATGGCTCTTACAAGTTCGTCCACATTTCCTCTCTCAAAAAGGATTCCGTCCTTGCCTGAATTTATAAGGCTTGGGATTCCACCGGCCATTGATGCTACAACAGGAACTCCCAAAAGCATAGCCTCTCCCACTGAATTGGGAGAATTTTCCAGAATTGACGGGCAGATAAAGAGACTGCTCTTTAAGTATCTTTCTTTCATCTCAAGATCGGATAATAGTCCCACCATAGTCACCTTATTTTTCAGCTTTCCTGCGGAAATAAGGGATTTAATGTATTTGCCGTAGGCACTGGCTCTCAAAAAATATGGGTACTTACTCTTTCCCTTGCCAATTATATTGTTGCCGGCAACGTATAGATGAGCATCCGGATATTTTTCCAAAATCTTTGGCATAGCCTGAAGTACAAAATGAAAACCTTTAAGTGGATAATCTCCCTGAGATAAAAAAATACTGTGGGGCTCCACATTTTTTTCATCCCATTTGCCAGCGTAAAAACAAGGCCTCATGGTCTCATTCATGGCAAAATATTTGGCATTTGGGTTTATCTTAGAAGTGACACTTCTGTCAAAAGCAGTTCTTCCTGTGATATTTCCTGTCAGCAAAATCGCCTGTTTCTCATGGTCTGCTCTTAGCTTATACTTTTCAACCTGATCAAGAAGGGAATCTTTTTTTAGCCTGTCCCTGAAGGTTGCTGAGTTTTGAACCTTTTCAGGAATCTGCGCCATATAATCTTTTTCTATTTCACAGCAAAGGCCCTGGATTCCCACAAGAGCTTTCTTAGGATCATCCATCACCTTAAGCATGGCAAGTGTATGTGGAAATTCCGTGCCAAATATATGGACAATATCAGGTTTGAAATCTTCTAATATGTCATGGAATCTTCCTTCAAGAGACTGGTCATAGTTTTCAGGGTGAGTAAGATCCTCATCAAATCCATAAAATGTGATGCCTTCAATTTCCTCTTTATCCTGAACTATTTCGGACTCTTTCGGAAAACAAATAGCCAGTGTTATTTTATTATCATCAGCTTTTTGGAGCCTTTCAAGGCACCCGGAAAGCCATCCCTCTCTAACGGAAAAAGAGATATCTTTTGCCCTGGCATATACCGGAAGCATTATGTTGCAAAGCCACAGTACTCTCAATTCTTTTTATCCTCTCTTTTACCTCTGACATTGTAGATGGCATTCTTTACAAGATTGTACCCCTTGGAAGTCACTTTGTTGGAATCAAGAAATGTCCTGAATTTGGCAAAAGTCACAACCCTGAGGAAGTCGTATTTTCTGATCTGAGAGCCTGTAAGATAGTGCTTTATGATCTCTTTTCTCTCTTCTTCAGATATCTTTTTATTCTGGGCTGAGTATCCGCCGCCCTCATAGTTGGCAATAGTTATGCCCATGTAGTCAGTCACCGCTTTTTCTCTGTAAAAGCATCTCAAAAACTGCTCATAGTCTGCTCTGACTTTGTATTTAAGGTCAAAATGATTGCCAAACATCAGCCTCTCATCATAAAAGCAGGCCTGATGTGAAGGAACATTTCTATAGCAGGCATAGTCGTCAATATGCGGATTGGAAGGAATCCTGTTTCCCGTTGTCTGGTCAAAAATGTCTCCATAAAAAATAGTAGGAAGTGTTGTGCCCTCTTTTTCCTGCCTACTCACAATAAAATCATGTACATTTTGTAAAACGTTTTCATCTCTGAACTCGTCGCCGCAATTTAAGAAATAGATATAGGAAGGAGCTTCTCCTGCCCTTAAAATCCTCACTTCATCTGTCTGTTCATCCAGGTCTTTGCCCCTGGCATCAATTATTTTTTCCTCAAGATAGGAAACTGCAATATTCATAGCATGGTAGATACCATTGTCGCAGCTCTCAACAAGAGTCATTTTTCCTTCTGCATCTTTGCCATCAGCAGAGAACCTGTACTTTTCCCTGAGCATATCTATAGAGCCATCAGTTGACATTCCGTCTTTGATAAGGACCCTGTAGCTGTCATAGGTCTGCTTTTTGATACTCTCAATGGTGTCGATTATTCTTTTTCCCGGATTATATGAAACTACAATTATAGTAAAAAAAGGCTTTTTCATATGTCGCTCCTTAGTAGCCCCTTTCTGAAAGTGTCAGAGGCATCTCATCGAAAAGAATTGTCTTATAGGGAAGTATCCTGACTCCATCCGCTGAAGCTCCCCTCATATAAAGGGCAAAATACCCTATGCAGAAAAGAACTGTCAAAACCGTCAGAAGTTTCTTTTTCCTGTCATCCCTGATATGAAGCAAAAGAGCCGGTATAAACAGTATATGTGTAACTGTCATGTAATAACCGATTCTGGAGATTATAGGTAAAAAAGATCCAAATACGTAAAGGGCAAGAGCCATGATATTGCAGTGGAAATAGAACATATAGCGCTTGTCTGTATTTACCACATCTTTAAACAGCCACAGGGATATCACCAGTATTAAAAAACACCTTAATATGCTAACAGGGCTTGTTCCGCCTGAAAGATATTCCGTATCCTTGTAAGAGGGATATAAGAATATCACTATTTTCAGATAAAGATCCTGCAAAAAGAGGCAGGATATGCACATGAGTCCAAAAAGCCCATACATCCACCTTCTCCACTTGATAGAAGCAAGGGGATATAAGACCAGGATCACCAACACGGATTTGTGGAAAAGTGCTCCGATCAAGACCATCAAAAGAAATCTTGGCCAGTCTTTTTTCAGTACAAACTTTACTGAATACAGGGCCATTCCAAGGGCCAGGTAATATCTAACTGTACTGATTGACTGGAAGTAGTAACCAAGCAGCATGAACATCATAAAGCTGAAGGAAAACCACTCGCTCTGCTGCCACATGGCTGTCATAAAAAATAAAACGGTAAAAAAGGTAAATACTGCAAAAACCAGAATATAATTCTCAAATCCGCAAAGGTAATAAATTGCATAGGTCAAAGCGTTAAATCCGGGCTCCGTAGGAACATAGGCGTGGCTGAAAACCAGGTGCATGAACTCAACGTACTTGGCGTAGTCATTGCCCACGTTTACTCTCAGGGCAGAAACCCAAAACAGCGTAGAAAAGATAAAGAGCAAAACTATTACGTTTACTGCTCCCTGTCTTGTCACTGTACCGCTTCCGATATTTAGTTTCGTCTGCCTAAGAAGTAGTGCCAGAAGCACAACTACTGCAGTCAGTGTCAGATATATCGCCATTTATACCTTCTCTAGTGTCTTTCCGTGGTCAACTCCGTCCCACAGTACCTTTACACTCTTAAAAAGTCCCATTTCATTACACATGATATTTCTATTTTTTAATAAATATCTAAAGCCCAGAGCCTTAGCCATTTTCCCGTAAAGAAAATGGTATAGGACTCCTCTGTCAAAAAAGAACTTGTTGTTGTAGCCCTTAAACCAGGTAGACTCATTTGGTCTTTCATGTCCCACAACAACTGTGGTTCTGTAAAGATTAAGGCCGGCCTTTAAGCAGTCATGTAAAAAGAGGCTGTCCTCGCCGTTCATATAGGGTGCTCCACCGCCAAAAAGCAGAGAAAATCTCACATTTTTTTCTATTATCTTTTCTCTCCTGGCAAATACTGCATAGGAGGGATATCTTCCATAATTTTTCCAGTTAACCTTTGCAAAGTCCTCATTCCAGTAGGTTTCTCTGCCTTCCTGAGCCTTTACGTTAAAAAGAAGAAGGTCAGCCTCGGGATGAGCGTCAAATTCATCAAGGACTTTTTGCACATAGCCATCATCATAGATAATGTCATCATCGGCAAACTGGATGATCTCGTGATCAGCGTGCTCAAGAGCTGTGTTTCTGGAAAGGCCAACACCCTTCTCATTTCTTTGAAGGACCAGGATGTCTCTGCCTTTAAACTCTCTTTTTTTCTCAGTGTCAGGCGCTTTTTCACCTATTATCTGATTTACGATCACAGCATCTGAGGAAATGTTCATATCCTCAAGAAGACTGTCTATATTTTTATTTACAGCTGAAACCAGTATCTGTAGCCTCTCTGGCATGCATCTTACCTCTATTTATAGTCTGTAGTATTTTTTCAAAAACTTCTCATCTGCCCTGACAAGGACAACTCCTAGGATAGGGCACTCATGCTTCTGAAGCTGAGCCACTATGTGATCATTCATAGTTCCGCATCTTTTTCCTTCAGGGATTCCAAGGATAACACCGTCGCAGGTACCAATCTTCCTGTAGTTTTCAAGGACATTTCCCGGTGTCTCCATGGCAATGATTTTCTCTGTTTGGGCACTGAACCTGTTTCCAAGAGATTCTTTAACAGCCAAAAGATCTTTTTCTGAAACCGAAACATCCAATGCACTGTCAGTTGAAATAAAGATCACCTTTTCAGCCCCTGCCACATTTTTTTCGAAAGCAGCCTGAAGCTCGTTTCTAAAGTATTCACTCTTTCCTGCAACTCCAAGTACAGGAACGTCAAATCTCTTTTCAATATCCTCAGGAACATAGACCGCATCATCAAGGGCATCTACAAGCAAAAGTACAAATATGGTCAGAACAAAACATGCCACTGCTCCAAAAGCTGCTGCCGTGAAGGTCTTGTCACTATATGTCACAAGGGCAGCCTCTGACTTGCTAAGGAGCTTAATAGATGTGAAAGCATCATTGGTTTCGCCATAGCTTTCAAGGGATTTATCTGTCGCATCAGTAATGAGGTCTGCGTGGTCCTTATTATTGTTTTTTACTGTAACAAGAAGGAGTCGTACATCTGAAGGAATCTCGGCAGCAATAGACTCTGCCACTTCCTGCCTTGTTATCTCATCCTCTGAAACTCCTGCCTTTTTGAGATTACTCATGACTTCATCAAGGATGTCATCAGTAGTCATCAGAAGGCTCCAGGTATAAGCGTTATAGTAATCAACCTGGCTCTTTGCATTTTCATCATAAGCAAATTTTATATAGAGCTTTGACTCAGTGCTATAGGTCTTTTCAGGGCCAAAGGTTACGGTAACAAGCGTGTATATGCAGCCTGCAACTATAGCTCCTATAATCGCAGCAAGGGGAATGATCCATATTTTCTTAATGAGTCTTAAGTAAAAACTCCTGAGATCAAGAGTTTCATCCATATGTCTTAAATCGCTTCTTCCCATGTTGTCACCTCTGTAAAAGCATGTTTATGTCAAGAGTTCTTTTGTGCAGTAGTCTGTCCTGATTCAACCCCCTCAGTAGAATCCGGGGTGAAAAGAATCTTAACTGTAAGCAGCATCAGCTTAATATCAAGCCATACTGAATAGTTCTCAATGTAAGTAAGATCGAGCTTTAATTTGTCGTAAGGAGTGGTGTTGTATTTACCATAAACCTGCGCATAGCCCGCAAGTCCGGCTTTTACCTTCATTCTGAACGCAAACTCAGGCATCTCCTTAAGATACTGCTCAATGATCTCAGGTCTCTCAGGTCTTGGTCCGATAAAGGACATCTCTCCCTTGAGGATATTAAAGAGCTGAGGAAGTTCATCAATTCTGCAGGAGCGGATAAACTTACCGATTGGAGTTATTCTGGAGTCGTTCTTGGCAGCAAGGCGGGCAACTCCGTCTTTTTCTGCATCAACTTTCATGCTCCTGAATTTCATGATCCTGAACTCTTTCCTATTAACTGTACAACGAACCTGTTTATAGAGCACAGGGCCGCCATCATAGGCCTTTATGATAATGGCTGTGATCAGCATTATTGGCGATGTCAGTATTATGAGAACAAGAGAAATGATAATGTCAAAAAATCTCTTTATAGCTCTCTGCTCAATCTTTATGGCATATTCTCTAAGGAGCAGCACAGGTGTATCAAACAAATGAAGCTGTGATGAGCCTTTTAAGAGAACATCTGTTATCTTTGGCATTACATATATGCGAATATTGTTGCCATAGCAGTACTTTACAAGACCGTTTCTGAACTTGCTTGGTACATCCCAGATGATCACTCCGTCGTAATCACCCAGACACTCTGCATATATTTTGTCGATACCCTCATCAATGTTCATTTTCTTTTTGATGTGGTATTTATCTTTCCTGGAATTGAACTTGGTCACAATATCATCAACGGAGTACTCACCGCTTATAAGAAGGAGCTCTCTTGGCGGGAATATGGCCATATATATGGCGTTGGTGATATATGCCCAGGCAAAAGAAATAATGAGCTGGATCACAAATATCTCAACCATTGGGACAACTTTTACCAGCCAGTTTCTCAAAAGGGCAATCTGGAAATATGAGATGAAATTCACCATAAACAGCGCGAAAATCTGTGAAAAGAACACATCCATGGGCTTAAGATATCCAATCTTAAGACCGCCGTATGTATTTGAGAAGAATAAAAGCAATACAAAATATATTGCCAGAATCAACAGATGTCCACGAAAATACAGTTTTAATCCACTACCTAAATTGTATCCGTCGACACTGATACGAGTAGAAGAAACTATAGGATAATATGTGCTAAACCAAAACCATGCGTACACAGCAGTCTGCATACTTAATCCGATAAATCCCAAAAACAGCACAAGGATTCTCTTCACTGATTCCACATGTTTCATAAATTCCCCTTTTAGCGATCAAAAGAGCCTTCTAAGTGTAGCTCTTACCGCCCATCCTCCAAAATAAAATATTGATTCCAAGACTGATAAATTAGCAATGTTTCTATACAAAAACCAAATTCTCTCAACTGCAACAAGTTTATTGGAAGAAAGAGATTTGGCAGGCCTTCTGTAAATAGCAAGATTCTCATTAAGGCCGTAAGCGGTAATGCCGCTCTTTAGTATTCTCCACCAGGTAGCTGTGTCCTCACTTGGAACCTGGGGCATATGGATTATCTCCATATCTATTTTTTCTGTATCAAACATAACAGTTGTAGTAAAAATGATTGTTCTGGAAAGAGCCTTTCTAAAGGTAAGCTCCTTTGGAACCTTTACAACTTTGCCTGTAGGTTTGGCGTTCTCATCTCCAAACTCATAGGAATGGAAAGCAAAGGCTGCGCCGGTTTCTTCCATGAATGCTATCTCTTTTTCCAGCTTCTCCGGTTTCCAGACATCGTCGGCATCAAGGAAAGCAATGTATCTCCCAGCCGAAGCATCGATACCGGTATTTCTGGCTGCTGCTGCACCTTCATTTTTTTCTTTCCTGATGAGACGGATTCTTTTACCCATGGAAGAGATAAGCTCTTCGATGTAATCGGCACTTCCATCCCTTGACGCATCGTCTACCAGTATAAGCTCCCAATCCTTATAGGTCTGGGCGCACACCATGTCTATACAGTCTTTTATATATTTTTTTGCATTATAAACAGGAACTACAATACTGACCATCAAATTTCCTCTTTTACTATGTATAGTGGGCGCTTTTTAACCTCAAGGTATGTCTTTGAAAGATACTGGCCCACAATTCCTATACAAAAGAGCTGTACTCCGCTTACAAGCAAAATGATACAAACAAGTGATGGCCATCCACTTGTAGGATCTCCGTAAAGGGATTTTCTTACAATCGTAAAAATGATAAAGAAGAAAGCCAGCACACAGAACAAAACTCCTATAAGTGATGCAAACGCAAGAGGAACTGTTGAGAATGCCACAATTCCATCAAGTGCGTAAACAAAAAGCTTCCAGAAGGACCACTTTGTTTCGCCCTTCATACGCTCGATATTTTCAAATTCTATCCACTTATTCTTAAATCCAACCCAGCCAAAGATACCTTTGGAGAATCTGTTATATTCCTTCATTGAAAGGATGGCATCCACAAACTGTCTGGTCATGAGCCTGTAATCTCTTGCTCCATCAACGATCTCGGTTTTTGAAACCTTGTTGATAAGTTTGTAGAACATCCTTGCAAAGAATGATCTGATAGGTGGCTCGCCCTTTCTGTCTACTCTTCTGGTGGCTACGCTGTCATACCCCTCATTGACAATAGCCTCGTACATCTGTGGCAAAAGAGCCGGTGGATCCTGAAGATCACAGTCCATGATGGCAACGTAGTCGCCCTTAGACTTTTCAAGTCCCGCGTACATAGCAGGCTCTTTTCCAAAGTTTCTGGAAAAGTTAATGAGATGAACTCTCTCATCCTTAGCCGCAAGTTCTTTTACCTTTTCAACAGTCTTATCCTTAGAGCCGTCATTAACATAGATAAATTCAAAGTCAACATCATGACCTTTGAAATAAGCTTCGTTCTTCAATACCTCATTGTAGAAATCAACAATGTTCTCCTCTTCGTTATAGCAAGGCACTATAACACTTAACAGTCCCATTCTATCTACTCCCACCTTATAAATAAATTATCAGCGCATACTAAGCGCAATTCTATTCAGTATTTTACACTTAAAGCTATGGTCTTTCAACCTGTGGCCTTTATTGGACTAAAAAACCCGCCAGTGAGGCGGGTTTTCAAAATCTGCATATTTATTATCTTTCTGCGCGCATAGGATTGTTAAGGAAATCCTCGTAAGCAAGCTTGATACCATCATCAAGTTCTGTCTTGTAGGTCCATCCAAGGTTCTTGGCCTTTGATACATCAAGAAGCTTTCTTGGTGTGCCGTTTGGCTTTGAAGGATCCCATCTTATCTCTCCTGTGTAACCAATGATCTTGGCTACTTTCTCAGTAAGCTGCTTGATTGTCAGCTCTTTTCCTGTTCCTGCATTGACAGTCTCGTTGCCACTGTAGTTATTCATAAGGAATACACACAGGTTAGCAAGGTCATCTACATAAAGGAACTCTCTAAGTGGGCTTCCGTCTCCCCAACATGTAACGTAAGGAAGATTCTGCTCTTTTGCCTCGTGGAAACGACGGATAAGGGCAGGAAGCACGTGTGAGTGAGTTGGATGATAGTTATCATTTGGTCCGTAGAGGTTTGTAGGCATAACTGAGATATAGTCAGTTCCATACTGCTTGTTCAGATACTCGCAGTACTTAAGTCCTGAGATCTTAGCAAGGGCATATGCCTCATTTGTCTTCTCAAGCTCTGATGTAAGAAGACAGTCCTCTTTCATAGGCTGTGGAGCCATTCTTGGATAAATACATGATGATCCAAGGAACTCAACCTTTTTGCAGTTGTTCTTCCATGCTGAGTGGATAACGTTCATCTCAAGGATCATGTTCTCATACATGAAATCTGCAAGGGCCTCTGAGTTACCCATGATTCCACCAACCTTAGCAGCTGCAAGGAATACGTACTCAGGTTTCTCTTCTGCAAAGAACTTTTCAACCTCATCCTGTCTTGTAAGGTCAAGCTCTTTGTGAGTTCTTGTAACGATATTAAAATATCCCTGTCTGTGCAGTTCTCTGACAATGGCTGATCCAACCATTCCTCTGTGACCTGCTACATAAATCTTAGCATCAAAATCCATCATTGTTTTTTACCTTCTTTTAATTATTTATCAATACCTTTTTCAAGGAACTCTGCAAGGTTAAATTCAACATGCTCATTGGCTCTCTCAACAGCAACCTTGGCCATATCATGCTCAACCATGATTCTTACAAGGTCTTCGAAAGATGTTGACTGTGGATTCCAGTGAAGTTTCTCTTTTGCCTTTGTAGGATCACCCCAAAGGTTAACAACGTCTGTAGGTCTGTAGAAATCAGGTGAAACCTCTACAAGAACCTTACCTGTTGCCTTGTCATAACCCTTCTCGTCTGCGCCTTCGCCCTTGAACTCAAGCTCGATACCAGCATAGTGGAATGCAAGCTGTGCAAACTCTCTAACTGAGTGCTGAACACCTGTTGCGATAACGAAGTCTTCAGGCTTGTCATTCTGAAGGATAAGCCACATACACTCTACATAATCCTTAGCATATCCCCAGTCACGAAGACTTGAAAGATTTCCAAGATAAAGCTTGTCCTGTTTGCCCTGTGCGATTCTTGATGCAGCAAGAGTGATCTTACGTGTTACGAAAGTCTCTCCTCTTCTCTCTGACTCGTGATTGAAAAGAATACCTGAGCAGCAGAACATGTTGTAAGCTTCTCTGTACTCTTTTACGATCCAGTAGCCGTAGAGCTTAGCTACAGCATATGGGCTATATGGATGGAAAGGAGTCTTTTCATTCTGAGGAACTTCCTCAACCTTTCCGTAAAGTTCTGAAGTTGAAGCCTGGTAGATACGGCAAGTATCAGCAAGACCGCACTGACGAACAGCCTCTAATACTCTAAGGACACCTGTTGCGTCTACATCAGCAGTGAACTCAGGTGAGTCAAAAGAAACCTGAACGTGTGACTGTGCAGCCAGGTTGTAGATCTCGTCAGGACGAACCTTTCCTACAACACCAAGAATGCTCATTGAATCGCCAAGATCGCCATAATGAAGGTGGAAATGAGGCTGACCTTCAAGGTGAGCAATTCTTTCTCTGTAATCTACAGATGATCTTCTGATTATACCGTGAACGTCATATCCTTTTTCCAAAAGAAACTCTGCAAGATATGAACCATCCTGTCCTGTTATACCTGTTATTAAAGCTTTTTTTGCCATAAGTTTTCCTTTCAATTCAAAACAATTATTTGCATTTTTCTATGCTATTATATTGCGTGGCTTTCTCCTTTTAAATTCACTTTCTTGATTTTTATTTGCATTATCTTGATTAGTTGTTTATACTAGCAATTATCACTGTTATGGAGTATTTTATTATGAAAAACAGATTATTTCAAGGCGAATACGTATCCTCTGACAGACTCCTTTATACCCCGTCAGAATTCGCAAAAAGCAACCTTTTTTACCTGCAGGAAATAGGGTCTCTAAAGGCTCAGAAAAAACATACCAGCAAGAGACAGAACCTGTCCTCATTTTTGTTTTTTTACATAAGATCAGGGAGCGGATATTTGGATTATGAAGGCCGCGAATATGAGATAAAGGCAGGAGACTGCGTGTTTATCGATTGTCAGAAACCTTACTCCCACAGGACTTCTGAGGATCTGTGGTCTCTTGAATGGATCCACTTCGATGGAAATGTAGTTCTTCCTATTTATCTAAAGTACGTGGAAAGAGGCGGACAGCCCATTTTTCATCCCGATGATCCCGAGGAGATCGAAAGGATTTTCGACGGCATAAAGACTATTGCCTATTCCGATGATTACATAAGAGATATTAGGATCAACGAAGGGCTCTCATCCCTTCTTACATTCATTATGTCTTTTAGCTGGAATCCTGATATAGTACCGGAGAACAGTAATTCCAAGACTCTTTTCATGCTCAGGGAATACCTTGATAGTCACTATCAGGAGAAGATCACCTTGGATAATCTTGCAGATAAGTTCCTGATCAACAAATACGCTCTCTCCAGAGGCTTCAAAGAGCAGTTTGGAACGTCAATCATCAACTACCTATTATCTGTCAGGATAACCCACGCCAAACAACTCCTTCGATTCTCTTCTGACTCTGTTGAAGAAATCGGTAATCAGTGCGGCATTTCACCTCTCTACTATTTTTCCCGCATCTTTAAACAGATTGAAGGGATAAGTCCTATGGAGTACAGATCCCAGTGGAAGTGATACAAGAGCTTGTGTTATGGAGTTTAATCCTAAAAATAAAAATATAATTAACGTTTTATTAATATTTAATAAAACTCGAAAACGTTTGCCTTAAAAAACTGTTAAAACCTCTAAAATACAGTTAATAATCGGTTTTTCGTATATTAATTACAGTATCATCCATTTATAGGAAAGATTAATTTTCAGTTCTTATAAACGGGGATACTATATGAAAAGATTTCTGTGTGGATTTCTGCTCATAGTTTTTATGAGTATGTGGATAATTCCCATAAACTCGAAGGCTGCTTCGAAGGATGAGATTCTGACTCAGATAAATGCAGCAAGAGAAGCTGCAGGATTGTCTTCACTAACATACAGTGAAGACCTTGAGGCTGCCGCAACAATAAGGGCAGAAGAATGTGCCAGTAGTTTTTCGCATATCAGACCCTGCGGATCAGCCTGGTATACAGTTGGCTTTACCCGGGGTGAAAATCTGGCCCATGCGGAAAATGAAAATCAGCGCAAGGCTGAGAACGTCGTACTTGCCTGGCTCTTATCGCCCAAGCACAAAGAAAATGTGCTTCGAAGCTGTTTCACCTCAGTTGGAGTTTCTTACTACAGCGATTCAAACGGGCAGACATATATTGCTTGTGAGTTTAATTAAAATAAAGGCAGACAGTGGGGGACGGTTCTTTTGACTTATTGTGAACAATAAGTCAAAAGAACCGTCCCCACTGTCTGCCTTTTTATTGTCCTACACTTTTTAGTCCATCAGTTATAGTCTCTCCCAAAAGTTCAACTTCACCGGTAAGGTCATGAGTTGCAGCAGGAAATGGCGCATATCCTGCGCGGTCTCCTTCTGTGGGATAGTATATCGTGCTATCTCCAAGCTTAAAGGAATCAACATCGTAGGTTCCATAGTCCTGCTGAACAAGAAGGAACTTTGGATTAAATCTTGGGATTTCCTCATTAACTATATTTATTCCCTTGTAAACAAGCCATATGGCAAGAAGAGCAACCAGCGCTTTAAAAGATATCTCTTTTATCCCGCTGCCATTTTCTTCTAATTTATGAAAGAGCAATATTATCATTCTTCCAAAAACTATAGAGATTGTCGCAAGAACATAAACGATACCATATCTGATAAGGGGCGCGCTAAAGAACCAAAATACAAGGCATAAGATAAGCGTTCCGCTAAGTGTCAGAAAATCAGCAAGATTAAGCATACTCCTGCGACTTAGGTCGAATACTTTGTTACCAACAAGCTTGCCAGGTTTCTTTTTATATACTACTGCTACCACTCCAAAATATATGACGCAGCAAACATAAATAACGATCGATATTATTGAAAGCACCACCATTGCCTTATAGAAGAGCGAAAGCTGTCCAAACCAGTTAGGTACCCATTCTGAAAAAGGCACATTCATAAAAGCTTCCACATCATTATATCCGCGGCCAAAGGTCCTGATCTCCATTGAATCATACTGGGCAACGCCTTTTGGTATCTCCCATGCAAAGCCAAAGAGATCAAGGAATGTGACAGGATAGAGTATCCAGCCTGAGATCACTATATTTCTCCAAAAGAAAGGCATGGTTATCACCAAAGCAAGAAGCACCGAGAAGCCAAAGGCCTTTGATTTCTCCGTTGTCCTGTTGTGGAACAATTTATAGATCGGAATAATTGACAAAAGAACCATCGGCGCCGCTGAAAGCTTTACAGTAACTGCATATATTCCGACCATTGCAAGTAAGATGTATGGCACAAAAGCCTTTTCATGTCTCACATACATGTCGGTGCAGCAGATGATAATGTAAAAAACAAGTGTTGAGAGAAAATAGTCGGATGCAGGCGCTACCATCTCATCAAAGATCGTAAAAAGATAGTACATCGCTGCAATTCTTGGGAAATCAGAAATAACGATCTGTCTTCTTCTGACAATAGTCTTTATATCAAGACACTGCCACGCTAAAAGCAGTGCAAAAAATCCCGCCATTGTGTGAAACGACTGCTTACCCAAAAACGCAAAGCTATAAAAAGCCGAAAGGGTAAATGAAGCGCTGTTATAAGCAAGTCTCAAATGGAGATTACCAAGGCCCTTTACTATACCGACGCTCTCAATCCAGTGGATAGCCTGCGCATGATACAGGTCAGAGTCATAGTGCATGATTCCATGAGATGTTCCGTAAGCCATAAGAAGAAACACAAGAAGGTACCACAACCAGTCTCTTTTTGCTAAAAGAACATGTCTCATGAGATAGAATTCTTCAAATAATATGTTTCTGTAGTAAAAGGCTACAGCAATATCAAACAAAACCAAGAAGGCGTTAGCCATGAGACCAACGCCGCCAAATAAACTCAAAAACTGAGCAAATACAGTAACCACAACTATTCCGGCTACTATATAACTTTCCTGATATCTGATCTTATACTTTTTTGACACACCTTTTGAATTCACAAAAGCCATACAATCAAGTGATGTAATAGCATTTAGAAAAAAGAATCCTGTAAGATATGTGGTAGCTAAAACATAGATCCAAGTAAGTATAACTGTTATCATTATCAGTTATCTCCTGTGTTTTATTTATCCTATTGAGGAAACCACTGCGCCAACAATGATTCCAAGGATTGCGCCAAACAAAACCTGAAGCGGAGTATGTCCAACAAACTCTTTGAGTCTCTGCTCTGTTGGAATATCTTTATCAAGCTCTTTAAACCAGTCCATCATATTATTGATGACAACTGCCTGCTTTCCTGCCTGACGTCTTACGCCCATAGCATCATGCATAACGATCAGGGCTAAAACTCCTGAAATTGCAAACTCAAAGGTTCCTGCTCCATAATGATAAAAAGTTGATGTCACAAGAGCCATTACTGTAGCTGAATGGGAACTGGGCATTCCACCGTCTCCCATAAGTCTTTCAGGATTAAAGTTCTTGTTAACAATAACATATATTATGGTTTTCAGGACCTGAGCAACAAGCCATCCCCAAAATGATGCCATGAGTATAGTATTGCCAAATATATCATTTAATAATTGCATTTAAACCTCTATTCTGATCAAACAAGCTCTTTTATGTATCTCTCAATAGCCTCATGCCAGTCTGCAAACATAAAGTCAGATGTAAGTTTTAACATATAGTTCTCAAGAATACTATACGCTGGTCTTGGAGCAGACTGAGGATTCTTTGCCTGATATTCTGCTGTTGAAACATGGTTAACTTTTGTGTTCTTTCCTGCGAGTCTGAATATCTCTTCAGTGAAGTCTGCCCAGTTAGTTGAACCTTCGCATGTTCCATGGAAAATACCATAATTTTCAGTAGGAAGAAGATATGCTATAGCTTTTGCAAGCTCGTATGTACTTGTAGGTGTACCAAGCTGATCGTTAACAACGCTTACTTCGTCGTGATTTTCAGATAATGCGAGCATTGTCTTTACAAAATTCTTACCATCACCATAAAGCCATGCTGTTCTTAAGATAAAGAAATCTTTTGCAAACTGCTTTACAAACTCCTCACCTGCAAGCTTTGTTTTTCCATATACACTTACAGGATTGGGCTTATCAAACTCAACATATGGTCTTGTTCCATTGCCTTCAAATACATAATCAGTTGAAACGTGAACAAGCTTAGCCCCTGTCTCAGTTGCTGCAATTGCAAGGTTTCTTGGTCCGATCGCATTGATCTTGTAAGAAAGATCTATGTCGCTCTCCTGCTTATCAACTGCAGTATATGCAGCACAGTTAACAATAGCAACTGGCTTAACATCTCTTGCAAGCTTAAGCACCTGATCAACATTGGTTATATCCAAAGGTATAATTCCTTCCTGCTGAAAAACATCAGTATTTACAAGCTCATACTTGCCAGCAAGTTCTTTGTTTATTGCTCTTCCAAGCTGTCCATTACAACCGGTAACGATAATCTTATCCATGTTATTCCTCTCTTATTTAAAACCCAAAATCGGACGGCATCACTGCCGTCCGCTATAATGCCAGGTTTATCAATCTGCGTATGTGACACCGTTTACTGTAAACTTAGAGAAAGATCCGCCCTTCTCCTGAATTACAAATATCATTGTCTTACCTGTATTAAGTACAACTTCGTTGCCTGCATCATCATAGTAAGTTGTTGGTGCATAGTCACCAGTCTTCTCCCATGTTACGTGGATCATCTTACCCTTTGTGATGAAGTATCCGTCACGAGTTGTATCATGCATCTGATATGCAAGGTATCCGTTGTCATCACGAACTTCGTGGTATGTTCTTTGGATGATAACGTTAGCAAATGCAAGCTGTTCGCCTGTTACAGCATCCTTCTGTGCACTTCCATATAAAGTTTTAAGGTATACACCCTTTGACTCATCATATGTAAGAGCTGACTTTGTTACAGGGAAGCATCCTGACATATCGATATCAGTTGCCTCAACTGCTGATTCACCATAATCCTCTAAAGTGTTTGGATTAGAATATCCTGTAAATGTGAAGTGTGATTCACCTTCAAAATCATCTCTGTGCTCTGTTTCAAATTTAGCTTTTTCAATAGCAGCTGTTACGTGTGCGCCATCTGTGAAAGCTGTATGCTCAGATGTGCTTCCCTCAGGTACTCTGAAGAATGCGCCATAATCTGAACCCATTACACCGCCAACACCGTTTAAGTTGTCAACGTCGTCTCTTGTCAAAATAGTCTTAACATAGAGTTCAGGTCCGCCGTAGTGAACAATAATAGGATCATACTCAAGTGCTGCATATACAAAGTAATCACGAATGCTTCGGATATTACCGATTCTCTCAAGGCTTTCCCAATTCTCAAGGATACCCATCTGACGGCTCATGCTTCCTTCTTCCATGATCTCATAGAAAACTGCTACATTGCTAAGTCCGTACTGTGGCTGAGCCTCTTTGTTAATAGGGTACATAACAGCAAGTGGTCTGTTTGTGTTAACTGCTTCATCAACCCACTCGTTTGTGAAATAACTTCTAACCATTCCTTCTGCAGGTGGAACGTCCTCGTCAACTGTCTCTTCAACAGTTGCCTCTGCAACTGCTTCCTCTGGCTTAGTTACATCTTCTAACTTTTCAACACTAAGTCCAGATACTGACTCATCCCCAGCAGAGCCGCATCCAAATAACATAGCTGCAGTTAAGCCTGCGGCTATAATTGCTTTTGCTTTTCTCATATCCTGTTCAATTTCCTCTCTATTTTTTAACATGTGATAGTTTATCACAAAAATATTCTATTCGCCAAGACCGGTTTCGATAGCCTTAACAAGGGCTTCCATAGCCTCTTCTTCATCCGGACCATCGCATTTAAAAGTCAGCTCATCGCCACACTTTATGCAAGCGCCAAGAACACTAAGTACACTCTTGGCATTGGCAGTATTATCGCCATAGCTAAAAGTGATGTGAGATTTATAGTTCATTGCCACCTTACATAGATTACCTGCAGGTCGC
Organism: Butyrivibrio sp. Su6; assembly: GCF_900108105.1. GTDB lineage: Bacteria > Bacillota > Clostridia > Lachnospirales > Lachnospiraceae > Butyrivibrio. The sequence continues at coordinate 114,818 of NZ_FNUR01000009.1, read as the reverse complement.
AAATGTAATCCAGTAGGGTTTGTAATAACCACCTTCTGACTTACCATATTATAGCATAACCTCCTCGATCAACTTCGCAAGTTTCCTTGCTTCCTCCTCAATCTTAGCCTGATCCTTACCCTCTATCATTACTCTTACAAGTGGCTCTGTACCTGATGGTCTGATAAGAACTCTTCCATCTCCTGCAAACTGTTTCTCAAGTTCTTCAATAGCTCCTGCAATTTCAGGATACTCCATATATGAATCCTTCTTGTGTGTAGGAACATGTGCATTTACAAGAGCCTGAGGCATAACCTCCATAACTTTAGCAAGCTCTGATAAAGGTTTTTTGGTGTTAACCATAACCTCTAACAGATGGAGAGCTGAAAGAAGTCCGTCTCCTGTTGTGTTATCGTCAAGGAAAATAATGTGTCCTGACTGCTCACCACCAAGATTTGCTCCAATCTCTTTCATGTGCTCAAGAACATATCTGTCGCCAACTTTTGTCTTGTCGATCTGGATTCCTTCTCTCTCTCCCATTTTGAAGAAACCAAGATTACTCATAACAGTTGCAACGATTGTATTTTTGGCAAGCTTGCCATTGTCCTTCATATATTTTCCGATGATAGCCATGATCTCATCGCCGTCTACCATCTTACCATTTTCATCTACTGCAAGGAATCTGTCTGCATCACCGTCAAAAGCAAGGCCGATGTTTGCCTTCTCAGTAACAACTCTTCCCATAAGCTCTTCCATATGAGTAGATCCGCAACCTGCATTGATATTTGTTCCATCAGGATTGTTGTGGATAACTATTACTTCTGCGCCGAGCTGTCTGATAGCCTCTACTGATGTGTAGAAAGATGCACCTTCTGCACAGTCCATAACAACTTTCATTCCCTGAAGGTTGATATCTACAGCGTTGAGGTTGTGGTTGATATACTCTTCTCTTGCATCTGTACGGTTCTTGATCTTACCAATTCCGGCACCTGTAGGCATCTTTACGCCTTCCATGTTGTTCTTGATAAGAGCTTCTATTTCGTCTTCCATTGCATCAGGAAGCTTATAACCATTTCCGTCAAAAAACTTGATTCCGTTAAACTCCATTGGGTTGTGAGAAGCAGAGATAACAACACCTGCATCTACTCTGTATTTCTTTGTAAGATAAGCCACACCAGGAGTTGGGATAACACCAACATTAACTACATCAGCACCTACTGAACAAGCACCGGCCATAAGGGCACTTGCAAGCATGTCTCCTGAAAGTCTTGTATCGCAGCCAACCATGATAGTAGGCTTGTGGTTAACTTCTTTTGATAAAACATATGCTCCTGCCTGACCAAGCTGCATAGCTAAAAGTGGAGTAAGTTCATCGTTAGCCACTCCTCTGACTCCGTCTGTTCCAAATAATCTTCCCATTTCTAAAACCTCGTTATTCTTTCTTTTCTATTTTCACATAAACGCTCACAGTATTGGTGGTCTTTACACCGTCCGGAAGGTTCCAGTCAACATCGACGCTGTAGGTTCCGTCTGCAAGCTCCCCATTGTCACTATCCTGTATAAAGCTGTTAATATCTACTGTTCCTGTCAAAGAAGACGCAGATACGCTCTTGATCGTAGACACAAGTCCTGTAAGTGTCAGTGAGACAGTATCGTACTCGCTATCTTCAATTTCAGCACTATAACCGTCAACTTCACCGGCTATAGAGATATTTTTAAGATCTACATCAAAGGTCTCTTCAGTGATACCTTCAATGTGAACAACAACTGCAGCAGTACCGTTATAGTCAGCATCTCCAAATATAACTCCGCTTGGAAGATAATCCTCAACATCGATCGTGCATGCGAGGTTTCCTGTAAGTCCTGTTACATCAAGCTGTTCATCATCAATAACAATCTCTTTTACAGAAGCGATCGTGCTGTTCTTGCCAGCAATAAGCACCTGATCAGGATTGGTATCAATCTTGCCTGTAAGAGCATAGCCACTTGCCGGCTCGCCCTTTATCGTAAACTTAAGCGGAACGTACTTGGTTCCGTAAATAGTTACGTTAACATTGACTGTTTTGGCATTCATGGAGATCTGTGATGTATCTACCTGATTGCCTTCAGCATCATAAAGAACTATATCTGCATTGGTGATAATGTCGGATGTAAATCCAGTCACATCCACATCAACCTCTGCGGTCTGAACAGTCTGTACTATTGATTCAGGTCCGTTGATCCTTATCATGTTCTGACCTGTTGAAACATCTCCTATTACATATCCGTCAGAAAGACTTCCGGACGTAGTAGCTGTAATTGCAAGAGACTTAGAAGCCTTGCGCTCTACACTGAGCTTGACCACATCATTACTTGTAGATATATTCTCAATCTTGTCACTATATTTGTTGGTAGTGACATTTATGCTGACCGTATTAAGACTTGAAAGGTCCTGAATATCGGCTGTTGCTACGATATTGTTCTGGCTGAGCGAATCGATTATTGACCTTGGTGCATAGATCGTCACAGCACTGATGGTATCTGTGTTATCAAGCACTGTGTAAACCTGGCCCTGATCCGTAATAAGGTTGGTATTCTTAAGCGTTACCGGAATATTAGTATATCTGACCGATGTTACAGGGTCATTTATATTGGTAACCAAAAACCAGACGATTATAGCAAATATTAGTGAAGCGAGTTTAAGCCCCCAATTAGACGTAAGTTTTTTCATTTTTTCGCCTTTGCCTTTCTGGCAAGGTGCTTGATCGGTGCCTCTTCAGTGTGTTTATCCTGAAGTATTCTCAGGCGTTCCCTTAATCTGTCGCTGTCAACAGCTCTCTCAAGTTCGCCTTCATAAGCGATACTGATCTTTCCTGTTTCCTCAGAGACAATGATCGTAAGAGAATCTGTTGCCTCAGAAACACCTACACCGGCACGATGTCTTGTTCCAAGTTCCTTACCTATCCCCATGTTGTCAGAAAGTGGCAAATAACATGTGGCAGCTGTTACCCTGTCACCCTTTATCACAACTGCTCCGTCATGAAGTGGAGTGTTGTGCTCAAAAATATTGATAAGAAGCTGACTTGTTACTATTCCGTCAACCTCAATTCCTGTGCGTTCAAACTCAGTTAAAGGATGGTTGTTCTCGATAACTATCAGAGCACCCGTTCTGACTTTAGCCATTTCCACGCAGGCTCTGACTATTTCATTCAGGGTTCTGTCTGAGAATCTTCCCTGTGTCTTTGGGTCACCAAGTGATAACACATTGGAAAAGAAATTTTTCCTGCCCAGCTCTTCCAAAGCCTTACGAAGTTCCGGCTGCAGGATAACAACCATCGCAATAATAGCTATACTGAAAACTCTTTCCACGATCCACAAAATGGTGGACATATTAAAAAGAGCTGCAACCAAAATAAACACAACAATGACTATGACACCCTTTAAAAGTGACCATAGCCTTGTATTTTTTGCCCACACCAAAATATGATATACCAGAAACGCGATAATAAAAATCTCCAGTATATCTGAGAATCTCACAGTTGGCATGTGCAAACTTGTTCTGTTGAAATCAAATAAAAAATCTATTTGTTCCATGGTGTTCCTTTATAGATCATCTGCGCTGTTCTCTGGCGCGGTTTATTTTCTTAACTCTTCTCTCAGGTGTTGAAACTGTAACCTTAGGTACAGCCTTTACATAGTAGTAATATTCATCATCCTCGAACTGCACTTTCTCTGTTCTGCTATAGTCAAGGCTAAATGAAAAGAACTCAACTACCAGCATAAGTAGTGCAGATACAACAGTTCCGATTATCACTCCTGCCAAAGCAATATCTGTATCGAAGATAAGATTACCAACAAGAATACAGATAATAAGTGATATGGCACCTGCTGAAATAGCGATCTTCCAAGAGTTATCAACAGAAGATCTGCGGATCAAATATACAATAACAATTGTAATCGCAAATGCAACTATCATAACCATCATTGACTTGTTTCCAACAATTCCTGACACTATAGACTGGAATTCATTGGCTGCTTCCTCAACACCATCACTTCCAAAAGCTGTGGCATTTGAAGAAAAATATGAAATAAGGAATGCTACTACTACTCCAAATCCAACTGATACCATTGAAGCAGGTGTGCCCAAAAGTCCCATTGCAAGAGGCATCACATAAGGAAGTCCTATAAAATAAAACAATGGAGTAAGTACAACTGCCAAAGTATCTTTTGGTGAAAATCTAAAATACAACAAAAACATAAGGACAAAGATTATCGCTGTGACCAGCGCACATTCAGGAGCCAGCGCAAAGAGATGTCCCACAATGAATGCTGCTGAAATAACAATGATAAAGTTCGCAGGTAAAATAGCGCACAAAAGTGATGCCATCAGAACAATCGCCATATTGTTCAGAGAGCTCATATATCCAAGCTTATTGTTGATAACTGCAATTGAAATAAGTGAAAGTAAGAACTTCCAGACATATGTAAGATATGTTTCGTTCTTGATATAAAATCTTTTGATATACTGCTTTAATTCCAATAATGATGTCATAATATCACTTTTCCTTCTCGTACATTCTAGCTAGCTTTTTAAGATCCCCATAATACTGTCTCATATTCTTACGCATCTTGGAATAACGATAGGAATAAATAATATATGAAACAAGAGAATACACGCCAACAAGCAGGAGGTAGTATATAAGGTACCTCCTGCCAATAGCCAATAAATTATCTGTATTGTAAAGATTAGATAAAACATTTTCGAAATCGTAAAGAGCATAAGCCCCAACACAAATAGCAAAGACAACTGTTGCGCTGATCACTGACTTAAGTATATTAAAGCCAATGTAATCACTCCTGAAATAGGAATTGATTGCTCCGTTCTTTTTGCCTTCACGATCCATAAATGCAGCCATTTTGGTCATCAAAATGACTTTGTCTTCATTTAACATTTTTGCTCCTTATGTATCCAGGAAGCGCATTCCAGCCTTCTTATCTTGTTTAACCGGCTGCTGGATAGCTGGCTTAGGCTTAGCAAATGTATCGTTAAGGTTATTTGCCATGCTTGCCTTACATTTAGCACAAAATCTTCCTGTTAAAATACGATCACCGCACTTCTCGCAAGTCATCTTAAGCGGTGAACCTTCAGAGAACATCAGTCTTTCCTCACGGATCCACTGCTGAATCTGTTTGGTGGTAACTTCATTATCTTCAGCAATCTGTTTTAAATCTGCAGTAGGATTTTCCTGTATGTATGTCTTAACCTTCTGAAAATCCTCTTCGATTGCCTTTTTGCAAGGCTCACAGATTGGCTGTCCACCAATGTAGTTAAACATTTTTCCGCATCTTGAACAATTCCGTAAGTTCATAAATCTGACCTCCATTTATCTTAAGTAGTTTGCCCGATAGCCAGCGTAAGAAAATATATTTCCTTAACTCCTGCCATCTGAAACTCATGGGCGATCTCATCAATGGTACTTCCAGTTGTATAGATGTCATCGATAATGAGTATACACTTAAATTTTACATCATTTCTTATTATATTAAAAGCCTTTTTCAAATTATTGCGGCGCCCGCGAAGGTCCAGTTCCTTCATGGGTCTGGTGGCTCTGGTCCTGACTATCACATCGTCATACATAGGGATGCCTGTCAGCTTCGAAAGCTTGGAAGCGTATTCTGCTGCCTGATTGTATCCTCTCAAATACTGCTTATCCTTATGCATGGGAACAGGTATTATTGCATCAATACCAAGCCTGTTTAGCTTTTTCCCAAGCTTTCTTGCAGTTTCTTTTGCATAAAAATCAGCGTACTCCCTGCGTCCCATGTACTTAAATCTGTATATGGATCCGGAGATACTCCTATAACTAAAAACCGAAAATCCCCGGTTGAATCTATGTCTGATAGCCATACAGTCTGCGCAATATTCGGACTGGTCAGTTAGCTTTAAAGGTTTTCCACATTTCGCGCAGACATGACTTCCTATATATCTTATTTTCTTTTTACATTCCTCATGAACGAGGTCTTTAGACTCTTTATATCTAAGGACATTGTCGCAGACAGGACAACGCCTTGGATAAATGAGATTCAGAACATTTTCAATTACCTGCATCAAATACTTCTCTAATTCTATCTTTAAGTCCGGTATATCTTTTCAGCTGCTGCTCATTGGCAGTCATGTTAAGGACTGTCTGGCTGCTGCCCAAAATGCACACGGTATTCTTGGCTCTTGTGACCGCCGTATAAAGAAGGTTCCTGTTAAGCAGCATCCTTGGTCCACCTAAAAGGGGCATAATAACGGCAGGATACTCACTTCCCTGAGACTTGTGGATAGTGATCGCGTAGGAAAGCTCAAGTTCATCCAGTTCGGAAAAAGGATATCTGACTCTCCTGTGCTCATCAAATTCCACCACTACGTCCTGGGAATATTCGTTTATCTCTCTGACAATCCCCATATCGCCGTTAAACACGCCAAGCCCAGAATCCACCGGAATGTTATGCTTTCCAACAACTTCCCACTGAGCCTGGTAGTTGTTCTTTATCTGCATGACCTTGTCGCCTTCTCTCAAAGTAAGCTCCCCATAGACATGCTCTTTTTTGGACTTATCCGGAGGGTTGAGATACTCCTGCAGGATCAGATTGAGCTGGATTGCACCAAGGGGGCCCTTTTTCATAGGTGTCAGAACCTGTATATCATAAGGCTGTGCTCCCACATATCCCGGAAGCTTGTCCCTTATGAGCTGGATCATGTGCTTGTATATTACATTCGCGTCATTTCTTTCCAGGAAAAAGAAATCCTTACTCTTATTATCAAGCACCGGCTTCTGGCCATTGTGGATCCTGTGAGCGTTCATAACGATATCGCTCTCCTCAGCCTGCCTGAATATCTTTTGCAGATATATGGTTGGAAATCTTCCGCTGGATATAAGATCCGCAAGAACCTGTCCCGGTCCTACACTTGGGAGCTGGGAACTGTCTCCCACAAGGATCAGATGCACGCCTGGCACAAGTGCCTTCAATAAGGCGTAAAAGAGATGAATATCCACCATAGACATCTCGTCTATAATGATGGCATCTGCCTCAAGAGGGTTGTCTCTGTTCCTTTCAAACCTTACTGCTCCTGACTTGGTGTCGTCATCGCCAACCTGGCCTGATACCTCCAGAAGTCTGTGAATAGTTCTGGCCTCGTACCCGGTTGCCTCTGTCATTCTCTTGGCCGCTCTTCCTGTGGGCGCAGCAAGAAGGATATCAAGGCCTTCGCTAGCATAATATTCAATTATTGTATTGATGGTAGTGGTCTTACCTGTACCGGGACCACCTGTTATTATGACAATTCCGTTTGAGATACTCTTCAGCACAGCCTCTCTTTGAAGGTCATCAAGTTGAAGGTTCTTTCTTTTCTCTATATCAAGGATTCTCTGCCTGTATCTCTCTTCATCGGCAGGGGATACATTCTCTGCAATATTGAGGTCAGACAGCATCACAGCTGATCCCTGCTCTTCGTAATAGAAATTTGCAGAGAAAATATTGTCATTATTTTTTGCTATGAGTTTTTTGTCCATCATCAGATTCTGAATCTGAGTCCTTATGCTATCAGAATCGATCATCTGGTCCGGGGTCTGCACAAGCAGCTCTTCAGTCTTGGAAACAAGCTCTTCCATGGGAAGGTAGGTATTTCCATCAAGCGAACTCTGAAGCAAAGTAAAAAGAATGCCGCTTCTGATGCGGTACTCAGAATCCACGCGAATTCCGACTTTGGCAGCGATCTCATCAGCAGTCTTAAAGCCGATTCCACTTATATCGTCAGCAAGCTGATAAGGATTCTCCTGAATGATCCCGTAAACTCTGGTTCCATAGTTATTGAATATCTTAACCGCCATATTGTTGCTGATACCATATTTCTGTAAAAAGATCATGGCATCTCGCATTTCTCTTTTTTCTGCCATCTGCATGGCAATATCTATGGCTTTCTTTTCACTTATTCCCTTTATTTCAGCCAGTCTTTCAGGCTCATCCTCAATGATCCTGAAGGTATCTGCGCCAAATTTTTTAACAATTCGTGCAGCCAGTGCCTCTCCAATTCCACGTATAGCGCCTGAACCAAGATACCTCTGCATTGACACCGCATCATCAGGCACTGTTATCTTGTATGAGCTCACCTTTAGCTGCTGGCCGTATACAGGATGATTAACGTAGGTTCCCTCGATCTCGAGAGTATCTCCCACATCTGCATCCTTAAAGGTTCCGGTGCAGGTGACCTCCTCTTCGTTCACAATAAGGTTCACTACGCCGTAACCATTTTCCTCGTTCTTATATATAAAATGATCTATGTATCCCTTAACTATTTCTTTTTCCATAGAAAGTAGTATACCATAATTAAAAGCGTGTAATTCTTAAGATTTCTTAAGAATTACACGCTTTTAGACACATTTTTATACTTTTATGTGGAAGGAGCTTCGGGGATGTCATAGTTGCGCTTTAGATTTTCATAGAGCATCTGTGCAAAGCCATTGCTCTGAGTATCCACGGATGTTGAGCATATTTCCTGAAGAGTCTGATCCTTGAAAAAGTCCACCAAAGTTGATGTGGCATTGTCCTCAGTTTCAGGTTTAAGAGCATCTACAGACTTCTGCATTTCTTTGAACATCTGCTCAAGGAAATAGGCCTCAAAACTTTTGCAGGCTTCCATAAGCTCATCATCAGTAGAAGTTTTGGAGGTATTTTGAAGCTTATTCTGAAGTGCTATTGTGCTGGCATTCTTACTTTCCTGCATGGCATAATCTGTAAGCGCCGTTGCATTTAATCCTTTAATATCAAGTCCCGCCATAGTCTCCCCTTATCTCACCTTATTATCTCTTAAGTGAATTTGCCGTCTGCATCATCTCATCAGTTGTCTGGATCGCAGTTGAGTTCATTTCGTATGCACGCTGGGCAACGATAAGATTTACCATTTCTGTAGCTACATTTACGTTTGATCCTTCAAGATATCCCTGAACGATCTCACTTTTCTTTATATTGTCCGCGTCATTTTCAAGAATAGGCTCGCCGCTGGCTGCTGTTTGTATCCAGGCTGCGCTTCCTACCCTTTCAAGGCCTTCTCTGTTTGAGAACTGCCACAATCCAATTTGAAGCCCCATATCTGTAGGAACTCCCTGATCATCTGGGTAATATATCTTGCCATCGCTGCTTATGGTGATCCTACTTGCAATGGCTCCGTCAAGAGTAATTGCTGCGCCGTCGATATCAAGAACAGGGTTTCCTTCTGCTGTTGTAAGCTCAAGAGTAGTTCCGCCTGACTCCTGAAGCGCCCACACAAAGTTACCGTTTCTCGTATAATTTATAGTCTCGCCGTCTGCTGCCATATATCCAAAGAAACCATCGCCACTTATTGCAAGTGCCGCCGGATTGTCACTACTTTGAAATGAACCCTGGGAAAAGAACTGATTAATTGTTGAAGTACGCACACCAAGTCCCACTTGTGAATTGGTAGGTTTTGGATTGCCGTTTGAAGTGGTTGTAACAGTCTGTAATTCCTGGTACAAAAGAGATTTAAATTGCGCTCCCTGAGCCTTATAGCCAACTGTATTAACGTTCGCAAGATTGTTAGATATGGTATCTACGTTTGTCTGCTGAGCGTTCATTCCAGTTGCTGCTGACCATAGACTTCTTACCATAAGCCACCTCCGATCTAGATAAATGCATACATCACCGTCATCCGTGACTGGTAATATCATCTTCTATACTCTTATCGGCTCATTCTCAAAAAATATTTATAAAGAAAATATTAATTTTTAGGACAGACGTCCAAGCTGGTTAGCTGCAATATCAAGAGTGCCGTCAATAGTGGTTATCATTCGCTGATTAGTATCATAGTTCCTCTGAACAGCGATCATGTTGACCATTTCATCCACTACAGATACATTGGACTGCTCCAAAAAGCCGGCGTATATCGATGCTGTAGATGTAACCTGCGTTGCATCATCTGTAGGAATGTACATATTTTCGCCGTAATGCTCCAATGTATTGTAGGTAATTCTTCCATCAGGATAGGTTACCTTTTCAAAATCAAATCTTCCTACTGTGGCAACAACTTCACCATCCTGAATAATCTCGCCCAATGTATTTATCTCCACAGGAAGTGCCGGATCAATCTCAATATGTCCTCCATCCTGTGACAAAACAAAGTCTCCGTCCTGGGTTACCAGGACTCCTTCATTTGTAAGCGTAAAGTTTCCGTCTCTTGTGTACATGATATCGGTCTGACCTGCTATTTCTCTTTCGATGTTTACAGCTTTGTTGGTATACTCGATTCCAAAAAAGCCATAGCCGCCAAGAGCCAGATCAAAGGTGTTGCCTGTCTCTTTCATAGGTCCTTCCGACCAGTCCACGTACCCTTCGCCGATCTTTACACCGGGATTAATAATGCCCAGTCCACGGGCAGTGAACGGGGCATCAGTGTAGTCTTTAATTTTGAGCGCAAGCTGATCAGAAAAAGCCTGTGCAGTAGCGCCTTCTTTTTTATAACCGTTTGTATTGGCATTAGCAAGATTGTTGGTGAGCACGTCCATTCTGTGCTGCTCGTTGATCATTCCTGTGTAAGCAGTGTAAAGACCTTTTACCATACAATATTCCTCATGCCATCCTGGCTTTACAACTGTTCAGTCCATGAACAGTGGATTGGACCTTAGTCCTGACGATAACCTGCAAGGAACTCTACATATCTTCCTGTTCCGATAGCAACTGCAGTCATAGGATCCTCAGCTGTCATAGTGTTGATACCAGTCTTAGAATAGATGAGATCTTCAAGTCCGCGAAGAAGTGCTCCGCCACCTGTAAGGACAATTCCTCTGTCTGCAATATCTGCAGCAAGTTCAGGAGGAGTATTCTCCAGAACACTATGAATAGCCTCAATGATCTGTGATGTAGGTTCACGAAGAGCCTCTTCTGTTTCCTCAGAAGATACTCTTACAGTCTTAGGAAGACCTGTTACGAGGTTTCTTCCTCTTACATCAAGATAGTCGTTCTCAGCTCTTGGATATGCTGAACCGATCTTGATCTTGATATCTTCAGCTGTTCTGTCACCGATAAGAAGATTGTGTTTCTTTCTCATGTAGCGAACAAGTGCTTCATCGAAGTCATCTCCGGCAACCTTAACAGATGTGCTTACAACTGTTCCGCCAAGTGAGATAACTGCTATATCTGATGTTCCACCGCCTATATCAACGATCATGTTTCCACATGGTTTTGTGATGTCGATACCAGCTCCGATAGCTGCAGCGATAGGCTCTTCAATAGTCTTAACATCTCTTGCTCCGCAAAGTCTTGTTGCATCCTCTACGGCCTTTTTCTCAACTTCTGTAGCTCCACTTGGAACACAAACTGCGATGAATGGTTTTCTGTGGATCCTACGTCCAATAGCCTTCTTGATGAAATATCTCATCATCTGCTCAGTGATCTTGTAGTTAGAGATAACTCCCTGACGAAGAGGACGAACAGCTACGATGTTACCAGGAGTACGACCAAGCATAAGTCTTGCATCCTCACCAATAGCCTTGATCTCCTCTGTATCTCTGTCATAAGCTACAACTGAAGGCTCTTTCAAAACAACGCCCTTTCCTCTGATATAAACAAGGACTGACGCTGTACCTAAATCAATTCCAATATCTGCATACTGCATATTACAATGCCCCTTTCAAAAACAACCAGCATATATCTAAGCGCATAAAAGCGGATAATACTTTAGCCTATAATATCATTACGATTATAAACCAAATAAAAAATATTGAAAAGGGGCTATCCATCTTTTATATATATCGGATATCCCCTTCCAAATCTTTACCCAAATCTCAAGCAAAATATTAACGCCGCCACTAGGAGCTCACGCTTAGGGGCACCTATGCCTATTTAAGCATTTTTTTGATATATGCTCCGGTGTAGGATTTCTTGCACTTGGCGACTTCTTCCGGAGTTCCTTTGGCAACGACTGTTCCGCCTTTTGAGCCGCCTTCAGGTCCCATGTCGATGATGTAATCGCCGGTCTTGATAACGTCAAGGTTGTGCTCGATGACTACAACTGTATTTCCCTGCTCAACAAGTTCATGCATAATTTTTACGAGCTTTTGAACATCTGCGAAGTGAAGACCGGTTGTTGGCTCATCCAGGATGTAAACTGTCTTGCCTGTTCCGACTTTACTGAGCTCTGTGGCAAGCTTTATTCTCTGTGCTTCACCACCTGAAAGCTCGGTACTTGGCTGGCCAAGCTTTACATATCCAAGTCCTACATCGTAGAGAGTCTGGATCTTTCTCTTTATGGTCTTTACATTTTCAAAGAATACAAGGGCCTCTTCTACTGTCATGTTAAGGACATCATAGATGCTCTTGCCTTTGTACTTAACTTCAAGAGTCTCGTGATTGTATCTCTTTCCACCGCAGACTTCACAAGGTACATAAACATCAGGGAGGAAGTGCATCTCGATCTTGATGATTCCGTCACCGCCACAGGCTTCGCAGCGTCCGCCCTTGACATTGAAGGAGAATCTGCCCTTCTGATAGCCCCTTGCCTTAGCATCAGGAGTTCCGGCAAAAAGATCTCTGATCATATCAAATACACCTGTGTAGGTTGCAGGGTTAGACCTTGGAGTTCTGCCGATAGGAGACTGGTCAATAGCAATGACCTTATCCACCTGCTCAAGGCCCTCAATGCCTTTATGCTTGCCCGGAATGACTCTTGCTCTGTTTAAGTCTCTTGCCAGATGTTTGTACAGTATCTCATTGACAAAAGAGCTCTTACCCGAACCTGATACACCTGTAACTATGGTAAGTACCCCAAGTGGTACGTCGATATCGATGTTCCTTAAGTTGTTCTCCTGGGCTCCCAAAACCTTAAGCCATCCCTTTGGCTCTCTTCTGGTCTTGGGAACTTCTATCTTAAGTTTTCCTGACAGGTACTGTCCTGTAATGGACTCCTTGACCTGCATGATTTCTTCTGCAGTTCCGCAGGCAACTATTTTTCCACCTTTTGAGCCGGCTCCAGGTCCTACATCCACAATATAGTCCGCAGCTCTCATGGTATCTTCATCATGCTCTACAACAATAAGCGTATTACCAAGGTCTCGCAGGTTCTTAAGTGTATTAAGAAGCTTGTCATTATCCCTCTGGTGAAGTCCGATACTTGGCTCATCAAGGATATAGCAAACTCCGCAAAGTCCTGATCCAATCTGTGTTGCAAGCCTTATACGCTGTGCCTCACCGCCGGAAAGTGTTCCTGTTGCCCTGGACAGAGAGAGATAGTCAAGTCCTACATCCACAAGGAATCCTACTCTTGCCCTGATCTCTTTAAGGAGCTGTGCTCCGACCATTTCCTGATAGCTGGAAAGCTTAAGCTGCTCAAGGTATTTCTGCAGGTCATCTATGGACATTGAAGTTATCTCATAGATATTTTTATCATCGATCGTTACTGCAAGAGACTCTTTTTTAAGTCTCTGTCCACCGCAGAGCTGACATGGAGTGATCCTCATATACTCCTCATACTCAGCCTTTGCTGATTCTGAGAAAGTCTCTCTATATCTCTGCTCAACGTTCTTTATAAGGCCGTCAAAAAGAATAGGATAATCTCCCTCTCCTCTTGATCCCTTGTAATGGACATTTACAGTTTTATCTGCTCCGTAAACCAGCATATGTCTTACTTTCTCAGGAAGATCCTGGAAAGGAGTATCCATGCTGAACTTATAAGCCTTTGCAAGAGCCTTTAGTGTAGCATTGGAGAAGCTGCCCTCTTTATTGGATGACTGCCATCCCATTACAACAATACATCCATCATTCAGGGAAAGAGATTTATCAGGGATCATAAGATCCTCGTCAAACTCCATCTTGTAGCCAAGTCCTGCGCAATCAGGACAGGCGCCAAATGGGTTGTTGAAAGAAAAGCTTCTGGGCTCGATCTCAGATATGCTGATTCCACAGTCAGGACATGCAAAGTTCTGGCTAAAGCTCAGTTCCTCTCCATCTATAACATCTACAAGCAGAAGTCCTTCAGCAAGCGACAAAGCATTCTCAACAGAATCTGTAAGTCGTCTTCTGAGGTTCTCATTGTCATCTCTTACTACGATTCTGTCCACAATGATCTCAATGTTATGCTTGATATTTTTATCAAGCTTTATCTCTTCTTCTGCAATCTCGTACTGGCTTCCGTCAATCCTTGCACGGACATAACCTGCACGAACTGCTCTCTCCAAGGTCTTGGCATGCTCACCCTTTTTACCTCTTACAACAGGAGCAAGGATTTGAAGCTTAGTGCCATCTCCAAGAGCCATGATCTGATTGCAGATCTCATCAACAGTCTGCCTTCTGATCTCACGTCCGCAGTTAGGGCAGTGAGGGATACCAATTCTTGCGTAAAGCATTCTGAAATGGTCATAGATCTCTGTAACTGTTCCAACAGTTGACCTGGGGTTTTTATTGGTTGATTTTTGGTCAATGGAAATAGTGGGAGAAAGACCTTCTATTCTCTCAACGTTGGGCTTATCCATCTGACCAAGGAACATTCTGGCATAGGATGATAAGGACTCCATATACCTGCGCTGTCCCTCTGCAAAAATAGTGTCAAAAGCAAGAGAAGACTTACCTGAACCTGAAAGGCCTGTGAACACTGTAAGAGTATCTCTTGGAATCTTGACATTAACATGTTTAAGATTGTGTTCTGCTGCCCCTCTCACTCTGATGTAATCATGAATATCAGTGGGAAGGATTCTCTTGGTTGTAGTATTCTTTTTTGTCATTCTGTTTTCAGACATATATACATCTCCACTAAAACAAATCTCACCAGTTATTTACCTTCGGTAAGATCATTAAGAACTTTCTTAAGTTCTATCATCTTGTCACGCAGCATAGCGGCATTCTCGAAATCCAGCTCTGCAGCAGCTTTTTTCATCTTCTTCTGAACCTGTCCAATGAGCTTTTCCAGTTCTTCCTGGTTCATTGACTCCGGCTCTTTTTCAAACTTAACTTCTTCCTTGGCAATAGCCTTAGTAACAGCAATAAGGTCTCTGACTGCCTTCTTGATGGTCTGAGGGGTTATGCCGTGCTCCTCATTGTATTTCTCCTGGATGGCACGCCTTCTCCTGGTCTCTTCTATAGCCTTCTTCATGGAATCTGTCATGTTATCAGCATACATGATAACGTGGCCTTCCGAATTTCTGGCCGCTCTTCCTATAGTCTGAATAAGAGAAGTCTCAGATCTAAGGAAGCCCTCTTTATCAGCATCGATGATGGCCACAAGAGAAATCTCCGGGATATCAAGTCCCTCTCTTAAGAGGTTGATACCTACAAGAACATCAAAAACATCAAGTCTCATATCTCTGATGATCTCTGCTCTTTCAAGGGTATCGATATCAGAATGGAGGTATTTTACCCTGATGCCTGCCTCAGCAAGATATTCTGTAAGGTCCTCTGCCATGCGCTTTGTAAGGGTTGTAACAAGAACCTTATTCTTTTTATCTATTTCTTTTCTGATCTCAGAAATAAGATCATCTATCTGTCCCTCAACAGGTCTTACTGAGATCTCAGGATCAAGAAGCCCTGTGGGCCTTATTACCTGCTCTGTGCGGAGAAGTTCATGTTCCTCTTCATATTTACCCGGTGTTGCTGAACAGAAAAGCATCTGGTCAATATGAGATTCAAACTCTTCAAAGTTAAGAGGCCTGTTATCAAGTGCAGATGGCAGTCTAAAGCCGTAGTCCACAAGGGTCAGTTTCCTGCTCCTATCGCCGTGATACATGGCTCCAACCTGCGGAATAGTCATATGGGACTCATCCACTATTATCAGAAAATCTCTGTCAAAGAAGTCAAGGAGTGTAAGGGGCGGCTCTCCCGGTGCCATGAAGTTGAGATGCCTTGAATAGTTCTCAATTCCGGAACAGAAGCCTGTTTCTCTCATCATCTCAACGTCAAAGTTGGTACGTTCTGAGATTCTCTGGGCTTCAATGAGCCTGTCCTCTCCCTTGAAAAACTTCACCTGCTCCTCAAGCTCTTTTTCTATGTTGTCGCAGGCCTTATTGATCTTCTCCTGAGGTACAACATAGTGGGAAGCCGGGTATATCATCACATGGGTGAGCTCGCTTCTAACCTTGGCAGTCACAGGTTCAACCTCTGTGATCCTGTCTATCTCATCTCCAAAGAATTCAACTCTTATAAGATAGTCATCGGCATTCGCCGGGAATATCTCAACCGTATCTCCTCTGACTCTGAAATTACACCTTCCAAGTTCCATGTCATTTCTGGTGTACTGAATAGCCACCAGGTCTTTTATAATATCGTCTCTATCCTTCTGCATTCCGGGTCGGAGAGATATAGACATACCCTTGAACTCTTCAGGGCTACCCAGGCCATAGATACAGGACACGCTGGCAACTACTATTACATCCTTGCGCTCTGCAAGGGAAGCTGTTGCTGAGAGTCTTAGCTTATCTATCTCATCATTGATGGCCGAGTCCTTGGCTATATAAGTGTCTGTCTGTGGAACATACGCCTCCGGCTGATAATAATCATAGTAAGAAACAAAGTACTCTACTGCATTCTCAGGAAAGAATTCCTTCATCTCGCCATAGAGCTGGCCTGCCAGAGTCTTGTTGTGACTGATAATAAGAGTTGGCTTATTTAAAGCCACAATAACATTAGCCATGGTAAAAGTCTTACCAGAGCCTGTTACTCCAAGAAGTGTCTCGAACTGGTTGCCTTGTTTAAAGCCATCCACTAAAGCCTTAATAGCCTGTGGCTGATCACCTGTGGGCTCGTAGGGAGCCACTAACTTAAAATCGCCCATATATTTTCTCCAAAACAATTAAAGCGATACATCTGCTACTTCATGTATTGGAAGTATAGCACAAGCAACCAGCTAATGCAAACATTTGTTCTTTAGCTTAGAGATTAAAGGAATCGTAGGTATATACCATGTCCTGCTCGATTACAAAATCGTCCATTGTATTCCTTGAAAAGTCACCGCTGACCTCCAAAAGGTTGGTGGTACACATTGCCGCCGTGGCCTCTCCCTCGATCTCATGACCTGTATTCCTCTCACCAAGTCCTGTCAGTATTCCGCCTACTCCCAGGATAACGACCAGTGCACCAAGCACCACAAAAAATGTATATAAAAAAATGATCATATGTCCTCCTCTTTTATCAAAGCATCCGCAAGATCAGCTATTCTCTGCCTTGCAATTGACAATCTGTATCTGATTGCCGGGATCCTAACTTCCATATCATCTTTGATCACCTGAACAACTCTTTCTTCATGCATGGCCCCAAAGGTGATCACTGCCGATGTTAAAAGAGCTGCCACAACAATTAAAGCTACTTTTAAAAGCCTTATGGCAATTATTTTTCCGGGTACCATCTTTATGCCTTTTTCTACTTCCTTTAAGCTTTTAAAACGGTTATCCCTGTCAGCCTTTATGCATCTTTCTATAACAGCCAGCATCTGTGGAGATACGTTTTTCAAAGCACCGCTCCTTGCCATACTCAGCGCATCGGAGTCCTTGGCATTTATCCCTGTCAAAAGAGAAAGAATAGTCATTCCAAAGCAGTATATATCCGTCTGTTCATCACTCTGCCCAAGGCTTCCATACTGCTCAGGTGCCGCATAGCCTATGGTTCCAAGATTTACTGTATCATCTGTCTTTCTCTCCCTCTGATAGAATCTTGCTGCGCCAAAGTCAATAAGACATGCCTTTCCATCGCTGTTTACTATGATGTTTGCAGGCTTTAAATCTCTATAGACAATAGGAATATCGCTTTCATGGAGCGTCCTCAATATGGTCAAAAGATCTTTCGCGATCCCTATCACCTGTTTCTCCTTAAGTTTTCTTTTCTTCTTGAGAATTTCCAGAAGATTCTCTCCCGGCACATAAGTGACTGCAATATAGTCTCTTCCCAAGGCCACAAGGCAGGGAATTCTTCCTGTCTTTACAAGCTCTTTGTAATTTCTTTTATCAAATTCATGTAGGATCGCCGCTTCCCCGACAAAGGGTCCCGGCTCGCCGTTGTCCACAGAAGCAGGGACTTTCTTTGCAAACTTTAAAGTCACAAGATTTCCGCTCCTTTTGTCCCTTGCAAGAAAGGCCTCGCTGTTTCCGCCCTGCCCAAGCTTTTTTAGTATCTTGAATCTCTCCATTTTTAATACTCCAGGCACATGGCGGCCACAGTGATATTGTCCTGCTCCTTGCGGTCTATTGCTGTCATGGTCAGTTTTTTACATTCCTCCAGCATATCCTCAGAAGTCACGCACATCTGAGGACACAGGGCTCTAAACAGTTCTTTTTCCGATATGGTCTTCCAAAGGCCATCACTGCAGGCGACAACTGTTGTGCTCATCCGTATGTCTCCCCTTATTATCTGAGGCTGCGGAACGCTCCCATGTCCAAGGCACTGCAAAAGAACATTTCTTTCCTGGCTGTTTTGAACTTCATTTTCCAGCATGACCCCGCTGTCAATCTTACTCTGGACAAGGCTCTGGTCATGGGTTATCTTTTGCACGTCTTTCCTGCTCACCAGATATATCCTCGAATCACCTACATTCATGAGCATGTATTTTCTTCCAATCTGCAAAAGAGCTGTCAAAGTGGTTCCAAGGCAGATTCCCCTGTGTTTGCCGTAGCGTCTTATATCCCTGTTTATGTCTGCAAGAAGCCTTCTCCAGGATATTTCAATAACGTCCCATATTTTATCTTCGTCTATTCCCAGCATCAAAGACAACTCTTCATGGAACCAGTTTTCAAGTGTTCTTATGGCTTTACAGCTGGCCACTTCTCCCTTTGAGAGTCCTCCCATGCCATCGCAGACAGCAACAAAAGATATTCTTCCCATTTTCCCTGCACTGGCTACCTTGATAAGAGACGAGTCCTGATTAACAGCGCGTTTCTTACCGGCATCAGTGTAAATGCACGCTTTTACTTTCATGATATTCCTTTCAAAAAACACAACAAACTAACTTTCTAATATTGGAAAAAGCGCTCGAATGAGCAATTAAACCAAAAAGAAAAACTGTGCTAAGACGTAGCACAGTTTTGCATAATACTATTATTTTCTTTTATTGTCAACCAGCTTTTTCTTCCAGGTCTTCGATAGCTTCTTTTAATACTTCTACAGCCTTATCAAGCTGATTGTCTGTCTTATCCTCTGCATAAGCATCAGCGTCAAACTCAATTTCTACATCAGGATCAATTCCAACTCCGTGGATATCGTTGCCATTTGGTGTGTAGTAATTGCTGACTGTAAGTTTAATGGCGGTGCCATCCTTGAGATCAAAAATTCTCTGAACAATTCCCTTGCCGTAGGTAGTTGTTCCAACAAGTGTTCCAATACCATAATCCTTGATCGCACCAGAAAGAATTTCTGAAGCGCTGGCTGAATACTTGTTAACAAGTACTACTACAGGAATATCGATCTCATGGGTTCCGTCGCAGGTATAATCTTCTCTGTTTCCATCTCTGTCAACGGTATAAACAATAGTTCCCTTAGGTAAAAGCTGCCTTGCTATGTCGCAGACTGCTGTGAGGCTTCCGCCAGGATTACTTCTAAGGTCAATAATAAGTCCCTTTATGTCATTTGCTCTAAGCTCTGCCATGCCTTCAGTAAACTGATCAGGAGTAACTTCATCAAACTCTGTGATCTGAAGGTATCCAACGCCGTCATCCATAACCTTGGTTTTTACTGTAGGAACTGAAACCTGAGCACGCATAACATCAACTTCTATCTCTTCAAGGTCAGATCCTCTAAGGATTGTCAGGTGAACCGTAGTGCCCTCTTCACCTTTAATCAGAGATACCACTTCACTCAGTTCAAGTCCCTGTGTGCTCTGCTTATCTACTTCATAGATAATATCATCCGTCTGGAGCCCTGCTTCCTCAGCAGGTGTTCCCTCTATAACTCCTGAAATACGTGGCAGTGATGTTGTCTGATCCATGCTCACATAAGCGCCTATGCCATAGTAGATACCTGCCGTATCATTCATAAGCTCTGTGAGTTCATCCTCTGTGTAGTAGACAGAATAAGGGTCGTCAAGAGAATCCATAAGACCTTTATAAAGCCCGTTTGCTTTCGCTTCACTTGAAACATCGGTTTTATAAAAGTTAGAATCAATAACAGACTCTATTTTATTTATCTTGGTCAGTGTCTCATCACTAAGGACTGAGTCTCCACTGGCTGTATTCTGCGCGACTGGTGCATTAAAGGTAAATAAATATGCCATACATGCAGCTGCGCTTATAAACAGTGCAACAAAGCATCCAACTAATATACCGCTGATAAATCTTCTGTTTAATTTTCCTCGATACTGCTGTTCATCGAACTCTGTCTGATAATCCATCTTTCTCCTATCCCCGGGAGACTTTTATTTCAGGTAATTCCAAGGACTGACGTAAGCTCCATTTAATCGAACACCAAAATGCAAATGATTACCTGTTGATCTTCCGGTGGATCCTACTGCTGCAATTTTGGTTCCCGCAGTAACATCCGTACCTTTCGAGACATACAACTTCGAACAATGCATATAAATGGTATATAGGCCGCCACCATGGTTTATCATGATGTAATTACCCATGGAGGAATTGTAATCAGCAGCTACCACTGTTCCGTTGTAAGCAGCAAGTATTGCTGATCCTGCCGGTGCAGCAAGGTCTATACCGTTGTGCATTTTTTCTACCCCAAGAGTCGGGTGCATTCTCATACCAAAATCATCAGAAATTCTGGTATAGCTTGGACATGGCCATGTAAATACACCACCGTCATACATATATCTGCTGTAAAGAGCTGCTTTATCTGCAGCAACTTCTTTTTCCAGAGCTGCAATTGTTGCGTTCTCAGCCTTGATCTCGGCCTCATATTCTGCAATCGCCGCTTCTTTATTGGAAATATCAGCCTTAACTGCGGAAAGCTCACTGCTTTTTGTGGAAAGAAGGGACTGGAGATTTGCTTCCTCCTGCTCTTTTTCCTCCATCGCAAGATCAAGTGTAGCCTTTTCTTCTTCAAGGGCCTGTTTTGTGACAGTAATAAGCTGAGTTGTAGCGATATACTCGTTTAATTTTTTCCTGTCATAGGATGAGAGCATCTCAATATACTCGGCCTTGTTGAGCATATCTCCAAAGCTTCCGGATTCAACCAAAAGCTCCATGTACATAGTGTCGCCACGCTCGTACATGAACTTGATACGCTTTTTCATGGCTTCATACTGTTCCTGCTGAATCCTCTCAGCTTCCTCAAGCTCTCTCGTGGTCTCTTCTATCTCAGCTTCCTTCTCAGTGATCTGGTCAGTAAGCGCATCAATCTTGGTCTGAATATCAGTTAGTGATGCATCAAGCTCAGTAATATAGGCATTAAGATCGGATTTGCTCTTTTCCAGCTCTTTTTTTATCTTCTCAAGATTGGTCTTGGCTGTACTAAGTGAATCACGCTCTTTTTTGGCCTCACTGATCTGATTTTCCTTGGCCTTGATACTCTCCTCAGTTACTTCTGCATACGAAGATATGCAGCTACCTGCAAATATAGCAATTGCTGTAGCTGCACATATTAACCCTTTAACTATTCTGTTTTTGTAAGCTTTATTCAATAAACTCAATGTAAAAGGATGTCCTTCTTGTATTATACATGTAGGTGTTTTCTAACAGTTGTGAAACTACCAAAGAAGCCAATACCAATTCCGATGGCCAGTGCGATTGGTACAAGCTTGTTGTATACCACCTGCACAGGAAGGAAGTTAAGCAATGTTGAAAGCATAGTAAATCTTGATGCTATGTATGTGATAGCATTGGTGTAAACAAAATATATAATAACAAGTGGAATTATTGAACCAATGATTCCGATGATGATACCTTCTACCACGAATGGTGCTCTTACGAAGAAGTCTGTTGCACCAATGTACTTCATGATATTGATCTCATCTTTTCTAACTGCGATACCCATGGTAACTGTATTGCTGATAAGGAATATTGATACCAAAAGCAGAATGATGATAATACCTGCTGAAATATATGCGATCAGCACATTCAAGCCACTTAAGGTATTGGCTGTAACTTCAGAGCGGTTAACCTCTCTTACCACGTCGATAGACTCGATATAAGTTACAAGCGCTCCCTGCAAAGATACATCATTAAGGTATATCTGAAGGTTTGCTGAATCTGCCAGAGGATTCTCTGTAAATCCGTCTGCGTATTCGCCAAGGTAGTCCTCTTTAAACTCTTCCCAGGCATCATCTGCAGATACATAAACAATTTCCCTAACTTCAGGTCTCTTTTCAAGATCAGTCTTTACTGCAAGGATCTGCTCCTCTGTTGTTCCCTCGTTAAAGAAAACAGTTACAGAAACGCCTTCCTCGGCTGTCTTTACTACATTTTCAAAGTTAGTGATTATAGAATAAAAAAGTCCGAACAAAAACAGGCAGGCACTGATGGTCGCAATAGAAGCAAGCGTATACCACTTGTTTCTGCCTAAATTTTTAAAACCCTGTCCGATGGTGTAAAAGAAACTACTAATCCTCATCGATGTACATACCCTCTTCCTCGTCTTCTATAATGACGCCTTTTTTCATGGTTATAACTCGCTTTTTCATGGCGTTGACGATTTCTCTGTTATGTGTGACCACGATAACTGTTGTGCCATTTTCATTGATCTGTTCCATGAGTTTCATGATTTCCCATGAATTGTTAGGATCAAGGTTTCCGGTAGGCTCATCTGCCAAAAGAATTGTGGGCTTATTAACAAGAGCTCTTGCAAGCGCAACTCTCTGCTGCTCACCACCTGACAGCTGATTTATTTTATTTTTGTATTTTCCTGCAAGGTTAACAGTTGCAAGAATTGATGGAACATTTCTTTTGATCTCTCTTGTAGGTGTCTGAACAATTCTCTGAGCAAAAGCAACGTTCTCGTATACATTTCTGTCTTTTAAAAGTCTGAAATCCTGGAATACAATGCCAAGATTACGTCTGAACTTAGGAATCTTGCTGTGCTTAATCTTTCTCAAATTATAGCCAAGAACTGTTATCTCACCGTCTGTTGGTACCAGCTCTCTTAAAAGGAGCTTGATAAGTGTAGACTTACCTGAACCGCTGTCTCCAACGATGAAAACAAACTCTCCCTTTTTGATGTGAAGTGTGACGCCATTTAAAGCAGGTGCGCCTGTGGAATATGACTTGGTAACATTCTCAAGGGTTATTACCTCATCATCGGGTATCTGCCTGGTGCCCCTTTTTCTTCTATATCCTTTTTCCATAAATATCTCCTGAAACAAAACTTTTTAGATCAAAAATTCACATCTAGGATCAAGTGAACTTTTCCATGTACTTCATGTATCTTACAACCATAAGTGCAATTTTAAAAGTGATAGCATCGTCAAAAACTCGCAAATCTAACCCTGTGCTCTTCTGAAGCTTATCAAGCCTGTACACAAGAGTATTTCTGTGGATAAAGAGCTGTCTTGATGTCTCGGAAACATTGAGGCTGTTCTCAAAGAATTTATCAATTGTTGTAAGTGTCTCCTGATCGAAATCGTCAGGGTTCTTGCCACCAAAGATCTCCTTAATGAACATCTTGCAAAGAGGAATAGGAAGCTGATATATAAGTCTTCCGATACCAAGCTCGCTGTAGCAGATAACCTTTCTCTCATCAAAGAATATCTTGCCTACATCAAGTGCCATCTTGGCTTCCTTATAGGATCTGCTGACTTCCTTGATCTCGCCTACTACTGTACCGTAAGCAATCCTTACGCCTGAAAGACCCTCTTTTTCAAGACCTGCCTGCATCTCTTCTGCTGCCTTTGCAATCTCTCCGGGCTTATTGATATCTGTAACATCCTTAACGATGATGATATTGTCCTCATCAACCTCTGTTACAAAGTCAGTACCTGTACCAAAGTGAGTCCTTGCGATCTCAAGGGCATTATTGTCCCTGCCATTGATCGATTCGATGATCATGGCAACTCTCTTGGCATCAGTCTGGATATGAAGCTTTTTGGCTCTGCTATAAATATCAACCAGAAGAAGGTTATCAAGAAGAAGGTTCTTGATAAAGTTATCCTTGTCGAATCTTTCCTTGTAAGCTACAAGAAGTGTCTGAATCTGATATGCGATCATCTTGCCAAGCATATAGATATTCTCACCGCTTCCTGTGCAGATAAGAATATACTCAAGACTCTGCTCATCGTATATTTTAAAGAACTGATATCCCTGGATTTCCTGAGAATCAGCCGGAGACTCCACAAAATCCCTTGCTGCAGATGAAACATTAACAACATCACTGCTTGTGGAAGCTACCTCCTTGCCATCAATATCAAGCACAAAAAGATCTACATGTGCTATGTTTTTTAGTCCATCAATGGTATTCTGAAGAATTTGATTAGAAATCATTTCACACTCTTTCTGAAGAGCTTTTCTGCTCTACTGAATTATATACATTAGCATTTTAATATAAATGTACAAAAAAATCCACCGATTAATAGTCCTTTTTTGTATATTTTTTTATTTTCATAGTCAAAACTTACAAAAACGCCCCAGGGTTTTTGGTATTAACAATTTACGTTAAAGTGCCGATACAAACGATAGGATAAAGTATGTTGCGCCTTCGGAGTACTTTCGGAGCGCAGTCGCACAGGAGGTGCCTATGGATATTCCTGCTTTATCGATGGCTCTTTCTCAGAACAAGATTCTGACCGATGTGGGAGTCGCCATGCTTTCAAAAAGCCTTGATGTCATGGAGGACACAGGCAGCTCTTTGGTTGCAGGCATTGATGCTGTATCAGAGTTGTCAGTTAATCCTGATATTGGCGGAAACATCGACATCCGCATCTGACAGCGAGCTATCAAAAAAACGCCCTTGGCTATTCAGACAGCCAAGGGTGTTTCATTTTCTTTTACCTTATTGATTACAGAAAAGCCGCAACAAATATCATCCACGCCACTGCTATTACCATAGCAATGATAAGCGGTATGGTTATAAGTTTATAGCCCTGTCTTGGATACATGTGTATGCTATCCACAAAATCTTTTCTGTTTTCCATATCAGCGATCTTATAGACAACGCACAGAGCTATGGCAGTGAATATTACAGCCAGAACAAAGTAAATGCCTATCATCAGGTAAGTGCTCTCATTACCAAAACCGTAATCCGCAAGCACTTCGTCCGCCTCACTCACCACGTCAGGTACGGCATACATGTAGATAACTTCAATGGAATTAAACAGGGCATGGGCAAAAAATGACGACCAAATGCTGCCTGTTGCCTCAACAAGAAGGCAGAACATTATTCCCATTACAGTCCCGTATGCAAACTGGTTAAAATTCAAGTGCATCATTCCAAAAAGAATAGATGACAGAACGATTGAACCAATTATGCGGCCCGTTCTCTGATAGCTCTGAAGAATATAGCCTCTGAAGACAAACTCTTCCACAAAGGGGCCCGCAATGCCGATTGACAAAAGCATTGTCCACATTGGCATGGCAAGGACTTCATCGCTGATAGAGCTCACCATGTTTTCCACAAAAAGCATCGATACTGAATTTACAAAAGACACCAGTGGAAACAGTGTAATAACATAAATCGCTATCATAAACAGTGTGGATATCTTTATTTTCTTAAAAGGTATTGCCTCTGTTATCTTTTCGCCGCTGTAGAGAATAGCTGCAAGGGCAGGTATCAGCACCACCAGCTCTGAAAGAGCATTATTGGTAAATATTGAAAGGCTGCTTCCTGTAAGTATGATCCAATAGCTCATAAGCAGTGTAAATGCCAGTGTCGCCAGTATCATATACAGAAAAGACCTGTTGGCTCTCTTATAATTCACGTCCTTATCTCCTTACCTGATAACTATTGAATCTTCCTTTATAGTTATTTTCTCTTCCTTCAAAAGACGTCCTACAGCTCTTTTGAACTCGTTCTTACTCATGTTTGTCTTTTCGCGGATAAGTTCAGGTGAAGCCTTGTCAGTAAAAGGAATTCTTCCGCCTGCTGCCTCTATCATGGCATAAATCTTCTCTGCATCTGTATCCATCTGAAGATATGCCTTTTCTCTAAGGCTTAAGTTAAGCCTTCCGTCTTCCTTTACGGATGTAACTCTTGCTGATACGCTGTCTCCGATCTTCACATTTCCATAGAGCTCTTTTTTAGGGATCAGAGCTGAATATATGTCATCAACAGCTACAAAAGCTCCAAAGTTATCGCTGAGCTCGTATACAGTGCCCTGAACCTTGTCATCCTTGCCGTATGGGCTCTCATTCAGAAGATATCTGTAAACATTCATGGTTACGCAGAGTCTTGAGCTCTTATCGATATAAAGAGCGCAGAGCACATCGTCGCCTTTTTTAACCTTGGTTGTCTGTTCCTTAAATGGTAAAAGAACATCCTTTTCAAGGCCCCAGTCCATAAATGCTCCGATCCTGCCTGTATCTTTTACCTTAAGCCTCCTGACATCGCCAAGCATTATCTTGGGCTCATTGGTAGTTGCTATTGGTCTGTCATCAGAATCCTTGTAGATGAATACCTCGATCTCAGAACCGATATCTGTTCCTGCAGGTACCTGTTTTCCGGGCAAAAGAACTTTCTCTTCGCTTCCCATTTCTTCTGCAAGATAAACTCCAAAGTCTACCTTCTTGATAACTACAAGTGTCTGTTTTTCTCCTAATCTGATCATGTGTCCTCCGTCCTATCGTACGATTACTTAACAATTAGTTCCACTACACATACTGCCTGGCCGTCTGTATTATTCAGACTAACAGTATATATACTATTATCACTGGTTTTATTTTCTATGACAACAGGTTTTAAAATATCACCCAGATGGGCCTGCCTTTTGTATTCAGCCCTCATGGAAGTGATCTTCCCTGCTTTGTCCTTAACAAGGTCCATGGCCATCCTTACATACTGGCCATTATTTACATGGTTATTTGTATCGAGGTTGTGCCTTCTTACAACAATATCCTCACAGGAGTGGATCTGGCCCGTTTCAGGCATTTTGATCTTCCTGTCGCCATAGTTCATCTCGAGCTTTTCACCAAGTGGATATGCATCAACTATCACCGGTGTCACCCTTGCAGGAATGCTCTTTTCAAAGTTAAAAAGAGTCCATACAGAGTTTGCTACAGCAAGCCTCTCACCATCCCTTGTATCCATAAAGAAATTTCTAAGACCAAGGGCACCCTTAAGCTCATAGGGAAGCGTTCCTATAACAACTTCTTCACAGAGCTTTGGATATCTTTTTATCTCGATCTGCCAGGAGTTAAGAACCCATGCAAGGTTAAGGCTCATAAGGTATTCCATTGTAGCCGGCCCATCCTGAGTCTGAAATGTCGAACAATCCTGAAAATAATCAATAAGAGATTCCAGTGTAAGAATTCCTTCACTATCAACTTCACTGTATCTGATCCTGGAATTAAAGGTATACATGGGACACCTCCGCAAAAACAAAATCTGATGATACAAAAAAAGCGAGATTGTTGCCAATCTCGCTTCACTATGTAAACTGGGCTAGTAGGATTCGAACCTACGTAATGACGGAGTCAGAGTCCGTTGCCTTACCGCTTGGCGATAGCCCATCGACAAGAAATGATTATACGTGAGGTTCCATAAAAAAGCA
Organism: Butyrivibrio sp. Su6; assembly: GCF_900108105.1. Classification (GTDB taxonomy): domain Bacteria; phylum Bacillota; class Clostridia; order Lachnospirales; family Lachnospiraceae; genus Butyrivibrio. The sequence continues at coordinate 87,253 of NZ_FNUR01000009.1, read as the reverse complement.
AGTACTTTTTTAAAAAAATTTTAAATTTTTTCTTGGAACCTCACAATCACTTATTTTATCTAGGTTTCACGAGACCTAAATCATTTTCTCACGCAGCGCTGACTACTTTATAGCAGCCTAAATCATCCCTCAAAAAGGAGATCTGCGTATGTTGGGAATGGCCAGTCGTTTTTATCAACAAGCATTTCAAGGGCATCAGCAGGTGCTCTGAGTGCATCCATGATAGGTCTGACCTCATCCTTATAGAAGAATGCAAGTTCTCTCTGATCTGAAATTGCAGCAGCTTTTCCTTCATAGATCTTGAGCTTATCAAGGGCTTTCTTCATCTTTGAAAGATTGTCCTGGATCTCTTTGAGCTCATCCATCTGCGGCTTTGCATCTACTCCTGCATTTTTGATCTCATTGACATCTCTGGCAAGTCTTCCTGCGTACTTCATAACTGCAGGAATGATCTGCTTTGAAGCCATATCGATCATTGTAAGGGCCTCAATGTTGATTGTCTTTGCATAAGTCTCGAAGATGATCTCTTTTCTTGACTCAAGCTCTGTCTTTGTATAAACACCGAACTTCTCAAAGAGCTCAATAGCTTTCTTTGTAGTAAGTGTATCAGCAGCTTCAATAGTAGAGGCAATGTTAGGAAGTCCTCTTCTCTTAGCTTCTTTTACCCATGCATCTGAGTATCCGTCGCCATTGAAGATAATGCGCTGATGCTCTGTAAGGTACTCTTTAATGATGTCATGAACTTCTGTGTCGAAATTCTTAGCTTTTTCAAGTCTGTCTGCTGCTTCACAGAAAGCTTCAGCAACAATTGTATTAAGTGTAGTATTTGAGCTGGCCATTGAATCTGATGAGCCAACCATTCTGAACTCGAATTTATTTCCTGTAAATGCAAATGGTGATGTACGGTTTCTGTCTGTGGCATCTTTCTCAAACTGAGGAAGTGTGGAAACACCTGTCTTAAGCTTTCCACCACGCTTACTGGACTTAGCTTCACCAGTCTCGATAAGCTGTCTTACAACGTCCTCAAGCTGCTCACCAAGGAATACTGAAATAATAGCCGGAGGAGCCTCGTTGGCACCAAGTCTGTGGTCGTTACCAACGTCTGATGCACTCTGTCTCAAAAGATCAGAATGTTTATCAACAGCTTTAAGTACGCAGGCTAAAACAAAGAGGAACTGAATGTTTTTATTTGGTGTATCGCCCGGATCAAGAAGGTTAATTCCATCATCAGTGCAAAGTGACCAGTTGTCGTGTTTACCTGATCCATTTACTCCTGCAAATGGCTTCTCGTGCAAAAGACATCTCATATGGTGATGCTCTGCTACACGCTTCATTGTCTCCATGATGATCTGATTGTGGTCTACTGCGATATTGGCAGTCTCATAGATAGGTGCAAGTTCATGCTGGCCAGGTGCAACCTCGTTGTGCTGTGTCTTATCAGGCACGCCGAGTTTCCAGAGTTCTTCGTTGAGGTCCTTCATGTACTCACCGACTCTTTCTCTGATAACACCAAAGTAATGGTCTTCCATTTCCTGTCCCTTTGGTGGCTGAGCTCCAAAGAGGGTTCTTCCTGTAAAGATAAGGTCTTCACGTTTCATTGACTTATCCCAGTCAACAAGGAAGTATTCCTGTTCCGGTCCTACTGAAACATTGACCTTAGTAGCTGTATCATTTCCGAATAACTTTACGATTCTGAGGGCCTGCTTGTTAATAGCCTCCATTGATCTAAGAAGTGGAGTCTTTTTATCAAGCGCCTCACCTGTATATGAGCAGAATGCAGTAGGTATGCAAAGAGTAACGCCTGCACCTGACTCCTTTAAGAATGCTGGAGAAGTGATATCCCATGTTGTATATCCTCTTGCCTCGAATGTAGCACGAAGACCGCCAGATGGGAATGAAGAAGCGTCAGGCTCTCCTTTTATAAGTTCCTTTCCGGAGAATGATGTGATCATCCTTCCATCCTTGTCAGCGCTTCCCACAAAAGAATCATGCTTTTCAGCAGTTATTCCTGTAAGAGGCTGGAACCAGTGTGTATAGTGAGTTGCGCCATTTTCCATAGCCCACTCTTTCATGGCATTTGCAACAACATCAGCAGATTCCTTGGAAAGCTCACCGCCGTGTTCTGTCACACTAACAACTTCCTTGTAAACATTCTTTGGAAGTCTCTCTCTCATTTTGGCGAGAGTAAAGACGTTCTGACCAAAGATTTCTTCAACATTTACCCTATCACTCATCAATGCATCCCCTTTGGTTAAATTTTTCTGCCCTATATCTTACAACATGCTTTCCTTTTTTGCTACAAAAAAATATACTTTCCTGCGAGTGGCATTAAATCCATAGGTGCCATTCGCAGGAAAGTATAATTAGTTGTTAGCAATTCTTAGAATATCGTACTTGGATGGAATTTCAGAAAGTTCAAGGTCGATGATCTGCTGAGGGTGTGGACATGAGTCGACACTTTCTCCGTCCTCTGTGTACATAGCCTTTACAGTGGCTTTCACATCAGTTCCATCTGGTTTCATTATCTCGATCTCATCACCGACAGAGAACTTGTTTCTCTGCTCGATGCGGGCAAGTCCCTTATCATTAACGTCGTTAACGATTCCAAGATAGATGTACTCGTTAACATAAGTGTTGCTGTCGTAAATCTGAGCTTCATCACTTGGTTTTCCAAAATAGAAGCCTGTGGTGAACTGCCTGTAAGTACATCTTGAGATCTGATCAAGATACCATGGCATGTTCGCTCTGTATTTTTCCTCTGACTCAAAATAGTCATCAATGGCTTTTCTATAGGTTCTGGCAACAGTAGCAACATAGAGGGCTGTCTTCATACGGCCTTCGATCTTGCAGCTGTCAACTCTGGCGTCAACCAGCTCAGGAATATGCTCTATCATGCACAGATCTTTTGAGTTAAAGATATATGTTCCTCGTTCATTTTCATAGACTGGAAGGTACTCTCCGGGTCTTTTTTCCTCGACAACAGCGTATTTCCATCTGCATGGATGAGTGCATGCACCCTTGTTGGCATCTCTTCCTGTGAAATAATTAGACAAAAGACATCTGCCTGAATAGGAAATACACATAGCGCCGTGGATAAAGCACTCCATCTCCAGATCTTCAGGGATCTTGTCTGTTATCTCTTTTATCTCTCTAAGTGAAAGCTCTCTTGCGGCAACTACTCTCTTTGCTCCAAGATCATGCCAGAAATTATATGTTTCATAGTTTGTGTTATTTGCCTGTGTAGATACATGGATATCTATTTCAGGGCAGATCTTTCTGGCCTTCATGAAAATTCCGGGATCTGCGATGATAAGGGCATCAGGTCCTATTTCTTTTAACTCGTGAAGGTACTTGTCCACACCGTCAAGGTCATAGTTGTGCGCAAGGATATTAACCGTTACATGAACCTTTACACCATGGGCATGGGCAAATTCAATTCCCTCTTTCATCTCTTCAGGGCTGAAGTTTTTAGCTTTAGCTCTAAGACCAAATGCATCTCCACCGATATATACAGCATCTGCGCCAAACATAACGGCTGTTTTTAATACTTCAAGACTACTTGCCGGAATAAGCAGTTCTGGTTTCTTCATAATTCTTTCTCCTAAACTAACTTGGGTTTACAGTTGGCTCTTTATTTAGAGTTTTACAGATAGTGTCATTCCATCTCCAACTGTAAGTATAACTGTGTTCAACATATCATTGTGTTTTAGTTCATAAAGGTACTCACGCATTCGTGCATGAATGGTTCTGTCCCTTCTGGTAACCGCAAATCTGGACTCTATCACATCTCCGTCCTGAAGGCAGTTGTCTGACACCAATAGGCCTCCTTTATTAAGGATCCTCAGGCAGTCAGGTAAAAAGTTTATATACTGGCCTTTTGCCGCGTCCATAAAAATAAAATCATACCCTGGTTGGAGAGCTTTTAATATTTCTGTCGCATCACCTTCCAAAAGTGTGATTTTATTATCTCTGTCGTACTTTATAAAGTTTTCTCTGGCAACAGGTATTCTCTTTTCGTATTTCTCAATTGTTGTTATCTTCGTCTCAGGGCTACTGTACTCAGCCATCAAAAGAGCTGAGAAACCGGTAGCAGCTCCCACTTCCAAAATATTTAAGGGCTTTGACTGAACCATTAAAAATTTCAGAAGGGCCTGGGTATCTTTTCGAATGATAGGTACATCCTGCTGCTTGGCAATTATTTCAAGTTCATCAAGATAGGGCTCATTTCCCCTATCCAAAGAATTGATAAATGCTTTTATCCTGTCCTGTTCAACCACCGTTTACATCCTCTGAATTCTCTTCTGTTGCCTCTGAAGTCTCTTCCTCAGATGTCTCTCCAGATGTTTCTTCTGTTGAAGTTTCACCGCTCTTTTCTCCGCCGGACATTACAGCCAGCATCTCTTCGGGAGTCATTGTAGTGCTAAGTTCATAGGTACCTGCTTTTTCCATACCATGATACTCAGAAAACATTTCCTGAAGTCTGAAAAGTGTCTTATCTGTTATAAGTCCTACTCCAAAAAGCTTTTCACCTATTTCTTTTGCTGTATCCCCATCTTTAATGGTAACTGAAACAGTTCTTCCTGTTCCGGATGAAACTGCTGTCTGGTTAAAAATGTGATATCCGTAGTCATATGCAACCTTTGCATATTTTACAATGAGCATTGCAACAAATATTATGAAAACAACTTTCACAACAGTGTCAAGCAGCCCTAAAAACATCTTTTTAGCATTCATAAAAAGCATTCCCCTTTAAAAGGCATCAGTCATTTGTAGACATGATAATTGGCATTATCATAGGTCTTCTCTTTGTCTTCTTCCAAATATAATCACTTAAAACATCTTTGACAATATTTTTAAGTTTATTCCAATCATAAATGCCTTTATCAAGTGCACTTATAAGCTCGTCATATACAAGGTCTGTAGCATCATCAATGAGCTTATCTGACTCTCTGACATAAACAAAACCTCTTGATACAATGCTTGGGCCTGATGTGAGCTGACCGCTTTCCTGATCGATTCCAAATACAACGATGACAATACCGTCTTCTGCAAGATGCTGTCTGTCTCTAAGAACTACGTTTCCAACGTCTCCAACACCGAGTCCGTCAACAAGAATAGCTCCAACAGGAACTTTTCCTTTTACCTTGGCACTGCTTTCATCAAGTTCAAGCACATCTCCGGAAGTTAAGATAAATACGTTTTCCTTTGGAATTCCAAGATCCTTGGCAATGTTGCTCTGAGCAATGAGATGTCTGTACTCACCATGAACAGGAATAGCATATTTAGGCTTAACAAGTGTATAAATAAGCTTAATGTCTTCCTGGCAGGCGTGTCCTGAAACATGAACATCCTGGAAGATAACATCTGCGCCCTTCATCTGAAGTTCGTTGATAATGTTGGTAACTGCCTTCTCATTACCTGGAATCGGGTGAGATGAGAAAATAACAGTATCGCCCTTGCCGATTGTTATCTTGCGGTGCTGGTTGCTGGCCATTCTGCTAAGAGCAGCCATACTTTCACCCTGGCTACCTGTAGTAATGATAACAGTTTTGTTTTCAGGATAGTTTTTAAGCTGATCGATCTCAATAAGAGTATTCTCAGGAATTTTGATGCATTCAAGTTTCTGGGCAATATCAATTATGCTGACCATGCTTCGGCCTTCAACCACAACTTTTCTGCCGCATTTGTGGGCAGTATTTATGATCTGCTGAACTCTGTCAACATTGGAAGCAAAAGTAGCTACTATAATTCTGGAATTCTCATGCTCCTCAAAAAGAGAATCAAGAGCTCTTCCTACAGTTTTTTCTGATGCGGTAAAGCCAGGTCTTTCAGCGTTTGTTGAATCGCACATAAGTGCCAAAACGCCTTTTTTACCAATCTCTGCAAATCTCTGAAGATCGATAGGATCTCCAAATACAGGTGTATAGTCAACTTTGAAGTCACCTGTATGAACCACGGTTCCAGCAGGTGAATAGATTGCAAGAGCAGCTGCGTCAACGATAGAATGGTTAGTTCTTATAAATTCAACTCTGAACTGCCCAAGATTTATTGACTGTCCAAATTTAACAACTTTTCTTCTGGTCTTTTTAAGGAGACCGTGTTCCTCAAGCTTATGCTCAATGATGCCCATTGTAAGGCGTGTTGCATAGATTGGAACGTTAAGCTCATGCAAAACATAAGGAAGCGCACCAATGTGGTCCTCATGTCCGTGAGTTATTACAAATCCTTTTACCTTGTCGATATTTTCCTGCAAATATGTAATATCAGGTATTACAAGGTCGATTCCGAGCATGTCATCATCAGGAAAAGACAAACCGCAATCCACTACAATAATACTGTCTTCATACCTGAAGGCAGTGATGTTCATTCCAATCTGCTCGAGACCACCCATAGGGATGATCTGCAGCTTGGACGCATTTTCAATTTTCTTTTTACTCAAATTAAATCCTCCATTTATATTGGCGGACAAATAGAACCTGCTATCAACTATGCTCCCCGTTAGATATCAAGATCTATTCCATCCTCAGAAAGCAGCTTACGAAAAACACCTGCAACTGCATCCAGTTCCAGATCGTCGTCCACGATTACATAAACCGCTTCTTCATCTTTAATATCGGAGTCGTCGCGTAAAATAAGCGCCTCTCCGTCACCATCTTCTTCATCTGTCACAAGCAGGTAGGTCTTTCCACCAAGGCTTGTCTGTTCAAGGCAGTAGAACTCTACTGCTTCTTCCCCATCGGGACTAAAAATTATTTTTTCCAATATTATTCACCATTTGTTTTGCTGTTATCCAGATAATCCTGAAGGATTACCTGAGCTGCTATCATATCTACGTACTCTTTGCGCTCACGGCCTCTTATACCGGCTTCATCCATTATCTCATCAGCCTCAACAGTCGTAAGTCTCTCATCCCACATAATAACAGGGATTCCGCATCTTCTCTCTATTTTGTCTTTGAATTCAAGACATAACTCAGAGCGCACAGAGGGAGTCTGATCCATGTTAACCGGAAGTCCAAGGACTATTTTCTCCACCTTAAACTCCTCAATAAGCTCCTCAATGCGCGCTAGCGTTCTTCTTAATTTGTTTTCTTCTTTTCTACGGATAATCTCCTTGGCACCTGCAGTCAATAAAAGCTCATCGCTGAGCGCTACGCCAACAGTCTTGGAACCGTAGTCAAGACCCATAATTCGCATATGTTACTTCCAATAAAAATTATTTGCTTGCCCAGTTATTACTCTTGATATACTCAGTAAGCATCTCTTCAACAAGCTCATCACGCTCAACCTTCATGATGAGACTTCTTGCCCCCTTATGGCTGGTAATGTAGGTAGGATCACCAGACATAATGTATCCTACAATCTGGTTAACCGGATTGTATCCCTTTTCGAGGAGAGCATCATAAACAACAGAAAGAACTTTCTTAACCCCTGTTTCAGGCTCAACTTCTACTTTAAAAAATTGGGTGTTTCCTAAATCCTGATCTGCCATAAACTTTCTCCGTTCCTGGAATAATAGGATATTCCTCATATTTGCAAAGGTCTTAAAAGAATAATAAGACACTTATACAGTATTAATATTACACTAACAAAATCAAATAAGCAATGTATCCGCATTTATAAAGGCTGAAGGAGAAACTGTAGTTATCTCCCCTGAATGTGCTCCATACTTGTCTATCTGATTTTCCGGAACCGCAACGCGCACATATCTGTCAGTATGACCTATCATGTAACGCTTTCCCTTTATCTCTTCTTCATCTTCCCAAAGAACACGAAGTTTTTCTCCGATAAAGAGGTTACGATAACATTCTGCCTGCTTTCTTGTCAAGTGAAGAAGGACTTCGCTTCTTGCAGTCTTTTCTTTGTCAGTGAGCTGCTCCTTCATTCCTGCAGCTACTGTGCCTTTTCTCGGAGAGTATTTAAATACATGCATTTCATAGAAGTCTATATCTGTCACAAACTTCCTGCACTCTTCAAACTCTTCCTCAGTTTCGCCAGGGAATCCAACTATAACATCAGTTGTAATTGCCGGTCTATCAAATACTTCCCTGAGTATCCTTACGCTTTCTTTAAAGTCTGCAGCAGTATAGTGCCTGTTCATGCGCTTAAGCACTGAATCACAGCCACTCTGAAGCGAGAGATGGAAATGTGGGCAGAGCTTAGGAATAGCTGCAAGTCTCTTGGCATTTTCTTCTGTGATGATCCTTGGCTCAAGGGAGCTTAAACGGATTCTTTCTATGCCTGCAATATCAGCGATCTGCTCTACAAGATCAATAAGCTGAGGCTGGCCAAAATCCACGCCGTATGAACTGGTGTGGATACCTGTAAGAACCACCTCCTTACAGCCTGCTGCCACAAGGCCCTTGATCTCAGCAAGAATATCCTTCACCTCACGACTTCTTACTCTTCCTCTCGCATATGGGATCACACAATATGAGCAAAACTGATTACATCCATCCTGAATCTTAATATAAGCTCTTGTATGCTCAGGCATCTGTGTAAGAGTCATGTCTTCATATTCATTAGTATGATTAATATCAATGACAGAATGACCGTTTAATGTCTTGTCATCTATATCATTCCTGGCTTCAAAGAATTCGTTAAGAATCTCAACAATCTCTGATTTTTTGTTGTTTCCAACTGCCAGGTCGATGCACTCATCTTTTTTTACGCCATCAATTCCTGTCTCAACATAGCAGCCGACAGCAACAACAGTAGCCTCAGGATTTTCTTTTTTGGCTCTGTGAAGCATCTGCCTTGACTTTCTGTCTGCAATATTAGTAACCGTGCAGGTGTTGATGATATAGACATCTGCCTTCTCATCAAAAGGCACGATCTCAGCGCCATTTTCCTTGAGTTTCTGGCTCATCACATCCATTTCATAGCTATTTACTTTACATCCAAGATTGTGAAGTGCAATCTTTAATCCGTTAACGTTATTTTGCATATTACAATTTCTTTCTAATTTTGTTTTTGTCAAGTCATTGACTTTTGCCGTTACTGCGTTTACTATAAAGAAAAGAAGGAGGTATTTGCGCAATGAAGACCGTAAAAATTTCTTTAAATTCTATCGATAAGGTAAAATCTTTCGTAAACGATATTACGAAGTTTGATTATGACTTCGACCTCGTTTCAGGAAGATACGTTATCGATGCAAAGTCTATTATGGGTATTTTCTCACTCGATCTTTCAAAGCCTATCGATCTTAATATCCATGCAGAAGACGGCGCAGATGAGGTTCTCGAAGTATTGAAGCCTTACATGATCTAATCTTTATAGATTAGATCTATTTAAAAAGTTTATTCAAGACCATCTTAAACTTCGGTTTAAGATGGTCTTTTTGCTGTGAGAATTTAGCGAGGTATTTTCGAGCTTAATTCGAACGCGTTCTGTCGAAGCGAAGCGGAGAACAGAACTTCCTTGAACAAAGATCACTTACTTACCACAATAACTTCATCAGTCTCAAGGGCTACTTTTACAAGTTCATCTATCTTTTCATTCAAAAGCTCTTCATGTCTTCTGATGATATCAGCTCTTGGCTTTGTTACAGGGTGCTTGGCAACAAAGATAGTGCAGCAGTCCTCATAAGGAAGGATAGAAGTCTCATATGCATCAATCTTATAGGAGATATCCACAATGTCCTGTTTATCAAAAGCGATAAGTGGTCTGTAAACAGGGATATCTGTTACAACTTCACCTGTGCAGATAAGGCTCTGCATTGTCTGTGAAGCTACCTGGCCAATACTCTCACCTGTGATAAGTCCCATACATCCAGACTCTCCTGCAAGCATATCTGCTATTCTCATCATATATCTACGCATGATGATAGTGAGTTCTTCGTGAGGGCACTTCTCATAAATGTACATCTGAATATCTGTAAAGTTGATAACATGAAGCTTAACCTTGCCTGTGTACTTGGCAATAACTCCTGCAAGATCAACAACCTTCTGCTTAGCCTTCTCACTTGTATATGGAGGCGCATTGAAATAAACTGCCTCTATTTCAACACCTCTTTTAGCAACCATGTAGCCTGCAACCGGTGAATCAATTCCTCCGGACAAAAGAAGCATTGCTTTACCTGCAGTTCCAATAGGCATTCCACCAGGTCCCGGTATTACCTCTGAGTAAATGTTGAGTTTTTCTCTGAGCTCTACATTTATAAGAATCTCAGGATCATGAACATCTACCTTCATCTCCTCATAGGCATCAAGAATTCTGGCTCCAAGTTCTGCAGCCATAGCCATTGAATCCATAGGATAGCTCTTATCAACTCTTCTAACCTTTACCTTGAAGGTCTTGTTTTTGTCAGGGTAAACTCCGTCAATGAAGTCTATAACTGCCTTAGCAACGCCATCAACATCAGGAAGATGATTCTCGCTGTCTCTTGCAATAGATACAGCAGGGCAGATTCCTGTAATACCAAAAACAGTCTTTAAGCTGTCAACTGTTTCATTGAAGTCAAAATCCTGAGCGTCAATGTACATTCTTCCTGCAACACGGGTAACATTAAATTTACCGTCGCATTTTGAAAGAACTCTTCTTATCTGTTTAACTAAAGCTTCCTCGAAAACGTATCTGTTCTTACCTTTAACACCAATTTCCGCGTACTTGATCACAAAAGCATGATACTGCATAAATACCTCTTTCTTTTAATGCCTGTAAAACTTTCTCATGTTAGAAACCTGAGAACAAAGTGTATCCAAAAAATAATCCATTTCTTCTTTGGTAGTCATAAATGACATACTAATACGAATTGTTGATTCAAGCAAATCTTTTTCAAGACCTATTGCCTGGAGCGTATCTGACACATGTGGATTGTTAGATGTGCAGGCGCTTCCCGCAGATACATAAATATTTTTGCTGCTGAGCATGTTAAGCACTGTCTCTGCTGCAAGTCCCTTTATAGAAACACTGATAATGTGTGGTGCACCTTCACTTACTTTTTGTCCGTTGATCTTAATATCAGGAATGCGCTCAAGAAGTGAATCAACAGTGTACTGCTTCAGATCATAGAGCTTCTTTATCTTTGCATCAAAATCCTCGTAACATTTCTTAGCTGCAAGAGCAAGGCCTGCAATTCCCGGAACATTCTCAGTTCCCGATCTCATTCCCTTTTGCTGTCCGCCTCCATAGCATATAGGAACAATCTTTGTTCCTTTCTTTACGTATAAAAAGCCGACTCCCTTTGGTCCATGGATCTTGTGTCCGCTTACAGACAAAAGATCTATGTTCATAGTTCTAGGTCTGATAAGAACTTTACCATAAGCCTGAACCGCATCCACGTGGAAGTATGTGTCCTTATTGACGCTCTTTATGAGCTCTCCGGCTTTCTGGATCGGCATAAGTGTTCCAATCTCGTTGTTAACAAACATGATTGAAACAAGTATTGTCTCTTTTCTGATGGCATTTTTCAGCTCATCAAGATCAATAGTTCCTGTCTCGTCTACTGAAAGATATGTTATTTCAAAGCCTTCTTTTTCAAGAAAAGCCATTGTCTCAAGTATGGCAGGATGCTCAATCTTGGTTGTAATGATGTGATTACCACGCCATTTATTGGCTCTTGCCACGCCTATAAGAGCCAGGTTATCAGACTCTGTTCCACCGGAAGTAAAAACTATTTCCTGCGGATCAACCTTAAGACTTGCGGCAATTGTCTCTCTTGCCTGTGAAAGTCTCTCACCGGAAACCATTCCCATGTGATGAACACTGGATGGATTTCCATATTCTTCTTTCATTATCTTTGCAACCAGATCTGCCACCTCATCGTAAGCTCTTGTGGTTGCGGAATTATCTAAATATGCTTCCATTTTATTTATGTCCTATTATCCTTCAAGATGATACATTAACCAGGATATGATAGTAAATCCTGCTGTTTCTGTTCTGAGAATTCTTTTTCCCAAAGTAATTGGCTTTATATCGCTCGCCCTGCAAAGCTCGATCTCTTCCTCAGAAAAGCCGCCTTCAGGCCCGATAAATACAGCAACGCTCTCTCCCGGTTTTATTCCTTCTATGAGCTTTTTAGTCTCGTCCATATGCTCAGCATTCTCGTATGGAATAAGCTTAACATCCATATCTTTTGCGTACTGAACTGCCTCTTTCATGGTCATTGGCATGTGAACATTTGGAATGATGGCTCTTTTGCTCTGTTTAGCAGCTGCTTCCGCTATAGCCTGCCATCTCTTTATCTTGGACTGAGATTTCTTTTCATCAAGCTTTACTACGCATCTCTTTGTGGCCATGGGAACGATCTCAAAAGCGCCAAGTTCAACAGCTTTCTGAATTATGAGCTCCATCTTATCGACTTTTGGAAGTCCCTGAAAAAGATATATCTTTGAAGGAAGTTCCTGTGAACCCTCTTCTATAAAGCACAGTTTTCCAATAACGCTGCTGTCGCTAATACTCTCAATTTCGTAAAAAATCTCTTTTCCGTCCTCATCACCTCGAATGCTGACAGAAAACTGCTCGCCAACCTTCATTCTGAGAACATTAGCTATATGGTTAAAATCACTTCCGGTGATCTCAACGTTTTTATAATCAGGAGTAATCTGATTACTCTCCACAAAAAAATGATACATCAGTTTTTCCTCGAAGTAATTGAAACCCAGTCTCCCTGATGATGGATCTCAAGTATCTCAAGTCCCGCATCAAGATGTGCCTTCTTTACCTCTTCTTCCTTGGTATTGATAATACCTGAAGTAATATATATTCCGCCCTTCTTTAACTGGCCAAGTATTACAGGAGTAAGGGGAACAAGCACATTGGCTAAAATGTTTGCAACAACTATATCGTATTTATCATATCCAACAGCATCCTGAACTGACTTGTCATCAATGATATTTCCGATCATCATCTCGAACTTGTCTTCAGCGATGCCATTATTTTCCATATTCTCTTTAACTGCCGGAACTGCACACTTATCAAGGTCTGTGCCAACGGCATGTTTTGCTCCGAACATAAGGGCAAGGATGGACAATACTCCGCTTCCTGTTCCTACATCTAAAAGTTCTGTATCTTTAGTAACATACTTTCTGAGCATGCGGATGCACAGCTGAGTTGTCTCGTGCATACCGGTACCAAAAGCTGTGCCAGGATCTATATGAAGCACCATGCTAGCCTTCTCATCGTCTTCTGTAGTCTCTTTTTCCCAGGAAGGAATAACTAAAACGTCATCAATATAGAATTTATGGAAATACTGCTTCCAGTTATTGATCCAGTCAATATCCTCTGTAACTGATATGGAAATTGTTCCATCTCCAATATCAGAGAAAGTTCTAAGTTCATCGAGCTGCTCCTTGATCTGGCTCTCGATCTCTTCAGGTGTCTTCTTAACTTTGACGTATTCACCGTTTTCATCCTGAAGTTCAACAGTGAGCATATTGTCATCATCTATTTCCAAAAAGAAATTAAGATAAGCTGCACCTGCTTCGATTCCGTTATCTTTCTCATCAGGTTCAAGTTCAGGAGCATCAATAAACATCTGCTCCTTATCTGCAGCTGAAAGTGGAGCATTATCTTCTATCTGTGCCCCTTCAAGTCCAATATCCTCTAAGTAGCTTATAATTATATCTTCTGATTCTTCATTAGTACGAACCCTAAAGCGCATCCACTTCATAGAAAAACCTCCACAAAAATTCAAAATACAGTAAAAAACGTGAAGCAGATTTTTACTTCCGCTTCACGCGTATAATAACACAAAATATTTAAAATGCCAAAATTACTTAAAGAAACCTTTTTTCTTCTTGCCACCTGAGCCGTCACCACTTGGGTCTTTATCTCCTGCTCCCATCATACGTTCAGCAGCAGTTAAAGAATCTCCGGTCTTCTCATCGAATTTCTTAAGAAGATCCTTAGCTTCCTTTGAAAGCTTCTCAGGAACCTGAACAACCAGTGTTACATAGTGGTCGCCTCTTGTATCTCTGTCCCTAAGTGAAGGAACACCCTTTGAACGAAGTCTTACTCTTGTATCAGTCTGTGTTCCGGGCTTAACATCGTAAGCAACCTTTCCATCAACTGTATCAATAAGAACTGTTCCACCAAGAGCTGCAACAGCAAATGAAACAGGAACCATAGAATAGATATCATATCCTTCTCTCTGGAAAATAGGATGATCAGATACGATAACCTCTACTAAAAGATCTCCTCTAGGTCCGCCATTAACGCCTGGCTCACCTTTCTCACGTATTCTTACACTCTGACCATTGTCGATACCTGCAGGTATTGTGACTTTGATCTTCTTTCTGCTGGCAATATATCCTGTTCCATGGCAGTCTGTACACTTATCCTTGATAACTTTACCTGTTCCGCCACATTCAGGACAAGTCTGAACGTTACGAACAGTTCCAAAGAATGACTGCTGTGTATATACTATCTGGCCTTTACCGCCGCACTTGGAACATGTCTGAGCTGATGTTCCGGGCTTAGCACCTGTTCCATGACAGGTTGGACAGGAATCTTTAATTGTAAGTTCAAGCTCTTTCTCACATCCAAATACTGCCTCAAGGAATGTGATCCTTACACTTGCTCTTAAGTTAGCACCCTTTGAAGGGCCTGTTCTTGCTCCCTGACGTGACCTTCCGCCGCCAAAGAAATCGCCAAATATATCACCGAATATATCACCAAAGTCAGCACCGTTAAAGTCGAAGCCACCGTATCCACCGGCACCTCCGTCAAACGCAGCATGTCCAAACTGATCGTACTGACGCTTCTTTTCAGGGTCACTAAGAACAGCATATGCTTCAGATGCCTCTTTGAATTTTTCAGCTGCCGCAGCATCACCAGGATTCATATCAGGGTGATACTTCTTGGCAAGTACTCTGTATGCTTTTTTTATTTCCTCCTCAGAGGCGTTCTTACTAACTCCAAGGACTTCATAATAGTCGCGCTTTTGCTCTGCCATATATATTCCTCAAATCTATTTGGTATTCATGGTCATAGGCTGCAATGTGCAAGCACAGCAGCCTAAGACTATGTATCCCTATATCAATTAAACTTCTCTGTAATCTCCATCAACTACGTTGTCATCTGCTGATGAAGCGTTATTTGAAGCACCACTCATATCAGGGCCTGCACCAGCTCCCATGTTAGGACCTGCGCCTGCTGCTCCCTGTGCATTCTCATACATCTTAGCAAAGAGTGCCTGAGCATCGTTCATAAGCTTTTCTTTCTGGCTCTTAAGAGAATCAATCTCGCTGTCAGAAAGTTCCTTATCCTTTGTCTGCTCAAGTGTTTCCTTGAGAGCCTTGATATCGTCTTCTACAAGCTGCTTCTGAGAAGCGTCGATCTTGTCGCCAACATCCTGAAGAGCTTTCTCTGTCTGGAATACGAATGAATCAGCATCGTTACGAGCATCGATTCCTTCTTTACGCTTCTTATCCTGAGCTTCATATTCCTGAGCTTCCTTAACAGCCTTATCGATATCTTCATCAGACATGTTAGAACCAGCTGTGATTGTGATATGCTGCTCTTTACCTGTTCCAAGGTCCTTAGCAGATACGTTAACGATACCGTTAGCGTCGATATCAAATGTAACTTCGATCTGTGGAACACCTCTCATTGCTGGTGGGATTCCATCAAGTCTGAACTGTCCAAGTGACTTGTTGTCCTTAGCGAACTGTCTCTCACCCTGAAGAACGTTGATATCTACTGCTGTCTGGTTATCTGCAGCTGTTGAGAATACCTGGCTCTTCTTTGTAGGGATTGTTGTGTTACGCTCGATAAGTCTTGTAGCAACACCACCCATTGTCTCGATAGAAAGTGAAAGTGGAGTAACATCAAGAAGAAGGATGTCACCAGCGCCTGCATCTCCTGCAAGCTTACCACCCTGGATAGAAGCACCGATTGCTACGCACTCATCAGGGTTAAGGTTCTTACTAGGCTCCTGGCCTGTAAGCTGTTTAACTTTCTCTACTACGCAAGGAACACGAGTTGATCCACCAACAAGAAGTACCTTTCCGATATCTGCGTTAGTAAGACCTGCATCCTTCATAGCGTTCTGAACAGGGATAGCTGTTCTCTCAACAAGGTCGTGGATAAGTTCTTCGAATTTAGCTCTTGTAAGATCTACATCGAAGTGCTTAGGGCCATCAGCGCCTGCTGAAATGAAAGGAAGGTTGATGTTTGTTGTTGTTGAAGAAGAAAGTTCCTTCTTTGCCTTCTCTGCAGCTTCCTTAAGTCTCTGCATAGCCATCTTATCGCCTGAAAGGTCTACGCCTTCTTTATTCTTGAAATCCTGGATCATCCAGTTGATGATTGCCTGGTCGAAGTCATCACCACCGAGGTGAGTATCACCGTTTGTTGAAAGAACTTCGATGACACCATCACCGATCTCAATGATAGATACATCGAATGTACCACCACCAAGGTCATAAACCATAATCTTCTGCTCTTTTTCATTGTCAAGACCATAAGCAAGAGCTGCTGCTGTAGGCTCGTTGATGATTCTCTTTACTTCAAGACCTGCTATCTTACCAGCATCCTTTGTTGCCTGACGCTGAGCATCATTGAAATATGCAGGAACTGTGATTACTGCTTCTGTAACTTTTTCGCCGAGATACTGTTCTGCATCAGCTTTCAGCTTCTGAAGGATCATAGCTGAAATCTGCTGTGGTGAGTACTTTTTGCCGTCAATTGTACGACCATTGTCTGTACCCATGTCTCTCTTAATTGATGAAATTGTGTTGTCAGCGTTTGTTACAGCCTGACGCTTTGCAGGT
Source organism: Butyrivibrio sp. Su6 (assembly GCF_900108105.1). Classification (GTDB taxonomy): domain Bacteria; phylum Bacillota; class Clostridia; order Lachnospirales; family Lachnospiraceae; genus Butyrivibrio. Next base: position 70,542 of record NZ_FNUR01000009.1, on the reverse strand, counting down.
TCACCAACAATTCTCTCACCATTCTTTGTAAATGCAACGATTGAAGGAGTTGTTCTAGCACCTTCTGCATTTGCTATAACAGTTGGCTTTCCGCCTTCCATAACTGCTACGCAGCTATTAGTTGTACCAAGATCGATACCGATAATCTTACTCATTTCTTTGTCCTCCATAATTTAAATTCGATCATGTGCACGCTCAAAAACTTTGCTGTGCATTTGTAATCATCTATATATCTTATTTGCTAACACCAACCATGCTGTGTCTGAGCACGGTGTCGTGGAACTTATATCCCTTTTGAAGTTCCTGTGCTACAATACCTGATTCATACTCTTCACTTTCAACCTGCATTACAGCGTTGTGGAGATTTGGATCAAATTCCTTTCCCACGGCTTCAATAGGGGTTACTCCAAGATCCTCAAGCTGCTTTATAAGCTGCTTATAAATCTTGTTCATACCATCTGCGAAGGCTCCGTCTTTTTCGTCTTCCGGAACTGCTGCAAGTCCTCGCTCGAAATTATCTACGATAGGGAGAAGCTTTTCTAATACACTGCCCTGTCCCTGTTCAAACATCTGAGCTTTTTCTCTGTCAGTTCTTTTTCTGAAATTATCAAACTCAGCAACCTGTCTTATAAGTCTGTCATTGAGTTCATCAAGCTTCTCTTTTAAAGGATCTTTCTTCTCTTTTTTGGAAGGCTCTTTTTCTTCAGATTTTTCAGCTTCTTCCTTTACTTCTTCTGAAGCTGATTCCTTATTTTCAGCAGCCTCTTTTTCTTTGGCTTCTTTTTCAAGGTCTTCCATGATATTTTCAAGAACTTCTTTTTCCTGTTCGCTTACCTGCTTCTTTTTATTGCTCAATTCATTGCCTCCTAACACTTGTCTATATTAACTGCGCTAACCCTTTTTATACAGATCATCAAGCGCATGTCTCATATTCTTTAATGTTGAAATAACTTTATCGTAATCCATTCTCTTGGGACCTATGATACCGACAGTTCCCTTCATTCCATCGCCAAGCTCATAGGTTGCTGTTACAACACTGCAATCCTTCATAGCCTGAACCGGTGTCTCATTACCGATATATACCTGAATCCCCGTCTCTTCAGAATCGGAGGAAAGTGTATCCTCTACGATACTTGAAAGATCCTTGGTATCCTCAAAGGTACTGATAAGCTCACTGGCCTTGGTGGAATCTGTAAGTTCAGGGTACTTGAAGATGTTCATGGTACCACTTGTATATATCTGAAGGTCCTCATCAGCTGTGATAGATTCAGCAGCCGCATCAATAACGTTGCCTATTATCTCGCTGTGGATTCCAGCTTCCTGCTTAACTGCAGCTATAAGGCCAAGATTTATATCCTCTACAGCAAGTCCGTCAAGCCTTGTGTTCATAAGGATGTTCAGCTTAAGCATTGTTGCATCGTCTAAAACTTCCTCAACCGAAATGATCTTGTTTTTGATGACATTTCCTTCTATAACTATTGTCGCCAGAAGATGTCCTTCATCAACCTTACTTATCTGTATGAACTTAAGTTTATTTTTCCTGATCTGCGGAGCAGATATCATTGTTGCATAATTGGTATCTACCGCCAGTGTCTTGGCAACCTGCTTAAGCAGATTCTCAAGCTTCTCCTCTTTATCGAGGAGCATTTCCTTCATGTTCTCAACTTCCTGTTCCTTATCACGGAGCATCTCATCAACATATACTCGATAACCCTGATCAGAAGGAATACGGCCTGCTGATGTATGAGGCTGTAATATAAGTCCCATCTCCTCAAGGTCAGCCATCTCATTTCTGATTGTTGCAGAGCTAAGATTAAGATCCGTGTACTTGGAAATAGTACGGCTACCGACTGGTTCTCCAGTTTCAAGGTAGTTCTTAACTATTGCATGAAGTATTTTTCTTTTTCTCTCATCTAATTCCATATTGCCCTTCCTATGTATTCACCGGTTAAATTCATCGGAATGGTTTTGATGTTAGCACTCACTCGATTCGAGTGCTAATATCTTCTGTAACTTAAAATATCACTATGAGAGTGTAATGTCAACAACGCTTTTTATAAAATAAGTATTAAGAAAAAAACGCTCCCTACTTTCGTAGAGAGCGTTATATATGCGTTTGGATTATAAGCCGATTCTTCCCTGAACCTTATCATTTACTACATAATAAGCAGCGTCTTCATCAGGCTTTACATAAATGCTGAGTTTCTTGATCTCATCAACATTTCCACCCATTTCATACTGGAAGTTATTCTTGGAGTTCTGAATAAGATCTTCGTATGGAATATGCTTGTATGAATACTGAAGCTCAATGCTAACCTTGATTTCTTCTGCCTTTGCTGGAGCAGCTTTCTTAGTAGCAGCTTTCTTTACAGGAGCAGCCTTCTTTGCAGTTGTAGCTTTCTTTGCTACAGGCTTCTTCTCAGCCTTTGCTTCTGCTTTCTTAGGCTCAGCTTTCTTTGCAGGAGCAGCTTTCTTTGCAGCTGGCTTTTTAGCAGCGGCCTTCTTTGCAGCAGGCTTCTTTGCAGCTTCTTTCTTAGCTTCTTCCTTGATGATAGCTTCAGTAAGTTCTTTAACTTCAGATTTTTTTACTTCTGTTACAGGAGCTTTTGTTGCTGTCGCTGGCTTAACAGAAGAAGTTGTCTTCTTTACTTCAGGCATTTTTGTCCCCTCCTCAAAATCACACTTGATTTATGTAACTCTTTAAAACAGTGAAGTCATTTACGAAATAGAGTTTACTCTGTTTAAACCGCATTGTCAACGCATTTATGAAATAAAAATTATCACCTTTGCCCATATTATGCGGAGTAATTGTCTTTGACAAACTCGCGAAGGCGTACCATGGCTCTTTCAACCTTCTCTGTATCAATACAGTAAGCCATTCTGAAGAATCCCGGAGCCCCGAAGCCGTCAGCAGGCACAAATATCAAATCGTAGTCCTTGGCCTTTTTGCAAAAGCTGATGGAATCTTCTTCCAAGGCCTTTGGCATGATATAAAATGTTCCGTCAGGCTTAACTACTGTAAATCCAAGTTCTTTAAGGGTCTTGTAGATTATGTTCATATTGGTCTCGTACACAGAAAGATCTGCTGTAAGTGAGCAAACCTTAGCAACTGCTTGCTGTATTATGGAAGGAGGACAGTTGTGGCCTGTGCCTCTTGATATCTGTCCGCACATTGGAACGATATACTCTGCGCCCTCGCAGGCAGGATTTACAGCAACATAGCCGATTCTTTCTCCCGGAAGAGAAAGAGATTTTGAAAATGAATAGCAGCTAAGTGTGTTGTCATAGAACTTTGAAACATAAGGAGTATCAGCGCCTTCAAAAACTATCTCTCTGTATGGTTCATCAGAAATAAGGAAGATAGTGTGTCCGTACTGAGCTGATTTCTTCTTTAATATATCTGCAAGTCTGGTCAAGGTTGCAGTACCGTAAGCAACACCTGAAGGGTTGTTTGGAGTATTGATAAGAACTGCCATAACTTTATCGCCAAGCATTTCCTCAAACTTGTCAAAGTTGATCTGGAATGTGTCTGTATCTGCAGGAACAACTTTAAGCTCTACACCTGCGCCCTTAATATATGGAAAATACTCAGGAAAAAATGGAGCAAATGTGATCATCTCATCCCCGGGCTCAGTGACAGCTCTCACCGCATGAGCTATTGCGCCTGCAGCTCCGGTAGTAGGGAAAATATGCTCCGGACCATAATTCATTCCAAAGCGCTTATTTAAAGACTCCGCTATCTTTTCCTTATAAAGAGGGTTTCCAAGACTTGGAGTATATCCGTGGAGAGTCATTGTATCCTCATTCTGCAAAAGACGTATCATTTCCTCTGTAAACTCTTTTGGAACTTCTACACTTGGATTTCCCAGGCTGAAATCAAAAACATTCTCATATCCGATCTCTTTTCCCCTGGCTGTTGCATATTCTGAAAGCTCTCTGATAACAGATTTAGCCCCAAGCATTTCTTTATACTGCCGATTGATCATATCTGCCTCCTGACAAAATCATTTTAAACTGACTCACATTATACCACATAGTTTTAACCATTTACAGCGCTAAAGTTTACTATTCAATGCTTGATAATAAATAGCGCACAATGTAAAATTATTCATAACATTATTTTGAGGAGCATATTATGAAGCTTATAAAAAAGTTTATCCCCTACTACAAACCATATATTGGCGTTTTTATATTTGATCTTGTATGCGCGTCGATACTTTCTGTGATAGATCTGGCTTTTCCTCAGTTTTTGAGGATTTTAAGAAGCACTCTTTTCCTTGAAGAGCCAAAAGTCATCTTGACCCGTCTGGGTCTTGTGGCGCTGGGCCTTGTCATCATGTACATAGTAAGATCACTTTGCAAATACTATGTTACTTATCAGGGTCACATGATGGGTGCCAGGATGGAATCAGGAATGAGGCATGATCTGTTTGAAAGATTTGAAGCATTTTCTTTTTCCTACTATGACACTCACAACACAGGCGAAATGATGAGTAAACTCGTGTCCGACTTATTCGATATTTCCGAGCTTGCCCACCACGGCCCGGAGAACATCTTTATTTCAGTGGTAAAAATAGTCGGCTCTTTCATTCTTCTTATGAGAATAAATGTACCTATGACTCTGTGCCTTGTGGCCGTTGTATTATGCATGGCTGTTTTCTCAGTTAGTCAGAACCGTAAAATGCGTGCGACCTTCTCCGATAACAGAAGGAAAATTGCAGGTATCAACTCATCTCTCCAGGACACATTAGGTGGAATAAGAGTCGTTAAATCTTTTACCGGTGAGGAAATTGAGGAAAAGAAATTTGATGAATCCAACATCGCATTCCTTGACTCCAAGCAGGCAAATTACCGCCAGATGGCCAAATTCCACTCCGGAAACAATCTGTTCGAAGGTCTTATGTTCGTGACAGTGCTTGTGGCAGGCGGCTTCTTTATAGCCAAGGGCCAGCTTACCGGCGAAGACCTTGCTATCTACGCTCTTTACATTAATATTTTCATCAATCCGGTAAATGTTCTTGTTGAATTTACAGAACAGCTCCAGAAGGGTCTTGCAGGCTTTGAAAGATTCCGCGAGGTTATGGATACTATGCCTGAGATCGTGGACAAAGAAAACGCCAGGGAGCTCAAGGACGTCCAGGGCGTTATCGATTATAAGAACGTAAGCTTTTCATATGAAGAAGATGAAGCAGTGTTAAAAGATATAAACTTACATGTGGAAGCTGGAAAATCAGTTGCCATAGTTGGGCCTTCAGGCGGCGGAAAGACAACGCTTTGCTCCCTTCTTCCAAGATTCTACGATGTCACAGAAGGCTCTGTCCTTATTGATGGTACTGACATTAGAGATGTGACTCAGAAGTCTCTTCGCTCCTACATCGGAATCGTTCAGCAGGATGTATATCTTTTTAATGGGACGGTAAAAGAAAATATCGCATACGGTAAGCAGGATGCCACAATGGAAGAAATTGTGGAGGCTGCAAAAAATGCTGATCTCTTAGATTTTATTGAAAGCCTTCCAAACGGCTTTGATACTGAGGTTGGAGAAAGAGGCGCAAGGCTATCCGGAGGTCAGAAACAGCGTATCGCCATTGCAAGAGTGTTCCTTAAGAACCCGCCAATCCTGATCCTTGATGAGGCAACCAGCGCTCTCGACAACGAAAGCGAAAGATACATTCAGGAAAGTCTTGATAAACTCTCTGTTGGAAGAACCACCATTACAATTGCCCACAGGCTTTCAACAATCCTTGGCGCCGACGAGATCATCGTCCTGGACGAAGACGGCATCAAAGAGCGGGGCACTCACAAAGAGCTCATCAAAAAAGGCGGTCTCTACGAAAAGTACTACCGCATGCAACTCGGAAAAGTCTGAATCAACACTTTCTTGCGAGTGGCATAAAATCCAGAAGTGCCCATACCTTCGGATAGATCTCGGAGTATTCGCAAAGAGACAGTAAATTCACAATAATTCGCCTCATTTCCTTTCATGCTTATTCAAAACAGGAAATGAGGCTCTTATTATTTATTAACTGTCTCTATTGCTCATACTAAATCGCTCTATCCGAAGGTATGGGCACTTTTGGATTTATGGTTTACTACACATATAAAAAATAGTAATCCAATAGCAATAAGTGATTGGCGAAGAATTATGGGAAATAGTAGAGTTGAATGGTAAGTACTTTGTTGTGAGGTGTATTGATATGGGGAATGTTCGTTTTCACTTGCCGGGGCTGAGGTACAATTATCCGCTGAATATGTTTTGGATAAGTATGATGAAGCAGTACCCGCATTATTTTAGAGAAGGTGTTGAGATTGCATCATTTTTTGGCTCTTTTCCATTTTCACTATGGAACGGAGGAAGGCTGATAGCTGATGATCAGTGCGACATAGCTTTTGTCCAGAATGTAATAAAAAGCATAAATGCAAATCACATACCTGTTCGTTTTACATTTACTAATCCACTTATTACTGAGGAAGATTTAAGGGATCCATTCTGTAATTTCTGCATGGAAGCAGGAAACAATGGCATGAATGAAGTGCTGGTTTTCTCTCCGCTTCTTGAGGAGTTCATAAGGGCAAAATATCCTTCATATAAGATTGATTCTACAACCTGCAAAGAGATAAAAGACTTAGACAGCCTGAATGCAGAACTTGATAAAGACTATAAATACGTGGTTCTTGACTACAACATGAACAACAAGTGGGATCTGATAGAGCAGATTCACCACAAAGAGAAACTTGAAGTGCTTGTAAATGCCCTTTGTGTTCCCGATTGCAAGAGAAGAGGCGACCACTACAAGAACATTGCTCTAAACCAGGAAATAGTAAAAGCAAACCGTCTTCTTCCGAAGGATAAACAAAAGCCGCTGATTCCCTGGAAATGTGAGTATGGTGACAAAAACTGTATCTACACTATCCAAGATTATTCAACATACGTTTCCCCTGAGCTTATCTGGGAAAAATATGTACCTATGGGAATCAACAATTTTAAGATCGAGGGCAGAACCGCTAATCTCTTCTCTCTAATCGAGACGTACTGTCACTACATGATTAAGCCCGAGTACATCGGAGAGGCAAGGCTCCTTCTTATGAGAAATCTCGAAGCTTCCAAGATAATCCAGGTCAACAGACCAAGACCTGCTGCATTTAAATAAAAAAGAATCAATTCTTTACAGTTCTTTTCTACACTGTATATTAACTAGAGGATACTTGCCAACCAAATTGGTTGGACAAGTATCCTCTTTATTTGTATATACGTAAGTAATGACTCCGTACGCCACCATCTATACTTCAAAAATGAAAGTATTATTCCCTGACGAGTGCTCTCATCTTTTCCACAATCTCCTCGGTATCTTCGAGGAGTTTTTGTCCGGCCTTGGTTGGATTGCCATCTTTTTGGTATTTGTAGACAAATACCGGAATTCCTGCGCTGTGGAAAGCCATATTTCCTTTGTAGGAAGCTATGAAGCCCGGTATCTTACCGGCATCGATCTTGGCGTTTGGATTGATCTTAAACTCTATGGTTCCGTTTCCACCTTTGATTTCCGGAATGTAGAGTGAATGAGCCTTGGAGCGCAAAAGAGATATCCTAAGAAGATTATCTGCTGCCTGAGGCACTTCTCCAAATCTGTCAATGAGCTCATCTCTCATATCATCGCATTCCTGCTGGTTTTCCAGTGTTGCTATTCGCTTGTATATTTCGAGCTTCTGCTCCTCATTTAAGATGTATTCATTAGGAATGAATGCGTCCACATCAAGGTCTATGCTGGTGTTGATAGCATTAAGAAGCTCATCGTCGGTGCTGTCGCCTTTCTTGATCCTGACTGCTTCTCCAAGCATCTTGCAATACAGGTTATATCCTACTGCCTGCATGTGGCCTGACTGCTTTCTTCCAAGAAGGCTTCCAGCTCCTCTGATCTCAAGGTCACGCATGGCAATCTTGAATCCACTTCCAAGATCAGTGAACTCTCTGATGGCAGAAAGTCGCTTTTCAGCTACTTCTTTTAGCATCTTATCTCTCTTATACATAAGGAACGCATAAGCTGTCCTGTTGGAACGTCCAACTCTTCCCCTGAGCTGATAGAGCTGCGAAAGTCCCATCTTATCAGAGTCGTGGATTATCATTGTATTAACATTAGAGATATCAAGTCCCGTCTCAATGATAGTTGTTGAAACAAGCACATCGATGGTTCCATCAATGAAGTCGTACATGATCCTTTCAAGTTCAGACTCTTTCATCTGTCCATGGGCAAAAGCAACATTGGCCTCCGGTACAAGCTTTTGTATCTGAGCCGCCATATCAGCAATGGTATTTACTCTGTTGTAAACATAGTAAACCTGACCATTCCTGGAAAGTTCACGGACAATGGCCTCTCTTACAAGCTCGTCATTGTACTCCATAACATAGGTCTGAATTGGCATTCTGTCATTTGGAGCTTCCTCAAGGACGCTCATCTCTCTGATACCCACAAGTGACATATGAAGGGTACGAGGAATAGGTGTCGCTGACAAAGTTAGAACATCAATATTCTCTTTTAGTGTCTTTAGCTTTTCTTTGTGGGTAACTCCAAAACGCTGCTCCTCATCCACAATAAGCAGTCCCAAATCCTTGTACTTCACATCTTTTGACAAAAGTCTGTGGGTTCCAATGACAATATCCACAAGTCCCTTTTGCAGGTCCTGAACGGTTTTCTTTTGCTCTGCTGCAGTCCTGAATCTGGACATAAGGTCCACTCTTACAGGGAAATCACGCATTCTTTCTGAAAATGTATTGTAATGCTGCTGGGCGAGAATAGTAGTAGGAACAAGAACTGCAACCTGTTTGCCATCCTGAACCGCCTTAAAGGCCGCCCTTATGGCGATCTCTGTTTTTCCAAAGCCAACATCTCCACAGACCAGTCTGTCCATGGTCTTGGTGGACTCCATATCCCTCTTTGTATCCTCTATGGCTGTGAGCTGGTCATCTGTCTCCTGATAAGGGAAAGCATCCTCAAACTCCTGCTGCCACACAGTGTCTTTTCCAAACTGATATCCAACGGCCTGCTGGCGCTTTGCATAAAGCTCCACAAGGTCCTGAGCCACTTCCTCAACTGCTGCCTTGACCTTCGCCTTAGTGTGGCTCCAGTCGCCGCTTCCAAGCTTATTGAGCTTGGGCTTATGGGTGTGCTCGCTGTCGTCGCCGCCGGAAGCATATTTCTGTATAACAGAAAGACCTGTCGCAAGAATGTAGAGATTTCCACCATCTCCATATTCAACTTTAATGTAATCCTTTACCACATGGTCGGTCTCAATCTTCTCAATACCTCTGTAGATACCAAGTCCGTGATCTTCATGAACCACGTAATCACCGATCTTAAGATCCGCAAAGTCAGATATCTTCTCACCCTTATAGGTGCTCTTTTTCTTTTTTCTCTTCTTTGTATGCTCGGTAAAAATGTCTGACTCAGCAATTACTGCAAACTTAATATCAGGGTACTCAAAGCCCTTTAGTATCCTGCCGTAGTAAGTCATGATCTCGCCGGGCTTTAGTACTCTTCCTGGGTCTTCGCTATAAAATGCGCTGACAAGATTATCCCTCAGATCATCAACAATTCTTTTTGCCCTGGTTCTGGAACCCGAGAGAATAAGCACTCTGTAGCCCTGCTTCACGTAAGACTTCAGGTCTTTTACCAGAGACTCAAAGCTGTTATTGTAGGGCGCTACACTCCTTGCCTTTATATCCCAGCTCTTTTCCGGTGAAAAGATATTCTGGCTCTTAGGGATAGGTAACGAAGAAATGATAACTCTTCTGCCGTTCGCCATTCTGCTGACGCAGTTATCAGTCCCATACAAAAGATCCATCTGTCCCGGAAGAACATATCCCTTCTCAGCTCTGTGAGTCATGCTTTCTCTGAACTCAGCCTCAACTGCCATGGCGTGCTCTGCCACTCTTCCGGGCTCATCGATAAAGATACAGCTCTTTCCCTTGGGGAACATTTCCTGAATGGTTACCGTATCCTCATAAAAATATCTTATATAACTCTCAAGGTTAACTGATGTCTTTAGCTCAAAGAGCTGCTCCCTGAGTTCCTCAGTCTGAGTCTTAAGCTGATGTGCCTCTTTGGTCTTAAACTCTGAGCGCAGTACCTCGACACATCTGTCAGTTTCTTCCTGGATCCTTTCCATTCCTTCCTGAAGCTTATCTTCATCAAGGATAATCTCAGATGCAGGATAAATCTCAATTGATTCAAGCTTCTCAAGTGATCTCTGAGAAAGAATGTCAAAGCTTCTGATAGACTGTATCTCGTCCCCCCACAGCTCAATTCTGTAAGGGTTATCCTCAGTCAGGTCAAAGACATCCACAATATCACCACGAACAGAAAATTCACCCGGGCCCTCAACCTGATAGTTTCTGATATAGCCCATGGCTACCAGCTTTTTGGTGATCTCTGTCTCATCAACAGGCTTATGTCTGTCGATTGAAAGGATGTTTTCCTTTATGATCTCCGGCTTTATCTGAGGCGCCATAAGAGCAGAGAAGGTGGTGACCACTGTTACAGGTCTTCCCTCAATAAGCCTTCTCATGCATCTTATTCTCTGTCTTACAATCTCATTACTGTGAACATCAGCCTGGTAAAAGATAAGGTCTTTTGCCGGATACACAGTGACATTCTTGTCGTAAAACTTGTAGTCCTCATAGATCTCTTTTGCCCGAAGGTCAGAATAAGTCACAATGATCTTGTACTTAAAATCAGCCCCAAGACTGTCGATGAAATGGAGCTTTTGAGAGTCTACGCAACCTGTAACTTCTGCGCAGGCAAAAGGCTTCTCAAGGTACTTATTAATTTCTTCAAATTCAGTTAACTCATGTAAAGGAGTTGTGATCGCTCTCATTTATTTTTTACCATTAAACTTGTTCATGGCGCTGTCAACGCCATTTTCCATTATTTCAACAACTGCAGATGCTGCTAAATCTATTCCTTCTTTTATAGAGACCTGGTCCTCGCCCTCAAAGTGGCCAAGTACCCAGTCAACCATATCGTATTCTTTAGGTTTTTTACCCACTCCCACGCGAACACGGTTAAATTCACTGTGTCCAAGCTGGGCGATTATGTTCTTAAGTCCGTTATGTCCGCCGGCGCTGCCCTTTGGTCTTACTCTTATGTTTCCTGCATCCAGCTCCACGTCATCGGATATGACTATAAGTTCTTCTTTTGTATCCACCTTAAAATAATCGCAGATTGGTCTGATGGCTTCACCGCTAAGATTCATATAGGTAAGAGGCTTTACGAGAATAACTCTCTCGTTACCAATTCTTCCTTTTCCAAAAGCTGCCTTGAACTTAGTCTCAGTAAGCTCTATTCCATATTTATCTGAAAGGGCATCTATTGTTGCAAAGCCCACGTTATGTCTTGTTCCAAAGTATTTCTTTTCAGGGTTTCCAAGTCCCGCTATTACAAACATTCTTCCTGTTTCCTCTTCTTTTTTACCAAATAATCTCTTAAAAATCCCCAACACGCTTATTTTCCCCTTTTATACACCGAAATAAATGGGGCTTAGTACATAATGTACCTTAAGCCCCATTTAATTGTTTCCACTATACCATTATTCTGTTAATTTAAGCAAGTAGATATGGATTATTCTGTAACTTCTCCATCTGCCGTTTCTTCTACTGCTGCCTTGTCGTAAGCATCGAGAATTGTATCCTGTAAGATCTTACGTGTATCAGAATTGATTGGATGAGCGATATCACGATACTCGCCGTCAGTTGACTTCTTGCTTGGCATCGCGATGAACAGTCCTCTTTCACCTTCAATTACCTTTATATCATGAACTACAAATTCATTGTCAAAAGTAACTGATACTACTGCACGCATTTTTCCCTGCTTTGTGACTTTTCTAACTCTTACGTCTGTGATTTTCATCATGTACCCCCTCTCGGTCATAACAGTTAATAATGTAAAAAATTACAACACGTATCTCTCATTATTCTCAACTACAATCTTTATGCCGTTTTCCTCTTTGTAGTAAGAATTTGCCTGAATTGTTCCATGACTTTCAACGATGCAGTTCTCAATATGAGAATTGTCGCCGATGTAAACGTCATTGAGAATGATCGAGTTCTTGATGTAACAGTTGTTTCCGACAAATGCCCCCTTAAAAATAACGGAATCTTCTATTGCACCATTGATGATACATCCACTGGATATCAGGCTGTTTTTAACGTTAACTCCCACGTTGTATTTTGCAGGTGGAAGATCAACTACCTTTGTGTAGATACCAGGATACTCACGGAAGAAGTACTGTCTGACTTCCGGTTTGAGGAAATCCATGTTTGTTCTGTAATAATCCTCTACAGAAGCGATGTTGTTCCAATACTCTTTTATCTTGTATCCATAGATTCGTTTCATATCCTTGTATCTTACAAGAATATCTCTAACGAAATCGTATCTCTCTTCCTCTTCAGCTCTTTCAATAAGTTCGATGAGCTGGCGTCTTCTTATTACATAGATACCACATGAAATGGTATTGGACCTTGATACTACAGGTTTTTCCTCGAACTCTTCGATTCGGCTCTCCTCGTTCATTCTGATGGTTCCGAATCTCTCAGTATCAATGTCAGCCGGCATGTCCTTACATACTACTGTAATATCTGCCTGTTTCTGAATGTGGTATTCAAGAAGCTTTGCATAATCCATCTTATAAACGCAGTCACCGGAAGTGATGATAACGTATGGCTCGTGGCAGCTCCTTAAGAAGTCAAGGTTCTGTGCGATCGCATCAGCTGTTCCTCTGTACCAGAGGTTTCCTGATGCCTTAACAGCAGGAGTAAATACATAAAGACCTCCCTGCTTACGTCCGAAATCCCACCACTTTGAAGAACTTAAGTGTGAATTAAGACTTCCTGCATTGTACTGCGTAAATACTGCAACTGTCTGAATATGAGAGTTTGTCATATTACTCAGTGCAAAATCGATACTTCTGTAAAATCCAGCTACAGGCATAGCGCAGACCGCTCTTTTCTTGGAGAGCTCCTGCATTCTGCTACTGCTACCACCTGCTAAAATAATGCCAATCGCTCTCATGTCAATCACCTGCCTTATCTAATGTTCTGCCGCTTTCAAGTATTCCGTTTGGATAATCTTCAGCAGTAGTAATACCGGAAATCATGATGTTCTTACCGATTGTCACATCGTTTGGAATAACAGATTTCTCGCCGACAGTGCAGAGACCTTCACAGTATATGCTTGGCTTTGTCTCATTTTCTTTTTCCTCGAAGGCTCCCATCTTGACGTTGTTGCCAATCTTAACCTTCTCGGCAATGATACCCTTTTCAATAGTACAGCCTTCACCGATCTCAGTTTCATTCATAATGATAGAGTGGCTAACAACTGTATCTTTTCCTATCTTAACGCCTGGTCCGATAACTGAATTATAGACCTTACCATATATCTCACAGCCCTCACCTACGATACTGCGCTCTATTGCGCTCTCTGATCCAAGGTACTGAGGCGGCTGAACGTCGCTGGCTGTGTAAATCTTCCAATATTCTTCATACAGGTTAAACTCAGGAACTATATCGATAAGCTCCATATTAGCCTGCCAGTAAGATGTAAGTGTTCCTACATCCTTCCAATATCCATCAAACTCATAAGCATAAAGAGCCTGGCCCTTTTCCTTACAATAAGGAATGATATGCTTACCAAAGTCGAGGCCTGCCTGATCCTTATTGGCTATAAGTGCCTCTTTTAAAGCTTTCCATGAGAAAATATAGATACCCATAGAAGCAAGATTGCTGCGTGGATGCTCAGGTTTCTCCTCGAAATCTACAATCTTCTTGTTTTCATCGGTTATCATAATACCGAATCTGCTGGCCTCTTCCATAGGAACAGGCATAACTGCGATCGTAGCATCCGCATGACTTGCCTTGTGGAAATCAAGCATAGTTTCATAATCCATCTTATATATATGGTCGCCCGAAAGGATCAGTACATAATCAGGATTATAATTTTCCATATATTCAAGGTTTTGGTAAATAGCATTGGCTGTACCGGTATACCATTCACTATTTGAGCTCTTTTCGTATGGCGGAAGAACAGTTACTCCACCAAAATTACGGTCAAGATCCCACGGGATACCTATACCAATGTGAGAATTAAGTCTTAGGGGACGATACTGTGTAAGAACTCCCACAGTGTCCACTCCAGAATTGATGCAGTTACTGAGTGGGAAATCGATGATTCTGTATTTTCCCCCAAATGAAACTGCAGGCTTTGCCATCTTGGCAGTTAACACTCCCAATCTGCTGCCCTGGCCCCCTGCCAGCAGCATGGCGATCATTTCTTTCTTTATCATGTTCCACCTCGTTGCATTTTGTAGTCACAAGAACGTGACTTTGATACACCAGACATGTCGAATGACATGCCACAGAAAACCGCTTTTTTCTATTAATGAGTATATCATAAAAAAAAACTAAAAACACTCAATTAATCTCTTTTATTAAGATATGGTTTAACTTAAACGATTACGTCTCCATTTTTTGACTTTGATAAAATTAGTGCTAGAATATATTGCGTTATATGATGCGAAAAATAGATTCATGAATCGAGGATTTTATGTACAAAATTAATTTTGATAAACCGGCACATGTGTACTTCATGGGTATCGGTGGAATATCTATGAGTGGTCTTGCCCATATATTAATAGAAAGGGGCTTTAAGGTTTCTGGTTCAGACAACAAAAAATCTGAAATGACAGAAAAGCTCGCCAGCCAGGGCGCAAACATTGTGTATGGTCAGAAGGCTGAAAACATCGCAAACAGCTCACCTATCGATGTAGTTGTTTACACAGCTGCTGTTCATCCTGATAACCCTGAATTTATGGCAGCAAAAGAAGCTGGCATCCCGATGCTCACAAGAGCTGAGCTCCTTGGGCAGATCATGACGCACTATGATCTTCCTGTTGCAGTCGCAGGAACTCACGGAAAAACAACTACAACATCAATGCTTTCCAAAATCCTTTTGGAGGCAGACACCGACCCTACTCTTTCAATCGGCGGTGTATTTAAGGACATCGGTGGAAACATCCGTGTTGGTAAATCAGAATATTTTGTAACAGAGGCCTGTGAATATACAAACAGTTTCTTAAGCTTTTTCCCTAAGATCAGTATCATTACTAATATAGATGCTGACCATTTGGACTTTTTCAAGGATCTTGATGATATCAGACATTCTTTTAAAAAGTTCGCTGAGCTTTTACCTGAAGACGGAACTCTTGTTATCAACGGCGATATTGATAATGTTTCGTATATCACTGATGATCTTAAGTGCTCAATTGTTACCTACGGCTCCACAGATGCTTTTGACTATTATCCAACTGATATTACTTACGATGATCACGGCAATGCTTCTTTTAAAGCTCACTTAAAGGACGGCTCTGTACTTGATATAAAGCTTGCGGTTCCTGGCGTTCACAACGTTTATAACGCCCTTGCTGCTATAGCTGTTTCTTCTATATTAAGTGTTGATCATGCTCATGTTACTACAGCCCTTTCTCTCTTTGGCGGAACAAGCAGAAGATTCGAGTATAAAGGCGAAGTACACGGCATCACAATCATCGATGATTATGCACATCACCCTACAGAGATCAAGGCAACTCTTACTGCTGCCCAGAACTATCCACATAAAAAGATATGGTGCGTATTCCAGCCACATACATATACCAGAACAAAGGCTCTTTTAAATGAGTTTGCTGACGCTCTTTCCCTGGCGGACCACGTTGTTCTTGCTGATATTTACGCAGCAAGAGAGACCGATAATCTTGGAATAAGCTCACGAACACTGTGCGATAAGATAAAAGAACTTGGCCATGAATGTATGTATTTGCCAACTTTTGAAAACTTTAGTGAGATTGAAAAGTTCCTTTTGCAAAATTGCACTAAAGGAGATTTGTTGATAACCATGGGTGCCGGTGATGTTGTTAAAATAGGCGACGAACTACTTGGTAAATAATACTTATCCACATATCCACTTTTTTTCTAAAAAAAATATAAACAATTTCTAGTGGAAAACAGCCACTCCATTCTTTACCGATGGATTGGCTGTTTTATATTTTTTTAATAAAATAATCCACATTATCCACATTGTCCACACAATTTATAAAATTCGGGAAAAGCGCACCAATGCTGGATTTCTTCGTTACTTTTACCCATATCATTTCAGAAATTTGTGTGTTAAGATTTGAATTGTTCGAAAGAGAGCACCAAATATTTTATGAATGCATCTTTGAACTTCGTAACTAAACTTGAGGTGAAATAGTATATGATGGGGCGAGTAACAATCAGTCATAATTTGGGGGAGGATTCAACGAATGTTTCCAATGTTTTCATTGACGAATACATGCAGGACGCAAATGATGCGCAGATTAAGATCTACCTCTTTCTTCTGCGTATGATGAGTGCCAATCTGCCCACCAGCGTTTCGGCACTTGCAGATAAATTCAATCATACTGAAAAAGACGTAATTCGAGCACTTAAATACTGGGAAAAGAAAGAGCTTATCACACTTGAATATGACGGTGCAGGAAATCTTACCGGAATCCACATGGAGGACATTGTTTCTCCTGCCAACTTCGGAAGAAGAAAGAGTGACACTGTTCTAAGATCTGTTCCTCCTATCCATGAAGTAACTGCTGAGGAGCACGAGCACGTCGCCAAGGAAGTCAAAAAAGCTCCGGCAAAGCCTAAATACTCTGCCGCTCAGCTTCGCGCTTTCAAAGAAGAGGAAGGCGCAGGAATCGTATTCCTTGCAGAACAGTATTTTGGAAGACCTCTCACTTCTACTGAAGCATTAACACTTTATTATATTCATGATGAGCTTAAATTCTCTGATGATCTGTTGGACTATCTGATGCAGTATTGCGTCGATAATCATAAAGCTGATTTCAGATACGTAGAAAAGGTGGCTATCAACTGGAATCAGGAAGGCATCAAAACGCCAAAACAGGCTCACGCGGAAATTTACAAACATGACCCTAATATTTTGGGAATCATGAAGGCCCTGGGTATGGAAAACAGTCCTACTGAGAAGGAAGGAAACTTCATCAGTTCTTGGCTTGGGGAGTTGGGATTTTCGATGGATATTATTATGGAAGCCTGTGACCGCACTGTTATGGCGACACAGAAGAATCGCTTAAAGTATTGCGACAGCATTCTTCGCAGCTGGCATGAAAAGAAGGCTAGTTCAAGGGAGGACATTGCCAGACTGGATGCAGACTTTACCGCTGATCTTAAGAAAAAGAGATCAAAGGCTTCCGTATCATCCATCACAAATAAAATCCGCTCTGACGAATCATATATTCGCCCCAGCGGCAGCCAGAATCGTTTTAATCAGTTCCAGCAGAATACATATGATTTTGCCGAACTCGAGAAACAGCTTCTGGACAACTAAGGTTACTTTTTAGAAATTCACTAAACTGTAACCCTCATAGCTCTTACTTGATTGGGGAATCAGATAAGAACTGCAGATAATATCAGCCCTGTACTTTTGGTTCGGCGGCGGCTTTTGCCTTCCCTGAAACACGTACAGGGCTATATTGTGTAAAGGTTACTGGAGGACAGACCATGGCATTAACTAATGCTCAGTACGATGAAATAATGCATGAATATGAAGAGAGACGCGCTCTTCACAGACAGGAACTGGAAGATAGACAGCGATATGTCTATGAAACAGTCGAAGGCTATAAAGAGCTTGAAGACGAAACAGCTTCTGCCAGCGTTTCTTTCGGCAAAAGACTTCTCTCAGGCGAGCGACTTGACCGCTCTGTTCTAAAACGCGAGCTCGAGGAACTTGCAAGACAAAAACTAATTCTTTTAACTGAAGCAGGTTTTTCTTCAGATTATCTTGATATGGGTTACACCTGTCAGGACTGTAAGGATACTGGTTACATTGGCAATGAAAAATGCCACTGTTTCAAACAGAAAATAATTGAAACACTCTATGATAAATCCAACTTGAGAATGCTTACAAAAAGCGCTAATTTCAGGCTTTTAACAGATAAATACTACCAGGGTGAGGACCTGAAAAAATTCCATGGCGCAGTAAAAGCTGCTGAAGAATTTATAAATAATTTTGGTTCTGACTACCAAAATCTATTTATTTATGGTACAGTGGGTACTGGCAAATCTTTCCTTTCGGTTTGTATTGCCAATGAACTTCTGAAAAAAGGCCATTCGGTGATATATTTCAGCTCAACGGGGTTATTTGAACTACTGGCTGAAAATTCATTTGACTACAAGAATAAGGGGGAACTTAGGGGGATCTATGAGGATTTGTACAATTGTGAGTTACTGATCATCGATGATCTGGGCACTGAACGTACAAATAGTTTTGTGGCTTCCGAGCTTTTCTCCTGTCTCAACGAACGCGACAACAGAAAAAAAGCGACGATCATTACCACAAATCTTTCTCTTGAACAATTGCAAAATACATACTCTGATAGAATTTTTTCAAGGATAACAAGTAATTTCAGACTCCTGAAACTTTCAGGTCAGGATATTAGAAAAATAAAGAAAATTGCAAGAAAAGAAAGCGAGGATTTTCAGTAATGCCAAAAAGAGAAGAGAAACGTAATCTGGAGACTATTCCTGTTGGATCTCTAGGAATTATTCCACTTAAGGGAGTTCAGTCCCTTGCAGAGAAAGTCGATTACTATCTCGTAAAATGGAGAGCAGAAAGGGAGAACGAACACAAGGGTAGCCTTGCATTTACAGGCTATGAGCGTCCTTCTTATATCTTGGAAGCCGAGGTACCAAGGTTTGGAACCGGTGAAGCAAAAGGTGTGATCAGGACTTCAGTTCGTGGAGATGACCTTTATCTTCTTGTAGATGTATGTAACTATTCACAGACCTATTCTCTTTTCGGACAAGAAAATCATATGTCTCCTGATGATCACTATCAGGATCTTAAAAGAATCATTGCAGCCGTTGGAGGCAAGGCAAGAAGAATCACTGTAATCATGCCATTCCTCTACGAGTCACGTCAGCACAAGAGAAGCTCAAGAGAATCTCTTGACTGCGCTATCGCTCTTCAGGAACTTGTGAACATGGGTGTTGATAATATCATTACCTTTGATGCACATGACCCAAGAGTTCAGAATGCTATTCCACTTAACGGTTTTGAAACCGTTCGTACAACATATCAGTTTATTAAGGCACTCCTTCGCAATGTCTGGGATCTTAAGATTGATTCAGATCACATGATGGTAATAAGCCCTGATGAAGGCGGAATGGGAAGAGCTATTTATCTTGCCAGTGTACTTGGCCTCGATGTAGGAATGTTCTACAAGAGACGTGACTACACACAGGTTGTAAACGGACGTAACCCTATCGTTTCACACGAGTTCCTCGGAACAAGCGTTGAGGGCAAGTCAGTTATCATCGTAGACGACATGATCTCATCAGGTGAGAGCATGCTCGATGTAGCAAGAGCTCTTAAAGAGCGTAAGGCTGCAAGAATCTACGCATTCTCAACATTTGGTTTATTCACAAGTGGTTTGGAAATCTTCGACAAGGCTTATGAAGAAGGTATCATCGACAGAGTATTTACAACAAACCTTGTTTACCAGACACCTGAGCTTCTCTCTCGTGAATGGTACATCAGCTGCGATATGAGTAAATACATCGCATACCTTATCGATACACTTAACCACGATGCATCAATCAGTGATCTTCTTAACCCTGTAGAGCGTATCAACAACATCATTGAGCGCTACAACACCGGAGAGCTTCGTGCTAGCCTTGAAGCCGAGAAAAAAATCTAAATTGTGAACAAGAAAGCAGGGAAAATGGGGCAAGTGCATCCGGCTCTCTGATAGATTTTTTGGTAATTTATTGAAACTCAAAAAGAAGGCCCAAAGACCTTTCATGTTATTCAGAACAGGTCTTTGAACCTTCTTTTTTTCATTTCATAAATTATTCCAAAAACTCTAAATCGAGCCAGCTACACTTGCCCCATTTCCCCTGCTTTCTTGAATCCACGTTTTTGATATTCTGCAAGGAATCAAGGTCGCACTATTAAGCGTCTTACTATTTATGAGTTAAGAAAAAGACTCTTAATATCCAAGAGGTTGTCGAGGCGTGCGTATAGTTTTCCACGGAGTTCTTCGTCGGGTTCTGTGAGGTCGGGGATCATGATGACGTTGCAGCCTGCGGAATATGCACTGTTTACGCCGTTTGGAGAGTCTTCTACTGCGAAAGTTTCCTTTGGGGATAATCCAAGCTGCTCGCAGGCATAGGCATAAATGTCGGGAGCAGGTTTTCCAAGCTCTACCATGTTGGCGCAGATTATCTTGTCGAAGTAGTCAAACAGGTCGATTTTCTTAAGATATCGCTCTGCTCTTGGATATTCATTGGCTGTGGCAAGGGCTGTTAGGATTCCATGTTCTCGAAGCCATGATAATATCTCTTTGGCGCCGGGCTTTAGAGGAATCCCCTGCTCTTTTATGAGTTCTTCAACAAGGCCTTTTCTATACTCCCTCACCTTTGCATAATCAAAGTCTTCTCCAAATACTTCCTTAAACCTCCTGGGAGCAAAAGGTCTTCCGAGGGACCTGAGTTCAAGGGCAAAATCCTTTGGGGCTTCATATCCAAAATGTGCAAAAGCTTTTGGCCATGCTATCTGATAATACTTCTCGGTATCAGTAAGCGTACCATCCAAATCAAATATCACGGCTTTTATATCATTAACTGGCATATCCACAATTCCTTACTTTTTTATCTGGCTTTTCCACAATTGAAAACATACTGAACCACAGATTCAAGAATCTCTGACTATTTAGAATCCCAAGTTGTCATTAACAAGGATCACATGGATACGGTCCTTGTGTCTTGAGAATCTTGTTATCAAAAACTGGCAGCAAATTGTATCAGGAGATTTGCAATTCATGCATGAACCTGTCTTGGCGCAAGGTGTAGAAAGGCCAAAACGCTGTGCGTTGATCGGTGCTGCTACGTTTCTTGCACGCTTCATAGCTCCATCAACATCATCACATATCTTGTTCATTCCAACTATGAAAAGAACATGCTTAGGGCCCTGCGCTATTGCAGAAACTCGGTTTGAATTGCCATCGATATTTACAATGACACCATCTTCCGTCATAGCATTGGCACTTACAAGGAAATAATCCGCATCATAAGCTGCAAGCATAGCTGCACGCTTATCTTCCATGGCGTCTCTGTCGATGAAGTTGTAGTTGCCTTTTTTAACTGCTTCTACAAGGCCTATCTCATGAGCGCTCATTGCTCCGCCCATAGATACGCTGCTGCCTTCAGGGATAAGCTCAAGTGCCTTCTTAAGAGCTTCCTCTTTGGTAGCTGCATAATAGCCTGTCATGTTTCTGGATTCAAGCCCCTTGATAACTTTTTGTGCCAACAATTCATTTCTCTTAAAAATGTTCTCGTTCATATCCTTCTCTCCTACTTTTGTCAAACAATCCACTATTAACTAACCAAGTACATTACACATCTCTTCTTGCCAAGAGACATTAACACCTTATCCCTGAAGTCCTGCTGACTGGCGGATCATATCCTCAACAACGATATCGTAGATCTCACCTATTGAGTTGCAGTATTCAAGGACCTTCCAAGGTTCATTGGTATGAAAATGAATCTTAACAAGATCTTCATCACCGGCAGCAATGAGGGAGTTACCCTCAATGTGCGCTGTGATGTAATCTGCGATCTCATCTTCATCAAGATCCTCATCTCTTCTATCAATCAAAAGCTGTGTATCATATCTGTACGCAAACTGATCGTCCTCAGCATCAATGCTATTAATTGGTTCCATTTTCCATTTCCTCCTTTGATCAAATGATTTTAGGGTCTCATACTTTTGCCCCGGTTATCATCAAATTCCTTTAAATGACATTACAAATGAAAGTTTCTTATCGTTTGGAAGAAGGAACTCTTCATGAGTTCTTGCTCCCCAGCTATCGTCCCCAGCAATTCCCATCTGAACAAGGCTGCATCTTACTATAGTCTTAAATACTCTTGGAAGCTCATAAGGATGCTTTGCTGCTTCCAGCTCATCAGGTGTATATGGAAGTGCGCTGAAATTCATGGTCATTGGAGCTTCAAATAAAAGACCTCTGCCCTTTCTGTCCACAACCTTGGCCCATCTTACATCTGTTCTGTTACCTGTCTCCTGTGGAACAAGGTAACTCTCCATGGCATCTGTTGTAGAAGTCTTGAACACACCAAGCTTTGCGCCCTTATTTCTGTCGCAGTAGTTCTCCTCAGGTCCGTTTCCATAGTATTCAACAAACTTGTACTCAGGACTTATTCTGAACATCATGCCATATTCAGGCATTGGAGTAAGTCCCTTTACAGGCTCATAATCTTCTTTTACCCATACTCTTCCATCACCTGTTACTGTATAAGTCACGTCTACAGATGAAGCAGGCGTTGTTGGAAGGAAGAATCTGTAAGTTAAGCTTACGCTGTTTTCCTCTTCCTTTATTACAGGATATGTCTTTCTCTCTTCCTCTGAACCGTTTACGTAACCTGTGCTGTCCTCAACTATCGGATAGTGAGTCATATAGCTGCTTGCAATCTTCCACTGAGCATATCTCTGAGGCATTCTGTTTCCGTTGTCGTTATCAACAGGCGCTCTCCAGAAGTTAGGTCTTGGAACCATATCAAGCATCTCTTTTCCCGCATAGTTGTAGGAAACAAGGCCATGATCTCTTGAGAAAAGAACTGAGAAATGATTGCCCTTTACTCCAATATTGAATGAACCTTTTACCACCTTGATCTTAGCGCATGAAATGTAGGTAGAAACTGCGTTTCTAAATACACCCTGTCCGAATGCGACTTCGTGGCCTCTCTCTGCCCAGCTTGTGTCATCGCGAAGTCTGAAGGAAACTGTTACCACATATTCATCCACCGGGAATGGGCCATTTTCATCATATGGATCAGCACCTACAACAGCCATTCTGTTAACGATTGCTTCCGGAAGATCATAGGTCTTTTCAGATAAAGGCTCTACGTCTGTAGCTATGAATCTTTCAAGGAGCTTTTTGCCATTTCTCTCAAGAGTGGCAACGCAGGTATATTCACTGGTATTGGTGAAAAGATTCTTATTTACCACCTTCACCTTATCTTTTTCCACATAAACCTTGATGCTCTGGTAGTTGAACTTAACTTCCTGCATCTTGGCATATTCTTTTCTCTGACCATCTACTATTCCATTTCCGGAGAAATTGAAATCTGTAGGTCTCTCGCCGTGGTCTCCGCCGTATGCCTGGTATTCTTCGCCAAAACAGTTGCGGCTTCTGATGGACTGATCAACGTAATCCCAGATAAATCCACCCTGATATCTTTCCTCTCTGTCGGCAAGGTCTGTGTATTTGAACATGCCTCCGTTTGAGTTAGCCATGGCGTGTGTGTACTCGCAGCAGATAAATGGCTTGTCAGGATGCTCTTTTAAGAACTTCTCTATGCTTGCAACAGAAGGATACATCTGGCTTTCCATATCGCTGGTGTCGTTGTAGGTTCTGTCATGGCAGATCCCCTCATAGTGAACAAGTCTGTCCGGATCAAGCTTTCTAAAAAGCTGACTCATCTCAAATGGAACTTTTCCACCGTGAGACTCATTTCCGATAGACCAGATAAGTACTGACGGGTGGTTCTTATCAAGCTGGTAGGTTGTATTCACCCTGTCCAGCATAACAGCCATGCAGTTGTCCCTGCTGCCCGGAATAGCGCCTGCAATGGCATCTTCCTGACTTGAAGCTGCAGACCAGCTTCCATGAGTCTCCATGTTGTTTTCAGCGATCATGTAAAGGCCATAGATGTCGCAGAGCTCATATATCTTGGAAGAGTTCTGATAATGACTGGTTCTTATGGCATTTATATTATTCTTTTTCATTGTAAGGATATCTAAAAGAGTATCCTCATCTGATACTACACGGCCACTGTCGCAGCAGAATTCATGCCTGTTAACACCTCTGAACACAATACGCTTTCCGTTGATAAGCATGATTCCGTTCTTCATTTCAAAGCGTCTAAAGCCCACGTTCTGGCGTACTACTTCGAGGTCCTCTCCATCTTCTCCTTTTATATGCAAAAGAAGCTGATAGAGCTGTGGATCCTCTGCGGTCCAAAGAACCGGATTCTGAACCTTCTCAGAGATCACAACTTCCTCATTATTAGCGACACTTCCCTTTACAACAGGATGGTTATTCCTCAAAAGCACGTAGTCAGTTGTTCCTGCTGCCCCATTGAGCTTAAGTGTTACTTCCAGCTCCGCCTCAGTAAGCTCCTCATTCAAAAGAGTTCTCACCTTAAGGTCATCGAGATGAACTGCCGGAATGAGCTTTAAGTACACATTTCTGTATATTCCTGAGAATCTAAAGAAATCCTGATCCTCCATCCAGCTTCCGGATGTCCATTTATAAACCTGAACGGCCATTTTATTTGTGCCCTCTTTGATAAATGGTGTCAGGTCAAACTCTGATGGTGTAAAAGTATCTCCGCTGTAGCCAACATATGCCCCGTTGAGCCAGAGAGCATATCCGCTCTCAACGCCCTCAAATACTACGTGTATCTCTTTTCCATTCCAATCATATGGAACCTCGAAGTACTTCACATAGCTTCCCACAGGATTGAACTCTTCAGGAATCTGTCCAAGTTCGATGTCCTCGTGACCGTCCCATGGATACTGCACGTTGATATATGCAGGAATGTCATAGCCTTCCATCTGCATATGAGCGGGAACATGGATATCATCCCAGAAATTGCAGTCATAATCTTCCTTCTCAAAACCAGCTATTGTAGCTCTATAGTTTTTTGCATAATGGAATTTCCAAAGACCATTGAGTGAAAGCTTAAGTGAGCTGACACCTGCCTCAAGCTCGTCACTGGAAGCGAAAGCCACATGATCAGAATGCGCAGGCAACACATTTTCTTTAAAAAACTCCGGGTCTTTTACCCTGTTAAAATCAAAATTCGCCATTACTTATTAACCCTCCGTAATATAGGTAATAAAATGATTTCCGTTATTTTCAAAAAGCTGCGCGGAATCATTCATTCCATATTTATAAACTGCACCGTTCATCGGATCCAT
This sequence comes from Butyrivibrio sp. Su6, assembly GCF_900108105.1. Taxonomy (GTDB): domain Bacteria; phylum Bacillota; class Clostridia; order Lachnospirales; family Lachnospiraceae; genus Butyrivibrio. Next base: position 45,445 of record NZ_FNUR01000009.1, on the reverse strand, counting down.
GAGCACTGTATTGAGCTCATTAAATCCAATTACCAGCATAGCATCCCCATTATTTAAAAGACATATCACAGGAATATCCTGATTTACATAGTAAAGCATTGTAGACAGCGGACATCCGTCAAGATCCAGGACTCTGGCCTCAGTCAGGGAGTTCTCAAGGATCTGCTCAACGCCCATTCCATTAGCCAAAAGACCTTCCACATCCCTGTTAGTACCTCTAAACTGAAGCACCAGGTCGAGGCAGACTGCCACAGGATTCTGTGAAGTCATGTTCTCGTAGTTCTCTGCCATTCTGGTTATAGCCATTATCTGATTGGATCTTAAGAGATTTCCTTTTATCCATATGTATTCATTGTGATCAGAAGTGACTACTCCCGGAGCATCATTGGCATCAAGAACCGCCTTGGCAGGACTTGCATATATACGAACATCTCCGTCCAATCCGTAAACATAGTAAAGCGGATTTTTGTCGATATCTCTTTCTATCTTAATGTCCACATCTCTGTCACCCTCAAAGAGTGTCTGGTTAGGTGTAAGAACTCTGAGCTGCTTGGACTTTATCTCTGACTTTGTGGTGATCTGAACTATCTTCTCAAAGACATCTACAGAAGCCACATCTACTGTGTTATTGCCGCTCTCTACTTCCAGTGTATTCATTATCTGGTCGTCATAGGTGCTGACATAACCGGTGCCATCCTCGTTCTTTACAACTCTTGTTATCTTGAGCTGATTGCCATTTACCGTGACGCCTGTGATGTAGATTCCTTCAGGTGCATATCTTTCCAGCAGATTTCCATCACTGTCCTCGATCTTTAGGCAGTACATGGCGTAGATAGGATTACCCATCTGATCGTTCAGAACATCCTGCTCATGGACAAGACCATATATCAGGTCTTCCCCCATAAAGCCCAAAAGAACTATATAATCTCCGTCGTCTGCTGTGATCTCTGAAGTAGCTCTTGTGTTAAGGTTCATGAGCTGCAGACTCTTAAGGTCATCTTTCTGCCATGCTATGACATTTTGAGATTCAGATATCTTGTACTGACCAGTTCCGATATCGTCAACCACGGACTTTCCAGTCTTTTCAATCAGATCGATCTCATAGACATTCTGATCAAGCATGCAGTAGAACATCTCATTGTTGCTGGAATATGCAAGCCTGTCAAAATAGCTCATGAGAATCTCAGGGGAGCTTGAGCTGTTTACAAAAATCTGCTCCTCCACTGCGTTTAAAGAGGAATTATAGTCATATACTGCAATTCCGACTTCTCCCTCATGGATTCCTCTGTTCATGTAACCGGCTACCGCAAATTTAACATTGCCGGCTTCATCTACATTAAGGATCTTAATAAGATTCTTATTCCATCTGGTCCTTATGTCATCGTTGTCGCCGTCATAGAAGCCGAATATATAAGCGAGTCTGTTCTCTGAATTATTGAAAGCATAGAGCTTGTTTTCGCTGACAAAGGCAAATGCAGTTCCGCTGGCACTCTCCCTGAATTCAATATCAGGATCTTCAATTCCAAGAGCAATAGTATTTTTACCTACTGAATATGAATTATAGTCAAAGATATAGTTCATGGTTCTTTCAAAATTCAGCAGATACACTCTGTCAGATGTATATCTTACGCGATAATCCTCAACTATGTTGTAGGCCCTGGTATAGTTTCCATCCTTAAGAGCAACCCTGTACTGAAGCTCAATACAGGCAGTCTGTGAGTGGATATCTGTAATATAAACATCAGGGGTCGTGTGCTTGGTGATATTGAGGTCGCCCCATGTAACCTGGCTGAAACTGCTGTGGATATTTACCTTGTTAAAAGAAGTATTGTCTCCCTCTGAGTTAGACTCGAGGTACTTCGAATACTCTTTTGCCTCAGTCTTACTAAATGTGGCTTCAGAGAAACCAAGAACAAATGACAGACACTCGTCAAGGTTGTACTTTGCGCCGCTCTCCTGCCATACAACTCTTGTATAATATCTGGCTGTGCCACTTTCAGTTTCCATGACAAAAACCAGCATGTATTCTGTATCAGCTGTGATCAGGTCTTTTAGCTGTATGTTTCCTGTTATGTAATCGCTGTCCTCAGAATAGTCAGTAAGCTGTGTATTCTCAATAAGTCTGCTTCCGTCGATGCTTCTAAGCTCAAAACCAATGTTCCATACCTTACTGCCAAAGGTGTTTATCTTAAAGGAAAAGCTCCTGTCACCCTCAACAGGAAAGACAGTCCCTCTCATATAGTTCACATCAACTTCAGACAGATATCCGTGAAGAGGATCCACGTCACCTTCATCAGTTACAAGCATAACCACAGGAAGTGTTGCGGGCTGCATTCTTGCCGTCATATCCGCATTATCACCGTTTGAAAGTTTACTCAGCACAAACACCGCAATAACGAATATTACTATGGCATATATAGTTTTAATGATCGTAATTTTAACTAAATTATCTCGCATAATTGACTTTCATTTTTAATAATAGTAAGATTTTTCCAAAAGGAGGGCCCCTTATGGAAAAACCCATTCTTTATCGTAAACGCTTTATCCCGGATGAATGCCTTGAACTCAAAGAAGACATCATCCTCGATCAAACTGATTCTTTCATTGTTACAAAGTGGAGCACCATTCACCAAAGGTGCGACTTATCTCATGGTTATTCCTGTTATTATTTAGATCGCGGTTACAAGTTAAGCAAGTTCCTGAAAGAAGACGGATCCCTGCTCTGCTGGTACTGCGACATTATTACCTATGACTATGATAAAGAAAATAATAAGCTCTTAGTCATAGATCTTTTAGCCGATGTAAAAATATATCCAAACGGACTCATTAAGGTCGTAGATCTGGACGAACTCTCTGAAGCTTTTGAGAAAAGACTCATTGATGAGAATCTTCTTAAAAAGAGCCTGCTCACATTGAACAGACTCTTAAATGAAATCTACGATAATGGCATTGAGTCCCTGATAGGTCCAATTGAAAACGTAATTGCCAAAAATAATCAGTAAAAAACATGTCCTCCGATGTTAATGCCTGAAAGTCCAGGTACCGGAGTTCTAAAATAAACGCAGTTCCCGACGTTGGAGTATCCTGTCATGGCTTCATCTGCTGCCTGATAGCAGGATGCTGAAGCTCTTCCCTCTGCAAGTGCCAAGGCCAGCCTTCCGCTTGCAACAGGTGAAAACTGTTTGTTCTGATAGATAACTCCTACTACAGTATCAGGATACACAGAGCTAAGCACTCTGTTTATTACTACTGCGCCTACCGCAACCTTTCCTTCATAGGGTTCAGATCCTGCCTCGCAATATATAAGGTTGGCCAAAAGATATCTGTCGCCCTCAGCAAAAGTTACTTCTGAAATATCTCTCCACTTTGAAGCAGCTGCCAGTCTTGAGAGACGCATCTCCTCTGCAAGCTTTGCTTCAAGTGCCTTTATGTCAGCTTCCTGAGCTTTGATCTGCGCTTCCAGCTCTTCTGCTTTTGCCTCAGCATCTGAAATATCATTAGAATACTGCTTGATAGATCCGGAGGTCTGGCTTACAAGGCCGGAAACTCTGCTCTGTTCAGCTTTTTCTTTTACCTGATATTCCTCAAGCTGCTCCATTTCGCTCTCGAGAGTTGCTTCTTTTTCCTCAATGAGCTTTCTGGTCTCGATGTATTCCTCGAACTTTCTCTTATCATAAGCAGACAGCTCTTCGATAAAATGATTCTGATTGAGGAAGTCCGCAAAACTTCCCGCACTGAGGACCATGTCCCAAAGCATAAAGTTCTGTTTCTCATAGATAAACTGAACTCTCTTTTTCATGGATGCATACTGATCTGCTTCAGTATTTCTGGCAACTTCAAGCTCTGCCAGAGTATTCTCTATCTCAGTCTCTTTATCATCAATCTGCTCTTCAATTTCAGCCAGATTGTTACTTACTTCACTTAGCTGGCTGTTTAAGGAATTAAGCTGTCCCTGAAGAGAAGACTTTTCCTCATTCATCTCAGCGATGTCATCCTTGGTATTGTCAAGTTCGTTCTGGGACTGCTCTTTTTTTTCTTTTGCTTCCTCAAGCTGCTGCCTCGTGGTCTGCGTAGCGTAGCTTTTGACAGGAAAAAGAGTCAGCGTCATGAAACAGGAAGCTGCTGCCAAAGCCAAAAATAAAGCTCTTTTTCTATATTTAATTGTTATACCCCTGTCCCCTCTTTTTTTCATGCCGTCTTTGTATGGTCAAATTGTAATTTTTATACTTCTACCACTGGGCTGATACTGATAGTACCTTACTCCTGCTGCATCAAACATCTTCTTGGAAGCTCTGGTTGATGCAGAAGAGCTGTACTTATCACTGTCATAAACGACTGTCTTTATGCCGGCTTGGATAATAGCCTTGGCACACTCGTTGCATGGAAAAAGAGATACATATATCTTGGATCCTACAAGGCTTCCGCCTCTGTAATTAAGGATCGCGTTGAGCTCGCTATGTGTAACAAAAGGATATTTAGTTGAAAGTTCATCCTCGCCGTCGCGCTCCCAAGGAAAATCCTCATCGGCGCAGCCTTTAGGGAACCCGTTGTAGCCCATGGAAAGAATGTTGTTGTCCTCTGATACTATGCAGCTTCCCACCTGGGTGTTAGGATCTTTAGATCTGAGGGCTGCAAGCTTTGCAACTCCCATGAAATACTCATCCCAGGATATGTAGTCCTCTCTTTTCATGCGTCCTCCTTGAATCTTACTTGGTGCCAAATATTCTGTCACCCGCATCGCCGAGTCCTGGTACGATGTAGCCGTGCTCGTTAAGCTTCTCATCGAGGGAGCCTACGTAGATATCTACATCAGGATGTGCTTCCTGCATTGCTTTAAGTCCTTCAGGAGCTGCAATGATGCACATGAAGTGGATGTGGCTGCAACCTCTGTCCTTGAGCATCTGGATTGCTGCAACAGATGATCCACCTGTAGCGAGCATAGGGTCTACTACGAAGATCTCTCTCTCTGAAATGTCAGCAGGCATCTTGCAATAATACTCAACTGGCTTAAGTGTCTCAGGATCTCTGTAAAGTCCGATGTGGCCAACCTTTGCTGCAGGAATAAGTGCAAGCATACCGTCAACCATTCCAAGACCTGCTCTTAAAATAGGCACTACGCAAAGCTTTCTTCCCTTAAGTTCCTTAACTGTTGTCTTACAAATAGGTGTCTGAATTTCAACATCCTTAAGATTAAGATCTCTGGTTGCTTCATAGCAGATAAGCATTGCTATTTCACTGATAGTCTGTCTGAAGTCCTTTGTTCCTGTTTCAACTCTCCTGATCATTCCAATCTTGTGCTGAATCAGCGGATGATCCATAATAACTACTTTTCCCATATCTTCCTCCTGGTCTGTTTTATTAGTCTTCTATTTTTGATATTCTGCGACTGTGCTTTTCCATCTCTGAAAAAGGTGTGTCTAAAAATGTATCAACAATTTCAAGGGCCTGAACTTTTCCGATCATTCCACCGCCCATAGCAAGCATGTTTGCATCATTGTGCTCTCTTGTAAGTCTGGCTGTTGTCTTCTCTGAGCAGAGTGCACATCTGATTCCCTTAACCTTATTGGCTACTATTGAAATACCAATTCCAGTTGTGCAGATCACAATTCCTCTGTCGCACTCACCACTTGCAACGGCCTCTGCAGCTGCTCTTCCAAAGTCAGGATAATCACATGAGTTAAGGTCATAAGTTCCAAAATCCTTATACTCAAGTCCTCTCTCCTCAAGATGCTTTTTTACAGCCTCCTTAAGTTCAAATCCGCCGTGATCACTACCTAATGCTATCATTTTTACACCATCCCTTACTATTATAATACAGTCGTCTCAATGTCAAAAGAACTACTTAAAGCACAATAACATTGTGACCTGCTGCTTTTAAAAGCCTGTTCATTATAGCCTGACCGATTCCGTTTTCGTCAAAAGATTCAGAGAACATCACGTCCACATTCTCATCGTCAAACTCTCTTAATACCTTGAAAAGCTCATGAGCTATTGTACTTTCATCATCTCTGTTTCCAACGCTCTTTACTATATCTGCTTCATAGAGATTCTTGGTTGAATCTGTCCCTATTATTCCAACCCTCTTGCCTTCAGCTCTTGCCTCTTTTGCCTTGGCATTTATGTACTCTATTACTTTCTCCTGGCTTCCCTGAACTATTGCAAGGTCGCCCTTTGGAGCGTAGTGCTTGTATTTCATTCCGGGTGCCTTGGGCTTCTGAGTTGAAGTGCTGTCTATTATGGTTCTATCAATTGAAATTGTGCCAAGGACCTCTTTTAACATATCTGCTGTTATGTAACCCGGTCTTAAGATCATGGGCTCATCACTTGTGAGGTCTACAATAGTGGACTCAAGGCCTATTCCAACCTGGCCTCCGTCGATTATCATCTCAATCTTTCCGGAAAGGTCTTCCTCACAGTATCTTGCAACTGTAGGGCTTGGACGTCCTGATGTGTTGGCACTTGGCGCTGCAATAAATCCGCCTGCAGCATCGATAAGGCCAAGAGCTATCTTGTTGTTAGGCATTCTGATCGCTACAGTATCAAGGCCGCCTGTAGTCTCATAAGGAACCTTGTCATTTTTGTTCATTATCATTGTAAGTGGTCCCGGCCAAAAGGCAGCTGCAAGCTTTTTTGCAGCCTCAGGAACTTCTTTTACGATCTTTGCAACATCATCCATGTTTGAAACATGGACTATAAGCGGATTATCAGATGGTCTTCCCTTTGCCGCGTATATCTTTTTGGAAGACTCTGGGTTTAAGGCATCTCCGCCAAGACCGTACACTGTCTCAGTCGGGAATGCTACAAGGCCGCCCTTTTTCATGATATCCCCGGCTCTTTTAAGCTGTTTTTGGGCCTCTTCGTCTATATTACTTTCTTCTATAACTATAACTTCTGTTTCCACTTTCTTATTCCTCTACAAACTCAGCAATCTCATCCCATACATCGCTGGTCTCCATACCAATTGCCCACTCAGCAATTCCCGCAATACCGCTTGCTCTCATGGCATCAATCTTTTGACCTATTGAAGTAGCATCCTCCATCCAGATCTGATTGAAGGTTCCGTCAGATGATGTAAACTCACCGTAGTTCTGGCCCGCGTCTGCGTCCCACTCCATAGTGATTGAATGGCTGCTGATATACTCTTTTGCAACCTTCATTGATACAGCTTCACTTGAAAGAACTCCGCCTGATGTATGCCATATTCTGGTATAGAAAGGAACTGCATTGATAACCTTGGAAGCATCAACCTCTTTTAAGGTATTGATGATTCCGTTTTCTACATATGATAAAGAAGCAACTGAACCAGCCTCTGCAGAGCCTGCATAATGCTCATCATATCCCATGATTATGCAGTAGTCTGCAACGATTCCCTGCTCTTCAAGATCATAGTAGTCGTTAAAATTCATAGGTACATAGTTGTCTATTGAAAAGACAAGTCCTGCTTTTCTGCAGGCAATCGAAAGCTCTCTGACCAGTTCCACAAAAGACTGTCCGTCTTCTGCTGCCACTGTCTCAAAATCAAGGTTAACGCCGTCAGCTCCAACTTCCAGAGTCCTTGCAACTACGTTTTCTATGAAGTTTGCTCTGCTGCTTGCATGAGTTATAACTTCTGAAGTGGAAAAACCATCTCCACCAGTGAAGTTGTCCACAAGGGCCCATACTTCAATACCCATATTGTGGGCAGAAGTAACATAAGCTGCAGAAGCAATGCTGTTAATATTACCATCGTTATCTTTAAGAGCAAACCATGTAGGGCAAAGGACGTTTATCTTCTTGGTGTTCTCAACATAAGGGATAAGTGTCTCGTTACCGGCATATCCACCGATATTGTGGAAGCCCAGGTTTATCTTGTGATCTCTTGTAAGTGAAGTATATTCTTCAGGAACGTAATCAGTTACAGGAATAGGACTAAATGTTGTCTCGTTCTCAAGTCTCTTTTTCTCAACATATCCTATGTAAGAATCTGCGCTCTTTACCTTCACCCAGTCCTCAAGCTCTTCGAGGATAACAACTGTGTCTCCTGCAGAAAGCTCCTCAAGGATCTCACTCTTTACACCGCCGCGCTTTCTGAGCTGAGTGTTCTTTTTAATAGTAGCTACCTGCTGATCTTCCCAGCTTGTTGTCAGCTGTATATGATTAGGTTCGGTAAAAGCTTCGTAAGAAAAGTTGGTATATTTTTTTACATAATCAAGAGCGACAAGGAAAGTATCGCCTTCCATTCTTGATATAATATAGCCTTCATCACCAGAGCCACCGTCTGAATCTGACCAGGTGGATGTTCCAATATCACTTGTTATTATCTTAGTGGCTGTTGTATAAACAAGTGTACCATCTGCCTGTCCGTAGTAGAATCTGTCGTTTAAATACTTCTGTACTGAATCAAAATCCATGTAATAGGTATCATCTAAAAGAAATGCTCTCTCGCCTATTCTCTCGTTGCCAAGTATAATAGCAACATCACTGTCACCTGATATATCAAAATACTCGTTCAGATCTGCTTTCTCGTTGCTGTAAGAGTAATGCTGATACACAATCTGAAGTGCATAGATTCCTCCTATAATAAAAATAAGGGCGATTATAATAATCGCCGGAATCACCTTTTTCTTCATGTTCTAGCTCCTTTACAATCGCCCTATATTATATCAAACAATTAATCTTACGTCATTATGAAAGTATCTTATCCAATCATTACATTATATGTATGTTCATGGCGGGGTAGCCTCTTTATACAATTGATTGTTTTTTTGGATTTCAAAAGCCAAAAGGATTTTTATATGTGATAATTCCTTATCTTTATGTTTTGATATATTTCTTTCAAATTGACATATATTAATATAGTAAGATGCCAACGCCAAACCCTGTCTTGCAGCCATATTTTCTTATACAAAATATGGTATAATAGTATTAGGAAATACTACATTTGTTAATGCTCTATGTTGTTGGTAAAAATTTACTCGTTAATTGGGGATTTTATTTCGAAACTAAACATAAGACATCTATGAATAAATCATAGAAAAAAGAATAGTAGAAAATAAATAATACCCTGGATTAACCGCCTCCTTTCCGGGTTCATATACTCGGCGAGGCATCTCACAAGAAAACATGATAGCATTAAATTCTTAAGAAATACCATCGAAAATTCTTAAGATTTTCTTAAGATTTTAATTGCATAAAACCTATTGTGTATCTTTAAATTAAATAGTAAAATAAGCCGATATAAGTATTGACATAGGATACCATTTCACTTAGTATCTATGTATTCCAAAGTCAGGAGGTAAGCATCATGAAGATTGAAAAAGTCAATGATCACCAGATTCGATGCACCCTTACCAGAGATGACCTTGCGAAACGCGACCTTAAGATCACAGAGCTTGCGTATGGAACTGATAAAGCAAAAGAGCTTTTTCAGGACATGATGCAGCAAGCCAATTTAGAATATGGCTTTGATGCAGAGGATACTCCTCTAATGATTGAGGCAATCCCTATCAATTCTGAGTGCATTGTTCTTATCATCACAAAGGTAGACGATCCGGAAGAACTTGACACACGTTTTTCCAACTTTGCTCCTTCAGTTCATGAAGATGACGAAGAGGATGAGGACTACGACGAGTATGACGAGGACGAATATGAGGACGAGGAAGAAGATGTCTCCAGTCTTTTCAGAAGACTTCAGCACAGCAATATGTCCGATTTCCTGGATGGACCTCTTAGTTCATCTCCTCTGTCAGATTCCAAAAAGGTAAAAGAGAAAACCTCAGGCGCTCGCAAAAAAGGGCAGCCAAGCAGAAAAGGTTCAAGGATCTTTTCCTTTGACTCACTGCATGAAGTCATGAGATTCTCAAGTATAGTAAGCAGGAAATTCAATGGTACAAACACCCTTTATAAGAATGAAGCAAACGGTAAGTTCTATCTGATACTTCATCAGGGTGATATCGAAGATGGATTATTCGCCAACATCTGTTCTCTACTTACAGAGTATGGCAAGACAGAAATAGGAAGCACTGCTACACAGCAGTTCTTAGATGAGCATTATTCTATAGTTATTCCTGAAAATGCCATCCAGACGCTTTCTAAGATTTGATCTTTAATTTAATTTCAAGTTTAAAAAAAGACCGGTTCTTTCGAACCGGCCTTTTCTTTTATCTTTATTTTCTTATTACTGCTTTCCGTAAAGTGTAACAAGTTTTTCAAGATAAGCTCTGTGCTCCTTAGCATGCTCAGCTGCCATAGCATTGAGCTTAGCTGCTCTCTCAGGATTCTTGAGCTTAAGTGAAAGGTAACGAACCTCACCATCAAGGAAGCTCTGGAAGTCCTCTGTAGCTGGCTTAGAATCAAGTGTGAACTTGTTCTCTGCCTGAGGATTGAATCTGAACATATCCCAATATCCTGTAGCAACAGCCTTCTTCTCTTCGTCCATAACCTTGTTCATACCAGCCTTAAGACCCTGGTTGATACATGGTGCATAAGCGATGATAAGTGAAGGTCCTGGATAAGCTTCAGCTTCTTTGATTGCATTGATTGTCTGCTGCATGTTAGCACCCATAGCAATCTGTGCAACGTATACGTAGCCATAGCTCATAGCGATTGAAGCAAGGTCTTTCTGCTTAATCTCTTTACCACCTGCAGCGAACTGTGCAACAGCACCTGTAGGAGTAGCCTTTGAAGACTGTCCACCTGTATTTGAGTAAACCTCAGTGTTTACAACGAGAACGTTAACATCCTTACCGGAAGCAAGTACGTGATCGAGACCACCGAATCCGATGTCGAATGCCCATCCGTCACCACCGAAGATCCACTGTGACTTCTTAGCAGCAAAGTCTTTATTCTTTACAACGTACTTAGCAGCATCTGAAGTGTCGTTCTTAAGAGCCTCAACAAGAGCCTCTGTAGCTGCTGTGTTCTCAGAACCGATGTTGAATGTATCAAGCCACTTCTGAGCAGCATCCTTAGCAGCGCCGCCTGCAGCTACGATCTCTTCAACCTTCTCCTTGATTGCATCACGGAGAGCGTTCTGTGCAAGAACCATACCCATACCAAACTCAGCATTATCTTCGAACAGTGAGTTATCCCAAGCTGGGCCCTGTCCCTTAGCGTTTACTGTGTAAGGTGTTGAAGGTGATGAGTTACCCCAGATTGATGTACATCCTGTAGCGTTTGCAACGTACATTCTGTCACCAAAGAGCTGAGTAACAAGCTTAACGTAAGGTGTTTCACCACAACCAGCACAAGCTCCTGAGAACTCAAGGAGAGGCTGCTTGAACTGTGATCCCTTGATTGAGCCTTCACCGAACTTAGCAACAACGTCTTCCTTAATAGGAAGTGTTACAGCATAGTCGAAGTACTTCTGCTCATCCTTGTTAGCAGCGATAGCACCCATCTTAAGTGTCTCGCCCTTATTGTTACCAGGACATACATTTGCGCAAGATCCGCAACCTGTACAGTCAAGAGCAGAAATAACAACTGAATACTTATATCCATCCATTCCAGCAAGTGGCTTTGTCTGAAGTCCTTCTGGAGCCTTAGCGATCTCATCGTCTGTCATAGCGATTGTACGGATTGCTGCGTGAGGACATACAAGTGAGCAGAATCCACAACCGATACATGTTGAAGCATCCCAAGCAGGAACGTTTACTGCGATACCTCTCTTCTCGTATGCAGCTGATCCTGAAGGTGTAGCACCATCAACGTATGGAAGACAATCAGAAACCTTAAGTGTATTACCTTCCTGTGCATTAACCTTAGACTGGATGTTGTTAACGAAGTCGATAACATCCTTTCTTGATCCTTCTGCCTTCTTGAAGTCAAGACCTTCATCCTCAGCGTTAGCCCATGACTCAGGGATCTCAACCTTGATAAGGTTCTTTGGATCTGCACCGGCATCAATAGCTGCCCAGTTCTTCTTAACGACATCTTCACCCTTACGGCCGTATGTCTTCTGAGCTGCATCCTTCATGAACTTGATAGCATCTTCTTCAGGAATGATCTTTGTGATGTTGAAGAATGCTGACTGAAGGATTGTGTTAATTCTTGTAGGACCCATTCCAACTTCAACACCGATCTTAGAACCATTCATGATGTAGAAGTTGATCTTGTGATCATACATGAACTTCTTAACCTGTCCAGGGATCTCAGCATCAAGCTGATCTACTGTCCATGGGCAGTTGAGAAGGAATGAACCTCCATCAACAAGTTCCTGAACCATGTTGAACTTGCGGATGTATGAAGGATTGTGGCAAGCTACGAAGTCAGCCTTCTTGATGAGGTAAGTTGACTTAATAGGCTTCTTACCAAATCTAAGGTGAGACATTGTAACACCACCAGACTTCTTAGAGTCATAGTCAAAGTATGCCTGAGCATACATGTCTGTGTTATCACCAATGATCTTGATTGAGTTCTTGTTAGCACCAACAGTACCATCAGCACCAAGGCCCCAGAACTTACAGTTTGTTGTTCCCTCTGGAGTTGTAACAAGAGGTGCACCAGCATCAAGTGAAAGATTTGTTACATCATCTTCGATACCGATTGTGAACTCTTCCTTCTTGTCATTTTCAAATACTGCAACAATCTGTGCAGGTGTTGTGTCCTTAGAACCAAGGCCATAACGTCCACAGAATACAGGAACTGACTCAAACTTTGTTCCCTTAAGAGCTGCGATAACATCGAGAGCAAGTGGCTCACGATATGATCCAGGCTCTTTTGTTCTATCAAGAACTTCGATTCTCTTAACTGAATCAGGGATTGCAGCAACAAGTGCCTTAGCTGAGAATGGTCTGTAAAGTCTAACCTTTACAACACCAACCTTCTTGCCCTGTTTCTCAAGGTAATCGATTGTCTCTTCGATTGTATCGTTTACAGAACCCATAGCTACGATAACTACTTCTGCGTTAGGATCACCATAGTAGTTGAAGAGCTTGTAATCTGTACCAATCTTAGCGTTAACCTTATCCATGTACTTCTGAACGATTTCAGGAAGTTCGTTGTAACCTGTGTTACAAGCTTCTCTTGTCTGGAAGAAGATGTCAGGGTTCTGAGCTGAGCCCATCTGGCATGGGTGGTTAGGATTAAGAGCGTTAGCCTTGAATGCATCGATTGCATCATGGTTAACCATCTCGTCGAGATCCTTGTAGTCCCAAACCTCGATCTTCTGAATTTCGTGTGATGTACGGAATCCATCAAAGAAGTTAATGAAAGGAATTCTACCCTCGATTGCTGCGCAGTATGCAACAGGTGTTAAGTCCATAACTTCCTGTACGCTAGAATCGCAAAGCATTGCAGCACCAGTCTGACGGCAAGCGTAAACGTCTGAGTGATCACCGAAAATGTTAAGTGCATGAGAAGCTACGCAACGAGCTGATACGTTGAACACGCCAGGGAGTCTCTCACCTGCAACCTTGTAAATATCAGGAATCATAAGAAGAAGTCCCTGAGAAGCTGTATATGTAGATGTAAGAGCACCTACTACCAGCGATCCGTGTACAGCACCTGCTGCACCGGCTTCAGACTGCATCTCTGTAATCTGAACAGTACGGCCGAAAATATTCTTCTTTCCAGCTGTTGCCCACTCATCTACATGCTCTGGCATAACAGATGATGGAGTGATCGGGTACATAGCGGCAACTTCAGTAAACGCATATGATGCATATGCAGCAGCTTCGTTACCGTCCATGGTTTTCATGTTTCTTGCCATTTTGTTTCCTCCTACCTTATTTTTGGATTATTTTGGCTCTTTATTAAATTGTCGCACAAAAACACCGTTCACACCCCTTTTCCTCCCTAGAAAAAAGCCAATGTGACGGAGAGAATTGCACGTATTCTGCCGAATTCAATAGTACCACAGATTACCTATATTGTCAGCCAATTTATTTTTATTTAATTATTTCATCTGATAAAAGTTTTCGATTATAGTATTGTAAAAACAGTTCTCTTATTATAAGATATTTTTGTATCAAAGATTGGTAACGGCAAAGCCAATCTGTTTTTTGCTACACAATTTATTTTTTCTATATGGAAGGAGACTAGTATTATGGCATACGTTATTAGTGATGGTTGCATCAGCTGCGGTTCTTGTGCTGCACAGTGCCCTGTTTCAGCTATTTCTCAGGGAGATACACAGTACGTTATCGACGCAAACACATGCATCGACTGCGGATCATGCGCAGCTCAGTGCCCTGTTTCAGCAATCGCTCAGGGTTAATCGTAAAAAACAAGAGCTTCCCAAATGGGAAGCCCTTTTTTTATGCCCTTAATGTCCTCTTTCCAAATTTGCAAACTTGGTATACTGAGGAAGCCAAAGCAGCTCAACTGTGCCGATTGGGCCGTGACGCTGTTTTGCAATAATAATCTCTGCAACACCTTTTTTCTCTGTGTCTTTATTGTAATAGTCATCTCTGTAGATGAACATTACCATATCCGCATCCTGCTCGATGGCTCCGGACTCTCGAAGGTCTGAAAGCATGGGTCTGTGGTCAGGCCTTTGCTCAACTGCTCGGGAGAGCTGTGAAAGAGCTATGACAGGGACATTGAGCTCTCTGGCAAGAGCCTTGAGAGATCTTGAAATCTCTGAAATCTCCTGCTGTCTTGATTCAGAGCTTCTTCCTGTTCCACCTGACATAAGCTGCAAATAGTCGATCATAATAACCTGAAGGTCAAACTCCATCTTATATTTACGACACTTGGACCTAAGCTCCTGGATTGAAATACTCGGCGTATCGTCAATTATCAGTTTTGAAGATCCGATGACATCGGCACTCTCAATAAGTTTTTCCCAGTCCATATCTGACATATTACCGGTTCTGATATGCTGAGAATCTACGTGTGATTCCATGGAAAGGAGACGGTTAACGAACTGCTCCTTTGACATTTCCAGTGAAAACATGGCAACGCACTTGTTGTCATGAAAGGCCATGTGTTCAGCTATGTTAAGAACAAAGGCTGTTTTACCCATGGCAGGTCTGGCTGCAATGAGGATAAGGTCAGAAGGCTGGAAACCTGCTGTGTTGTAGTCAAGGTCTGTAAAGCCTGTGGCGTGACCTGTAACATTGCCCTTCATCTTGCTGGCAATCTCAATTCTGTTAAGGGCATTCATTACAACCTGATCGATTGAAACGAAGTCGCCTGTATTGCGCTTTTGTGTGATCTGGAAAACATTCTTTTCAACGTCATTGAGGATGCCTTCCATGTTCTCACCGCCCGCATAGCAGTTGTTGATAGTATCTTCACTTACGTGGATAAGCTTACGGAGTGTGGACTTATCTGCTACTATCTGCGCATAGTATTTAACGTTTGCAGACGTAGGTACCGCAGAAACAAGCTCGCCGATGTATTCAACACTGCTCACATTCGGCGGAACATTTTTTTCACGGAGGCGGTTCTGAAGTGTTACCACATCAACTGCGCTACCTTCTCTATTCAGTTCAACCATGGTCTCAAAGATCGTTCCCAGCTGCCTGTTATAGAAATCATCTGCTGTCACAATCTCTGCTGCTATCTCAATAGCATCTTTATCCATGAGCATCGCACCAACTACAGACTGCTCTGCTTCCAGACTGTTAGGTGCGACACGTTTTAACAGTGTCTCATCAGCCATTTTACTGTTCCTTTACGCTAACCTTTAATGTGGTTGTAACCTGTGGATGGAGCTTTACAGGAATCTCATATGTACCAAAAGCCTTGATAGGTTCAGGCATCTGAAGTTTCTTTTTATCAATATCAAATCCAAACTGCTGCTTGGCTGCTGTAACTATTTCTTTTGAAGAAACGGATCCGAATACTCTTCCGCCCTCGCCGGCCTTCATTGTAAGCTGAACTGTTTCCTTACTGATTCTCTCGCCGTAAGCCTGAGCTTCCTCGAGAGCGTGCTGGGCGTTGATGGAATCTCTTTTCTGCTGATTCTTAAGCTCATTTAAGTTTTTCTGAGTAGCTTCTACTCCAAGATTTTTAGGAAGTACGAAGTTTCTGGCATAGCCATCGCTTACCTTTACAATCTGTCCTTTTTTTCCAAGAGACTTAACGTCTTCTAATAAAATAACCTGCATCTGTTATAGTTCTCCTTCGTCTATCATTTTATCTATTGTATTCTTAACAACAACCACTGCCTCTGCTGCGGATACGCCTTCCATCTGGCATCCCGCCGAGCTCATGTGGCCGCCGCCTCCAAGCTTCTCCATAACTACCTGAACATTGACTTCATCTATTGATCTGGCGCTTACATAAACCTGGTTCTGATACTCGGTGCAAACAAAGCTTGCCCTGACTCCCTTGATATTAAGAAGTTCGTTGGCAGCCTGCGCTCCGATGATGGTCGGGCTCTGAATGTCGTCGTTGATAAGCACTGAAATAGCATATCTTCCGCGGTAAACCTCGGCCTGACTTACGGCATCCGCCTTGGCTTTATACTCATTGGCATCCTCTCTGAAGAGCTTTCTAACTCTTGTCACATCTGCGCCGTTTCTCCTAAGGAAAGCAGCGGCCTCAAATGTGCGGACACCTGTCTTATTCATAAAGTTATTGGTGTCGACGATCATACCGGAATAAAGAGAATCTGCCTCTTCATTCTTGATCTTTACGTTTTCACCGATGTACTGCAGGATCTCTGAAACCATTTCGCAGGCAGATGAAGCATAGGGCTCAACATATGAAAGTGTGGCATTCTCTATGATCTCAGTTCCCTGTCTGTGGTGATCAAGGACCACGATTGTCTTACAGAATCTCAAAAGTTCAGGACACTCTGTAATGCTTGGCTTATTAACATCAACTACAACCAGAACGGTGTTATTGCCTGCAATGTCTATAGCCTGCTGATTGTTGATGATCATGTCATCTTCATAGTCCGGATTGTTCTTAAACAGGTCAACCAAAGGCTGCATGGATGTGGTCACATCATTAAGCACGATATGGCACTTTCTGTCCAATGTCTTGGCAATCCTGTAAATACCAACAGATGAGCCAAAGCTGTCTACGTCACCGATCCTGTGACCCATAACGATAACTGAGTCCTTACCGGAGATGATCTCGCGAAGGGCATGTGCCTTAACTCTGGCCTTAACCCTGGTACTCTTTTCAATCTGCTGACTCTTTCCACCGTAGTAAGAGATGTTATCTGCGCTCTTAACTACCGCCTGATCACCGCCTCGTCCAAGAGCCAGGTCAATGGCATTCCTTGCAAACTCGTAGTTCTGCGCATAAGACAATCCGTTAAGACCTATACCGATACTAAGAGTAACCGCCATCTCATTGCCGATGTTAACTGTCTTAACATCCTCTAAGAGGTCAAATCTCTGCTCCTTAAGCATCTCGCAGGATTTTTTAGGCATTACTACGAAGTATTTGTCTTTCTCTATCTTTTTTGCAATACCATTGCAGGACGCAATGTACTTGTTTATCTTTCTATCGATAAGGGCTGTCAAAAGAGATCTTCTTACTTCCTCGACACTATCAAGAGCCTCCTCATAGTTATCAAGGTAGATAAGGCCTGCTGCCAATGACTGGTTATCAACTTCCTGAATAGCCAGCTTCAGCGCTGTCTCATCGAACATGTAAATAGCAATAAGGCTTCCCTCATAGTTTGGCGCATCAATGATATCGCTGTTGTCAGCCATCTCCTTAAGGGAAATTCTCTTCATCTTTATAGTGTAATTGTTGTTCTCGTACTCTATTTCATAGGAAACTTCGTCGTATCCTGCAGGGAATTTATCCTGAGTAATACTTGGGAAAAGAGCTGTGATATTCTTCCTGAAACCTTTTTCCTGATGGACTATTCTCTCAAAAGCTATGTTGGACCAGACAACCTTTCCGGAGTCGTCAAGAACCGCGTGGGCAAGGTCCAGCTCTCTTAAAAGTTTTTTCTGGATCTGTCCGTACTGCGTAGCAAAGCTCACAAGCTCATTCATAATGATGGGCTTGTTGTAGAAATTCAAATAAATAACTGCCACAAAATAAAGGCCTGTAAATGCAAGGAGTATCAGTCCTGCCGTGAAATCCACAGTAAACACACCAATGTTTACCACAAGAAGCAGAATTCCAAGAAATGTAAAGACGCTAAGATATGTTTTTAACTTACCTTTTAACTTAATTCTATTCTTATTAGACATATAATTGTCCTCTTCCCCAACTTTATGGCCATTCTCCCCATTAGTATATCATATTCTATAGGATTGGGGGTAATCGAAAAAAGGTGCTTATTTAGCACCTTTTCCGAATAATACTACCAGCGCTGTCTGCGCCAAAATTTTAAAATCTTCTAACAGATTCCAGTTATCAATATACTTAAGATCAAGTCTGACCACTTCGTCGAAGTCCTCGATGTCACTTCGTCCACTTATCTGCCAAAGGCCTGTAAGTCCCGGTGTCATGGAGATTCTTCTTCTGTAGTGCTCATTGTACTGCTCAAACTCTGCTTCTGTCGGTGGTCTTGTTCCCACAAGGCTCATATCGCCCTTTAAGACATTTAAGAACTGCGGGAACTCATCAAGGCTCGTCTTTCTGATAAAGGCTCCGACCTTTGTTATTCTCGGGTCATTTTTCATCTTGAACATGAGACCTGACATCTCATTCTGATCCATCAGCTCTTTCTTGCGCTCTTCAGCATCGATGTACATGGATCTGAATTTATAGATTTTGAATCTTCGGCCGTTTTTACCTATTCTGGTCTGGGAAAAGAAAACCGGCCCCGGAGAGTCAAGCTTAATAGCAGGAGCGAGGAAAAGAGTTATGATTCCGGTAAGTACCAGTCCCACAAGGCCTCCCAGTATATCCACAAGTCTTTTTACCCAAAGCCATCTGTAGCTGTCCTTGGCCATGGTGTAGGTGATAACTGAGTAACCATTATAGTCGCCAACCTTGGCTGTTCCCATTCCTCCATCCGGAAGCTCCAGATTGTAATGCACTGTAACGCCCATCTCTTCAAAGCCCATGATAATGTCCTGCATGTCTTTTTGAGGGATGTTGGGCGTATTGATGAACACTTCATCAAAAGGATCTGTGATAAGTCTTCCCGTAAGATTGTCTATTCCCTCGTGGATGTGAACACCGTCGATGTACCATTTAGGATCCTTTGAGTCGGTATCTCTTTTGTCTGTGCAATAGGCTCTTATAACCTTATAGCCAAGGTTCATGTTCTCCTTGGTAAATCTCCTGATAGTCTCTTCCATGAGGTTTCGCTCAGCCACCACGACTACTCTCACTGCGTTAGCTTCATTGGACAGGTACATCTTGAAATAGGTTTTGAAAAGAACTCTCACTACAAACATAGAGAGAATGACCATCCAAAGGAAATTGGAGATCACAAAACGTGACAAAATATCAGACCATTTCAGGAAATAAACTATAACAAGTGTAATTATCAGCATCATGGAGTTAAACCTGATAACCGCCATGAGCTCAAGCAGACTTCCTCTTGTAATGTAATCTTTGTTTGAATCCCACAAAAAGGCATGAACAGTGCAGATCAGCAGCATGATAATACAAACCATGTAGTGCAGCGTCTTGTCTCCCCAGTCATTATTGCTGCTGTACCTTATGTGCGTCGCCATCAGGTAACTCAGTATTATACATATTACATCAATTCCCCATAAAAAATGTGTCTGTAATACCTGATATTTTTTGTTCATACACACTCTTCCCCTTTTAAATCTATATAATAATCTTATGTGAATCTTAAGAAATTTCAACGGAAAATCTTAATAATTTCTACTCCAACCTCGAATCTATAAAGTTCTCAAATCTCGGAAGTTTGAAGGAAAGGTATCCGTACTGCTTTCCATCAACAACTCCACTATCTAATAGCCTTGCTCTATATGTATTGAAAGTATTGGAGGTCATATTTACAAGTTTCTTAATTTCATCTACTTTGACACTTTTTTCTCCGTTTTTCTTAACCAATAAATTTAATGCCTTAAGCACCTTTTTATCACTTGCAGATAATTCATCCCATATTTTTTCATACGCAAGTTCAGACAATGTAATGTCTAACTCTTCATATACTTTCTGATTATCTATTTTGTCTTTTGAATCACTACGACAAATTGCGTTCCAGTAATGATACCCCAATGCCTGAAATGCCAACGAATATCCCCTTGTGCAGAATGCAAGCTCATCCGCTTTTTCTCTACTTATCTCCAGCACCTTTTGATAATCCGCGCTAATAGCTGTAATATTCAAGCCTTCTAATTCTTTAACCTTTGCTCTATACAAAAATGTCAATGACTTTTGATTTTTAATAGCTTTAATGTTTTCAACTAATCCTGTCATCAGAACATAAATATCGTAATCCAGGCCTGCAAATGATGATAGTGCATGTGAAAATCTTGCTACATCCGAACCATAAGTAACCTCATCTATCGTAACAAGCACTTTCTTTTTGGCTTTTTTAAGCACTCCGAGCATCATTCTAATTGCGTCTTCTTCATTTGATGCTACAAGTTCAGCATTTTCAACGTGTAAGCCAATTCCCAATATTGAAAAATCCAATTTAGCTTTTACAAAAAGAGCTTTAATCTCCGGGATAATATAGAGACCTCTGGCAAGTGAATCCAATAAATTACTCTCCGGATTAACATCTACAGTAATCCACTCATCGAGTGCGTTTATCTTATTTCGAATATCCCCCATGATAACCGTCTTACCAGATCCTCTGACGCCAGTAATAAACATTCCCCTATATGTAGGAATGTCTCTAATAAAATTACTGATAATCTCATTTGTTACCAGAGCTCTTTCAATAAACTGAGGAGGAATATAACTAAATTGAAGTGTATATGGATTTTTAATCTCTTCATATTTACTCATATAATCGCCACCTTCATCACATATATATCTTAATTATATTATATTCTTCCACAACTTTCCACAACTCTTCACAACATTGTTTTTCTTTCACAACTTTCCACAACTCTTCGCAACTTCGTTTTTCTTCCACAACTTTCCACAACTAATAAAAAATTCAGTATAGAACTATCATGTGACAAAGTTTACGATGACCTTGATGCGTCACATGGTAAAAGACTTATGGAAGTGCTAAAATATATCGTATCAGGAGAGAAACCCTCTTCTGAAAACCAGCAAGTCAATGACCTCGAAAAAGTTGTTTCTAAAATAAAGAAAAGACCGGAGGTAACCAAAAAATATATGCAACAATGGGATAGAGAACGCCATTTAGTTATGGATACCAAAAAGGATGATGCTCTTGAAATTATACGTTTCGGTCGTGAAGACGGTACTCCAGACGAGAAGACCAGAAAGCGTCTTGAAACCAAATTCAAACTTAATTCAAGCACCATCGATGAGCTCTTTGCGCAGGTTGATGCGGAAGAGTTAGAAGCCAATACCAAATAGGATTTTTCCCCTGCTATATTGGCAGGGGCATATTTTATCCGATCTGCAATGTCTGTATCGCTGCAAAGTCTTTGAAGCAAAGGTAATGATTTCTTTGCATCTATTATCTCACGGATCGCCCACAAAGCCAGTAAATATCAGTAGTTATTAATTTTTGAGCATGCACTAAATAGCCTTGCCAATGTGTGGAACTATTTCAGGAATTTGACGAAAATCTTTTTTATAGTATGTTTAGTCCTACTCAAAAAACTATTCCCTCCGTACCTAGCAGCTAAATAATTAAAGCTTTTTCTTTCAAAATCTGTCCAAAATTTCGAACGATTCTTTGGTTCGGGAAATGGTGCCTCTAGTGGTGGCTGCATGCTATCTTCTATCCTGCATTTTTTGTACTCGATATTTTTCAACTTTTCAAATATTTCATTTCCAAATTTATTATTTATCAACACGAGGGAAACACCTTTATTATCATTAAAACCAGGTGCCGCCTTGTCTATTCCCCAATAATCCGCTATTGTGATGTCCCCAGGATGAACAATGTTTTTAAAAGGACATTTATAACATGCAGGCCTAAGACATTGGTGTCCATAAAAAAGATTTTTAAAAACTTCGCTACTTATTTTCGTACCATTAGCAAACACAAGAGTTTCTATATGAGAGCTCCATCCATAATCTTTTTTATTTCTAAAATCAATCCCAACGCATGGGCTCCCTACTTTTTTTTCTTGCCATCTAATATATTTATGCAGGACTTTTGAACTCGGTACACCATGACAGACAATATCGACACATAATAAATTTTGATTTGACTCTCCAATAAATTTAAGTAATCCTGCAACTTGACATGAGGTTCCTGTGAACAATACTTTTTTTCCAGCATCAAGATCTAGCCTAACTTTTTTTAAAGTATCCCCTATATTGCTCTGAATATACTTAGAGCCCATCATTTTATCACGTTCTAATTTATTGTCTGCTCTTATATGAACAGCATTAAACTTTTCATCCAATATACAGCCATACACCACTCCCCCATCATCAAGAACATAATCTGAAATGGCAGTGAAAATCCCCCCAGATCTAGAGTTTAATCTAGTTATTAAATTCTTATGTTTAACCGCAAATACAATTGGCTTTTCAAACTTTTTATAATAATCATTCATAATTTATCGATCGAATACAAAACTATTTGTTAAACTTATTCCATCTTACAACTCAAAATAATACAATACTATTTTAGAGGGCAAACCTTTATACATAGATAACACTGTATACATTTTGCTTCATCTATCAAAGGATATAAAAAGCCTTCATCATCAGGCATCATAGAGATAGCCATCTTTGGACAGATAGAAAAACATGCACTACATCCACAGCATTCTTCCTTTTTATTATACAAATCCGGGATTCTCTCCATTTTTATCATTCTGCTATCACTCCATCCATATATGATTCTATTCATATAAATTCGTCAAATCACGTAGCTATTACCTTTTTTATTACAGCTTGTCTTATTGATTTAATAATATCCAGATTAGAAAAAATTCCATAAAGAATACTAATTATGATAGCTACAATATTCAATATCATATTATGATCATAATAAGTTACAGCAAGGATTGAAATCATACCAACATTTCTCAATATTATGCTTTTTTTAATTGCAACCTTCATTTTCCTGTTAATATTGACATCATAATATCTAAACAAAAACATAAATGCGAATGCAGCCAAAGTAGAAATTGATGCAGCATATAAATTCAATTTACTAATTAGTGCAATATTAAAAACAATATTTATAACCGCAGCGAGAACAGACGTAATCGCTACTTCTTTAGTGTTTTTTTGCGCTATATATATAGTACTGTATAGTCCAACTAATACTCTAAACAACATCGCAACTATAAGTATATAGACATGATTATAACCATCACGGTAAGCTTCATTTATCAATAGCGGATATAAAAATGGCATCAAAGAAATCAATATATATCCTAATGATGAAAAGAAATTAAACAGATATGTAATTGTTTCAGATAGATATGTATCTCTATCCTCATCTTGAAAATGAACACTTACCGACTCTGTCCATGAGAGGTTTAATACATTGTAAAAGTTTATAAACATAGTAGAAAACTTATTGGCTGCAGCATAAATTCCATTCATGGCAACTCCAAGGATTTTGGAGACAATCACTCTGTCTGAAGCATTAACTACCCACCACGCCAAATCATTCGGAATCAAAGGAAATGAGTATTTCAAAACACTAATAAAAATGTTGTATTTGATATTACTAATAGAAAAATATTTATAGCACTTTGTAGAAATGACTAAAAATAGTATTGTAACTACTTGTGATACTATTGTCGCAACAAACAATCCTTTAACACCTAGTCTAAATACTACTAAAGCCAATACATTCATAACTGTCGTAGTCGTAACTGAAATAAAAGAAGCAATTGCAAAGGAAGCATTTTTACCTAATCCTCTTAATAACTGCATTAGTATACCAACATATAGGCTTAGCATTACATATATAGCTAAAAAAAACCCATATTCTATATAAAAGAATGAAGATACTATTTTATATAAAACTAAAAAAACTATTCCTTGCAATGTACTAAAAAAGACAAGGGTTGAAAACACCTCGCTCTGTTTTTTTGTATCATTCCTGCAATCCAAAATATATCTAAATAATCCTTGATCCAATTGTAGATTAACCAAGGGCAAAAGAATTGCAGAATATGATATTAGCAAATCATATGTTCCATATTCCGTAGTCGATAGAACAGCTGTGTACAAAGGTAACAAGAAAAAATTAACAAATTGCGTACATATCTTCCCTACCGTCAGTATCGCAGTATTTTTAGCCAACTCTTTCTGGCGATTCATTACTCTTATTCTCCTCAATAAATCCAATTAAATCGATGCCTGATTATAAGCACTTTTCATCCATTTTTAATATACCTACACTATCAAGCAATAGTCTTTCTGATATTTGTCGATTTTTATCAAGACATCTAGAAACATCATCCCAATTAATATCACCATCTATGTTGCCTCTAGAAATATCTCTATTTCCTACATTTAATTTCACCATCAAGTCAGACAAGCGCAATCTTCTACCTTCATCTGGAATTTCATAAAAAAAAGGAACTCTCATATTAATAGCTAATGCAGTTCCGTGAAATGATGTTGAAAAAACAGCTCTAGCATACCTAATTAAGTGAACAAATTCGTATGGTCCAATATTATTCATTGCCTTTATTACAAATCCATTCCTTTTAACAACACTTTTACAGCCTATCAATATCAATTCACACTGATGATCTTTAGCATATTCATAGGCTGCATCAATAATATCGTTAGAGCGGAATACAAGGTAGACTAGAACATATTTTTTAAGTGAATAATCTATACAAGACTTATCTGAAAAAGAATACCATTCATTCACATTTAATAAAAATGTTGGATCCAAAACAACATCTGACTCTATTCCACATTTTTCTGCCAACATTTTTTTCCCAGATTCTTCTCTAACTAAAACCTTCTTAAAACATGATATATACTTCTTAAAAATTTGGTAATCGTCATCGCTAAAATCATTATTCCCAAAACTAGCGGCATAACTCACTTTTTTTTTGTTATCATTTACAAAATCCAAAAAATAAAATAAATTATGGTCAGTAATATTCACATTCCATACTTGATCACTCCCTGCAATATAGTAATCAAAGCTTTGTCTTAAGTCATTTCCGGAAGTGACCTTTTCAGTAAGACTAATCTCTTTTAATTTACACTGCTCAAACAGATGCTCTCTTTGTATTTTCTTTTTATATATATCTGTCCTAAAAATAATATCATATAGAATTTTCAGCTTATTCAGAATTCCTTTTCGTTTCAATAAATTGTTAGCATACTTATACTGTTGCAAGAATTCTTCATTTTCATAATTAACTACATTAACATTACAATTATTCTTTTTGAGATAATTAAATAGAGCATACTCTTGCAAAAAAGCGCCATAATTATTTGCATCATTAAATGTAACTATTGCTATATTATTCATTCTTTTATCAACACCTTTAGTCTAAACAAAATAAAGTACAATAAATCTAGATGGAAATGGAATAAAACAACTGCAAAATGTGATTTATAATCAAAAGTTGTACGCATCTTCCACACCTTCTTTATATTACAATCAAAATCATTTTTTCTTTTCTGTCTAATAACATCCAAACATATCCGAATAAAACTTCTTCCTTCATCTCTAAAGGATGTTTGCACGAACCTCAAATAGGTGTTCACAACCATACAATTAAATCCAGATATAAACAATGAGTTGTCTTTTATAACATTCTCATATATCCAATTGTTAACATAATTCATATCATCCAACAAAGACGGTATATATTTGGTAGACATAGATGTCGTGCCTAGCTGATAATCATATAATTCTTTGTCAACAATAGATATATTATCCGCATAATAAATTGATTTCACAAAAAAAAGATAATCCTCAGAAATCTTAATTCCAATTGGAAATAGTATTCCTTTGTCCTTTAGGTATTTAACAGAATATGCAGTTCTCCAGGCATAACCATATATATTATTAGTAGTTGATAGAACAGCTCCTAAAATCTTATCTTTATCTGCATGACTTTGTTTTAGGCTCTTAAGAACCTCAGTATCATTTTTTCTATTTCCATTACCATTGACCTTGAATCCATAAATAATTAAATCTGTATCCTCGTTATTATTCATCAATGATTCAATAGCGTTTTTATCAAGAAGATCATCCGAATCAATAAAAACCAGATATTCACCGTTTGCATTCAAAATCCCAACATTTCTCGCACAACTAACCCCCTGATTGTTTTGTGTAATAATATGTATTCTTTCATCTATCTTTTGCAAGCTCTTCAAAATAAGATCAGTATTATCTCTAGATCCATCGTTAACAATTATCAATTCAATATTCTTATATGTTTGTTCCAACAAACTATATACGCAGTCTTTAATATGATCCTCACCATTATATACAGGTACAACTATACTTACTAATTTGTTCTGCATTGTTTCTTTTCCTCCCAAAACCAAAGCTCAACCTATTGCCGCGTGATGGATACGTTGAAATGCAAGATATAGCAATAAAGTAAACACTCCAAGAAAATGTACCCGTTAGGCCTGACGCAACAATATGGTTAAGAAGCATAAACACCATAAACATAAATGTGTATACCCTCTTTCGAGCAAAAAAGAGATATTGATATACAAAACCAAAAGCAGGTATAAGACCAAGCTCTATAACTATCTTGGTAAAATCCATCTCTAAAGCTCCATCAAATGCTTCATACATATATTCGGTAGAAGATCCAAAACCATATGTAGTCCAGTCAGATGATAATAGCCACCTTAATCGGTCACTGCGAGTCATAGTAAATTTTGACATATCGATGCTATATTTGTGTTCTATAAAGCGAACGCTCTCAGGTAGAGTCATAAAATAATATGAAATGCCTATTGCAAACAATATAGCTGCAGTAAATAAAAATATTTTTTTAGACACTCTTTTGTTACAATCTTCAAATAACGAAAGAACAAACAAAGCAGCTGACATTACAATAAATAGTCGTTTAAATGTCATTAACACAAATAGCGCACTTAATATGATATACACTTTCTTCTCATTGTAATAACAAAAGAACACAAAGAATGCTAAAGCTAGTCCGCAATAAGTAAAGGACTCTAACTCCGAGTAGGATTCTCCAAAATTCGAAGAAATAATCGCCAAGTAGATTTGCTTCAAATTTAAATTCAAAGATTTTATATAAAAAAGCAAAGTCGTTATTAGCCCCATACGAAAATTAAAAAATAACGTCTTCGTACTCCAATTGTTTATGCACAAATATCCATAAATCATAGGAAAGACAAGAAATAGTAATTCTTGAACAGATCGAAAACTAAAATGGTTTACCAACAGAGATCTATAAATAGAATATATTGAAACAATCAATAAAAAAGGAACAAATCCGAAGTATTCTGTTTTCATGGTTTTCTTTTTTGGTGATTCCAATTTAAAATATGAAAACAACTCATATGCAACACATAGAATCAACACTAAATACTTTATCTTTGTATGTTGGCTTTCCACGGTATCGCTAGATGTCAAACAATATGACACTATAAGAATTAAAAACAAAAATCTATGAGGATTAATTACCATTGCAATTCCTTAAATCTTTTCAACAACTAATATAATTCAAAACATTGTTATACATTACTTTCCATGATCTATATTCTTTGATAAAATCTTTGAATTTTTTCCCATGAGAATGCATAACTAATAAATCTGGATTTGAGGCAATATAATAACCATCTTGTATTATTCTATATGCCACTTCAACATCCTCTCCTCCATCACCAAGCTCTGGTGCAAAAGGATGTTTCAATAGCAATTCTCTTCGTGCACAAGCATTACTACAACTAAAAATACCTGGATGAATTTCATTTTCTAACTTGATTCCATTTTTTTTTCGTAGAATAATATTCTTTAAATACCCAATTGCATTAAATGCTTTTTCAGTAAAACTACCATCTGGAAGTGCAATAACATCTCCGTATGCTGCACCTATTGAGGAATCTTTAAACATATTATCAATATCCTCCAAAAATGATGTTTTAACAGGCACAGAATGACCACTTAAAAACACAACAATATCACCTTGCGCAAGATTTACGCAGACATTACTAGCATAACTATAATTGAAGTCTTTTTTCTTAATCTTTTCTATTCTACATTCATATTCTGATGCAATCTTCAAAGTATCATCTGTAGATTCAGAATCAAGAATGATCACTTCATGATTCCTATATGTCTGTCTTTTCAAACTCTCTAAAACTTCCCTAATGTGTTTTTGCTCATTATAAACTCTGATAACTACACTTATCTTATACATGTAACCCCAACCTCAAATCTAACTCATTCTAGATACAAACCATGTAACTTTTTGCCAAGAAACACGCTAAAAGAAAAAATTTCTCCATTATTCATCTGTTCACTAATTCTTCAATATTTTTCTCAAACTCTTCAATAAACATTTCATTATTGCTCTTTTCTTCCAACCTCATGTTAGAAATAATCCGGTCATACAATTCAATAGTTTGTCCCAATTCTTTTTCATTTTCTACAAGAATGATATTCTTCATGCGTTCACTAATCATTCTGCAAAAGGTAAGTTGATGATCATTAACGTGTTCATAGAATTCTTTTCTCCTCGGGACAACAATAGGAATCTTCCCCTTTTGAAGTGGCAAAAGAAATGAACTAGGTCCTCCATGTGTAATGACAATGCGCGCATTTTCTACATTTATATTCATCTGCTGAAAAGTAAACATTTTCTGCCACTTTGCTGACTTAGGCTCATATGTAGAAAATCCGGTTTGTATAATAACCTCCTCACCATTGTGAGCTGCCCAGTCATCCATATATTCAATCAACCGATTAAATGACTGCTCATGTGTTCCAACAGTTACAAATATCATCGTATGCACTCCTACTAATTCAAAAAATAGATCCCAAATTGATAGCTTTTGGATAAACTTCTTTCATCTCTTCCCATTCCACAATAAATTTATCTGTAACCGGATAACATATCTTACCGGAAATTGTAGGCTCATCTATCCTATCAAAAACTTCAATGTATATTGTCTTTGCTCCGAACAGTTTACCCAGCCAAAAAAAAGGAATTGCCGGAGCTGCTCCAGATGAGACAATTAAGTCAGGTCTCTCCTTAATCAAGACCTTTATGGCTCTGTAAGTATTAATAATGAGAGCTTTTATGCTACGGTTTGAAGGGTAATATGCAGGATAGAAACGCTCTCCTTTTAGCAAACTTCTGGCATCCTCTTTATCAAATGTAACCCAGAAGCGATCCTTGTCTTCCCAAAACTCTTTCAACATGTATAAATGTGTAAGATGTCCACCAGAAGATCCAACAAGTCCAACCTTTATTTTTTTATTCATTTTCACACCCCACTTCTCAATTCATACACAACCCACGGTTAATTTCCGTAACCGTATTTATCCCCGTAACCGTAATCTTTACCGTACTTATAATAGCTGTAGCTCTTTTTAGATTTATCTACCTTGTTAAGAACTACTCCCAATAGTCTTGAACCAGAAGATACAAGCTTATCGGCTACCTTTTTTACAACTTTGTAGTTGGCTCCGCCAGCTTCAACTATGAGAACTGAGCCGTCTACTTTGCTGCCTATAATTGATGCATCCACAACACTTCCAAGTGGAGGTGCATCTATGATTATCACATCATACTCATCTCTGAGTTCAGTAAGCAGATCACTGAACTTCTGTGAAGATAAGAGCTCTGTAGGACTGTTTGTTGATGGTCCTGCCGGTATTACAAAAAACTCTACGTCTTTTTCCCTTCCGGGATTATTTCTATATATAATGTCTTCAAGGCTGCACTGCCCTGTAAGGTAATGCGTCAGGCCTTTTTTGATTATTCCGTCTCTGATCTTGCGCTTTAGAATTGATTTTCTAAGGTCGCAATCTATAAAAATTACTTTTTTATCAAGCTCTGCAAAAGATCTTGCAAGCTCCAAAGTGATAGTACTCTTTCCTTCGTTGGCAAAGCAGCTTGTAAACAATACAGTTTTTATATCCTCGCCACTAAAGATTATGCTTGTTCTGAGGTTTTTAAACTCCTCGGCCATTGCAAAAGGGTAATTCTTTCTTTCAATCTTTATGTCAAACATCAAAAAAACTCCTTAAAACCTTATTTCGTATAGCTTATCTGGATAAAGCATTACCCCTCTAGCAGCTTAACAGCTGTATCATTCATAAGCATATCTGTTTTATCTTTCCCAATTTTTCTTTTCAGATAACCGTAACACTTTTTCAGCATTGGTTTTCTGAACTTTGGATCATGTGCATCCGATGCTACGATATCTGCATCCCCAGCAAATACAAGCTTCCTTGCTGTATCCACTATTTCTTTTGCATCGTCTCCCAAAAGTGCGTCAGCATTTACCTGGATATAGGCGCCTAGTCTTCGAAGACTATTTACGCTTTCAGGTTTTTCCTGTACTGAGCGGTACCTTTCTGCATGGGCTATAACAGGCGTATATCCGCAGTCCAGGGCGAGCTCTGTAAACTCGATCATTTCATCTTTCTGATACTTATTTGTTGAAAACTCAAGCAAAATGCATCTCTTCTTTCCAAAAGGAAGTAGTTCTTCCACAGGTATGTAACTGTTCCCCTCAAAGATTATTTCTTTTTTGCCGGCATAGTAGCCTTCCAAAAGTGCTTTAAGTCTATTGTCACAGTGATACTCCCTGCTAAGATATACAGACATATCTTTCATATCAGTTTCCTGAATGAGTTTTTTTACTTCCTCAAAACTGGCTTTCACTTCAGATACTTTTGTATCAAACATGTTATCCCGCAAATGCGGCGTCATAACAATATGACGCACGCCTTGGGAATATTCATCTTTTATCAGTTCTAAAGCATCCTCCATATCAGCTGCTCCATCATCTACATATGGAACTAAGTGGCAATGGATATCCGATAAAACAGCTGCCTCAGAAAATAAAAACATGATTATTTATGCCCTCTTTTTTGCTTTGTAAGCTACAACTGATGAAACAACTGCTCCTGCAGCGCAGATAGCAATGATCCATGCGAAGTCATCGCCTGTTCTTGGTGATTTAGCCTTGCTTGCACCAAGTACTGATGAGTCAAGTGTTGTCTTATCTACAACAACTGCTACAGGTGAAAGACTTGTGAACTTACCAACAATAAGTCCGTCCTTAACCTCTGTAGGTTCTACAGCCCACTTACCATTCACAAAATGGCAAACAAAAGCTTTGGTTTTAGCTGTAACTCCAGGGAAGTTGAAAGAGACGAATAATGGATTCTTCTCTGAAACTTCTACGCCAGGCTTTGCTGTAAGTTCCATACTGCCAAGGACTGCAACCTTCTCAGGTGAAACGCTTACACCAGTTGAAGCAATTACTTCAGCGACTGCGTTAACGTCATTGAGCACTGCTAAAGCTTCTGCATTTGTGATCTGCTCTACAACAACATCATCATTGATAACGCCTTCTCTGACATCACCAAGGACCTGTGCGCCCTGTGTTGCCTGTGCTGGCTGAGCAGTAGTACGAGCAGCGCCTGCTACTTCAAGAGTAGTTGTTCTGGAAGTTGCATAAACTTCTGAGCTGAATGTTAGTGTTGAAACTAACACTGCTGCGATTGCAGCGATTGATAATACCTTTACCCTTTTCATACTTTTCTCCTTTACTATATTTTTTGTTACAAAAAAGCTGTTACACTTTTTTATAAAAAAGCTCTAGCACAACTTCTAGAAGCTTTTCATCATCTATATAAAACTCATCATGGACTCCTTCGGTAACATTTTCCCCGGGCAAGGTCATTATTGTTCCTGAGTAATCGTATGATGCTAGATGATCGACACTGTCTGCATCGATGTCTTCATACAGATAATCACCTGCGCTGTTTTCCATAGTCTCTATAATAGAGGAACCTTTTCCATGGATTGTATTAAAAAGAGCCATCATAAACTGTGTCTGTCTGGACATACGGTTCATGTTACTGCCTCTTATTGTCACATCTCTGGTGTGAACAAAATCGTAAGCCTTCTGTCCGTCAAGCGTTATCACAGCTCCTTTTGTATAGGCAGGATCAATGTCTGTGTGATCATCTTCAAGCTTCAGCGTTACCCCGCCTATGGAATCTACTATTGGCTCAATGCCCTCCATAGTCAGTGATATCACGCTGTCGATCCTTGTTCTTCCAAGAAGGTCGGATACCTTTTCTCTTGTCAGATTGCTGGCCTGCATTGGATCGCGGCCATAAGAGTACTGCATTGTCAGTTGCTCTTTTCCGGTTGTAAGATAATTCCCGTCATTGTCATATATATCAACATCCACTATTGAATCTCTGTTGATCTCAAGTGGTGTGATCTGCTGTTTTTCATTGTCGATGGCGAAAAGAATGATGGTATCACTCCTTCCGCCCTCATCTATCCCAATACCTTCTCTTGTCTGGTTGCTGGTATCAATTCCAAGAAAAAGAACTGTATCAACCTTGGTGTTTATCTCATATCTCTGACCTTTATAAGTGACGCTTCCATCAAAAGAATCTCTTATAAAATCATCTTCTCCTGTAGTGCCTTCAGCGGCACTTTCATTACCTGAATCTGTTTTTCTGGTGATCGATGTAATTTTATTAACTTCAGATAACTTCGCTCCGGCAAATACTGCAATTCCAATTACTATGGCTGCCGTAGCGATCATCATATATACTTTTTTCTTTTTCATTTACCGGCACTCTGTCCATCTATTTCTGTAAGAACTGCCAAAACTATATATCTGTTGTTTCGAAGCTTTGCATCGCAGGTGCTGAGTGTAAGAATGTAATTGTCCTTTGTAACCTTTACATCTTTGTCGATGTAGCTTCTGTCTGCTACTGAATCTGTTGTCAAAGACTTAATAAAAGCCGTTCTATCTGATTCAATGTTGTCGTTATAGTAATAAGGAATATGTGCATCGCTATACATGACTGCGCCAAATATTTTATAAGTAAATGCGTGCTCTTTCGTATAAACCTTTACTTCGCGGTGTTTATTGAAAAAGTCCTTATCCTCAAAGCTATGAAGTCCGGCAAACATGCTGCCATCCTTCATATTGTGTCCATAGACAACAGTGTTGAACTCTTTAAAACTACCTGTATCACAAAGCTCAATGTATGGGCATCCGTGCGAAGATGACATTCCGTTAGCGCCGTGTTTGAGATAATATCCATCATCTGTCGGATGCTGCGCTATAGGATAATCGATCTTGGTTCCCGGAACATTGATCCATGCGAATATATCCGGATTGGTCTTTTGTAATTTATCGAAATCTACCGGTATGACCGGCGCAGATGCCTCGCTCTTATCTATCTTGTTTACTTCTACGGAGTTCTGCGTTGTAGCCAGCGCTGTCTGTGCACTCTGTTCATTGGTACTTTCCTGAACAAAATCTTCTTCGATATTTGTTTCCTCTTTTTCACGGGAATAGTTTGCAAAGCTATAGGAGCCAATTCCCGCAAAGATTGCTGCCACAAGTATCCCCGAGAGAAATATCACATTGCTGTTCTTTTTCATAATCTTCTCTTACTGTTCCTTCTGCCTCTCATATCGCCCTGCTGCTCGCCCTCGATACTCTTTTCATAAGGGAACTCAGCAAGTGTAGCCAGGCCAAGATACTTGGTAACATCCTCTTCATCTCTAAGAGACATGTCGCTGTAGTAGCGAACAAGGATAATAGCGATTGCTATAAGCATTCCTATGATTCCGCCAAGGGCTGTGTTTTTAGTCTTACTTGGGCTTGACGGCTTAGTGGCCGGAACCGCATTCTCAACAGATGAAGGCTTTGTTGTATCAATTACCTCTGCAACTCTCGCTGCAAGCTTCTCAGCAAGTGCATTGGCTATATCACAGGCAAGCTGAGGGTCCTGGTTAGAAGCTGTAATCTTTATGATTCGTGATCCCTTAGGATTCTCAACATCTATTGTCTTAACCAGCTGCTCATAATTGGTATCAAGCTCAAGCTCCTGTATTACTCTCTCAATAACAGGGCGGCTTGTTCCCAAAATTTCAAAGTCAACTGTCAGCTGTGATCCGATCTGAAGATCAATAGCTGATGTTACAGATGTAGTCTTCGAAAAAATATAAATCATGGATGAAGACTTATATACTGGTTTAATAATTAACAATGTGACTAATAATGCAATGATTGCTCCTGATAAAAGTGCAACTATAATTGCGATGATATGACTCTTCAAAACAAAGAAAAGCTCGCCAAAATCGATTTCGTCGTCAGTTCCTTCTAACTCAATAAACTCATTTTCCATTTAAAAAAAGTTTCCTTCTTCATTAATTAAATCGATAAACTGAATTATCATTCATAACATACACCACAAACGAATTAATGACAATACAATTTTCATACTTTTTTTATGTAATTTTTAGAAATTTAATTTCACGTTAACTTTTGTCTGTATTATTGCACAAATGTAGTCAAACACTAGCATTTGTTTCTGTATAATATTCTCTCGACTTACGAATTTGTTCACAATTTGACTATGCATATTTTTGCATTTGTGTACATAATGTGTCCTTATGTACGTAATTGTGTACACAATTAATAAAAGCATTTTTCACATCTGCAAATCTCATATAATATCTCAAAAATAAAAGAGACACTTCCTAGAATCTCTTCTAAAAAGTGTCTCTAATTAACTCAATATATATAACTGTAATTACTCAGCTACGTAAGGCATAAGTGCCAAGTGACGAGCTCTCTTGATTGCAGATGTGAGCTCTCTCTGGTGCTTAGCGCAGTTGCCTGTGATTCTTCTAGGAAGAATCTTGCCGCTTTCTGAAACGAATTTCTTAAGCTTTGCTGTATCCTTGTAATCGATTACATTATCCTTGCCACAGAAAACGCAAACTTTCTTTCTTCTGTGCATTCCGCCCTTTCTCCTTACAGGAGCATCGGACTTATCAGACTTTGTGAAAGCCATGGTTAATTACCTCCTTAATTAATTGAAAGGAAGCTCCTCGTCAATTCCGTCAGGAATGTTCATGAAGCCATCCCCAGCTGCAGAAGGTGCAGGTTCATTTGAAGGTGCATTGTCATAGCTAACGCTGTTTCCAGCAGAAGAGTTCTTAGACTCTGCAAACTCCTGATCCTCTGCAACTACATCAGTTGTGTATACCTTAACGCCATCCTTGTTGGTATAGCTACCAGTCTGGATACGTCCTGTTACGATAACTTTGGTTCCCTTTCTAAAATACTTCTCAGCGAACTCTCCAGCCTTACCAAAAGCTACGATTCCAATGAAATCAGCTGTCTGTGCGTCCTGCTGATCTCTTCTCGCAAATCTTCTGTCAACTGCAAGTGTATATCTTGCAACAGCTGTAGCTGACTCTCCCTGTGAATATCTTACGTCTGGGTCTCTTGTTAAACGTCCACATAGTATAACTTTATTCATATTTTCGTCCTCTTCTATTTAAGCCTCGTTCTTAACGCATAAATATCTGATGACGCCGTCCATAATTCTCATACGAGCTTCGATCTCTGCTGGTGCAGTAGGCTCGCCGTCGAACTGGATGAAGTAGTAGAAGCCTTCTGTCATTTTCTCGATCTCATAAGCGAGCTTCTTTTTACCCCAATCATCGACATTAGTAATCTGACCACCATGCTTCTCGATAGTCTTCTTTACTTTCTCGATGACTGCTGTTCTGGCATCGTCTTCGATCTTTGCACTAACAACAACGGCTAATTCGTATTTGTTCATGCTATTGTTACCTCCTTTTGGTCTCTGGCTACTTGTATCAGTCAAGCAGCAAGGAATTTATCACAGAATGGTATGTTATCATATCCGCGTGATAAATGCAAGCATTTTTCCGTATTATTTTGCGTTTTTTCTGTGGCTTTTTGTAGTATTGTCAGTTACTTGTTTCGTCAGATTATTCCAGCTCAATCCCCTGTATTTTAGCCAGTTCAGTAAATACCTTTCCAATTTTCTCTCTTATTATAAGAGTATTCTCAGCTCCTCTGACTGCTATATCGCTCTCATTTATTACCACTAGATTTTTTCCCCTGAAATAATTAATAAATGAAGCCGCAGGATAAACTGATAATGAAGTTCCTCCTATAATAAGCATATCAGCCTTAGAAAGAGCTTCTATTGCTCCTGACACCTGATCTTCAGGAAGGCCTTCTTCATATAATGTGATATCAGGTCTTATTATTCCGCCGCAGCTGCACTTAGGGATAGGCTCCTCGGATTCAAAAATATAATCCTCCGGGTACTCTTTTCCACAGCTCATGCAGTAGTTTCTGAGAGCACTTCCATGGATCTCGTACACAACTCTGCTGCCGGCTTTCTGATGAAGACCATCTATATTCTGAGTCACAATGCCTTTCAGCTTTCCCGTTTTTTCAAGAGCTGCCAGATACTTATGGGCATTGTTGGGCTCTATATTTCTGGTATCCATCTTTTGTCTGTGGAATTCATAATAGACTTTTGGCTCATACACAAGGCAACTATGGCTCAAAAGATATTCCGGCTGGTATTTATCAAACCTGACATCGTGCTGATTGTACAAGCCATCCTTGCTGCGAAAGTCAGGTATCCCGCTCTCTGTAGATACACCTGCTCCGCCAAAAAATACAATGTTTTCCGATGAATCTATTAGTTCTTTTAGCTTCTGAATTTCCTCCATAGTTCCCCCTTTCCAAGCTCAATATCAATTATAACAAATTGAGCCGCCCGAATACATCGAACGGCTCAAGAAATTTCTTTTTCCTTGTAAAAAATATTACTGAAGGTGTGTAGCAAGACCATCATCAAGGAGCTGCTTTCTCTCATCGATAACTGCCTGATATCCAGCATCAAGGTACTTCTGTGAAAGTTCATCATAAAGTGCATCGAACTCTTCCTTAGAGCACATTGTGAGCTTATCACGGTACTCAGCATAGAGATCATAAAGTGTCTGGTTGTACTCTGTTACTGACTCAAGAGCCTGAGCAAACATGCAGTCTGAGTTAGCATAACCAGCGTTGTAAAGAGCTACCTGTCCATTGTAGTTTGCAAGGATATCTGCTGTGAAGTCCTGAGGAAGTCCCTGAGGAGCGATTGCAGCGATATCTTTTTCAATTGAACCAAGTGTCTTAACAGCTGTTACTGCGCACCAGTAGTCAACGTTGTTGTTGTGACCCTGCTGCTCTGCAAGACCTGACTGATCACCAACTGCTACAGGATCGCCTGCTTCGTTGTAGTTGAAGTTAACACCTTCGATACCCCATGTCATTGTGAAGAGGTTCTCTGGCTGTGAAAGCCACTCAAGATACATCATAGCTGCTTTCATCTGATCTTCTGTTGCGTTGTTTGAGAAACCGATCATCATACCGATGTTTGAACCAGGTCTGTATGAGTTGTTTGATCCCCATGTCTCATCCTGTGTGAACTTACCAGAGTTAACAACAAGACCAAGCTTTGCGTTAGGCTCATTGTCATAAAGAGCTACGAGTGTATCCATTGTTGATGAAATGTAGCCTGACCATGTGAATGACTGGCCATTTACGAAATCAGAAATTGCTTCTGAAGCATCTCTTAAGTAGTACTCAGGATTAAGATATCCATCATTGTAAAGTTCGTTCTGAAGCTTTAAGTATCTCTTCTGAGCTTCTGTTGAAAGAGCTGGGATCTGATAGTCACCAGTTGTGCACCATGTGATCTCATCCTGTGGATAATCTCTGTATCCATAGTTCTGGTCGATGCCGGCACCTGAAACCTTTGTGCCTCCTGCTGGGTGCTCATGTCCGTTCTCTACAAGCTTTGCATAGAGTTCAAGGAGCTCTGTTGTTGTCTGAGGATACTCTGTGAATCCAGCTTCCTCAAGCCAGTCCTGACGATAGAATGTTCCCCATGTGTATGTTGTGTTACCGTATGGTCTGAAACCAAGAACAAGGTAATCATCGCCTTCAAACTTTGTGTAATT
The DNA here is from genome assembly GCF_900108105.1 of Butyrivibrio sp. Su6. GTDB lineage: Bacteria > Bacillota > Clostridia > Lachnospirales > Lachnospiraceae > Butyrivibrio. The sequence continues at coordinate 7,520 of NZ_FNUR01000009.1, read as the reverse complement.
GATGTTTCCTGAATCTACCATTGACTGATAGTATGTAGGAGCGATCTGAGCGAACTCATCAAGGCTGTATGGCTGTAAGTATCCATCTGACTCCCATGTAGCAAGCTTGTCATAGTCATATTCCATACATACTGTAGGAAGATCCTGGCCTGCTGCAAGCATAGCGTAGTCAGTCATAACATCACTTCTTGTGATTCCAACATAGCTGATGTTTACGTTGTACTTGTCACCGAAGTTCTCCTGAACCCATTTTGTCCAGTAGTTGTTCTCAACATCTGAACATCCGTTACCATTGTCTCCTCTGTCGTATACAGGGATCTTGATGCTAACTGTCTCAGCAAATGGCTCCCATGAGTCAATACCAGCGCCAGCTTCTGCTGTAGCCTCTGCTGATGTTGCTTCTGTTGCTGTTGCTGCTTCAGCTGTTGTCTCTGTAGCAGCCTGAGTGTCTCCACCCTCTGTTGTAGTTGCAGTCTCTGTTGAGCCACAAGCTACAATTCCCATTACCATGCTTGCGCTAAGTAATGTTGCAAGAATTTTCTTTTTCATTTCTTTCCTCCTTAATATAAGAAAATGTATGTTAATATTTTCTATTGCTTCGTTAGCCTTTTACCGCACCTATCATAGTTCCCTGAACGAAGTACTTCTGAAGGAACGGATAGATTATAAGGATCGGTATTGTTACGAACATAATGCTGGCAGCCTGAAGTACTTCAGGTGTTGACTGTGTTGCTCCGCCTGTATCTGCAAGTGATGCTGTCTGAGCTTCTGCAGCAGATGCAACAAGCTGATAAAGTTTGTACTGAATGAGCTTAAGGTCTGCGCTTCTTGTGAAGTACATGTTATCCGCATATGAATTCCATCTGCCAACCGCATAGAAAAGAGAAAGTGTAGCAAGGATTGGCTTTGACAGTGGAAGCACGATCTTTCCAAGGATCTGAAAATTTGTAGCTCCATCAAGGAAAGCTGATTCTTCCAAGCTGTCAGGAATTGTGCTCTGGAAATAGTTTTTCATTATGAGCATGTTATATGGGGAATAGATAAGTGGTAATATCAAAACCCATACTGTATCGAGCACATGCAGATCCTGATAAAGAAGATATGCAGGAATAATGCCCGCACTAAAGTACATAGGTACCATCAAAAGGAAAGTAAATACATGTCTTCCTTTCAATCTCTTTTTTGAAAGCGGATACGCAGCACATGTGCACACGATCATTCCAAGTAAGGTAAATACTAAAGTTACAATTGCAGAAAACAACATTGAGTGAGTCATTGTTGAGTCAGCTAAAACTCTTGTGTAAGCATCTATAGTAATGTCTTTTGGCCAGAAATATACCTGTTTTGACATTACCGCCGTGTTTCCTGATATTGACTTAGCTGCTACATGGATGAACGGAAGTACGCAGGTAAGACAAAGCAGTACTATGAATATGATCATTACAGCATCACTAATTCTGAATTTATTAACGGCGTGAGCTCCACCTGCTGAAGTGGACACCTCTTCGCCTCGAACATTCTTCTTTGACATTTAAAGGCACCTCCTACAGCAAACCATCTTCGCCAAGCTTCTTGGCTATTCTATCTGAAATAAGTACAAGGAAAAGTCCAATGAGTGACTGGAAAAGACCTACTGCAGTCGCCATAGAGAACTTACCGGTTCCAAGACCTTTGTTATAGATATAGACAGCAAGCTGATACTGGAAGTCTTTTACCTGTGTATTCTCAAGAGCTGTAAGACGCTCGAGGTTACTTCCCATAACACGGCCAAGGTTCATGATAAGCAATGTAACGATTGTGCTTCTGATACCCGGAAGTGTGATGTGCCACATTCTCTGCCATCTGTTCGCACCGTCGATCATGGCTGCTTCATAAAGCTCTCCGTTAATACCGGTGATAGCTGCCAGATACAGGATTGAGCCCCAGCCCATGCCCTGCCAGACACCGATGAGCAGGTATGTTACAGCCCAGTGCCATTTCTCATTAAGGAAAGGGATACCTTCCTGAATGAATCCTGCGTTCATGAGTGCAATATTCACAAGTCCTGATGCAGGCTTAAACATTGTAAGCGCTACTGAACCGATGATGGCCCATGAAAGGAAGTGTGGCAGATAAAGTATTGTCTGCGAAACTTTTTTAAATTTTTGGAAACGTAATTCATTTAAGATAAGGGCCAAAATAATAGGCATTGGAAATCCAACAAGGAGATCTGAGATATTGAATACTATTGAATTTCTAAGTGCTCTGATGAAATCGGCGTCTTTAAAGATTTTTTGGAACGTGCCAAATCCTACCCATTTGCTTCCTGCATATCCCTTAGCTGGCTTGTAATCCATAAATGCCATTCTAAGTCCTGGGTAAGCACCGTAACTAAATACAAAAACTAGAATCAACGGAATAAGCAAAAGTAGGTATAACTGCCAATCGCGCTTAAGTGCATTTTTCCACGATGTGGTGGTCTTTACCCCCATGCTTTTGGTGTTACTCTTTTTCATACTATATTGCTCCTCCCCTTTTATAAGTTAAATCCTAAAATAATTTAGATGGTATATCTAATCACTTAGTCGAAAAAACTTTGCATAAACGACCATTTATTATCAACTTTATAGGTCGATATGTTGTATTTTAATAATTGGTAGGAGTAATATTTGTGAATTTTTCACAAATCAATCTTTTCGATTTTCCGTTTTACTTCTTTTCCTCAGAAAGATTCTGTGCCTGCATCCATCCTGTGTACTCTAAGATAGATGCATTATCCACTTTCGCCATGCGATGGCGCCACTCACTGGGCTGAGTGCCCATGATCTCTGAAAAGTGCCTGTTAAAGCTGGATACAGACCTGAAGCCCACCTGCTCAGATACTGAAAGGATTGATTCCTCTGTTGTGCGTAAAAGAATGCATGACTGCAGTATTCTGGTGGTATTAAGGTAACTGAGAGGGCTTGTGTTCATGATCTCATTGAAGACTCTTCTGAAATGAGTCTGGCTCAGATGGCACATGTCAGCCAGATCTTCTATAGGAAAATTGACCATATAATTATCCTTGATGTAATCTAGCGCAGGTGCGATAACTATAGCGTTTTCATGGGTTTCTTTATCATCCTGAGTCAGCTTATTATTATCAGAATAGATCCTCATCATCTTCATAAAAAGAGATAGCATCAGTCCCTTAACGGACAGCTGATAGTTCATCCCTTTGTGGCTCAGTTCCTCAATGATCTCTGTTATAAGGAAATAAATATCCGGATAATCCTTGCGATTGATTATCATCTGAAAGTTCTGCATCATATCTTCAAAAATATTTGCATAGGGCGAAGCTCCGCCAAAGTCGCCTTTCAGCAGCTCTGCGGGCTCAAGGAATATATATGACCAAAGACTCGCCTCTCCCTTATTACTATAAGTAGTGTGAGGAACATTGCGTGAAATGAAGGTCATATCACCTGCCTTAAACTGAACAGGCCTATTGTCAAATTCGATCACTCCGCTATCTGAATGACATATTCCTATTTCCAAGCAGTTGTGAAAATGCAGTTTCCCCGACTTCACATCCGATATATGCCATCTGTCCCCAGATAAAAGAAGTATCGGAAAATTCAAAGGAAGCTCATAATTTCTGTATTCTATGACTGTTTTCTTTGGTTTAGACATTCTTTTGCCCTCTTTTTCAGGTGTTAAATATCGTCTATTTCATATATTCAACTATTCTATATCAAATAGTTGAAATTGCATAGTTTTTTTATTTACTTGAATAGACTTTTCGACCATCCCAATCTATAATTTGCTCAAAATACTATTATCTTGGGATAAAAAGAGGGCACTATGGCAAATCTAATTTATGACAAAAAAGAAATTGAGAAAGCTATTGACCAGATCGTAAAAAGAACTATGAGAATGGACCTTACATGGGACTGGCCTGGTGGAGTAGCTTATTATGGCGTTTGCGAGGCTTATCTTGCTACTGAAAAAACGGAATATATCGAAATGCTCAAAGAAAGAATCGATGAGTACATTGAACTTGGCCTCCCTTCATGGACCGTTAACACATGCGCTATGGGCCATGCAATGCTTACTCTTTACGAATATTCAGGAGACGAAAAATATCTCGATATAGCAAAAAGCAAAATCGACTATTTGGAAAAAGATGCTCTTCGCTTTGGAGACAATGTTCTCCAGCACACTGTTTCAGTTAACAACGATTTCCCTGAGCAGTGCTGGGCAGACACTTTATTTATGGCTGCATTCTTCCTTTTAAGAGCCGGAGTTCTCTTAAAAGACGAAAAGCTTATAGATGATGCACTTAATCAGTACTACTGGCACATCAAATATCTGCAGGATCCTGCTTCAGGTCTTTTCTATCATGGTTACAACAACATCACAAAAGATCACATGTCAGGATTTTACTGGGGCCGCGCTAATGCATGGGCTGCATATACCATGTCTGAAGTTGGACGTGTTCTTCCAGAGTGCTACCTGTATCCAAAATTCCTTGATATCGTTGGCTCGCTTAATGAACAGCTTGCTTCAATCAAACTTTTACAGACAGAGAATGGTCTTTTCAGAACTATTCTTGATGATCCTGATTCATATGAGGAGATATCAGCTTCCTGCGGAATCGCAGCAGCAATGATCAACAAAGGAAATCCTCTTCACATCAAATACATCAACAAAGCTACCAAGGGCATACTTGAGAACATCTCTGAAGACGGAAGAGTTCTCAATGTTTCAGGTGGTACTGCTGTCATGAAAGACAGAGACGGCTACAGAAACATCTCAAGAGACTGGATCCAGGGTTGGGGCCAGGGTCTTGCACTTGCCTACTTATCAGGAGTTTTGAATTACGACAAAGTAAGAAGTGATGGCGCACTTTAATCAACATAAACACTTGGGGGATAAACCGATGGATTCACAAAATAGTCAAACTAAGGGAGGGTTCACTCTCCCGGGAGAGTCAGGATACGAGAAACTCACTCTTGATCTGGCACAGAAATGGGGAGCAGATGTAATCAGAGACAGTGATGGTACTGTTTTATCAGATGAAATCCTTAATTCCGGATATGGCATCTACTCTACCATCTGCATAATCAGAGATCATAATGCTTGGGCAAAAGAAAACATGGACAAGCTTCAGCAGACATTCTTAATGACACAGCCTAAAATCGCTGAAGATTCTTACCTGACTTTTCATTTGCTTGATGATTTTTTTGATGAACAGTTCTTGGTTAATGACAGCAAGGCTTCCATGAAGTATTGGCAGGTATTTGACAGAACTACTAATCAGGAAGTAAGCAGCAGTTTCTGGACCTACGAAAAAGAAGCAGGAAATGTCATAGTTAACAATGTTATACCTTGGCACAGATATACTGTAAGTTTCCTGGCTTATCGTATATGGGAAGAAATTTCCATGTACAACCACACAACAAATAACTGGGACAAAGAGCATCTTATGCAGATTGATCCCATTTATCCTGAAACACAGGAATATATGCTCACATGGCTTCGCAACTGGTGCGAAACTCACCCTGCTACTACTGTAGTAAGATTCACTTCAATGTTTTACAACTTTGTCTGGATCTGGGGTAGCAGCACCCGCAATCGTAATCTCTTTACTGACTGGGGTTCATACGATTTCACTGTCAGTCCAAAGATGCTTGATGCATTTGCAGATAAGTATGGCTACAAACTTACCGCTGAAGATTTCATTAACAGAGGCAATCTTCACGTAACACATATGCCGCCTGTAAAAACACAGCTTGACTACATGGATTTTGTAAATTCTTTCGTAGTATCTTTTGGAAGAAAGCTTGTGGATATTGTTCATGAATATGGTAAAAAAGCTTATGTATTCTACGACGACAGCTGGGTTGGTGTTGAGCCATACAGCAAGAGATTTAAAGATTTTAATTTTGATGGTCTTATAAAATGCGTATTTTCCGGTTATGAGGTTAGACTCTGCGCCGGTGCGGATATAGGAACTCACGAGCTGAGATTCCATCCATACCTCTTCCCTGTTGGACTTGGTGGCCTTCCAACCTTCGCTCCCGGCGGAGATCCAACAAGAGATGCAAAAGAGTACTGGAATCATACAAGAAGAGCTTTACTTCGAGCAAAAATCGATCGTATCGGCCTTGGTGGTTACTTACATCTTGTTCAGGATTATCCTGACTTTGTCGATTATATCGCAAAAATATCAGATGAATTCAGAACAATCAGAGATCTTCATGAGTCAGGCTCACCTTATACACTCGATATCAATGTAGCTGTTCTTCACAGCTGGGGAAGCCTTAGAAGCTGGACTTTAAGCGGCCACTTCCATGAGACATACATGAATGATCTTATTCATATCAATGAAGCTTTATCAGGACTTCCTGTAAACGTATCATTTATTAACTTTAACGATGTTAAAACAACTGACTTGTCTAAATACCAAATTATCATCAATGCCGGCGCTGCAGGTACAGCATGGAGCGGCGGAGATAATTGGAGAGATCCTGCGGTTGAAGAAATACTAACTAAGTGGGTATATGAGGGTGGAGCGTTTATTGGTGTCAATGAGCCTTCAGCTGTAGAGGGCTTTGACGCTGCATTTAAGATGTCATCCGTCCTTGGTGTAGACAAAGATACCGCTGCAAGAGTTTGCCATGGTAAATGGTCATATGAAGTCTCAGATGTTAAAGATTTGATTCCTGAAGGAAGTAATATCCCTGAAAGAGCTCATGTTCATCTTACAGATGGAAATGCAACAGTCCTGGCTGACAAAGATGGTAATCCACTCTTCACCTGCAATAACTTTGGTAAAGGAAAAGGTATCTACCTTTCAACATTTGAAACAACGACCTTAAACAACAGATTACTGTTTAATATCCTTTTATTTGCAGCTAATAAGCCATTAAAGCAAAACTATATAACTGACAATCCAGCAACAGAATGTGCTTATTTCCCTGCTAACAAGAAGTTGATCGTAATAAACAACTCTGACTCAGTACAATCCACTACAGTAGCAACTGAGTTCGGAAGTAAATCCTTCAACGATATAGCTCCATTTGATACTGTTATCGTTGAACTATAATCCAGCAAGTCTCTCTTCCTAATATAGTTTGTGTTGAAATAGCGATGGTCGTAAGATCATCGCTATTTCTATTCTCATTAAGTATTATAATTTGTTGCTAATACTAATTCATCTAAGTAATCTGATAAGCATAAAAAAACCAATAAGCAAAAGCTTATTGGTTTCTCTAGAGGTGACAGGCGGATTTGAACCGTCGATCAGGGTGTTGCAGACCCACGCCTTACCACTTGGCTATGTCACCATATTTAATTGAAATGACTCCGACGAGAATCGAACTCGTGTTACCGCCGTGAAAGGGCGATGTCTTGACCGCTTGACCACGGAGCCATATCAGACCGTAGTAACAGTCTTCTTTTAAGCTCCCCCTGTCGGACTCGAACCAACGACACTTCGGTTAACAGCCGAATGCTCTACCGACTGAGCTAAGGAGGATTATAAGATACCTTATATACAA
>NZ_FNUR01000023.1 GCF_900108105.1 Butyrivibrio sp. Su6 | reverse complement strand
AATCCCATCTTTGACAGTCTAAATGCGAGGAACCGCAGTAATTATGCGGAAACCTCGCATTAGTTTTAGGGTAAAAGTGTAGCTATATATTATTACTTTTTCTTGGATTCACGGATGACTTTCTTCATGCTTAGGTCAGTAAGAATCTCATAGTCTGTGCGGAATCCAGCGGTCTCATGAAGCGCATCTGTCAGGTCTGTTCTTGTGTATGATGGGATATATCCACGTTTTTCTCCGGGGCGGTACATGTTCATGTCCCTGAGGGTGTGGACTATATCTTCGCAGGTATACTGTTCACCCAATCTTTTTTCAAGCAGTCTGTATATGAAGAGTGATATAAAGCATGTCAGGAAATGCGCTTTTATCCTGTCTTCCCGTTGAAGGTAAACGGGTCTTGCTTTGAACTCGGTTTTCATTATCCGGAAGCATTCTTCTATTTCCCAGCGTTTCTTATTGATGTGTATCACTTCAGCAACATTCATGTCATCAAGATTGGTACAAACTGCGTAGAATCCATCATATTTTTCTTCTTCAGCTATGATGTCTGTCTTGAGATATGGAACTTCTTTTGTACATGCCTCGCCATCTTCAGTCATGACTTCCTTTCCGATAAATCTGTGTGGATCATTCTGATTCTTGGGACGCTGTTTATATTTTCCGCTGTTGATAATAGCTGTTGCCCTGTCTACTTGCCCCTGCCTGATCTTACGCTGATAGATTTTGTATTTGGGAGAGTAGGAGACTATAAGGTGCTGCTCTAGAGGCTTTGCTCCCTGTCTTATTTTTCTTCCTGAAAGATCTTCTTTTATCCATCTGTCTTTGTAGAAAATCTTATCGTAGAACTCAGACTCATCAATCTCTTCGATGTTGTAAATAGTAGCGTCTCCAATGATGTGCCAACCGGAAGGGTCAAGAGCAAACTCCTTGAGGTGTTCAGGAAGCTGCTTGACAGACTGTGTTGTAATAAAGCTTCTCAGGCGCTCACCGTTGATGGATTTGTCATTGAATTTTCGATTGCTTTTGGAGGACAGTCCAGCATCTGTGCAAACAATGATCTGATCAAGTCCATAGTCCTTAAGAATCTTCTTTTCAAGAGGCTTTAGAGTAGGTTGCTCATTCTTATTTCCAGGATATATGTCAAATGCAAGAGGAATTCCATCATAATCCATAAACAGTCCCATTCCGACGATTGGCAGTGGCTGATGCTGCTTGGATTTGCCATATTTCCTTAAATCGTCTGCTTCTTCCAACTCAAAGAAATAGTTTGTGCAGTCGTAATACAGTACGTCACTTCTGCGTTCTAATACTTTCTGGCTGTTCTTGTAGAGCTCAGCCTGTATAAAGTCGTTCTCCTCGGCGAGGATGGAAAGAGCACGGTAAATATCATGAAGTTCAAATGATGGCTGTTCAATGAATGATGCTGCAAGCTTGTTGGATGACAGCTTTGATGACGGGAAGATCACTCTTGTGTATACAAGTTTGGAAAGTATGTCGTTTAGATCATACTCAAAAAGGTGACGAGAAGATATCTTGCTGCAAATCTTATCAAGGCCCAGGCTGTAGTAGATGTCCTGGAGGAAGAGATATCCGCAGTTGAATGTTTTCTGCTCGTTCTTTTTGATGAGTTTGGAAGGTGCATAGCTGAGGATTATTTCCTTCTGTTCTTCATATTCCCTGCGGTTGAGTTCGTTGACGTATTCCTGTGCCCAGGCGTAAGGATCCTGCCCTTTGGCTTTTGCCTTTACTTCATCAAGGTTGCCAAGCTTTTCTACGGTAACAGTTGTGACAGAGCCGTTTGACTTTCTGATAGTTTTCTGAACATAGAATGATGCAGAGTTTTTGGATTTGCTTACTGTTAGTTTCATACTTATATCCTCCAACCCTTATTATACCATACATAGCTACATATAGCCACATATAAAGTGATAAAATTTGACAAAAAAATAAGACTGAAATATCAGTCTTTATGCGGGCTTGAGGGGTATGATGAACTAAGATTTATGAGGCTAGACTGTCAAACTTCCG